>NZ_JACMIA010000001.1:2400000-3600000 GCF_014252955.1 Stappia sp. 28M-7 | reverse complement strand
GTCGTCCTTGCCTGTCATGTTCGTTCGCCGGTCGGTTCTTGCGCGAAGCTCGCGCGATGCGCTGCCAGGCGCTGCCGGATCGCCTCGGCGATCACGGGGGTAGAATCCACCGGCTCGTAGGTAGTCACTTTAAGCGGTCCGGGAAAGGGGTGCACGGCGTTCCTTGCCGAAACTGCCCCCAGAAACGCATCGAATTTGCGGTGTCCACCGCTGGGGTGGAAAACATGTACTGCCCGCCCGCTCGCCAGCGCCTCGCCGACCATGTTGGCGCTGTCCGCCGTCACCACCACCGCATCGGCATTGGCAAGGTAATCGAGCATCGGATTGTCCCCGTGCCCGTTCCACATCACATGCGGCCCGCTGTCCGCGAGCTTGCGAAGCGCGCGCGCCAGCGCCGGCGGGGTGCGGCGGGAGGCGGTGATCATCAGCGCGGCGCCTTCCTCGGCAATCTGCGCCAGCCCGCGCGCAAGCTCAGCCATGTCCCCGTCGGTGAAACGGTGGTTGCGGCTGTCGCCGCCGACCAGCACGGCAACGCGCGGATGGGGCAGGGCGGCGATGTCTGGCAGGGGCGCAGCCCGCGCGGCGGCAAGGCGGTCTTGCGAGAACCGGTGCGGGCCGCTTGCCGTCGCGATCACGTTTTCCCCGCGCAAGGGGTCGTGCTCGGGCACCCAGATCAGGTCCGCCGCCCCCGTTCCGGTGCGCGGATCCTTCAGGAACACGGTGAAGGTGCGCCCGCCGCTGTCGCGCTTGATGCGGGCGAGATAGGAGACCGCGCGCCTCCCCGAGGCGATGACGAGATCGGGAAAGGGCGGGGCGATGGGGCTGCCGGGGCGCGAGGGCGCCTCGCGCGGGTCGATCAGGCCGAGACGCGGCATGATCCAGGACCAGGGCGCGCGCGGTGCCACGCGCCGACGCTCGGCCGCCAGCCCCAGGGCTTCGGCCACGGCCAGGCACTGCGTCTCGTCGCCGGCCTTCCCGTCGGTCAGCACCCAGGCGGTCGCCGGTTCCTGTGAGGTTTTGCTTTCCGGATATTTCTTCGTCATGACCTGTGTTGATATAGTATTGCAGGTTTCGGCAAAGAATCATAAGTGCCCGGATGACCAGGAGGCACGATCTGTCGGCCCCATCGTGCGCCTGGCACCGCGTCCCTTGCCCGTCCGGCCGGTCCTCCCGCCTGCCGGAACGTGGGCGAGGCGACCGGCCCGGCCGCCGCGGTGGCGGATGGGGTGACGACATGTCTGTGCCAGCGATTTGTGAAGGAGACCAGCGTGAAAATTCGCCTCGACGCGATTGATTGGCACATTCTGAAAGAGCTGCAGGCGGATGGCCGCATCACCAATGTGGAGCTGGCGCGGCGCGTCGGCATTTCCGCGCCGCCCTGCCTGCGCCGCGTGCGCGCGCTTGAGGAGGCCGGACTTATCACCGGTTACCGCACCCTGCTGGACGAGAAACAGCTCGGCTACGACGTCACCGCCTTCGCCATGGTCGGCCTGCATTCGCAGACCGAAAGCGACCTCAACGCCTTCGAGGACAAGGTCAAGAGCTGGCCCGAGGTACGCGAAAGCTACATGCTGTCCGGCGAGGTAGATTTCCTCCTGAAATGCGTGGTGCCGGACCTGCAGGCCTTCCAGAACTTCATCATCCGCGAACTCACCGCCACGCCCAATGTCGACAGCGTGCGCACGGCCCTCACCATCCGTCAGACCAAGAACGAACCCGTGGTGCCGGTGAAGGAGTGAGGGGGGCGTGCTACTCCTTCCAGAGAGAGTTCGCACAAGGACTTTGGCGCAGCGCAAAGGAAACTCAGGACGGAACGCGAACAATCCGCTTCGCCAAACAGCGTGGGAGTATCCAGGAACCACATCAACCTGCTCCAGACGATTTAATTTTACGTTGGGGTTATTAATTTTTGCAAGCTTAAATCAGAAATAAATGAAATGAGACTATGATATGACGTCAAACAGCAGATTTTCCGTCTTCGCCTATCCTGCGTTTGTTTTCCTCGTCGTGATTTATGGTGTTTTTATGCTTGGTCCGGGGTCCACTTTTACCCTCCATCTTCTGATGGGGCTTATCACGATCCCTGTCGCAGTCATTGTTGGGGTAATTCCGACCGTTGGTCTGACGCTGGCTCTTTCGCTGCCATTCTACTTCCTGCAAGTCTATGTTTGGCCTTCCAAGATCGGAAGAAGCATAATATTGAGTATCCTGCTTGCGTTGGGTTTATCCGCCGTTATTTGCCAAATCATGGAAATTCATTTGACTGCAACGGCCAAGACTCTCACATCGGAGGATATCATTCAGAGTATTGATTTTTCAGGAAAGTCGGTTTTTGTAATTGGTGAAGGCTCGGCAAATAAATGCGGTCACGTCTGCGAGACGCTGATTTTCTTGGCTGGCGCACGTAAAGTTACCTTCTCGAAAGGTCCCGCGGAAGGTGAGCTTCCGATCGAATTCAAGGGTAACTCGTTCGAGCTTTTACCGGTGAATTTGGGTTCTTGTGAATATCCCGCATGGGGTATTGCTGGCGATTTGAGAACGTATTTTGCCGAGAATGGCCGTTGCATCAGGAAATTTGTAGGCGAAACAATTGTGCCGGATCTTATCCTTGTGACACGTGATAAGAGAGAATCTACCAAAAATATCAAAGTTTTAGGGTTTAATCCTTTTGCGGAGGCGATATACGCCGAAAGAACAAGCGTTTTCGCGCTATCGGACGGGAAATATTCCAAGATCTTTCAATTTACCGCGACGTCCGCATTTCCGCCGAAGCCGATTTTGGCACCAATTTCGATTGCAAGAGGACCTCAAACCAGCGCGGAACGCGGGTACATCCGTCGCAGGATCACAATACAGGCAATGCGTGCGCTTGAGCATCTGTTTCTCTCCGAACAACAACTGTTAGAAGCGCGTAGCGTTCTACAAGACCCGGCCTACAGAAACCGAGTTCTGGCTCTCCTGAAGAAGGGGCAGCTCACCACTCAACAAAAGTCCGTGGTTTGGAGTTACGTGAGAAGCGTTGTTCTAAAAGGACATGATAGATCCGCAGTCGCTTTTGAAATTGCGAGAAACCTCATCGAGTCGGAGGACTTCGCTTCCCACAACCTCGCCCCTGGCCTGATCGAGGCCTTAAATCCGAATACGACTGAACAATGGTCTATTCTATCGGAGAGCCTGTTTACCGCCGCACGGCATTACGCAGACATAGCGCACAGCGAAGGTCTCCAGAAAGTTCGAAGCTCTTTGAGCTCCACAGGTCGCGCAATCGCAAAATTGCCGCCAGACCAGTTCTTGAAGCACAAAAATCAATTGGCAACGCTCGCGAATGATCCGCTCACCATCGATGCGACCTTTTTCGCCTTCGCTGGTGTTCCCGCTCTGGGCAAGGAAGCGTTTCCTATTCTGCGTGCGGTATTTCGATCGTCCAAAACCGCCTTCGAGACTCGTGACACCCCGAAATACTCGTCTTTTCGTACCTGGCAGGCAGGAAGCTATCGAACCGCAGTGGTGGCTCTGTGCCGATTGGCAGAAGTCGGGGAAATCAATAGCGCTGCGATCCATCAGCTTTTGGATGACGAATCGGTTGTGGGAGATCTCACTTTCTTGAAAATAGTAGCACTCACGGATTTTGACGACTTCGATCGGCTATCTATTATTCAGAATGAGGATTATCGTCTTTCTAAATCACAGAAAGAAATTATCTTAGAATTTCGTGAGAAATACTCGCTTAGAACGTGTAGATAAAATTGATTCTTCGTATGAATTATTTTAGATAGTAAATACGATACTTTGAAGAGGTGTGCGGAGATGGTATTCGTCTGTCGGAAAATTTGTTCGACGGGGCGGAGGCTGGCGAGGCGTGAGCGGCACGACGCATGACTGCCGACGCATGGCCGCGCCACCCTCTTCGACGTCACCCCGGACGCAGGCGAAGCCGGAGATCCGGGGGCCACTCGTTCCCAGAGCGGTCGCGATGGGCTTGAGAGCCTGTCGGCGTGCTCGAAAGCGTTCTTCCAATCATTCTCGCACACCTCTCCAGCGTCATCCCGCACGCAGCGCAGCGGAGATGCGGGATCGCAGAGCCGAGGGCGTTAGCGGAGGCGCTTTGCCAAGAGAGGCAGCCTCTGTGGCTCGCCGGTTCCGGGTCGTGGCTGCGCCATGCCCGGAATGACGACGGGAGGGGCGCGTGGGCGTCGCGAGGGCTGCGGGAGCGGGGACAAAGTGCCCCGAAGCGGGGTCTTGGCGGTATGCGCCAGAGGGCTGCAAAAACGGGGATAGATGATTTCCCCCGGCGGGGATAGGCGGCTTCCGCCGCGGGTATAAGTAGCGGGCGGCGATTGAGAGCAGTGTCTCGAAAAAATCGAGCGGGTGTGTGATTTTCAGGTTTATGATATTGAAATAATTAGATTATTCGACCTGATCTAGCGTCGCAAATTTCGATAAGGATTTTGCGAAAATCGCTCTCGAAATCCGCTGAAATCGAGACGGCGGCTCCGAACAGGCCGATTGGTTCGTCCTGTCAGACAATCGACGCACCTGTAGCGCCACCGGTTCCCGGTCTGGCCATCGGCTGCGCGGCTCCCCCTCCGCAGGGGCGGGAGCGGGCGGTGGGCGCTCTGCCCTCTCGTGTCTGCTGAGGGTGCCAATGGATCCCGGGTCGCGCTGCGCTTGCCCGGGATGACGGCAGAGCGGTGAGGAGCGGCTTGGCACCCTTTCGGCCGCCCGGTCGGTCCCGTGCGCAGCCTGATGCTCGGCGAGAGCCGCGGTAGCGCGTGGCGGTGCCTCCCTCTCTGACGTCACCCCGGACGCAGGCGAAGCCGGAGATCCGGGGGCCATTCGTTTCCAGAGCGGCCACGATGGTTCTGCGAGCCAGCCGGCGCGATCCCGCGCAACTCTTCCATAGTCTTCCCGGACGGCGCATCGCGCCGAGCCGGGATCGGAGAGCCGAGGGCGGTCGCGGAGGTGCTTTGCCAATAGAGGCAGACTCTGTGGCTCTCCGGTTCCGGGTCGCGGCTTCGCCTTGCCCGGAATGACGAAAGGAGAGGTCGTGCCGGAGAGCCGAGGGCGACTGCGGAGGCGCTTTTTGCGAGGGGGGCGGCGTCGTGGCTCGCCGGTTGCCGGCCCGGCCATCGCAAGCGCCAGGCGTACCGGCCTGCCTCTCCCTCACCGGCCCGGCGGCGCCGCCCGCACAGCAAAACGGCTTCGCAGGGCATGGGCCCGGCGAAGCCGTGGGATGAGCGATCTACGATGTGACCGGAAGGGGCCGATTGTCCGGAACGGACGATCGGGCGGCGATCAGCCGAAGGTGACGTTGATGATCTCGTAGGCGCGGGCGCCGCCGGGGGCGGTCACCTCGACGCTGTCGCCGACGGCCTTGCCGATCAGCGCGCGCGCGATGGGCGAGGAGATCGAGATGCGGCCGAGCTTCACGTCGGCCTCGACATCGCCGACGATCATGTACTTCTTCTCTTCCTCGGTGTCCTCGTCGATGAGGGTCACCGTGGCGCCGAACTTGACGGTGTCGCCCGACAGCTTGCTGACGTCGATCACTTCGGCGCGGCCGAGCTTGTCCTCAAGCTCGCTGATGCGACCTTCGTTCAGGCTCTGCTGTTCCTTGGCGGCGTGATACTCGGCATTTTCCGACAGATCACCATGGGCGCGCGCTTCGGCGATCGCCTGGATGATGCGCGGCCGCTCTTCCGACGTACGCTGCTTCAGCTCCTTCTCGAGCATGGCGTAGCCAGCGCCTGTCATCGGAACCTTTTCCATAGGTCTTCGACCCTTCTTCTTCGCGCCGCCCGCAGGCGTCTCGCGTCAAAAAAAATGACGTCCGGCAGGGGGTGTCCCAGCCGGAACGTTCCACATTTCCCTAAGGCCCGGCAAGCCGGACCAGAAGCTATCAGGCCTTGGTGAAATAGGCCTGCAACGGAACCACTTCAAGGTTGCCCGAAGCGTAGGCCTCGATCCCCTTTGCGGCCGCGATCGCACCAGCCAAGGTCGTGTAATACGGAACCTTGTGCAGCAGGGCCGCGCGGCGCAGCGACCTGCTGTCGGAGAGAGCCTGTGCGCCTTCGGTCGTGTTGAAGACGAGCTGAACCTCTCCGTTCTTGATAGCATCAACGATGTGCGGCCGGCCTTCAAGCACCTTGTTGACCTTGTCGCAGGAAATTCCCTGCTTCTCCAGGAAGGTCTGGGTGCCGTGCGTGGCGATGATCCTGAAGCCGGTCCTGGCCAGGCGGCGGATGGGATCGAGCACCCGCTCCTTGTCCGCATCGCGCACCGAAACGAAGACGGTGCCGCTGGTGGGAACGCGCGTGCCCGAGCCCAGCTGCGACTTGGCGAAGGCCACCTCGAACGTGCCGTTGAGGCCCATGACCTCGCCGGTGGAGCGCATCTCCGGGCCGAGAACCGTGTCGACGCCGGGGAAGCGGGCGAAGGGGAACACCGCCTCCTTCACCGCGACATGGTCGAGCTTTTCGGTCTTGAGGCCGAAGGAGGCGAGCGGCTCGCCGGCCATCACCCGCGCGGCGATCTTGGCGATCGGCGCGCCGATGGTCTTGGCGACGAAGGGAACGGTGCGCGAGGCACGCGGGTTGACCTCCAGCACGAAGATCTCGCCGTCCTTGATGGCGTACTGGACGTTCATCAGGCCGCCGACGGCGAGCGCCTTGGCCAGCACCTCGGTCTGGCGGGTGAGCTCGGCCACCATCTCCTCGGAGAGCGAGTAGGGCGGCAGCGAGCAGGCGCTGTCGCCCGAGTGGATGCCGGCCTCCTCGATATGCTCCATGATGCCGCAGACAAAGACGTCCTTGCCATCGGCCAGCGCGTCGACATCGACCTCGATGGCGCCGTCGAGATAGCGGTCGAACAGCAGCGGGTTCTTGCCGAGCACCGTGTTGATCTGGCCGGTCTTGTCGTTCGGGTACTTGGCGCGCACGTCGGCCGGCACCAGCTCGGGCAGGGTGCCGAGCAGGTAGGCGTTGAGCGCGTCCTCGTCGCGGATGATCTGCATGGCGCGGCCGCCGAGCACATAGGACGGGCGCACGACCAGCGGCAGGCCGAGCTCGGCGACGATCAGCCGGCTCTGCTCCACCGAATAGGCGATGCCGTTCTGCGGCTGCTTGAGGCCCTGGCGATGCAGCAGCTTCTGGAAGCGGTCGCGGTCCTCGGCGAGGTCGATCATGTCCGGCGCGGTGCCGAGGATCGGCACGTCGGCCTCGACCAGGGCCTGGGCGAGCTTCAGCGGCGTCTGGCCGCCGAACTGGACGATGACGCCGTGCAGCGTGCCGTTGGTCTGCTCGGTGCGGATGATCTCCAGCACGTCCTCGGCCGTCAGCGGCTCGAAATAGAGCCGGTCCGACGTGTCGTAGTCGGTGGAGACGGTCTCCGGGTTGCAGTTGACCATGATGGTCTCGAAGCCGGCATCCTGCAGCGCGAAGGCCGCATGGCAGCAGCAATAGTCGAACTCGATGCCCTGGCCGATCCGGTTCGGGCCACCGCCAAGGATCACCACCTTCTTCTTGTCGCTCGGGCGCGCCTCGTCGGCGAGCTTGCCGGCGAAGGGCGTCTCGTAGGTGGAGTACATGTAGGCGGTCGGCGAGGCGAACTCGGCCGCGCAGGTGTCGATGCGCTTGTAGACCGGGTGCACGTCGAGCGTGCCGCGCAGCTTCTTGACGTCGGCCTCGTCGAGACCGGCGAGCGAGGCGAGGCGGGCATCGGAGAAGCCCATCGCCTTGAGCTGGCGCATGGCGACCGCGTTGTCCGGCAGGCCGTGGGTGCGCACCTTCTCCTCGACGTCGACGATGGCCTTGATCTGGCGCAGGAACCACGGGTCGATATGGCAGGAGCGGTAGACCTGCTCCAGGTCGGTGCCGAGGCGGAAGGCCTGGGCGCACTTGAGCAGGCGGTCCGGCGTCGGCGAGGCGAGCGCGGCGCGGATGGCGTTCTTGTCGTCGTTCTGGCCAAGGCCGGGGATCTCGACCTCGTCGAGGCCGGTCAGACCGGTCTCCAGGCCGCGCAGGGCCTTCTGCAGGCTCTCGGCGAAGGTGCGGCCGATGGCCATGACCTCGCCGACCGACTTCATGGCGGTGGTCAGGGTCGGCTCGGCGCCGGGGAACTTCTCGAAGGCGAAGCGCGGGATCTTGGTGACGACATAGTCGATCGACGGCTCGAACGAGGCCGGGGTGGCGCCGCCGGTGATGTCGTTCTCCAGCTCGTCCAGCGTGTAGCCGATGGCGAGCTTCGCCGCGACCTTGGCGATGGGGAAGCCGGTCGCCTTGGAGGCGAGCGCGGAGGAGCGCGACACGCGCGGGTTCATCTCGATGACGATGAGACGGCCGTTCTCCGGATTGACCGCGAACTGGACGTTGGAACCGCCGGTCTCGACGCCGATCTCGCGCAGCACCGCCAGGCTGGCGTCGCGCATGATCTGGTATTCCTTGTCGGTCAGCGTCAGCGCCGGCGCGACGGTGATGGAATCGCCGGTATGCACGCCCATCGGGTCGATGTTCTCGATGGAGCAGATGATGATGCAGTTGTCCGCGCGGTCGCGGACCACCTCCATCTCGTATTCCTTCCAGCCGATCACCGATTCCTCGACCAGCACTTCGGTGGTCGGGGAGGCGTCGAGGCCGCGCTCGATGATGTCGAGATATTCCTCGCGGTTGTACGCGATGCCGCCGCCGGTGCCGCCCAGCGTGAAGGAGGGGCGGATGATCGCCGGCAGGCCGATGTCGTCGAGCGCGTCGAGCGCCTCGCCCAGCGAATGGGCGAGACGCGAGCGCGGCGTCTCCAGGCCGATCTTTTCCATCGCCGTGCGGAACAGCTCGCGGTCCTCGGCCTTGTCGATGGCCTCGGCGGTGGCGCCGATCATCTCGACGTTGAACTTCTCCAGCACGCCCATCTTCTTCAGGGACAGGGCGCAGTTCAGCGCGGTCTGGCCGCCCATGGTCGGCAGAAGCGCGTCCGGGCGCTCCTTCTCGATGATCTTGGCGACGATTTCCGGCGTGATCGGCTCGATATAGGTGGCATCGGCCAGATCCGGGTCGGTCATGATCGTCGCCGGATTCGAATTGACCAGGATGACCCGATAGCCTTCCTCTCGCAGCGCCTTGCAGGCCTGGGTTCCCGAGTAATCGAACTCGCAGGCCTGGCCGATGATGATCGGCCCGGCGCCGATGATCAGGATCGAGGAGATATCTGTGCGTCTGGGCATACTGGGCTCGCGGCTGGCCTTCGCCGGATCCTTCCGCGCGGGCGGGAACCGGTCGTTGGCGTCTTACTGGGTGAAATCTACGGCTGAGCGCGCCTTATAGGCAAAAAGCGCGAAAGGTGAAACCCCATCCTCGCCATGTTTCCAGCTCCTGATGCGGCGGGGGGCTGTCACGTGCCGGCACCCGGGTCGGAAGCGGCGCGCGCTGGGCGTCCGGCGGCAGGAGGGGAGGCAGGCTGGACGGGGCCGCGGACCGGGGTCAGGCCGTCGAAATCGGCGATGCCGGCGGTCAGCGCATAGCAGGCAAGGCGCACGGCCTTGGGGATCTCGACGGGGCGGCCGTTGCGGTCGCCTTTCTCGTAATACTGGATCATCCGCTTCTTGAGGCCGAGCACCTCGGCGGCATCCTTCTGCTTCAGGCCGAGCGACTTTCGCCACTTGCGGAACAGCTCGGGCGTCATCGTGGCTGTGAGGGCAGGGGGCGCCATGGGCCGTCTCGTCGGTCTTGCGTGGGCTGTTGCGGTTCCGGTGGGGAACGCTGCGCCTGAAGCGCAACTTTTGCGCCCGACTTGATCCAACGCGCCGGAGCAAATGTCAAACGGCAATCGGGCCATTTACCCTGATTGGGTCGCGGGCGACGCGAACTTACATAATGCCGACATTTTCTTATAATGTGCGCGGCGGCCCGCTTCCCGGGTCTTGCCCTTCCGGCGCAGTCCGCCGGGCTCCTTTGACGGATCGTGTCTGCAATGCTGATGAGATTCGACGCGGCCGCGCCGGCGGATACGCTTCTCATACATTCTCGCGCCCAGATCGGACTGGCCGACTACTGCCGGCTGCGCGGCGTGCCCTTCGACGCGGTCTTGCGCGAGAGCGGGCTGGAGGCGGAGACGGTGAGCGCATCGCTGGGCGGTCACATCAGCCTGCGCGCCCATTCCAGCGCCCTGGAGGCGGCAAGCCGGCTGGCCGACGACGACACGTTCGGCCTCGGCTGGACCCGCTCGCTGGGCAACGGTCCGGAAGACACGGTGTCGCTGGCGGTCCGGCATGCGCCGAATTTCCGCACCGCGCTGGAGGTGAGCGCGCGCTTCATGCGGATCGTCGCCGATGTGGCCGAGGTGCGGGCCGAATTCGACGGGGAGACCGCGGAACTCGCCTTCGGGTTCTCTCCCGAACTGGTGTGCCGCGACCAGCTGCATGACCGGGTGACGAGCAAGGTGTTCGGCCGGCTGATGCGCATCGGCGCCGGCAGCGTGCAGCCGCTGGAAGTGCGCCTGGCGCGCTCGCGCCCCCTCAACGTGACGCTGCACGACATGTTCTACGGCGTGCCGGTGCGCTTCGGCGCGCCGCGCAACAGCCTGCATTTCCGTATCGATCCGCAAGGGGGAGAGAACCCCTTGCGCGATGACGACCTGTTCGACGCGCTCTGCGAGCTCAACCGCCGGCGGCTCGACGACCGGCGGCGGGCGGAGGATTTCGTGGCGATGGTCAACGATGCCATCGCCGAGCGCATCGCCGATCCGTTGCTGACGATTTCCGAAGTGGCGAGGGGTATGGCGATCAGCGTGCGGGCGCTGCAGCGCAAGCTGGCCGAGCGCGACACGACGTTCAACGCCCTGCATGACGGGGTGCGCAGGCGCATGGCCGCCGACTATCTGGTGCAGACCGACCTGCCGATCTCGGAGATCGCGTTCCGCCTGGGCTTTTCGGCGGTGGGCAATTTCTCGCGGGCGGCGCGGCGCTGGTTCGGGCGTCCGCCCAGCGAATGCCGCAACGGCGACCTGAAAGTGTGAACTTCGCGATAATCCTCATCCCAGAACGGTTGCGGCCAGCAACTTTACAGCCTTGCGCGCTGGAGGCGGGCTTCCGCCCGTCTAACCACGTATATACTTTAGTTTTATGTAATGTTTATCTCGAAGATGCCGCGACTGTATTTTGTATACCATCGCGTTAATCTGGCGCTTGTCGCTCTACTGACTTCGCGTAGGTCGTGTTTTTGCCAAGAAGATTTCAAACAGCGGCAAGCTGTCGCGGGTAGATAACGCGTTTCTCGACGCAGAGGCGCGAGCCGGCATCCTGAGCGCTTCTTTGCGCGGAGCTGTTTTTCTGCGAGTTTTTTTCGAAAAAGAGCGCAGGGATAAAAAAATGGCACCGGAAGAGAAGGCCGAAATGCGAAGCCGATGGCATAGTTCCTTCCGTTGTGCGCGTTCCGGGCCGCGCCTTTCGATCGGGAATTACGGATAGTGAAATGACGGAACTCTCCAGGACTTCTGCGTTCGGACCGGACCTTGCGGGACCGATCCAGATCGACGGCAAGAACGAGGCGCGGCTCTCCATCGCCGAGATGGCCGAGACTTTCGGGGTCACTCTGCGTGCGCTGCGTTTCTACGAGGAAAAGGCGCTGCTGCGCCCGGAGCGAAAAGGCGCGCGCCGTTTCTACGGCGCTCGCGAGATCGGCCGGATGAAGGTGATCCTGCAGGCAAAGCGGATCGGCCTGACCCTGGTCGAGATCAGGGATGTGATCGGCCTGCTCGAAGGCAAGACCAGCCGCATGTCGCAGCTGCGTTCGCTGCGCGAGATGTGCGCGCGTCAGGACGAACTGCTGAGCGAGCAGCTGGCCCAGCTCAAGGAGCAGGCCAAGGAAACCGCCGAAGTGGTCGCCGCGCTGGACGCGCTGATCGAGGCCAATCCGCAGGCTTGAGCCGACGGGCCACCGCGCCCAGGCTGAGCAAGATACCGAACGCCGTCCGGGCCCCCCGGGCGGCGCTTTTCGTTGTGGGCGGGTGTTGCTGTCGCTGTTCACCCCCCTCTGTCGGCTGTCTCCCCCTCATCTATTTTTTTGGGGGGAGAGAGGGGAGCGTTGGGGCTCACGCCCTTCCTGCTGCGCCTTTCCTTCTGCTTCGGCCTCAGCTGGCGTCTTCCCGGACGAGGCCGAAGGCCGAAGATCCGGGACCGGGGAGGCACGGCGGCGGTGTCGTTCGGGAGCGCGCCTCATACGCCCTTGGCTCTCCGGTCCCGGCTCGGCGCTGACGCGCCGTCCGGGATGACGAAGGAGAGGTTTCGGTGTCCTCGCCGCCGCTCTGGCAGCCAATAGGCCCCGGCTCTGCGCTTGCGCCTGGCCGGGGTGACGGCAGAGGGGAGGAGAGGTCGTGCTTCTCTCGTCGCGTCTTCCCGGGGGCAAAAGAAAACGCCGCCCGCAAGGCGGGCGGCGTGTCGTGATCATGTCCGGTTCGGCCGGGGCGCGCCTGTCAGGCGGCGGCGTCCTTTTCCGGGAGCGCCGGGGTGCCGGCGCGGGCGCGCATCAGGTTGGTGAAGCGGCGGAACAGGTAGTGGCTGTCGCGCGGGCCGGGCGAGGCTTCCGGGTGGTACTGCACCGAGAAGACCGGCCTGCCCTTGAGCCGCAGCCCGCAATTGGAGCCGTCGAACAGCGAGACGTGGGTCTCCTCGACCGTCTCCGGCAGGCTCTTGGCGTTGACCGCGAAGCCGTGGTTCATCGAGGTGATCTCGACCTTGCCGGTGGTGCGGTCGAAGACCGGATGGTTGGCGCCGTGATGGCCCTGGTGCATCTTCTCGGTCTCGCCGCCAAGGGCGAGCGCCAGCATCTGGTGGCCGAGGCAGATGCCGAAGACCGGCAGGCCGCTGGCGACCAGGTCGCGGATCACCGGCACGGCATATTCGCCGGTTGCCGCCGGATCGCCGGGACCGTTGGACAGGAAGATGCCGTCGGGCTTGCGCGAGAGCACGTCCTCGGCGCTCGCATCGGCGGGAAGCACCGTCACCTTGCAGCCGGCATCGGTCAACAGGCGCAGGATGTTGCGCTTGATGCCGTAGTCGATGGCAACGACGTTGAACTCGCCGTCCTCACGCTCGCCGTAGCCCTGGTCCCAGACCCAGGGGGTCTGCGTCCAGCCGTAGCTCTGCGAGGAGGTGACGTCCTTGGCAAGGTCCATGCCGACGAGGCCCGGCCAGTTGCGGGCGGCAAGCTTCAGGGCCTCGATGTCGAAATTGCCGTCCGGATCGTGGGCGATGACCGCGTTGGCAGCACCGGTCTCGCGGATCAGGGCGGTCAGGGCGCGGGTGTCGATGCCCGACAGGCCGATGATGCCGCGCGCCTTCAACCAGGCATCGAAATGCCGGGAGGCACGGTAGTTGGCCGGCTCGGTGACATCGGCGCGCACGATGGCGCCGCGCACGCCGGAGGACGAGGCCATGTTGACGGTCTCGACATCCTCCTCGTTCGTCCCCACATTTCCGATATGCGGAAACGTGAAAGTAACGATCTGACCGGCATAAGAGGGATCGGTGAGGATCTCCTCGTAACCGGTAAGGGCGGTGTTGAAGCAGACTTCGGCACAGGCCTGGCCAGTGGCACCAAAGCCGTTGCCCTCGATCACTGTTCCGTCGGCCAGGACGAGAACGGCCGTGGTCGGCGGCGCGGACCAGACGTCGGCGGTCGTCATATCTTGCTTTCTCGATCGGTTCGATGACATGATTTCGCTGAACGCGCCTTGACGGAGCGGGGCTCGGCTGTCAACGGTGCGTGTCGCGCGGCACTCTAGGGGAAGCGCGCGTGAGGGTCAACCAACACACAATACAAAAATAATCCTTGTAAATCAACATGATGAACGAGGTGTCCGGCAGTGGAGCCGAAGCTTTGAGGAAAGTTTCCGCGCTTCCGGCCCGGGCAAACGGCAGGGCAGATCATGCGTGAACGTATCGATGCGGCGTTGCAGGACGCCGTGGAGAGCGACGACAAGCGCCGGGCGGCGACGCTGCGGCTTATGCTGGCGGCGATCAAGGACCGCGATGCGCGCTCCCGCGAGCTGGGCCATGACGTCGTGCCGGATGCGGAGATCCGCGAGATCCTCAACAAGATGCTGCGCCAGCGCGAAAGCTCCGTGCGCGACTTCGAGGAAGCCGGCCAGCTGGACCTTGCCTCCCAGGAGCGCGAGGAAATGGCGGTCATCCAGGAGTTTCTGCCGCGCCAGTTCGACGAGCGGGCGATGCAGGATGCCTGCGAGGACGTGGTGCGCGACATCAATGCGCGGGGCCTGCGCGACATGGGCCGCTGCATGAGCGCGCTCAAGGAGCGCTTTCCGGGGCAGATGGACTTCGTGCGGGCAAGCTGCCTGGTCAAGGACCTGCTGCGCAGCGAATAGCCCGGCGCGAGCCGTCTCGCGCCCCGCACCGGACGGCCGCATGGCGGCGCGCCCTCTCGGCGACTGGAAATCTCCGCCCGGCTGTCCTACCCTGAAACCGATGCTCGGCGCCGCCGCCCTCGCCGGGGGCCGCGCGCCGGCGATCCTCCGTTTTCGAAAGCCTGTAAGCCCATGCGATTTTCACCCGGTCTCCTCGATGAGATTCGTGCCCGAGTGCCTTTGTCGGAGGTGGTCGCGCGGCGGGTGAGCTGGGATCGGCGCAAGTCCCAGCCGGCGCGCGGCGACTTCTGGGCCTGCTGCCCGTTCCACCAGGAAAAGACCCCGAGCTTTCACGTCGACGACCGGCGCAACCGCTACAAGTGCTTCGGCTGCGGCGCCTCGGGCGACCATTTCCGCTTCCTGACCGAGACGGAGGGGCTGTCCTTTCCCGAGGCGGTGGAGCGGTTGGCGGAGCAGGCGGGCGTGGCGCTGCCGGCGCCCGATCCGCAGGCGGCGGCCCGTGCTGCCGAGCGCGCCAGCCTTGCGGAAATCTGCGAGATGGCGGCGCGCTTCTTCCAGGATGCGCTGGCGATGAGCGGCGGCGAGCAGGCGCGCGACTACATCTCCCGCCGCCGCCTGCGCCCGGACACGGTGCGCGAGTTCCGCATCGGCTATGCCCCGAACGGGCGCGATGCGCTGAAGCGTCACCTGATAGGCAAGGGCGTCGACGAGGCCTCGATGGTGGAGGCGGGGCTGGTGATCCGCCCCGATGACGGCCGGCCGACCTACGACCGCTTCCGCAACCGGCTGATGATCCCGATCCAGGACGAGCGCGGCCGGGTGATCGCCTTCGGCGGGCGCACGCTCGACCCGGACGGCCAGCCGAAATATCTCAACTCGCCCGAGACCCCGCTCTTCCACAAGGGCACGATGGTCTTCAACTTCCACCGGGCGCGCGAGCCCGCCCATCGCACCGGCCAGGCGGTGGTGGTGGAAGGCTACATGGATGCCATCGCCATCGCCCAGGCGGGCATGGGCAATGTGGTCGCGGCTCTCGGCACCGCCTTCACCGAGGAGCAGGTCGGCCGGCTGTGGCGGCTGGCGCCGGAGCCGGTGATCTGCTTCGACGGCGATGCCGCCGGCACCTCGGCCGCCCACCGGGCGGTCGACCGCATCCTGCCGGGACTGCGCAGCGGCCATTCCTTCGGCTTCGTCTTCCTGCCCGACGGCAAGGACCCGGACGACCTGATCGCCGACGGCGGACTGGCCGCCTTCACCAAGGCGCTGGAGGGCTCGCAGCCGCTGATCGACGTCCTGTGGTCGCGCGAGGTGGATGCGGCGCGCATCGACACGCCCGAACGGCGCGCGGCCCTGGAAAAGAGCCTCGACGACCTGGTGCGCACCATCGCCGACGAGCGGGTGCGCCGGGGCTATCAGCTCGATATCCGGCTGCGGCTGTCCAACCTGTTCTACCGGCAGGCGCGTGCCGCGCGGGGCCAGGGCAGTGGGCAGGGCAACGGACAGGGGGGCGGGCAGGGCTTCGGCCAGGGCGGCGCCCAGAAGGCGCCCTCCGGCCAGGCGCGCGGATCGGACCTGCCCGAAAGCTCGATGTTCGGCCATGAGCGGATGCTGTGCGGGCTGTGCCTGAAATATCCCGAGCTGCTGGAGCGGCATGTGGAGCGGCTGTCGCAGGCGCAGTTCGGCGATGTGCTGCATGCGCGCTTCCGCGACGAGCTGTGCCGCATCGCCACCGAGCTGCAGGACGTGCCGGTGAGCGGCTTCTTCGAGACGCTGGACACGCGCTTCTTCCAGATCCTGTCCGAGGCGCTGGACGGGCCGGAGGAGGCCGGGGGCGGCGGAGGCCGCGGGCTGATCACCCGCTTCCACGACCTCTTGCAGCGGTTGCCGATCCTGCGGCACGAGCCGCCGGTGGAGTTCATCGAGGATCTGTTCTGCCATTATCTCGACGTGCTGGAGCTGCGGGCGCTGGAGCAGGATCTGGAGGCGGAGCTGGCCGCACTCGGCGACGGGCTGGACGAGGCGGACTGGGAGCGCATCCGCGCCCATTCGCAGGACCTTGCCCGGCGGCGCGAGGAATGTGCGCGCGACGAGCAGGAGATCGCCGAGCGGGGCAAGGTCTTCCGCTCGGCCCGTCCGGTGTCCTCCAGCCCGGCGGGAGCTGCGGCGCGCGCCCGGGCCGCGATGGCCCAGGGTGCAGGTGTGCAGGGCGGGGGCACGCACGGGGCGGTTGCCGGCGCCGGCGGCTGACGGACGAGGGGCGCGCGGCTGTGGATCGCGCCGCCTCTTTGGTTGACGTCCAACGAATCACTCTTGCGAATCCGAACCTTTGCGCTACATAAGCAATTCAGGCAGCATCCAGAGCCGCGACAGGCCCGTCATGCAGACCCGGTCCAGGAGACAAGAGGTCGCAAGACATGACAGGAGCCGACACGGCGGCCCGAAATCACCTTGCCTGCCGATATCCCGTGCGGAACCGGACGGCCGGAGCCTTCATTGTGCGACGGCTTGGTCCGGTGTCTTGTCTTGTCGAACCGGGTTGCAGGGTTAAGTGGCACTTAACGGACAGCGACTAAGACTGACATTCTGTCCCGGCTGGCGTGGCGGCGCGTCGCAGGGAGGGGATCTGCATGGCCGCAAGGCCGTGGCCGGGAAAGGATCCGGCATTCAGCCGCGAAATGAATCAGCCGGTCCTCCGGCTTTCACGGCGCCCTGAGGCGCGGAAAGCGGAAACCGGGCCCGCCTGGCGGGCAACGAGCGTGACACGAACGACAGCGCCAGGCCCGCGGGCCGGCGGGGCCGGAGACAACCATGGCAGCCAAATCGACCCAGGCGGAAGAGACCCAGGAAACCGCGACCGAGACCTCTGACGGTCCGCTTCTGGATCTTTCCGATGCCGCTGTAAAGCGGATGATCAAGCTCGCCAAGAAGCGCGGCTACGTGACCTACGAGGAGCTCAACGAGGTGCTCCCGTCCGAGGAGGTCACGTCCGAGCAGATCGAGGACACGATGGCGATGCTGTCCGACATGGGCATCAACGTCATCGAGGAAGAAGAGGCCGAAGAGGCCCAGGCGGACGACCAGGGCGGCGAGATCGTCGAGGCCGGACCGACCACCGTCGCCAAGACCACGGCCAAGGAGCCGACGGACCGCACCGACGACCCCGTGCGCATGTATCTGCGCGAGATGGGCTCGGTCGAGCTCCTGTCGCGCGAGGGCGAAATCGCCATTGCCAAGCGCATCGAGGCCGGCCGCGAGGCGATGATCGCCGGGCTCTGCGAAAGCCCGCTGACCTTCCAGGCCATCATCATCTGGCGGGACGAGCTCAACGAGGGCAAGGTCCTTCTGCGCGACATCATCGATCTCGAGGCGACCTATGCCGGCCCCGATTTCCGCGGCGACGATGCCGAGGAGAGCGAGGAGGAGGGTGCTTCTGAGGGCGAGACGAGCGCTTCCGGCGCATCGGGAACGGCCCGCGAGGAGACGACGGCCCGCGGCGAGGGCTCTGCCCGCCCGGCGGGCGATGGCGAAGCCTCCGGCGAGACCGAGGGCGAGGGCGACGGCGAGGAGGACGACGAGTTCGAGGCGAACATCTCGCTCTCCGCGATGGAGGCCGAGCTGAAGCCGAAGGTTCTGGAGACCTTCGACCGCATCGCCGACGACTACAAGAAGCTGCGCCGCCTGCAGGACCAGCTGGTCGAGAACAAGCTCGCCAACAAGACCCTGTCGCCGTCCCAGGAGCGCCGCTACAAGAAGCTCAAGGAAGACATCGTCGTCGATGTGAAGAGCCTGTCGCTCAACCAGCAGCGCATCGACGCGCTGGTCCTGCAGCTCTACGACATCAACAAGCGGCTCATGGGCTACGAGGGGCGCCTGCTGCGCCTTGCCGACAGCCACGGCGTCGACCGCGGCGACTTCCTGAAGCAGTACCAGGGCAACGAGCTCGATCCGAACTGGATCCGCAAGGTCGCGAACCTTGCCTCCAAGGGCTGGAAGAACTTCGTCGCCCAGGAGAAGGAAACGATCCGCGAGCTGCGCCAGGAAATCCAGAGCCTTGCCTCGGAGACCGGCCTGGAGACAGCCGAGTTCCGCCGCATCGTCTCGATGGTGCAGAAGGGCGAGCGCGAGGCGCGCATCGCCAAGAAGGAGATGGTGGAGGCCAACCTGCGCCTCGTCATCTCCATCGCCAAGAAGTACACGAACCGCGGCCTGCAGTTCCTGGATCTCATCCAGGAAGGCAATATCGGCCTGATGAAGGCGGTCGACAAGTTCGAGTACCGGCGCGGCTACAAGTTCTCCACCTATGCGACCTGGTGGATCCGGCAGGCGATCACCCGCTCGATCGCCGACCAGGCCCGCACGATCCGCATCCCGGTGCACATGATCGAGACGATCAACAAGATCGTGCGCACCTCGCGCCAGATGCTGCACGAGATCGGCCGCGAGCCGACCCCGGAGGAGCTGGCCGAAAAGCTGCAGATGCCGCTGGAGAAGGTCCGCAAGGTGCTGAAGATCGCCAAGGAGCCGATCTCGCTCGAGACGCCGATCGGCGACGAGGAAGACAGCCACCTGGGCGACTTCATCGAGGACAAGAACGCGGTGCTGCCGATCGACGCGGCGATCCAGTCGAACCTGCGCGAGACGACGACGCGGGTTCTGGCCTCGCTCACCCCGCGCGAGGAGCGCGTGCTGCGCATGCGCTTCGGCATCGGCATGAACACCGACCACACGCTGGAGGAAGTCGGCCAGCAGTTCTCGGTGACGCGCGAGCGTATCCGCCAGATCGAGGCGAAGGCGCTGCGCAAGCTGAAGCACCCCTCGCGTTCGCGCAAGCTGCGCTCGTTCCTCGACAGCTGAGGACGCTGGCGGAGCCAGGGCTCAGGCATTTTTCGGGGCCCGGCGGCAACGCCGGGCCCTGTGTTTTTTTGGGGGCTGCTCTCGCAGCCGCTCTGGGAACGATTGGGCCCCGGATCTCGCGATGCTCGTCCGGGGGGACGGCAGAAGGGATGCGAGGTTTTTGCCAGTCTCACGGGCTGTCATCTAGGGCAAGCGAAGCGCGCCCCGGGACCCATTGGCACCTTTGGCAGGCATGAGGCGGGAGAGCGTCGATCACGTAGGCGCGAGACGGGCGGTGCGCGCAGGTGCGGCCTCCCTTTTTCCCCGAAGCTGGGGTAGGCGTAGCAGCGGGCGCACGAAACACCG
Source organism: Stappia sp. 28M-7 (assembly GCF_014252955.1). NCBI lineage: Bacteria > Pseudomonadati > Pseudomonadota > Alphaproteobacteria > Hyphomicrobiales > Stappiaceae > Stappia > Stappia quadratibracata. The sequence continues at coordinate 3,580,431 of NZ_JACMIA010000001.1, read as the reverse complement.
TGCCCGACCACACCGAACGGAGCGACGGGGCCTGACCCTGAGACAGCCAATCGACAAGCAGGAGCCGGGTTTCACGTCCTTGCCACCCGCTAGCGAGCGGGCGGGCGAGCGGCGGGGCGAAGCCGTGCCCGCGTCGCAGGACCTGCCGCAGGTCGCGCCCGATCCCGTTGCCGAAAGCGCTGCCGGCGAGACGGCGGACGTGGCGGCGCGCGGAACCGGCTTGCGGCGGCGAATCGGGGCGGGGCTTGCCCTTTCGCTGCTGTTGCACGGGGCGGCCGCCTGGCTGGTGTTCTTCGGCCCCGGCGCGGTGCGCGCGCTGCCGCCGACCGTCGACGAGCCTATCGAGGTGGTGCTGATCGAGCCGCCCGCAGCCGAGGAGCAGGCGGAAGAGCAGGCCGAGCCGCCCGCACCGCCGCCGCCCCGCCGCCGCCCCTGTCGCCGAAAGAAGAGGACGTGCCGGAAGGAGGAGGCGCAGGCCGCGCCGCCGCCACCACCACCTCCGCCGCCGGCTCCGGAAGAACAGACGCCGGAAGAGACACCGGAAACGCCCGAGGCGCCGGAGGTAGCCGCCGAGGCGGCGGTGCCGCGCGTGCTGATGCCGGTGACCGAGTTTGCCGAGGAGGACAGCGGCAGCGAGGACCAGGCCGGCGAGATTACCTTGCGCGAGGGCCTGGACGAGCCGGCCGAGACCGCCCCGCAAGAGGCGCCCGAGACGTCCGCCAGCGCGGAGGGGCAGGACCAGCCCGCGGGCGAGGCCGAAGGCGACAGCGCGCAGCAAGGTCCCGGCGAGGCGGAGAGCGAGGGAACCGCGGACAGCGGCGAGACGGGCACTGCCGAGGAGCTTGCGGCCGAGACGCCGGGCGCCGAGGAAGAGGGCATGCCGCAGGAGGGCGCAGCTGCTCCCGAGGCCGCACCCGAAAGCGCGCCGGACGCCGAGAGCGAGGCGGAGACGGAAGTTGCGGCGCTGACCGACCCGAGCGAGGCGGAGGCGCAAGGACCGAGCGATCTCGACGTGCTGGCCGCGCCGACGGAAGGGGCCGGTGTGCCGGCGGGCGGGACGGCCGTGCCGCGGGCAAAGCCGGCGGAAATCCCGCTGTTTGCAGGCTCCCGCGCCGATCCGCAATCGGAGGCCGAGGCGGTGGCGCGGGCGATCGCCGCAACGACGCCGGGCTCCGGCGGGCTGAGTTTTGCCCGGCCGAGCGGCGGGGGCGGCGAGGGCGAGCTGGCCGGCGGCACCACGGCAACGCGCCTGTTCTCGCGCGACATTTCCGACGATCCGCGCATGCGTACGGCGATGAACGGCATGCCGCAGGCCGCGCGCGTCGATCTTCTGTGCATGACCGAGCTGCGGGCGCAGCTGCGCACGGCAACGCCGCCCTATCAGCCCGATCTCCTGCCCTCTTTCCGGCTGGAAAGCGGCACGGTGCTGCAGCCGCGCCGGGCGGCCTTCCGCGCCGGCGGGCAGTGGTACGACCTTGCCTTCCGCTGCGAGCTGAACACGCAGGTGACGCGGGTGGAAAGCTTCACCTTCCGCGTCGGCGCGCCGGTCCCGCGCTCGGAATGGTCGGCCCGCGGCTTCCCCGGCAACTGAGCCTCACCCCCCTGAAAAGAGGTTGTTGTTTTTTGAGGCTCCCGCCAGACTGGCGTTGGGGAACGCGCTGCGGCGCGGCACTGCGGGGGCAGGCTTGGCGGACGACGTAAAACGGCCGGAGATCGACAGTCCGGAAGCACTGGAAGCGTGGCTGGCGGACAAGCCGGCTGAGTGGGCGCAGGTCATTGCCGTGCGCGCGGCACTGCGGGTGTTTCCGCTGGTGTTTTGGGCTCATGCCGCATATGGCAAGCAAATTCAATTTGATGGAGATCCTCGCAAGAAGGGTGATTTAGTCATTTTTTCTTTTAGAGATATTTTTATTTCTATTATTAAGTTAAAATATAAACGCTCCGATATACATAGTCAGCCAATAAGCTCCTATAAATCCATTTCGGCGGCAGTCGCTGATGCTCGTTTTTCTGCGGCACTTGGAGCTACGCAAGCAGCCAGTGGAGCGTTTGGTGGCGGTAGCGTCAATGGAGCTGCTGCTGCTTTTACTGTAAATATTAGCGCTTTGGCGGCCAGGTCTGCTGCTTCTGCAGTCAATATTTCACCAGTTGGAGCTGGTAATCTTGTTCGGATGGCTGCTTCCAATGATTGCAGTTGGCTGCAACTTACTGGCGAAGTCGGTGAGTTGATTAATGAGCCACTCTGGATTTTTTCAGACCTTCGAGACGATAGTTCTTTTCAACAACATTCTCCGCCTTGGGTCCGCGATCCGTTCGACCGTTTTGCTGCACGAGATGAAGTCAAGAACGGTCCATGGCGACTGATCGTCGATTGGTATCGCGCGATTCTGCCCGAGCCGAAGAGCGCGAACCCCCGCAGCCTTTTTGGTAGGGCAGCGGATATCGCCATCGCCACCCAGCCGAACGAGTTCTGGACCATCACTGACGAGCGGTCCGCTGAAGATATCCTGAGTGAAATTGCGGAGATCGCGAACTACCGGCTGTCCAACGCAAAGCGTAGCGAGGGGGGCACGTTCCCGGAGCTTATCGTCTCGTTTCTTGAAGAGGTTGGCCGTCCGGCGTCGCTTGACGAGATCCGGGGGTATTTCGCGACATTCGAGGCGCCACCGGCAGACACCACCATCCGTGGTCGGCTGAGCGATCTTGCGCGCAGCGGACGGATCATCCGTACGGCGCCCGGTGTCTACGTCCATCCGAAGTGGCAAGAGGAGGGTGGTAGAACCGCCGGTACGTCTGAGGACGGCGAAGCGAAGCTGGCCCACGCCGTCGACGAAGCCCTGCACAATGTCGAGGCGCAGGCGCCGGCCGCCTATCGTTTCCGCTGGCAGGACAACCGACTGGAAGCGGTGCCTCCAGCGGACATCGCGTCCGATCCGGAAGGTGCCCAGATCCTGCTGGATGAAACGAGGCGGAAAGCTGGGTCCCTGGCGGAAAGACTGGAGCGGAGCAACGCCGACAAGCGGGTCCTTACGTCCGTTCAGGGCCTTATTTCTGTACTGCCCGAGAATGTTGCGGACTTGCGGCCGGCATTGTTGCGCTCTCGTGCCCGCTCGGTGGAGGCTGACGCTCAGGCGTATTCCAGTCCGGGCGACGAGGAACAGTTCCTTTATCCGGACGCGCTGGCGGCGCTGATAGACCTGTCCGAAACGGCCAGGGATCTGCAAGGCTATTTTCCCTCGCTGCGCGAGCTGGAAGCCGAGATCACGGCGCTTGCCATCGAACCGTCGGAGGTTGAGGCCGTCAAAGCTCGTCTTGACGAGATCGTCGATGAGGCAGCCGGGCATCCCGAAGTCGTGGGGCCGTCGGCCGTCGAAGCCTTGCGCACGATGGAGGCACTGGCGAACGAGCCTGCACCTCCGGCTGTGCGGCAGAAGCGGATTGCCGACTACGCACTTGTCGTTCGCAACTCGGTCTCGTCGGTTGCGCGTGTTGCCCTCGACAACGCGTTTACTCGGGAGGCCAAGCGACTTGCGTCCGATGTTTACGACAAGGCGCGGGCCAAGGTCGTCGATGGCATCGCCGATGGCGTTGGAGCCATGGCGCGACCCGCCACGATCATTGCGATCTCGTCACTGATCGGGGTGGTCTTTGGCCCGGTTGCTGGCGTTGCGGCGGCGGCCGCCGGTTTCGGCAAGGTGGACCGATTGCTGAAGCTGGCCGACAAGTTGCTTGAGAAGTGGGAGAAGGAGAATGCTCCTCCCGACACCGCCGAGAACGAAGAGGCGGCGAAGACGAGAGCCGAGGCGGACGACGACGATGACGGCTCCGCCACCTGATCCCGGTTGTCTCCTCACATACGTGCCAGGGGTACTCCCGTTTCGGGAGAAAATCGGGTTGCGCTGGTGATTGCCGCGCCGGGGCGCTGCTGGTGTACTGCTGCACGGCGGGTCTGGTGTCTTTCGGGAGCGTGGCCGAGAGGCGCTCGGCTCTCCGGTCCCGGCTCGGCGCTGCGCGCCGTCCGGGAGGACGAACCGCGAGGGCGGAGCGTTTTCAGCGCCGCTGCCTCTCTCTGTCGGCAGAGAGCGAAATGACGGCCGAGGGCTGCGCGGCCGCGCTATGGTCTGGCGCGCGCACCGGTTATCCCCTCACATTCGTGTCAGGGGGCTCCCGCTCGCCGAGAAAATCGGCTTAGGCTGGCGCTTGCCGTGCCGGGACGTTGCCTGCATCCTGTTTGCAGGGCGGGCGCCCACAATCGGGAGCGCGGCACGAAGGAGGCTTGAATGACGTTCCTCAAGAGCTATTCCGGACCGCTTCTCAGCGTCTTCCGCATCGCGGCGGGCCTGCTGTTCCTGCAGCACGGCACGACCAAGTATCTCAGCCTGCCGCCGACGCAGATGTCGGGCGCCTCGCCGATGACCATGGGCGGCGCTGCCGGCCTGATCGAGCTCGTGTGCGGCGCGCTGATCGTGCTCGGCCTGTTCACGCGGCCGGCCGCGTTCCTCGCCTCCGGCACGATGGCGGTCGCCTATTTCATGGTGCATGCGCCGCAGAACTTCTACCCGCTCCTCAACGGCGGCGAGCTGGCGGCGCTCTACTGCTTCGCCTTCCTGTACCTGTCGGCGGCGGGCCCCGGCCCGATCAGCATCGACCGGATGCGCGGCGCGGCCTGAGGCTGTTTTCGCAAGACCATGACCCTTTCGGGCGCGGCAGCATTGCCGCGCCCGTTTGCGTTTTCGGGCCTGAGTTTTTGGGCCATGAGTTTTGGGGCGCGGGTTAGGGCCGGCTTAAGGCCGTGCCGGCATGGTCGTGGCATTGCTTTCTTGAGGTGATTGCCATGCTCGACGGATTGCCGATCTGGTTCTGGTACCTTGTCGTGATCGCGGGAACGGCCTTTCTGGTCGTTCGCCATCTGCCACGCGTAGCCAGGCGGCGGACGCAGCAGCGCGTGCCCGCCGCCACCATTGCCCGGCCGGAAGAGCCGCCGGCCATGACGCGTATCGAAATGCCCGAGATCCTGGCCTGGCTGCAGACGCGGGCGCCGCGAAGCCCGGATCTCTGGCACATATTGCCCGACCTCAACTGGGACCATGCGGAGCATCTACACCCGATCCTGCTGTGGGTGGTGCGCCAGCCGGACTGCGATGCGGCAACGGCAATCGACATCCTGAGCCTGATGAGCGACGACGTGACGCTCGACCTCGCATCGGGCGGAACGAGATGGGCCCGGAGTGGCTTCGATCCGAACGACAGCGACGAGGTGCGCCTGCTGCGGGCGATCTGCGAGCGCTCGGAAGGGGGCGGGTTCGCCGGGCCGGTTCTGAAGCAGACGATGTGGCCGAGCACCCATGCCAATCACCAGCATCTCGAGATGCTTCAGGGGGTGCTTGCGAAGATCGAGGCCGAGGGCCGTTCGGTGCCGTTTCCGCTGCCGGTGAAGCTGCTGTCGGCACCCGTGCCGGACGACGTGCGGCCGGCGAGAACGCCGGTGCGGCTCGACGATGATGCCATCCTGGTGCCGCTCGACATGGCGTGACCGGACGGGCGCAGCTCACGCCTCGACAAGGGCCTCGATCACTGCGCGCACGGCCGGCAGCACGCCGCGGCGGTGCGGAGTGAGGATGGTCGTGGTGATGGTGCCGGCGCGCCAGCCGGGCAGGAGGGGGAGCAGCTCGCCCCGCTCCAGAGCGCCGGCGGCGACCTGCTGCGGCAGGCAGGCGATGCCGAGCCCGGCGCAGGCGGCGGCAAGCAGCATGCCGGCTTCGTTCAGCGACAGGCGGGAGCCGGGGCGGACTTCGGCGCGGGCGCCGTCCGGCCCTTCGAGCTGCCAGGGGGCACCGTCGCCGATGTCGATCAGCTCGTGGCCGGCGAGGTCGGCCGGGGTCTGCGGCGTACCGGTGCGCTGGAGATAGGCCGGCGCCGCGGCCAGGATCACCGCTTCCTCCGACAGGCGCCGCTGCATCAGCCCGGAATCGGGCAGCGCCGCGCGGTGGCTGCGCACGGCGATGTCGAAATCCTCATGCGCAAGGTCGACGAAGCGGTCGCTGACATGCAGCTTCACCGAGAGTTTCGGGTGCCGCTGCAGGATCGTCGCGAGCTTCGGCGCCAGATGGAAGCGGGAGACCGGTACGGATGCGGTGAGGCGGACCGTGCCGCTCGGCTCGGCAAGACGGCGGCGCACGACGGCCTCGGCCGCTTCCGCCTCGATCACCGCCGCGCGCGCATGCTCGTAGACGTCTCGGCCGACATCGGTGAGGCGAAAGCTGCGGGAGCTGCGATGCACCAGCCGGGCGCCGAGCTGGCGCTCCAGCTCGGCAACGCGCTTGGCGACGGTGGATTTCGGCGTGCCGGACAGGCGGCTCGCAGCGGCAAAGCCGCCGCCCTCCACCGCTCGGACGAAGAAGCGCAGGTCGTTGAGATTGTACATCGGCAGCGTCCATATTTGTGGACTTGAAGCGGGCATATCGTGGGCTACAGAGCCAGCGTCCATGATTGCATAGTCCCGGCATCCGGGCGAGACCTCTCGCCCCGCAAGCAAAGGGACAAGACATCATGACCCCCATCCTGTTCTACGGTGTGCCGGCGGGCTGCTCCTTCGGCTCGATCGTCGCGCTGGAATGGCTGCAGATCCCCTATCGGCTGTGCCGCATCGACATGGCCGGCGAGGAGATCCGCAGCGAGGCCTATCGGCGCATCAACCCGGTCGCCGAGACGCCGAGCCTTGCCACCGCCGACGGCCGGCTGGTGGCGGAGAGCATGGCGATCCTCAACCATCTGGCGCCGCAGGGGGCGGAAAGAGGTCTCGGCTTTCGCCAGGGAACGGCGGGCTTCGACCGGCTGAACCAGATGCTGGCCTTTCTGAACACGGCGCTGTTCGACGGGTTCAGCCCGCTCTGGCATGCCTATGAGCATGGCGTCGAAGGCGAGGCGAAGGCGGTGCTCGTCGCCTATGCGCAGGCAAAGCTGACGGGCGCCCATGCGCAGTTGGAGCGAATGCTGGGCGAGGGGGCGTATCTGCTGGGCGAGAGCCGGACGCTGGCCGATGCCTATTTCTACGGGATCGCGCGCTGGGCCGAATATCACGGCGTGCCGGATCGCAGCGCCTTCCCGCGCTTGCAGGTATTGTTCGCGCGGCTTGCGGACGATCCGGCGGTGCGCTTTGCCGCCGGCGTGGAAGCGGGCGAGGAGGCGGCCTCCGCGGGCGGGTTCCTCGGCCATGTGAGGCTGGAGGAAGCGCTGAAGGAACTGGGGCTGGCCTGAGGCGTGCCCGGAGCGGGTCTTACCGCTCCGGGGTGAGCAGCCCGTCGACAAGCGCTGCGAAGACGGCGAGGAAGCCGGTCTCGTCCGCGCCCGAGGCGATGTCGAGGGCGGCGCGGTCGAAGGCGGCGGAGAGCACGCCGGTCAGCGCATCGAGGGGAAGGGCGCGCAGCGCTCCTTGCGCGAGGGCTTCCGTCAGCCCCTCGCGCAGGGTGCGGCCGGCATGCAGGGCGTCGAGGCGGATGGCCTCATTGGGGCCGAGCGCCGCCGGGCCGTCGACCAGCAGGATGCGGCAGCGGCCGGGCGCGCGCATCGCCGTAAAGTAAGCCCGCGCGCCGGCAAGCAGCGCCTCGCGCGCCGATGCGGCATCGTTCGACTCGTCCTCGATCTCGCGCGCGACCTCCCGGCTCTCCGCCTCGAAAACAGCGGCGAAGAGCGCGGTCTTGTCGGCGAAGTGATGATAGAGCGCGCCGCGCGTCACGCCGGCGGCGGCAACGATCTCCGGCGTTGAGGTGTCGGCGAAGCCCTTTTCGGCAAAGAGCCGCCGGCCGGCGGCGATCAGCTCGCCGCGCATTTCGGCGGAGCGCTCGGAATTGCCCCGGCCCTTGCCGCGCCGCCGGTCGGGCTTTTCCGTCATCGTGTGGTCCATCGGGTCACCTATTTACATACAGGCTGTTTGTATGTATATGGATACATGCTGCATGTATGTGACATGGAGCGGCGCCGGCAGGCAAGGGTTTGCTGTTGTCGCCAAGGGACGGGCAAGGCGGCCGGGCCGCAGGGGCGGCGGGCGCGCTGCCGATGGAAAGCAAGGAAGGACGGGCCATGAAGGTGACGAGCTATTATCCGGTGGTGATGACCGGCGAGGTGGAAGCGACCGCGCGGTTCTACGAGACGCATTTCGGCTTTCGCCGGGCCTTCAGCGCCGACTGGTACGTGCATCTGCAGTCGGAAAGCGATCCGTCCGTGAACCTTGCCGTGCTGGACGGCAGCCATGAGACGATCCCGGCGCCTGCACGCGGGCAGTCGGTCGCCGGCCTGCTGCTCAATTTCGAGGTGGCGGACGTCGATGCCGAATACGCGCGGCTGAAGGCGGCAGGCCTGCCGATCCTCTTGGATATCCGCGACGAGGATTTCGGCCAGCGGCATTTTATCACACGCGATCCGAATGGCGTGCTGATCGACATGATCAAGCCGATCCCGCCGAGCGCGGCGTTCCTGGCGCAGTATGCGGAGGATGCCGTTCCGACCGAGTGAGGGCCGGGTGCGGGAGCACGGTGCGGACGGTGTGGACAAGGGGGATGGCTGCGGCTTGCCAAGGCCGGGACGGGAAGGCCAGAATGCGGCCGCAACGCCTGCCTTCTTCTCTCCCGAACACCGGAACCAGACATGCCGCACGCTGCGACCCTCAAGCTCCTCGACGCCTATTATGCCGCCTTCAACGCGGGCGACACGGCAGCGATGCTGGAGCTCGTCACCGACGACATCGCCCATGACGTGAACCAGGGCGAGCGGCGGCAGGGCAAGGCGCTGTTCGCCGCGTTCAACGACCACATGACGCGCTGCTACAAGGAAGAGCTGTCGGAAATCGTCATCTTCGCCAGCGATGACGGCACACGCGCAGCGGCCGAGTTCATCGTCTCCGGCACCTATCTGGTCACCGACGAGGGCCTGCCGCCGGCGGCGGGCCAGACCTATCGCCTGCCGGCCGGCACGTTCTTCGACATTCGCGAGGGGCGGATCGCCCGCATCACCACCTATTACAATCTGCAGGAGTGGATCGCCCAGGTCGGCGCCTGATCTGAGCCCGCAGCCGCAGGCGGCCCACGCCCGCAAGGAGGCAAGTTCCCATGAAGGTCATCGTCGTCGGGGCCGGCATCGCCGGCCTGTCCACCGCATGGTCGCTGGCAAAGCGCGGCGTCGAGGTGGTGCTGCTGGAGCAGGGGCCGATCCCCAATCCGCTGTCGGCCTCTGGCGACCATCACCGCATCATCCGCCGTGCCTACGGGGCGCAGGGCGGCTATCAGCGGCGGATCGACGAGGCCTATGCGGCCTGGGACGAGATGTGGGCCGACCTCGGCGCGAAGCATCTGGCCGATACGGGGTTCCTGCTGGTGTCGCAGACCGGGCGGGACTCCTCCATCGAGTATCGCGACAGCCTGCTGGCCGGCGGCTATCCGGTGGAAGACCTGAGCTGCGATGAGGCGGTGCGCCGGCACCCGTTCCTCGATCCCGGCGGCGTGCATTCGGCGGCCTCCAGCCCGGAAGGCGGCGTGCTGCTGTGCCGGCATATCGGGCAGGATCTGCTGGCCTTCCTGCAGCGCGCCGGCGTGACGATCCGCCCGCAAACGCGGGTGAAGGCGGTGGATGCGGCGTCGGGCAAGGTGCGGCTTGCCGGGGGCGAGGAGCTTGCCGGCGACCATGTGGTGGTGACGGCCGGGGCCTGGGTGCTGCAGCTGTTCCCGCAGCTTTCCGACCGGCTGACCTCCTATCGCACGGCGGTCGCCTATCTCGACCCGCCGGCGGATCTCGTTGCCGCCTGGGAGGCCTCGCCCGTGATCCTCGATGTCGGCGGCACGGTCGACGGCTATGTGCTGCCGCCGGTGCGCGGCACGGGGCTGAAGGTGGGGGCGGGCATCCACAAGGTGCGCTCGGGCGCCGACGAGCGGCGTGTGCCGGAGCCCGGCGAGGGCGAGCGGCTGCGCGGTCATTTCGGCCCGCCGTTCGCGCGCATCGAGGAGTACCGGGTGAGCGAGGTGGTGACCTGCGCCTACACGTTCACCGCGGACGAGCATTTCTTCGTCGCCGGAGAAGACCGGCTGACGGTGGTCTCGGCCTGCTCGGGCCATGGCTACAAGTTCGGCGCGGCGGTCGGGCGGCGGGTGGCCGAGGGGGTTCTGTCCGGCGACCGGGCCGGTTTGAGAGAGTGGCTCGAGGCGCGCGACTGAGGGGGGCGTTGCCGCGAGAACGCCGGTGGCGGCTAGCTTCGCGGCACCATCCGCCCCGGTGGATACTGGATACCTGCCTTCGCAGGTATGACAGCCGTGGAGGTGGCGATGCGCTCCCGCCTCACGCCCGCTGAGGGTGCCAATGGGTCCCGTCTCTGCGCTTGCGCGCGGCCGGGATGACAGCCGAAGAGACTGGCAAAAGCCTTGCATCCCCTCTGCCGTCACCCCGGTCAAGCGAAGCGCGAGCCGGGGCCTATTGGTTGCCAGAGCGGCAGCGAGGATACCGGAAACCCTCTCCTCGTCATCCCGCACGCAGCGCAGCGGAGATGCGGGATCGGAGCGCCGAGGGCGTTCGTGGAACCGCTTCACGCCTGCCTCGGGCACCGTGGCTCTCCGGTCCCGGATCTTCGGCCTTCGGCCTCGTCCGGGAAGACGAAAGGAGAGGCCTGCCGGAAAGACGAAGAAGATGGCGTGAAGGCACGACGCCCCCAGCGTCAGGCCATGAAAAAAGCCGCCGTCCCGAGGGGCGGCGGCTTTTCTGTTCTCGGCAAGGAGAGAGGCGTCAGGCGCCGCTCTTGCCTTCCGCGACCGCATCGCGAATGAAGCGCGGCAGCGCGAAGGCGGCCTGGTGCACTTCCGGCGTGTAGTAGCGGGTGTCGATGCCGGCTGCCTCGAAGCGCTGTTCCAGCACGTCGAGCGGCTGGCGGCGCAGGGCAGGATTGTCGCTTGCCCAGCCGAGCGCCATGTGGCCGCCGAAATAGGTCGGGATCGCCGCGACATAGGCATAGGCGTCGCGGTAGATCTTCGAGAAGTGGCCGATCGAGGACACCAGCTCGCCCTTCTGCAGGAAGGGGACGCCGTTCTGGGTGACCAGTACGCCGCCCGGCTTCAGGCAGTGGTGAACGCCGCGATAGAACTCGGGCGTGAAGAGCACGGCGCCCGGCCCCATCGGGTCGGTGGAATCCACCATCACCACGTCGAAGCGGCGGTCGGTCTCGGCCACGAAGCGCGCACCGTCCGCGATGACCAGATCGAAGCGGTCATCCTGGAAGACGGAGGCGTTGAAATCGGCGAAATGCTCCTTGGAGAATTCGACGACGGCGTCGTCGATCTCCACCTGGGTCAGTCGCTCGATGCCCTTGTGCTTCAGAGCTTCCTCGGCCATGCCGCAGTCGCCGCCGCCGACGATCAGCACCTCGCGCGCCTCGCCATGGGCGAGGATCGGCACATGCGCCATCATCTCGTGATAGATGAACTCGTCGGCGGTGGTGACCTGGGTGACGCCGTCGAGCATCAGGACCTTGCCGAACACCGGATTGGCGAACAGCACGAGGTCCTGATGCTCGGAGCGATCCTGGTACAGGATGTCGTCGCACGAATACTGCACCTGGACGCCAGGATAGAGCGTCTCGCGGAAGACCAGCCCGTCGCTCATGCGACCTCCTTGCCGCGTAGCAATTCGCTGACGCTGGTGCGACCGGGGCGGAAGGCCTGCTCGAGAACCTCCACGCATTTTTCCGGCCGGGCATCGCCGCACATGAACACGTCGAAGGCCGCATAGCCTGCCTCGGGCCACGTATGGACCGAGATATGGCTTTCGGCCAGCACCGCGACGCCGCTCACGCCGGTAGGCTCGAACGGGTGCAGGTGGATGTGCAGCAGCGTTGCACCGGCCTCCGTGACGCAGGTCTTCAACGTCTCCTCGATAAAGGGAAGATCGTCGAGACGCGTGGCGTCGTAGAGATCGATGATCAGATGCGAACCGGCACAGCGGACGCCCTCGCGCTCGATGAAGTGATCGAGCCGGTCGTCCTGCGTGTTGGCCGCAGGCGCGGTAGTGTCGTTGTCTTCCGTATGGGTGGTGCTTCTCGGCACGTCGAAGGCATATGCGTCCGCAAACGATGCGTCGGCGCCTTCATGGTGACGTGCTTCCAAGTCCATCCCCAATTGGAAGAGGCCGTCGTCAGACATGGCGGTCTCCCCAACCAGCAGATGAAACCCGGGTTCAGTCCCGAACGGGGGTGCTATAGGGTGGTTCGTGCTGCGATGCAATGGACGTTTTTCCGCAAGTCCCCGAAAACCGGCGAGAGGCGATGACGGCAGAGCTTGTTACTTTGACGGGTAAGGAAATTCACAAGGTGCTCGACGACCTAGCGGAATTGCGGGTCAGGGTGTTCCGGGAATGGCCGTATCTCTACGAAGGATCGCTGGACTACGAGCGTGGCTACCTGCGTCGATATGCGGAAGGAAAGGGCGCCGTTGTCGTCGGTGCGTTAGCCGGCAAAAGACTTGTCGGCGCGGCGACCGGACAGCCCCTTGGCGAAGAAGTCGCGGATTTCCGCGACCCGTTCGCGGCCGCCGGCCTCGATCCGGCGACGGTCTTCTATTTCGCGGAATCCGTGCTCGATCCGCAGTATCGGGGGCAGGGGCTGGGGCACGGTTTCTTCGAGGGCCGCGAGGCGCATGCGCGCAATCTCGGCTTCGACCGCGCGGCCTTTTGCGCGGTGATCCGCCCGGCGGACCACCCGGAGCGGCCGAAGGACTACAGCCCGCTCGACCCGTTCTGGCGCAAGCGCGGCTATCTGCCGCTGGAGGGGCTGAAGGTCGGCTTCGACTGGCCCGATGTCGGCGAGACGGCCTCCAGCCGCAAGCAGATGCAGGTGTGGATGCGCGATGGGCTGCTATCCGGCTGATAGCGGCCGGCGCAAGGTGACGGCGTAGCAGCGGGCGGTAAAAACAAGTCCGGCGCGGGATGACCCGCGCCGGAGAGCGTCTTGCGGGGGCAGGCAGCCGTTACGGCTGGACCAGCTCCCAGGTGACGTTGACACGCACCTCGAGCGAGCTCTCGCCCGCTTCCATCGGCGCCGGCGCGCCGTCCATCTTCATTTCGGCGCGGGCCATCATCATCACCGGACGCGGGCCGCCGAAGTCCTGCTCGTTGATCGACAGGACCCGGCCGAGCTTGACGCCGGCCGCCTCGGCATAGATCTCCGCCTTGCGGATCGCGTCGGCCATGGCCTCCTTGCGGGCGCTGTCCTTGAGCTTGCCTTCCTCGCTGACGATGAAGGTGACGCCGCCGACCTGGTTGGCGCCGTCGCGCACCATCACGTCGATCAGCCCGCCGAGCTTGGCAAGGTCGCGCACGCGCACGCCGACATTGTTGGAGACGCGGTAGCCGAACACCTCGCTGCGGTACTCTTCCGGAGCGGAGCTCTTCACCTGGCGGTAGCGCGGCTGCACGGAAAAGCCCGAGGTCTGGATGTCGCGCTGCTCGATGCCGGCCTCCTTGATGCGGGCGATCACGGCGGACATCGCCTCGGTGTTGGCGGCCAGCGCCTCGGCGGCGGTGTCGGCATCGCTGACAACACCACTGGTGATCATCGCCATGTCCGGGGCGGCGCTAACCATGCCGGTGCCGACCATGTCGATGGTGGCGATGCGCGGCGTCTCCTGCGCCCGTGCGGGCAGGGTGGCGGCGGCCAGGGCAAGCGAGCCGACGAAGGCAAGGCGAGCGGCGGTCTGGAGCGAGGTCATCGAATATCTCCTTCAAAAAACGGAATCGGTCCGCCGCAGCCCTCGGGCGCAGGACGCGGAATGGCGCGACCATCGCGAGCAATTGCGGCGGACGGAAGGCGCTCGCCCGGTGGTTTTCGGGTCGTTTCGGGTCAATCCACATGGCCCGGCCGGACGGCATGGGGCCGCATGCGAAAACGGCCGCAGCGACAGGATCGCGGCGGCCGTTCCGAAAACGTCGATGCGCGGCCCCCGTCAGAAGACGAAGGGCACGAAGGCGATCAGCAGATAGACCACCAGCAGCGTCGCGAGATAGGGCATCACCGCCCTGGCGATCCGCTCGATCGGCAGCCCGGCGATGGTCGAGGCGACGAACAGGTTGATGGCGACCGGCGGGGTCACCATGCCGATGGCAAGGCCCACCACGATGATGATGCCGAAATGCACCGTGTCGAGGCCGAGCTGGGCCGCGAGCGGCAGCAGCATCGGCGTCAGGATGATCAGCGCCGAGGCGGTTTCCAGGAAGACGCCGGCGACCAGGATCACCGCCATGATCAACAGCAGCAGGACATAGGGGTTGGACGACAGCGACAGGGCGGCGGTGGCGATCTGGTTCGGCACCTGCCAGCTCGACAGGGTCCAGCTCAGCACCGACGAAGCCGCGATGACGAACATGATGACCGCCGTGGTCACGCCCGCGCGCAGCACGATGTCGTAGAGCTGCTTCATCGTCATGTCGCGATGGATGACGAAGGAAATCAGGATCGCGTAGTTCACCGCGATGACGGCGGCTTCCGACGGGGTGAAGATGCCGGAGAAGATGCCGCCCAGGATGATCAGCGGCGCCATCAGGCCCCAGCTGGCGGCGACGAAGGTGCGCCAGATGATGCGCGGGTTCAGCTCCGTGCCGCGGGGATAGGCGCGGCGGTGACCCTGGATCACGGCGATGATGATCAGGCCGACGCCCATGGCGACGCCCGGAATGAAGCCGTTGAGGAAGAGCTTGGCGACCGATTCCTGGGCGATCACCGCATAGATGATCATCGGCACGGACGGGGGAATGACGACGCCGATGGTGCCGGAGGCGGCGATCAGCGAGGCGGCGGAGGCCGGGTCGTAGCCCTTGCGCTTCAGTTCGGGAACGAGGCTCGCACCGACGGCGGCCGTGGTCGCCGCGCCCGAGCCGGAAATCGCGGCGAAGAACATGCCGGCAAAGACGGAGACGATGGACAGCCCGCCCTTGATGAAGCCGAAGAGGCTGTCGGCAAAGGCGACGAGGCGCTTGGAAATCTCGCCCTGCGCCATGACGTCGCCGGCCAGGATGAACATCGGCACGGCGACCAGGGCGAAGGAGTTGATGCCCGAGAACATCTGCTGCGGCACGGCCATCAGCGAGGTGCCGTCCGTGTGGAGGGCCGTCATGGTGGCCGCCCCGATCACGATGGCGACCGGCAGCCCCATGAGCAGGAACAGGACGAACAGTCCGAAAAGAAGGAGGCTCATACCCGGCGATCCTTCCCGTGGATCTGCGTTTCGAGCTCGACGTCGATCTCGGACGGGGTCTCGCGCATGCCGCCGCCAGCGAGCAGCCGGATCAGGTCGATGGACGACAGGAAGGCAATCAGCGCGGCAGAGATCGGCATGACGACATAGACGTAGTTCATCGGCAGTCGCAGCGAGGGAGACTTCTGGAAGCTCTGCAGCATCGTGTACTGCCAGCCGACCCGGGCCAGGGCCACGAGAAAGGCGATCGTGACGAGGATTGCGGCCCCCGTCACGATCCGTTTGAACGCGGGCGGCAGGCTGTCACGCATGATCGTGACCGCGATATGCCGCCCCTGCTGATAGGCCAGCGTGGCGCCGAGGAAGGTGATCCAGATCAGGAGAAAGCGGGCGACTTCCTCCGTCCAGCTCACGGATGTGAAGAACACCCGCGAGACGATCTGGAGCGTGATGACTGCGACGAGCGCAGCCATCCCCACGAAGACCACGGGCTTGAGCGTCTCGCCCAGAAGACGGTCAATCCACGCCAACCCTGCCAGCATCTTACTTCAGCGCCTCCTGGATGCGGGGCAGGTAGTCGCCGAACTTCTCGCCGTACTTCTCGTAGACCGGCTGAACGGCGGCGGAGAAGGCGGACAGATCGGCATTCTCGACCACGGTCATGCCGGCATCCTTGAGCGCCTGGAGCTGCTCGCCCTCAAGACGGGCGTTGAGCGCGCGCTCGTATTCGGCCGCTTCCTGCGCCGCCTGGCGGACGATCTGCTGGGTCTCTTCCGACAGCTCGTTCCACTTCGGCATGCCCATGACGAAGATCGCCGGGGCATAGGTGTGGCGGGTCATGGTCATGTTGGTCTGGGTCTCGTTCAGCTTGAACGAGTAGACGACGCCGACCGGGTTCTCCTGGCCGTCGATCGTGCCCTGCTGCATGGCGGTGAGGGCTTCGGTCCAGGCCATCGGGATGGCGTCGGCGCCCAGCTCGCGGAAGCTGTCGATATAGACCGGGTTCTCCATCACGCGCACGCGCAGGCCGCTGAGATCGGCCGGGGTGTTGATCGGGCGCTTGGAGTTGGTCAGGTTGCGGAAGCCGCGCTCGGCATAGGCGAGGCCCTTGAGGTTGACCTCCGACAGGCGGTCGAGCAGCTCCTGGCCGATTTCGCCGTCGAGCACCTTGTAGGCGGCCTCGGGCGAGGGGAAGAGGAAGGGCAGCTCGAACACGGCCATCTCTTCCAGGAAGTTGGACACCGGGCCGTTGGTGATCACGCCCATGTCCACGGTGCCGATCTGCATGCCCTCGAGCAGGGTGCGCTCGTCGCCCAGCGTGGCATTGGGGAAGATCTCGACGGTGATCTTGCCGTCGGAGCGCTCGGCAACCAGCTCCTTGAACTTGGTCGCGGCGGCATGGAAGCCGTCCTGCTCGTTCACGACATGCGCCAGGCGCAGGTTCACGGTGTCGATCTCGGCGAGCGCCGGGACCGCGCTGATGCCAAGCGTGATCACGGCAGCGGCGGCTGCCTTCAAGATATTCATCCTGTTTCCTCCTAAATTGTTTAAAGAGTGTGCGAAGGACACAAAGTCAATCGACACCCGCAAGCGTGTCTTTGTTCTGTGAATGATGGGGCTGACATTCCCGAATTAGTCTTTCGTCGACGTCAGGGTCACATGGTTTCATAAACTGGCCAAGCGTTTCGCGTCAAGGATGGTATTTTAGGTATTTATAACGATTGGTTGTGCGGTGCCAGGCTAGAAATTGCTTGGTTTGGGGGCGATTTCGGCGGAGGAAAGGGTCAATTGCGCAGGATCCTTGCGCGGATTTGCAAGGTGGCGGTCTGGCGTGTGCGGGGAGGGGCGTGCCGGCACGCCTCACGCCGGCGGCGAGGGCGGTCCGGGGCGGCTGGGCACCATCGGGGCCCCGACCTCGCCGTCTGCGGACAGCAGGACGGCGACGGGGCGCGAGGCCGGGAACTGGGCGCAGATGAGCAGCACCATCACCGTCAGCGGCACGCAGAGCAGCATGCCGGTAACGCCCCAAACCGCTCCCCAGAAGGACAGGGACAGCATGATCACCAGGCCGGAGAGATTGAGGCTGTTGCCCATCAGGCGCGGCTCCAGCAGGTTGCCGATCAGGAACTGGATGGTGCCGAGGCCGAGGCTGATCACCAGGAAGGGGGTCAGCGTCTCGAAATGCACCAGCGCCAGTAGGCTGGGGAAGATCACCGCGATCAGCGAGCCGATGGTGGGGATGAAGTTGAGCGCGAAGGCGATGAAGCCGAACAGCGCGGCATAGGGCAGATCGAGCAGCGTCAGCAGGCCGGCGGTCAGCGCGCCGGTCAGCACGCTGACCGCGGTCTTGATACCGAGATAATGGCGCAGGGCCCCGGTGATGCGTTCGCGCATCAGGAAGGCGATCTCCATGCGCTCGCGCGAGGAGAACAGCCGCGCCATCTTGCGGTCGAAGGTGGACTGTTCGAGCAGCAGGAACAGCACGTAGATGAAGACCAGCGAGGCGGAGCCGGCGATCTGGGTGATCGCGTTGGCGCCGGCGCTGAGCGCCCGGTTGAGGGCGTTGTCGGGCACGAGATCGCGCATCTGGATCGGGTCGGCAAGGCCGACCCAGATCGAGCCGCTCTCGAGAAGCTGGTCGAGCCGGGCCTGGTAGACCGGCGCATCGCGAGCAAGCTCGGTCAAGTTGGCGGCAAGGATGTCGACTGCCATGCTGAAGACGATGAAGATGACGGCCAGCGCGGCCGGCACCGCAACGAGGCGCGGTAGGCGCACGCGGCCGAGCGGAAGGGTGCGGATCGCCTCGGCCAGGGCGACGATGAGATACCAGACGAGCAGGGCGATGACGAAGGGGATCAGCAGCGAGCGGCCGAGCACGAGAAGCCAGCCGAACAGGGTGATGGACACCAGCGTCGTGGCGACCAGGAGCGGAAATTGCGGCATGGGGCTCCCTGTTGCTCGCATGCGGCCCGGGCGCTGCGCCTAGCCTTGCGCATTTCCGCTTGTCGCGCGTCGCGCCCCGCCTTGCAACCCCTCGAAAAGGTGTTGTAGGAAGGATCGCACGCCGCGCGGGGCATTGCCGTTCCCGCCCCGCCCGGCGCGACGGGCATCCAGCTTGTCGATGGGCCTGTAGCTCAATGGTTAGAGCCGTCCGCTCATAACGGATTGGTTGCAGGTTCGAGTCCTGCCGGGCCCACCATCTTTTCGCTCACGCAAAACCCGCTTCGCTCGCTTGCTCCGCGAGGGCGGGCAGACAAGCGATGCTCGGCCTCAGTTTGCTATCGGAAACATTCACTCATGAAAAAGGGTGTGGTCTTTTGAAAGGCGGAGAGGGGCAACTCGATGGCATGGCTGCTTGAGTTGGTCTACCAAGCTTGGTCGACTCCTCAATTCAAATTCGACGACGAGGAGAAGTTTGGCAACCGAGGCGATAAGGCTTTTGGGCTCAGCTTGGGGTTTTGGGTTGATCCCACCAAAATCCCCGTTTCTGCTCAGCAAACGACAAAGAAGCGAGTGCCCGACGTCTTTCCGATGCCGGGATGCAACGCAGTCAGTCAACGCTTCAAGGACCTGGTCGAGCAATTTGAGCCCGGCATACACCAGTTCTTTCCGCTGAAATTGCGAAGAAAAAGCGGGTTTTCGATTGAGCAAAATTATTATGTATTTAACTGCATGACCTCCGTCGATACTGTTCTTGTAAAAGAATCTAGATTTCGATGGGGCCGGTTTGAGGAGATAGACAAGCCTTGCATAGATATAGATCGTGAAAAGGAAATTGTACTGAGCCGGATGGCAATCGAGACGCGTCATTTATGGAAAGGTCTCTATCTGCAACCGATTGGTAGCGGGGTCTTCTGTTCCGACGCGTTCGAGAAAGCGTTGAAAAAGGAAAAAATTCGCTTCCTTAAGCAAACCTACTGCAGGGAGATCGACGTCCCCTGGCTTCCCGAGGAAAACATCCTGCCGGCTCTGGATTGGGAGGCGGAAAAGGGAGAGCTGTGGGGATACCGCCCGAAGTTGCGCGCTCAAACACTCGCATCGCGTGGAAAGCTCGAGCTTTAGAAAAGGCGGCTTTTCCGCTGGTCGCGCGGCATCTCGTAGATCGCGTGGGAGAGATGCGTGCTCGGCTTGAGCGCGGCCAACAGCGTTTCGAATTCGCCCTCGATGATCTCCTTGCGTACCGACTTTCGGTGATCGGGGCAATCGCGCGTATCGCAAAGATAGTAGTCGTAATGCTTCGTGCGGCCCTTCGACCAGCAGGCGGTCATCGGCTGGCTCCTCAAGCGCGAGCGGATACGGCGCAGGACCTGCTGAACACGCGAGGAGGCGAGGCGGGGGCTGCTCGACTATATCGAGATGTTCTACAGCCCAAAGCGCAAAAACGTCAGGAACGGGATGCTTCCACCCGTAGAGTTTGAACCGCAGCAGGAAATGTAACCCAAGGGCATCCGCGAAAGTCGGTGCTATTCATTATAACGCCGAGATCATTCATCGGCGCGGTTCAGGCGACCGGGGCGAAAGCCTTGCCGGTGCGCGGTGCCCACGGTCACGATCTGGCGCGACCTGAAGATGGGGCTGCCGAAGCCGTTGTCGGGGACCAGACGGTCCCCGACCATGCAGGTGATCGCCTCCTGTCAGGCGAGCTCGGGGCAGGATTTCATCGGCCAGGTGGGGCGCCGGCCGCTGCGCAGCGACGCCGGCTATTGTGCCGGCGTTGCACCGGGCGTGGTGTGGATCGGCCGACAGGCCTACCCCTTGGTCTCCTGCAACAGCCAGGACCGGAATTTCCGGGCCGGCCCGGACAGGGCGAAATTCTCCGGCTGGACCAGATAATAGCGGCACTGCGTTGGATAGGTGCGGCCCAGCGGGTTGACCAGGGTTCCGGCGGCCAGTTCATCCTGCACGAAGCTCTTGACCATCAGCGAGACGCCGACGCCGTTGAGGGTAGAACTGAGCTGAAAACTCCGGTCCTCGAGCAGCATCCGGTTCCGGGGATCGGGCGGGAAGCCGAGCACCTCCCCGAACCATTCGCCCCACAGGTCGTGATCGTTGACATGCAGCAGCCGGCAATGGGCAAGGTCCGCCTCCGTTCTGATACAGGTTCGCTCCAGATAGACGGGGCTACAGACAACGACGAGGTCGTCGGCAAAAATCTCCTGCGCGGTAAAACCCGGCCATCTGCCGAGGCCCCATTGCACGCCCATGTCCGCATTCAGGGTGCCGCGCGGCAGCTCGGTGTAGTTGTTGCCATGGTGAACGAAGCTCAGCTGGACATCGGAATGAGCCTCCCAGAAATGGGCAATGCGCGGGGCCAGCCAGCGGCTGGCGAACATCGGAACCATGGCCACACAGACCTCGCGTCCATTGCGCAGGCTGGCGATGTTCTTGAGCCCTGCGCGGATCTCGGCAAATCCCTTGCCGACATGGCTGGCGAGCAGGCTGCCGAACGCCGTCGGCTCCAGCCCGTCGAAGCGTCTGTCGAACAGCGGCACGCCGAGGTCATCCTCTAATTTCTTGATATGATAGCTGACCGCGCTTTGGCTGGTCGTCAGGGCCCGCGCTGCCGCACTGACGCTCTTCAGCTCCGAAACGGCGAAGAAAATCTGAAGAGAATTCAGGTTTCTGATCTGATCCAAGTGTCGGCTTCCGTTCTGCAATTCTGAATTGAGGCGTCGCGCTTTGCCGTCAGGCTATCGAATTTTTGGATAGTTTGACAGTTTTTTGAAATTCCGCGCCGGAGGGAGGCTGACTAAGGTGCCGATGGATGGAGGCCTGCGTGGAGGAGACGCAGGCAGGGAGGATGCGGTGGACCTTGCACTAGACGTTCGCGATCTCGGAAAGACGTTTGGCGGCGTGAAGGCGCTCGACGGCCTGTCCTTCGGCATCGCCCGGGGAGAGGTGATGGGACTGATCGGGCCCAATGGCAGCGGCAAGTCGACCACGGTGAACACACTGGCCGGGGTCTTTCCCGCGACCTCGGGCGAAATCCGCTTGCGTGGCAAGCCGGTGCACCATCTGCCGGAATATGCCCGGGTGCAGGCCGGCCTGACGCGGACCTTCCAGACGGCCAGTGTCTTTCCCGAATTCACGGTTCGCGAGCAGGTTCTGCTGGGCGCGGAGCCGGCGAGGACCAGGCGCGGCGTCTGGTCGATGCTCCGCTCCGGGGCGCGCATGGAACCGGAATTGTGGGGCCGGCTGGACGAGATCCTGCAACTGACCGGGCTTGCCGATCTCGCCGATACCCGGATCGCGGAAGTCTCTGCCGCTGATCAGAGATTCCTGATGATCGCCACGGCGCTGGCCGCCGACCCAGCGGTCATTCTACTGGATGAACCGGCGGCCGGCATGGTTTCGCATGAGCGGGACCGGTTGAGCCATCTCATTCTTGCGCTCGGGGCACGCGGGCACGCGGTGCTGGTGATCGAGCATCACATGTCCCTGATCATGAAAGTGTGCGACCGCATCACCGTGCTCAATTTCGGAGAGAAGATCGCCGAAGGGTCGCCACGGGAAATCCGGTCCGATCAAAGGGTCGTCGACGCCTATCTCGGGGAGGCCGCGTGATGCTGGAGGTCAGCGGACTGAAGGCTGGCTATGGCCAGATCGAGGTGCTGCACGGCATCGACTTTCACGTCAACCAGGGGGAATGCGTTGCGCTGATCGGTGCCAATGGCGCGGGAAAGAGCACGGCGCTGAAAACCGTTTGCGGTCTGGTAAAGCCGCGCGGCGGAACGGTCCGGTTCCAGGGCCGCGACATCACCGGAGCGAGCGGTCACGAGATCGTGCGGGCGGGCATCACCATGTGTCCGGAGGGGCGTCAGGTCTTTCCTGAAATGACGGTGCTCCAGAATCTGAAGCTGGGGGCCTACACCCGCCGCGACGCGGAGCAGGCCGACGATCTCGATGAAATGATGCAGATGTTTCCGATCCTGCGGAAACGGGCGCGGCAGGCCGCGGGCACCCTGTCGGGCGGCGAGCAGGAGATGCTGGCGATTGCCCGTGCCCTGATGGCGCGACCGAAAGTGTGCATCTTCGATGAGCCGTCGCTCGGACTGGCTCCGAAAATCGTCGCGGAAGTGGCCGAGACCATCGCCCGGATCAAGGCGAGGGGCATGACCATCCTGCTTGTCGAACAGAATTCGCTGATGGCGCTGAAGCTGGCGGACCGCGCTTACCTCTTCGAGGTCGGCAAGGTGGTTCTGGAGGGAACCGGCGAGGCGTTGCAGCAAAACCCGGACGTCGCCCGCGCCTATCTCGGCGATTGAGCGGAGCGCGGGAGACCGAAACCGTCCGGCGGAACCGGGCGTGAACAACAACACTAGGGAGGAACTCATGAAACGCAGATCCACGATCGGCGCGGGGCTTGCTGCTGCCGTGCTCGCAGCCTCCACGTCTCTGGCCGGCGCGGCGGAAAAGGACCTGGTGGTCGGTGTCAGCGATGCGCTGACCGGGCCCGCCGCCGTTTATGGCGTGCCTCAGGCACGGGCGGTGGAACTGGCCGCGGAAGAGGTGAATGCAGCCGGCGGCATCCGCCTCGGCGAGGATACCTACAAGATCACGGTCCTGTCCTATGACGACAAGGCCAATCCGACCGAGGCCTCGAACAGCGTGCGCAAGCTCATCGACCGGGATGGCGCGCGGTTCCTGCTGGGCTTCTGCTGTTCCGGGGCAACCGGCGCGGTGGCCTCCTTCATCCAGAATGAAGATGCGGTGATGCTGGTCGGCAATGCCGCCGAACGCTCGATCACCACGCGCGGGATAGACAATCTGGTGCGTACCCGCCCGCCCGCCGACTACACGGGGGCGGCAGCCGGAACCTTCGTCGCCTCGAAGGGCCACAAGCGGGTTGCTGTGATCGGGGCCCTCGAAACCTCGTTCTACGCCATGTATGTCGACGCTTTCGAGCGCGAGTTCGTCAAAGGCGGCGGTGAGATTGTCACGCGCGAGGCTTTTGGCCTGAAAGATCGCGACATGAGCCCGCAACTGACCAAGATCCGGGCGCTGGAGCCGGATGCGTTGCTGGTAGTCGGGTATGTCGAGCCAGCGGCCTTCGTCTACCGGCAGTCGGTGGAACTGGGGCTCGATGTGCCGCGCTACGGCTTTACCAGCGGCAGCGAGGAACAGTTCCTGCGCGTCGCCTCCTCCGAGCAGATGGAAGGCGTGTGGGACCTGCGGCCGACCGAACTGACCCTGCAGTCGACGGGCGAAACCGGTCGCGCCTACCACGAGAATTTCACGGCACGTTTTGGTGTCCAGCCCTCGCCAAGCTCGCCCTATGCCTATGACCAACTCTATGCGCTGCGCGATGCGATCCTGAAGGCCGGGACGGTCGAGGATGCCGCGGCCGTGGCCAAGGCCCTGCGGGACCTGCCGGTGCCGAAGGAGGCGGTGATGCAATACATCCCCATCGACGGACGCATGTTCGATGGCAACGGACAGGCCTACACCACCAACGGCGCGTTCCAGTGGCAGGACGGTGCATGGGTGTTCGTGCAGGAGTTGCCTTCGGTTGCCGAGGACTATTCCCGCTTCCTCAGCTCCATCGACGGTTGAGACCATGCTGGAGCTTGTTCAGCAGATCACGAATGGCGTGGCGATCGGCAGTGTCTATGTGCTGATCGCCCTCGGCCTGACCACGGTGTTCGGCATCCTCGGCATCGCGCATTTCGCACACGGGTCGGTGTCGATGTTCGGCGGGTATCTGGTCTATGTGCTCGTGGCTTCCCAGGGCGTTTCGCTCTGGCTTGCCATTCCGGTCGCGTTGGTCGTGGGCATGGGGGTGGGCGGGCTCATTGAGTTTCTTGCCTACCGCCCGGTCAGAAACGCCAATCACATCAATGCTTTCATCATCGCGCTCGGGCTGACCATGATGGTCGAAGGGATCAATCTCCAGCTTTTCGGGGCCGATCAGGTGGTGATCCCGACCGGCTTCGACCGGGTGTTCGAGATCGCGGGGGTGACCATCCCCGAAACGCGGCTCTACGTCATCCTGGCTGCGACGGTGCTGGTCATCGCCATGACCGCCTTCGTGGAGGGAACCAAGACCGGCCAGGCGATCCGGGCGGTGGCGCAGAACCGCGATGCGGCGATCCTGATGGGCGTGAATGTCCGCAGCATCCCGCTGATCGTTTTCGCGATGTCCACCATGCTCGGCGTTGCGGCGGGCGTCATGGTCGGCTCCCTCTTCGCCATCGCGCCGGGTGTCGGCGAGGCGATGGTCGTGAAGGGCTTTGCCGTGCTGATCCTGGGGGGGCTCGGCTCTATTCCCGGAGCAATCATCGGCGGCCTCGTGCTGGGCGTCACAGAGGCGCTTGCGGCCGGCTTTCTGTCCTCAGCTTACAAGGACGTCATTGCCTTCGTCGTGATGATTGTCGTCCTGTTGTTCCGCCCGCAAGGTCTGCTCGGAGGCGCGAAATGACGCTCACCAGGAAAAACGGGTTGCTTTATCTGGTAATTCTGGCCGGACTGATCGTCCTCCCTTCCTTCATTTCGACTAAATACTACATCCACCTCTCGGTCCTTGCGCTGATCTGGGTAATTGTTGCGCAGGGGCAGAACCTGATTCAGGGCTTCACCGGCTATGTGTCGATTGCCCAGGCCGGGTTCATGGGGATCGGGGCCTATGGAACGGCCCTTCTGGGGCTGAACTTCGGCCTTCCGGTCTGGTTGACGATCCTGTCTGCGCCGCTGATCACGGCTCTTTTCGCGCTCGTCGCGGGGTATCCGAGCCTGCGTGTGAAGGGGCATTATTTCGCCATCGTCACGCTGGCCTTCAATATGGTCATTTTCATCGTCTTGCTGAATCTGACCGATCTGACCAATGGCGAGGCTGGCCTTATGGGGATTCCCAAGCCCGGCGCCGGCAAGGACGGGGTGATCAATTTCGCCGACCGCACGACCTATTATTATTTTGTTCTGATCGCAGCGACGGGCGTGACCGCGCTGACTGCCCTGATCGTCAATTCCCGGCTGGGCCGGGTCCTGGTCGCGATCCGTCAGAACGAAACACTGGTCGGAGCCGCCGGGCTGGCTGCCTGGAAGTACAAGCTCTTTGCCTTTGTCGTCAGCGCCATGTTTGCCGGTTTTGCCGGGGCGCTCTATGCCCACTACCAGAGCTTCATCAATCCCGAGATCTTCACCATCGCACAATCCATGGATGCGGTTCTTGCCGTGATCCTGGGGGGGAGCGGGACGATCACGGGGCCGATCATCGGTGCCTTCGCAATCGTCTTTCTGCCGGAATATCTGCGGTTCGCCGACAGCTTCCGTCTGGTGATCTATGGCCTGATTCTCATCCTGGCGACGATCTTCATGCCGCGCGGGATCGTCGGGTTGGCCAGCGATGCGCTTGGCCTCCTGAAGAAGAGGCGTGCGCGATGACCGGTCTCGACTGGGAGTGCGACCGGGGGTTCCTGGATCAGGTGCGCGCCTTCGCCGCCGGGGAACTGGCGGAACAGGCGGCGGCGGGACCGCTCGACGCAGCAGTGAATGCGCAGCTTCTGCGACGGGCTGCCGATCTGGGGCTGACCGGTATCGAAGTGGCCCGGTCAGTCGGCGGGCTTGGATTGGGCTTTCGTGAAAAGGCCAAGGCCTGCGAGATCCTGGCAGGCGTCGATTTCGGCTTTGCGTTGTCGCTGGTCAATACGCACAACGTGGCGGCCAGGTTGGCTGTCACGGCCCCGGCCGAGCTGGCGGCGCGTCTCCTGCCGGACCTTCTGGCAGGACGGCACCATGCCTGCACCGCGCTGACCGAGCCTCATGCCGGATCGGACTTCTTTGCGATTTCCACGATGGCGCAGCGTACCGAGGACGGCTGGTGCCTCCACGGCGAGAAGGCGTGGATCGCCAATGGAGCGGTCGCGGGCCTGTCGATTGTCTACGCCCAGACCCGAATGGTCGGCGAGCGGGATGGGATCGCAGCCTTCCTCGTGAGACTTGACGATCCGGCGGTGAGCCGCACGGCTTGTTCGGTCGATGCCTTTGTGCCGGCGCCTACAGGCGGTTTCACGCTGGACGCCTATCGGGTGCCCGAGGGTGAGATGCTGTTGCCGCCGGGTGGGGCATTCCGGGCAATCCTGAACGAGATAAACGGCGCGCGTGCCTATGTGGCGGCCATGTGCTGCGGGATGTTGGCTGCCGCGCTGGAGAGTGCGCACGGCTTCGGTCGCGAACGCAGGAGTTTCGGTCAACCGTTGCAAGCCCATCAGCATTGGCGCTTGCGGATGGCAGAGGGCGAGGTTGCGCTTGCCGCGGCGCGGGCTCTGACTGCGGCGGCGGTAGAGGCCGTCGCCCAAGAGGCAGCGTCGGCCCAGCTTCTGGCAGCCCAGGCGAAAATCGCCGCAACGCACGCGTTGGGGCGCTGGATGCCGGAGCTTCTCCATGCGCTGGGAGCGGCGGGACTGTCGGGACAAACGCCGATGAAGGCGCATCTGGCCGCGACCCAGGTGGTGGGGCTGGTGGATGGCTCGACCGAGATGCTGCTGGAGCGGGTGGCGGCGCTGACCGGGCGCCGGAAAACCGAGCTTTTTCGGGAGGGATGAACCTTGCGTGTATTTGAAATCAGGGATGACTGGGGGCTGGACAATCTGCGTCCGGGCCAGCGCGAAGTGCCGCGAGCCGGGCGGGGGCAGGTGCTGCTGAAGATGCGCCGTGCTGCGTTGAATGCCCGCGATCTGATCGTGCCGGAGCGTGGATACGGCCGAGCTACGGGCGAGTTGCCGCTAATCCCGCTGTCCGATGGCGTGGGAGAGGTGGTGGAGGTCGGTGCCGACGTAACCCGCGTGGCGCTGGGCGACCGTGTCTGTCCGACTTTCTTCCAGAACTGGGTGGCCGGGTCTCCTTCGGCAGCAGCCTTCGCATCGGCGTTGGGTGGGCCTCTGGATGGCGTGATGGCCGAATATGTGTGCCTGTCGGAAGAGGGGGTGGTGAAAGTACCAAAGTATCTGGACGATGCGGAAGCCGCGAGCCTGCCGTGTGCGGCACTGACCGCCTGGAGTGCGGTGTCCGGAGAAGCCCGGCTGCGCCCCGGCGATCACGTGCTCCTTCAGGGTACCGGCGGGGTGGCGCTCTTCGCATTGCAGTTCGCCAAGCTGCACGGTGCGACCGTGACGGTGCTGTCCTCCAGCGACGAGAAACTGGCGCGTGTTGCCGAGATGGGCGCGGACCATCTCGTCAATTACCGGGAGCACGCCGACTGGGCCCGCGCGACCCGGGCGCTGGTGGCCGAGCGGGGCGGGTATGATGCAATCGTGGAACTGGGCGGAGCTCAGACACTGGGCCAATCGCTCAGGGCGATCCGACCCGGCGGTACGATTGCGATGATCGGTGTTTTGAGTGGTCTGGACCTGAGCATGTCGCTGGGTCCGATCGTTACCCGGCAGATCCGCCTTCAGGGGGTGACAGTAGGCCATCGCGACGACTTCGAGGCCATGTTGAGAGCGATGGCAGCGCATCAGGTGCGTCCGCTCGTCGGCAGCTCCTTCCCCTTCGAGGGATTGAAGGAGGCAATGGCCCATTTCGCGCAGGCCGATCGCTTCGGCAAGACAGTCATCGAGTTCTAGAGCAATTCCATGAAAAGTCGGCGCGCTCCAGGTCCGGCCGCCGAGCGGCCTCCGTCTATCGAGAAAGATCCCAGCCGGGTGTGACCGGCCGACGGGCTCCAGCCAGCGAAAGCACGAACATGTTGTACATCGATCAGGTTGCCAGGCGCGACCCGGACCGGCTCGCCTATGTCATGGCGGACACGGGAGAGACCGTTACCTTCGCAGAACTCGACCGGCGGTCCAACCAGGGGGCGCATCTTCTGCGCGCGCAGGGTCTTGTCGTCGGCGACCACATTCTCATCCTGATGGAGAATCGCCGCGAGTTTCTGGAAACCTGTTTCGCTGCCGATCGGTCGGGGCTCTACTACACGACGGCCAGCACCCAGCTTTCCGCAGACGAAGTGCTCTACATCGCGCGCGATTGCGGCGCGAAGCTGGTGATCACCTCCGGGCGATTTGCCGAGGTCGCCAGCATGCTGCGTGCCCAGCTGCCGCCGGAGGTCCCGATCTATATGGTGGGTGAGCCCTGCGTGGGCGCAGCCTGCTGGGACGATATGTGCCGGGACATGCCCACGCATGAGATTGCCGATCCGGCTCAAGGGCTCGACATGTTGTATTCGTCGGGGACCACGGGCCGACCCAAGGGCGTGAAATGGCCGCTGCCGGCGCAGCCTCCCGGCCGGATGACCTTCCTGATCGAGCTTCTGTGCGATCTGTTCGGCTATGGCGCGCAGACCCGTTACCTCAATCCGGCGCCGCTCTACCATGCCGCGCCGTTGCGACACACCATGACGACGCTGAAGCGCGGCGGATCGGCGGTCATCATGCCGAAGTTCGACGCGGAAGAAGCCCTGGCTCTCATCGAGGCGCATCGGATTACGCACAGCCAGTGGGTGCCGACGATGTTCGTGCGGATGCTGAAGCTGCCGGACGAGGTGCGCCGCCGCTACGATCTGTCTTCCCTGCAGATGGCGGTCCATGCCGCCGCTCCCTGCCCCATCGAGGTCAAGCGGCAGATGATCGACTGGTGGGGGCCGATCCTGATGGAATATTACGCGGGCACGGAGAACAATGGTTTCTGCGCTCTCGATACCGGAGAATGGCTGGCCCATCCCGGGTCGGTGGGACGTGCCAAGCTGGGCAGGCTACACATCTGCGATGACGAGGGGGAAGAACTGCCGCCCGGTTGCGAAGGCGAGGTCTACTTCGCCAACGGCGTTCCCTTCGAGTATCACAACGATCCGGACAAGACCCGCAAGGCACGCAATCGTCTGGGCTGGACGACGCTGGGCGATATCGGGCGGGTCGATGCAGACGGCTATCTCTACCTGACTGACCGCAAGTCCTTTGTAATCATCTCCGGCGGTGTGAACATCTATCCTCAGGAGACCGAGAACATTCTTGTCACGCACCCGGCGGTGGCCGACGCGGCAGTGTTCGGCGTGCCCAACGCCGACTTCGGAGAAGAGGTGAAAGCGGTCGTCGAACTCGTGGACGGAGCGCAGCCGTCACCGGCGCTGGCTGAAGAGTTGATCGCCTTTTGCCGGATGCGGTTGTCCCCCATCAAGTGTCCGCGAACGGTGGATTTCCGCCTCCGTCTGCCACGTGAGCCCAATGGCAAGCTGCTGAAGCGCCTGTTGCAACAGGAGTATCGGCAGGCGGCGAAATCCCCTGAGGGCGCTCCCTCCGCGCTTTCCA
This sequence comes from Stappia sp. 28M-7, assembly GCF_014252955.1. Lineage (NCBI taxonomy): Bacteria > Pseudomonadati > Pseudomonadota > Alphaproteobacteria > Hyphomicrobiales > Stappiaceae > Stappia > Stappia quadratibracata. The sequence continues at coordinate 3,550,973 of NZ_JACMIA010000001.1, read as the reverse complement.
CCGGATAGAGAAGCCTGCCGGTCTTTGTCGCCTCACAGGCGCGGTGTGTCATTGCTGTAGAGGGTGGCCTACTCCCGATCCTTTGAACGGGATCTGGCGTAATTCAAGCTACTCGTGGCACTTGCTGATCGGGGCTGAGTGAGAGCGCTGCTTGTTAGTAAAAGGTCATCCATTTCCGGCTGGTCATCTTCGTTTCCGATCCTGTCTCCCAGGCGCGCAGGTAGACGCTCTCGTATTTCGGGGTTCGTCACAGCCTCTCGCTGAAGATGTTGTCGATGAACCGCCCCTTGCCGTCCATCGAGATCTGCACACCGCTCCGGCGCAGACTGTCGGTCCAGGCGAAGGACGTGAACTGTGATCCTTGATCGGTATTCATGATCTCCGGCGGCCCGAACTTGTGGACGGCCTCGTTCAACGCGTCGAGACAGAAGTCGGCCTCCAGCGTAATCGAGATGCGCCAAGCCAAGACCTTTCGAGTGCGCAGTCCATGATCGCCAACAGGTAGAGGAACCCGCGCCACATTGGCAGACAGGTGATGTCCTAGCACCAGACTTGGTTCGGACGATCCACCCGCAGACCTGCCTGCAGATAGGGACAGGTCTTGTGTCCTTTCGCCGGCCTGCTGGTGTTGGGCCTGCGGTAGGTCGGCATGAGCCCCATCAGGCGCACCAGCCGCCGGATACGCTTCTCGTCTTTGGTGAGCGAGATGGAAAAGGGTGTGGTCTTCGGCCTGGCCCTGTCAGGGCCAGCCATACGCGTCTTCGTGGACATGTCGGCACTTCGCTCAAGGTGTCGGAGGAGATGTCGGCGGACCGGGCCGCTTTGCCCGCGACGTGTCGTTCAAGAGCGCTTCCCATTCGGCGAGTTCAGCGAACACCTAGTTTGACGTCTCGCCGAGCACGTCCACCATCTTTTCGCTCACGCGAAACCCGCTTCGCCGCGCAAAGGGAAGCGAGGCAAGAGCCCGGGCCGCGGCCTTGTGATTCTGCTTCCCCGTGCCGCGACCTAGGCTGCGAAGGTGGCCGCTTCAGTGCGGAATTCGACGCCGAGCTCCCGCCCGTTGCGGCGCACGACCGTGCCGCGCTTCACGCTCTTGTCTTCCAGTTCCACGACGACCTGATCGGGGATCGCCGAGCCATCGGCGACGTAGATCCTCGCGCCGGAGTCCGAGATGTCGCGCAGGGAGCCGCGGATCTTCTCCCCGTTGATGCCGCCGATCAGGCAATCCCGGTGGACGCGCTTGCGCTCGTCGCGGCGGCGGTTCTCCATGCCGATCACCCACTTGTCGAGGCTTTCGCACACGGAGGCGACGCTGGTGGACGCCGACTGGAGACGGACGCTGATTTCGTCGGTGGACACGCATTGCTGTTCGGTCGCATTGGTGGTCGACAGAACGAGGTCCTGCACGTCGGAGATCGAACTGCGGATGGACTTCAAGGCCTCGTCCACCGCACCTGCGACCGATTGCATTTCAGCGATTTCGGAGAAGATCCGCGTCGTTGCCTGGGAGGTCTGGTTTGCGAGCGTCTTGACCTCGTTGGCGACGACTGCAAAGCCGCGGCCGGCTTCGCCCGCCCGGGCGGCCTCGATGGTCGCGTTCAGGGACAACAGGTTGATCTGGTCCGCGACCTTGGAAATGAGCTGCACCACGCCGTCCATGGAGGCAGCGGCCAAGCGAAGTTTTTCGGTCGACCGCTCGGCAATCTCGGAACGCCCGTGCATGGCCTCGACGGCCGTGCGGGCTTTCTCCATGCCGCGGGAAATGCCCTGCGCGGACGAGTTCACATGCTGCGCGGAATGCGCCGTCTGCCCTACCGTGTTCAGTGTTTCCTCGGCTGCCTCGATGGCCGCCTGTCGCGCCGTCATGTTCTGGGTGATGTCGGTCGCGAACTTCGTCACCTTCATGATGTTTCCGGAGGCGTCGAAGATCGGATTGTAATTTGCCTGCAACCAGATCGGATTTCCCGCCTTGTTGAAGCGTTGATAGATCGCCGACAAGTGCTTGCCCCCGGCGAGGGTCTGCCAGAACTCGGCATATTGCTCGGACTGGGCATACTTTTCCTCGACAAACATGCGGTGATGCTTGCCCTTGATTTCGTCGAGGCGATAGCCGACCGCCTTCAGGAAGTTCTCGTTGGCATCCAGGATGATGCCGTCCTTGCTGAACGAGATCACCGCCTGGCTGCGGCCGATTGCTGCGATCAGGCCTTCATGTTCGGCGTTCTTGCGCTTTTCGGCCGTGATGTCGGATGCGAATTTCACCACCTTGAAAGGCCGGCCGGCCGCGTCGAGGATCGGGTTGTAGGTGGCGTGGATCCAGATCTCATCGCCGTCCCGGGTCATCCGCTTGAACTCGCCCGCCATGAAGCGCCCGGCGCCGAGTTGCTTCCAGAACGCCTTGTATTCCTGCGTTTCGCGCTCGTCGGACGCGACGAAAATCGAGTGGTGCCGGCCCTTGATTTCGTCGAGCGTGTAGCCGACCGCCTTCAGGAAATTGTCGTTGGCTTCCAGAATGGTTCCGTCGAGGTCGAAGTGAATGACGGCTTGCGAGCGGTTGATTGCCGCCAGCTGCCCCTGCGCATCCGAGCTCTTCAATTTGGCGGCCGTGATATCGGTCGCGATCTTGACGATGCGGTAGACCTCGCCCTTGCCGTCGAACACCGGGTTGTATGTCGCCTGTATCCAGACCTGAGCGCCGCTGCTGGTCACGCGCATGAATTCGTCGGACTTGAATTCCCCGCTGGCGAGCTCTTTCCAGAAGGAACGATACGCTTCGCTCGCAGCATAAGCTGCGTCCACGAACATACGGTGGTGCTTGTTTTCTATTTCGCCGAGCGAATACCCCATCAGCGAAAGGAAATTTTCGTTGGCGTCGATAATGGTTCCGTCGGGCCTGAAATGAATCATGGCCTGAGACCGACCGATAGCCTCGATCAGGTCATGATTTCTACTGGAGAAGAGCGGCATCTGGAGGGAACCCTTGTTCAGGCGAGCGGACCAAGGAATACGACCGACGCGGTTTCCGAACCTTTAACCAAAGCCAGCCCGGTTTCCCTCCCGCCCCGAGACCGGGACCGCAGCTATTCGGCCGTGCCCTCGGTTGCCCCGCTTGGCGCCTGCGTGTCGGGCGTGTCCGTCTTGCCGGGGGCAAGGCCCAGCATCGCCGCGTGCCAGGACGCTTCGGCGCGGGAGGAGATGCCGAGCTTGCGGTAGATCGACTTGATATGCGTCGCCACCGTATTGCCCGACAGGGACAGCTGCTCGGAGACGTCGACATTGCGCATGCCGCGGCCGATCAGGGCGAGGACTTCCTTCTCGCGCTCGGTCAGGCTCTCCTCGGGTTCCGCAGCCGGGCCGGTCAGCTGGAAATGCTCCATGATGCGGCGGGCGATGGCCGGCGACAGGGCGGGAATGCCGTCGGCGAGCTGCGACAGCTGACGCACGATCATGCCCGAGGGCTGTTCCTTGAGCAGGTAGCCGTTGGCCCCGGCCGACAGGGCGGCAACGATATGGACGTCGTCCGCCATGGCGGTGGTGACGACGCAGAGCGTCCTGGAATTGCGCTGGCGCAAGGCGCGCAGCACCTCGATGCCCGACCCGTCCGGCAGGCGCAGGTCGATGAGCGCGACGTCGTATTCGTGCCGGGCCGCGGCCGCCAGGCCATCCTGCAAGGTGGTCCTGGCGTCGATCTCATGCGGGCCGGGGAAGGCTTCCTGCGCGACGCCTTGCAGCCATTTGCGCGCTTCCGCCAGGTCCTCGACAATCAGGATCCGGGTCATTTCGCGTCACCTCCGCCGAGCGGGAAGCTGGCACGCACGGTCAGGCCCGGCCCCGCATCCTCCAGGGAGAGCGTGCCCTTGAGCGCCAGCAGCCGAGCCTCAAGGTTGGACAGGCCATTGCCCTTCCCCTGAACGCCCTCGGAAAGGCCGCTGCCGTCGTCGCTCGCCTGCAAATGAAGCAGGCCGTCGCTTATGTCGATCCGTACCCGCATCGCGTCGGCACCGGAATGCCGGATCGTGTTGCTGATGATCTCGCGCAGCACGGAGCGGAGGGAATAGGCGACATTGGGGGCGAGCGTCCGCTCGCCGTCCTCGCAGGTGTCCTGCCAGTCGAGCCGGATGTCGGCGGCGGCCAGGCGCTCCAGCGCCTCGACCTTGAGGTCGGCGAGCAGGTCCGAGGCCGTCTTGCCGCCCCGCGCAGCGTTGTTGACGATGTCGCGCAGGTCCGAGATCGTCTCGCGGATCAAGGTGTCCTTGCGCTCGCGCCGCTCGCTGTGGAGCGCGGAAAGCAGCTGCGCGCCCATGTTGTCGTGCATGTCGCGGGCGATGCGGACCCGCTCTTCTGCAGCGCCCTTTTCGTGCGCATCGCGGCTGGCGATGGCGTGGGCGAGCATGGCGTAGAGCTCGCCGGCAAACCGCCGGTCCTGTGGGCTGAACAGTCGCCGGCCCGAATGCGCATGCGACAGCTTGAGCGGGGCAAGGCCCGGCAGGCCGGGCAGCAGCAACGACAGGCCGTCCTCGGAGATTGCGGGCTTTTCGGGCGCAGGGGCCGAGACGGCGGACATCTGCAGCGGGGTGAAGGCGTCGCGCAGGACCTCCCGCCAGCGGCTTTCGCGGGAGGCGTCCGTGGTCAGGGCCACGTCGATGATCCGGGTGAACAGCTCCTCCCGGTCGATCTCCCGCCGCTTGATCAGCCGCCGCGCCAGCCAGTCGCGGAACGGCAGATAGAGGAGCGCCACGCCGAGCAGCGACACGGCGAAGGCCTCGGGGCGGTCGATCGCAACGAAGGAGATCAGCAGGGCATCGAAGACCACCAGCAGCAGAACCGCGCCGAAATAGGAAAGGACGGAGAAGGCCCAGCCTTCCAGTTCGAACAGACGGTAGCGGGCAACGCCGGCGGCAACGCCCAGAAACAGCATGCCGAACAGGATGAACGCATAGCCTTGCGAGATGGTCGGCTGCATCCCGAACAGGTTCGGCATCAGCACGACGGTGACGAAGGTGCCCGCGCACAGGCCGACCGACAGGGCGAACCAGCGGATCGCCGCGCGCGCGGCCGGATCGTCGCGGCTGGCCCGGTACTGGAGCAGCGCGCCGAGCAGGATGCCGGCCATGAGGGTCACGGTGGGCAGGTGGTGGCCTTCGGCCGGACCCGGAAACCCGATCCAGATCGTGTCCAGTGCCCAGATCGCGCCGTAGACGGCCGGCAGCAGCCAGAGCAGGGAAGCGGGGACGAGGCGGCGCGGATAGGACAGGAAGAGCGCCACCATGGCGACGCCGAATGCCAGCGCGCCGAAATGATTGGTGGCCGACAGCACACGGAAGAGCCCGCCCGGCATGGCGATCTCGCGCGAGGAATAGACCGCGGCGGGAAAGGCGGAGACGAGGATGGCAAGCCCGGCCAGCGCCAAGAGGGCGGCCGAAAGCTCGTTGCGGCGCAGGCTCCAGACCCAGGCGCCGACGATCACGCTGACGAGACCGGTGACAAGCTGCACCCAGACGGTCGGCGGAAGGCTGGACAGCGGCCGGCCGGCTATCGGTGTCACCTCGACCTGCAGTCCCGATGGCCCGCCGGTCTCGAGTATCACGCTGCCGCCTGCGAGAGCGGCATGGAGGGCGCCTTGCCGGTCGAAGAACCGCTCCAGCGCGGCGTAGCTTTCCGCAACATCGGGCTCCTCGACCAGATCGCCCGCCTCGATCGGGATGCCGCCGACCGCCGCAAGCGGAACGCCGGCGGGCAGGGCGGTTGCGGGACCGCCGGGCGCGACCGTGGCGACCCGCACGAGGCCGGACTGCGCGTCGGCCGAAAGCCCCACGCCGAGCCAGGGCTGGTTCAGCACCGTGACCAGCACGAGGGTTGCGGCGATCAGTCCGGCTGTCGCCGTGACGGCCAGCACCGTGAAGGGGGTCAGTCTCTTGAGCACCTGGTTTGCGTCTCCGCGCAAAGACGTATCAGGCGAGGCGAGCACGTGTCGCTCACCTGTTCAGGTGATGCCGTGCCGTCGCCTGTTCCACTAGGTTGTCGGGAATTTCTTCAATGGAATGGCGTGAGTGAGAGGGTACGTTGTCAATGAGGGTTGAGAAATACAAGGGACTTTTTCAGTCGACTGCACTGGCGTCCCTGTCGCTTCTGGCAGCGTATCCGCTTTCCGCACAGGAAGTTGCCGATATCAATCTGCTGAGCCCCGCGCATGTGATCCGCCTGTTCTACGGCGACCCGGACGAGCCCGGCTACAGCCCCGGATTGACCGACCCGGCCCGCATCGGCGGCATGACGGCCGATGGCGGCACCTTCGTCGGCACGGTGTATCGCAGCTACGGAAACAGCATCACCAGCGGTTTCGTCTGGACCGGCCAGGACGGCGTGAGGCCGGTCGGCGATCCGTCGGTCGCCCGGCCGCTGAACGGGAGCCAGAATTACAACGCCAACGGCATTTCCGCCGATGGCGGCGTCATCGTCGGCCGGGCGGCGCCCGGCGTGTCCGGCGGCGAGTTCGGCCTGCGCGCCTATCGCTGGACGTCTGCAGGCGGCTTCCAGCCGCTCGGTTCGCTGGAGGGCAACACCAACCCGTTCTCCGAGGCGACGGCCGTTTCCGGCGACGGCAATGTCGTCGTCGGATATGTCGGCGCAACCGGCGGCGAGGCCTTCCGCTGGACCGAAAGCGGCGGCATGCAGAGCCTCGGCTGGCTCGACGGCCGCGATACGTACGGCAATGACCAGGCGACGGCAACCTCCTATGACGGCTCGGTGATCGTCGGCTCGGCTCTGTCGAGCGACGACCGGTTCCGGGCGTTCCGCTGGACCGAGGGGACGGGTATGGTGGCCCTGCCGACGCTGACCGACAGCACGGCGCGCTCCAACATCTCCGGCGCGACCGGCGTTTCCTGGGACGGGCGGGTGATCGTCGGCCACTCCGTAGAGGGATATGCGGCGCAGGCGGTCCGCTGGGTCGATGGCGAGATTTTCTCGCTGGGCGGCCTGGACGGCGCGTCCAGCGTCCTGTCCTGGGCGCAGGCGGTCTCCGGCAACGGTGAGGTCATCGTCGGCAATATCTCCAGCGGCAGCACCGGCCATGGCTTCCGTTGGACCGAAGGCGACGGGATGTTGACCGTCGAGGACTGGCTGCGGAACAGCGGCGCGACGATCGTGAGCAGTCTCCCCAGCGAACCGAACCGGTCAGACATCACCATGACCGCCGAAGCAACCAACGAGGACGGCTCGATCGTCATCGGCCTGACGCGCGATGACGAGGTCTATATCGCCCGCGGCACCGGCACAGGTCCCACTGGCACCGGCGGAACTGGCGGAACTGGCGGGACAGGCGGTACCGGCGGGACGGGCGGGACTGGTGGCACCGGTGGCACTGGTGGAACCGGCGGCACGGGTGGAACCGGCGGAACCGGCGGCACGGGCGGAACTGGCGGCGCAGGCGGTACCGGAGGAACTGGCGGCACCGGCATCATCACGTTGCAGGCGCTGGGAAGCAGCCTCGGCTCCGCCGGCGCCACCAACACCATGTCCGTCAAGTCCATGGGCGTGATCGTCAACGGCGCCGGGTCGCGTCCGCTCGACCGCCGCGCGCCGGACGGCAAGTTCACGATGTGGGCGGGCGGCGACTGGGGCCGCGACGATCATGGCAGCCGCGACGGCAGCCTCGGGCTCGGCGAGATCGGCGTCGGCTACAATTTCGGCCCGGTGCAGCTGAACGGTGTCGCCGGCTATACCGGCGCCGAGCAGACGACGGTGCTGGGCGGCTCGAGCGAGGTGCGCGCCGGCTACGTCAAGCTGGAGGCCCTTGGCCAGATCACGGGCGACGAGAACAGCGGTCTGTGGGCCGTGATGACCGGCACGGGCCTTTGGGGCAATGCCGATATCGCCCGCAACTACCTTTCCGGCGGTGTGGTCAACACGTCCACCGGCAAGACGGATGTGGAAGGCTACGGCATTCGCGGTCGTCTCCAGTGGGAAAACCTGTTTCCGCATGTGTCTCCCTATGGCGAACTCTCCTATGCCCGCACCTGCCTCGGCGCCTATACGGAGGCGGGCGGCGCCTTCCCGGCGGCGTTCAACAGCCTGTGCGATGCCAGCACCGAAGTCCGCTACGGCTTCGATGCCCGCTATCCGCTCATGGAGCAGTTCCGCCTTATCGGCACGCTGGAGGGCGTCCACCGCTTCGAGAGCAGCGGGTCGAACGTCACCGGGCAGGTGGTGGGCCTGGGGGCGTTCAACCTGGGCGCGGCCAAGTACCGGCAAGACTGGCTGCGCGCCGGTGCGGGCTTCGAGGTCGATGTGTCTGGATCGACGCTGTCGGTGATGGGCAACGCCACCACCAAGGGCGAAGGCGCCAGCGCATGGTTGGCTGCCAACTGGCGCGTGACGTTCTGATCCGCGAACTGGGCCGGGGCAAGGACGCATCCGGCTTGCCGAGGAGATATGGCGGGAAGGGGCGGGCGGGGCTGACAGAGCCTCGCCGGCAGGCTATTTCGGTCGGGAGAGCGGTGCCATCATGACGAGGGCACCGCAGGTCCGCACGAGGAAAGCCGATGCCCTATCTCGTTTCCAGCCATCTGCCCGACAGTCCCGCCGGGGAGCGTTTTCGCACGCTGGTGGAGCAGGGCGGCATCGCCCGGCTGCCGGGCGCCCATAACGGCATGGCGGCGCTGCAGGCGAAGGCGGCAGGCTTCAAGGGGCTGTATCTTTCCGGGGCGGCGATGACCGCCTCGATGGGCATTCCCGATCTCGGCATCATCACGGTGGACGAGGTTGCCTTCTTCATCCGCCAGATCACCCGCGCGGCCGGTCTTCCGCTGCTCGTCGACGGGGATACCGGCTATGGCGAGGCGCTCAACGTCATGCACATGGTGCGCACGTTCGAGGATGCCGGCGCCGGCGCCGTGCATCTGGAGGACCAGCTGCTGCCGAAGAAGTGCGGGCATCTCAACGACAAGAAGCTCGCCGATGCGAGAGACATGGCGGCGAAGGTCGCGGCGGCGGCGAGGGCACGGCGGCATCTCTACATCGTCGCGCGGACGGATGCGGCCGCGAGCGAGGGCATCGACGGCGCGGTCGCACGGGCGAAGCTCTACATGGAGGCAGGTGCCGATGCGATCTTCCCCGAGGCGCTGACGACGGCCGAGATGTTCCGCGAGTTCGCCGCCCGCATGCCCGGCGTGCCGCTGCTGGCCAACATGACGGAATTCGGCCGCACGCCCTTCTTCACGGCGAGCGAGTTCGAGGAGATGGGCTACCGGATGGTGATCTGGCCGGTGTCCTCGCTGCGCGTTGCCAACAAGGCGCAGGAGAAGCTCTACACGGTGCTGGCGCGCGACGGCTCGACACAAGCGATGCTGGGTGAGATGCAGAGCCGGGCAGAGCTCTACCAGACCATCGGGCTTGCCGAGTACGAAGCGCTCGATGCGTCCATCGTCGCCACCGTCCTGCCGGAGGGGGCGGGCTGAGCCTGGCCACTATTCCCGTCGTCTTTTGCCCGGCGCTCGTGTAGACTTTGCCGATGACGACAAACGGAACGGATGCCAGACGCCCGCTCCGCCTGGAGCGATGGATCATCGCGTTCCTGGCGGTGCTTTTTGCGTTTGCCGCCGCCGTTCCCTACGGCGCGCGCTATCCGACGCCGAAACTCGCCCAGCCGGTTCTGACCAGCGACAGCGGAGCGGCCACCTCGGCCGTGCTGCCGAAGCTGGATCACGACATCCGCCAGCGAGCCCTCCCGGCGCCGTCTCCTTCCGGCAGCGATCAGGACGACGCCGTCGTCATGGCGATGCCGATGCCCGCCGAAATCGTGGCGGCGGGCGGCTTGCCGCTGATTGCCTGCTGCGCGGCTCTACCGGGCCGCACCGGGGCAGCGCATGCTCCGCGCGCGCCTCCCGTTTCCGCCTGAAACCTGTCGATGCCGCCTTCGGGCGGCCGAACGATTTCAGGGCACGTGCCGCATCAGGATGCCGGCGTGCCGACGCGGAGACTTCCCATGCAGATCACCGTTGGGCTGGCCATTTTCGTGGCCGCAATCTTTTCCATCGTCTACAGCACCCCCCGCGAGAAGGGCATGTTCGCCGTTCTTGCCGCCCAGCCGGGCATGGCCTCGGTCATGGCGCTGGCGATCACCGCGCTTCTCATGGGCGGCGTGATCCTGACGGTTTCCGGCGTTGCCGAAATCGTGTTGCCGGCGGCCGCGGGCTAAGGCCCTCAGCGGGCCTGTCGGCACCACATGAACCGCTTTCGGATCGTCTGGCGGCGTAACCGCGCCGCCTCTGCGGGCGTTTTGCCCTGGCTGCTGCTGCCTGCGCTGCTGCTTCTGCTGGCGGCGGCGGGGGGCGGAGCTGTGCCTGGAGATGGTCCGGCAGCTTCCTCGCAGGCCAGCGGCGAAAGCCGTCCGGGCAGCGGAGCGACGACGCCCCGTGCGATCCTCGACCGCGACCGGGCACGCCACCAGCTCCAGGCGAGCCTGCGTCGCCAGGGCCTGAACACATCGGCGGGCCCCGATCCGCACGACCAGCTTGCCGGCAATCCCGTCGATCTGCCCACGCAGCGCCTCTTGTCCGTCAATGCGACGGGGCGGGAGGCCGCGTGCGCGTCCGGTCCGCTTTGTGCGCGGGCGCGGGGACCACCCCTTTCTGTCTGATCGTCCGGCTTTCCAAGCCGGTTCCTGCCGGGCGTCCCGTGGGCGCCCGCCCGATATCTTTTGCTTCGGATCAGACAATGAAAACGTCCCGATGGGTCCTTGTGACCTACACTCTCATCATTCTCTTCGGGCTGCTTGCCGCATTGCCCAACGTGTTCACACCCGCCCAGCTGGACCGGATGCCGGGCTGGTTCCCCAAACAACAGGTCACGCTCGGCCTCGACCTGCGAGGCGGGTCGCATCTCGTCCTCGAGGTCGATGCCGATGCGCTCAAGGCCGACCGGCTCAAGAGCCTTGTCGCTGAGGCGAGGGCGCTGCTGCGCAAGGAGCGGGTAGCAGGCACCGTGCGCCAGGTCGGCGAAGGCGTGGTGGTCTCCGTACCCGATGCGTCGGCCCGCGCCGGCATCGCCAAGCAGCTGCGCGATCTGGCAACGCCGGTCGCCAATGGCGGCTTCGGCGCGCAGGTCTCCGATATCGAGATGACGACCGAGGGAGATCGCATCCGGCTCGGCTTCAGCGAGGCGGGCTTTCGCGACCGGTTGAACCAGGCGATCGACCAGAGCCTCGAGATCGTCCGCCAGCGCGTCGACCAGGTGGGCGTTGCCGAGCCGACGATCCAGCGGGTTGGCGCCGACCGCATCCTGGTCCAGCTGCCGGGTCTCAACGACCCGACCCGGCTGCGCGAGCTGCTCGGCTCCACGGCGCAGATGTCCTTCCACATGGTGGCGGATGTCGTCCCGGGCGCGCGGTTGCCGGCGGGCGTCAGCCTGCTGCCGGAGGAAAAGACCGGCCGGCGCGTTGCGGTCGAGGACAGGGTGGCGCTCGGGGGCGATCATCTGACCGATGCCCGCGCCGGCTTCGACCAGCGCACGCGCGAGCCTCTCGTCAGCTTCCGTTTCGACAGTTCCGGCGCACGGCAGTTCGCGCGCATCACCAGCCAGAATGTCGGCAAGCCCTTCGCCATCGTGCTCGACGGCAAGGTGCTGAGCGCCCCGGTGATCCGCGAGCCGATCACCGGCGGGACCGGCCAGATCAGCGGGTCCTTCACTGTCGAGGATACGGTGGTGCTGTCGGCGCTGCTGCGCGCCGGGGCACTGCCGGTGCCGCTCGTCGTCATCGAGGAGCGCACGGTCGGCCCGGATCTCGGCGGCGACGTCATCGAGATGGGCGTGGTCACCGGCCTTGCCGGCTTTGCGGCGGTGGTGGTCTTCATGGTCGCGCTGTATGGCGGCTGGGGCCTCTTCGCCAATTTCGCGCTGTTCCTCAACGTGGCGCTGACCGTCGGCCTGCTCAGCCTCTTGGGCGCGACGCTGACCCTGCCGGGCATAGCCGGCATTATCCTCGGCATCGGTCTTGCGGTGGATGCCAATATCCTGATCAACGAGCGCATACGCGAGGAGGCGAGGGGCGGAGCCAGCGCCTTCGCCGCCCTCGACCGGGGCTTCGGTCGGGCCTATTCCACCATCGTCGATGCCAACGTGACCTCTCTGATCGCAACGGGTCTGTTGTTCCTGTTCGGCTCGGGACCGGTGCGCGGGTTCGCGATCACCATGATGATCGGCATCTGCGTGTCGATGTTCACCGCCGTTGCGGTGGTGCGCATCCTGATGACCGAGTGGGTGCGCCGGCGAAAGCTCAAGACCATCTCGGTCGAGCCGCTGATCCGCATCGTGCCGGACGGGACCTCGATCTCGTTCATGAAGGCGCGTTTCTTCGGCATCGGGCTTTCCATCGTGTTGTCGCTGGCCTCCATCGGCCTGTTCATGAAGCCGGGCCTCAACTATGGCATCGACTTCAAGGGCGGCATTCAGGTGGAGGCATCGACGCCCGCGAGCGTCAGTCTGGCGAGCCTGCGCGATGAACTCGGCAAGCTCGATCTCGGCGAGGTGTCGCTGCAGCAGATCGGCGACAACGTGCTGATCCGCATCCAGCGGCAGGAGGGCGGAGAGACGGCCCAGACGCGTGCGGTGAGCGAGGTCCGCGACACGCTGCAACGGATCGATCCGGGCATCGGCATCGAGCGGACGGAAGTGGTCGGGCCGAAGGTCAGCGGCGAGCTCGCGCGCAACGGCGTCATCGCCGTGGTTCTCGCGAGCCTTGCCATGCTGGTCTACATCTGGTGGCGGTTCGAGTGGAACTTCGCCATCGGCGCCATCGCGACACTGGTGCTCGACACCACCAAGACGGTCGGGTTCTTCGCCCTCTTCGGGCTGGACTTCAACCTGACGGCGATTGCCGCGCTTTTGACCATCATCGGCTATTCGGTGAACGACAAGGTGGTGGTCTACGACCGCATGCGCGAGAACATCCGCATGTCGAAGAAGCGGGATCTCAGGTCGATTATCGACCTCAGCATCAACCAGGTGCTGGCCCGCTGTCTCTTCACCTCGGCTACCACGTTTCTGGCGATGCTGCCGATGGCGATATGGGGCGGCAATGCGGTGGAGAACTTCGCCCTGCCGATGCTGTTCGGCGTGGTGATCGCGACGAGCTCGTCGATCTTCATCGCAGCTCCGATCCTGCTTCTGCTCGGCGACTGGTGGACGCGGAGGAAAGAGGCGGCAGCCGCTGCCGCGCCTGAGGCCGAGCGCACGGCCTGAGGGCGGAAATGTGCTCCCCGGGACCTGTCGCCAGGCCCCGGGGAGCACCTCTTCACTTCATTCCGCGCCAGGCGAGCAGGCGCATCGCGTTGGCGGTCACCAGAACGGTGGCGCCTGTATCGGCAAGGATCGCTGGCCACAGGCCGGTGACGCCGAGCACGGTGGTCACCAGGAAGACGGCCTTCAGGCCGAGCGCGATGGTGATGTTCTGCCAGATGTTGCGCATGGTCGCCCGCGACAGGGCGATCATGTCGGCAACGTCGGTGACGCGGCCATGCAGGATTGCCGCGTCGGCGGTTTCCAGCGCGACGTCGGTGCCGCCGCCCATGGCGATGCCGATATCGGCAGCGGCAAGCGCGGGAGCATCGTTGATGCCGTCGCCGACCTTGGCGACCCGATAGCCTTTCGCACGCATCTCCCCGACGATCCGCTGCTTGTCCTGAGGCAGCAGCTCTGCATGGACCTCGATGCCGAGCGTCCCGCCAATGGCTTTCGCGGTGCGGGCGTTGTCGCCGGTCAGCATCACCGCCTCTGCCCCCAGCCGGCGCAGGGCCGCGAGACCCTCGACCGCATCCTCGCGCGGCTCGTCGCGCAGGGCGAGGAGGCCGACGATCTTGCCGTCGGCCAGCAGCAGCGAGACGGTCTTGCCGGCGTCGTTGAGCGCGGCGACCCGTGCCTCCAGAGCGCCCTCGAGCGGGGCGGTCTCGGCGGCGGCACGGGGCGAGGCCAGGAGAAGCCGGCGCCCGTCCAGCGTGCCGGTAACGCCCTTGCCGCCAAGGGCCGCCGCGTCCGAGGCGGGGGTGATGGCGATGCCTTCGCGCTCGGCGCGGGCGAGGATGGCGCGGGCCAGCGGATGGCTCGATCCCGCCTCCAGGGCGGCGGCAAGGCGCAGCACCTCGCGCTCGTCCATGCCGATGCCGGCAATATCCGTCACCTGCGGCTTGCCCTCGGTGAGCGTGCCGGTCTTGTCGAAAGCGGCATGATCGATGTGGCCGAGCCCCTCCAGCACGGCGCCGCCCTTCATCAGGAGGCCGCGGCGGGCACCGGCCGACAGCGCGGCGGCGATGGCGGCCGGGGTCGAGATGACCAGGGCGCAGGGACAGCCGATCAACAGGACCGCAAGGCCGCGATAGATCCATGTAGCCCATTCCGCCCCGCCGACGAGCGGCGGGAGCACGGCGATCAATGCGGCAACGACCATGACGCCCGGCGTGTAGTAGCGCGAGAAACGATCGATGAAGCGCTCGGTTGGAGCCTTGGACTCCTGAGCCTCCTCGACGAGGGCGATGACGCGGGAGATGGTGTTGTCGGCGGCTGCGGCGGTGACTTCCACCCGCAGGACGCCTTCCTGGTTCACCGTGCCGGCAAAGACCGTGTCGCCGGGCTCCTTGCGCTTTGGCACGGATTCGCCGGTCACGGGAGCCTCGTCGACGGCGCTTTCACCCGACAGGACGGTGCCGTCGGCCGGGACCCGGTCGCCGGGACGCACCAGCACCACAGCCCCGACGGCAAGGCTGTCGGCCGGGACGGTCTCGGTCGTGCCGTTCCGTTCCAGAAGGGCGGTTTTCGGCATCAGGTCGGCAAGGGCGCGGATCGAGGCACGGGCGCGGCCGGTGGCGATGCCCTCCAGCAGCTCGCCGATCAGAAACAGCACGACGACAACGGCCGCTTCCTCGGCAGCATCGATGACGACGGCACCGGCCGCAGCCACCGTCATCAGGGTCTCGATGGAAAAGGGACTGCCGTTCAGTGCACCGGCAAGTGCGCGGCGGGCGATCGGTACCAGACCCACCGCCATGGCGAGGGTGAAGCTCCAGAACGCAGTCTGGGGGAAGATGTGGGCAATAGCGAAGGCCGCGGCCAGCGCCAGGGTGCACAGGATCGTCAGGCGCGCCTTGGGGCTGCGCCACCACGGGCCGTCGATCCGCGCGTGATGGTGGCCATGGTCGCTCCCATGGTCGTGCTTGTGGTCGTGGCCGTGATGGTCGTGGCCGTGGTGGTCGTGACTGCTGCAGCTGGCGGCCCCGTCGTTGGCGTCCTCGCCCGTCTTGTCGGCCGCCGCGTCGCGGGCGAGCAGCGAGGTCCGGTAGCCGAGGCTGTCGACCTTGCGGGCGACCTTGGCGAGATCGGCAGCCTCGCCATGGGTCACGGTCATGGTGCCGGCGACCACCGACACGCGGACATCGGCGATGTCCGGCAGGCGGCGGACAGCGCGGTCGATCTTGGTAGCGCAGCTGGCGCAATCCATCCCTTCCACGCGGAAGCGGGCAAGGCGGTCGGTAGCGCTCATTTCGTCAACTCCTGTTGGTCAGGAGCAGGACCATAAGACCTCTAGCGACTAGAGGATCAAGGGCTGCAACGCAGTTTTTTCCTCGAGCGATATCCAGGGAGGGCCGGGGGTCAATGGTCGGTGCTGCACATCTCGTGATTGGCCAGCGAGCGGATCACGTAGCAATCCCTGACGTGATCGCCGTGACAGGTGCCGACCATGCGGGCCAGTTCGCCTTCCAGCCGCTGCAGCCGCGCGATCTTGTCGCGGACGATGTCGAGCTGGCGCGCGGCAATCTCGTCGGCGTGGGTGCAGGGGCGCTCCGGGTGGCCGCTGAGGTCGATCAGCTCGCGGACCGCCTCCAGTGTGAAGCCGAGGTCGCGGGCATGCTTGATGAAGGCGAGCCGGTCGAGATGCGCCGCGTCGTAGCGCCGCTGGTTGCCTTCGGTACGGCCGGCGGCCTCCAGCAGGCCCATCTGCTCGTAATAGCGGATCGTCGGCACCTTGACGCCGGTCTGCCGCGAAAGATCGCCGATAGAGTACATCGCAAACCTCCAGTTTCTAGAGATATGGGCCTGCCGGCGGTGCGGCGTCAAGTTCACGCAATCGCGAATTGCGGCGCGAGCAACTTGGCATTAACCGTGACCGATGAGACTGGACATCTGTCGGCGGGCGGGGCGGCACGAACGAGATCCTGGCAAGCGAATGATGTTTAAACCTGCAAAAGCGGCTGCCTTCCTGGTTATCGCAGCCCTGTTGAGCGGCTGCGCGACGAGCGAGTATGCCGATGACGGCAGGGGCTCGAAGCCGATCCCCTCGAAGCTTCTTTCGATGATGTCGGAGAAGTCGATGTCGCCGTCCGCGCCCGTCGTGGTGCGAATCTTCAAGCAGGAGAGCGAGCTCGAGGTCTGGAAAAAAGACCGCTCGGGCCGGTTCGCCCTGCTCAAGACCTATCCGATCTGCCGCTGGTCCGGAAAGCTGGGTCCCAAGCGCAAGCAGGGCGACCGCCAGGCGCCGGAGGGCTTCTATCACGTCAATGCCGGCCTTCTGAACCCGCGCTCGCAGTACTATCTGGCCTTCAATCTCGGCTTTCCCAACAAGCTGGAACGGGCTCTCGGGTATTCCGGCAGCGCGCTGATGGTGCACGGGGCCTGTTCGTCCTCGGGCTGCTACGCGCTCACCGACGAGGGCGTGGAGGAAATCTACCCGGTGGTGCGCGAGGCGCTGAAGGGCGGGCAGTCCGCTTTCCAGGTCCAGGTGTTTCCCTTCCGCATGACGCCAGCGAACATGGCGCGGCACCGCAACGACGGGAATTTCGCGTTCTGGAGCAATCTCAAGACCGGCTACGACATTTTCGAGGTCACCCGTCAGCCGCCGAAGGTCTCCATGTGCGGCGGCCGCTATGTCTTCGACAAGGAATTCGTGGGCGGCGAGCCGAGGGACCCGCTTGCGGCCTGCCCCCCGGCGGTCAGCAAGGTGCCGGAAGCGGTGGCGAGCAAGTCGGAGGCGGACCGGGTGGCGATGCAGTCGCTGATCTCCAGCGGTCTTGCCCTCAACGCGCCGGCCTATTCCGACGGCGGCATGCACCCGGCCTTCCGCCGCCTGTTGCAGCGCGATGGCGAGGAGGCCCTGTCGCGGCGTACCTCCCGCACGTCGGTGCCGGTCAGCCGGCCGAGCGCGGCGCTTGCCGATCCGCATATGGCCCAAGAATGACATCCGTATAAATTACAATACTCCGCACGTCAGGAAGAGACCCGGGACGGGCGCCGATGCCTCGAGCATTCGGTGCTTTTCCCCTACGTCCAGTGACAAGCGTAGCTCTCCTGCGGAGGCTGTCGTTGGTGCCGGGGTTGCTGATTTTTATTTGACTTTTCTGGGATTTTGCTTTGTTTTGACAGGGGGAATTTAGAATATTTTCGTATTTGTCCTTTTTATTAATGTATCCGCCAGCTCGGCGTTGATCTCATTCAAAATGTCGCATAATTCTCATCTGGTTTCCGCGAGGGGAGCCGGGTTGCAAACCGTGCTGTGAGAGGCGCCGTGTCCTTGAGTGCCGATACTTCGCCTGAAAGAAGCGCCGATGGGCGACGCGGCGCGCTTGCTCTGGGAACGCCGCTGCTGATAGGGGCGGTGGTTCTGGTTGCCTGCCTGTTCGGCATCTACACGCGGCCGGCTGATTTCCTTGCGACTCTCTGGCCCGCCAACGCGATCCTGCTCGCGATGCTCATCCGCGTGCCCGGAGCGGCGCGGCTATCCGGCTGGATTTGCGCGGCGATCGCCTACATGGCCGCAGATCTGATGACCGGCTCGTCGCTCAAGATGACTGCGGTTCTCACCGCCGCGAACCTCTTCGGTGTAGGCGTGGGGTATGCCGTGCATTTGTGGCATCCGGACAGGATACGCGCGCTCAAGGAGCCGGTATCCGTGCTCTGGCTGGCCTTCATTGCTGCTGCGGCGGCGGCCTCTGCCGGTCTGTTCGGCATGCTGGCGAACCCGCTGCTGTTTCAGCGCAGCATTGCGACCGGCTGGTCGTTCTGGTTCGCCACGGAGTTCGTCAACTACGTCACCATCTTGCCCGTCCTGCTCTCGGCTCCGCCCCTGGCGACGCTGGCCGGGCGCTGGAAGACCTCGCGGCTTTCCATCCGGGGCGCCGATATCTTGCCCGTTCTGGCGGTGATCGCAGCCGGAGGCGCCGCGTCGTTGATCGGCGGGGCCGGCTCCGTCGCCTTTCCGGTTCCCGCCCTGCTTTGGTGCGCGATCGTCTACCCCATCTTCCCGACAGCGGCTCTCACCCTGATTTCCGGCGTGTGGACGCTCGCTGCCGTATCCACGGGCCTGGTCGGCAGCCAGTTCGTCCCGGACAACGAAGTGGATCTGGTCTCGATCCGGCTGGGGATTTCGCTGGTCGCGCTCGCGCCGATCATGCTCGCCTGCGTCATGCAGGGCCGCAACGAGTTGCTGGCGCGTCTCCATCACATGGCCATGCACGACCCGCTGACAGGCGCGCGCAACCGCGACTCCTTCCGCGCGACCGCGCAAGGCATTCTGGATAAGCGCGCAGACGTTCCCTTCGCCTTGATGATGGTCGATCTCGATCACTTCAAGGCGGTCAACGACCGGTTCGGTCATGCGGCAGGGGACAGGGCTCTGGCCTGTTTCGGCGAGCATGCGAGAGGATGTTTGCGCACCGGCGATCTTCTGGGGCGCATGGGCGGCGAGGAGTTCGCCATCCTCGTGCCCAATTGCAGCCCGCAGCACGCGCTGGGGCTCGCGGAGCGTATCCGCAACCTGGTCAGCACTCCCATCCCGCTGGAGAATGGCGGTTTCCTGGTGGTGACGGCAAGCATCGGCCTCCTCTCCATTCCGCAGGGAGATGGGCGCGGTATCGACGAGCTTCTGCCGGTGGCCGACAAGCTGCTCTATGCGGCCAAGAGGAACGGCCGGGACAGGGTGGAAACGGGCGAGACCTTGCCGGCCTGAGGCTGCAGGTCAGGCCTCGATGCGGAAGATCCGGCCACGCCGGTCTTCGCCCGCTGCCTCATGGATCTTGACCATGTCGATGCGGGCACCGTCCCAGTGGCAGGTGAGGTGGCTCGCCTGTATCGGCACGCTCATCACATCCGGATGGAAAGCCGCGAAGCAGGTGCCACCCGCATGGCGCACGCTCGGATAGGCGATGCCGTTGTGTCCGGCGGCGCGCGCTTCCGCCGCAAAGGCCTGGGAGGGGCCATAGTCGTCGGGATCGAGCAGGGGGGCGATGGCCGGATCTCCGGCGGTCAGATCGACCAGCTCCGCATCGATCTCCCCGACCAGTTCGCGCATGTCGGCGATCCAGCCGGGCGCCTCGCCCGTGGCTGCAAAGAACCGCGCCTGATGATGGGCAACCTCGAACAGCGCGGTGTCGAAGGCCTTTGCCGCATAGAAGGCGCCGAAGCTGCCGTCGTGGAACCGTCCCTTGCGCTCCGGCGAGACATGGGTGAACGGGGCCATCACATAAGAGGCGCCGGGGCCGCTGACCCGCCGCGCCGGCGGCACGAGGTCGAGCGAGCCGATCGTCTCGGCGACACGCGGATTGCTTTTCGCCTCGGCGGCGGCGAGCAGTTCCCAGTCGGCCGGGTCGGCAATATCCTCGAACAGGTCGATGGGCGGATAGGCGGAGCTGATCAGCCGGTGATAGCGCGGCCAGGCGAGCCGCGTGGTGGCAAGGCTTGCGGGCAGGGGCGGAGACATCGTCACCACTGGCCGCGTCTGGCGTCGAGATAGCGGCGGACCCGCATCAGGTCGGTGATGCGTCCGTCCAGCATCACGTCGAGGGCGGAGCGGCC
The DNA here is from genome assembly GCF_014252955.1 of Stappia sp. 28M-7. Taxonomy (NCBI): domain Bacteria; kingdom Pseudomonadati; phylum Pseudomonadota; class Alphaproteobacteria; order Hyphomicrobiales; family Stappiaceae; genus Stappia; species Stappia quadratibracata. The sequence continues at coordinate 3,531,140 of NZ_JACMIA010000001.1, read as the reverse complement.
CGCGAAGTCCGCGTTGGGGCGCGTCACCCAGCCATAACCGCGCTCTGCCTCGCGAAACAGCAGGCGCAGGGCCTTGTGGATGCCCAGGAGGTTGGACATGCGCTCGGCAAGGTCGATGCCGGCGCGGCCGGGCGAGCCCGCCTTCCAGCGCTGGTAGGTGCGTACCGAGATATCGCCGAGGAGACGGCTGGCCTGCTCGTCGGTGATCCCCCAGCGCTCGAAGAGATTGACCACCGCCCGCTGCATGGCGCGGACTTCCGCAGTTGAAAACTGGGGGAGCGGTTCGGGCGTTACGGGCGATACGGGGCGAAGTGCGGGCATGGAGGTCTCCTGTCATTTGACAGGATATAGTATTTTCACGCCAAATGGCAAGATGTGCGGAACTTCCCGAGGCGACGCAGCGTTCTAGGATGTGAACGTCGCCGGCATGATCTGCGTCACAGTCCTGCCCTGCTCGCGGGACTAAACTTCTTCCATCATGATCGCTGATCGCGATGGTGTGCGACGCCGAGGCGTCGGGTCGTGTCGCGGAAGACCTCTGCAAGGCGCCGCGAGATTGTCCGTATCGCTTTCCCCCGCCGGCAGCGCCTGCTGCCGGACCAGCGGTCCGGACCGCAAGGCCGAAAGGAGACAGGACCATGCGTTTCAGACACACTTGCGCGGTGGCGGCGATTGCCGTTGCCTCCATGATCGGCTTCGGATCCGGTGCGCCGGCCGAGGCTGCCGCAGCCGGCAATGCTGCGAGGGCGCTTGCTCCGCTCGTCGATGTGGCGCCCGATGCCCGTCAGGGCGGCCTTGTCGAGAAGACCTGGCATCGCGGCCGGCCGCACCGGGTGCGTCCGCGCCACCGCTGGCGCCCGCGGTATCGCTGGGGTCCGCCGGTCTATGCACCGCGTCCGCGCTATCGCGTGCGGCCGCGTGCGCGCGGCTTTCCGAGGGCCCATTTTGCCTGGTGCAACCAACGGTACCGGTCCTACCGGGCCTATGACAACAGCTTCCAGCCCTATAACGGGCCGCGTCGTCCCTGCATCTCGCCCTATATCCGCTAAGAGCATGCATACGACGTCATGATCGACGGCCGTCGCCAGAACCTCTTCCGGCGGCGGCCTTTTTTCATTCCGGCCTTGCCAAGGCGTCGCCATGCGGTAACGCTGCGGAAGTCGAATTTTCCAGCGGGACTCGCAACATATGGCTTTTCGGGCATGACCGTCATTCAGCTCGCGGCAGCGCAATCGTTTGATTTTCTCCTGCGCCAGAGCCGCGAGGGAGACGGATGTTGGGACGATATCCGGCTTGCGCCCGGCAATGGCACGGGGGAGGACGCGGATTGGCTGGTGGTCTACGACCAGCCGCCGCGGGGGCTGGCGACGCGGTTGCCGCGCGAGCGCCGCATCGTCTTCCTGCCCGAGCCGGTGTCGATCAAGCATTACGATCCGGCCTTCATCTCGCAGTTCGGAATTGCCGTCACATCCTCACCCCTGCCGGGCTTCGACGGCGAGGCCCTTCACATGCAGCCGTCCTCGCCCTGGTTCTACGGGACGGGGCTCGGGGCCTCCGCTGGCGGGGCGACGCGGCTCGGCTTTGCAGAACTTGCCGCGCGTCCCGTGCCGTGCGAGCCGGCGCGCGGACTGATTTCCGCCGTCTGCTCGACCAAGACACTGAACCGCAACCAGGTCCGCAGGCTTCGCTTCCTGCGGCGTGCCAAGGCGATACTGGGCGAGCGACTCGACATTTACGGCCGAGGCTTTCGCGAGGTCGCCGACAAGGCCGAGGGCCTCGACGGCTATCGCTATCACCTTGTCCTGGAAAACAATCTCGATCCGCATTGCTGGACGGAGAAGCTCGCCGACCCGCTCCTCGCCGGGACCTATCCCATCATCGCCGGCGGCCCGGGGGTTGAGACCTATTTCGATCCGCTCGGGTTCACCGCGCTGGACATCACCCGGCCCCGGACGGCGCTGAAGACGCTCCTGGACGTGCTGGAGGCCGATCCGGTATCGCGGCCCGAGGTGCAGGAGGCGATGCGCGAAAACCGCCGCCGGCTGATGGAGGAGCATCAGGTGTTTCCGGTGCTCCAGAAGGTGATTGCCGGGCGCGGGGAGGGGGCGCCGACCCTGTTGGCCGAGGCGGAGGCGATCCGCCCGCCGGCCCGCGCACCCTATCGCCGGCTCACGCAGGCGTTGAGGCCGTTCCGGCGGGCGGCCGACCGGCTGCATGTGGAGCTGTTCGAGCGCGGCTAGGCACCAACGCGGCCTGATCTTACCGGGAGGCGAGGCGCTCGAGATCGAGACCCAGCCCGGCGGCGATCACTGACGGGCGCGGATCGGTCCGGCCAGACGGGGCGGCGATTTCGACGAGACGCTGGAGGAAACCGCCGGCCAGTACGGCTGCGGACAGCTCGCCGCTGGACGGGGCGAATAGCGTGCGGGCACGGCGCAGGCGCTGCACCAGCGCGCGCAAGGGAAGATCGGCCGGGTCGACGACCTTGAGGCGGCCTTCCGCCACCGCCGCGCGCAAATCTGCATGGCCTGCCAGCAACCGTTCGGCGCGCGAGGGGCCGCCCTCGCACAGCAGCACATCCACCGGAGCGTCTGCCGTCTCGTCTACCGGATAGACCTCGGCAAGGCGTGCGGCGATCCGGCCAAGAACGCCGGCATGGCCGAGCGGGCGCTCGATCACATAGACCGTATCGGAGCGGGTGACCCGGCCCTGACGCATCAGCTCGACAGGGCGGGGACGGAACACGCCGTCGGTGATCGCGTCCTGGAAACGGTCGGTCATGCCCATGGAAACCGGAACCACAAGGAGGAGATCCTGGGGCAGCTCCAGATGGTCGAGCGCGAAGAAGCGCGGCAGCACGTCGGAGCAGAAGGCGGCAAGCGAGCCGTCGTCGCCATGATGCAGCACGCTCAGCGGCGGGCGCATCACCGGGTTCATCCGCAGCCGGCGGGTCACATCCGGCCGGGCCTGCGGCCAGGGCAGAAGTTCCTCGCCCGGCTGGGGGGAAACCAGGCGGGCATCGTCGAAGAGAAGACCGGAGAGCGGATCGATGTCGAGCGGGCCGGCAACGCGCAGGCAACCGACACGATCAGCGCCCAGCCGGGTCGAGGTCACGTCCTCGCGGATGCGCTCGACGCGGCTTTCGGCAAGGCGCGCCCGCGGCCAGGCAGGCAGCATCAGGCGGCTTGCCAGCGCCCGGTAGGGAGCAGGCATCAGCACGGCGTCCAGCCGCTTCATCCAGCGTCGCGGGACTGGCTTTGACACGTCGGGCCACCTATAAGGCTGCAAAATAGGTAAGGACGCGCCACGCTTACGGTCGGCGCAACGGGAAAGCAAGCATGGAGTCCGCATGAAGTCCGAGGTCTTCAACCTCAACGTCTTCACCAACGTGGCATCGCGGGATCCTTCCCACTGCCTCGCTCAGCATGCCGTGCGCTCGTTTTTCGATGTCTTCGGCAAGGACAGCCGCCACCGCATCGTCACCCGCATCTTCATCGATCCCAATCCGAATCCCGACATGTTCGAGGCCTGGGTCGCGACGATCCGCGACGGGCTGCCGGACATCCCCTTCGAGCTGGTGCAAACCAACGGGATGCTGGACGGCTTTGCCCGCTCGCTCGAAGTGTGCGAGGGCGACTATGCCATGCAGCTCGAACACGATTTCGTCTTCGTGAAGAGCCGAATCCATCATTCGCTCGACCAGATGGTGGACGAGATGCGGGCCCGCGGTATCGATTACCTGCGCTTCAACAAGCGGCGGAACCGGCCGGCGGCTTACGATCTGGGAATGGAGCCGGCGGGCGATGCCGATTTTCCGCTGTGCCGGATCAGCGGGCGGTCGAACAATCCGCATATTCTCGACATTGCGCGGTATCGCGAGGTGGTGCTGCCGCTGCTGAAGGGGCCGGACGGCAGCTCGGTCGGGCTGGAAGGCGGGCTGTGCCTTTATGTCGGCGGGGGCTACATCTATGGCCCCTACGCCCATCCGCGCACGGTCGGCCATCTCGATGGCCGCCGGCTGCGCTTCAGCGACGGCGTTCGCCGCCGCCTCTACCTGCTCGGCGAGACGCTGTCGCGCAGGTCCCAGCGTTCCCAGACGAACGGATAACGCCAGGCAAGATCGTGGGTCTTCGACAGGCCCTCGGCGATGCGCTCATAGCGCTGGCGGCTGGTCTGGTCGATCAGGTGGAACTGCACCACGAGATGGCGCACCTCGCCCATCAGGCCTTCGGCAATCAGGTTTTCCAGAACCGGATACTCGTCGCCCTCGATGTTGAGCTTCATCAGGTCGACCGGCCGACCGGCCGCGCGCACGATATCGGAGGCACGGCGCAGCTGCACCTCGACGCTCTCGCCCTGCTGCTGTCGCTGGGTGCTGCTGCCGTCGTTGTCGTAGACGAGCTTCGCCGTGCCGTTGAAGTCCGACAGGCCGGCGCAATCCAGCGTCACGTTCGGCATGGCAGCAAGCAACGGGCGGGCGCGTTCGCAGAATTCGGGCGCCGGCTCGAAGGCCAGGACCGTCGGCGATCCCTTCTGGGAGATGCGGGCGGAAAAGTCGCCCTTGTAGAACCCGGCATCGACAACCAGCGAACTTCCGTCCAGCGGCACGTCGGTCAGCAGGCGGTCGTCGCCTTTTGCAAGTTTCCAGCGCTTGACGGCCCGATAGTGCGGGTCGAGGGCGAAACGGATCAGGTTGAAGCCCATTGGGGATCGTGAACTCGCGATAGGGACGGAACGGCTGAGCCATTGCAGCTTGGACGGCGAATTGCAAGTCCGCAGCCCGTTTCAGGACGCTTCAGAACGAATAGCCGAAGGTCTTGATGTCGTCCTTGTGACGCTGTGCGATCAGATCGATCCCGAAGTCATCGTAATACTGGCGATAGTGGCCATGCGAGGACTGGTTGGCGCGGCTCTCGGGAACGGTGACGGCCAGGTGCAGATCCGCGGTCATCTTCGCGAGGTCTTCCGCCAGTCGCTCCTGCCGCAGGACACGGTGGACAGCGAGCCTGCCGTTCGCATCCGTCAGGTAGTCGAGCTGTTGCTTGCGGATGTAGCGGGTGGGGGAGGTCGGCGCCTCGTCGTCCGCCAGCCAGCGCAGGTAGTCGGAAAAGTCGAAGCTCTGGAACAGCTCCACCTCCGTCGGCATGCCGGACCTGCCGCGGCCGCGATCTTCCTTGAGGTAGTGGAACCAGGAAACGTGCCAGTCCCAAGGATTGCGCACGACAGTGAAGACATGCATGGCGGAGAGGTCGACCCGGTGCCGATCGAAGACCTCGGAGTATTCGCGATATGTGAGGTGACCGCGGGCATCGCGGAGGCGGCGCGAGGGACATTTGCGGATCCAGGGCAGGAACGCCTGCTCCACGAAGGATCCGCCGCACTTCGGCACATGCAGGAAAAGGATGTTCTTCTTCTCCCGCCTGAAGAAGCTCCGTCTTGTGTCCTTCGGAACAAGCAAATCTCTGTCCGCCCCGTTTCGCGCCGGCTTTGGATCAACCTTGTTTTTGCTATTGGTCCTGCTTGTTTGGCGAAAATATGACCTGATTATGTACAGGTGCTCAAGGTAAATCTGGCTATCGTCATTTGTTGCAGGGGTTCTGCTTCTCGATTGGCTTTGGATGCAGCGGCAGTTTCCGGAAGATGCTTGCGATATCAGGGCGTTGGGCGAGCGCCTGCGATCGGTGCGCCGGTAACTTCCGGACGCGCGAAAACCGCGGGACCGGCATGTCCTTGGACATGCCGGTCCCGACGGTGTGTCTGTGCGGGGAAAGCCTGCCTCGGCGCGGTAGCGCCGGCGTCTCAGCAGTTGTTCGGGCGCTGCGGTCCGAGGTCGATCTGGCACTCGTTGGTCAGCGCACCGATTGCTGCACCGCCGACGGCGCCTGCCGCCATGCCGACCAGCACGGGGCCGCCGGCCAGGGCCAGCGCGCCTGCACCGGCTGCACCGCCGATTGCGCCACCCGTCACGCCGCGCTCGAAACGGTTCGAGCCGCAGGCCGCGACAAGCAGGGAGAGAGCAAGAATGCCGGCAAGACCGGCCGGTCTCGGGATACGCATGACTTGAATCCTTCTGAGCGCCCAGCCCGTCGCCAGAATGCTGGTCGACGGTGAACGGGAGGTAAACGCGGGGGAGGCGCCCGTCGTGCCGATCCGGCACATCTGCAAGGTGGCGGCAATGCGGGAGCGGGCGGGGCGCGAAAGCGGGCCAGGCGGGGCCAGGGGGCTGGCGTCCGGGGACTTTCCCTTGCCCCGAAGGCCTCCATCGACTAAGAAGCGGCCAGTTTCCCCTCATGTCCAGAATGGAGCGGCAAGCACCTATGGCGCGCCAGTTCATCTACCACATGCACGGTCTGTCGAAGGCCTATAACGGCAAGAAGGTCCTCGACAACATCCACCTGTCCTTCTACCCGGACGCCAAGATCGGCATCCTGGGCCCGAATGGCGCGGGTAAGTCGACGCTGCTCAAGATCATGGCCGGTCTCGACAAGGAGTATTCCGGCGAAGCGTGGGCGGCCGAGGGCGCACGTATCGGCTACCTGCCGCAGGAGCCGCAGCTCGATCCGACCAAGACGGTGCTCGAGAACGTCATGCTGGGCGTTGCCCACAAGCAAGCGATCGTCGACCGCTATAACGAACTGATGATGAACTATTCCGACGAGACGGCGGAAGAGGGCGCCAAGCTCCAGGACATCATCGACGCCGAGGATCTGTGGAACCTCGAGAGCAAGGTCGAGATGGCGATGGAGGCCCTGCGCTGCCCGCCGTCCGATGCTGCGGTCGACAACCTGTCGGGCGGCGAGCGCCGCCGCGTGGCGCTGTGCCAGCTGCTGCTTTCCGAGCCGGACCTCTTGCTGCTCGACGAGCCGACCAACCACCTGGACGCCGAGACGGTGCACTGGCTGGAGCGGCATCTGCGCGAGTTCAAGGGCTCGGTGCTGATCATCACCCACGATCGCTACTTCCTCGACAACGTCACGGGCTGGATTCTGGAGCTCGACCGCGGCCAGGGCATCCCCTACGAGGGCAACTACTCGGTCTATCTGGAGAAGAAGACCAAGCGCATGGAGCAGGAGGGCCGCGAGGACATGGCCCGCTCGCGTGCGATCTCCCGCGAGCGCGAGTGGATGGGTATGTCGCCGAAGGGCCGCCAGACCAAGTCCAAGGCGCGTATCCGTGCCTATGAGGACCTGCTGGCCAAGCAGGAAGAGCGTCTGCCGACCATCGAGCAGATCCTCATTCCGGTCGGCGAGCGGCTCGGCAACAACGTCATCGATCTGGAGAACGTCTCCAAGGGCTTCGGCGACCGCCTCCTGATCGAGAACCTGACGTTCAAGCTGCCGCGCGGTGGCATCGTCGGCGTGATCGGCCCGAACGGCGCCGGCAAGACGACCCTGTTCAAGCTGCTGACCGGCCAGGAACAGCCGGACTCGGGCACCGTCACCATCGGCGACAGCGTGCATCTTGGATATGTCGACCAGTCGCGCGACAAGCTCGACCCGAACAAGACGGTCTGGGAAGAGATTTCCGACGGCCACGAGATCATCTATCTCGACGGCAAGGAGATCAATTCGCGCGCCTATTGCTCGTCCTTCAACTTCAAGGGCCCGGCCCAGCAGGCGAAGGTGGGCAACCTGTCGGGCGGCCAGCGCAACCGCGTGCATCTGGCCAAGGTTCTGAAGCAGGGCGCCAACGTCCTCCTCCTCGACGAGCCGACCAACGACCTCGACACCGAGACGCTGGCGGCCCTCGAGGACGCGCTGGAGAACTATGCCGGCTGCGCCGTGGTCATCAGCCACGATCGTATGTTCCTCGACCGTCTTGCCACCCACATGCTCGCCTTCGAGGGCGACAGCCATGTCGAGTGGTTCGAGGGCAACTTCGAGGACTACGAGAAGGACAAGGTGCGTCGCCTCGGCGCCCATGCGGCCGATCCGCGCCGCATCAAGTACAAGCCGCTGACGCGCTGAGGCGCAGGCGGAACGCCCTTCTGGCAGGAGACGGCGGCGCGGTTCTCGCGCCGCCGTTTTCGTTTCCGCTCCCCTTCCCGGCGGCAGGGGGCGGCTTTCCTCGCCGTAGGACTCATTGTATCCCTCGGTTTCCCGCACCGGTTTTGCCTGCGGGCGATGAGGCAGGAAGGTGAGCGATGGCGGATCTGTTCGGACGCGAGCACATGGACGAGTTGCACAGCGTGCCGGCGCGCAAGCTCGCAGCAACGACGGTCAAGGTGCTCGCCACCCAGACGCCGGATGATTTCCGCACCACCTGGACGGCGGCGCTGAAGCTCTGCTTCGAGGGCATCCCCGGAGGGCGCCACACCGGCTACACCCGCCGCTCGGGCTCGCGCGAGCCCTGGTATCCGCGCGGTACCGAGATGTGCAACGAGCGACAGGTGTCGATCCTGTCCGCCGAGGAACTGGCTGAGGTCGCAGCCGACATGGGCCTCCCGCGCATCGAGGCGGAGTGGATCGGCGGCAACGTCCTTCTGGAGGGCCTGCCGCGCCTGTCTCTGGTCCCGCCGCGCACGCGTCTCGTCTTCGCTGGCGGCGCGGTGCTCCGGGTCGATGGCGACAACATGCCCTGCCGGATCGCCGGGGCTTCCATCGCCGAACACTATCCCGACCGCGAGGGGCTCGACCTGCTGTTCCCCAAGACGGCGCGCCGCCGCCGCGGTCTCGTCGCCTATGTGGAACGGCCCGGCGTCATCCGTCCCGGCGAGGCGGTCACCGCGCATATTCCCGAGCACTGGCTCTATCGCTGAGAGTTCGCCCTCAATCCTCGCTGATCTCGTCCTCGTCGGCACTGACCTGCCGTGTCGCGCCCCAGTCGAGCAGGGTGTCGTTGATCGAGGTCAGCGCGAAATAGCGGGCCGCGTCGCGCTCGTAGCCGTCGTCGAGCAGCGCGTCGTAGTCGCTATGGGCATGGCGGACATGGGCGACGAGCGCGAGCCACACGGCCACGGAAGGCGGCAGGTGCCGCAGATGCGGGGCGAGCGCCCCGGCCAGCACCGGTTCGGCATCCGCGAAAGGAATGCGCGGCACCGTCACCCGCAGCGCCTTGCGCATCTCCTTCTGGCGGCGGGTGCCGCCCGAGGCTTTTCGCCCTAGGATCATGCCGGCCTGGTCCGCTCAGGCATCGGGGCGCTGTCCGGTGCGAAAATCCTCGCCGACAGCGAGCGGCGGCAGAAGCTGGGCGCCGGGATCCAGAGCTTCGAGAATGCAGCTGCCGAGTGCCTCGAAGTCGCGTTTGCGCGGGGAGGAGCGCCGCCAGACCAGCCCGACCGTCCTTTGCGGCTGCGGTTCCTCGAAGCGCAGCAGCGCCACCCGTTCGTCGCGCACCTCCACCGAGGCGCAGAGTTCGGGAAGCAGCGTCACGCCATAGCCGGCGGCGACCATCTGCATCACCGTCGACAGGCTGGTGGCGCCGAAGCCGGAGCGGGCGGTCGGCTGCAATCCCTCGCAATAGTTCAGCGCCTGATCGCGCAGGCAGTGCCCTTCTTCCAGCAGCAGCAGCGAGGAACCGTTGACGGTCCGCGGGTCGACGCGCTGGCGTTCGTCGAGATCGGGACGCGACTGCACGGCCAGCAGGAAGCGATCCTGGAACAGCGGCCGGGTTTCGAATTCGGCGCCGGCGACGGGCAGGGCCGCCAGGATGACGTCGAGTTCGCCCTGCAGCAGTTCGCCGACCAACGCCTGCGTCAGCGTCTCGCGCAGCTGCAGCTCGACATGCGGATGGCTCCGGGTCAGCGTCGGCAGGATGCGCGGCAGGAGATACGGGGCGATGGAGGGAATGATGCCGAGGCGGAGCGTCCCGCTCATCACCTCGCTGGCGTGCCGGCCATAGTCGAGAAGATCCCGCGTCTCGGACAGGATGCGCTGCGCCCGGCGGGCGATTTCCTCTCCCTCCGCCGTCAGGCGGATTCCCGAGGTGCGGCGCTCCACCAGGGCGATGCCGAGGGTCGCCTCCAGCTCGCGCACCTGCATGGACAGTGCCGGCTGGGACACGGCAACGGCTTCGGCGGCGCGCCCGAAATGCAGGTGGCGGGCGAGCGCATCGAAATAGCGCAGCTGGCGAAGCGTGATCATTGTCATTGGATAAACTTATCGCGGGCAGCCTTCAATGCGATTGGTGCTGATCAGGCGGATGGCCTGCCGTTTCAATTCCCCTTAACCGGAAAATGGCGATACTCGGGGCCTGAGGCGAGGGGGATGTAATGAGTGCTGCGGCAAGACGGCCGGGTCTCGACTTGATGCGGGTTGCGGCCGTGGCGGCGGTCGCCTGGTTCCACTACGGCTTTCGCATGCAGGTGACCGGTGAGGCCGGGCCTGTCGCCGGGGCGTGCGAGCCGGGCGACTGGGCGCGGTTCGGCTATCTCGGCGTCTCCGTCTTCTTCGCCATTTCCGGCTACGTCATCTCGATCTCGACGGAAGGGCGCGATCCCTTCACCTTCGCCGTTGCCCGCATCGCGCGGCTGTGGCCGGTCTATGTGGTGGCGATGACGCTCACGGCGCTGGTCACCCTTGCCGTGCCGGCGCTCGGCTTCCCGCTGTCGCTGCCGCAGTATCTTGCCAACCTGACCATGCTGTCGCCGTTTCTCGGCCAGCCGTTCATGGACGGGGCCTACTGGTCCATCGTCGCCGAAATCCTGTTCTACGGCTGGGTCGGGCTGTTGATGCTCGTCGGCCTGTGGTCGCGCCATCAGGTCGCCATCGCCCTCGGCTGGCTGGCGATTGCAGCTCTCGACCAGACCGTGATCGACAGCGACATCCTCCGCCGGCTTCTGCTGACCGACTTCGCCGGGTTCTTCGCCTTCGGGATGATGCTGCGGGCGCGCGAACGCGGGGAGGCAGGGGCGATCTTCGTTCTTGCCGCGGCCTTCGTGCAGGCCGTCGCCGCAGCGATCCTGTTCGCAGACGGACTGGTCGAGCTCTATCGCGGCGAGCCGTTTTCTCCGCTTGCCGTTGCCGGCATCGTCGCCGTCTCGCTCCTCGTTCTGGCGCTGGCAACGCGGCTGGACGCACCCTGGCTGCCGGTCGGGCCGGTCGCGGTGGCCGGGCGGGCGACCTATCCGTTCTACCTGCTGCACCAGCACATCGGCTATGCGGGCTTCTTCCTGCTGGCGCCGGCGCTCGGGCTTGGCGTTTCAGCCATTGTCATTCTTGCTGTGATCGCGCTTGTGGCGCTGCTTTTGACCGTGGGCGTGGAGCGGCCGGCGGCGCGAGCGATACGCGGGGCAGGCGAGTGGGTGCGATTGCGGGTCCTGTCGTTCAGGCGTCGCCCGGCGGGCTGATCACCCCTGTCTCTTTCAGCCGCTCGCGCCAGCGCACCTGCGCGTCCGGCACGCTGTCGGTGGTTGCGAAATAGGGCTTGATGTCGACGAGCGGCGTCCCGTTCAGGCAATCGAGACCGCGCACCAGGAAGCCGTCCTCGGTCATGTCCAGCAATTGCACGACCGACAGGGACACCGGGTTCGGGCGAACCGGCGCGCGCAGGCCGAAACAGCCATGGGTCTCATCGGCAAAGCCGGGCGCAAGCACCGCCAGATCGCGGCGGGCCTTGTGCATCCAGTACAGCAGGATGAGGTGGCTGCATTCCTCCACCGACTTCAGCCCCTTGCGATATTCCGGCTTGAGACGGACGCGGCAGACGGCATCGGTGGCGCGGCCGTTGCGCGGGCACTCGGCCCGCGTCGTCCAGGGCGTTTCAACATGTCCGATGAAGACAAGACCGGCGTCGAACGGCCCTTGCGCCGGGTCGTGATCGAACGCTTCCTCGCCGGGCCGTGCTGCCGTTTCATCGTCAGATCTGTCGCTCACCTTGGCCTCCGCACCGATGATCCCTTGCGTTCCTTGCCGGCAGTTATCCCACGCCTTCCTGCCGTCGTCTGCTCGCGATTTGCCGCATCCTGCGACGATTCAAATTTTAATCGAACTTACTTTGTATTTATCAAGTGTTTTCATAAAATATAGGTAAGTAATGAGCTGTTCCCGTCGACTTTTTGTTTAATCGACTCGTGCTATTCACGCCGAAATCAAGCTTCTCGGTCGGGGAAATAGCAATGTCAAACATGCCAAATACCGAGCTCGTGAACTTCGAGGCGTTGGCGAACGAGCCTGACATGGCGCGGCGCAACGAGCTTGCGCGCAATGTGGCGACTCTCTTCTCGCTGACGTCCGAGAAATGCTCGGATGAGCAGATCGAGGTCTACGACGCGGTGCTGGTGCGCCTGTCCGACATGGTGGAGATGCAGGCCCGCGCCTTCATCGCCGGCCGTCTGGCCTCGCTGCGCCGGGCACCGGAGGGAACCATCCGCCGTCTTGCCGACGACGAGATCGAGGTTGCCCGCCCGGTGCTGGAGCAGTCCACCGTGCTGCGCGATTCGGACCTGGTGAATATCGCGCTCAAGCGCGGCGAGGACCACAAGGTCGCCATCGCTGCCCGCGAGATCCTGTCCGAGATGGTCACCGACGTTCTGGTGGAGACCGGCAGCGCGGCCGTGCATCGCACGGTGGCGCGCAATGGCGGCGCGAGCCTTTCCGCCCGCGGCGTTCTCGGGCTTATCCAGTCTTCCGGCCTCGACGAGGACCTGCAGATGGCGCTTGCCGACCGCGATGACCTTGACGAGCGTGCGGTGTCGACACTGGCGGCGCTGGCCAGCGAGCGGGTGCGCATGCGCCTGCTCGAAACCAGCACGTCCGAGGGCGGCGAGGTCCCGCGTGCCGCCCGTGTCGCCGCGCAGAAGCTGTCCAACGAGTTCTGGCTGGGCCGCTACGACTTCGAGACCGCGATCGGCCGCGTGTATGCGCTGGCCCGCGGACCCGGCATCAATGAGGACACGCTGGTTCGGTTTGCCGAGGAAGACCGGTTCCCCGAGGCGGTCGCGACCTTCGCGATGATCGGTGATATCGGCATCGAGGAAGCCAAACACTGGATGGTGCGCACCGACACGGATCCGTTCCTGATTGTCGCCAAGGCGGCAGGTCTCGCACTTTCAACAGTGGAAAAACTGCTTGGCATGGGGCCGTGGCGCTACCGCCTGCAGGCCGAGGACCGCACGCGCATCCTCGACCGCTACAAGGGCATCAAGCCGCAGTCCGCGCGCCTGCTGCTGAGCCAGTGGCACGGCCGCGTCGCCTGATCGGCGGCTCGAACCAGAGCGTTGAACGACAAAGGGCGGGACCATGGTCCCGCCCTTCGTGTTTTCTGCAGCAGGCTGCGAGGGGGCGGATTACTCCGCCGCCTCCAGCTTGTGCGGATCGTAGTTCAGGATCGGGGCGAGCCAGCGCTCGGCCGTGGCAAGGTCCCAGCCCTTGCGCAGGGCATAGTCCTCGACCTGGTCGCGCTCGATGCGCCCGACGCCGAAATAGTGGCTGTCGGGATGGGCGAAGTAGAGGCCCGAGACCGACGAGCCCGGCCACATGGCATAGCTCTCGGTCAGCTGGATGCCGGCAGTCTGCGTGGCGTCCAGCAGCTCGAACAGCGTGCCCTTTTCCGTGTGATCCGGCTGGGCCGGATAGCCCGGCGCCGGGCGGATGCCCTGATACTTCTCGCCGATCAGCTCCTCGACGCTCGCGTCCTCCTGCGGGGCATAGCCCCAAAGCGAGGTGCGCACGATCTGGTGCAGCTTCTCCGCGAAGGCTTCGGCGAGACGGTCGCACAGGGCCTGGGCCAGGATCTTGTTGTAGTCGTCGCCTGCCTTGACGTAGCGCGAGATGAACTCCTCCTCGCCGTGGCCGGAGGTCACCGCGAAGCCGCCGACCCAGTCGGGGATGCCGCTGTCCTCGGCCGCGACGAAGTCGGACATCGCCACGTTGGCACGGGTGCCTTCGGCGCGGGCCATCTGCTGGCGCAGCGTGTGCAGCACGGTGCGCTCGCGGGTCCGCTCCTCGTCCTCGTAGAGCACGATGTCGTCGCCGCGCGCGGCCGCCGGCCAGAAGCCGACGACGCCCTTGGGCTGCACCAGCTTGTCGCGGACGATCTCGTCGAGCATCTTGCGGGCATCGTCATAGAGCGCCTTGGCAGCCGGGCCGTAGCGGTTGTCGGTCAGCACCGCCGGATAGGTGCCCTTGATCTCCCAGGTGGAGAAGAAGGGCGTCCAGTCGATGACATCCACCAGATCCTGCAGCGGCACCTCGATCGGGCGGATGCCGAGGAACGAGGGGCGCTGCGGCCGGTAGCTGTCGAAGGACGGGCGGAAGCGGTTCTTGCGCGCCTCTTCCAGGCTGGTGCGGCGGGACTGGCCGCGCGAGCGCGAGTGCCCCTCCGCCGCCTTGGCATAGTCTGCGCGCAGCGCCTCGACATAGCCGTCGCGGTCCGTCTTGTTCAGCAGTTTCGACACCACGCCGACCGCGCGGCTCGCATCCGTCACGTAGACGGCCTGGGAGCGGCGGTAGTTCGGATGGATCTTCACCGCCGTGTGGATGAGACTGGTCGTCGCGCCGCCGATCAGCAGCGGCAGGTCGAAGCCCTCGCGCTCCATCTCGGCCGCCACGTGGCACATCTCGTCCAGCGACGGGGTGATGAGGCCCGACAGGCCGATCACATCCACCTTCTCCTTGCGCGCGGTCTCGAGGATCTTGGCCGCCGGCACCATGACGCCGAGATCGATCACCTCGAAATTGTTGCACTGGAGCACGACGCCGACGATGTTCTTGCCGATGTCGTGGACGTCGCCCTTGACGGTGGCAAGCAGGATCTTGCCGGCGCTCGGCATGTCCTCGAGCCCCTGCTCGAGCTTTTCCTGCTCCATGTAGGGCATCAGGTAGGCCACGGCCTGCTTCATGACGCGGGCGGACTTCACCACCTGGGGCAGGAACATCTTGCCGGCGCCGAACAGGTCGCCGACGATGTTCATGCCGGCCATCAGCGGCCCTTCGATGACGTGCAGCGGGCGCGCAGCCTTGGCGCGGGCCTCTTCCACGTCTTCCTCGATATAGTCGGTGATGCCGTTGACCAGCGCATGGGACAGGCGGTCCTCGACGGCGCGTTCGCGCCACGACAGGTCCTGCACCTTCTGCTTGCCGCCCTGGCCGCGGAAGCGCTCCGCGATCTCCAGCAGCCGGTCGGTGGAATCGGAGCGCCGGTTGAGCACCACGTCCTCGGAGAGCTCGCGCAGCTCCGGATCGACGTCGTCATAGACGGCGAGCTGACCGGCATTGACGATGCCCATGTCCATACCGGCCGCGATCGCGTGGTACAGGAACACCGAGTGCATCGCCTCGCGCACGGGCTCGTTGCCGCGGAAGGAGAAGGACAGGTTGGACACGCCGCCGGAGACATGCGCATGCGGCAGGTTCTGGCGGATCCAGCGGGTCGCCTCGATGAAATCGACGCCGTAATTGTCGTGCTCGGAAATGCCCGTGGCGACGGCGAAGATGTTCGGATCGAAGATGATGTCCTCGGGCGGGAAGCCGACCTCGTTCACCAGGATCTCGTAGGAGCGCTGGCAGATCTCGGTCTTGCGGGCCTGGGTGTCGGCCTGGCCCTGCTCGTCGAAGGCCATGACGACGACCGCGGCGCCGTGACGGCGCACCAGCTTCGCCTGGGCGATGAAGGCGTCCTTGCCTTCCTTCATGGAGATGGAGTTCACCACCGCCTTGCCCTGGACGCATTTCAGGCCGGCCTCGATCACCTCCCACTTGGAGCTGTCGATCATCACCGGCACGCGAGCGATATCCGGCTCGGCGGCGATCAGGTTCAGGAAGGTGACCATCGCCTCCTTGGAGTCGAGCAGGCCCTCGTCCATGTTGACGTCGATGATCTGGGCGCCGCTCTCCACCTGCTGGCGGGCGACTTCCAGCGCCGTGGCGTAGTTGCCCTCCTTGATCAGCTTGCGGAAGCGGGCCGATCCGGTGACGTTGGTGCGCTCGCCGACATTGACGAAGTTGATCTCCGGCGTCAGCACGAAGGGCTCGAGGCCGGACAGGCGCATGCGGCGCGGCGGTTCGGCCGGCTTGCGCGGGGCGTGGCCGGCAACGGCCTGCGCGATGGCGCCGATATGATCCGGCGTCGTGCCGCAGCAGCCGCCGACGATGTTGACGAGGCCGCTCGCGGCGAACTCGCCGACCAGCTCGGCCATCGCCTCGGGGCTTTCGTCATACTCGCCGAACTCGTTCGGCAGGCCGGCATTCGGATAGGCGCAGACCAGCGTGTCGGCAACGCGCGAAAGCTCTGCTACGTGGGCGCGCATTTCCTTGGCGCCGAGCGCGCAGTTGAGGCCGATGGAGAACGGCCTGGAATGGCGCACCGAGTACCAGAAGGCCTCCGGCGTCTGGCCGGACAGGGTGCGGCCGGACAGGTCGGTGATCGTGCCGGAGATCATCACCGGCAGACTCACGCCCTTTTCCTCCAGCACCTCGTCGATGGCGAAGAGAGCGGCCTTGGCGTTCAGCGTGTCGAAGATCGTCTCGACGAGCAGGATGTCCGAGCCGCCGTCGATCAGGCCGCGCACCGCCTCGGCATAGGCTTCCCGCATCTCGTCGAAGGTGACGGCGCGATAGCCCGGATTGTTGACGTCCGGGGAGATCGACAGCGTGCGGTTGGTCGGCCCGAGCGCGCCGGCGACGAAGCGCGGGCGCGCAGGGTCGCGGGCCGTGACGATGTCGCAGGCCTCGCGGGCAAGCCGGGCGCCGACGAGGTTCAGCTCGTAGGCCAGCTCCTCCATGGCGTAGTCGGCCTGGGCGATGGTGGTGGAGGAGAAGGTGTTGGTCTCGACGATGTCGGCACCGGCCTCCAGATAGGCGACGTGGATGTCGCGGATCGCCGGGCCCTGCGTCAGGTTGAGCAGGTCGTTGTTGCCCTTCACGTCCTGCGACCAGTCCTTGAACCGGTCGCCGCGATAGCCGGCCTCATCCAGCTTGAGCGCCTGGATCATCGTGCCCATGGCGCCGTCGAGGACGAGAATGCGGTCGCGCGCGGCAGCGGTCAGGGCCGACGCCGCGGTCTTGGTCTTGTCTTGCATGATCAGTCTCAGGCCGCCTGTTGTTCCAGGGGAGCCGGGCGCAGGCCCAGCATGTGGCAGATCGCGAAAGTCAGGTCCGCGCGGTTCATGGTGTAGAAGTGGAAGTCGGTCACGCCGCGGTCAACCAGGTCCAGCACCTGCTCGCAGGCCACCGCCGAGGCGACCAGCTTGCGCGTCTCCGCGTCCTGGTCGAGGCCGGCGAAGCGCCGTGCCAGCCAGTGCGGGATCGAGGTGCCGCACTTGGCGGAGAACACCATGGTCGTCTCGAAATTGACGATCGGCAGGATGCCCGGAACGATCGGGATGTTGATGCCGGCCGCGCGCACCTTCTCCATGAAGGTCTCGAACAGGTCGTTGTCGAAGAAGTACTGGGTGATCGCGCGGGTCGCGCCGGCGTCCACCTTGCGCTTCAGGTTGTCAATCTCGGCCGACCAGTCGGGGCTCTCGGGGTGGCGCTCCGGATAGGCGGAGACGGACACTTCGAAATCGTCGGAGACGCGGCGGATGCCGGCCACCAGGTCGGAAGCATAGGCGTAGCCATCCGGATGCGGACGGTAGATGGCGCCCAGTCCCTCCAGCGGATCGCCGCGCAGGGCCACGATGTGGCGCACGCCGATCTCGTGATAGGCGCGCACGATCTCGTCCACCTCGGCGCGGGAGGAGCCGACGCAGGTCAGATGCGCGGCCGGGGCCAGGCGCGTCTCGGTCAGCATCCGCTCGACCGTGCGGTGGGTGCGCTCGCGGGTGGAGCCGCCGGCGCCGTAGGTCACGGAGACGAAGGAGGGGCCGAGCGGCTCAAGCCGCTGGACGGCCGACCACAGCGAGGCTTCCATCTTGTCGGTCTTCGGCGGAAAGAATTCGAAGGAGACGGAAACCCCGGTTCCCTGGTCCAGCTCGAAGCGGCGGAATCTCTCGGGCGATGACATATCAGGCGACCTCCTGGGTCAGGCTAAGTTCTGGAAGATCGGAAATGATCCGCGGATCGCGGGCGAGCCAGATGGTGACAGTGAGCCGGTCGGCCTCGCCCGCTTCCGGGTTGAGGTCGCGGGTCTCGACCACTTCGAGGCCGGCTGCATGCAGCCAGCGGTCCATCTGATCGCGCGAGAATCCGAGGCGGCGATGGGCGTGTTGATCGCGCAGGAACTCCAGTTCGTGCGGCGCGAAGTCGACGATGAGCAGCCGGCCGCCGGGCCTGAGCACCCGCGCCGCCTCCTCGATGGCCCGGCCCGGGTCGTCGAGGAAATGCAGCACCTGATGAAGGGTGATCAGGTCGTGGCTTTCGGCCGGAATGTTGAGCGCGTAGATGTCGCCCTGGCGAACCTGCACGTTGCGCAGGCCCTGGCGGGCGAGATTGGCGCGGGCGACGGTCAGCATGTCGTGACTGGCGTCGAGGCCGACCGCCTGCTCGTACTGGCCGGCAAAAAGCGAGATCAGGCTGCCGGTGCCGGTGCCAAGATCCAGCAGCGAGCGGAACGGCCGCTCGCCGACCATCTCGCGCAGGGCCTGCTCCACGGCTGCTTCCGGCACATGCAGCGAACGCTCCTGGTCCCAGGTCTTGGCGCGCGAGGCGAAGAAGGCGGCGGCAGCCTCGGCCTTGGCGCGGCGGGTGGCGGCAAGGCGCACCCGGTCGCCGGCCAGAACCGCGTCCTGCGGGTCGAGGCGGGACAGCAGCAGGCGGGCGAGATCGCCCATCGGGCCGTCGCCGAGCCGATAGAATACCC
The DNA here is from genome assembly GCF_014252955.1 of Stappia sp. 28M-7. Classification (NCBI taxonomy): domain Bacteria; kingdom Pseudomonadati; phylum Pseudomonadota; class Alphaproteobacteria; order Hyphomicrobiales; family Stappiaceae; genus Stappia; species Stappia quadratibracata. Next base: position 3,512,462 of record NZ_JACMIA010000001.1, on the reverse strand, counting down.
AGGCGCCTTCCGGGAAGCGCTGGACGAGACCGGCCTCGGTCAGGAGCTTGAGATGGCGCGAGATGCGCGGCTGGCTCTGGCCGAGAATGACGGTCGCATCCTTCACGGTGAGCTCGCCGTCGGCCAGCAAGGCGAGAAGGCGCAGCCGCGTATCCTCGCCGACCGTGCGCAGGCCGGCCAGCAGCTGTTCGGCGCTGAGCAAGGGCTCGCCGGCTCCGGTGGCGGCAGTCATGCCGGCAGTGTTCGCGTTGGTGGTCATGCGCATCCTCGAAAGGCGGTCCCGCTCGAAATGCGATCTCGCAGGAAGATATAAAGATATCTTTATACCTGTATCGCCCTTAAGGCAAGGGCCGGATGCTGTGCGTGTGCGCCCGTCCACATGGCGGAGGGCGCCGCCGCGCTGGTGACGTGTGCTGCTTGTCCCCGGTACGGCGCAGGGGGCGTGGCGGACAGGCTCCCGGCCCGCTGGATGGCTCTGTGCCTGCAGAACCGCTGTTTTCATCGCGATTCCGAGGCATCCGTCAGCGGGTTCGTCGCGGCAGGCTGATCCAGCAGGGGCCGCACCGCGCCGGCGATCGCCTGCTTTTCCGCGTCGGAGAACTGGCGCGGATCGGACGGATCCTGGGCGACGCGCACGGTCACCTCGCGATGGGCGAAGTGGATGCCGTTGGCCTCGCACAGGTCGCGGATGCCGGAATAGACCACCTTTCGCAGCTCGAACTGGTCGCCGGGACGGGTCATGAACTTGACGCGGACGATCATGGCGGAATCCTCCAGCGCCGTGACGCCCTGAGACTTCACCGGCTGGAGGAATTTCGGTCCGTAGTCGGGATGCTGCATCAGGCCTTCGCCGAACTTCTTGATCAGCTTGCGCATCTTTTCCACGTCCGTGTCGTAGGTGACGCGGAAAGCCAGCTTCATCACCGCCCAGTCGCGGGAGAAGTTCTTCACATGCTTGATTTCCCCGAAGGGCACGGTGTTCAGCGGGCCGTTGTGGTGGCGCAGCTGCATGGAGCGGATCGAGATCTTTTCCACGGTGCCCTTGACGCTGCCCAGATCGATATACTCGCCCTTGCGGAAGGCGTCGTCGATCAGGAAGAAGGCGCCGGAGAAGATGTCGCGGATCAGCGTCTGCGCGCCGAAGCCGACGGCAAGGCCGACGACGCCGGCACCGGCAAAGAGCGGGGCGATGTCGATGCCGAGCTGCGACAGCACGATCATGCCGCCGATCACGACGATGGTGATCAGCAGGAAATGGCGGAAGATCGGCAGCAGGGTCGCAAGACGGCTCTCGCCGACGCCGCCCACCTCCATCTCCTCGCTGCGCCCGCCCGAGAGCGCGCGCTCCCGGTTGATTTGCCGGTCGATGGTCAGCTGCACCGCCCGGTAGCACATATAGGCAAGGAAGGTGACGACGCCGATCTCGAAGAGGTTTCCGACGATGGAGCTCTTGTCGCGCGGATCTATCCCCCAGCGTGCGAGCACGTAGGCGAGAGCTATCACCGCCGACAGGATCGCCGCGCCGTGGTCGAGCAGGTCGCGGTAGGGCGAGCGTTCTCCCTCGGCCTCTACCGCCTCGGCGGTGGCCTGGGCCGCAACCGCGTCGCTGTCGGGATGCTCGCCCGCGGCCTCTTCTGCCCGGGCCAAATCCTCGCTGCGCTGCGTCTGGCGGTCGGTGCTGTCGAGGCGGGGGAGCAGCAGGCGGTCGATGACAAGCACCATGAGGCCGTAGGCGGCCGCCCAGATCACCCCGGCCAGAACGGGCGCGCCGACGAGGCCGATGGCGGCCTCGCGCTCCAGCAAAAGCCGGCCGGAGGAGACGATGAAGGCGGCGAGGAAATAGACCAGGAGCAGGGGCAGCCAGACGCGCTGGAGCATCCGGCGGCGATCGTTGTCCCCGCCGGCCGGACCGCCGGAGAGCAGCCGGCCGAGGGCGCCGCGATGGGCGACGGCGACCGCGGACAGCATCAGGCAGGTCAGGCCGACCGAGAGGATCGCAAGCAGCCTGTGGCCGCCTGGATCGAGGCCCATGGCATCCAGCCATTCGTGCAGCGCAATGGCGAGGGTGGAGACGGCGCCGGTCGCCATCAGCCAGCGATAGAGGCTCGCGGCGCTGGCGTCATCAAGGGCGAGCATGCGGATCGGCCCGTTCCAGGGCGACAGGACCGCGGTCAGAACGATGCGCAGAAGCAGAAGGATTCCAACGCTTTGCAGGCCGATGAGCAGGGTAACGCGGCCCGCCGCATGGTGGGAGGCCAGCAGGAAGGCGACGGCAAGAGCCGCGCCATAGAACAGCGCCAACGCCAACACCATGGCGAACGCGCGGGCGATCAGGCGGGAAATGCGAGCCGCACGGGTCGGCTCCGGCGGACGGGGCGGCAGCAGCCGGGCGAAAAGCCAGCGCTCGCCGGCAAGCAGGGCCAGGCTGCCGGCGATCAGCGCGGCGGCGAGAACGAGAAGCGTCGCCGCAAGCCAGTCGGGCTTGTCCCCGGCCTGCCCGGCAATGGCGGCGGAAATCATGGAGGGCATTGCGGCTGCCGCATCGAGCGTGTTGCCAAGGGCTGCCCGCAGCTCAAGTCCAAGGCGTACCAAGGGCTTATCGGCTGCCATCTCCATCGCCGTCGCGTTCTGGGCGGCGGCGGGGGCCGCGCTTGCGGCGATTGCAACGGCGCTCGCAAGAATTCCGGCCGTCCGGCCGCCTGCGCGGTGCTGCAAGAGCTTGCCCATGAAATCTGTCCCCCCGATGCCGGCCGGCCTCTCGCGCCTGGTGCGAGGCCCGGCCGCGCCACACCCTTGGCCTCAACCTAACGGGGCAAACTTACAGAATCTTTCCGCAGGAAGACGGATATTGCGCAGGTTCTGGGGAAAAACGCCGGTTGCGGGCAAGCCCCGCGCGTCGGCACGACGCCGACATGCAAACGCCCGGGCAGGGCCCGGGCGCCGAAACTCGCGGATCATCGGCCGTGGCCGAGATCGGGAGATGCCGGTTATCCCCGGCATCCGGTTTCTTGAGATCGTCATTCGGGCCTGCGCGAATTTTGCGACGATTTTTGCAAAATTCCGTTCCGAATTCGCCAGAAATCGAGACGCGGCTTACAAATCCGGAAGTTGCGAGGTGCCTTGCTTCCTCCGTCCGAAGGAGGTGGCTCGGGCCTCGACCTGCATGCCCCTGCCTGGTCCTTTTCGCCTCAGAAGACGCCGACGACGATGGCGCCGACGAAGGCGAATGCCGCACACACGGCCAAGAGATTAATATTGCGGACAAGTGTCATATCGTGGCCTCCCGCAGTCTCTCGATACGTGAAGGATAAGTTACCGGGGCCAGCCGGCAAAGCGAAAAAGATGCTGCGTTGCGTCGCAGCCACGATGCCCGGTCCGACCCTCGTCAGGAATGGCGAGCGCCACCGGCGATTTTGGCGCGGCTGCCAATCGTCGTTTGGCGGGGGGAAATCCAGTGCAGCGCAGCCTCGCGGGCGAGGGCGAACAGATTATGCTGCGCCGCAGCATGTGTCTTACGTTGGGACACATTCCCCGGGCTGTTGATGAAAAAGCAAGAAGAGTCAGAGGTTTGCTCGGATCTACGTAGTTTGACTAGAATTAACTTGGGAGAAACAGGATCCGCATATGCTCGATTCCAGAAGGTGTGGAAGGATTGGGCATGAAGACTGCGGAACTGAACGAGCTGGCCCGCAGCGGTTCGCCGGAGAACATCGGCGACATGATCACGGCGCTGACCGAGCTGTTCATGAAAGCCGGTCGTCAGGAAAGAAGCCGGGTAAGCCCGGTTTTGGGTGACGTGGTGCTGAGGGTGCTCGATCGTCTCGACGTGTCGGTGCGCAAGACGATGGCCGCGCGCATGTGCGCCGAGACCGAGGCTCCGCGGGACCTGCTGAAGGCGCTGGCGAAGGACAGCGAGCTCGAAGTGGCCCGGCCGGTGATGACGGACGGGGGCCTGTTGACCGACGAGGACCTGGCCGAGGTCGCCCAGGAGGGGATCCCGGTGCGGCACCTGGACGTGATGTGCGAGCGCCAGGGAATCAAGCCGGTGCTCAGCCGGGTGTTGGCGCAGAAGGGCGATAGCCCGGTTCTGTGCGCGCTGCTGGGCAACGAGACGGCGCGGATCACGGCGGACTCCTTCGACCTGCTGCTGGCGCGTTCGCGCAAGGACGAGGAATTGCAGGCGGCGCTGACCCGACGGCAGGACCTGCCGGAGCAGGTGGCGTCGAAACTGGTGCCGTTCCTGTCGAAGGAACTGATCCAGCAGGTGCGCGAGGAGAATGCCAATCCGGTGCTGGCCAAGGTGGTGGCCGAGCAGGAGGCGCGCGAGGTCGAGATCCGGCTGCGCGAGATCGGCGGCGCCAAGTCGAAGATCGACCTCCTGATCGAGGGCGCGATCGCCGGCACGATCCCGATCGACCAGGCGGTCGTCGTCTTTGCCGACAAGGACCGGGCCTTCGATCTGGGCAAGGTGCTGGCCGGCAGGGTCGGCTGGCCGGAAAACGTGGTGGTGCCGCTGGTCTACCGCGAGGACGAACACCCGCTCTTCGTGCTGTCGCGGATCGCGGGCGTGTCGAACGAGGCCTATGTGAAGCTGGTGCGCATGCGCGGCAAGAAGATGCGCCTGTCGTCGGCGAGCGCCAGCGAATCCTCCCGCAGATACGGATCGCTGACGCTGGAAGCGGCGCGCACCGAGTTCATCGCCATGGCGCGCAAGATGAAGCTGCCCGTGGAGATCGCCCAGGGCTGATGCCCATGGGCGCTCTCCGAAAGAGCGGCCTCAGCCGCCTTTCGCCAGACATTCCTCCAGCCAGCGGGCGGCGAGCAGCGTGGCCCGGTCGCGCCCGTAAAGGCCGATCAGCTGGATGCCGAGCGGCAAGCCGCCGGGCGTTGCCAGCCCCGGCACGTTGACCGCGGGCCCGCCCATCAGCGTCCACACCCGGTTGAAGACCGAGGAGCCGGTGGAGGCGAGACCGGCCGGCGCCGCACCCGGTGCGGACGGCATCATCAACACATCCACCTGCGACATCACCTCGGCGAAGGCGTGACGCGCCTGCCGCGCGATCTCGAGCGCAGCGTCATAGGCGGCCGGCTCGATGGCCGCGCCATCCTCCAGCGTGCGCATCAACACCGGACTGATCAGCTCGGGCGCGGTGTCGACCTCGGCGGCAAGCGCGCGCGTTGCCTCGAAATCCTGGATGGTCTGGTGCGCGGCGAAGGCCTCGCGGAAGACCGGCGGCAGCGACACGCGCGACACCGAGGCACCGGCGCGCGAGGCCCGCGCAACGGCGGTTTCCAGCGCGCCCTGCATCTCGTCGTCGGCCTGGGCCCAGGGCTGCGGATCAACGACGCCGATGCGGGGCGGCATGGGCACCAGCGCATCGACCCGCCAGTCGCGCGCGGACAGGGCGCTGCCGGCAAAGGCGACATCGGCGACGCCCTTGCCGAACAGGCCGAGCGTGTCCAGCGTCCAGGAGAAGTATTTCATGCCGACCGTCGGCAGATGGTCGAACGACGGCTTGAATCCGACGACGCCGCAGAAGGAGGCGGGGCGCACGACCGAGCCGCCGGTCTGGGTGCCGATGGCCAGCGGAAAGAAACCGGCGGCGATGCCCGCGGCAGAGCCGGAGGACGAGCCGCCCGGCGTGTGCTCGAGATTGTGCGGATTGCGCGTCGGGCCGGGGTGGAAGAAGGCGAATTCGGTGGTGACGGTCTTGCCGACGACGGCAGCGCCCGCCCGGCGGGCGAGGGCGACGGTCACCGCATCCACCGCCGGGCGATGGTTCTCGTGGATCGGCGAGCCGTAGCGCGAGGGAAAGTCGGCCGTGTCGATATTGTCCTTCACCGCAAGCGGCAGGCCCATGAGCGGGCCGCGCGCGGAGCGGGCCGCTTGCCGTGCCGCCTCGACGTCGTGGCAGACGAAAGCACGGATCGTGCCTTCCTGCTCGGCGATGCGCGCGGCGATGTCGTCGTACAGCGCGTCGATATCCAGCGTCCCGGCATCGAGCGCACGGGCGAGTTCCAGGGCAGACAGCATGGGTTCCTCCTCAGCGGGGGACGATCATCACCAGCCGCGCCGAGACTGCAAGTTTTTTCAGGCGATTGCACGCTGCGGGTGCCGTGTGCGGCGTCCTGTGACCTGAACGCGAAACGGCCCGGCGGGAGGAGCCGGGCCGTTCGGGGAGGGGGCTGATTTCAACCCTTTGCCATTACTGGCAGAAGCGCTGCTGGCCCGAGTAGGTGGTGTAGGTGCCGGTGTTCGGGTTGAAGCTCCGGTACTTGGAAGAGCAGTAGCGGTACCACTCCGGGGTGTAGGGCTCGAGCGAGCCGCTCACCACGACCGGGGCGGCCGGGGTGTAGGCCGGATTGCCGCGGCGCGCCGGGTCGATATAGACATCGCCGCGCACCGGCGCCGGATCCCGGTAGATGTATTCCGGCTCGTAGACCCGGTCCGGAGCGCTGAGCGCCGAGCCCAGGATCGCACCGGCGGCAAGGCCGATCACGCCAGCGGCGACCGCCGCGCCGGCATCGTTGCCGCGATTGCCGCGGTGATGACGGTAGCCGTAATTCGGGCGATGCGGGCGGTGGACACGGTGGTGCTTGTAGCCACCGTTGCCCCAGCCGTGGCGGCCGTCGCGGGCCTCGGCAGAAGGGGCGAGCGTCGGCACGAGCAGGGCGCCGGCAAGCGCGACAGCAAGGGCGCGGGCAGAGATTTGCTTCAGGGCCATGGGATCGTTCCTTCCAGTGGCTTCGATGTTCCGATGAGGCGACAATGCCATCCCGCAATTGAACGAGGTCTGAGATGCCCGTTCATCTGGCGTTCAGGTTCCCTAGCCCCATCCGCCGCCGTGTGAAGGTTTGACAAAGAGCGCCGTTTCACCAGCACCTTCGGCGCGCATTTCAAATGCGAAAACCACACTGGAAACATCTGTTTGCTGATCACCCTTCCGGATCTGAAGCTCGTGCAGAGCCTGCGCGAACTTCAGATCCGGGGGATCAGGTCAGCGGCAGAACCGGTACTTGCCGGAATAGGCCAGGAAATAGCCGGTCTCCGGATTGAAGCTGCGGTACTTGCGCGAGCAGTAGCGATACCACTCGGGCGTCCACGGCGCGTAACCGCCGCTGCGGACCGGCGGATCGATGTATTCCCGGCCGCCGCCGCTCAGCGCCGAACCGAGGATCGCGCCGGTGGCGAGGCCGAAGATCGCCGCGCCGCCAATGGCAGCGCCGTTGTTGCGGTGGCGATAGCCGCGACGGTCGCGCCAGCGGCGGTCGTCACGCCAGCGACGGTCCTCGCGCCAGCCGGGACGCGGGCGATAGCCGCGATTGGGCCGGGACTCGCGACCATTGCCGTAATACGGCATGTTGCCCGGCACTGGCTTGATGCGGGCGTAGGGGCGGTAGCCGTCACGGTTCTGCCTCTCGTCGTAGCCCTGGGCGAGAATGATGTTGCCGACCGGCGAACGGCTGGCCTGTTCGGCCGATGCGCTGTTCGGCGCGGCCGCCTGTGCGGTGAAAGTGAGCACGGCGAGGAGCGCTCCCCGGACGGCCCAGGAAGTCAGTCGCCCTGTGCGATATGCGGCGGATGCGGCCATGACAGGCCTCCTTTCGAAAAGATTAACCCAGCTTTACCATTGCCTCTTTTGTGGCGAGAGCAAGGCTCTGCCTGTCGGCGTGCCACCCTTCCGAATCATGGGGCAGGCACGGGAACGGGCAAGGGCGAGCCATTGCTTTCCGCCGGTTGCGCAGGCAAAAGGGCGAGAGCCACGCGATGCAGCGGTAGCCACGCAAGGATAACTCCCGAACATGGAAAGGCGTTCCGTGGCTGAAAACGATCGACCGCAGGTGATCCGCCCCACCGACGACGAAGCAAGGCTGCTGTCGCAGCGCCTGGTGCGCATGGCGCGCTTCGGCGCGCTAGGCGTCATCGATCCGCAAGACGCGATGCCCTTCGTCTCGCGCGTCGGCCTTGCAACCGAAATGGACGGCACGCCGGTGATGCTGGTCTCGCGCCTGTCGCAGCACACGAGCGCGGTCGCCGCCGACCCGCGCTGTTCGCTTCTGGTGGGCGAACCGGGCAAGGGCGATCCGCTGGCCCATCCGCGCCTGTCCATCGTCGCGCGGGCTGAGCGGATCGACCCGGCCGACCCGGCCCATGCCGCCATCCGCCGGCGCTACCTGCTGCGCCATCCCAAGGCGAAGCTCTATGTCGACTTTCCCGATTTCGCGTTCTTCCGCATCGTTCCCGAGCGTGCGAGCCTCAACGGCGGCTTCGGCAAGGCCTATCACCTGACGGCGGGCGACTTGCTGCTGTCGGGGCCGGTCGTCGCCGAGCTTGGCGCAGCCGAGGCGGGGGCCGTCGAGCACATGAACGAGGATCATCTCGACGCCATCGCGCTCTATGGGGAAAAGCTGGCGCGGGCAGGCAGCGGCAACTGGCGCCTGTCCTCGCTCGATCCGGCGGGGCTAGATCTCGTCGACGGCGACAAGGTGGCGCGGCTCGACTTCGTTCCGCCGCTGCAAAGCGCGGGCGAGCTGCGCGCGCGCCTGGTTGCCCTTGCGAAACAGGCAAGGGCTGGTGAATGATCGCCCGGACCGAACACCCGGGCTAGGAATCTGCGCCGGAGTGCCGGCAAGCATCTGAGGAGACAGCCGACATCGTGACTGCGACCCGCACCATGCCCGTCCCGCCGCTCGTCGTCGCGGTTCTCTTTCTCCTGGCACTTGCATCGGGCGCGAGCCCGGCGGCGGCCTATCGGCTGGAGCCGTTCAAGGACCGGCTGTTCTCCTATCCCGGCCTTCTGGCCGGCAAGGCGGACGATCCGTTCGTCATCGTCGATTACGACAAGCGCCGCGACATCCACCGCCGCGACAAGGTGTGGGAGCGCGAGGTCTACGGCGAATACGTGTCGATGAAGCCGAGCGGGTCGCAGGAAGACCTGACGCTGAAGGCGAACGGGCGCACGATCAGCTACATGCGCGTCGGCGAGCCGCGCGGCGCGCGCAGCATCGTCATCTATGTGCACGGGCAGGGCGGCAACCGCTTCCAGGGCATGAACGACGTCAGCTTCGGCGGCAACTTCAACCGCATCAAGAACCTGATGGTGCGCAATGCCGGCCTCTACATCACGCTCGACGTCAAGAATTTCGACGAGCGCGGGGCGGGCGACGTCAAGGCGTTGATGCAGCACTACATCCGCCAGGCACCGCAGGCGCGGGCCTATGTCGCCTGCGGCTCGATGGGCGGCTTCCTGTGCTGGGAGCTGGCGCGCGACGGCGGCGCTGCGGCGATGATGGGCGGCATGCTGCTGATGGGCTCGACCTGGGACGATGCGTTCCTGTCGAGCGCGACGTTCCGGGGCGGGCGGCTGCCGATCTATTTCGGCCATGGCAGCTGGGACGAGGTCTACGACTGGAAGAAGCAGGCCGCGTTCTACGAGCGGCTGAAGGCGCGCAAGTCCGACTATCCGGCGCGGTTCGCGCTGTTCGAGACCGGCACGCACGGCACGCCGATCCGCATGACCGACTGGCGGCTGATCCTCAACTGGATGTTCGCCGCCACCGGCAGGTAGAGCCGGCACGGGCGCTGCCCGCCCTGGTGCGGGTGACACAGTTAAAAACGGGCCGCCCATGGGACGGCCCGTTTTCACAAGCTCTCGCGAGTAGACAGGTTACTTCCAGACCACGTCCTTGTTGCGGACGGTGATCGTCTTCATGTCGCAATAATCGATGTCGGCATCGACATAGGTGCCGTCGGTGAAGTCGATGCGGGTGCGCACGGTGCAGTTCCCCTCATCGGTGCCGAAGTCCATCTCGAACGTGTCGCCCGGCACGATGATCTCGTCCAGCCAGTTGTCGCTCCACTCGCCGTTTTCCTGGGTGCGGAACGAGGTCACGTTGGCAGTGGAGCGGTTTTCCAGATCGAACTTCCACTCGTTTGCGGCGACGGTTCCGGTTGCAACGAGCAGTGCGGCTACAGCCGCAAGGATAGTTTTTGCAGTCATGGTCCAATCCCAGGATCAAGCGCGGCCCAATCGCCGGCGCAGGACGATACAGCTGCGCCATTTTCCTGGATAGGCGGATAATTTTTCCCCTGGCATGCCCCGAACCGCCGGCGGATGGTGGGGAGCGGCGCCAAGAAAAAACCGCCCCAGACGGGGCGGTTTCTCGGGTTTGGGAAGGGACCGCGACAGGCGCCTATTCGGTGCCCTGGATGGCCGCGAGCGTCCATTCGCCGCCCTTCTGACGGCGGAAGGTCCACAGCTCGGTGCTTTCCTGCGGCTCCTCCAGGCTGCCCGACAGCACCCGGCCGGAATTGCGGTCGAGGACGGCATCGAGGGCGGAAAAGCGCATGGCGACCGTCGCATAGTCGTCGCTGCCTTCGCTCCAGGCCTCGGACAGGTCGCCCTGCAGCAGCTTCACGTCGGACACGGCATTGCGCTTGCCGGCGGAGGCGAGCTCGCCCAGTTCCTCGGCGAGGAAGGACATGGCCTCGGGCGTCGCCAGACGGCGGAGCGCGGCGTAGTCCTCGCGGCCATAGGCTTCCTGCACTTCGGCCAGCATCTGCTCGAAGCGGTCGAAATCGGCCTCTTCCAGCTCGAGCGGGGTTTCCATGACAGGGGCCTGGAACGGAGCGGCCGCGCCGGTGCCGGCGTCGGTTCCGGTGCCGCCGGCGCCGCCGAAGCTGAACGGGGTGCGGGACGTGTCAGGGCCGGTGCCGCCGAAATTCGGCGCTGCGCCGCCGGTCGCGGCTGCCGCCGGCTGCTGGCGCCGGCCGAAGAAGCGCATGGCCAGCATGATGAGGAAGCCGATCAGGGCCACCTGCAGGATCAGGCCGAGGAAGCCGGCAAAGCCGCCCATGCCGCCGCCAAAGAGCATGCCGAGCAGGCCGCCCATCAGCAAGCCGCCGAGAAGGGCGCCGCCCATGCCGCCGAACAGCCCGCGCGAGGGCTGGGCCGCCTGCTGCTGGCGGGCGCCGGCGCCCGGCGTCGCCTGCTGACCCTGAGCGGGCTGCGGCGTCATCGTGCGCTGAACCGGCGAGGCCGTGCCCGGCGCGGTGTTGGTCGGGGCGGGGGCGGAAAAGGTGCGTGCACCGCGGCTGCCGAAGCCGCTGCTGCCGGCCCGGCGGGCTTCGGCAAAGTCGACAGCGGCAAAAAGCGCGGCAATTCCAAGGGCAATAACGGCTGTCGTCTTGCGCTTCCGGCTGGCGGCAGCTTGCATCAGGGATTTCCTCCACTAGGCTCAGGTCGAGATCAACGCTCGTCATATGGGAGCCCGGCGGGCGCATTGCCAGCGCAAACGGCACTTCTTTCTCCTTGTTTGCGCAAGAAAAAAGGCGGCCCCATGCGGCGCCGCCTCTTTGTGTACCGTGCCGGCCGTTTCTCCCGCTGCGAGCCGGTATCGCCCGGCGTGCGCGGGGGAGGAAACCGCTGGATCAGGCGGCGCGAATGTTGCGCAGGAAGGCGTCGAGTTCCTTCTGCAGCGTGCCGGACTGATAGGCCAGCGTCTCGACGCTGGTCAGGACCTGGCGCGCTCCTGCGCTGGAATCCACCGCCCGCTCGCGGACCGAGCCGATGGTCCGCGTGATCTCGGTGCTGCCGGCCGCCACTTCGTTGACATTGCGGGCAATCTCCGCCGTCACCGCGCTCTGCTCCTCGATGGCCGTGGCAATGGCCGAGATCTGGCCGTTGATGCTGTTGATGGACTCCACGACGGACCCGATGGCTTCCGAGGTGCGGGCGGCGCCGTTCTGCATGTCCTGCACCTGGGTGCTGATATCCTCGGTGGCGCGGCCGGTCTGGTTGGCCAGCGCCTTGACCTCGCCGGCGACGACCGCAAAGCCCTTTCCGGCCTCGCCAGCGCGTGCCGCCTCGATGGTGGCATTCAGCGCCAGGAGGTTGGTCTGGTCGGCGATGTCGTTGATCAGCCTGACCACATCGTCGATGCGCCGCGCCGCCTCGGCAAGGCCGTTGACGGTGCTGCTGGAGCGCTGCGCATTGGTGGTGGACTGACCCGCGGCGGACAGCGCGGCCGTGACCTGGCGGCTGATCTCGCCGATGGAGGCGCTCAGTTCCTCTGCCGCGCTGGCGACCGACTGGACGCCGGTTGCCGACTGTTCGGCCGCTGCCGCGACCGTGCCGGCATTGTCCGAGGTCACCTCGGCATTGCGGGCCATCATGTCGGCTGCCTGCTGGAGTTCGCGCACGGCGTCGGCAATGCCGTCCGACACCGTCTTGAGGGTCGATTCCAGGCTGTCCGCCAGGCGAAGGGTCGCCTCGCGCTTCTCGATCTCGATGCGCTCCTCTTCCTCGCGGGCCTGTTCCTGCAGGCGCTTGATCTCGATGGTCTTCTCCCGGAAGGCCTCGAAGGCGCGGGCGAGTTCCCCGACCTCGTCGCGCGAGCGGACGGAAACGGTGACCGAGGTGTCGTCCATGGCGAGCCGGTTGAGGGCGGTGACGACGCTGCGGAGCGGCCTGCTGATGCCGAAGACGGCGAACACGCTCGCAATCGCCACGCCCGCCAGGATCGCGACCAGCGTCGTGGTGCTCATGATCACCAGGCCCTGCTGCTCGTGCTTCTTGGCGGAGTCGCTGGCTTCCAGGGTGAAACGGTCGAGGTCCTGAGCCAGCTCCACCAGCTCATGGTCAAGCCGCTCCTGCTCGATCTCGAGTTGAGCCGCAAGGGCGGTGGCCGCCGGGATGTCCTTCGTCTTCAAAAGCTCGACGATGCGCTCGATCTTCTGGCCGTAGGCCACGTGCTCGGCCTCGATGCGCTTCAGGGTCGTCAGGACGCTCTCGTACTTGGCTGCATGTTCCGGGGTGGCGGCGAGGGACTGCCCCTTGGCGGCGATCGCCTCGGCCTGCCTGATCTCATCGTCGACTTGCGCGGCCAGCGCCATGACGCGCCGCGACAGGTCTTCGGTCGTGCCGGACTCGGGCGCGGCCTCAAGGTTGGCGGCGCGGAAGAGACGTTCAAGCAGGAGAGCCTGCTCGAGCTGATGGATCGTCACCTTGCTGACATTGGTCGTCAGAGGGATCGTCTCGTCGGCAATCTCTTCAAGCTCCGTGCCGATCTGGCGCATCTGCAAGAGGCCGACGGCGGCAATGGAGAGCATCATCAAACTTAAAAAACCGACCAGCCCCAGGATCTTGGCAGCCACGGAGCGCAGGCGGGAGGAGCCGGCACGAACATCGCGCATTGCAGAATTCCCCGACATATGAAAGAGCGGGCTACAACAAGGACCGCGCCTCCATTACACTGCGTAAGCTCTTAAGTTTTCCTGATTTTTGGAGGGCAAAATCAGGTATTTTCAAAGATCGCGGATTTTAATGTTTGACGGCTTCTGATCCGAATTCTTCAATCTTAAATAAAAATTGCTGGAATTGGGTTGCGGTCCGGACATGCGTGCCGGCGCCGGATGCCAAAACGGCCGCGCCATGGGCGCGGCCGTTCGGGTGGTGCTCACGGGACGGGGCAGGGGCCCGCAGGCGTTACGCCTTGCCCCAGCCGCCGGCGGTCGGGGTGATGACGGTGACCGCCTCGCCCGCCTTCAGGACCGTCTGGTCGCAGCCGGCAAGTTCCTGCGTGGTGCCGTCGAGACGGCGCACCAGGGTCTTGCCGAGCTGGCCGTCGCCGCCGCCTTCGCCGCCCTTCGGCGTGATGGTGCGGTGGGACGACAGGATCGCCAGTTCCATCTCCTCCAGGAAGCGGATAGTGCGCTTGGTGCCGTTGCCGGCATGCCACTTGCCCGTGCCGCCCGACCCCTCGCGGATGTGGAAGTCCTCCAGCAGGACCGGATAGCGGAATTCCAGCACTTCCGGATCGGTGAGGCGCGAGTTGGTCATGTGCACGTGGACGCCGTCGGTGCCGTTGAAGCCGGGACCGGCAGGCGAGCCCGAGCACAGGGTCTCGTAATACTGGTAGGTGGCGTTGCCGAAGGTCAGGTTGTTCATCGACCCCTGGCTGTTGGCCATGGCTCCCAGTGCGCCGAACAGGGCGTTGGTGACGTGCTGGCTGGTCTCCACGTTGCCGGCGACGACGGCGGCCGGGTAGGCCGGCTTCAGCATGCAGCCGTCGGGGATGACGATGTGGATCGGCCGCAGGCAGCCCGCATTCATCGGGATGTGCCCCTCGACCATGACGCGGAAGCAGTAGAGCACCGCCGCGCGGGTGACAGGCTCGGGCGCGTTGAAGTTGTTCGGCTTCACTTCGCTGGTGCCGGTGAAGTCGACGGTCGCCTCGCGCTTCGTCTTGTCGACGGTGATCCGAACGCGGATCACCGAGCCCTGGTCGGTCGGGTACTCGTACTCGCTGTCGGTCAGCGCCTCGATGACCCGGCGCACGCTCTCCTCGGCATTGTCCTGGACGTGGCCCATATAGGCCTGCACCACCTCGAGACCGAAGTGGGAGACCATCTTGCGCAGCTCCTGCACGCCCTTCTCGTTGGCGGCGATCTGCGCCTTCAGGTCGGCGACGTTCTGCGTGACGTTGCGCACCGGCCAGGGATGGTCGGTGAGGACCTCGACCAGCTCCTCCTCGCGGAAGCGGCCCTGATCGACGAGCTTGAAGTTGTCGATCAGCACGCCTTCCTCGTCCACCGTGGTGGCGCGCGGGGTCATGGAGCCGGGCGCCGAGCCGCCGACATCGGCATGGTGGCCGCGGCTTGCCGCCCAGAACAGGATCTCCTTGCCCTCGTCGTCGAAGACCGGCGAGACGACGGTGATGTCCGGCAGGTGGGTGCCGCCGTTATAGGGGGCGTTCAGCGCGAAGACGTCGCCCGGGCGGATCTGGCCGGCGTTGAGCTTGATCACCGTCTCGACGGAACGGTCCATCGAGCCGAGATGCACCGGCATGTGCGGGGCATTGGCGACCAGCGCGCCGGAGGCATCGAAGACCGCGCAGGAGAAGTCGAGGCGCTCCTTGACGTTCACCGAGTAGGCGGTGTTCTGCAGCGTCACGCCCATCTGCTCGGCGATCGACATGAAGAGGTTGTTGAAGACCTCGAGCATGACCGGATCGGCCTTGGTGCCGATGGCCTCGGCGCGGGCGAGCTTCTCGACGCGGCGCAGGACGACATGGTCCTTGGCGGTGATTTCCGCCTGCCAGCCCGGCTCCACGACGATGGTCTGGTGCGGCTCGACGATGAGCGCAGGGCCGGAGAGCTTGTGGCCGGGCTTGAGGCCGGCGCGGGCGAAGAAGCCCGCCTCGCGCCACTCGCCCTCGGCGAAGATGCTGCCCTTGTCGGTCGCCTCGGGCGAACCGGAGACGAGCGGCAGGTCCGGCTCGTCGATGCCGGAGCCGCCGCCGACGGATTCCACCTCGAGCGCTTCCACGACGATCGGCTTGTTCTCGTAAACGAAGCCGAACTGGGCGCGGTGCGCATCGGCAAAGGCGCCGACCATCGTGTCGATGTCGCGGGGCACATAGGCGACCGGGATCGGGGTGTCCGTGCCCTCGTAACGCAGCAGGGCGCGCGGCAGGTTGCGGATCCCGGCATCCGCGACGCCCTGGCCGGCGACCTCGGCCCGGGTCTCGGCCGACAGCCGGTCGACGAGCGCCTCGAGGTCGTCCAGCATGGCCGGCTCGAGCCGGCGCACGACCGCCTGCTGACGGGTGGCGCGGATGTCGGCAAGGCCCATGCCATAGGCGGACAGGATGCCCGACAGCGGGTGGACGATCACCGTGGTCATGCCGAGGCTGTCGGCAACCGAGCAGGCGTGCTGGCCGCCGGCACCGCCGAAGCAGGTCAGCGCATACTCGGTGACGTCGTAGCCGCGCTGGACCGAGATCTTCTTGATGGCGTTGGCCATGTTCTCGACGGCGATCTTCAGGAAGCCGTCGGCGACTTCCGCGGCGGAGCGGCCGTCGCCGATGCGGGCGGCCATTTCCTCGAACTTCGCCACCACCGCGTCGCGGTCGAGCGGCTCGTCGCGCCCCGGTCCGAAGATCTTCGGGAAGAAGTCGGGGCGCAGCTTGCCGACCATGACATTGGCGTCGGTGACGGCGAGCGGGCCGCCGCGGCGGTAGCAGGCGGGGCCGGGATTGGCGCCAGCCGAATCCGGGCCGACCTGGAAGCGGCCGTCCTTGTAGTGGAGGATCGAGCCGCCGCCGGCCGCGACCGTGTGGATCATCATCATCGGGGCGCGCATGCGCACGCCCGCCACCTCGGTCTCGAAGGCGCGCTCATACTCGCCGTTGTAGTGCGAGACGTCCGTGGACGTGCCGCCCATGTCGAAGCCGATGACCGCATCGAAGCCGGCCATGCGCGAGGTCTCGATGGCGCCGACGACGCCGCCGGCCGGACCCGACAGGATCGCGTCCTTGCCCTGGAAGAGGTCCGCGGCGGTGAGGCCGCCGGAGGACTGCATGAACATCAGCCGGCAATCGGTGCCGTCGATCTGCAGTTCGCTCGCCACCTGCTCGACATAGCGGCGCAGGATCGGCGAGAGATAGGCGTCGACCACGGTGGTGTCGCCGCGCCCGACCAGCTTCATCAGCGGCGAGACCTCGTGGCTGACGGAGACCTGCGGGAAGCCGACCTTGCGGGCGATCTCGGCGACCTTCTTCTCGTGATCGGGGAAGGCATAGGCGTGCATGAAGACGATGGCCGCGGAGCGGATGCCGCTGTCATAGGCGGCCTTGAGGTCGCGCTCGACTTCGGCCAGATCCGGCTCGGCCTCGATGGTGCCGTCGGCGCGTACGCGCTCGGCGACCTCGACGACGCGCTCATAGAGCAGTTCCGGCTTGATGATCTCCTTGGCGAAGATGTCGGGCCGCGCCTGGTAGCCGATCTCCAGCGCATCGCGGAAACCGCGGGTGGTGACCAGCAGGGTGCGGTCGCCCTTGCGCTCCAGCAGCGCGTTGGTGGCGACGGTGGTGCCCATCTTGACGGTAGCGATGCGCTCGGCCGGGATGCGCTCGCCGGAGGCGACGCCCATCAGCTCGCGGATGCCCTGGATGGCGGCGTCGCGATAGGCTTCCGGGTTCTCCGACAGGACCTTGTGGGCGCGGATGCCGCCGTCGGGATCGCGGGCGACGATGTCGGTGAAGGTGCCGCCGCGATCGATCCAGAAATCCCACTTGCCGCTCGTCATGATGCGTCTCTCCGCTGGTCGGTCCGGCCGGCATGCGCTGGGCACGGGGCCGATTATTGGCTCGTCGCTACGTCAACAATTTATCGAGAAAATGTCAACGTTGTTTTTGCAAGACCCCGCCCGCAAAATCGTGCGGGCGGGGAAGATCGCGGGACGATCCGGGCCTTACGGCCGGGTGCGCATGTTCTCGGGCAGCCAGGTCGCCAGCTCCGGGAAGGCGATCAGGATGAACACCATGACCACCATCAGCGCGAACATCGGCAGGGCGGCGCGGGCGATATAGGTCATCTCGTGCCGCGTCATGCCTTGCAGCACGAACAGGTTGAAGCCGATGGGCGGCGTGATCTGCGCCATCTCCACCACCACGACGACGAAGATGCCGAACCAGATCGCGTCGATGCCGGCGGCCCGCACCATCGGCTCGACCACCGCCATGGTCAGCACCACCGAGGAGATGCCGTCCAGGAAGCAGCCGATGATGATGTAGAAGACCAGCAGCGCCATCAGCAGCTCGAAGCGCGAGAGCTGCATGTCGGCGATCCAGGCCGCGAGCGCGCGCGGCAGGCCGGTGAAGCCCATGGACAGCGACAGGAAGGCGGCGCCGGCGAGGATGAGGGCGACCATCGCGGAGGTGCGGGTGGCGCCCATCAGGCTCTCGCCGAAGGTCTTCCAGGTGAGCGAGCCCTGGCCGGCGGCCAGCGCCAGCGAGCCGATGACGCCGAGGGCGGCGGCTTCGGTGGCGGTGGCAAGGCCGGTATACATCGACCCGATCACCACGATGATCAGCGCGATCACCGGCAGCAGGAAGCGGGAGTTGGCGAGCTTTTCGCGGAAGCTCATCTGCGGCTCGGGCTGCGGCTTGTAGGTCTTCGAGACCTTCGCGTAGATCGCGATATAGCCCATGAACAGCGCCGCCAGCACCAGCCCCGGCAGGATGCCGGCCATGAACAGCTTGGTGATGGATTCGTTGATGGTGACGCCGTAGACGATCAGCGTCAGCGAGGGCGGGATCATCAGGCCGAGGGTGGCGGCGCCGGCCAGCGTGCCGATCACCATGTTTTCCGGATAGTTGCGCTTGCGCAGCTCCGGCACCGACATCTTGCCGACCGTCGTCAGGGTGGCGGCGGAGGAGCCGGAAACGGCGGCGAAGACCGTGCAGCCGACGACATTGGTGTGCAGCAGGCCGCCGGGCAGGCGGGCCATCCACGGGGCAAGGCCGCGGAACATGTCCTCCGACAGGCGTGTCCTATAGAGGATTTCGCCCATCCAGATGAACAGCGGCAGCGCGGTCAGCGTCCAGGACGAGGAGGCGGCCCAGATCACCGTGATCATCGCGTCGCCCGCCGGGCGCGAGGTGAACAGCTCCATGCCAACGAAGGCGACGCCGAGCAGGGCAAGGCCCACCCACACGCCGGTGCCCAGCAGCAGGAACAGCACGAAGAGGAAGAGGATGATGGGAGCGAAGGTTTCCATGGCGGCTTACTCCCCGTGGCTCTGTTCGACCGTGTCGGCGACGATGCCCGACGAGCCGAGAACGAGAACGCGGACCAGGTGATCCGTCATGGCGATGGCGAGAAGGACGGCGCCGGCGGCCATGGCCATCTGCGGGATCCACAGGGGCGTGGCGTCCTGGCCCTGGCTGATGTCGTTGAGCTTGCGCGACCAGTACACGGCCTTGATCGCGTAATACGACAGGTACCAGGTGAGGGCGGAGCCGATGCCGAAGCACCAGACCTCGAGCCAGCGGCGATGGCGGCCGAGGGCGCTGAGCAGCAGGCTGACCCGGATATGGGCGCCGCGGTTGAGCGCGTGGGCGAAGGCGAAGAAGGAGGCCGAGGCCATGGCGTAGCCGGCATAGCTGGCAGCGCCGGGGAAGATCAGGCCGGTCCATCTGGCGATCATCTGCGCCACGATGATGGCGAGGATGGAGACCAGCGCCAGCGCGGCGATCATGCCGCCGGCCAGATACAAACCGTCGAGAAGGCGGCGGAGCCCGCGCCCGAGTGCGATCATGGTCGTGTTCCGTGTCTGTTGCGGACCGGCCACGGCGCAACTGCCCCGGCCGGGCCGCTAAGCGCGCGGTCCGGCGGGCAGGCCTGCGCGGGCAGGAGCCCGGCTGTCAGGGACGGCGTGCTGCCGCGACCGCAAGGTCGCGGCAGTCCTGGCGGGCGCGCCTGCCAGCGGCAGCGCGCCCGGACCGTCGGTGACGGAGGCGGCGGAACGCGCCGCTTAGTTGGCCTTGAAGGCGTCGACGATGGCCTTGCCCTTGTCGCCGGCAGCCTTCAGCCACTCTTCGGTCATCGCCTCGCCGACA
The DNA here is from genome assembly GCF_014252955.1 of Stappia sp. 28M-7. Classification (NCBI taxonomy): domain Bacteria; kingdom Pseudomonadati; phylum Pseudomonadota; class Alphaproteobacteria; order Hyphomicrobiales; family Stappiaceae; genus Stappia; species Stappia quadratibracata. The sequence continues at coordinate 3,493,058 of NZ_JACMIA010000001.1, read as the reverse complement.
ACGCCAAGGTCGGCCTTGAGCTGGTCGCTGGGCTGGAGCACCTTCATGCCGTTGGAGGCAAGGCCGTCCAGCGTCAGCTTGGTGTAGTCCTTGGCCTTCTGCAGGCCGTCGGCCTCAGCCTTGGCGGCGCAGTCAGTGAAGACCTTCTTGGTCTCGTCGGACAGGCCCGCCCAGGTGTCCTTGTTGACCATCACCGAGTTGCGCGGCAGCCACGCGTCGACCGCGTAGAAGTGCGAGACGTTCTCCCACAGCTTGCTGTCGTAGCCGGTGGCGCCGGAGGAGATCATCGATTCGGCAACGCCGGTGGCGAAGGCCTGGGAAACCTCGGCGGCCTCGATCTGCACCGGGAGCATGCCGGTCAGCTCGGCGAGCTTGGCGGTCGCGGCATTGTAGGCGCGGAACTTGATGCCCTTCATGTCGGCGCCGGAATTGACTTCCTTGTTGAAGTACAGGCCCTGCGGCGGCCACGGCACGCTGTAGAGAAGAACGAGGTTCTGGCCGTCCAGCGCCTCTTCCACCGCGCCTTCGGCGGCCGACCACAGCTTCACGGAATCGTCGAAGGAGGTGGCGAGGAAGGGAATGCTGTCGACGCCGAAGATCGGGTCCTCGTTGGCATGCGCGGAAAGCAGGCGCTCGCCGATCGGCACCTGGCCGGTCTGCACGGCGCGCTTGATGTCAGCGCCGCCGAACAGCGAGCCGCCCGGATGGGTGACGATCTCGATCTCGCCGCCGGTGCCCTCGGTGACGCAGGCGGCAAAGGCGGCCGCGTTCTCGGAATGGAAGTTGGTCGCCGGATAGGCGAGCGGCATGTCCCACTTCTCGGCGGCGAATGCCGGGGAAGCGGCAGAGGCAGCCAGAAGCGCGGCGGTTACGATGCCGGTGGTGCTCTTCAGCAGGTCAGTCATGTTTGGTCCTCCATCGGCCGGGATCCGATTGTTCCGGATCTCGCGGCAGTCCAGGTCTCTGGTCGGTATTCCCTTGGCCCAGTGCCCATGGGTCACACTCTAGACAGCGAAACGCGCGGGCGAATAGGGGGTGGGGTCGATATTCGGCTTGCGGCCCGCGATCATGTCGGCAACGAGGCGACCGGTCCTGGGACCGCCGGTCAGGCCGATATGATGGTGGCCGAAAGCCATCAGGACATCGCCGCATGCCGGCGACGGCCCGATCACGGGGATGGAATCGGCCGGCGCCGGCCGGTGTCCCATCCATTGACGGGTCGAGCCCCAGCGCAGCGCGGGCATGGCCCGGCGCAGCTGGCGCTCCAGAAGCTCGAACGGCGCCTTGGCCGGTCCCGCGGCAAGGCCGCCGAACTCGACGACGCCGGCAAGGCGGATGCGCCCCTCCAGCGGGGTGGCGACGAATTTCGCGGAGGCGAACATGAAGGGCGCGCGCGGCATCGCGCTCGGCGCCTCCAGCTCCAGATGGTAGCCGCGCTCGCTCTCCAGCGGCACGGAGATGCCGAGCTGGTCGGCAAGCGGCCCGGACCACACGCCGGTCGCCAGCACGGCGCGGTCGCAGGCGAGCGGTCCGCCATCGGTGGCAAGGGAGGCGAGGCGGCCGTTCTCGGTCACGAAGCCCTGCAGCGCGCCGCGCAGGAGCGTGCCGCCGCGCGCCTCGAACTCGGCGGCGAGATCCTTCACGTAAAGGCCGGGGTCGCGGATGATGCCGTGATCGGGAAGGCGGACGGCGAAGTGGTTGGCATCGCCCAGCAGCGGGTCGTAGCCCCCGAGCGAGGCGCCCTCCATCTCCTGCCAGGAAAAGCCCGCCTCGCGCCGCAGCCGCCAGCCGAAGGCATCGCCCTCGAAGGCGGCGCGGTCGCGGTAGACATAGAGATAGTCGGACGGGGCGATCCAGCGGTTCGCCGCCGTGCGGCCCGCCAGGGCGCGGTGCTCGTCGAGGCTGTTGCCGACGATCGGCAGCAGCGCGCGGGCGATGCGCTCGGTTTCGCTCGTGTTGCAATGGGAAAGGTATTTCGCAAGCCAGGGCAGCAGGCGCGGCAGGTAGGACCAGCGCAGGAACAGCGGGCTGTCCGGGTCCATCAGCATGCGCGGCGCCTTGGCCGGCAGGCCTGGAACGGTGACGGGAACCACGGCGCAGGAGGCGAGCACGCCGCCATTGCCATGGGAGGTGCCCTCGCCGGGGCCCGCACGGTCGAGAAGGGTGACCTGATGACCGTCTTCCTGGAGGCGGAGCGCGGCGCTGACGCCGACGATCCCCGCGCCGATCACCACAATCCGCAAACGCCCACTGTCGTGCTGCTGCACAGTGCCTCTCCCCGGCCAATTATGCCAAGTGTCGTGAGGTCAGGTTCTGTTGTCAACAATTTATCGACAAAATGTTCTTAATATTCTGCGCAAGATCCTTGTGTTGCAGACGTTCAGGTGCACCAATCCTCGGATTGAGGCGGTTCGGGCTCGGTTGACGCAGGGTTTGCGACAGTCGGAGCAGCATTGTCTCGGCGGGAGGATGCGAAATGACGGTGCATGGCGGCAAGGCGCTCTATGGCGCGGCGGTGGGAATCCTGATGCTGGAGGCGCGCTTCCCCCGCATCCCCGGCGACATGGGCAATGCGCTGACCTGGCCGTTCCCGGTGCATTACCGCATCGTGCGCGATGCCACGCCCGACAGGGCGGTGCGGCAGGGCGCGAGCGGGCTGCTCGATGCGTTCATCGCCGCGGGGCGCGAGCTGGTTGCCGACGGGGTCGACGGCATCACCACCAATTGCGGATTTCTGTCCCTGTTCCAGCGCGACCTGCAGGCCGCGCTCCAGGTTCCGGTTGCCGCCTCCTCCCTGATGCAGGTGCCGCTGGTCGACCGTTTGCTGCCGCCGGGCAAGCGCGCCGGCATCCTGACGATCTCCGCCGGATCGCTGACGGGTGCGCATCTGGCGGCGGCCGGCTGCCCCGCCGACACGCCGGTGATGGGAACCGAGGGCGGGCGCGAGTTCACCCGCGCGATCCTCGACAACGAGGAGGCGCTCGACGTGGAGGCGGCCCGGGCCGACAACGTGGAGGCGGCGCAGGCGCTGCTGGCGCGCAATCCGGAGGTCGGCGCCATCGTGCTGGAATGCACCAACATGGTGCCCTATGCCGCCGACATCCGGGCGGCGACGGGCGTGCCGGTCTATTCCATCGAGAGCTTCGTGACCTGGTTCCACTCCGGTCTGGTGCCGCGGCGCCATCCGCTGCCCTAGCGTTAGCCGGAAGGATGGTTGCTCTTTCGCAGCTCCCTGCCGTAGCCTTGGCCCGAACAATTCAGGCAGGAATTTCATGACAGACAGCACCCAGTCCGGAGACATTGTGCAAGGGGGTATCGGACCGGTCGTGTCTGCCGCCCATCTCGCCTCGGGCGCCATGCCGGCGCTTTCGGAGGTCGAGTTTGCGGTGACCATGATGGTCAACGCCTATCACCGCTGGATGGTCCGCTGCATGGCGGCGGCCGGGGCGCCGGGCATGAGCCCGCTCGACACGTTGGTGCTGCATTCGGTCAATCACCGCGGGCGGCCGAAGTCGCTCGCCGATATCTGCCTGGTGCTCAACATCGAGGACACCCACACGGTCACCTATGCGCTGAAGAAGCTGGCCGCCGCCGGACTGGTGGAGACGGGCAAGCGCGGCAAGGAAAAGACGGTGGCGATCACCCGCGCCGGCGAGGCGATCTGCATGGAGTATCGCCGGCTGCGCGAGGCGCTGCTGGTCGGCCCGGTCAAGGGGCTGGGCATGGACGAGATGGAGCTGTCACGGCTGGCCGCGACGCTGCGCTCGGTCTCCGGCCATTACGACCAGGCCGCGCGGGCCGCAGCGGCGATGTAGGCCAGCGCTTCAGGCGCTCGCGGTCAGGCCGCGCCGACGGCGCGGGTCCGCCCCTCGGCGACCCCGGCCTCGTCCTTCGCCGTTTCGCGTTCGTCTGACGTTTCGGCGTCGGCGTCGGCCGTGTCCGCATCGTCATCGGCAACCGCACCAGAACCTGCCCCCGCATCCGCATCCGCGTCGGCGTCCATGGCAAAGGCGTCGATATCCGCATCCGTGAGGCGAGGGGCGTCCGCGTCCGCACCGGCTTCCGCAGCCGTCTCGAACGGAAGCTGCGGCAGGTCCGTCTCGCGGGCGGCCAGCAGCAGCTGCTCGCACCGCGTCTGCTGGGCGAGGGCGATGGTGTCGCTGGCGGACTGGTCGGTGAGGTCCATCGGCTTGCCGAACAGGAAGCCCTGCACCTTGTCGCAGCCGGCGGCGCGCAGCAGGGCCACCTGGGTCTCGTCCTCCACGCCTTCCGCCGTGATGGTGACCTCGAGCGAGCGCCCCAGCCCGACGATGGAGGCGATGATGGCGTCGGTCGTCGGATTCTTGCCGACGGTGGCAACGAAGGACCGGTCGATCTTGATCGTGTCGAAGGGGAAGCGCGAGAGATAGCTGAGGCTCGAATAGCCGGTGCCGAAATCGTCCATCGCCACGGACACGCCCATCTGGCGGATCTGCGTCAGCGTCTTCACGACGGCGTTGGTCTCGGAAATCAGCAGGCTCTCGGTGATCTCCACCTCCAGCCGCTCGGGAGCAAGGCCGCTGGTGTTGAGCGCATGGGAGACGCGCTCCTCGGTGCGGCCGGGACGGAACTGGGCAGGCGAGATGTTGACCGCGACGGTGAGCGAGGTGTCGCGCCAGCGCGCGGCCTCGGTGCAGGCATGCAGCAGCACCCAGGCGCCGATCTCCTCGATGAGGCCGGCATCCTCGGCGATGGGGATGAAGACCGTCGGCGAGATGGTGCCGCGCTCGGGGTGCTCCCAGCGCAGCAGGGCCTCGTAGCCCGTCAGCTTCAGATCGCGCAGGGAGAATTGCGGCTGGTAGAGCAGGCGGAACTCGTCCTGGGCCAGGGCCTTGCGCAGGTCGCTCTCCAGCAGTTTGCGCTTCTGGGCCTCCGCATCCATGTCCGGGGTGTACCAGATATAGGTGGACCGGCCCGAGTGCTTGGCCCGGTAGAGGGCAAGGTCGGCGCAATGCAGCAGGCGGGACGCGCGCCAGGCGGCCTCCGAGGCCTGGGCAACGCCGATGGAGAGCGAGATCGGGATGTCCTTGCCGTCGATGCGGGTGGGAATGCGCGTGGCGGCGATCATCGAGGATGCAAGCTGGGTCACGGCCCGGCGGTCGAGATCGCGGGCGATCAGCACGGCGAACTCGTCGCCGGACAGGCGGGCGACAAGATGGCTGGCAAAGACATTGCTCAGCCGGTCGGCGATCACCTGCAGGAAGAGATCGCCTGCCGCGTGGCCGTGGGTGTCGTTGATGGCCTTGAACTTGTCCACGTCGATCAGCATGACCGAGATGTTGCCGGCCTTGGCGCTGGCCAGCCGCAGCGCCTCGTTCAGCTTGGTGGAAAACACCGTGCGGTTGGGCAGGCCGGTCAGTGCGTCGTGATGGGCAAGAAACTGGATCGTTTTGCTGGCCTTCAGCCGGTCGCGGAAGCGCATCCACACGAACAGGGCGGCAAGGCCGGTCGCGACGAAGATCATCGCCATCAGAATGGCGATGGCGATCTGCACCACCTCGCTCAGGAACAGGCCGGTCGTCGCCTGGTCGTAGAGCAGGACGATGGCGCCCTCGATGGTGTCGCCGTTGCGAATCGGCACGGCGAGCAGGGTGGGTTCGGGTTTCGTGCCGAGCAGCGTGGAGGGAACGTCCACCGCGCGCGGCTCGCCGGCGGCAAGATGGCGCAGGAGCGTATCGAGGCGCGGGGTGAGGCGCTCGAGCATCTGCGGATCGGTGCGCGGCAGCACGGAGGCCTCTGACAGCAGCACCGTTCCCGGCGCGAAGCGCAGGACGGCGACGGTGCGGGCCAGGTCGCTCTGGTCGAGCTCCTCCATGAATTCGTCCAGGGAGGCGGTGCGGTCGACCTTGGCGGGATTGGCAGCCGGACGCTGCGGCCGCGGCGCGTCAGCGGTGCGCGTCCTGCCGCTGCCCGCCGAAGCGTTGCCGTCCACACCGTCGATGGAGCGGCGCAGGCTTTCGTCGGCGAAGGTGGCGATTTCCTCGTCGGAAACCCGGTCGTTCTTCAGGAGATGATGGTTCAGGTCGCGGTCGAGCCGGCGTGCGGTTTCCTGGGCATCGCGGGTGTAAATCGCCTTGGAAAAGAATACATTTGCCGCCTGGATCGTGCCGGCGAAACCTGCAACGATCAAAAAGCCCACAAAGATGCCCAGCAACGTCTTTAGGTTGCGCAACCTGACCCGTCCCTCACGGCGCGATGCCGCCGTTCTCATCGGTGAAAGTGTCCAGGGACGGATCATGACATCGCAAGGTTTCCAGACATTGAATCATGCGCCCGGAATCCGCCCGCCGGTGGAGTGTGACGCAAGGTAAGACGGAGCAGACCATGACCGCAGACAACAGGCGTACCGAAACCGACTCGATGGGGGCGGTGGAGGTGCCGGCGGACCGCTACTGGGGCGCCCAGACCGAGCGCGCGCGCCATCACTTCGCCATCGGACGCGACCCGTTCCCGCTGGAGATCATTCACGCGCTGGCCGAGATCAAGCGGGCGGCGGCGATGGCCAATGCGCAGATCGGCGTGCTGGACCAAAAGCGTGCCGACCTGATCGTCGAGGCGGCCGAGGAAGTGGTCGGCGGCCGGCACGACGGCGAGTTCCCCTTGCATGTGTGGATGACCGGCTCGGGCACGCAGGCGAACATGAACGTCAACGAGGTGATCGCCAACCGGGCCATCGAGCTTAGCGGCGGGCGGATCGGCTCCAAGGATCCTGTCCATCCCAACGATCACGTCAACCGCTCGCAGTCCTCCAACGACGTGGTGCCGACCGCGCTGAACGTGGCGGCGGCGCTGATGATCGCCAACCGGGTGCGGCCGGCGCTGAAGGTGCTGCGCGATGCGCTGGCCGAAAAGGCGCATGCCTGGCAGGGGCTGGTGAAGATCGGCCGCACGCACATGCAGGACGCGGTGCCGATGACGCTCGGCCAGGAGTTCGCCGGCTATGTCGGCATGCTGGACGACAATGACGAGCGGCTGGCCTTCGCGCTCAAGGGGCTGATGAAGCTGGCCATCGGCGGCACGGCCGTCGGCACCGGGCTGAACGCGCCGGAGGGCTTCGACGGCAAGGTCGCGGCAGAACTGGCGCGCCGCTGCGGCCTGCCCTTCGAGGCGGCGGCGAACAAGTTCACGGTGATGGGCGCGCATGACGCGATGGTGGCGGCCTCGTCCATGCTGAAGGTGCTGGCGGTGTCGCTGCACAAGATCGCCAACGACATCCGCCTGCTGTCCTGCGGCCCGCGCGCCGGCTTTGCCGAGCTGCGGCTGCCGGAAAACGAGCCGGGCTCCTCGATCATGCCGGGCAAGGTCAACCCGACCCAGTGCGAGGCGCTGGCCATGCTCAGCGTGCAGGTGATCGGCCTCGATGTCGCCAGCGGCTTTGCCGGGGCCGGCGGGTTGCTGGAGATGAACGTCTACAAGCCGATGCTCGGTTCCAACGTGGTGGAAAGCTGCCGCATGCTCGCCGACGGGATGGAGCATTTCGCACGCTTCGCCGTTGCGGGCATGGAGGCGGACGAGGCGCGGCTCGCCGAGACGGTCAACCGCTCGCTCATGCTGGTCACCGCGCTGACGCCGGAGATCGGCTACGACAAGGCGGCGGCGATCGCCCATCACGCGCATCACGAGGGGACGACGCTGCGCGAGGCGGCGCTGGCGCTGGGTCATATCGATGCAGCCACGTTCGACCGGATCGTCGATGCAGCGTCGATGACCGGCCCGATGCCGAAGATCTGAGGCGCCGGGCCCGCTCCGCCGCCGGCTGGCGTTCCGGAGCGGGCTCGCCCGCCGCGACCGGCGGATGCGTGGCGAGGCCGGCCGTCTGTGCTAGAACGCAAACGAGAGTCGGCGTTCGTCGGGAGCGTCATGCCAAATCAGTTCGGGCGAAGCAGTTCGGGGACAGCATGAAGGATCGGGTCGTACTTCTGACCGCCGCAGGCAGCGGCATGGGCGCCGCCATCGCGCGCAAGCTGGCGGGCGAGGGCGCGCGCGTCGCCATCCTGTCGTCCAGCGGCAAGGGCGCGGCGCTGGCCGAGGAACTGGGCGGGCTCGGCCATACCGGGTCGAACCTGGAGCCGAAGGATCTTGCCGGGTTCGTGGAAGCCGCGATGGCGCGCTTCGGGCGGATCGATGCCGTCGTCAACAGCGCCGGCCACGGGCCGAAGGGCGAGGTGCTGGCGATCAGCGACGAGGACTGGCACCTGGGCATGGACTATTACCTGCTCAACGTGGTGCGGATGTGCCGGCTGGTGACGCCGCAGTTCCAGGCGCAGGGGCGCGGCGCCATCGTCAACATCTCCACCTATGCGGCGTTCGAGCCGGAGGCGGCTTTCCCGACCTCGGGCGTGTTCCGCGCAGGGCTTGCCGCCTTCACCAAGCTCTATTGCGACCGCTATGCGGGCGAGGGCATCCGCATGAACAACGTGCTGCCGGGCTTCATCGACAGCCTGCCGGAGAAGGAGGACCGCCGCGCGCGCATCCCCATGGGCCGCTATGGCACGGTGGAGGAAGTGGCGGACACGGTCGCCTTCCTGCTGTCGGACGGAGCCGGCTATATCACGGGGCAGAACCTGCGCGTCGATGGCGGCATCACGCGGTCTGTCTGAGGCGGCAACGGCGACATGAACATCTGGTCTGCGATCAGTGCGGTGGCGGCGGCAATCGGCGCGGGCGGTGCCCAGATCGTCGACCGCATCGTGCAATTCATCGTTTCGGCGGGCGAAGGGCGGGGCGACCGGGCGGTCGCCTTCACCGTCGCCATGATCGCGCTGTCGGCCAAGATGGCCAAGGCCGACGGCGTGGTGACGGGCGACGAGGAGATCGCCTTTCTCGACGTGTTCGACATTCCCGCCGGAGAGGAGCGGAACGTCGCCCGGCTGTTCAACCTGGCCAAGCAGGACGTGGCCGGCTTCGAGACCTATGCGCAGCGGCTGGCGGCGCTGTTTCCGGACGACCCGGAAATCCGGGTGGACATTCTCGATGCCCTGTTCCACATCGCCAAGGCGGACGGCATCGTCCACGAATACGAGCTGGCCTACCTGGAGCGCATTGCCGAGATCTTCGGGCTGGACGAGCGGGCCTTCAACCAGATCCTCGCCCGCCATGTGCGCAGCGAGGAGGACCCGTACCGGGTGCTGGGGATTGCCGGCAGCGTGCCGGACGAGGAGATCAAGCGACACTACCGCAAGCTGGTGGCGGAAACCCATCCCGACCGGCTGATCGCACGCGGCGTGCCGGAAGAGTTCGTGCGCATCGCCAACGACCGGTTGGCGGCGCTGAACGTCGCCTATGCCAAGATCGCGGCGGAGCGGGGGCTGTGACCGGCGACGACACCATGAGGGAGACAGGGCGATGATCGATGCGACGACGCTTGCGGCCTATGTGGCGATCGTCCTGGGGTTCGTCTTCATTCCGGGGCCGGCGACGCTGTTGACGGTGGCGCGGGCGACGACGTCGGGGACACGGGTCGGCATCTCGACCGGAGCCGGCATCGCCGCCGGCGACCTGGTGCACACCGTGATGGCGGTGGTCGGTCTTTCGGCGATCATCGCAACGTCCGCCGTGTTGTTCTCGATCATCAAGTATCTGGGCGCGGCTTACCTGATCTATCTCGGCATCCGCGCCCTGTTCGAGCGGCCTTCCACCGACCTGTCCGCCGGGACGCGGGCCATCGGCGCGGCGGCGGCGTTCCGCCAGGCGGTGCTGGCCGAAGTGCTGAACCCGAAGACGGCCCTGTTCTTCCTGGCGTTCCTGCCGCAATTCGTGAAACCGGAGAACGGGTCGGCGGCGCTGCAGCTTCTCGTGCTGGGGATCCTGTTCGTGCTGATCGGGCTGTTCAGCACCGTTGTGTTCGCGCTGGCCGCGGGCCGGCTCGGAAATTTCCTCCGACGCAACCCCGTCGTCCTGAAGTGGCAGGGCAAGGTGGTCGGGGGCATCTACTGCGCGCTCGGGGTCAGGCTCGCCTTGCAGGACCGCTGAGAGCATCACGGAAAGACATGCAATGGGCGTGAAGACGGATACCGGACTGCCGGCGCGGCTGAGGCCTTCGCCGAACCACAACGATCGGGCTGGTCCGGTCAGCCTGCTGCTGCTGCACTATACCGGCATGACCAGCGGCGAAGAGGCCCTGCAGCGGCTGTGCGACCCGCGCGCCGAGGTCTCGGCCCATTACGTGGTCGATGAGGACGGGTCGATCCTGCAGCTGGTGCCGGAAAGCCGGCGGGCCTGGCATGCGGGGCGCTCCTACTGGAAGGGCGAGCGGGACATCAACTCGCGCTCCATCGGCATCGAGATCGTCAATCCGGGCCACGAGAACGGCTACCGGCCTTTCCCGGACGCGCAGGTGCAGTCCGTGATCGAACTGGCCCGGGATATCTGCGCCCGGCACGGGATCGCGCCCCACGACGTGCTGGGGCATTCGGACGTGGCGCCGGAGCGCAAGGAGGATCCGGGCGAGCTGTTTCCCTGGGACAGGCTGGCGGCGGCAGGCGTCGGCCTGCATGTCGCGCCGGAGCCGGTATCGGGCGGGCGCTTCTTCCAGCTGGGCGACGGCGGCCAGCCCGTCGAGGCGCTGCAGTCGATGCTGGCGCTCTACGGGTTCGAGATGCCGATCACCGGGGTCTTCGACGAGCGCACGCGGGCGGCGGTCGCCGCCTTCCAGCGCCACCACCGCCGCGAGCGGGTCGACGGCATCGCCGACATGTCGACCATCGCGACGCTGCACCGACTTTTGCAAAAAGTTCCACAGCTCGGCTGACGCTGCGTCCCGAGCCGATTGCTGCATCGCAACATCTGCAAATCACCGCCATCTCCCGGCCATGTTTGCCGGGATGATGGCCTTGCTTTCGTCAATGACGAGGATTTCTGCACGTTTTAGCCATATTTTATCGGCGTTTTTGTAACATTTCGTGATCTTCGGTGCCGGATTTCCGTCTTACCGCACCGCCATACAGCCGGCCTCTCAACAACGACAAACAGTTTGAAGGTCGGGCACATGATCAACTTCAAGGCGCCGCGTCTCATCGGTGCGCTCCTCTTGGCTCTTTCCGCAGGGGCATGCCAGACGGCTGCGGTCTCCACCACGACGGTCGATCCGAAGATCCTCGAGGCCGGGGCACGCGCCGAGAAATACGACGCCATGATCACCGCGGAAGCACGCAAGCACGGCGTGCCGGTGGAACTGGCCCACGCGGTTGTGCGGGTGGAAAGCAACTACAATCCGCGGGCTCGCGGACGGGCCGGCGAAATCGGCCTGATGCAGATCAAGCCGCAGACGGCGCGGGGCGTCGGCTTCCGCGGCAGCGCCAAGGCGCTCTACGACCCCAAGACCAACATCACCTACGGCATGAAGTACCTGGCAGGCGCCCACAAGCGCGCCGGCGGCGACGTGTGCGGCACGATCCTGCGCTACAATGCCGGTCACTTCGCCAAGCGCATGAACCCGGTGAGCCGGCGCTATTGCGGCAAGGTCAAGCAGCTCCTCGCTCGCGGCTGAGGCCCGGCGAGGCAGCGCTTTCCAGGTCGCGCAGCGAGCGCGGACGCGGCACGTCCGCGGCAAGACGCTCGTCCGGCGTGACGGCGGTGACCGTCTCGGCCAGCTCGACGACGCCGGCCCATACGGGGAGGGCATAGTCGTCCGCATCGTCGACCGGAGGCCCTTCGCGCCGCTTCATGGTGATGTGCTCGACCTCGATGGCGAGCACCCCGGTGGCGGCGAGCTCCTTGTCGGTCATCGGCCGCACCTCGTCCCAGCGGCCCGGCAACAGCCGGTCGGTGAGGGCGACAAGCGCGGCCTTGCGCTCCCAGTCGTTGATGACATGTCGGGCCGTGCCATGCACCACCACCGAGCGGTAGTTCATCGAGTGGTGAAAGGCGGAGCGGGCGACGACGATGCCGTCCAGCAGCGTCACGGTGAGACACACCGGCGCGCGGTCCCGCATCCCCTTGACGATGCGCGTCGCCTTGGCGCCGTGGATGTAGAGCGTGCGCTTGATGCGGGCGTGCAGCATCGGGATGACCATCGGCCGACCCTCGTCGACGAAGCCGACATGGGCGATGCGGGCGAGATCCAGCACCTCGAAGGCGGCGGCCGGGTCCGCGACCTCGCGCTTGCCCACCCGAACCCTCGCATGGCGGGGCAGGGAGGCGCGGCGGCTGCGCCGGGTGGCCGGCGTGGCGGCCTGGTCGATCTCGGGGTCGCTCATCGATTGCGGTTCCTCGCTTTGCGGCGCCTGTGCTGTGCGGCGCCTTTGCGCTTCGGCGTGGAATGTGCCATCAAACTGGTTCCAGTGAAGGTCCGCTTTCGGATTTTTTGAAGGATCCAGTCATGCTCGACGGCCTCCTGTCCATCGATCGCTCCGCTGCCTTGCCGCTGCCCGAGCAGGTCTATCGCGGTGTGCGCGAGGCCATCGGCGACGGGCGTCTGGCCGAGGGCGCGCGCCTGCCGTCCAGCCGGGCATTGGCGGCAGCGCTCGGCATCTCCCGCAACTCGGTCAACGCGGCCTACGAGCTTCTGGTGGCGGAGGGGATCGTCACCGTGCGCGGCGGGTCGGCGCCGAAGGTCGCGCGTGTCGGCCTGTGGGGCGAGGGCGAGGCGCCGGCGATCTCCGCAAGGGCGGTCGCCCTGTCGGCGCGCGGACGGGCGATGAGCAACAATCCCTGGTCCGCGACCCAGCGCCGGCGCGGGGGAAAGCTGGAGCCCGGCACGCCGAGCATCGACCGGTTTCCGGCCGACGAATGGGCGCGGACGCTGCGCCGCGCGGCCCGCCGCCTGCGCGGCGACGTGCTGAGCTATGGCGAGACGCAGGGGCTTGGCGAACTGCGCGGGGAACTTACCGCCTATCTGGCCGCCGAGCGCGGCGTCAGGGCAACGCCGGAGCGCATCATCGTCACCCCGTCGACCCAGGCGAGCCTCAACCTGCTGGCGAGCGCTCTGGCGGATCCCGGCGAGGCCGCATGGCTGGAGGATCCCGGCTATCTCGGCGCACGCGCCGCCTTCACCGCAGCCGGGCTCGACATCGTGTCGATGCCCGTCGACGCGGACGGTGCGGACCCGCGCCTCGTCACCGACCGGCGACCGCCGCGGCTGATCTACGTCACCCCCTCGCACCAGTATCCCTATGGCACACGCATGTCGCTGGCGCGCCGCGCGATGGTGCTGGATGCGGCGCGTGCCTGCGGCGGGGTGGTACTGGAGGACGACTACGACAGCGAATTCCTGTTTTCCGGGCGGCCTCTCGCGGCGATGCAGGGGCTCGGCGCGGAGGGAGAGGTGATCTATCTCGGCACCTTCTCCAAGAGCATGCTGCCGGGCCTCAGGGTGGCCTACATGGTGGTGCCGGAACATCTGGCCGGCCCGCTGGCGGTGGCGCAGCGTGTCTCGGGCATGCTCGCCAACGTGATGACGCAGGCCGCGCTTGCCGACTTCATTGCCTCGGGCCGCTACCGGGCCCATCTGCGGCGGGTGCAGGAGACCTGCGAGGCGCGGGGGCGGGAGCTGGCCGCCGCCCTGCGGCAGAGGTTAGGTACGGCGGCGGATGTGCCGGACCCGGTCGGCGGCGTGCAGCTTGCCCTGCGCTTTGCCGGGGCGGTCGACGACCTCGCGATCGCTGCGAGGGTCAACGCCCTCGGCTTCGGCGTTGCGGCCCTCTCGCCCTATGGCATCGCCTGCAACCCGTCCGGCCTCGTCATCGGCTTTGCCGGCGCGCAGGGCGGGGAGGCGCAGGCATGCGCCGAGGCGGTGGCGGGCGCTCTGGCAGGGGCCGAGAAGCGTCGCGCTTGACCGAAGGGCCCGCGGCGCATACCAGTCGCGCGTCAGCCGGCTGGACGGCCGCTCCTGCAAGTGCGGAAACGCCGCAGGGGAGGAAAGTCCGGGCTCCACGGAAAAACGGTGCCGGGTAACGCCCGGCGGGGGCGACCCCAGGGAAAGTGCCACAGAAAGCAAACCGCCGCGGCTGCGGCCGCGGTAAGGGTGAAAGGGTGGGGTAAGAGCCCACCGCGCGACCGGCAACGGAAGCGGCACGGTAAACCCCACCGGGAGCAAAACCGAATAGGGGCGGCGCGGATTCCGCAAGGAATCCGGTCCTTTCCAGACCAGCCGCCCGGGTTGGTTGCGCGAGGCGCCCGGCAACGGGCGTCCCAGATGAATGGCCGTCACGTGCGGCAGCAATGTCGCGCCATACAAAACCCGGCTTACAGGCCGGCTGACACCTTTTCCCTCCCTGTTTCGATGATCTGCCCGGCGCCAGCCGGGGCGCGAGGGCGTCCTCGGCAGGTGTTTTTTTGCCCCTGCCTTTGCGGGCGTCTTCCCGGGTCGCGCTACGCTGCGTGCGTGATGACGAGGAGAGAGGTTGGCGGACTTCCGCAACCGCTCTGGCAACCAATAGGCCCCGGCTCTCCGGCTTCGCCTGCGGCCGGGGTGACGGCAGAGGGGATGCTGGGGCGTGCCTTCTCTCGGAGGTCATCCCGGCCAAGCGTAGCGCAGAGCCGGGATCCATTGGCGCCCTCGGCAGGCATGAAACGGGCGCGCATCGCCACCTACACGGCTGTCACGCCTGCGCAGGCAGGCGTCCAGTATCCGCCGGAGCGGATGGGTGCGCGAGAGCGGCAGCCTCTGGCCATCCGGCGGCGGCGCAACGGCTTCAGTCGCGACCTTCCGTGGTTACTGGTTCCCGGTCTTCGGCTGCGCCGAAACCGGGACGACAGCCGAAGAGTGGGCTTCGCGTCGGAGTGGCTTTCCGCCGTTCCTCGCGCCCCTGCCTCTTCGGGTGTCTTCCCGCTCGAGCAGAAGCTGCGAGCCGGGACCGACGCGTGCGGTGCACGCGCGCGCGCCTGTGGGCAAGTCGCTGGAACCATTGCGCTTCACCCTCGAAGCCGCCGCGCAAGACCGCGAATCCACTGCGTTGCAGGATGCAAGCGACCGGCAACCGAAAATTAAGCTTAACGGTGGATAACTGATCTCCGGTGTTTCGCCGCACCGGCCGGGAGGGGGCAGAAACCATTGGATTCCGTTGACGCCCAGAAGGTCCCATGCTATCCCAGATCATCCCGTTTCGACAGGCTGCAACGGGGCTCAAGCGGCTCACAATTCGACATTGCGGGCCGACATGCGGTCGGGCCGCCGGCGTTGCGCTACGCACCGGCGTTTCCAGGGATCGGGAGTTAGGCGGTGGCCGGGTGCGACGCATCCGGCGATGGGGCGAGAGAATCGATGTCCGGCTTCGTGTCGCACTACACAAATCGACTCGACGCCAAGGGGCGGGTTTCCGTTCCGGCTTCTTTCCGCCAGGCCCTGACGCGCGACGGCTTCGAAGGCCTCTACTGCTTTCCTTCCCTGCACCAGATGGCGGTGGATGCGGGCGGTCACCAGCTCGTGGCGGAGATCGCCAAGCGGCTGGAGGGGCTCGACACCCTGACCGCCGACCACGACGCCCTGTCCACTGCGCTCTACGGCGCCAGCGAAACCCTGAAGATCGATGGAGACGGCCGGGTGATGCTTTCCGACATGATCCGCGAGCATGCGGGAGTGACGGACCAGGTCACCTTTGTCGGCCAGGGTTACAAGTTCCAGATCTGGGAGCCCGAGCGCTTCCGCGCCCACCGCGCGGACGCGATGAAGCGCGCCATGTCCGTGCTGTCCTCTCCCCGCACGAGCGCAGGGGGCGGCCAATGACGGTGCAGCGCAAGGACGAGGCCGCGCCTCGCCATGTTCCGGTTCTCCTGAAAGAGGTGATGGAGGCGCTCGGCGACGTGTCGGGCGCCACTGTCGTCGATGGCACGTTCGGTGCCGGCGGCTATACCTCGGCGCTGCTCGATGCGGGCGCGCAGGTGATCGCCATCGACCGGGATCCCAATGCGATTGCCGGCGGCCAGGCGCTGGTTGCCGCAAGCGGCGGCCGCTTGATGCTGGTCGAGGGCCGGTTTTCCGCGCTCGATGCCCACGCGGCGGCCTCCGGCCATCCGCAGGTCGATGCGGTGGTGCTGGATCTCGGTGTTTCCTCCATGCAGCTCGACGAAGCCGAGCGTGGCTTTTCCTTCCGTTTCGACGGGCCGCTGGACATGCGCATGGAAGTGCGC
Organism: Stappia sp. 28M-7; assembly: GCF_014252955.1. Taxonomy (NCBI): domain Bacteria; kingdom Pseudomonadati; phylum Pseudomonadota; class Alphaproteobacteria; order Hyphomicrobiales; family Stappiaceae; genus Stappia; species Stappia quadratibracata. Next base: position 3,476,951 of record NZ_JACMIA010000001.1, on the reverse strand, counting down.
GGGTTGTCGGCGGCGGATGTCGTCAACACCATGCCGCAGCGCGAGCTGACCCGGCTGATCGGCATTCTCGGCGAGGAGCGGCGCGCGTCCGCCGTCTCGCGAGCGATCGCCGAGCGGCGCAAGGAGCGCCCCTTCGAGCGCACCTCCGACCTTGCCGCCGTGATCGAGAAGGTGGTCGGGCGCTCGTTCAAGGGCAAGCAGATCCATCCGGCGACGCGTACCTTCCAGGCGCTGCGCATCTATGTGAACCGCGAGCTCGACGAGGTGGTCGATGCGCTGGCCGCGGCCGAGCGCGCGCTGAAGCCGGGCGGCCGGCTCGTCGTCGTCACCTTCCACAGCCTGGAAGACCGGATCGTCAAGAAATTCGTCGCCGAGCGCAGCCGTACCCGCGCCGGCGGTTCCCGTCACATGCCGGATATCGAGGTGCCGCCGGCGACCTTCGAGCCCCTCCATCGCGGCGCGGTGGATCCGGGCGAGGACGAAGTCGCGGCCAACCCGCGTGCGCGCTCCGCCAAGCTGCGCGCCGCCCGCCGTCTCGATGCCCCGGCACGCGAAGTCGACCCCCGCGAACTCGGTGCCCCGTCGGTCGCCGCGCCGGCCGGGGAGGAGTGAACCCATGAGCCGCTACACCAACGTCATCCTCGCCATCGGCGTCCTGGCTGCCGCCGCCGCCGTCTACGACATGAAGCACGACGCCGAACGCTCGGCCGAGCATGTCGCCGCGCTGCAGAGGCAGATCGAGGACGAGCGGGCGCAGCTGCAGATGCTGCGCGCCGAGTGGAGCCTGCTCAACGACCCGAGCCGCCTGCAGCGGCTGGTCGACCGCTACAACGAACATCTTCAGCTGCAGCCGCTCTCGGTGGAGCAGATCACCCGGATCGAGGATGTGCCGGTCAAGCCGGTGCAGCTCGAGCCGATCGACAGCAACCTGACGCTCGGCGGCTTTGCCGGCGCGTCGCCGACGGTCCGATAGGGGGCAACAATGGCGGTCACGGATCAGCCCGTTTCCTTCCTGCAGCGCCGCACGGTTGGCGAGCGGCACGTGCCGCGCGGTCCCTCGACCCGCGCCGTGCGGGCCCGGGTGCACATGGCCATGGCGGTCTTCGCGCTGGTCTACATGGCCATCGGCGGCCGGCTGATCATGCTGGGCATGAGCGAGGAGGCGAAGTCGGCCTCCTACATTTCGGCGCAGGACAGCGTCGCCGCCTCGCGCCCGGACCTTTTGGACCGCAACGGCCAGATCCTGGCGACCGACATCAAGACCGCCTCGCTGTTCGCCGAGCCGCGCAAGATCATCGACGTCGACGAGGCGCTGGAGGGCATCGCCAGCGTGCTGCCGGAACTGGGCACCGATGCGGTGCGCCGCCGGCTGGCCAGCAATGCCGGCTTCATCTGGCTGAAGCGCGAGCTGACCCCGCGCCAGCGCCAGCAGATCCACGATCTCGGCATTCCCGGCATCGGCTTCCTGGAAGAAAACAGCCGCTTCTATCCGGGCGGCCCGACCGCCGGCCATATCGTCGGTTCGGTCAATGTCGACAACCAGGGCATTTCCGGCATGGAGCTGGCGGTCGACCGGGCCTGGCTCGGCGACCTGCGCGAGCTCGGCTTTGCCAGCGACCGCACGATGGAACCGGTGCAGCTTTCGGTGGACCTGCGCGTCCAGCATGTGGTGCGCGACGAACTGGTCAAGGCGCTGGAGCGCTACCGGGCAATCGCCGGCATCGGCGTCGTTCTCGACGTGGAGACCGGCGAGGTGGTCGCCATGTCCTCGCTGCCCGACTTCGATCCCAACGACCGGGCCCAGGCGCTGGAAAAGGACCGCATGAACCGCGCGTCCGGCGGCGTCTACGAGATGGGCTCGGTGTTCAAGGGCTTCACCGTCGCCATGGCGCTGGACAGCGGCAAGGTGACGATGAACGACAGTTTCGACGCGACGCGGCCGTTGCGGGTCGGCGGGCGCACGATCAGCGACTTCCACGGCAAGGGCCGCATTCTGTCGGTCGCCGAGACCTTCATCTATTCGTCCAATATCGGCACGGCCAAGATGATGCTGTCGGTCGGCGTCGACGAGCAGAAGGCCTTCATGGAGCGGCTCGGCCTGACGACGCGGCTGAAGACGGACCTGCCGGAAGTGGCAACGCCGCTGCTGCCGCCCAAGTGGAACGAGCTGGCGGCGATCACGATCTCCTTCGGCCACGGCATCTCGGTGACGCCGCTGCAGACGGCGGTGGCGACGGCGGCCCTGATGAACGGCGGCCGCCTGATCCCCCCGACCTTCGTGCCGCGCTCGCGCGAGGAAGCGGCGAAGCTGGCAACGCAGGTCGTGTCGCCGCAGACCAGCGAGATGATGCGCTACCTGTTCCGCCTCAACGTCCTGTCGGGCTCCGGCCGGCGCGCGGAAGTGCCGGGCTACATGGTCGGCGGCAAGACCGGAACGGCGGAAAAGATCGAGAACGGCCGCTACGTATCCAACAAGCGCCGCAATTCTTTCCTTTCTGCCTTCCCGATGGACAAGCCGCGCTACGTGGTCCTGGTCGTGCTCGACGAGCCGAAGTCCGAGCGCGAGGGCATCGGCGCGACCGCAGGCCTGAACACGGCGCCGGTCACCTCGGCTATCATCCGCAGGGTTGCCCCGATGCTCGGAGTGTTGCCGCAGTTCGGAGACAAGACGGAGACGGTATCGATTTCCTACTGACCGGATCGCCAAGGGGGCGGGGTCGCACCAAAGCTCCCCTTACGGTCCTGACGACGACGCACAACGGATATTGGCGCAGGATATGCTGCTGAAGGACCTCACCGGCGAACAGGTGCTCGCCGCGCCCGAGTTCGAAACCGAAATCGCCGGATTGTCCGCAGACAGCCGAACGGTTTCCAGGGGATTTGTGTTCGCCGCGCTGAAAGGCGCGAAGGCGGACGGCACCCGTTTCATCGCGGCCGCACGCGATGCCGGCGCCGGCGCCCTGCTGGTGGGCAGCGACACGCCGCTGGCGGCGCTCGGCTCCGATGAGGGCGGCTGCCCCGTCATCGTCAGCGACGACCCGCGCCGCACGCTGGCGCTGATGGCCGCCCGCTTCTACGAGCGCCAGCCCGAGACGCTGGTGGCGGTGACCGGCACCAGCGGCAAGACCTCCGTCGCCGTCTTCGTCCGCCAGATCTTCGCCCATGCCGGCTTCGAGGCCGCGAGCCTCGGCACCATCGGCACGGTGACCAGCCGCGGCGCCCAGTATGGCAGCCTGACCACGCCGGACCCGGTGTCGCTGCATCAGACGCTGGCGCGGCTGGCCGACGACGGCATCACCCATGCCGCGCTCGAGGCCTCCAGCCACGGGCTCGACCAGCGCCGGCTCGACGGGCTGCGCCTGACGGCCGCGGCCTTCACCAATCTGGGCCGCGATCATCTCGACTACCATGCCGACGTCGAGGACTACCTTGCGGCCAAGCTGCGGCTGTTCGATACGCTGCTGGAGGGCGACCAGCCGGTGGTGCTGGAGCCGTCCGCGCCCTATGCCGGACGCGTTCTGGCTCTGGCGCGCGAGCTCGGCCGCAGCGTCTTCACCGTCGGCGAGGGCGGCGACGACCTGAAGCTTCTCGACATCAGCCACGACGGTTTCACGCAGGTTCTGTCGATCGAGACCATCGAGGGCTTCTTCGAGGTGCGCCTGCCGCTGGCCGGCCGCTTCCAGGTGTCCAATGCGCTGGTCGCCGCCGGTCTTGCGATCTGCAGCGGCGTTCCCACCAGCGTGGCGCTGGCCGCGCTGGAGGAGCTGCAGGGCGCTCCGGGCCGGCTGGAACTGGTCGGCGAGACCGACGACGGGGCGCTGGTCTTCGTCGACTATGCACACAAGCCGGATGCGCTGGACACGGCGTTGGCGGCGCTGCGCCCCTTCACCAAGGGCCGCTTGATCACGGTGTTCGGAGCCGGCGGCGACCGCGATCCGGGCAAGCGCCCGCTGATGGGGCAGGCCGCGGCCCGGCAGGCCGACATCGTCATCGTCACGGACGACAATCCGCGCAGCGAGGATCCGGCGAAGATCCGCGCCGAGGTGATGGACGGCGCCCCGGATGCGCTGGAGATCGGCGATCGGCGCGACGCCATCGAGGCCGCCATCGGCATGCTGCAGCCGGGCGACGTGCTGTGCATCGCCGGCAAGGGCCATGAGCCGGGCCAGATCGTCGGCGATCAGGTGCTGCCCTTCTCCGATCACGAGGTCGCACGCGAGGCGATTGCGGCGATGGCCGAAAGCGCGCTGTTCGATGCCGCCGAGGACGGGGGCATCGACCTCGGGCTCGACCTCGACGACGCGCTGGAACAGGCGCTCGCCGGCAGCCTCGATCCGGCGCAGGACGCCGAAGACGAGACGCTGCCCGAGACGGACGAGGAGGACGGTCTTCCGCTGGAGCTGTCCGAGGACGACCTGCTGGACGAGTTGTTCGACGAAGAAGACCGCGGCGCCGACCAGGCGGAGGAGCCCGAACTGCACGACGAGGCGGACGAGCTGCATGTGGAGCTTGGCGCCGAAGAAGACGTTGCGGAGGAGGGTGCCGCCGAAGGGGACGTTGCCGAAGAGGAGGGCGACGAACCGGACGCCGGCGACGAGGAGGCTGCAGAGGAAGAGCTGGCCGAAGACCTCGCCGAAGAGGATCTGGCCGACGAGGATCTGGCCGACGAGCTTCTCTCGGAAGACGATCAGCCCGAGGACGAACTGCTTGAGGGCGAGCTGCCTGAAGACGACCTGGCGGCCGATGAGCCGCAGGCGGACCTTGTCGCTGCGGACGAGGATGATCTGCTGGCCGATGACGAGGCGGGCAGGGGAACGTTTCCGGGAATCGTCCTCACCGAGGAGGATCTTCTGGGTCAAACGGATCCGGTGGACGACCCTGAGACGGCCGAGGACGAGGCCGACGAGAGCGAGCTTGAAGAGAGCTTGGCCGAGGACCTTGTCGGCGATGATGATTCCGACGAGGAGAACGAGCCCGCCGAGACGGTCCTGGAGGGTGACGACGATATTTTCGGCGGTCCCGACGCGCTGACGGAAGAGGCCGAAGCTCTCGAGACGCAGAGCGATGAGGATGCGCTGGCGGACGAGCCGCCGGCGGAGAATGAGTGGCTTGCCGTCGCTGACGAAGAGGACGAGGCGGACACGGACGCTGAAGCCGAAATCGTCGATGCGCAGGAAGAAGCTGTCGAACCCGTCTCCGAGCGTCAGGAAACGGCAGAGCCTGCGCCCGTTGCAGCGGGCGTGCACCCGGCCTTCGTCGTGCCGGCGGTGCCCTCCTTTACCGCCCCGGCAGCGCCTGCGGTGAAGCCGGCGCCGGTCGCCGGAGAGCCGATCGAGGCCGAGCCCGACCGGCCGCTGTGGTATCTGGACGAGATGGTCGAGGCGACGGGCGGCGAACTGCGCGGCGCGGACATTCCCCACATCACCGGCGTTTCCATCGACAGCCGCAGCATTGCCGCCGGCGAGGCCTTCGTGGCGATCGCGGGCGAGCGGTTCGACGGGCATGATTTTGCGGCCAAGGCCTGCGAGGCGGGAGCCGCGCTTGCCATCGTCGCGCGCGAACGCGTCGGCTCGCTGCCGCCGAAGGGGCGCTATCTGGTCGTCGAGGACCCGCTGGAGGCGCTGCGCGATCTGGGCCGCGCGTCGCGGGCCCGCAGCCGGGCCCGCATCGTTGCGGTGACCGGCTCGGTCGGCAAGACCAGCACCAAGGACATGCTGAAGCTGGCGCTGTCGCCGTCCGGGCGCACCCATGCGCCGGTCGCCTCCTTCAACAATCACTGGGGCGTGCCGCTTACGCTGGCGCGGATGCCGGCGGACACCGAATACGGCGTCTTCGAAATCGGCATGAACCATGCCGGCGAGATCACCCCGCTGGTGCAGATGGTGCGCCCGCACGTGGTGGCGATCACCACGGTCGAGGCCGTGCATCTGGAGTTCTTCGGCTCGGTGGAGCGCATCGCCCAGGCGAAGGCGGAAATCTTCATGGGGCTGGAGCCGGGCGGTCTGGCGCTGCTCAACCGCGACAACAACCAGTTCGACTTGCTGACCTATCTGGCGAAGGCCGCTGGCGTGCGCCGCATCGCCACGTTCGGGCGGCAGGGGCAGGCGGACGTGCAGGCCGAGCGGGTGTCCGCGCAGACGGGCTGCAGCTCGATCTCCGGCCATGTCTTCGACCAGCAGATCACCTACAAGGTCGGCGCGCCGGGCGTGCACCTGGTCGCCAACAGCCTTGCCGTGCTGGGCGCGGTGGCGGAACTGGGCGGCGACCTGGCCCGTGCCGGCATGGCGCTGGCCGCCTTCCGCGCGCCGAAGGGACGCGGCGAACAGGCGGTGCTGCAGCTACCGAACGGCCGCGCTACGCTGATCGACGAGAGCTACAACGCCAACCCGGCCTCGATGCGTGCCGCGCTCAACCTCCTGCGGGAAACCCCGATCGAGCGCAACGGCCGCCGCATCGCGGTGATCGGCGACATGCTGGAGCTGGGCGAGGCCGAGTTGCAGCTGCATGCGGCCCTCAACCGGCCTGTTGCCGAATCCGGTGCGGATCTCGTCTACTGCGCAGGACCGCGCATGCACGCGCTGTGGGAGCTGCTGCCGAAACACCAGCGCGGCGCCTATTCCGAGGAAGCGGCCGGTCTGAAGCCGCTGCTCATCGAGGATATCCGTCCGGGCGACGTCATCATGGTCAAGGGCTCGCTCGGCACCCGGATGGGGCCGCTGGTCGAGGCCCTCAAACGCGATTTCCCCGTCGAAGACGACGGGGCCGAATAGGAACGCCGATGCTTTACTTCCTCGTCGAGTTTGCCGACCAGTTCTCGGCACTGAACGTGTTCCGCTACATCACGTTCCGGACCGGCGGCGCCATCATGACCGCGCTGCTGTTCATCTTCCTGTTCGGCCCGATGATCATCTCCTCGCTGCGCCTGCGGCAGGGCCACGGCCAGCCGATCCGCGCGGACGGCCCGCAGAGCCACCTGCTGACGAAGAAGGGCACGCCGACGATGGGCGGCCTGATGATCCTGTCGGGCATGATCGTCGCCACGCTGCTCTGGGCGAACCTTGCCAATCCCTACACCTGGATCGTGCTCGGCGTGACGGTGGGCTTCGGCGCCATCGGCTTCTACGACGACTATCTCAAGGTCACCAAGGCCTCGCACAAGGGATTCAGCGGCCGCAGCCGGCTGGGCCTGGAATTCCTCATCGCCGGTCTTGCCGCCTGGTGCGTGACGCTGCTCGAGGGGGGCGTGCACGGCACCTCGATCGGCTTTCCGTTCTTCAAGGACCTGGCGTTCAACCTCGGCATCTTCTTCATTCCCTTCGCCGCCTTCGTGGTGGTGGGTGCGGGCAATGCGGTCAACCTGACCGACGGCCTCGACGGCCTCGCCATCGTGCCGGTGATGATCGCCTCGGCCTCCTTCGGCCTGATCGCCTATCTGTCGGGCAACGCGGTCTTTGCCGACTACCTGCAGATCCACCACGTGCCGGGTACCGGCGAGCTGGCCGTGCTGTGCGGCGCGGTGATCGGCGCGGGCCTCGGCTTCCTGTGGTTCAACGCCCCGCCGGCGGCGATCTTCATGGGTGATACCGGCTCGCTGGCGCTCGGAGGCATGATCGGCTCCATCGCGGTCGCGACCAAGCACGAGATCGTGCTGGCGATCATCGGCGGCCTGTTCGTGCTGGAGGCGATCTCGGTGATCGTGCAGGTCGCCTCGTTCAAGCTCACCGGCAAGCGCGTCTTCAAGATGGCGCCGATCCACCATCACTTCGAGCATCTGGGCTGGACCGAAAGCCAGGTGGTGATCCGCTTCTGGATCATCGCCGTGGTTCTCGCCCTGGTCGGTCTCGCGACGCTGAAGCTGAGGTGAGGTCATGATCGCGGTCAGCGGATTCACGGGCAAACGCGTTGCGGTCTTCGGTCTGGGCGGATCGGGGCTGGCGACGGCGCGCGCGCTTGCCAGCGGCGGCGCCGTGGCCGTGTGCTTCGACGACGGCGAGGCAGGGCGCAAGGCGGCGCGCAAGGCGGGGCTTCAGGTGGCGGACCTGCGCCAGGAGGACTGGTCGCAGTTCGCCGCGCTGGTGCTGGCGCCGGGCGTACCCCTGACCCATCCGCAGCCGCACTGGAGCGTCGAGCTCGCCCGTGAGCACGGCGTCGAGGTGATCGGCGATGTCGAGCTGTTCCTGCGCGAGCGCCGGCGGATCGCCCCGGACGCACCGCTGGTCGCGATCACCGGCACCAACGGCAAGTCGACGACGACCGCGCTGATCTCCCATGTCCTGAAATCCGCCGGCCGCGATGCCCAGATGGGCGGCAATATCGGCGTGCCGATCCTGGAGCTGGCCGAACCGGCACTCTCGCGCATCCACGTGATCGAGTGCTCGTCCTACCAGATCGACCTTGCGCCCTCGATCGACCCGTCGGTCGGAATCCTGCTCAACATCACGCCGGACCATCTCGACCGGCACGGCACGCTGGAGCATTACGCCGCCGTCAAGGAACGGCTGATCGCCGGCAGCCGCCTTGCGGTGGTCGGCGTCGACGATGCGATCAGCGCGGCAGTCGCCGACAGGGCGGAGCGCGCCGGCACGTCCGTGCGGCGGATCAGCGCCCGGCATCCGGTTGCCGACGGCATCCACGCGGAAGGCAGCGTGCTTTGGCTCGACGAGGGCGGCGCGCAGAGCGTGTTCGCCGACCTTGCGCCGATCCTGTCGCTGCGCGGCTCGCACAATGCGCAGAACGCCTGCGCAGCGGTGGCTGCGTGCCTCGCCCTCGGGCTGTCCGCCGATGAGATCCGCGCGGGCCTCGCCAGCTTTCCCGGCCTTGCCCATCGCATGGAGATGGTCGGCCGCGCGGGGCGGGTACTCTTCGTCAACGACAGCAAGGCGACCAATGCCGATGCGGCCGAGCGGGCGCTGGCGAGCTATTCGCGCATCTACTGGATCGCCGGCGGCCGCGCAAAGGCAGGCGGCATCGAGAGCCTGCGTCCGTGGTTCGACCGGATCGCCAAGGCCTATCTGATCGGCGAGGCGGCGGACGACTTCGCGGCGACGCTGACCGGTCATGTCGAGACGCAGATGTCCGGCACGCTGGAGGCTGCCGTCGCCGCGGCGGCGCGCGATGCGGCGCAGGACCGGGCGGACGAGCCGGTGGTGCTGCTGTCGCCGGCCTGCGCCTCTTTCGACCAGTTTCCCAATTTCGAGGCCCGGGGACGGGCATTTGCCGAGGCCGTGCGCGGGATCGTCCCGCAGCAGGGCGGACAGGAGGTCGCGTAATGGTCAGTCGTGCCGATCGTAGCCCCTTCGCAGAGTGGCTGTGGACCGTCGACCGCTTTCTGGTGGCCGGCTTCATCGTGCTGATGATCGGCGGCATCGTGCTGTCCTTCGCGGCAAGCCCGGCGGTGGCCGAGCGGCTCAACATCGACAGCTACCACTTCATCAAGCGGCAGGCCTTCTTCCTGGTGCCGGCTCTGGGCCTGATGCTGGCGATCTCGGCGCTGAGCCCGCGCTATGTGCGCCGGGCGGCGCTGGCGCTGTTCATCGTCTCCATGGTGATGATGGTCGCGACGCTGTTCGTGGGCATGGAGGCCAAGGGCGCGCGGCGCTGGATCAACATGGCCGGCTTCTCTATCCAGCCGTCCGAATTCCTCAAGCCGGCGCTGATCGTGCTCGCCTCCTTCCTGATGGCGGAAGGCGGGCGGCGGCCGGAAGTGCCGGGCACGCTGCTGTCGACGCTGCTCTTCGTGATGTCGGCTGCGCTCCTGGTGGCGCAGCCGGACTTCGGCCAGACCATGCTGATCGCGCTGGTGTTCGCAGCGCTGATCTTCCTAAACGGCCTGTCGTGGCTCGCCATCGTGCCGCTCGGCGTGCTGGGCTTCGGCGGCCTCGTCTCCGCCTACATGATGCTGCCGCACGTGCAGAGCCGCGTCGACCGCTTCCTCGATCCGGGCGCGGGCGACACCTACAACATCGACCGCGCCATCGAGGCCTTCGTGTCGGGCTCCTGGTTCGGCCGGGGACCGGGCGAGGGCACGATCAAGCGGATCCTGCCGGAAAGCCATACGGACTTCATCTTCGCGGTGGCGGCGGAGGAATTCGGCATCATCGTCTGCCTGCTGCTGCTGCTGGTCTTCGCCTTCGTGGTGCTGCGGGGCCTGCGCCATGCCGCGCAGGACAGCGACCCGTTCGGGCGTCTGGCGACGGCCGGCCTGATCGTGCTGTTCGGCATCCAGGCGGCGATCAACATGGCGGTGAACCTCAACCTGATGCCGGCCAAGGGCATGACGCTGCCGTTCATCTCCTATGGCGGCTCGTCGCTGCTGGCGATGGCGATCTCCATGGGCTTCGTGCTGGCGCTGACCCGCCGGCGGCCGCAGGCCTCGCGCTCCGACAGCGTGGTGGTCTCGCGCCTGTCGCCCGCGCATCTGTCGTGAGCGGCAGGTCCATGGCACGCACCATCCTGCTCACCGCCGGGGGCACCGGCGGCCACCTGTTTCCCGCACAGGCGCTGGCGGCCGAGCTCGGCCGCCGCGGCCATGTGGTGGAGCTGGCGACCGATGCGCGCGTCAGCGACTTCGGCAAGGATTTTCCGGCGCGCGCCGTGCATGTGATCTCCTCGGCGACCCTGTCCGGCAAGTCGCCGGTGGCGCTCGCACGCACCGCCTTGAAGCTGGGCAAGGGCCTGATGCAGTCGCGGCGGCTCATCGCCCGCCTACGCCCGGACGCGGTGGTCGGCTTCGGCGGCTATCCGACCTTTCCGCCGATGTTCGCGGCCTTTCTCGGCCGGGTGCCGAGCGTGCTGCACGAGGCCAATGCGGTGATGGGCCGGGCCAACCGGATGCTGGCCGGACGGGTAACGGCGGTTGCGACGAGCTTTCCGCTGGTCGACGGCGACGACAGCCAGTTCGCGGCAAAGTCCGTGCGCACGGGCAACCCGGTGCGCGATGCGGTGATCGCGGCGAGCGGGCGCGACTATGTGGCCGCAGGCCCGGGCGATGCCTTTCGCCTGCTGGTGTTCGGCGGCTCGCAGGGCGCGCGCTTCTTCAGCGATGCGATGCCCGGCGCGCTGGAGCGCATGACGGACGAGGAGCGGGTGCGGCTGGACCTGGTCCAGCAGTGCCGGCCGGAGGACATGGAGCGCATGCGCGAGGCCTGCGGCCGGCTGGGCGTCAGGGCAGAACTTGCGAGCTTCTTCGCCGACATGCCGGAGCGGATCGCCGGTGCGCATCTGGTGCTGTGCCGCTCGGGCGCCTCGAGCGTCAGCGAGCTGTCGGTGATCGGCCGGCCCTCGGTGCTGGTGCCGCTGCCGCATGCGCTGGACAACGACCAGGGACGCAACGCGGAAGTGCTGGCGAAGGCCGGCGGTGCCTGGCCGGTGCGGCAGGCGGATCTCGATGCCGACCGGCTGGCGTCGCTGCTGGGCGAGCTGATGGCCGCGCCCGAGCGTCTGGCGGCAGCGGCAAAGGCGGCACGTGCCGCAGGACATCCGGACGCGGTCGGCCGTCTCGCCGATCTCGTCGAACACGTCGCAAGCAGAGCGCCGCTCAGTGCCCTTGCGGCCCATCTCGATCAAGGGGGAAGCGCATCATGAAGATGCCCCAGGACCTCGGTCCGGTTCATTTCATCGGCATCGGCGGTATCGGCATGAGCGGCATCGCCGAAGTGCTGCACACGCTCGGCTATACCGTGCAGGGCTCCGACGTCTCCGACAGCGCCAACGTCAAGCGGCTGCGCGACAAGGGCATCGAGGTGAAGGTCGGCCACGATGCCGGCAATCTCGGCGAGGCGCGCGTCGTCGTCGTTTCCTCGGCAATCAAGCGCGACAACCCGGAACTGGTGGCCGCGCGCGAGCGCTTCCTGCCGGTGGTGCGGCGCGCCGAGATGCTGGCCGAGCTGATGCGCTTCAAGCAGGCGATCGCCGTCGGCGGCACGCATGGCAAGACGACGACGACCTCGATCATCGCGGCGGTGCTGGATGCCGGCGGGCTGGACCCGACGGTGATCAACGGCGGCATCATCAATGCCTACGGGACCAATGCCCGCATGGGGCAGGGCGACTGGATGGTGGTGGAGGCGGACGAGTCCGACGGCACCTTCGTCAAGCTGCCGGCCGATATCGCTGTCGTGACGAATATCGATCCCGAGCACCTCGACCACTACGGCAATTTCGACGGGGTGCGCGACGCCTTCCTGCAATTCGTCGAGAACGTGCCGTTCTACGGCTTTGCCGTGATGTGCTTGGACCATCCGGAAGTGCAGGCGATGGTCGGACGCATCGAGGACCGCCAGGTCATCACCTACGGCCAGAACCGCCAGGCGGACGTGCGCTTCTTCGACCTGACGACCGAGGGCGCGAATTCGGTCTTCAAGGTGGAGATCCGCGACCGCATCGCCGGCACCACCCAGGTGATCGAGAACATCACCCTGCCGATGCCTGGCCTGCATAACGTCTCCAACGCGACGGCGGCCATCGCGGTCGCCTGGAAGCTTGGTCTCGACGGCGACCAGATCCGCAAGGGGTTGGCGGCATTCCGCGGCGTGAAGCGGCGCTTCACCCATACCGGCAGCGCTGACGGGATCGAGGTGTTCGACGATTACGGCCATCATCCGGTGGAGATCCGGGCCGTGCTGGCCGCGGCCCGGGCCGTGGCCCCGGGCAAGGTGGTCGCGGTGGTGCAGCCGCACCGCTACAGCCGGCTGGAGAGCCTGTTCGACGATTTCTCCACCTGCTTCAACGATGCCGACCACGTGGTCTGCGCGCCGGTTTATGCGGCCGGCGAGGCCCCGCGCGAGGGCATCACCCATACGGCCCTTGCCGACGGCATCCGCGCCAGCGGCCACCGCAGCGTGCATGCGATCGGCGGCGAGGAAGAGCTGGCGGCGACCGTGGCGCGCATCGCCGAGCCCGGCGACTACGTGGTGTGCCTTGGCGCCGGCAACATCTCGCAATGGGCGCAGGCCCTTCCCGAGAAGCTGATTGCCGCCCGCAAGTCAGGGGGCGGGGCATGAGCTGGCCCGACCTCGTTGCCCGTCACGGTCTCGACCGGATCGGGCTGCGCGGACGGCTGACGCCGAACCAGCCGCTGTCGGCCGTGACCTGGTTCCGCGTCGGCGGACCGGCGCAGCTGATGTTCCAGCCGGCCGACACGGACGATCTGGCGCTGTTCCTGAAAGCCCTGCCGCCGGAAATCCCGGTGCTGCCGGTGGGCCTCGGTTCCAATCTTCTGGTGCGCGATGGCGGCATCGAGGGTGTCGTCGTGCGGCTTGCGGCCAAGGGCTTCGGCGCGGTCGAGGTCGAGGAAGACGGGGCGATCCGCGCGGGCGCCGCGGTGCCGGACAAGCGGCTTGCCGAGGCGGCGGCAGACGCCGGCCAGGGCGGCTTTGCGTTCTACGCCGGCATTCCCGGCGCCGTGGGCGGCGCGCTCAGGATGAATGCCGGCGCGCATGGCAGCGAGACCGCCGAGGTGATGGTGGAGCTGACCGGCGTGACGCGGGCGGGCGAGATCGTGCGACTGAGCCGCGACGACATGGCCTATCGCTATCGGCACAGCGAGCAGCCCGGCGACACGATCTTTACGCAGGCGCTGTTTCGCGGCGAACCGCGCGAGCGCGAGGCGATCCGCCAGGAAATGGCCGAGGTCAGCGCCCACCGGGAAGCGGCGCAGCCGATCCGCGAGAAGACCGGCGGCTCGACCTTCAAGAACCCTCCGGGCCACTCGGCCTGGAAGCTGGTCGACGCGGCCGGCTGCCGCGGGTTCCAGATCGGCGGCGCGCGGATGTCGGATGTGCATTGCAACTTCATGATCAACACCGGCGAGGCCACCGGTCACGATCTGGAGCTTTTGGGCGAGACGGTGCGTGCGCGGGTGCTGGAGACCAGCGGTATCGCCCTGGAATGGGAGATCAAGCGGCTCGGCGTGTGGGCTGGCGGCGAGAGCGTCGAGCCTTTCCTTGGAAAGCGGATCACGGAGGCGGCGAGCGATGGCTGAACGCAAGCATGTCGCGGTTCTGATGGGCGGCTGGTCGGCCGAGCGCTCGGTGAGCCTGAAGTCGGGCGAGGGCTGCGCGGCCGCGCTGGAGCGCGCCGGCTACCGGGTGACGCGGATCGACGTGCAGCGCGACATCGCCGCGGTGCTTGCCGAGCTGCGCCCGGACGTTGCCTTCAACGCGCTGCACGGGCCGTTCGGCGAGGACGGCTGCATCCAGGGCGTGCTGGAGATCCTCGGCATTCCCTACACCCATTCGGGTGTCGCGGCCTCGGCGCTGGCCATGGACAAGCAGAAGGCCAAGGCGGTGATGAAGGCGGTCGGCATTCCTGTTGCCGAGCACAAGGTCGTCCACAGGATGACGGCGGCTCGCGAACATGTGATGAGCCCGCCCTACGTCGCCAAACCGGTGCGCGAGGGCTCGTCCTACGGGGTCCTGATCGTCAAGGAAAACGCTCCGCATCCGCCGCAGGAGCTCTTCCGCGACGACTGGCCCTACGGCGACATGGTGATGATCGAACGGTATGTGCCGGGGCGCGAGCTGACCTGCGCGGTCATGGGAAACGTGGCGCTGGGGGTCACCGAGGTGATGCCGCTGGGACACGGTTTCTACGATTTTGACGCGAAATATGCCCCTGGCGGATCACAACACATCCTGCCGGCCGAAATTTCACCATTTGTTTACCAAGAAGTACAGAAACTTAGCCTACGGGCGCATCAGGCACTCGGTTGCAAGGGCGTGACGCGGGCTGACTTCCGCTTCGACGAACAGCCCGGCGGCGGCGGCGAACTGATCTGTCTTGAAGTGAACACTCAGCCCGGAATGACGGAAACCTCGCTCGTGCCCGAGATCGCGGCACATGCGGGACACTCTTACGAAGAGCTGACCAGCTGGTTGGTGGAGGACGCAAGTTGCGGACGATGAAGGCAAAACGGGGTGAGGACATGGTCCTGCCGATCGAAGCGGCGCTGGCGCCGCGCGGTCGCGGCGTGCCCCGTTTGCACCGCCGCCCCCTGTGGCGCGCGGCCGGCATCCTGCAGGATCTTCCCGAGTGGACGGGCACGGCCGGCGCGCTGGTCTTCCTGTCCGCGACCATTTTCTATGCCCTGGCCGTCGGCGGTTATGCCCGCACGGTGAGCGAATCACTTACCTCGGCCGCCGGTTTCGAGATCGCGGCCGTTAAGCTCTCCGGCCAGCGCGAGACGACCGAGTTCGAGATCCTGGAAGCGCTGGAGATCGAGCAGGGCACCTCGCTCGCCCTGTTCGACGCCTCGGCGGCGCGCGAGCGGCTGGCCCGCATCCCGTGGATCGAGACGGTTTCGGTGCAGAAGCTGTATCCGGGCACGCTGCAGGTGCGCATCGACGAGCGCGAGGCCTTCGCGCTCTGGCAGCGCGGCAACAGCCTGTCGGTGATCGATGCCAAGGGGCAGGTGATCAGCGACGATGTCGACGGGCGCTATGCCAACCTCTTGATGCTGGTCGGTCACGGCGCGCAGTATCGCGGCGCCGAGATCCTGGCGGCGCTGGAGAAGGTGCCGGAGCTGCGGGCACGGGTGCGTGCCGCGCGCCTCGTCTCCGACCGGCGCTGGGACCTGCTGCTGGAAAACGGTCTGACCGTGCGCCTGCCGGAAACGGATGTGGGCCGCGCGCTCTCCGACCTGGTCCGCATGGACGCAGACAACGGGCTGCTGACCCGCGATATCACCGTCGTCGACATCCGCCTGCCCGACCGCGTCGTGGTGCGTATGAGCGACGAGGCGATCGAGCGCCGCAACGCCGAAACCAAGTCGCGGGGCGCCAAGCGCTCGGGAGGCAATGCATGAGCCGCCGGTCCGCCCCGATCTATCTGCCGCGCATGCGGCCGCTGCCCGGCCGCCGGGCCGTCGTCGTCTCGGTGCTCGACATCGGCTCGACCAAGGTCTGCTGCCTGATCGCCAAGCTGAGCCCGCGCAACGACGATTGCGTGCTGCCCGGCCGCACCCACTCCATCGAGGTGCTGGGCTACGGCTACCAGCGCTCGCGCGGCCTCAAGTCCGGCGTCGTCGTCGACATGGACGCGGCCGAGCAGGCGATCCGCCTGGCGGTGGACGCGGCCGAGCGCATGGCCGGGCTGACGGTGGAGTCGCTGATTACCAACGTCACCTGCGGCCGGCTGAACTCGGAGATCATCACGGCCAGCGTCGGGCTTGCGTCAGATTCCGTGACCGAGGCCGATATCCAGCGCGTGCTGTCCGCCGGCAGCGCCCACACGGTCGCCGACGGGCGCGCGGTGATGCATGCGCTGCCGATCGCCTACACGCTGGACGGCAATCGCGGCATGCGAGACCCGCGCGGCATGATCGGCCGCCGTCTGGGCGTCGACATGCAGGTGGTGACGGCCGAGGTGGCGCCGGTGCGCAATCTCGAGCTTTGCATCAACCGCGGTCACCTGACCGTCGAGACCATGGTCGCAACGCCCTATGCCAGCGGCCTGTCCACGCTGGTGGAGGACGAGGCGGAGCTCGGCGTCGCCTGCGTCGACATGGGCGGCGGCACCACGACGCTGTCGGTCTTCGTCGAGGGCCAGATGGTGCATACCGACGCGATTGCCGTCGGCGGCCATCACGTGACGATGGATATCGCCAGGGCGCTGTCGACGCGCCTTGCCGATGCGGAGCGGATCAAGACGCTGCAGGGCTCGGCCCTGCCGAGCCAGGCGGACGAACGGGACCTGATCTCCATTCCCCCGGTCGATGCCGACAGCGACCTGCCGCACCAGATCCCGCGTTCGATGCTGACGCGCGTGATCGTGCCGCGGGTCGAGGAAATCATGGAACTGGTGCGCGACAGGCTCACCGCCTCCGGCTTTGCCGGGCGGGTGGGCAAGCGCATCGTGCTCACCGGCGGAGCGAGCCAGCTCACCGGCTTGAGCGAGGTGGCACGCCGGGTTCTCGGCCGCCAGGTCCGGCTCGGACGTCCGCTGGGCGTCGCCGGCCTGCCGGAAGCCGCCAAGGGACCGGCCTTCGCCGCCGCCGTCGGACTGCTGATCTATCCGCAGGTGGCGCAGGTCGAGCAGTTCGAGCCGCGCGGCGCGAACGCAAGATGGACATTCGGATCGAGTGCGCTGGCCAGGGTCGGCAACTGGATCCGGGATAGTTTCTGAGGCGGGAAACTGCCTCGGGAAGCGTCGGGTCGCACAACCCCCGGCGCATGACGAGGGAACTGAGGGTTTGAGTGAGAGCGCCGGCAACGGTCTCTCGAGGGTCGCGAGGAAGCCATGACCATCAACTTGAAAATGCCTGATCTTCAGGAATTGAAGCCCAGAATCACGGTGTTCGGCGTCGGTGGCGCCGGTGGCAATGCCGTGAACAACATGATCCAGGCCGGCCTGCAGGGCTGCGACTTCGTTGTCGCCAATACCGATGCCCAGGCGCTGGCCAGCAATCACGCCGAGCGTGTCGTCCAGATGGGCGTCGCCGTGACCGAAGGTCTGGGCGCCGGTTCGCAGCCCGACGTGGGCGCGGCGGCCGCCGAGGAAGTGATCGACGAGATCAACGACCACCTGTCCGGCTCGCACATGGTGTTCATCACCGCCGGCATGGGCGGTGGCACCGGCACGGGCGCTGCACCGGTGATCGCGCGGGCCGCGCGCGAGATGGGTATACTGACCGTCGGTGTGGTCACCAAACCGTTCCAGTTCGAGGGCGTGCGCCGCATGCGCATCGCCGAAGCTGGGATCACCGAGTTGCAGAAGGCGGTCGATACACTGATCGTCATCCCCAACCAGAACCTGTTCCGCAT
Source organism: Stappia sp. 28M-7 (assembly GCF_014252955.1). Lineage (NCBI taxonomy): Bacteria > Pseudomonadati > Pseudomonadota > Alphaproteobacteria > Hyphomicrobiales > Stappiaceae > Stappia > Stappia quadratibracata. The sequence goes on along the minus strand of NZ_JACMIA010000001.1, from coordinate 3,459,192 downwards.
CGCCAATGCACAGACCACCTTCGCCGACGCCTTCGCGATGGCCGACCAGGTGCTCTATTCGGGCGTGGCCTGCATCACCGACCTCATGGTCAAGGAAGGCCTCATCAACCTCGACTTCGCCGATGTGCGCTCGATCATGCGCGGCATGGGCAAGGCGATGATGGGCACGGGCGAGGCGTCCGGCGAGAAGCGCGCGATGCAGGCTGCCGAGGCGGCGATCGCCAATCCGCTGCTCGACGAGACCTCGATGAAGGGCGCTCGCGGCCTGCTGATCTCGATCACCGGCGGCAACGACCTGACCCTGTTCGAGCTGGACGAGGCAGCCACCCGCATTCGCGAGGAGGTCGATGCCGACGCCAACATTATACTGGGCGCTACCTTCGATGAGAGCCTCGACGGCATCATCCGCGTGTCGGTCGTGGCGACGGGCATCGACAAGGAGCTGCGTGAGGAAGCCTCTCCGGCGGAAACCCGCATGGCCGAGCTGACCGAGCGTTTGAAGACGATCTCCGAGCCGGCCCCGGTGGCGCGTCCCCGCCCTGCCGCTGCCGCTCCGGTTTCGCGTCCGGCCGCGCCCGCGCGCCCGGCCACGGTGGAGAAGATCGAGCAGGAGCTCGAGATCCCCGAGCCGGTCCAGGCCTCGACCGATCCGGAGGTGGAAATCGCCCCTTTTTCTCCGGCTCCGGGCATGATCGGTAACAACAGCCCGTTGGCGGATCTGGACGAGGCGGATCTTGCCGAACCCGTCGCAGATGCGCCGGTCGTCGAGCCTTATATCCCGCCGGTCGCAGAAACCGTCTCGCAGCCCGCGCGCATGCCCTCGATCGAGGACTTCCCGCCCGTGGCGCAGCGCGAGATGCGCGCTCATGTCCACGCCCGTGCGGCGGAAGAGGAGCATCATCACGGCGAAGACCGCCGTCCGATGAGCCTGCTGCGTCGCCTCGCCAACGGCCTGAGCCGCCGCGAGGAAGAGGACGAGATGCCGGCAGCCGAGATGGCTCCCGCTCCGCGTCCGCAGCAGCCGGCCCCGCGTCCGGCGCCCGCCGCCCAGCCGCGTGCCGCTGCTCCGCAGCCGCGCCCGGTGCAGCAGCAGGCCCAGCCGGCGATGCGTCCGGCTCCGGCACCGGCCCGCCCGGCCGCGCAGGGGGCTGCCGGCCAGCTCGACCTGACCGGTCGTCAGGCCCCGCAGGCCCGCACGCTGTCCGAGGAAGACCAGCTGGAAATTCCGGCCTTCCTGCGTCGTCAGGCGAACTGACGACGGGATAATCCGCGACACTCCCTCAACGGGCGATCCGGCTCCTCACCGGATCGCCCGCCCTCGAGGGAGCGGGCGGATTTTGCTATATTTTTCAAAGCTCTCATTTTTAATGAAGCGTTACATATCGTAACAAAGCTTTATTTCTGATCCGTCCCCCCGACCCTGTATGTTCACCCTGCGATTCAACGGGGGCGCGACTCGCGCGCATTTTCCCGCAAGCCTCAAGACCTTTCGGTCTCGCCATCGCATCCGTTTTCAGGGTCTCGCAGACAGGACGATCTGGTGATGAAACTCTCCTCCGACCGGCAGACGACATTGGCCGGCGCCGTCTCCCTGCAGGGTATCGGCGTGCATTCCGGCAATCGGGCGGACGTGACGCTGCAGCCGGCCGATCCCGGCACGGGCATCGTCTTCACCAACCGTAATCCGCAGACCGGCTCCGAAGTCGAGTTTCCGGCGCATTGGCGCGCCGTGTCCGCCACCGCCCTTTGCACCGTCCTCGGCGATCCGAAGGCCGGCGGCGTCTCCACCGTCGAACATCTGATGGCCGCGCTGCGGGGTCTTGGCGTCGACAACGCCATCATCGAGATGGACGGCCCGGAAATGCCGATCATGGACGGCAGTTCGGATGCCTTCGTCGCCGCCATCGATTCCGTCGGCCTGCGCCGCCAGCAGGCCGTGCGCCGCTATATCCGCGTCAAGAAGACCGTCCGCGTCGACCAGGGCAGCGCCTGGTGCGAGCTGCGCCCGCATGAGGGCTGCCGCTTCGATGTGACCATCGACTTCGACGCCGAGGCCATCGGCCGCCAGTCGATGGTGCTCGACCTGTCTCCGGAGACCTTCCGCAGCGAGCTGTCGCGTGCCCGCACCTTTGGTTCCGTGCAGGACGTGAAGAAGCTGTGGTCGATGGGCTTTGCCCTCGGCTCTTCGCTGGAGAACTCCGTCGCGATCTCCGACGGCAAGGTGATGAACCCGGAAGGCACCCGCTGGCGCGACGAGTTCGTGCGTCACAAGATGCTGGATGCGGTCGGCGACCTGGCGCTTGCCGGCCTGCCGTTCCTGGGCCTCTACCGCTCCTACAAGGGCGGTCATCGCATGAACCACGCGATCCTGGTCGAGCTGTTCGAGAACGCCGGCAAGGATGCCTTCGAGATCGTCGAAGGCGCGTTCGAGCGGCCGGCTCCGGCCCTGATGGACATGCCGATGCTGGCCGTGGCGCAGGGCGCGTCCTGAGCAGGGCGTGCCGCCGGTCGGGCCGAGGATGGCGGAAAACCGCCTTGCCCAAAACGACAGGCCACAAAAAAGCGACAAATGTCCCTCACATGGCGTGACGTGGCCGGGTGTTTTCCGTTAGAACACGCGCTGATCGGGATGACGGACGCCCTTGCGGCGCCCCTTCCGGTCGCTCCGGATTGTCCGGACGGGGCCGAACCGGCGCCGAGTTCGAGGAGTGAGTTGACGTGATGGTGGCATTGTCCAGTTCCAAGGCGAGGGAAACCGTCACCGGCGGTCTGCGCAAGGCCAGGATCGCGTCCTTCGCCCTGCTTGCGGTTACGCTAGCTGCCTGTTCCTCGACCAAGGACGACGACGACTTCGCCACCAACGACACGCCGGCAGAAGTGCTCTTCAACGAGGGCCTGTCGTTGCGCAACGAGGGACGGCTGTCCGACGCCCGGCTGAAGTTCCAGGAAGTCGACAAGCTTCATCCGTATTCCGAGTATTCGCGCAAGTCGCTGATCAACCTTGCCTATCTGAACTATTCGCTGGGCAAGTTCCCGGAGGCGATCACCGCCGCCAAGCGTTTCACGACGCTGTATCCGGGCAGCGAGGACAGCGCCTACGCGCTTTACATCATCGGCCAGTCCTATCACAAGCAGATCCCGGACGTGACGCGCGACCAGGAGATGACGCAGCGGGCGCTCGCCGCCTATGGCGAACTGCTCCAGCGCTTCCCCGATTCCGAATATGCCACCGATGCGGCGACCAAGGTCCGTGCCGCGCAGGACCAGCTCGCCGGCAAGGAAATGGAAGTGGGCCGCTACTACCTGAAGCGGAACCACCAGATCGCGGCGATCAACCGTTTCAAGGTGGTCGTCACCAACTACCAGACCACCCGCCACATCGAGGAAGCGCTGTTCCGCCTGACCGAGAGCTACTATGCGCTCGGCGTGGTCAACGAGGCCCAGACCGCGGCCGCCGTGCTCGGCCACAACTTCCCGGACAGCCAGTGGTACAAGGATGCCTTCAGCCTGCTGAAGACCGGCGGTTACAGCCCGAGCGAGGATTCGGGCAGCTGGATCAGCCGCGCTTTCAACAGCGTTTCGCTTTAGCATCCCGCCGACGGCAGCACGCCTGCCGTCCCGCAGAAGGCCGACGGAACGACCGTCCTGACGGCCTGCCCGTATCGCTGCGCCAGCAGTTTGGCGTTGCGGCCACCGGGTGCCACCAGCTACACCTGATGCGGTTTCCCGTGCGCTTCGCCGCACATGTCCAGTCCGGCCCGGTCATCCGCTCGCATGCTCGCTGCGCTTGCCATTCGAGATATCGTCTTGATCGACCGGCTCGATCTTGCCTTCGGCGCCGGCATGTCGGTGCTGACCGGCGAGACGGGCGCGGGCAAATCCATCCTGCTTGATGCCCTGAGCCTTGCCCTTGGCGGGCGCGGCGATGCCGGGCTCGTGCGCCACGGCCAGGCGCAAGGCCAGGTGACGGCCGCCTTCGACGTGCCGATGGCCCATCCCGTGCGCGCCTTGCTGCGCGAGAACGATCTGGAGGCCGACGGCGACGTGATCCTGCGCCGTGTGCAGGCCGAGGACGGCCGCAGCCGCGCCTTCATCAACGATGCGCCGGTGAGCGTCTCCCTGTTGCGGCAGGCCGGCGGGCTCCTGGTCGAGATCCACGGACAGAACGAGGCGCGGGCCTATACCGATCCGGCCGAACACCGGCGGCTGCTCGATTCCTTCGGCGGCTGCGAGGCCGATTGCGCGGCGGTTGCCAGCGCCCATGCGGCGATGCGCAAGGCGGTGCGCGCGCTCGCCGAACAGGAAGAGCGGATCGAGGCGGCTCGGCGCGAGGCCGATTACCTGCGCGCCTCCGCCGAGGAACTGTCGAAACTTGCGCCGGTTATCGGCGAGGAAACCGAGCTTGCCGACCGGCGCCAGTCGATGATGCAGGTGGAGAAGATCGCCGGCGATCTCGGCGAATCCTTCGACCTGCTCAACGGCACGGCCTCTCCCATTACCGAGATCGCCTCGCTGTGGCGGCGGCTGGAGCGCAAGGCCGAGCAGGCCCCGGAGCTGCTGTCGGGTCCCGTCGGCTTCCTCGCCGAGGCGCTGGACCGGCTGGAGGACGCGCGTGCGGGCCTGGAAGCGGCAGTGCGCGAGACGGAATTCGACCCGCGCGCGCTGGAGGCGACCGAGGAACGGTTGTTTGCCTTACGCGGGGCGGCGCGCAAGTTCCAGGTGCAGGTGGACGACCTTCCGGCGCTGCGCGAACGGTTCGAGGCCGATCTTGCCGCGCTGGATGCCGGCGAGGAGGCGCTTGCCGGCCTGGCCTCGGCGGCCGAGGCGGCACGCAGCGCCTATGACGCCAAGGCGGCGGCCCTGAGCAAGCGCCGGCAGGCGGCGGCCAAGGCGTTGGAAGACGCGGTCTCCCGCGAGCTGCCGGACCTGAAGCTGGAGCGCGCGCGCTTCATCGTGAACCTGGAGAGCGACCCGCAGGTACGGTCCCGCGAGGGCATCGACACGATCGAATTCTGGGTGCAGACCAATCCGGGCACCAAGCCGGGTCCGATGATGAAGGTCGCCTCGGGCGGCGAGCTTTCTCGCTTCCTGCTGGCACTGAAAGTGTCGCTGGCCGACAAGGGCTCGGCGCCGACGCTGGTCTTCGACGAGATCGACACGGGCGTAGGCGGGGCGGTGGCCGAGGCCATCGGCAGCCGTCTGGCGCGCCTTGCCGGCAAGGTGCAGGTGCTGACCGTCACCCATGCGCCGCAGGTTGCGGCAAAGGCGGGCGGGCATTTCCTCATTATGAAGGAAGATGCCGGCGCGGACCGTGTTGCGACGCGGGTGAAGCGGATCGATGTCGACCATCGGCGCGAGGAGATCGCGCGGATGCTGGCCGGCGCCACGATCACCGACGAGGCCCGCGCGGCGGCCGACCGGCTGCTCTCCGACGCCCCGCGCGCGTGAGCAGCTGAACCAGGGCTGGAAAAGCATCTCGCCGCCCTTTGCCTTGCTCGTCCGCAGCGCCATACTCCCTCGCCAGGCGGGAGCCGAACACCCGTTCCCGCTCCGCGATATCCGATGCCAGAAGATGCGATCCCATGTCCGACACTGACCTTTCGTCCCGCGCCGTCGAAGACCTGACCCTGGAAGAGGCCGCGCTGGAGCTGGAGCGGCTGGCCGAGGAGATCGCGGGCCACGACCGGCGCTATCATGGCGAGGACGCGCCGGTCATTTCCGATGCGGACTACGATGCGCTGAAGCGGCGCAACGATGCGATCGAGGCGCGGTTTCCCGATCTCGTGCGCTCCGACAGCCCGTCGTTGCGCGTCGGCAGTGCGCCGGCGGACGGCTTCGGCAAGGTCACCCATGCGATCCCGATGCTGTCGCTGGACAATGCGTTCGCTGACGAGGACGTGCGCGACTTCTTCGGCCGCATCCGCCGCTTCCTGAAGCTCGATCCGCTGATGGGGGCGATTGCGGTGACGGCGGAGCCGAAGATCGACGGCTTGTCGCTGTCGCTGCGCTACGAGAAGGGGCGCCTCGTGACGGCCGCAACGCGCGGCGATGGCACGGTCGGCGAGAATGTGACGCAGAACGCGCTGACCATCGAGGACATTCCCCAGCGCCTGCCGGACGGTGCGCCCGACATTGTCGAGGTGCGCGGCGAGGTCTACATGCGCCACGAGGACTTCCGTGCGCTGAACGCACGGATGGAGACGCAGGGCGGCAAGGTCTTCGCCAATCCGCGCAACGCGGCGGCAGGCTCCCTGCGACAGCTCAACCCGGAGGTGACGAAGTCGCGGCCGCTGCGCTTCTTCGCCTATGCCTGGGGCGAGATGAGCGAGGTGCCGCGCGCCACCCAGTACGAGATGGTGCAGCTGCTCGGCGAATGGGGTTTTTCGATCAACGCCCGCATGGTCCGCTGCGAGACCGTAGAAGAGATCCTCGCCGCCTATCACGGTATCGAGGAGGAGCGGGCGCTGCTCGGCTACGACATCGACGGCATGGTCTACAAGGTCGACCGGCTCGACCTGCAGTCGCGCCTCGGCTTCGTCTCGCGCGCGCCCCGCTGGGCCATCGCCCACAAGTTCCCGGCCGAGAAGGCCTTCACCGTGCTGCGCGGCATCGAGATCCAGGTCGGGCGCACCGGCGCCCTGACCCCGGTCGCCAAGCTGGAGCCGGTGACGGTGGGCGGCGTCGTCGTCTCCAATGCGACGCTGCACAACGAGGACTACATCAAGGGCATCGGCCAGACCGGCGAGCCGCTCCGCGGCGGCAAGGATATCCGGGTCGGGGACACGGTGCAGATCCAGCGCGCCGGCGACGTGATCCCGCAGATCGTCGACGTCGACCTCGACAAGCGCCCGGAAGGTTCCGAGCCCTTCGCCTTCCCGACCACATGCCCGGCCTGCGGCAGCCACGCGGTGCGCGACGTCAACGCATCGAGTGGACGCATCGACGCCGTGCGCCGCTGCACCGGCGGGCTGATCTGCCCGGCGCAGGCCAAGGAAAAGCTGAAGCACTTCGTCTCACGGCACGCGCTCGACATCGAGGGGCTGGGCGACAAGCAGGTGGAGTTCTTCTTCGACCTGCCAATGGAGGAGGGCGGCATCCGCCAACCGGCCGATATCTTTACCCTGGCGGAGCGGGACGCCGCCTCGCCGCTGATCAAACTCAGGAACCGCGACGGCTGGGGCGAGACGAGCGCTGCCAACCTCTTCGCCGCCATCGACGCGCGGCGCGAGATGCCGCTCAACCGGGTGATCTTCGCGCTCGGCATCCGCCATGTCGGCGAGGGCAACGCCAAGCTGCTCGCCCGCCATTATATCGACTGGGGGACCTTCCGCGCGGCGATGCAGGCGGCGGCGGACCCGGCCTCCGATGCCTTTGCCGAACTGATGGATATCGACGGCATCGGCGAGACGGTGGCCCGGGCCGTGGTCGAGTTCTTCGCCGAGGACCACAATCGCGACGCGCTGGATGCGCTGCTGGCGCAGATCCGGCCGCAGGCGATGGAACGGGTGGAGGCGAGCGCAAGCCCCGTTGCCGGCAAGACGCTGGTCTTCACCGGCACGCTGGAGAAGATGAGCCGCGACGAGGCCAAGGCGCGTGCCGAGGCGATGGGGGCGAAAGTCTCGGGCTCGGTGTCGAAGAAGACCGACCTGGTGATCGCCGGTCCAGGCGCCGGCTCGAAGCTGAAAAAGGCCGAGGAACTGGGCATCGACGTCATCGACGAGGATGCCTGGATCGAGATGTCCGGCGGATGAGTCTGTGCGAATCAACTTAAGTACAACACCTATGGGGTGCAGTACGTAACCTTGAAACTATTTGTCTTTTCGGAATTTAATCACACTGATCCTTGTCTTGTAAGGGAATTTCAACCCCAGGTGTCGATCATCTCTCTCATGTGAGCCGTTTCATTGGCGTCTGGAGAGAAGCTTATGTTTTCTGGATTTGTGAACCGTTCCATCGGTTTGCGACTTGTTCTGCTGGGTGCGATTCCGCTTTGCGGCCTGCTTGTCGTAAGCGCCATGGAGCTGGCGGTTCGGTTCGAGCACGTCCAGGAGGAACGCTTCGTCGGCGAGGTGCTCGATCTTGCCCCGGTGATTTCCGAGGCTGTGCACCAGCTGCAGAAGGAGCGCGGAATGTCCTCCGGCTTCGTCGGGTCGAAGGGCGTTTCGTTTTCCGACGTGATCGGCGACCAGCGCAAGGCCACCGACGAGGCGATCGCGCGCTATGTCGCACGCATCGGCGCGGCGACGGCACGGCTGGAGGCGGACAACTTTACCGCGCCTCGCGACAAGGCTGCGCAGGCGCTTCAGGACCTGGAGCGGGTCCGCGCGGACATCGACGCGCTGCGCCTCGCCAGCTCCGATGTCGGCGCCTATTACACCCCCATCATCGGCAACCTGCTCGACATGGTCGGAGGCATGACGACGCTGATCAGCTCCGGCGACATGCTGCGCCCGGTCCTGGCCTATAGCGCGTTGCTGCAGGCGAAGGAGCGGGCGGGACTGGAGCGGGCCACCGGCGCCGTCGGCTTCGGCTCGGGCAGCTTCGGCGAAGCCGTCTACCGGAACTTCATCCGCCTCGGCGCCATGCAGGAGGTCTCGCTCGAGAGCTTCCGCCGCTATGCCACGCCGCAGATGCTCTCCGCCTACGACGCAGCTCTGTCCGGTGCGGCCGTGAAGGAAATCGACGCTCTGAGACAGGTTGCCGTGTCGGCGCCGTTCGGCGGGGATGTCGCCGCCGTCAGCGGTCCGCAGTGGTTCGCGGTCAGTACGGCGCGCATCGACCAACTGAAGCAGGTCGAAGACGAGATCTCCCGCCAGATCCTGACCGCTGCCACAGAGGCCGCGGCCCAAAACCAGCGGGCTTTCCTCTGGGAGCTTGGGCTGATGGTCGCGCTGGTCGTCGTGATGGCGGTGATCTTCGTTGGCGTCTACCGCTCCATCGCGCCGCCGCTGGCGCAACTGGTCGGTGTCATGCGCCGGCTTGCGGCCAACGACACCAGCGTCGAGGTGACCAGCGTCGGCCGCCGCGACGAGATCGGCGCCATGGCCGGGGCGGTGGAGATCTTCCGCGAGAACGCCATCGAGCGCATCGAGCTGGAGCGGAACCTGCAGCAGGAGCGCCTGCGCGAGCGCGACCGGCAGTCGGCCATCGAGACGATGATCGCCGGCTTCCGCGGCAGCGTCTCGTCGACCCTGTCGACGGCAGGGGCCAAGGCCGGCGACATGCGCTCCTCGGCCGAGACGCTGGAGGAAGGGGCAAGCAGCGCCGCGACCGACGCATCAGCCGCAAGCCACGCCACGCAGACGGCGTCCGGCAATATCCAGGTGGTCGCCGCGGCCGCTGAGGAGCTTTCCGCCTCGATCAGCGAGATTGCCGATCAGACGGCCAAGGCGAGCGGCCTGATGGCTTCGGCCGCCGAGCGCGCCCAGCTGACCAATGCCGAAGTCGCCTCCCTGTCGCAGGCGGCCGAGCAGATCGGCTCGGTGGTCAACCTGATCCGGGACATCGCCGAGCAGACCAATCTGCTGGCGCTGAATGCCACGATCGAGGCCGCGCGCGCCGGCGAGGCGGGCAAGGGCTTTGCGGTCGTTGCCAGCGAAGTGAAGAGCCTTGCCGGCCAGACCGCCAAGGCGACGGAGGATATCGCCGCACAGGTGACGGGCATCCAGGCCTCGACCCGAGGCGCGGTGGGCTCCATCGGGGAGATCGCCAGCGTCATGACGAATATCCGCGAGCTGACCACAACCATCGCCGGTGCGGTGGAGCAGCAGCGCGCGGCGACGCAGGAGATCGCCAACTCGGTGATTGCCGCCTCGGACGGCACCGACACGGTGGCGGACAACGTCACCTCGGTGACCTCCGCGATCGAGCGTACCGCCCATTTCGCCGGAAATGTCAGCGCGGTCTCCTCGAGCCTTGCGGAAGTGACACAGCAACTCGCGGGCGAGGTGGAGACGTTCCTGGCGGATATCTCGGTCGATCTCGCCGCGCGGCGTGCGCAGGTGCAGGCGCAAATGCGCGAGGCCGTCATCGTCACCGCCATGGGGCGCCGCTACCGGGCGCGGGTCGAGGAGGCGGACGTGCATGAAGCCGCCGTTTCCGCATCGGCCCGGCTGGAGCTCGGGCAGGCCGTCATGCTGCAGCTTGCCGACGGGCAGGTGCTTGCGGCGGCCGTCTCTGCTGCCGGCGCCGGGCGCTACACGCTGCGCTTCGAACAGGCGGCCCCGGCACTGGTGTCGCTCGTCGCGGCCTGAGCGTTTTTCTGAATAACAAAGGCGTCAAAAGCCAAGAGGGAGGGGCGCGAGCGATTGCGCCCCTCCATTTGACGGGACAAGCTGCTATATATGGTCCAAAGAGAGAACAGAATCGCAAGGGCCACGGCCCGCGCGGTTTCAGATCCGTGACCCAGACCCGTCGAGACACTCTCCCGCATGGCCAATCATCCCGCCGATACCCGACAGTTCCACCAGGACCCGGAAAAGGGGCGGGCGGAGCATGAGGCGCGGGGCAGCGACCTGGAGCGGGCGAGCGGCGGCAGCGGCATTGCCGCGCGTGCCCGCGCGGCGCTGGGGCCGCGTCCGCCCGAACCCGGCTCCTATCTCGATGGCCTCAACCCGGAGCAGCGCGAGGCGGTCGAGACGCTGGACGGTCCGGTCCTGGTGCTGGCGGGTGCCGGCACCGGCAAGACCCGCGTCCTGACGACGCGTATCGGCCATATCCTGGCAACGCGCCGGGCCTTCCCGAGCCAGATCCTGGCGGTGACCTTCACCAACAAGGCCGCCCGCGAGATGAAGGAGCGGATCGAGCGTCTGATCGGCGAGAGCGCGGAAGGCATGCCGTGGCTCGGCACGTTCCACTCGATCTGCGTCAAGATCCTGCGCCGACACGCCGAACTGATCGGCCTGCAGTCCGGTTTCTCGATCCTCGATACGGACGACCAGATCCGCCTGATCAAGCAGATCATCCAGGCCGAGGGGCTGGACGACAAGCGCTGGACGGCGCGCGCCTTCGCCAGCCAGTTGGACGGATGGAAGAACCGCGGCCTGACGCCCGACCAGGTGCCGGAGGGCGAGGCGCGCTCCTTCGGCAACGGCAAGGGCCGGGCGCTCTACGAGCAGTACCAGGAGCGGCTGTCGATCCTCAATGCCGCCGATTTCGGCGACCTGCTGCTGCATGTGATCACGCTGTTCCGCAACAATCCGGACGTGCTGGCCGAGTACCAGAACCGCTTCCGCTTCATGCTGGTGGACGAGTATCAGGACACCAACATCGCGCAGTATCTGTTCCTGCGGCTGCTGGCGCAGGGCAACCGCAACATTTGCTGCGTCGGCGACGACGACCAGTCGATCTACGGCTGGCGCGGCGCCGAGGTCGACAACATTCTGCGCTTCGACCACGACTTTCCCGGCGCCAAGGTGATCCGGCTGGAGCGCAACTACCGCTCGACGAGCCATATCCTCGCCGCCGCCTCGCACCTGATCGCCCATAACGAGGGGCGCCTGGGCAAGACGCTGTTCACCGACGTCGTGGACCCGGAAGGCGAGGAAGTGCGCGTCAGCGTTGCCGCCGCCTGGGACTCCGAGGAAGAGGCCCGCGCCATCGGCGACGAGATCGAGGCGCTGCAGTCCAAGGGGCACAGCCTCGAGAGCATGGCGATCCTGGTGCGCGCGTCCTTCCAGATGCGCGAGTTCGAGGACCGGTTCGTCACGCTCGGCGTCAACTACCGGGTGGTCGGCGGCCCGCGCTTCTATGAGCGCATGGAGATCCGCGATGCGATGGCCTATTTCCGCTGCGTGGTGCAGCCGGCCGACGACCTCGCCTTCGAGCGGATCGTCAACACGCCCAAGCGCGGCCTCGGCGAGGCCAGCCTGAAGCTGGTTCATGCCTACGCGCGGGCGAACCGTATCCCGCTCATGCAGGCGGCCTCCGACCTGTGCCAGACCGAGGAACTGAAGCCCAAGGCGCGCACGACGCTGCGCATGCTGCTGGCCGATTTCGACCGCTGGCGCGACCTGGTGCCGGCCATGTCGCATACGGAGCTGGCCGAGATCATTCTCGACGAGAGCGGCTATACCGAGATGTGGCGCAACGACCGTTCGGCGGAGGCGCCGGGCCGGCTCGACAACCTGAAGGAACTCGTCCGCTCGATGGACGAGTTCGAATCGCTCGCCGGCTTCCTGGAGCACGTCGCGCTGGTCATGGACCGGGACGCGGACGGCAACAACGACGCGGTGTCGATCATGACGCTGCATTCGGCCAAGGGCCTTGAGTTCGACACGGTGTTCCTCCCCGGCTGGGAGGAGGGCCTCTTCCCGCATCAGCGCGCGCTCGACGAGAGCGGCCGCGCGGGGCTGGAGGAAGAGCGGCGGCTTGCCTATGTGGGCATCACCCGGGCGCGGCGGCGGGCGAAGATCTGGTTCGCCTCCAACCGGCGCATCCACGGCATGTGGCAGAGCTCCATCCCCTCGCGCTTTCTCGACGAGCTGCCGGCCGATCACGTCGACGTGGTCGAGCAGTCCAGCAATTACGGCGGCTATGGCGGCGGGGGCTACGGCGCCAGCCGCTTCGACACGCGCGATCCCTTCAAGGCGAATTATTCGACGCCGGGCTGGCAGCGGGCGCAGCGTTCGCAAGCGCAGGGCAGCACCAGTAGCGGCGGCTTTGGCGGGCGGATGGGATCGGGCGGCGGCCGGCAGTCAGGCGGGCAATCGGGCGGGCCGCGGATGATCGAGGGCGAGCTGGTCGCCAAGTCGGTATCCGACACGCCGTCGGCCTTCGACATGGGCGAGCGGGTGTTCCACCTCAAGTTCGGCTATGGCGAGGTCGTCGGCATCGAAGGCAACAAGCTGACGGTGCAATTCGATAAGGCAGGGCGCAAGAAGGTGCTCGACAGCTTCGTCGAACGGCACTGAACGGCGCGCGTTTCCCCATCCAGCGCGAATGCGATTGATGCCCCCTGCTTTCGGGCGCTATAGGGCGGGCGCTGTTTCCTGTCTCCGGAGAGATCATGTCCACCATCCGCGTCCGTATCACCGCCCCCGAGATCGAGGCGAAGCGCATCTATGAGCTGCTGTCGCGCGACTTCGAGGACGACGGCAATCCGGTGACCGTTTTCGAAGCGTCGGCGGATGGGCGGGAATGGACCGCCGAGATCCTGCTGTTCGACATGAGCGAGACGGAGGCGGCCGAACTCGTCAAGGACCGGCTGGGTGCGGACGCGTTTGCCGCGCCTGTCGAGGCGGTGGAACTGGAAGACATCAACTGGGTGGAAAAGAGCCTGGAAGGCCTGTCGCCGGTACAGGCGGGCCGTTTCTTCATCCATGGCTCGCATGACCGCGCAAAGCGCCCGCTCGCCGGCATTTCCATCGAGATCGAGGCGGCGCTAGCGTTCGGCACCGGTCATCACGGGACGACGGCGGGCTGCCTGATCGAGATCGACCGGCTGCTGACCCGCCGCTCCTATGCGCGGATGCTGGACCTGGGCACCGGCACAGGCGTTCTGGCCATCGCCATGGCGCGGCTGTCCCGACAGCCGGTGCTGGCAACCGACATCGATCCGGTGGCAACCATCACGGCGCGCGCCAACGCGATCCACAATCTTGCCGGCAACCTGGTGCGCACGGCGACGGCAGCGGGCGTCGACAGCCGGATCTTCGCGGAAGCCGGCCCCTTCGATCTGGTGGTGGCGAATATTCTCGCCCGGCCCTTGATGCGCATGGCCGCCGGCCTGTCTGCACGCATGACCCGCTCGGCGACGCTGGTCCTGTCGGGCCTGCGCGTGGAGGACGGCCCGCGCATCCTGTTCGCCTATGGCATGCAGGGCTTTCACCTGGTGCGCCGGCAGAACCGCGACGGCTGGCTGACGCTGACGCTGGTGCGCGGCCGCCACGAGGGCTGACGACCCGCAAGAGCCTGCTGCAGAAAACGGAACGGGCCCGGCGGAGTGACCGCCGGGCCCGTTTCTGTACAGTCAGTGACCTGCGTATCAGAACGCGGAGGTCAGCGAGCTGTTGCGCTCCAGCTCGGCCCGGTCGTAGCCGTAGGCGGCGAGCGTGGCGTCGTCGAGCGACAGAAGGTAGCCGTTCACATAGCGGCGAGCCTGACGCTCACGAGCGGTGATCATCGAGTCGAGCGCCTTGCGGAACACGCTCTTGGAAGAGCTGCGCGATACGCCCGAGATGGCGGTGGTGGTCGTGGTGGCAATGGCCATGGTCTTAGTCTCCGGTTCGAGGTCTCTAGATAGAGCTTCCTCCCTCAAACTCTCGACACAGAGTATGGGGAGTGCCGGGCCATGCGAAAAGCGCCATAAGTGCATGGCAGTGCTGCGATTGCTGCATGTGCGAATTCATAATTTTGCAACGCAACAAAGCAGATGCTGAAATCCCCGGCAAAAGCTTGCCTTGCGCATGTGCAAAAGCCGCCCGGGGGCGCATTCAACGCCCTTTCGCAGCGCCGGCTTTGGCGCTAGCGTCGTGGCATGTTCCAGTCCTTCGACAATGTCATCGACCCGTCCGTCGGTTCCGCGCGTTGCGCGGCGCTGCGGCGCGAGCTGGCCCGCAGGGGCCTTGACGGTTTCCTCATCCCGCGCGCCGATGCGCATCAGGGCGAATATGTGCCGCCCAGCGACGCGCGGCTGTCCTGGCTGACGGGGTTTGCCGGATCGGCCGGAATGGCGGTCGTGCTGGCCGACGAGGCCGCGATCTTTGTCGACGGCCGCTATACGATCCAGGTGCGCGAGCAGGTGGATACCGGCGTCTTCCGGCCGATGCACCTGATCGAGACGCCGCCGTCCGAGTGGCTGGCGGGCAAGCTGCAGCCGGGCCAGAAGCTCGGCTACGATCCGATGTTGCATACGGTGAACGGGGCCAGGCGGCTTGCCGAAGCCTGCGCCAGGGCAGGTGCGGAGCTGGTCGCGGTGGACAGCAATCCGCTCGATGCGGTGTGGGAGGACCGGCCGGAGCCGCCGCTCGGCCAGGTTCAGGTGCATCCTCCCGAATTCGCCGGCGAGGCGGCGCAGGAGAAGGTCGCGCGGATGGCCGCGGAAGTGCGCCGTGCGGGGGGCGATGCCTTCGTCCTGACCCAGCCCGATTCCATCGCCTGGCTGTTCAATATTCGCGGCAGCGACGTGTCGCACACGCCCCTGCCGCTGTCCTTCGCCATCCTGCCGCGCGAGGGGCGCCCGCAGATCTTCATCGACGCCCGCAAGCTCACCAATGCCTCGCGCGACCATCTGGAGGCCTTGGCCGACATCGCCGAGCCGGGCGGGCTGACGGGCGCGCTGAGCGCGCTCGGGTCGTCGGGGGCCACGGTGCTGGTCGATCCCGACTGGGCGGGCGATGCGCTGGCGAGCGCCGTACTCGCCGCCGGCGGCAAGGTGAAGCATGGCGCGGATCCGGTGACCAAGGCCAAGGCAGTGAAAAACGCGGCGGAGATCGCCGGTGCGCGGGCCGCGCATCTGCGCGACGGTGCGGCCTTTGCCCGCTTCCTGTGCTGGCTGGATGGCGCGGCGGCTGCCGGAGGGCTCGACGAGATCGCCGTTGCCGAGCGGCTTGAGGCATTTCGCGCCGAGACCGGCAAGCTGAAGGAGATTTCCTTCGACAGCATTTCGGCAGCCGGTCCCAATGCCGCGATCTGCCACTACCGGGTCGACCGGGGCAGCAACCTGCCGATCCCGGACAACAGCCTGTTCTTGATCGATTCCGGTGCCCAGTACGAGGACGGCACCACCGACATCACCCGCACCGTTGCCGTCGGCGAGGTGCCGCAGGACCAGAAGCGCCATTTCACACTGGTGCTGAAGGGGCACATCGCCATCGCCACCGCGCGGTTTCCGGTCGGCACCAGCGGCGCGCAGATCGATGCGCTGGCCCGTATCGCCCTGTGGAAGGCCGGTCTCGACTTCGACCATGGCACGGGCCACGGCGTCGGTTCCTACCTGTCGGTGCACGAGGGGCCGCAGCGCATCGCCAAGACCGGCCATGTGCCGCTGGAGCCGGGCATGATCGTCTCCAACGAGCCGGGCTACTATCGCGACGGCAGCCACGGCATCCGGATCGAGAACCTGGAGCTGGTGACGCCGCCGGCCGCCATCGAGGGCGGCGAGCGGGCGATGCTCGGCTTCGAGCCACTGACGCTTGCCCCGATCGACCGGCGGGCGGTGGCGGCGGAGATGCTCAGCGCCGAGGAGAGGGCCTGGTTCGACGCCTATCATGCCCGCGTCCTGCGCGAGCTGGGGCCGCTGGTGGACGAGGCGACGCGGGCCTGGCTCGAGCGGGCGACGGCGCCGCTGTAAGGGGCGCTATAACGGGTCGAGGAGCGCCGCTCAGCGGTGCTCCTCAACCTGGTTGTTGATCAGCTCGGCGTTGAAGAAGCGCAGCGCCCGCACATGGGTGGCATGGCCGATGACCTTGGTATGATCGGCCGCATCCACCACCGGCAGCTTGTTGGTGCCGCTCTCGTCGAAGACCTTCAGCGCTGCCTCCAGCGTGTCGTCGAGCTTGAGGCTGGCGCCGTCGGCCTCCGGATCGTGGGTTTGCGGTTCCGCGTCGTCCGGCAGCCGCTCGACGAAATCCGAGACGTGGACGATGCGCACCAGCCACTTGTGCGCGCCCTCGTTCAGCATCACGCCGCGCATTTCCAGCTGCCAGTGGAAATAGGAGCGCCCGTGCACCGCCTGGGTCAGGCCGGTGGCGATGGACACGGCGATCAGCAGCGCGATGGACAGCGCGTAGCCGCCGGTCAGCTCGAACACGATCATCGTGGTGGAGAACGGTGCACCGAGAACGGCCGCCGCAACCGCGCCCATGCCGAGGATCGCATAGAGACCGTGCGAGGAGGCGAGCTCGGGGAAGGCGGCTGCCGCGATCAGGCCGAAGGCGCCGCCGGTCATCGCGCCCAGATAGAGCGCTGGCGAGAAGATGCCGCCGCCGAAGCGCGAGGCAAGGGTGATCGAGGTCGCCGCCGTCTTGGCGACCAGCAGCGCCAGCATGGTCATCAGCGGCAGTTCCTGGCGCAGGGCAAGGTCGGTCGCCTCGTAACCGACGCCGAGAACGCCGGGAAACACGATGCCGATGGCGCCGACCGCCAGCCCGCCGATCACCGGGCGCAGCCACAGTGGCATGGAGATGTTGCGGGCCACCCAATCCGTGCCGATCAACGAGAACTGGAAGATCACCGCCACGGCGGCGCAGGTGAGGCCGAGCAGGGCGAAGGCCGGCATCTCCAGCAAGGAGGAGATCTGGTATTCGGGGATCGAGAAGGCGGCGATGTCGCCGAACCACAGGCGCGACATCAGTGTGCCGAGCACCGAGGCGATGACGATAGGCACGAAGGCGGTCATCGCGTAGTGGCCGAGAATGACCTCATGGGCGAAGAGAACGCCGGCGATCGGCGCGTTGAACGAGGCGGACACCGCGCTGGCGACGCCGCAGGCAAGCAGGATGCGGCGGGCGGCATCGGGCAGGCGGAACGTTTGGCAGAGCGCGGTGCCGATGGTCGCGCCCAGATGCACGACGGGGCCTTCGCGGCCGGCGCTGGCCCCGCAGCCGAGCGAGGCGGAGGTGAGGAAGGCGGAGGAAATGCCGGACCAGAAGGGCAGGCCGCGGCCGCCCTGGACGCGGGCCTCGATCACGTCGGGCACGCCGCCGGTGCGCTGCTTGGGCTGGATCGTCTGCAGGAAGATGCCGATGCACAGCCCGCCGAGCGTCGGGGCCAGGAGGATAACCCACCAGGGCACCGTCGCGGCGGCGGTGATAACCGTTTCCGCCGAGGTGCCGAGCCACAGCCACTGGAAGGCGCCGATGGCCATGCGGAACAGGATGGCGGCAATCGCGGTCAGGACGCCGATGACGATGGCGAGCGCCCAGACCAGTGGCAGGCGCGTGGAGCGGAAAAGCCGGATGTTCGGCTTGATCCATCCCGCGGTCAGCACGGGCAGGCGTTTCAATTGCGTCAGCAGACCGGTCATCGCTCGTCCAGCCGTCCGCCTGGCTCTTTGAGCCTCAAGCGTCTTTCGTCAGCGTCTTTCAAGGGAAATACGTCGCCCGGACCGCTCGGGCCGGCCGAGCACCGCATGGCTCTCCCTCATCTCCTCCAGCCGCTCCAGCACGTCCTGCGGCCATGGCACCACCTTGCGGGCGGCAAGGTCGACATGCAGAGAGACCTGCTCGGACGTTGCCGAGAGGAAACCGTCGTCCGCGTGGTGAAGCTCCTGGTAGAGATGCGCCCGTTTGGCGTCGAAATCAACGAGTTGAACCGTGGCGCGCACGCGATCTCCCCCGTTGAGTTCGCGCAGGTAGCAAAGGTGGGTCTCGGCGGTGAAGAAGGAGGCGCCGCGCTCGCGGGCGTAGTCGGGGCCAAGGCCCAGATGGATGAAGGCCTCGTCGAGCGCCGTGTCGAAGAGGACATTGTAGTAGGCCATGTTGAGATGGCCGTTATAGTCCAGCCACTCGCTTCTGACCTCCTGGATCGACCCGGTGAAGGGGGCTGGCTGGCGGCTCGGCTGTGACATGGCGCTCCTTCCATCCTGTGAGGCTCGCCGGCCTGTTCCGGCTGCGGGTGAAACGGGCGGAAGTCTTTGGCCGGGATTGCCGTTTTTGCTAGTTTGCGCCAAACCTAGTCCGAGACCGGCAGGAAACGCAAATTCGCGCCAGGTGCCCGCAGGCGCCGGAGACGTCGGCATCGGTTGAGCGGGAGAGAATAATGAGCCTTGCAAGCCTACAGGCATCCGTACAACGCAACGAGGAAGGGATCGACCTTGCGCTGAAGATCCTCGCGCAGCGGTTCGGCGAACGCTTCACGACCTCGGCCGCGGTGCGCGAACAGCACGGCCATACCACCACCTGGCTGCCGAATCAGGCTCCCGACGGGGTGGTCTTTGCCCATTCGACGCAAGAGGTCGCGGATGTCGTGCAGATCTGCGCCCAGCACAAGGTGCCGATCATTCCCTTCGGCACCGGCTCCTCGCTGGAGGGCCATGTCAACGCGCCGGCCGGGGGAATCTCCGTCGACGTGTCGCAGATGAACCGGGTATTGCAGGTCAATGCCGAGGATCTCGACTGCGTGGTCGAGGCCGGCGTGACCCGCACCCAGCTCAATGAATATCTGCGCGACACGGGCCTGTTCTTTCCCATCGATCCGGGCGCGGATGCGAGCCTTGGCGGCATGGCGGCGACGCGCGCCTCCGGCACCAATGCGGTGCGCTACGGCACGATGAAGGACGTCGTGCTGGCGCTGACCGTGGTGACGGCCGACGGGCGCATCGTGCATACCGGCGGACGGGCCAAGAAGACGGCGGCCGGCTACGATCTCACCCGGCTGATGGTCGGCTCGGAAGGCACGCTCGGCATCATCACCGAGGTGACGCTGCGCCTCTACGGGATTCCGGAGGCCGTTTCGGGCGGCGTCTGCCCCTTCCCGGACTTGGAATCCGCCTGCAACGCGGTGATCACCACCATCCAGTCCGGCCTGCCGGTGGCGCGTATCGAGCTGCTCGACGCCAACCAGATTCGCGCCTGCAACGCCTATTCCAAGCTGGACTTGCAGGAAGCGCCGACCCTGTTCCTGGAATTCCATGGCACGCAGGCGGGCGTGCGCGAGCAGAGCGAGATCTTCGGAGAAATCGCGCGCGACAACGGCGGCGGCGAGTTCGTCTGGGCCACCAAGGCGGAGGATCGCACCCGGCTCTGGAAGGCGCGGCACGATGCCTACTGGGCAGCGCTCGGCCTGCGGCCGGGGTGCAAGGGCGTTTCGACCGATGTCTGCGTGCCGATCTCGCGACTGGCGGAGTGCATCGACGAGACCTACAAGGATGTGGAGGCCAACGGCCTGCTCGCCCCGCTGGTCGGCCATGTGGGCGATGGCAATTTCCACGTCCTCGTGCTGGTAGATGTCGACAATCCGCAGGAGATCGCCAAGACTGAGGCCTTCATCGAAAGGCTCAACTGGCGCGCCATCGAAATGGGCGGGACCTGCACCGGTGAGCACGGCGTCGGCCAGGGCAAGATGAAATACCTTGCCCGCGAGCATGGCGCCGGCCTCGACATGATGGCGGCGATCAAGAAGGCTCTCGATCCCGACAACATCCTCAATCCGGGCAAGATCGTCCGGCTGGACTGACAGCCGCGATGCGGTGCGCAAACGGGAGGCCAGGGCGCTGAATTCGATCTACATCACGATTGGCGTGACCGTGATCGCGGTGCTGCTGGCAGCGCTGGTCGGGCCGTTCCTCATCGATTGGACGGCCTATCGCACCACATTCGAGCGCTATGGCGAGCAGCTGCTCGGCCATCGGGTGGCGGTGATGGGAGAGGCGGAGATGCGCCTGCTCCCGACGCCGACCCTGACCTTTTCCGATGTGCGGGTGGGCGAGCCCGAGGACCCGCTGCTGGCGGTCCAGCGCTTCGAGATGCGCATCGAGCTGCCGCCGCTGCTGAAGGGCGAGGTCCGGATCATCGATCTCACGATGGACCGGCCGAACCTGCGGCTGTCCATCGACGAGGAGGGGCGGCTCGACTGGTTCACCGCAAGGGCGCGCAACGGGCTGATCTCCGAGGTCGACCCGGATCTCGTGATGCTCGAGCAGGCGACGATCCGCGACGGCGATCTGACGGTCATCGACGCGCGCAACGGCCAGAGCCACCGGATCGACGACATCGACCTCCTGGTCACGGCCCGCTCGATGCTCGGACCGTTCAAGCTGGATGGCATGGCGAGCTATCGCGGCCAGCGGGCGACCGTGGTTCTGGCCACGGGGCGGCGCGATCCTGCTGGAGGCTTGCGTCTGCGCGCCGGGGTGACGCCTGTCTCCGTGCCGGTCGATCTCGTGATGGACGGGACGCTGACCCTTTCGGACAGCCGGCCTGGCTATGAGGGGAGCTATACGCTGGCCTCGGTCACGCCGGAGGAGCAGGCTCGTCACACCTGGCGCAGCGAGGGCGGTTTCGCGCTCGACATCGCAAAGCTTGCCCTGAGCGGCGCCACGTTCCGCTACGGTCCCGAAGACCGCCCGGTGACGCTGGAGGGCGGTGCGGACTTCACGCTGGCCGAGCCCTACCGCTTCGACGTCAAGGCTGCGGCGCGGCAGATCGATCTCGACCGTATCGCCGGACGGGGACCGGCAGAGCCGCTGGCGGCGGCCGAGACCGGCGTCGAGCTTCTTGCGGCCTTGCGCGGACTTCCGCATCCGCCCATCGACGGCAGCATCGAGTTCTCTGTTCCCGCGATCGTGTCGGGGGGCGGGTTGACGCAGGACGTGCTGCTGAAGGCCGACCGGCTGGCAAGCGGATGGAGGATATCCGAGCTGTCGGGCCGGATGCCGGGGCGGGGAGAATTTCTCGTGCGCGGCGATCTCGGCCTGCAGCCGGAGCCGACCTTCCGCGGGAGTTTCGCCGCGTCCGTCGCCCAGCCGGTCGCTTTCGCCGACTGGTGGCGCAAGGACGGAGCACGCGGAATCGCGGCAACGCCCTTCGCGGTGGAGAGCCGGATCGATGCGGCGGTGGGGCATGTGTCGCTCACCGATTTCGCGTTCGAGATCGGCGAGGACCGGGGAGAGGGCGCGATTTCCTGGTCGGCGGAAGAAGGAAAGAACCCGGTCTTCGAGGCGGATCTCGACGCCAAGCGCATCGACGGCAACCAGGTGGGACAGCTGGCTCGGCTGTTCCTTGGCAACGAGGCCGGATTGGCCGCAGGGATCGCCGGAACCGGAACGGAACTGGCGCTCAACCTCTTTGCCGAGGAAATGAGCTTCGGCACGCTGTCGGCCTCCTCCACGCGGCTGCGCGCGTCCTATCGCGACGACACGCTGGTGATCGACGAGGCGCAGGTGGCGGACCTGTCCGGCGCGCGCCTTGGAGCCAAGGGGCGGATCGAGAAGCTGTCGACGACGCCGTCCGGCGCGCTGGAGGTCGATGTCGACGCCGAACGGCTCGATGGCGTTGCGGCGCTGGCGATGGCGCTGGCCCCGGAAAACCGCATGGTCCGCGAGTTCGCGGGCCGGCCGGGCGCATTCGCCCCTGCCAAGCTGACGCTGACCTTTCAGGGTGAGGCGAACGGGGGCAGCGACAGCGCCGGGACCCAGGCAAGCCTTGTCGCCCGCGGCACGGCCGGCGGCACCAATGTGGATATCAATCTCGGCCTCGACGGGCGGCTCGACCGCTGGCGGGCGGCCTCCCTCGACTTCGAGGCAAGCTTCAGCGCGGCCGAAGCGGCCGATCTGGTGACCCAGCTGGGCGTGACGATGCTGCCGGTCGGCAGCCTCGGCGAGGCACGGGTGGAGATCGGGGCGGCGGGCATCCCGGAGGAAGGGCTGGAGGGCCACGGACGGCTCTATCTGGGCCCGTCGGAACTGACGGCATCCGGCACGTTGACTCTGCCGGAGAGCGGCAACAGCCGCTACACGGCCGATCTCGCCCTGCGCGCCCCGGACCTGATGCCGCTGGCGCTGCTGACCGGGCGCCTGCCCTCGCTCGATGCCTCGGCAGGCGCGGTCGATCTGGCGGCGGTGCTGGAGGGCGAGGGGGATCGCTTCACGCTGTCCGGCCTTTCCGGTGCATTCGCAGGGATGCGGCTCGACGCGGATCTGCGCCTCGACCTGCGCCGGGCGATGGCGAGCCTCGACCCGCAGATCCGAGGCACCATCTCCTTGTCGGAGCTGGATATTTCGGAGTTGAGCGATCTTCTGCTCGGAGCTGATCAGCTGGCGGCCTCGACCAGCGGCGCCTGGTCCGAGGCCGCGTTCGGACCGCCGGTCGTCTCGGGTGTGGATCTGTCGCTCGAGGTGAGTGCGCAGCGCATGGTTCTTGCCCCGCTGCCGCCCGCCAGCAATGTGACTGCGCGGGTTTCGTTGAAGGACGACGCGCTGTCGCTGGACGTCGCCAAGGCGGGCTTTGCCGGCGGCGATCTGACGGGCGCGTACACACTGAAGCGCTCGGCCGGCCAGGCGGGCATGACCGCCTCGCTGCGGGTCGATGGGGCGCGGCTGGAAGAACTCGTCTGGCGGCGGGCGGGACGCCCGGTCGCAACGGGCGCGGCAAGCATAAACCTCGATGTCGAAGGCAGCGGCCGCTCGCTTTCGGGTATCGTCTCGGGTCTCACCGGCGGGGGAACGCTGAGCGTCGAGAACGGGGAAATCCGCAGCCTCAATCCGGACGCCTTCGCGCTGGTGATCCGCGCCGTCGATGCCGGGCTGGACCTCAATGACGAGGCGATCCGCACCGCCTTTGCCAGTCATCTCGATGCGGGCGTGCTGCCCTTCGCCGAGCTGGAGGCCAGCGCCTCGATCGCCGGCGGCGTCATGCGGATCAGCAATGCGCGGGTCGACAACCGCGACGCCTCGATCTTCGGCAACGCCCAGGCGGATCTCAAGGCCCTGACCTTGCAGAGCGATTTCTCGCTGCGGGTCGATCCGGGCGAGGAGGCGGTGACGGGTGCGGAAGCGCAGGTGGGTCTTGTCTTCTCCGGGCCGCTGGCCGAGCCGCAGCGTACCATAGACATCGCGCCGTTCACCGCATTCCTGACGTTGCGCGCCTTCGAGCAGGAGGTGCAGCGGGTGGAGGACCTGCAGGCGGAGATCACCGAGCGCGACCGGTTGATGCGCGAGATGCGGAGATCACGCGAGGAAAAGCGCCGCAAGGAACGGGAACAGCAGCAGCTGCAGGACGAGGGCGCCACCCGCAAGCTGGAGGAAGAGCGCGCGGCGGAGGAGGCCCGCAAGGCCGAAGAGACCCGCAAGGCGGAAGAGGCTCGCAAGGCGCAGGAGGCGAGAAAGGCTGAAGAGGCCCGCAAGGCGGAAGCAGCAAGAAAGGCCGAGGAAGAGCGCCGTGCCGCCGAACGACGGCGGGCCGAACAGCGCCGCCAGCAGCAACAGGCGGCTCCGGCGCAAACACCGGCTGCGAGTTTCGGCGAGCGGATCCGCCGGGCGCTGGACGATCCGGCGACCACGGGCTCAGCGAGCGGGGAGGCGGGTGTCGGCCGGCCCATGCAGCTGTTGCCGCCGCTCGACCCACCGGTTTTCGTCGGGCCGACACCGGACCGCTGATCGCGGGACCGCCGCTCGCGCACGTCAATCCTTGATTTGAAACGCTAAATCAGGCCGCGTTGGCCTTCGCCCGGCAATGGGCGAGCGCGGCGACGCGCAGGGCCGAGGAGAGCGAGGAAGGCAGATCGCCGCTGCCGTCCGCTTCCATTTCGCGGGCATCGTCGATGCGGGCGACCAGGGCCGGCAGGCTGACGTCTTCGGCCTCGGCCATTTCCTCCAGTACTTCCCAGAACTCCGGCTCCAGCGCCAGGCTGGTGCGGTGGCCGTGCAGGGTGAGGGAGCGTTTGGCCAGCATGGGGGATTAGTCTTCCTTGCCGGTGCCGTCGGGGGCTCCGTCAGAGGGGGCGCGACGGTGGCCCTCGATGTGGACAAGTGCCTTTTCGGCCTCGATGCGGTCGCGGGATTTCTCGGCCTTGGTGCGGCCGAAAAGGCTGCGATTCTGGGCTGCCTTCTCGTCTTTTTCGCGCCGAGTGCGTGCTTTGCGGGCCTGCCTCAGATTGACGATATCCCCGCTCATCATCCGTCCCCTTGCGGCCGATGCTGGTTGCGTGGTCCGGCCGTTTCTCAGGTCTTCTTGCGGAAAGCGTCGAGCGAAACGACGTCGGCGCCGCCCTGCTCGCCGGACTTGTCCTCCTTGGACTCCGGCTTTTCCGATTGATCAGAATTTTGCGAAATTTTGTCCTGAACCGGCGCAATCTTATCGGATTTTGCGTCAACCGTCGTTTTCTCGACGGCCGACAAGGTGGCCTCCGCGCGCTCCTGCTCGCGGGCCGCCTCGACCAGTTCCTCGGGCAGCTCCTCGGCCGTCTTGCCCGGCTCGAACTCCAGCGCGAACTGGACGGACGGGTCGAAGAAACCCTTGATCGCCGAGAACGGGACGAACAGCTTTTCGGGGATACCGCCGAAGGACAGGCCGACCTCGAAGGCGTGCTCGCCGATGGTCAGGTCCCAGAACTGGTGCTGCAGGACGATGGTCATTTCCTTCGGGTACCGCTCGTGCAGGCGCGATGAGATGCGCACGCCCGGCGCGGTGGTCTCGAAGGCGATATAGAAATGGTGCTCGCCGGGCAGGCCTACGCGGGCGACCTCGGAGAGGATCTTGCGGACGGCACCGCGCAGGGCGTCCTGAATGACGATATCGTAGCGGATCAGGTCTTCGGCCATCGCACTTACTGAACGTGAGAATCGGGTCGCGCCCAACATGGCGCGCGAAGACACGAATGAAAAGCGCCGATCAGCGCTCGCCACCGGCCTTTTGGTGCTTGCCCCGCTTTTTTTCGCGAGAACCGCCCGCTGGACACCGCTTGCGCCGACCTCAAGGCCCCTGCCTCTTGTCCGCAGGACGGATCCAGGCGGGCCGAAGTCGACGAAAATTGAGTGGAGGCTTCTGTTGCCAGGTGCCTCCGGACCCCGCCTGACGGGGCTAACCGCCAGGGCTTAAAGGACTACCGGCACCGCATTACGCGGCGACAGCGTTGTCCATAGCATAGTTGTCATTTGCAACTATTGAGACGGCCCGATAACGGCGGAACCATGCCGAGCAAAAGAACGACCTTTACACCCTCGTCGATCCTATTTCGCCCCCGCCGAAACCCGCCGACCGATCAGGTCGTGCGGCGGGCTTGGGTGGAGGCGCCGGGTACCGCCCCCGGGTCCGATAGGCTTATTTCGAAGTCCGTTTATCGCCATAGCCGGCTTGCACCGGCACCCGTGAATATAGGGGCAGCGAGGGCGGCTGAAAAGGGGCGCGTGTCAACCATCGCAAGGCTTGGGAAAACCCCGCCCGCCGGACAGGCCGGCGCGCCCTGCGATCGGCCGGCGAGTGCGCGGAACGCCAGCGGATGCGGGCCATCGCAGGCTTGTGAGACGACGTCATTGGCAGGAGAGCACCGGGCCGCGCTACAACCGGGTGAGGTGCTGGAAAGGTACGGGCGCGCGCGGAGGACAAGGCGATGACACGGCAACGCTCAAGCAGAATTTCGCGCAGGCAGGCGATGCTGGTCGGCGCCGCCACGGTGCTTGTCGCCGGCACGGCGAGCGCGGGCTGGTTCGGGCTCGGCGGCAGCAGCGATACGGGACAGGTGTACACGGGCATCGTCGAAGGGGTCGCCGTCGGCGGCTACGATCCGGTCGCCTATTTCACGCAAGGGCGCCCGATCGAGGGATCGCCGGAGATCACGACCGATTATCGCGGTGCGACATGGCGCTTTGCCAGCGAGGCGAACCGGGAGGCGTTCCTGGCCGAGCCGGAGAAATACGCCCCGGCCTATGGCGGCTACTGCTCCTGGGCGGTGGCCCAGGGCAAGCTCGCCAAGGGCGATCCGCAGAACTGGGACATCGTCGAGGGGCGGCTCTATCTCAACTACAGCGACGACATCCAGTCGCGCTGGCGCAAGGACATCCCGGGTTTCATCGACAAGGCGCAGGCCAATTGGCCGGCGCTTGCCGCCGGAGACTGAGCCCTGCCGCGGCAACGGCCGCCGGTGGATTGCAGGGACGAGCACGCAGGTTCGCTTGCCCTTCGCGCCGCAGCCGGGCAACCATGACGGTGCAGAGAATCGGACTGACAATCGGTAGGCGGACGGCAGCGTGCGGCAATATCACGAGCTGATGCAGCGCATCCTCGACGAGGGCGTGAAGAAGACCGACCGGACGGGCACGGGAACCATTTCCGTGTTCGGCCACCAGATGCGTTTCGACCTTGCCGACGGCTTCCCGATGGTGACGACCAAGAAGCTGCACCTGAAGTCGATCATCCATGAACTGCTGTGGTTCCTGGCCGGCGACACCAACATCCGCTACCTGAAGGAAAACGGGGTGCGGATCTGGGACGAGTGGGCCGACGAGAACGGCGATCTCGGTCCGGTCTACGGCTACCAGTGGCGTTCGTGGCCGGCGCCGGACGGTGGGTCCATCGACCAGATCTCCAAGCTGCTGGAGCAGATCCGCAAGACGCCGGACAGCCGGCGCCTGATTGTCTCGGCGTGGAACCCGGCGCTGGTCGACGAGATGGCGCTGCCGCCGTGCCACGCCTTCTTCCAGTTCTATGTCGCCGACGGACGGCTATCCTGCCAGCTCTACCAGCGCTCGGCAGACGTCTTCCTCGGCGTGCCGTTCAACATCGCGTCCTATGCGCTGCTGACGATGATGGTGGCGAAGGTGACGGGATACGAGCCGGGCGAGTTCATCCACACGTTCGGCGATGCGCATCTTTACCTGAACCACCTGGATCAGGCGCGCGAGCAGCTGTCGCGCGCGCCGCGCGCGCTGCCTCAGATGAAGATCAACGAGGCGGTGACCGACCTCTTCGCCTTCCGCTTCGAGGATTTCGAGCTCACCGGCTACGATCCGCATCCGCATATCAAGGCGGCGGTCGCCGTCTGAGCGCCAAGCGCTGACGGGCGGGCCGCGAGGCGGCCCGCACCGGATTTTCGGATCAGGACTTCAGCCGGTAGCCGGTGCGGAAGATCCACCAGATCACCGCAAGGCAGAGCCCCAGAAACAGCAGCGTCATGGCGAGGCTCACGCCGACGTCGACATCCGCCTGGCCGTAGAAGCTCCAGCGGAAGCCGCTGATCAGATAGACCACCGGGTTGAACAGCGTCACCTTCTGCCAGAAGGGCGGCAGCATCGAGATCGAGTAGAAGCTGCCGCCAAGGAAAGCGAGCGGTGTGATCACCAGCATCGGCACGAATTGCAGCTTCTCGAAATTGTCGGCCCAGATGCCGATGATGAAGCCGAACAGGGCGAAGGTGACCGCCGTCAGCATCAGGAACAGCAGCATCCAGCCCGGATGCTGGATCTGCAGCGGCACGAAGAGCGCGGCCGTCGCCAGGATGATCAATCCGACGATGATCGCTTTCGTCGCCGCCGCCCCGACATAGGCGATGACGATCTCCAGATAGGAGACGGGGGCGGAGAGCACCTCGTAGATCGTGCCGGTGAAGCGCGGGAAGTAGATGCCGAACGAGGCGTTCGACACGCTCTGCGTCAACAGCGACAGCATGATCAGCCCCGGCACGATGAAGGCGCCGTAGCTGATGCCGTCCACTTCGGAGATGCGCGAACCGATGGCCGCGCCGAAGACCACGAAGTAGAGCGAGGTGGAGATGACGGGGGAGACGATGCTCTGGAACAGGGTGCGGCCCGTGCGGGCCATCTCGAACCTGTAGATCGCCTTGATGGCATGCATGTTCATGACGGCGTCCTGACGAGGTTGACGAAGATCTCTTCCAGCGAGCTCTGCCGGGTCTGCAGATCGCGGAAGCGGATGCCGGCGGCGTTGAGGTCCTGCAGCAGGGCGGTGATGCCGGTGCGCTCGCCCTGGGTGTCGTAGGTGTAGACCAGCTCGCTGCCGTCGCTGGAAAGCTCCAGGTTGTGGGCCGAAAGACCGGCCGGCACGGCGGACAGCGGATCGGCCAGGTGCAAGGTGAGCTGCTTGCGCCCGAGCTTGCGCATCAACTCGGCCTTGTCCTCCACCAGGATGATCTCGCCCTTGTTGATGACGCCGACCCGGTCGGCCATCTCCTCGGCTTCCTCGATGTAGTGGGTGGTGAGGATGATGGTGACGCCGGTGTCGCGCAGCTCGCGGATCACCCGCCACATGTCGCGGCGCAGCTCCACGTCGACGCCGGCGGTCGGCTCGTCGAGGAACAGGACGCGCGGCTCGTGGGCGAGCGCCTTGGCAATGAGCACGCGCCGCTTCATGCCGCCGGACAGGGTGACGAGCTTGTTGTCCTTCTTGTCCCACAAGGAGAGGTCGCGCAGGACCTTCTCCACGATGGCCGGGGCCTTGGGCTTGCCGAACAGGCCGCGGCTGAAGGAGACCGTCGCCCAGACGGTCTCGAAAGCGTCGGTGGTGAGCTCCTGCGGTACGAGGCCGATCAGGGAGCGGGCAGCGCGGTAGTCACGGACGATGTCGTTTCCGTCGACCGTGACGCTGCCCGAGGAGGCGTTGACGATGCCGCAGACGATGCTGATCAAGGTCGTCTTGCCGGCGCCGTTGGGTCCGAGAAGGGCGAAGACCTCGCCTTTCTCGATGTCGAGCGACACGGATTTCAGTGCCTGAAAGCCGGTGTCATAGGTCTTCGACAGACCGGAAATGGAAAGGATGGGTGCCATGAAGGGGCCGGATGAAAGAGGGAAAAGGACGAACGCGCGCACGAATGCGGGTTCGAGGGCGCAGGACGGACGATGCCGCCCGGAACCCGGGGTTGGTGGAGCATATAGGAACGAAGGCGCGCTTCAACCAACCCGTGCACGGTGAAAAACGTTGCGGCGGGGTCAAGCGGGGCTGACGGCCCCGATGGCCTCGCGGACCTTTTCCTGAAGCTGGCGCTGACGGTACCACGTGCCGAGAACGTTGTGCACGGCGCCGGGGCAGGGGACCCGCGTGAAGTCGAGATGCTCGGCGATGAGGTCGACCTGCTGCGTGTCGAGCAGATACTCAGTGTCGTAGTAGACGACGAGGCGTTCGGGTTGCGGCCGGGTGGTGATGCGGTGGCGGGGGAAGGGCCCCATCCGTATGGCGTCGTCCTCGCAGCGCGTTTCGAACGGCACCAGGCTGCGCTCCAGCGCAAATTGTGGGCTGAAGGCGAGCGCTGCATCGAGGCCGAGCAGGTCGGCATAGTTCACCAGGCCGAAGGCGCCCATCGAGGCGGCGAAGCCGATCGTGTGCTCGCCCCGGCTGCGCTCGCGGATGAAATCAAGCGTCTCCTCGATGCCTTCGGACTGGTACCAGTCGTTGCTGGCCGGCACGAGGTTGAGCGTGCGGTAGCCGAGCGGGGCGAGGATGTGGTGGGCGAAGGGGCGGCGCGGGCCGTCTTCCGGCATCCGGTTGGCCAGCGTCACCATCACGACATCCGTGCACGCCTCGGCGGGAACATGCTCGATGACGGTGTAGGCGGGTGAGGAAAAGATCTGTTTCATCAATCGGCTGAAAACGGCTTGAGAATGCGTGCGGACAGCGAAAATTGTCTCTGTCATGTTCGCGGCCAGCGACAGCCCGTCAATCCTGCGAGAACATGCAGGTCAAACGAAACCGGCGATGCGGTTCCGTGCGGGGCGTCGATGACAGACAAGGGAAGGAAGTGGTGGGTGCACGGGGATTCGAACCCAGGACCGGCTGATTAAGAGTCAGCTGCTCTACCAACTGAGCTATACACCCACGGGCCATTCGGCCTTTCGGAACATTCATGCCTGTGATTCTTGGTGTCCAAGAGTTCACTGCAACAGTGTCCCGAAGCGGAAAGCGTGTGTCGCCGCCCGCTGTGAGACGGGTGTATACAGAGGCTGCGAGGCGGATGCAAGGGTCTTTTCGCCGGCAGGCGAAAACCGGCCCGGGCGCAAGGCTTTGCGCCGAAAACCGAAGCCTTTCGCCTGGGGATATCTTTTGCCGGAAGGGAGAGCGGGATGCGCGCTCGGCCTCATCGCGGTCAAGGGCGCGTAGCACCGGATCATGCGGGCCGCGGGAGGGCGGGGCAGCGGTCTTGCAAGATTCGGCAAGTCCACGGGGTGCTTTGCGAAATTTCCGGATAATGCGCTTGACCGGGGCAGGCGGCGCGTCTAGTTTGCGCGGCGTCGGATCGGCTAAGTCGCAACATGACCCTGTCATGAGCGTTGGGCGACCGACACGCCTTCCGGAGGCGCCTCACGAGGGGCAGACGGACAGGCATATTGGTAACACCGCCGAACAGGACGGATTTGACGTGACGAAGAGCATCGGGCTCATTCTTGTATGCGGGGCGCGCGCGGCCGGGACGAGGTAACACTCGGTTTCCCAGATAGCTCAGCGCGCGCGAGGCCTCCACCGGAGGCCTTTTTTATTGGCCGCATGCCAGAGAGCGCCCGGACCTGACTTGCGCGGGACGACGTGGCGGAAGACGAAACGGACGGTTCGGGGCGACGACGCCGCGACGATCGAGGACAGGAACGATGAAGCGCGAGATGACCGGCGCCGAAATGGTGTTGCAGGCACTCAAGGACCAGGGGGTCAAGCATGTGTTCGGGTATCCCGGCGGTGCCGTGCTTCCGATCTATGACGAGATCATCCAGCAGGACGAGATCGAGCACGTCCTGGTGCGCCACGAACAGGGCGCGGGCCACGCGGCCGAGGGCTATGCCCGCTCGACCGGCAAGCCGGGCGTCGTGCTGGTCACCTCCGGCCCCGGCGCGACCAACATGGTCACTGCGCTGACCGATGCCCTGCTCGACTCCATTCCGCTGGTCTGCATCACCGGCCAGGTGCCGACGCATCTGATCGGCAGCGATGCCTTCCAGGAATGCGACACGGTCGGCATCACCCGTCCCTGCACCAAGCACAACTGGCTGGTGAAGCGGATCGAGGACCTGCCGCGCATCCTGCACGAAGCCTTCTATGTCGCGACCTCCGGCCGTCCGGGCCCGGTCGTCGTCGACGTGCCGAAGGACATCCAGTTCGCCACCGGCATCTATGATCCGCCGACGCATATCGCTCACAAGTCGTACCGGCCGAAGGTCAAGGGCGATATCGAGCTGATCCGCCACGCGGTCGACCTGCTGTCGCGGGCGCGCAAGCCGATCTTCTATACCGGCGGCGGCGTCATCAATTCCGGCCCGGCGGCGACCCAGCTGCTGCGCGAGCTGGTGCAGCTGACCGGCGCGCCGATCACCTCGACGCTGATGGGCCTCGGCGCCTATCCGGCCTCCGGCGACAACTGGCTGGGCATGCTCGGCATGCACGGCACCTACGAAGCCAACATGGCGATGCATGATTGCGACGTCATGATCTGCATCGGCGCGCGCTTCGACGACCGCATCACCGGCCGGATCGACGCGTTCTCGCCCAAGTCGTTCAAGGTGCATATCGACATCGACCCGTCGTCCATCAACAAGACGGTGAAGGTCGACATCCCGATCGTCGGCGACGTCGCCCATGTCCTGGAGGACATGGTCCGGCTGTGGCGGACCAGCGGACACAAGCTCGACGCGCCGGCGCTGAAGTCGTGGTGGGAGCAGATCGACCGCTGGCGCGGGCGCAATTCGCTCGCCTACCGGCCGTCGGAAGACGTCATCATGCCGCAATACGCGATCCAGCGGCTCTACGAGGCGACCAAGGGTCGCAAGACCTTCGTCTCCACGGAAGTCGGCCAGCACCAGATGTGGGCGGCGCAGTTCTTCGGCTTCGACGCGCCCAACCACTGGCTGACCTCGGGCGGCCTCGGCACGATGGGCTACGGCCTGCCGGCGGCGATCGGCGCGCAGGTGGCGCATCCCGACGCGCTGTGCATCGATATCGCGGGCGATGCCTCGATCCTGATGAACATCCAGGAGATGTCGACGGCCGTGCAGTTCGGGCTGCCGGTGAAGGTCTTCATCCTCAACAACCAGTACATGGGCATGGTGCGCCAGTGGCAGCAGCTGCTGCACGGCAACCGGCTGTCCCATTCCTACATGGACAGCCTGCCGGACTTCGTGAAGCTGGCGGAGGCCTTCGGCGGCCACGGCATCGTCGTCGACAAGCCGGCGGACCTGGACGATGCCATCCAGGAGATGATCGACACGCCCAAGCCGGTGATCTTCGACTGCCGGGTGGCGAACCTTGCCAACTGCTTCCCGATGATCCCCTCGGGCAAGGCGCATAACGAGATGCTTCTGCCGGACGAGGCCAACGACGAGGCGGTGGCCAATGCCATCGGCGCGGCCGGCAAGGCGCTGGTCTGAGATCGCGGAGACGAACGAGATGAACGCACAGAACCTCAATGCGCCTTCCGCCTATTTCATGGCCGAGGTGGTCGAGCAGGTCGAGAGCCACACGCTCTCGGTGCTGGTCGACAACGAGCCGGGCGTGCTTGCCCGCGTCATCGGCCTGTTCTCGGGCCGCGGCTACAACATCGACAGCCTGACCGTCTCGGAGACCGAGCACGAGAAGCACCTGTCGCGGATCACCATCGTGACCACCGGCACGCCGATGGTTATCGAGCAGATCCACCATCAGCTGGAGCGGCTGGTGCCGGTGCACCGGGTGACCAACCTGACGGTCGAGGCGCGGCGGCGCAGCTTCGAAAAGCCGCTGGAGCGGGAGCTGGCCCTGATCAAGGTGGCCGGCATCGGCGAGAAGCGGCTGGAAGCCCTGCGGCTGGCGGATGCGTTCCGCGCCACCGTGATCGATGCGACGGCGGAGCATTTCGTCTTCGAGATCACCGGGCGGACCAGCAAGGTGGAGCAGTTCATCGCCATCCTGAAGCCGCTCGGCCTGGTGGAGGTGTCGCGCTCCGGCGTTGCGGCCCTGCAGCGCGGCCCCGAGGGCATCTGACATTTCACACAGGGCGGGGGCGACCCCGCCCTGTTTCGTCTCTTGCGCAGGCCCGCAGCACGAGACCTATGAAAGTCCGCGCAAGTATCTTGCAAGGACGCGGGCGATCGGGTACCACCTTGGTGCATTAACGCCTCTTTCGGGAAATCTTGCGCAAGCTTGGCGCGTTTCCCATGCCACCGGCCCGCAACTGACGGGCAAGACGCAAGGACTGGACGAACCGCATGATCGCCGCTGGCACATATGCCGCTTTTGCGATCGACGCGCGCACGACGCGCGGCGGAGCCCTGCGTCACGGCGGCCTCCTTCTCCTTATCTGCCCCTGAGCACCGGCTGCCTCCCAGCGGAACGGAGGCGGGCGCTCAGGGGACGAAACCTTCACCGACCGATTGCATTTCGGCCCGCGCCCCCTAAACACGCGAGCGGCGCAGGGCCAGACCCGAAGGGAAACGGATAATGTCTGCCCAGGACCAGATCTTCATTTTCGACACCACTTTGCGCGACGGCGAGCAGTCGCCCGGCGCCTCCATGACGCTGGAAGAGAAGCTGCAGGTGGCCGAAATCCTCGACGACATGGGTGTCGACATCATCGAGGCAGGCTTTCCGATCGCGTCCAACGGCGATTTCGAGGCGGTCTCCGAGATCGCCAAGCGCACCAAGCGTTCGGTGATCGCGGGCCTCGCCCGTGCCATCCATGCCGACATCGACCGGGCGGGCGAGGCGGTACGCCATGCCGAGCGCGGCCGCATCCACACCTTCGTCTCCACCTCGCCGATCCATCTGGAGCACCAGATGAAGAAGACCGAGGCGCAGGTGCTCGACATCATCACCGACACGGTCGGCCGGGCCCGCAACCTGATCGACGACGTGGAATGGTCGGCGATGGACGCCACCCGTACGCCGATCGAGTATCTGTGCCGCTGCGTCGAGGCGGCGATCCGCGCCGGCGCCACCACGATCAACCTGCCGGACACGGTCGGCTATGCGACGCCGGACGAATACAAGTCGATGTTCGAGCAGATCCGCGCCCGCGTGCCGGATGCGGACAAGGCGATCTTCTCCGTGCATTGCCACAATGACCTGGGCCTCGCCGTCGCCAACTCGCTGGCCGGTGTCGCCGGCGGCGCGCGGCAGATCGAGTGCACGATCAACGGCCTCGGCGAGCGCGCCGGCAATGCGGCGCTGGAAGAGATCGTGATGGCGATCCGCACCCGCTCCGACGTGCTGCCCTACAGCTGCTCCGTCGAGCCGCGCTATCTGACCCGCGCCTCCAAGCTGGTTTCGGCTGTGTCCGGCTTCCCGGTCCAGTTCAACAAGGCCATCGTCGGCAAGAACGCCTTCGCGCATGAAAGCGGCATCCACCAGGACGGCATGCTGAAGAATGCCGAGACCTACGAGATCATGCGTCCCGAGGATGTGGGCGTGAAGGCCACCTCGCTGGTGATGGGCAAGCATTCGGGCCGCCATGCCTTCCGCCAGAAGCTGGAAGAGCTGGGCTACGAGATCGGCGACAACGCGTTCGAGGACGCCTTCCGCCGGTTCAAGGACCTCGCGGACCGCAAGAAGCACGTCTATGACGAGGACATCGAGGCCCTGGTCGAGAACGAGATCGCGACCCAGGGCGAGCAGATCAAGGTGATCGCACTCACGGTCATCGCCGGCACGGGCTCGGCCGGCAAGGCGATCCTGACGCTCGACGTCAACGGCCGTCACGAGACGCGCGAGTGCACGGGCGACGGTCCGATCGACGCAACGTTCAACGCCATCAAGACCATCGTGCCGCATGATGCGCGCCTGTCGCTCTACCAGGTGCATGCGGTGACGGAAGGGACCGACGCGCAGG
The DNA here is from genome assembly GCF_014252955.1 of Stappia sp. 28M-7. NCBI lineage: Bacteria > Pseudomonadati > Pseudomonadota > Alphaproteobacteria > Hyphomicrobiales > Stappiaceae > Stappia > Stappia quadratibracata. The sequence goes on along the minus strand of NZ_JACMIA010000001.1, from coordinate 3,424,023 downwards.
CGGAAGTGTCCGTCCGGCTCGAGTCGAACGGCCGCATGGCGACCGGCAAGGGCGCGGATACCGACACGCTGGTGGCCTCGGCCCGCGCCTATATCTCGGCGCTCAACCGCCTGATCGCCCGCCAGAGCAAGCCGGACCACCAGGAACTCAAGGCGGTCTGAGACGCCATCGGGTCTGACGGATCGACATGAGAAAAAAGCCCCCGGCGGAGCGATCCGCCGGGGGCTTTTGTATGGGGTACTACAAGGCCGGAAAGCCGAGGGGCCGGTCTCCCGCTCAGGCGCTGGCGCGGGCGTAGCGGGCAAGGGCCGGCGAGAGCACCTGCAGGCAGTCGAAGGCGTTTCCGTCGATCACCGTACGCTGGCGCTGCGAGAAGCCGATGCCTTCCACCATGCGGCGGGCGGGGTCGTTGCCGGCGGCCACGAAGGCGATCAGATGGGTGAAATAGGTGTTCTCGAAGAACCAGGTCACCAGGGCGCTGGCCAGTTCCGAGGCGTAGCCCTTGCCCCAGAGCTGCGGCTTCAGGCAGATGCTGAGCGCCACTTCCGAGGTTTCGGGATAGACGGAAAAGCCCGCGCGGCCGGCGAATCCGCCGTCCTGCAGGGTCGCTTTCCATTGGCTGAAGCCGCGGTGGTCCTGACCCTCGATATAATCGCGTAGGCGCTGCTCGGCGTCTTCGCGCGAGCGGATCGCCTCGTGCGAGGCGAGGAAGCGGTTGACGCCCTCATCGCAATGCAGGGCGTAGAGATCGCCGGTGTCGGCGTCACTGAAGGTGGACAGACGCAGGCGCTGCGTCTCGAGAATCGCGTTGTCCGCCATGTCTCTCTCCTTGCGGGTCCGTTGCCGATGGGGGCGGCGCGGTGTCCGTAAAAGACGGTCTGGCGGGATCGGGACCTTGCGGCCCTTCCTCCGGAAGAATGGCTGTCGCGCGATCTTCGCCGCGTCGAGCCGGGGGCACATGATGGGATGTACCGGACAGTGCCTGCAGGGATTCGCGCCGGGGCGCCACAGGCCTGACCTCGTTTACGAGAAGTTTATGCGCAAATGATGGCGATTCAATCAAGAGATGTAGTTTACGCGCCTCCTCGTAAAACGCGTTGCCAGGCGGCAGTATCGGCCGGGTCGAGGCGGGGCCAGTCGCCGAGCTGGCCGCGGAAGAAGGTTTCCTGCCGCTTGGCATAGCGGCGGGTCTCGGTCGTCGCCTTCTCAACGGCATACTCCAGCCCGTCGAGATCGGCGGGAAGGGGGCCGAGCTCGCGCACGCCGATCGCCTTCATCGCAGGCAGTTCGGGATCAAGGTTGCGGGCGAGCAGGCGGCGGGCCTCTTCCACCGCGCCGGCCTCCACCATCGTGCGGAATCGGTCGGCGATGCGCTCATGCAGCCAGGGACGGGGCGGGGCAAGCACCAGGCGCGCAGCCTCCGGGCCGACCAGGACGGGACCCTGCTGCTGCTGCCAGTAGGCGAGGGAGCGGCCGGTCGCCTCCATCACTTCCAGTGCGCGCAGGATGCGCTGCGTGTCGCCGGGTTCGAGGCGGGCGGCGATCTGCGGGTCGACTTCGAGCAACCGGCGGTGAAGCGCGCCGGCGGGCGCGTCCGCGGCGTCTGCCCGCAGGCGGGTGCGAATCTCTTCCGGGATCGGCGGGACGGCGGAGAGGCCGCCCGAAAGGGCGCGGAAATAAAGGCCGGTGCCCCCGACGATGACGAGCGGTCTGCCGGCCGCGCGCGCCTCGTCCAGAACCTTGCCGATGTCCTCCAGCCAGCGGGCAACCGACCAGGGCTCGGCCGCATCGACATGGCCGTAGAGGCGATGGGGCGCCATCGCGAGATCGGCCGGCGAGGGACGGGCGGTCAGCACCTGGAGATCGGCATAGACCTGCATGCTGTCCGCATTGGCGATCCAGGCGCCATCGCGCGCCGCCAGTTCCAGGGCCAGCGCCGACTTGCCGCTCGCCGTGGGTCCGGCTATCAACGTGACCGGTTTCGCCACTTCTTCCTCATTCCCTTGCAAGGCGCTTCACGATGTCGCTTGTCGCAACCCTCGTCGCCAATCCCTCGCGCCCGGTCCTCGACGAGACGCTCGTCGCGCGGGCGCTCCATGTGTTGCCGGCGGGTGCTGCGGCCGACTGGCTGGCCGCCGGTATCGCCTGCGACCTCGCCTTCGGCGGCACGCAGGCACAGGCCGGCGAGTTCGATGCGCGCTTGCGCGAGGTGGTCGCCGACGCACCCGTCGACGTCCTTGTGCAGAAGCACGAGGGCAGACGCAAGCGCCTGCTGATCGCCGACATGGATTCCACCATGATCGGGCAGGAATGCATCGACGAACTGGCCGCCGCCATCGGCAAGAAGGACGTGATCGCGGCGATCACCGAGCGGGCGATGCGCGGCGAGCTGGAGTTCGAGCCGGCCCTGCGCGAACGTGCTGCGATGCTGGCCGGCCTGCCGGCGAGCGTGATCGGCGAGGTGCTGGCGAACCAGATCACCCTGACGCCGGGCGCGCGCGAGCTGGTCGGCACGATGCGGGCGCATGGGGCCTATTGCGCGCTGGTTTCGGGGGGCTTTACGGCTTTCACCTCGGAGATCGCCGCGCAGCTCGGTTTCCACGAGAACAAGGCGAACACGCTGGGTATCGCCGACGGGCAGCTGACCGGAACGGTTGGCGAGCCGATCCTGGGGCGCGAGGCCAAGCGCCAGCGGCTGGAGGAACTGCTGGCGGAGAAGGGGCTCGATGCGTCCTCGGCGATTGCCGTCGGCGACGGCGCCAACGATCTGGCGATGATCGAGCGGGCGGGACTGGGCGTTGCCTATCATGCAAAGCCGGCGGTCGCGGCGGCGGCCGATGCTAGGGTCGACCATGGCGACCTGACCGCGCTGCTGTATTTCCAGGGCTACCGGGCAAGCCACTTCGCCGCCGGCTGAGCCGCACGGTTCAACGGAATACGAAAAAGGCCGCGGGCGAACCCGCGGCCTTTCTTTTTTGCGTTCGGGCAGGGGCCCGCGCCTGTGCCTACGGCTCGATGGTCAGCGGGATGAAGCGGACTTCGCCCTGCGCGTTCGAGATCAGGAACAGGGCAAGGCGGCGGCTCTCGCCCTTCAGCGCGTCGACCCGGGCGATGATGTCGGCGGGCGAGGAGACAGCCTCCTGCGCAACCTCGACGATCACGTCGCCGGCGGCGATGCGCTTTTCGGCGGCACCCGAGCCATCCTCGACGGCGGTGACCACCACGCCCTTGACGTCGGCAGCGATGGAGTACTGCGTGCGCAGCTCCTCGGTGAGCGACGACAGGGTCATGCCGAGCACGGTCGGCGTCTCGTCGGCCGGAGCCTGGTCGGACGGCGCGGTGCTGTCGGCGGTGGCGGAGGCATCGGCCTCCTCGAGGCGGCCAAGCGTGACCTTCAGGGTGACTTCCTCACCCTTGCGCAGGACCACGACGGAGACTTCCTCGCCGACCGGCGTGTCGGCGACCATGCGCGGCAGGTCGTGCATGGCCGGAACGCGGGCGCCGTTGAACTCCAGCACCACGTCGCCGGCCTCGAAGCCCGCGTCTTCCGCCGGACCACCCTCGGTGATGCCGGCGATCAGCGCGCCTTCGGCCTTGTCCATGCCCAGGCTCTCGGCGATCTCGTCGGTCACTTCCTGGATGCGCACGCCGAGCCAGCCGCGGCGGGTCTCGCCGAATTCGCGCAGCTGCGCGATGACCTTGGTCGCGGTCTCGGAGGGGATCGCGAAGCCGATGCCGATCGAACCGCCCGAGGGCGAGATGATCGCGGTGTTGATGCCGATGACTTCGCCGTTGCGGTTGAACAGCGGGCCGCCGGAATTGCCGCGATTGATGGAGGCGTCGGTCTGGATGTAGTTGTCGTAGGGACCGGAATTGATGTTCCGGTTCCGGGCGGAGACGATGCCGGTGGTGACCGTGCCGCCGAGGCCGAACGGGTTGCCGATGGCCATCACCCACTCACCGACGCGCAGGCTCTCCGAATCGCCGAAGGAGACGGCCTTGAGCGGAGAGACGGGCTTCACCTTGAGCACGGCGATGTCGGTCTTGCTGTCGCGGCCGATCACCTCGGCGGCCAGCTTGCTGCCGTCGTTGAAATTGGCGGTGATCTCGTCGGCGCCCTCGATCACGTGGTTGTTCGTGATGATGATGCCTTCCTCGCCGTCGATGACGAAGCCGGAGCCGAGCGACTGCACCCGGCGCGGGCGACTGTTGTCGCGGTTCTGCCGGTTGAAGAACTCGTCGAAAAACTCCTGGAAGGGAGAGCCTTCCGGCACCTGCGGCAGCGGCACGGAGCGCTGTGCGGTGACGTTCTGCGCCGTGGAGATATTGACCACCGCGTCGAGCAGGGATTCTGCAAGATCGGGGATCGAGTCCGGAGCCTGGGCCCGGGCCACGCCGTAATCGGCGAGCGTTGCGGGCACGGCCAGGGCCAGGGCGAGGGCGGCGGCGGCAAGCCGGCGCGCAATACGGCGGGAGCCTGCCGTCGCGGACGGGCTGGCCTGACGCTGGTGGGTGTTCAACAGGGCCATAGGCCGTTGTCCTCCATCTGGGTTCGGGGGACGCACCCCGCGATCTCTGGCGACCGGCCGGAACGCGAGGCGCCCCGGCCGGTCCTGATAAGTCTGCTTCCGTGTTCTCGCGAAGGTTATCCGCGGACAAGCCAGACGATGAAAACGCCGATTATGGCGGCAATCAGTCCACCTGTCCGCAGGACTCCTTCAGGCAGCTCCAGCATTTGCCGGATCGCCTGTTTCATGCCTCCCGGAGCGAGCGCGTAAAGCGCTCCCTCGAGAGCCAGGACAAGGCCCAGTGCGACCCAGAGATCGCTCACTGGGCGAGCGGACCCCGAGCGACCGGCGCCTCGCCGCTGGCGGCGGGCGCCTGGGGCCGGGGAGCGCCGCTGGGATCGCGGAAGTAACGGAAGAACTCGGAGGTCGGCGACAGGACCATGGAGGTGTCGCCGGCCTTCAGGCCTTCCGCATAGGCCTGCATCGAACGATAGAAGCTGAAGAACTCCGGATCGCGGGTGAAGGCATCCGCGAAGATGCGGTTCCGTTCCGCATCGCCGTCACCGCGGATCACCTCGGCGTCGCGCTTGGCCTCGGCGACGATGACGGTGGAATCGCGCTCGGCACGCGAGCGGATCCGCTGCGCCTGCTCGGCGCCCTGCGCACGGATCTCGGTCGCCTCGCGCTGACGCTCCGTCTGCATGCGGCGGAACACCGCATCGGAGTTGGTCTGCGGCAGGTCGGCCCGGCGGATCTTCACGTCCACCACCTCGATGCCGATGGGGGCGGCGCGCGAGGCGACGTCCTGGCGGATCTGGTCCATCAGGCCGGAACGGTCGTCACGCACCATCTGCACGAAGGTGGCGCGCGCGAGCACCGAACGAAGGCTCGACTGCAGGAAGGTGGACAGGCGCTGGTTCGCCTCGCCGATATTGTTCACCGTCTGGTAGAACAGCACCGGATCGGTGATGCGGTAGCGGGCGAAGGCGTCGACGACCAGGCGCTTCTTGTCCGACAGGATCGGCTCGATGAGCGGCATGTTCAGATCGAGCACGCGCTTGTCGAAATAGACCACGTTCTGGACGAAGGGGATCTTGAACTTCAGGCCCGGTTCCTGTTCCGCGCGCCTGATCTCGCCGAACTGCAGCACCAGCGCCTGCTGGGCCGGGTTGACGATGAAGATCGACAGGTAGAGTGCGACTGCGGCAAGGGCGACGATGATGCCGCCGATCCCGAAAAGACCGTTCTTCATCACTGGTTGCCTCCGCTGCGGGCGGCGCCCTGGTTTCGGTTGAGCTGGTCGAGCGGCAGGTAGGGCACGACGCCCGAGCCGCTGGCGCTCTCGTCGATGATGATCTTGGTGTTGCGGCCAAGGACCTGTTCGAGCGTCTCCAGATACAGGCGCTCGCGGGTCACGTCCGGAGCCTTCTGGTACTCGTCCAGGATCTTCACGAAGCGCTGCGCCTGACCGTTGGCCTCGGCGACCGTCTGCTCGCGATAGGCGTTGGCGGCTTCGAGAATGCGGGCAGACTCGCCTCGAGCTTCCGGCACGACGCGGTTGGCATAGGCCTGCGCCTCGTTCTGGATGCGCTCCTGGTCGGCACGGGCGGCCTGCACGTCGCGGAAGGCCTCGATGACCTGCTGCGGCGGATCGACCTTCTGCATCTGCACCTCGGTAACCTCGACGCCGGCGCCGTAGCCGTCCAGCGCGGTCTGCATCAGCTCCTGCACGGCGATCTGGATCGGAGTACGGTTCTCACCCAGAATGGCGTCGATGTTGCTCTCGCCGACGACCTCGCGCATGGCGCTCTCGGCGACGGCCTTCACGGTGCCGTCCGGATCCTGGATGTTGAAAAGGAAATTGGACACGCCTTCCGGCGTGTTGCGGATGCGCCACTGCACCTTGAAGTCGACGTCGACGATGTTTTCGTCGCCGGTCAGCATCAGGCTTTCCTCAACCACGTCCTGGCTGGTGACACGGGTGCCGCTGACGCTCTCGCGCAGGCCCACGGTGATTTCGCGAATGCGCAGGACTTCCGGCGTAAAGACGGTGCCGACGGGGTAGGGCCAGTTGTAGTTCAGACCGGGCGCAGTCTGGCCGGTAACCTTGCCGAAGACCAGTTCGACACCGACCTGGCCCTGCTCGACCCGGTAAGCCCCGGTCGCGAGCCAGATACAGGCTGCGATGATCAGCGCCAGCAGGATTCCCTTGAAGCCGAGATTGCCGCCACCGGGCAGTACGGTTTTCAGCGTGTTCTGGCTGCGCTTCAGCAGCTCTTCCAGGTCCGGCGGGTTTCCGCCACCACCGCCGCCACGCTGCGGGCCGCCCCCAAGGGCCGCCACCGCCGGAACCGCCCCAGGGGCCACCGCCCCCGCCGCCCTTCCAGCCGCCGCCACCATTCTGGTTGCTCCAAGGCATCAAGACATCCTTCACTGGGGAAACGGCACGGTGCCGTTTCCGGTTGTTCGTCGACACGCCACGCGGGCCTTGTCGGGTTATAGGGAGATTGCCCCCGCCTTTCAACGAAAGCCGGTGCCTGCACCACCCTTTCGAAGTGGCGACGAGCCCGGGCGATGTCAATGCGCGCACGGCGGAAAACAGCCGTTTCGCCGCGACCGGTGACGAATTGGCGCAAGGATGGTTTACGACCGTCCCGCAATCACCTGCGCGGCTGCCGCAAGACCGGTCTCGCGTGCCCCGTGGGCGGTGGAAAATGCCGCTTCCGAGACGGCCTCGCCGGCGATGAAAAGCCGCTCGCCGACCGGTTGCCGCAGCACTGCCCGGGCTCCCGCATGGCCAGGCAGGGCACAGGAGTAGGCACCGAGCACATGCGGGTCCGAGCCCCAATGGGTCGCGGTCGCAGCGCGCACCCGGCGAGCGATATCGTTGCCGAGCATGTCTTTCAGCGCCTCCAGGGCAAACCCTGTCATCGCCGCCTCGCCCTCGCTCTCCAGCGCCTTCGCCGCTTCGCCGCAGAGCTGGCCGACGACCAGCGGCCAGCCGAGATGATTGGCGACGAAGTTGACCGGCGGGCGGTCCGGCCGGTCGGGATCGAGGGTGTCGACATAAACGTTCTCGCCGAACTCAGCCAGCGGGGCATCCAGCAGGAAGGCGACCTTTTCGGCGAGGCCGGTCGGGCAGCCGGCGGCGGCCTCGCTCACTTCCGCCGGCAGATCGGGGAGGAAGCGGATCGCGCCGCTGGCGATCACATTGGTGGACACGGTGAGGATGACATGCCCGGCGCGCAAGGTGCCGCGGTTCGTCTCGATCCGGATCGGCGTGTCGCGTGTGTCTATGCTGCGGACGTCGACCCGCAGATGCACGGGTACATGCGCCGAGGTGCGGGCGACAAGCGCGCCGTAGCCGTCGGAAACCGGCCAGTTCTCGTAAGTGTCGGCATAGGCGGCAAGATCGAGCGCCGAGATGCGCTCCGGCGGCAGGGCGGACAGCAACGTCAGCCAGTGACGGGCAAGGCGCCACCAGGGGCCGGAGGTGTCGCAGCCCGCAATGGCCGGCCGGTCCGGCTCGCCGGGGCCGGCGGCGGCGGCCTCGAAGGCCGCTTCGACCGCGTTCCAGGCTTCGCGGGCGGTCTGTGCATCCGCCTTGGTGCTGCCGAGGAAGAGGTCGGCCGACCGCCGTGTGCTGCGCACCATGTAGCGCATGCCGAGCCGGTCGGCCGCCGCGCGGAAGGGATTGCGCGAGGCGCTGTGCAGCCAGTGGCAGCCCCGGTCGAAGGGGATGCCGCCGAAGACATGGCGATCGGTCCAGGCCCGTCCGCCGACCCGCTCCTTGGCTTCCAGCACGGCAAAGCTCAGCCCGCTGGCAGCGAGACGCTCGCCGGCGGCAAGCCCCGCCGCGCCGGCCCCGATAACGATGACGTCGTACTCGCCCACAGCGCCGCTCCTCAGCCGGTCAGGCGCGCCGCATGCCAGGCGACATGGTCGGCGAGGAAGGTGGAGATGAAATAGTAGGAGTGGTCGTAGCCGCCCTGCATGCGCAAGGTGAGGTCGACGCCGGACTTGCGGCAGGCTCGCTCGAAATTCCAGGGCTTGAGCTGCTCTTCCAGGAAGCCGTCGGCGGTGCCCTGGTCGATCAGGATGTCGCCGGACCAGCCGGTGTGCTCGACCAGATGGCAGGCGTCATGGGCGGCCCAGGCCGCGCGATCCGCGCCGAGATAGGCGCTGAAGGCCTTCTCGCCCCAGGGGCAGTCGAGCGGATTGACGATCGGGGCGAAGGCCGAGACTGAGCGGAAGCGGTCGGGATGCTTCATGGCAAGGGTCAGGGCGCCATGGCCGCCCATCGAGTGGCCGGTGACGCCGACGGCGCCTTCCCACACGGGCAGCTCGGCCGAGACGAGGTCGAAGAGCTCGCGCGCGACGTAGCTCTCCATCGCGAAATTCGGCGCCCAGGGTGCCTGGGTGGCATCGATGTAGAAGCCGGCGCCCAGGCCGAGATCATAGGCGGCATCGTTGGCGACGCCCTCGCCGCGCGGGCTGGTGTCCGGGGCGATGAGAATCAGCCCGTACTCGGCGGCAAGACGCTGGTAGCCGGCCTTGGTGGTGGCGTTCTCCCAGGTGCAGGTGAGGCCCGAGAGATAGAAGAGGGTGGGGCAGGCCTCGCCGCGCAGGGCCTCGGCCGGCAGGAAGGCGGCGAATTCCATGTCCGTTCCGGTGGCGGTGGAGGCATGGCGATAGACGCGCTGCTCGCCGCCGAAAGCGCGGGCGGAAGAAATGGTGTCGAGGGTCATGGACATCGGCTCTCGCGTGATGGGGAGGGGGTCAGGTGTCGTGCGAGGCGGGATCGCGCAGCATGTCGACATGCGGGATCCCGTCTTCCAGGTAGGTTTCGGACACGGGCATGAAGCCGTGGCCGGCGTAGAAAGCCGTCAGATGCGCCTGCGCCGACAGGGCCTGCGGGCAGCCCGGCGCGATGCGCCGTGCCTCCGCAAGCGCCGCGCGCATCAGGTAGTCGCCAAGGCCGGTGCCGCGCCAGGCCGGTGCAACGACGATGCGCCCAATGCGCAGCGGTTCGCCCGCCGCTTGCGGCCTCAGCAGGCGCAGGCAGGCGGCAAGGTTCTCATCATCCGGGCCGTTTTCGCCGGGTGCGCTCACCAGCAGATGGCGGGCCTGCGGGTCGCGGCCATCGATCTCCGGATAGGGGCAGGCCTGCTCGACGACGAAGACATCGACGCGCAGGCGAAGCATGGCATGGAGCTGGCGCGGCGAGAGCTCGTCCATCTCCGCCCACAGGGCGGCGAGGGGCGGTCTGCCGGCTATTGCCGGAAGGGCGGGGGCGCCGAGCGTGGGGCTGGTCATGGGTGCGCTCACGCGCCGGGACCCGGCGCGTCCTTGCCGACGAGACGGCCGATCTGCTCGACCTGTGCCTCCAGGCGGTCCAGTGCCTCGCCGGTGCGCTCGTGCGTCTCGCGAAGCAGCTTGAGGCTCGAAGCGATCAGCGCCATTTCGCTCGCCAGCGGGGTCTCGGCCGGCGCATCGCCGAGGCCGTAGAGCAGCCAGGTGGGACTGACGCCGAGAAAGCCGGCCAGCATGGTCAGCCGGTTGGCGCGGGGCTCCGACCGGCCGGTCTCCCAGGCGTTGACGGTCGCGGTCTTGACGCCGAGGCGCCGGGCGAGCTGGGCGGAGGAGAAATTCGCCGCCTCGCGTGCGCGGCGAATGCGCCCGCCGATGGTGTCGCCGTCGCGCGGCTCCGCCCACATGTTCTCGGTCTCGCTCATCGGTCCCCCCGGTTCGTGCTGCTTGCGCCGCAGGTGCGGCTTGCCCCGCAAGCGGGGCGCGGTGCGGGCCGGGGGCGGTGCCTCCGGCCCGCCTTGATCAGAACGTCACGACGGAACGGATCGACTTGCCGTCGTGCATCAGGTCGAAGGCCTTGTTGATCTCCTCGAGCGGCATGGTGTGCGTGATCATGCTGTCGATCTCGATCTTGCCGTCCATGTACCAGTCGACGATCTTCGGCACGTCGGTCCGGCCGCGCGCGCCGCCGAAGGCCGAGCCGCGCCAGGAACGGCCGGTGACCAGCTGGAACGGACGGGTGGAGATCTCCTGTCCGGCACCGGCGACGCCGATGATGATCGACTCGCCCCAGCCCTTGTGGGCGCATTCCAGCGCCTGGCGCATGGTGTCGGTGCGGCCGATGCACTCGAAGGAATAATCCGCGCCGCCCTTGGTGAGGTCGACGAGATAGGGAACGAGGTCGCCCTCGACTTCCAGCGGGTTGACGAAGTGGGTCATGCCGTAGCGCTCGGCCATGGCCTTCTTGTCGGGGTTGATGTCGACGCCGACGATCATGTTGGCGCCGACGAGGCGGGCACCCTGGATGACGTTCAGGCCGATGCCGCCGAGGCCGAAGACCACGACATTGGAGCCCGGCTCGACCTTGGCGGTGTTGATGACCGCACCGATGCCGGTGGTGACGCCGCAGCCGATGTAGCAGATCTTGTCGAAAGGCGCGTCGGGACGGACCTTGGCGAGCGCGATCTCAGGCAGCACCGTGTAGTTGGCGAAGGTCGAGGTGCCCATGTAGTGGAAGATCTTCTCGCCGCCGATGGAGAAGCGCGAGGAGCCGTCCGGCATCACGCCCGCGCCCTGCGTGGAGCGGATCTTTTGGCACAGGTTGGTCTTCGGGTTGAGGCAGTACTCGCACTCGCGGCACTCGGGCGTGTAGAGCGGAATGACGTGGTCGCCCGGCTTCAGCGAGGTCACGCCCTTGCCGACCTCGACGACGACGCCGGCGCCCTCATGACCGAGAATGGCCGGGAACAGGCCTTCCGGATCGTCGCCCGACAGGGTGAAAGCATCGGTGTGGCACACGCCGGTCGCCTTGATCTCGACCAGCACCTCGAAGGCGCGCGGGCCTTCGACCTGCACCGTTTCGATCGACAGCGGCTGGCCGGCCTTGAAGGCGACTGCAGCACGTACGTCCATGGGAAACCTCCAGCTATGGGACGAGGTAGGATAGGAAAACGCTTCCGCTCCGCTTTGGAGAGCGATCCTAGGAAATTGGGCCGGCGGGCGAAAGGCCCGAGGCGACAAACAGGCGTCTCAGCGCGACGGCGCCTGTGTACAGCGGCGAAAGGTCAGGAAGGTGACGTCGGCCGTGTCCTTCTCGCCGCGCGGCGGCGTCTCGCGCGCCACTTCCTGCCAGAGCTGCGGGTCGATCTTCGGGAACAGCGTGTCGCCGGCGGGCGCGGCATGCACGCGGGTGATCTCCAGCCGGTCGGCCATGGGCAGGGCAGCCGAGTAGATCGTGCCGCCACCGATGACCATCACCGCGTCGCCCGCGGTCTCGCCGGCAAGCGCAAAGGCTTCGTCGAGCGAGCCGGCGCGCGCGACGCCCTCATGTGCCCAGCCCGCATCGCGGGTGACGACGATGTTGCGGCGACCGGGCAGCGGGCGGCCGATGGACTCGAAGGTCTTGCGGCCCATCACGACCGGATGGCCGAGCGTCAGGCGCTTGAACCGCTTCAGGTCGGTGGAGAGTTTCCAGGGCATGTCGCCATCCGAGCCGATGACGTCGTTCTCGCCGACGGCGGCGATCAGCACGATCTCGGGTCTTGCGGATGCGGTCATCTCTGGCTCCTGGCGGGTGTTGTCGACGCCTCTAGTAGCGCCGTCGCCCGCAAATGAAAACGGCCCGCGGGTGCGGGCCGTCTCCGTTTCGCTCCGGCGGGGCCGGAAGCGTATGGGATCAGTTGCGCTCCTTGTCGACCAGGGCGCCCTTCTTGATCCACGGCATCATGCCGCGCAGCTTCTCGCCGACTTCCTCGATCTGGTGGGAATCGTTGAGGCGACGGGTCGCCTTGAAGCGGGCCTGGCCGCCCTTGCATTCCTGCATCCACTCCGAGGTGAACTTGCCGGTCTGGATGTCGGTCAGGATGCGCTTCATCTCGGCCTTGGTCTCCGAGGTCACGACGCGCGGACCGGACATGTACTCACCCCACTCGGCGGTGTTCGAGATGGAGTAGTTCATGTTGGCGATGCCACCCTCGTAGATGAGGTCGACGATGAGCTTCACCTCGTGGAGGCACTCGAAATAGGCCATCTCCGGAGCGTAGCCGGCCTCAACCAGCGTCTCGAAGCCGGCGCGGATCAGCTCGACCAGACCGCCGCACAGGACTGCCTGCTCGCCGAACAGGTCGGTCTCGCACTCTTCCTTGAAGGTGGTCTCGATGATGCCCGAACGGCCGCCGCCGACGCCGCAGGCATAGGCCAGGCCGAGGTCCAGGGCGTTGCCCGAAGCGTCCTGATGAACGGCGACGAGGCACGGCACGCCGCCGCCCTTCTCGTACTCGCCGCGGACGGTGTGGCCCGGGCCCTTCGGAGCGACCATGAGGACGTCGACGGTCGACTTGGCCTCGATCAGGCCGAAATGGACGTTCAGGCCGTGCGCGAAGGCAATGGCGGCGCCGTCACGGATGTTGTCGGCGATGTGGTCGCGGTAGATGTCGGCCTGGAGCTCGTCCGGGGTGGCCATCATCATCAGGTCGGCCCAGCCGGCCGCCTCGGCGACGCTCATGACCTTGAGGCCGTCGGCCTCGACCTTCTTGGCGGTGGTGGAGCCGGGGCGCAGGGCCACGACGATGTCCTTGACGCCGGAATCCTTGAGGTTCAGCGCATGGGCGCGGCCCTGGCTGCCATAGCCGATGACGGCGACCTTCTTGGACTTGATGAGGTTGAGGTCGGCATCGCGATCATAATAAACGCGCATCTGGTATCTCCCGTTTGGCGTTTTGGGTTGGACCGGGAACCTTTCCCGGCCGGGGTCAGCTCCGTCCCGACCGTGCGCTGTCGCGCGGAAGCGGCGGATGAAGGGTGATGAACTGGTCGACGGCGCGGCGCGCTTGACCGGCGAAGTCGGCATCCTCGCCGAGCGGAGGCTGGCCGAGCAGCCAGCGGCCATGGGCATCGCGCACGATGAGGCCGTAAAGCGTGCGGTAGGCCTCCGTCGCGTCCTGGAAGTCGATGTGCCCCTGGTCGCGGCCCGCCTCCAGCAGGGTGCGGGCGCGAGTGGCGATGCGCTCGCGGCCGCGCTCCAGCAGCAGGCGGCCGAGCGGGGCGCCGTGCCGGCTGGCATGGGCGATGGCGATCCGGTTGAGCGCCAGCGAGGTGTCGCCGGCCAGCACCGTCAGCAGATCCTCGGCGAAGGTCGCAAGGCGGCCGCGGAATTCGGCAAGGTCGAGGGCGCCCGCGCTCTCGCTCGGCACCCGCACCTTGGCGGCCTGGTGCGCGACGATGGCCGCCAGCAAACCGTCGCGGTCGCCGAACCAGCGATAGAGGCTTTCCTTCGAGCAGTTCGCCGCACGCGCCACCGCCGAGGTGGTCAGCGCCTTCTCGCCGCCATCGACGACAAGACGCAGGGCCGAGGCGAGGACCTCGTTCTGGCGCGGCGTGAAATCGCTGTCGGGGACGGGCGGCATCGGGGGCAAGGTTCTGCGAGCTGGAGAGACGGGCGAAGCGACGCCGAAGGGCCGGGTTCCGCGCGTGGGAAATTTCTGGTACCGTACGGTACGGTTCGGCGGGCACACTCGCGCGGATGCCGGATCGCGTCAAGGGGAAATCCGGCGCAGAACCCGGCGATCCCGACAGCCCGGCCGGCGTTGCAGAAAAGACACGCCAGACGGACGATCCCTCACGGGAAGCTTGCACCCCTTGCCGACGCAGGGGAATCCGAAGCAGGCTGGTAATCCTAACTAGGGTGTTCCGGGGTGCTTCGGGAAAAAAGCGGGGTTCGGCGCAAGGGTGTTTGCGTCAGGCCCGCGGCCTGCAGAGTGAGGGTCCCGACATCCGGCACTGGATGATGCCCGGCGCATAGCCGGCCAGCGACAGCGAGGACCCGCTGCATGATCTTCGGTGGAACTCCGGTTTACGGGCCCGGCTCGCTTTGACCCGCGCGACGATCTCCTCCCTTCGTGCGCTGGTGTTTGCAGCCGCTTTGGCATTGCCGGCTTCGGTTGTCCTGGCCGCCGGCCCCCAGGCCCCAGCCGTCGGTGCAAGGACGCTGCAGCCGCCGGCTCGCACCAAGGCACGTCTGCCGCTGGCACGCCTGTTCACGCCGCTTCGGCTCGAGGGATCGATCCTCAAGTGGGGCGAGCCGCGCGTGGGCACGCCGGCACGGGTGACCTATGCCTTCGCCAGCGGGCCGGTCAGCCGTCCCGATGCGCGCAACTGCCGGGAGATGCAGAGCCTCGATCATCTGGCGGAAGCCTCCGGCGAAACGAGCGAGGCGGTCCGTGCGGAAGCAGTCGCCGCGTTTCGCATGTGGAGCGAAGTGAGCGGTCTGGTCTTCGAGGAGGCCGCGGACGGAGACAGCGCGGATATTCTGCTCGGCGCCCAGACGATGCCCCGTGGCTTTGCCTTCACCAACGTGGATTTTGCCCATGAGGATGCGCCCGGCCTGATGGAGGCCGGCGGCTCCGACGGGCGAGGGCTGAACCTGCCTGTCGCAGGAACGGGAAAGGGCGTGCGGACGGCGCCGGTCGCCGCGCGGATCGCGCCGATCACCCGCTCGGCCATCTGCCTCAACCCGGGGCATGACTGGAAGATCGGTTTCGACGGAAACCTTGCCGCGTATGATCTGCGCTACACCTTCGCGCATGAGATCGGCCATGCGATCGGCCTTGATCATCACCTGAAGGGCCTGTCGATCATGCATTTCAAGTATAGTGAAATTTTCCAAGGTCTTCAGGCGGCGGACATTTCCGGCGTGCAGTGGCTTTACGGTCCTCCCGCTCGGTGAAAACAGCCATCCTCTTGCCAGGATCCTGTTGTATGGGGCTGTTTTTCAAAAATATTAAATTATTGTTTTCATGGATCTTGCCCGAAAAGCGAAGGGCCGGAAAAAGATCACGATCGATTCCCAAATTAATCCGACTGTCCAGCCCCGGCGCCATCCCGGTGTTGCGGGCGAGAGACGCGACAAGGGAGTCGATGATGAAGACGCTTCTTGCGACGACCGCAACGCTTGCAATCCTGTCGATGGGGCCGGTCTGGGCCCAGTCGGCGACGGAGCCGCAGGTCGACGAGCCTTTGGTGGAGGAAACGCTTCCGGGCGCGGCGATGCCGGCCGACGAGGCGCCGGACACCAAGACGCCGGACACCGGGATGCCGCGGGCCGAGGCTCCGGCCGCCATGCCCGGCGATGCCGCAGCAACCGCCAGCTTCATCGGCGAACAGCAGGACGGCAACTGGCTGACCAGCAGCCTGATCGGCCTCGGCGTCACCAATCCGGAAGGCGAGACCCTCGGCAAGGTTGCCGCGCTCGAGATCGGGCCGGACGGCCGGGTCGTCTCGGTGGTGATCGAGGCCGGTGGCTTCCTGGGCATGGGCGCGCGGCAGGTGGCCGTGCCCTATGAGGCGGTGCAGCACGTGACGGTGACGCCCGGCGAGCATCAGCTGATCCTTGCCGCTACGGCAGAGGACCTGGAGACGGCGCCCGACTTCGTCACCCTGGTACAGAAGCGCCAGGAGGAGGACGCGATCCGCGCCCAGAAGGAGATGGGAGCGGGCCAGCCGGCCGTGGTCGATCCGGCCAATCCCCCGGGCACGGCGCAGTAAACGTGCGGTCGGGTGAACCGGGAACGGGCTGCGGCGTGCCGCGGCCCGTTCCTCATTTGGGCGCCGCGGCGGCACCTTGAGCGAGAGCGCCGGGCGCGCCGCCGGGACAGCGTGTCAGAGAAACAGCTCGCCCTGCGAGACGATGACGGCCTGGCCGCCGATGCGCACGGCCTTCAGCGCGCCGGCCGTGATGTCGATTTCCAGATCGATGAGCGAGGGGCGGCCCATGTCGAAGCCCTGCTCGATGCGCAGGTAATGGGTTCCGTCGGTCAGCTTGTCGAAATGCCGGATGACGCCGGAAAACGCGGCCGCGGCCGCGCCCGTGGCGGGATCCTCGCCGATGCCCATATGCGGGGCGAACATGCGGGCGGCGAAGGTGCTGTCCTGGGAATTGGTCTGCCGGCAATAGAGATAGGCGCCCATCTCGCCGCGGCGGCCGAAGGCTTCCTCCCAGTGACGATGCACGGGAGACACGCGCGACAGGGCATCGAGAGTGGCCACGGGCACGAAGGCGAAGGGCACGCCCGCCTCGAAGGCGCAGGGGCGGTGGTTCTCGAAGCCGATCTCGTTGGGCTCCAGGCCGACGGCGGCGGCGATGATCTCCCTGTCGCCCAGCGGGTCGCAGGGGCGGGGTAGGCGGGGAATGTCGAACTCGGCAAAGCCGGCCGCCCCGTTTTTCAGGACCACACCGCAGCGCACGTTGCCGACCGTCTCCTCCAGCACGACCATGGCATTGCGGTCGGCGTCGGAATCCATGTCGCCGAACCGCTCCTTGGCCAGCAGGATGGCGGTGCCGACCGTCGGGTGCCCGGCGAAGGGCAGCTCGCGGGCAGGGGTGAAGATGCGCAGGCGCGCCGAATGGGCGGGATTTTCCGGCGGAAGGACGAAGACGGTCTCCGACAGATTGAACTCGCGCGCTATCGCCTGCATGCGCGCGTCCGACAGGCCTTCCGCATCCAGCACGACGGCCAGCGGATTGCCGGCAAGCGCCTGGTTGGTGAAGACGTCGAGGACGAAGAAACGTCGAGGCATCTTGGGGGTTCCCTGCTGGACGGTGGCGTCGTTTCGTCTTGCCGGACTTCGCGTTGCGCCGGTCCAGCCGGCGACGGGCCAGACTGTGGCATGGAGGGGCGCCGCTTGCCAACCTGCCTGTGAACAAGCCCTTCCTGCCAGGCTAACGTTTCGTTAACTGCTCGGGTTTCGACAAAACCGTCGGCGATGCCTGCGCGTATGTTTCGGCATGACAACCGATCTCACCAGTTTCACCCAGGGCGGGCTTGCGGTGGTTGCCGGCGCGACTGGCGGCATCGGTTCGGCCCTGTTGCAGCGGATCGAGGCGTGCGGCCGCTTCGACCAGGTGGAGGGGCTGGCACGCAGCCTGGCCCCAGGCTTCGATCTTGAGGACGAGGAGAGCATTGCCGCTGCGGCCGCTCGGATCTCTGCGGCCGGAGAGCTGCGGCTGTTCATCGATGCCACCGGCCTTTTGAGCGACGCGCGGATGCAGCCGGAAAAGGCGCTGCGCCAGATCGACCCGGCCGCGATGGAGCGCGCGTTTCGCATCAACGCCATCGGCCCGGCGCTGATGATCAAGCATTTCGCGCCGCTGTTTCCGCGCGAGGGCAAGAGCGTGTTCGCAACGCTTTCGGCGAAGGTCGGCAGCATTGGCGACAACCGGCTCGGCGGATGGATCAGCTACCGCGCGTCGAAGGCGGCTCTCAACCAGATCGTTCGCACCGCGTCGATCGAGCTTGCCCGCCGGCAGCCGGAGCTGCTGCTGCTGGCGCTGCATCCGGGCACGGTGGATACGGGACTGTCGCGCCCCTTCGCCCGCGCCGGGCTCACCGTTCGCACGCCGGACGAAGCCGCCGGCCGGTTGCTCGCGGTGATCGATGCCGCAGGGCGCGAGGACAGCGGCGCCTTCCTCTCCCATGACGGCGAAAGGCTGCCGTTCTAGCGCCGGGCCTGCATGTTGCCAGCGAGGAAGCGACGAGTGTAGAAGGCTCGGCAGGCCGAGACCTTCGCCGACGAGCCCCGACGCAGCCATGACCGACATCCGCATTTCCGCCTTCTACCACTTTGCGCCTCTGCCGGACTACGAGGCCCTGCGCCAGCCACTGCTGGACGTTGCCGGAGCGGCGTGCGTGCGCGGGTCGATCCTGTTGGCCAGCGAGGGCGTCAACGGAACCATCGCGGGGCCCGAGGCGGGCATTGCGCAGGTGCTCGCCTGGCTGAGGGCCGACCCTCGTCTTGCAGCTCTTGAGGAGAAGGCCTCCTGGGCCGGTCGCATTCCCTTCGCCCGCCTCAAGGTGCGGCTGAAGCGGGAGATCGTCAGTCTCGGCGTCGAGGGGATCGATCCGACCCGGGAGGTCGGCACCTATGTGGCGCCGCAGGACTGGAACGATCTCATCAGCGACCCGGACGTTCTCGTCATCGACACGCGCAACGACTACGAGGTCGCCTTCGGGACGTTCGAGGGGGCGAGCTCGCCCGATACCCGCTCGTTCCGCGCCTTCCCCGAATGGCTGCGCCAGCAACGGGAGGAGGCCTGCGCTCCGCGCAAGGTGGCGATGTTCTGCACCGGCGGCATCCGCTGCGAGAAGGCGAGCGCGTTTCTGCTCTCGGAAGGCTTCGAGGAGGTCTACCACCTAGAAGGCGGCATCCTGAACTATCTGGAAAAGGTGCCGCAGGAAAAAAGCCTGTGGCGGGGCGACTGTTTCGTGTTCGACGAGCGGATCGCCGTCGACCACGCGCTGCGCCCGACCTGGGGGCAGAACGCGCCGGAGGAGGCGCTGCCGGTCCTGCCGCGGGATCTGGCGCGCGGCACCGAAGGCTGACGCCGCGCTCCAGCTAGAGGCGGAAGCGAGAGGCCGGCAGGCCGGTTGCCCCGGTCTTCAGGACGAACAGACAGCCCGAATCCGGGAATTCGGAGAGCAGGTCGGGAGCATTGTGCGGGCGCAGGCTCGTCACCACCAGTTCGTCCAGCGCGGGGCCGCAGAAACAGGGCATGGTCGGGCGCGGTACCGGCATGGCAATCGCCTCGATAAGCGTGCCGTCGGGTGCAAAGCAGTTGAGCAGGCCGGCGGAAACGCCCGCCGACCAGTAGCGCCCTTCCGCATCCACCGTGCCGCCATCGGGGCGCCCGGTCTCGTTGGTCAGCTGCGCGAAAAGGCGCCGGGCGGAGATCGCGCCGGTCGCCGCGTCGAAATTCCAAGCCTCGATATGCCCTGGCCGGCTGTCCGCATGATAGAGCACGGTTCCCTCGGGCGACCAGGCAAGGCCGTTGGAAACGGTGACGCCGTCGACAAGGCGTGTCGCGCCGCCCGTGCGGGCCACCCGGTAGAGCGCGCCGATGGGCTGGCGGTCGGGGCGGTCGTCCATGGTGCCGACATAGAAGGCGCCGTCCGGTCCGACCTTGCCGTCGTTGAGGCGGGTGCGGGCATCGTCCGTCTCGATCTCTGCCAGAAGCTCCATGGCGCCGGTGGACAGGGTGAAGAGCACCACCCGGTCGCGCAGGGCGACGACCAGCCGGTCCTCGTCCTCCGTCAGCCCGAGAGAGCCGACGACATCGGGCATCTCCCAGTGCTGTTCCTCGCGGCTCTGCCAGTCGAGCGCATGGATGCGCTTGCCGAGGATGTCGCACCAGTAGAGGCGCTGCAGGCGCTCGTCCCAGGTCGGGCCTTCGGCAAGCTCGCAGCGGGTGTCGCTGAGGCGGGAAATCGCATGGGCCATGGGGTGCTCCTGAGACTGGGAAACGGGTCTCCGTTGTCGGACGACAGGCGCACGCGATCAAGCACCTTGCGCAGGGCAGGTGCAACCGGATGAGGAGGCAATGGGGTCAGGCCCGCGCCTTGTTGCAGTGGGGCCGGGGATTGCGGCGCGCAAGCACGGTGCGCAAGATGCCGGCGGCAAGGCGGGCGATGCAGTCCATGGAGTCCGGCTTGGTGAAAACCGCATCGGCGCCGGCGGCCAGGGCACGTTCGCTCGTCGCCGCGTCTTCTGCCGTGGACAGGATGATGATCGGGGTCGCATCGAGGCAGGACTTCTGCCGCAGGGCGGCCAGAACATCGAGGCCGGTCAGGCCCGGCATGTTCATGTCGAGAAGAATGGCATCGGGGAGCGGCGCGCCGGTGGCAAGGGCCCGCTCGATCTGTGCAAGCGCGTCGGCACCGTCGGCGGCTGCGATCAGCGACAGCTCTCCAGGCTCCGGACAGGCGCGCATGAACAGGTGCCCGAACATCCAGAGATCATCGGGATCATCGTCCACGATCATCAGCGTCAAGTCGGATCCGCTTGCAGAAACCGCTTCTGCTCTCATAGCTGGGCTGCCAAGGCGATAGCTCGCGAAATTTCCGGAACACGGACCCAGTCTATCAGTAAATTAGACAGGGTTCCATAAAGTCGACTGCCGACCTTTTAGGCAGTAGTGACAGGGCGCTCGGGAAATCCACATGCGGGACCGTTCCGGCTCAGCGGTCGTCTTCGTCCGGCAGGGGATAGGCGGTGCTGCGGGCGATGGTGCGGATCGCGAAGGACGAGCGCATCCGCGAGACGCCCGGCAGGCGGGCGAGGTGATCGCGGTGGATGCGTTCGAAGTCGATGGGATCGGCAGCGGTGATGCGTAGCAGGTAATCGGCGTCACCCGCCATCAGATGGCACTCCATGATCTCCGGCGAACGGGCGACCGCCTGCTCGAAGCGGGTCAGCACGTCGTTCGACTGCGAGGTCAGGGAAATCTCGACGAAGATGTTCATCCGCCTGCCGATGCGGGCCTGGTCCAGCAGGGCGACGTAACGGTCGATGACGCCGCTGTCCTCCAGCATGCGGACCCGGCGCAGGCAGGCTGAGGCCGACAGGCCGACCGCTTCGGCAAGATCGGCATTGGCAATGCGCCCGTCCACCTGCAGCAGGGACAGGATGTGACGGTCGATCCGGTCCAGTCTCGCGGTTTCCTTCGAATATTGTTTCATGACTTGTCGTTTCTACGCCTGGATATTGCGTAGATTGTGAAGGGAAGGGCGACAACGCAAGCAAATTCGACGCGTTTTGCCGTAACGTCTTCGATTATCCCGACCGCATGGCGGTCGAGTACGGAGGAGGTTCGAAATGCGCGTCGGTGTCCCTAAGGAAATCAAGAACCACGAGTATCGCGTCGGCCTGACCCCGGACAGCGTCCGGGAACTGGTGGCCAACGGCCATGAGGTGCTGGTCGAGACCGGCGCCGGGCAGGGCATCGGCGCGGACGATTCCGTCTACGAGGCGGCCGGCGCTTCGATCGCCGCCACTCCGGCCGAGGTGTTCGAAGCCTCCACCATGATCGTCAAGGTCAAGGAGCCGCAGGCTTCCGAGCGGGCGATGCTGCGGCCCGATCATCTGCTCTTCACCTATCTGCATCTGGCGCCGGATGCCCCGCAGACGGCCGATCTCGTCAGGTCGGGCGCGACCTGCATCGCCTACGAGACGGTCACGGATGCGCGCGGCGGCCTGCCGCTGCTGTCGCCGATGTCGCAGGTGGCCGGCCGCCTGTCGGTGCAGGCCGGCGCGACCGCGCTGGAGCGCGCCCATGGCGGCGCCGGCGTTCTGCTCGGCGGCGTACCGGGCGTGGCGCCGGCCAAGGTGGTGGTGATCGGCGGCGGTGTCGTCGGTGCTCATGCCATCACCATGGCGCTGGGCCTCGGTGCCGATGTGACGGTTCTCGACCGCTCCATCGATGTGCTGGGCAACCTGTCGGCCCGGTTCGGCGCTGCGCTGCGCACGGTCTACTCCACCCGCTCGGCGGTGGAGCAGTATGTGCTGGAAGCAGATCTGGTGATCGGCGCGGTGCTGGTGCCGGGTGCGGCGGCGCCCAAGCTGGTCACGGCGGACCACGTGCGCCGCATGAAGGCCGGCTCGGTGCTGGTGGATGTCGCCATCGACCAGGGCGGTTGTTTCGAGACCTCGCATGCGACGACGCATGCCGAGCCGACCTATGTGGTCGACGATGTCGTGCACTACTGCGTTGCCAACATGCCGGGCGCGGTGCCGCGCACCTCGACCTATGCGCTCAACAACGCGACGCTGCCCTTCACCCTGGCGCTGGCCAACAACGGCTATCGCAAGGCTCTGGCGGACAATCCGCACCTGATGAACGGCCTCAACGTGCATGCCGGGCAGGTGACCTGCGAGGCGGTCGCGACCGCGCTCGGCTACGACTATGTCGCGCCGGCCAAGGCGCTGGGCAAGGCGGCGGCCGCCGCCGCCTGATCTCGGCTCCAGGGTTTCCTGAGCTCAAACGAAAACAGCCGGCCAGGGTGTCCTGGCCGGCTGTTTTGCCTCACGAAGGATGGCTTTCGCTTACCGGCAGGCTACCCGGTAGGCGCGGCCGTAGCGGTCGTATTCGACACAGTTCTTCGGCGTGGTGGCCGCACCGACCACTGCACCGCCGGCTGCGCCGATCGCACCGCCGACGAGCGCGCCGCCGACATCGCCGGTCGTCGCAGCGCCGATGGCTGCGCCGGTGGCAGCACCGAGACCGCCGCCGACGAGAGCACGGTCGGACTGGCTGTCGGACTGACAAGCGGCAAGAAGCAGGGCGGTCGCCGAAACGATCACGAGTTTATGCATGAAATTCGCCTCCGATTGGTTGGCCGATCTGCGCTTCGACGAAACGCATGCTCCACCGCAACGGTTGGCCGGAGCTTCCGTTGCGGCGGTCAGGCATGTCCCTCTCGGGCAGGCGAGTTTCGACCCTTACGGGCAGGCAACCCGATAGCGGCGGCCGTAGCGATCACGCGCGACGCAGTTCTTCGGTGTCGTGGCCGAACCGACCATGGCACCGCCCACACCGCCGATGACGCCACCGACGAGCGCGCCGCCGACATCACCGGTCGCCGCCGCACCGATCACCGCACCTGTCGCGGCGCCAAGGCCACCGCCGACAAGCGTACGGTCGCGCTGGCTGTCGGACTGGCACGCCGCCAGCAGAAGCGCAGCCGCGCCCACAAGAACAATCCTGACCATCCTATAACTCCTCACGTGTCCACATGGTTCCGGCGAATGTCGCCTCCCGGCAGGCGCCGCGGCAGGGAGACGGAGAGTCATTCCTGCGTTGGCTCCTATCTGAGCACCAAAACCGACCCCAGTCTAGCGGCACGCTAAGGCGAAGCTGTGACGCAGATCATCGTTTGACGTTCTTGCCGAAGAGGCGGTTAACGCTCCGATATCAACGGCTTCGCAGGTGGGCGAGCAGTCCGAGGGTCGAGCTGTCGCGGCCTTGGGCCGGTTCGCGGCCGTCGAGCATGGGCAGCAGCTCGTTGGCGAGCACCTTGCCGAGCTCCACGCCCCACTGGTCGAAGGAGTTGATGTTCCAGATCGCGCCTTCCACGAACACGCGATGTTCGTAAAGGGCGATGAGGCGGCCGAGCGCACGAGGCGTCAAGCGGTCGTGGACGATTGTTAGCGAGGGCCGGTTGCCGGGGAACACCTTGTGCGGGGCAAGGCGGGCGACCTCCGCCACCGACTTTCCTTCGCTTGCAAGCAGTGCCTCGGCTTCCTCGCGCGTGCGCCCGTTCATCAAGGCTTCCGACTGCGCGAGGCAGTTGGCGACCAGCAGGGCGTGATGATGGGCAAGCTCAGGCTCGTGCCCGGTTGCCGCGACGATGAACTCGCAAGGGATCACGTCCGTGCCCTGGTGCAGCAGCTGGTAGAAGGCGTGCTGGCCGTTGGTGCCCGGCTCGCCCCAGACGAGCGGCCCGGTTGCGCAGTCGACGGGTGCGCCGGCTAGCGTCACGCGCTTGCCGTTCGATTCCATATCGAGCTGCTGGAGATAGGCGGGCAGACGCGCAAGGCGCTGGTCGTAGGGAAGGATGGCGCGGGCGGGAAAGCCGCAGAAGTTGCGGTGCCAGATCCCGGCAAGTCCCAGCAGGACCGGCAGGTTTTGTGTCGCCTCGGCCTCCAGGAAATGCCGATCGAGCGCATGGGCGCCCTCCAGAAAGGCGGCGAAATCCTCGGGCCCGACGGCGATCATCACCGGCAGGCCGATGGCCGACCAGACCGAATAGCGCCCGCCGACCCAGTCCCAGAAACCGAAGACGCGGGCGGGATCGATGCCGAAGGCACCGACCTTTTCCAGCGCGGTGGAGACGGCGGCGAAATGCGCGCCGACGGCGTCTTCGCCCAGGGCCTTGACGATCCACTGCCGCGCCGTGCGGGCATTGGTCATGGTCTCGATGGTGGTGAAGGTCTTGGACGCGACGATGATCAGCGTCGAGCGCGGGTCGAGCCCTTGCAGCGTGTCGGCGATATGGGCGCCGTCGACATTCGAGACGTAATGCAGGCGCGGTCCGTCGGCGAAGGGCGACAGGGCGGCCGTCACCATGGCCGGGCCGAGATCCGAGCCGCCTATGCCGATATTGACCACGTCCGTGAAGGGGCGTCCGGCGGCGGAGAGGATCGACCCGTCGCGAATCCCACGGGCAAAGCCCTCCATCCGCGCCAGCGTTTCGCGCACGCTCGGCATGACGTCGCGCCCGTCCACCAGCACGGGAGTTTCGCCCCGGTTGCGCAGGGCGACATGCAGCACGGCGCGCGCCTCGGTGGCGTTGATCGCCTCGCCGGCGAACATCGCCTCGCGGCGTGCTTCCATGCCCCGGTCGCGGGCGAAGGCGGCCAGGGCCGCGATGGTATCGCGGTCCCAGTGCATCTTCGACAGATCGAGCAGCAGATCCTCGAAGCGGAAGCAAAGGCTGTCGAACCGGCCCGGGTCCTGCGCGAACAGGTGGCGAAGGCCGGCGGCGCGGAACGCCTCGGCCTTCTGCTTCAGGTCTTGCGGGAACGCAGGTCCGGTCATGGCTGTACTCCTCCTCATGGGTTGGGCGGTGCCGCCAGGACCAGACAGTGCGTCAGACGAACAGCACGACGCAATACCAGGCATAGACGGCAAGAAGGGCCAGGCCTGCCCATCGGGGCACGCGGTGCACGACTGTCAGCAGTGCCGCGATGGCAAGGGAGACCGCAAGCATCACCGGGATGTCGAAGGCCACCATTTGCGGGGCCACGGGGACAGGGGAGATGGCGGCGGTCACGCCCAAGATACCGAGAATGTTGAAAATGTTCGACCCGACGACGTTGCCGACGGCGATTTCCGGCTGGCGCTTCATGGCAGCAACGACCGAGGTGGCGAGCTCCGGCAGGCTGGTGCCCACCGCGACGATGGTCAGGCCGATCACCGCGTCCGAAACGCCGACGCCGCGCGCCAGGCTGGTTGCCCCATCGACCAGGAAGTCCGCCCCGAAGACGAGGGCGACAAGGCCGGCTGCAAGGAAGCCGAGCATCTGCCAGAGCTTCAGCGAGGAACCGGTGTCGGGCTCTTCCGCGCCCTGCGAGCGGCCGCGGATGGCGCCGTAGACGAGATAGGCGGCGAGCAGCGTCAGGAGCAGCAGGCCCTGCCAGCCGGCGATCCGCCCATCCATGGCAAGTACCGCCAGCAAGCCGGCGCTGGCCAGCATCACCGCAAGGTCCCGCGAGAGGCCGGGAATGCGCGTTGGCAGCGGCGCGACCAGCACGGCAAGCCCGAGAATGAGCAGGATGTTGGCCGTATTCGAGCCGACGACGTTGCCGACGGCGATATCCGGCAGGCCGGCTAAGGCGGCGTTCAGCGAGACCAGCAGCTCGGGCATGGAGGTGCCGAAGCCGACGATGGTCAGGCCGATCAGAAGAGGGGGAACGCTGAGGCGTGCCGCCAGCGCCACCGCGCCGCGCACGAGAAGGTCGCCGCCGAAGAACAGCAGGACGAGACCGAGGCCCACAAGGGCGATGTCGAGGAGCATGACAATTCCGATCCGGGCATTCGCTGGACGCATCCGTCCCTCGAAGCCATGGCAAGGCCCAGGTCTTGAGAACCGGGGCAGGGCATCCGGGCTCGCCGGCCGGCACACGCGCGCCGCCGGCAAGCGTTCCTTGGAGGAACGCGCTTACCCGGTCCGGGTTGTCGATCCTCGCACTTGGCGATCGGAAGAGACAGGGAGCAAGTCCAACTCGCCGCGAACGGCGAGGACGGCCAGGCGCCAGGTGGCGAAGGCGGCGAGCGGCAGGACCAGCGCGGAGAGGACGATGGCGCTGACCGAGCTGAGCGACATGATGCCGATGAAGGCCCAAAGGAAGCCGAGGGTCATTGCCCAGATTTCGGCGGCAAAGAGCAGCGTTGCGGAGACGACGACAATGAAGAAGGTCAGGCCCGGACGGACTTTCGTCCGGGCTGCAACCGCCGGGGTGGCGGTATCCTGCGACTGTGACATGGATGGATGCCTCATGGAGTGCGGACGAAGGGGTCCGCAGCCAGAAGCAGATGGGAACGGCAAAAATCCCCTTCAAGGGCGAGGACAGGCCAGTGGCAAGATTATTTTCTGCCAAGGCCTGCTCCCTTTCTCGTGCGAGGCCGCGGATCAGGCCGACAGCTGCGCCGCCCGGCGCGCGCGGGCCTCGATGCCGTCCCAGTCCTCGGCGGCTATCGCATCCGGCCCGGCAATCCATGAGCCGCCGACGCACACGACATTCGGCAGACCGAGATAGGTGGGGGCGGTCTTCTCGGTGATGCCGCCGGTCGGGCAGAAGCGCGCGGCCGGCAGCGGCGAGGCAAGCGACTTGAGCAGATTGGCGCCGCCGACAGCCTCGGCCGGGAACAGCTTGAGGCGCGAGTAGCCGGCCTCCAGCAGCTTCATCACTTCCGAGGCGGTGGAGCTGCCCGGCAGCAGCGGCACGTCGTGGTCGGATGCGGCCGCCAGCAGCCGGTCGGTCGCACCGGGCGAGACGACGAAGGTGGCGCCGGCCTCCACGGCGGCCTGATACTGCGCGGCATCCAGAACGGTGCCTGCCCCGACGAAGGCGCCTTGCACCTCGGCGGCGACGGCGCGGATCGCCTCAAGCGCCTTCGGCGTGCGCAGCGTGATTTCGATGGCCGGAAGGCCGCCGCGCACCAGCGCGCGGGCCATCGGCACAGCCTTGGCGGGGTCTTCCACGATCAGCACCGGAATGACCGGGGCTGCCTGCATGATCCGGTCGAGGCGTTCGGTGTTCTGGCTTGTGGCCATAAGGTCAGTCTCCGTGAAGGGGCATCACGCGGCAAAGCCGCTGTTGCCGAATACGTGGGCGCCCTGGTCGGCGGGACCGGCGAAGGCGCGGAAGGCGGCGAAAAGGTCCCGGCCAACGCCGTGCTGGTGGGCCGAAAGGTCGGCGGTCGAGGGCGTGCGCGCGGCGAACTCCGCCGCATCGACTAGCACCTCGAGCCGGCCCGCAGGGGCGTCGACGCGCAGGAGGTCGCCGTCGCGGATGCGGGAGATGGGGCCGCCGTCGACAGCTTCCGGCGTGACATGGATTGCGGCCGGGACCTTGCCGGAGGCGCCCGACATACGCCCGTCGGTGACCAGCGCGACCTTGATGCCGCGATCCTGCAGCACGCCGAGTGCCGGCGTCAGCTTGTGCAGTTCCGGCATCCCGCAGGCGCGCGGACCCTGGAAAGGCAGGACGGCGATGAAGTCGGAGGTGAGCTCGCCGGCCTTGAAGGCGGCCTGCAGGGCTTCCTGCGAGGCGAAGACGCGGGCCGGAGCCTCCACGATTTGCCGCTCCGGCGCGACGGCGGAAACCTTGATCACCGCGCGGCCGAGATTGCCCTCAAGGACCGTGAGGCCGCCGTTCTTCTGGAACGGCTCGCTCGCCGTCGACAGGACCTTCGGATCGCCGCTTTCGCGGGTTGCCGGCACCCAAGCGACGCCGCCTTCCCCGGTGAGGCGCGCCTCGCTCGTATAGGCGTCGAGCCCGGTGCCGTTGACGGTGCGCACGTCGCGATGCAGCAGGCCTGCTTCGAGCAGTTCGCCGATCAGGTAACCCATGCCGCCGGCTGCCTGGAAGTGGTTCACGTCCGCAAGCCCGTTCGGATAGATGCGGGCGATCAGCGGCACCACGTCGGAGAGGTCCGAAATGTCGTCCCAGGTGAGGCGGATGCCGGCGGTGGCGGCGATGGCGACCAGATGCAGGGTGTGGTTGGTGGAGCCGCCGGTGGCATGCAGGCCGACGACGCCGTTGACGATGGCGCGCTCGTCGATCATCTCGCCGACCGGCGTATAGGCATTGCCGAGGGCGGTGAGTGCCAGCGCGCGCTTTGCCGCCTCGCGGGTCAGCGCATCGCGCAGCGGCGTGTTGGGATGGACGAAGCTGGCGCCCGGCAGGTGCAGGCCCATGATCTCCATCAGCATCTGGTTGGAATTGGCGGTGCCGTAGAAGGTGCAGGTGCCCGGCGAGTGGTAGGACTTGCTCTCGGCCTCCAGCAGTTCGGCGCGGCCGATCTTGCCTTCCGCATAGAGCTGGCGGGTCTTGGCCTTCTCATCGTTGGGCAGGCCCGAGGGCATCGGACCGGCGGGGACGAACACGGCGGGCAGATGGCCGAAGGACAGCGCTCCGATCATAAGGCCCGGAACGATCTTGTCGCAGATGCCGAGGAAGACGGCGGCGTCGAACATCTGGTGCGACAGGCCGATGGCGGTCGACATAGCGATCACGTCGCGGGAAAACAGCGACAGCTCCATGCCGCTCTGGCCCTGGGTGATGCCATCGCACATGGCCGGCACGCCGGCCGCGACCTGGGCGACAGCACCGACCTCGCGCGCCGCATCGCGGATCAGGCCGGGAAAGCGCTCGTAGGGCTGGTGTGCCGACAGCATGTCGTTATAGGCGGTGATGATGCCGAGGTTCGGCACCACGTCGCCGGCCAACCGCTCCTTGTCGGTGACCCCGCAGGCCGCAAAGCCGTGGGCAAGGTTGCCGCAGGAGAGCGTCGAGCGGCGCGGGCCGTTTTCGGCAGCAAGGCGGATGCGGTCCAGATACTGCCCGCGGCTGGTCCGGCTGCGCTTGACAATGCGCTCGGTCACGGCGGCGATGGTGGGATGAAGGCTCATGGCGGTTTCCGTCCTTTCGGTTGCGGTCTGTCCGGCGGGAGTGATCCAGATGGCTCACTTCGGACGACCGGCGATCCTGTTGGACCGGCAGGCAGGGCCTGTTCCGGCACGACGTTTAAATCGATTTAATTTGCCTTTCAACCGGGATGCACGTGCGGCATCCCGGCACACAAGATCGGTCTAGATCAGGTCCTCGAACCAGGTGCGGCCGTCGCGCTCGATCAGGGCGATCGCCGCAGAAGGTCCCCATGTCCCTGACGTGTAGCCCTTCGGTGGCTCCTTCAAGGTCGACCAGGCCTGAAGGATCGGATCGACCCAGGCCCAGGCCGCTTCCACCTCGTCGCGGCGCATGAACAGGGTCTGGTTGCCGCGGATCACGTCCATGATCAGCCGCTCGTAGGCGTCCGGATTGCGCACGGCGAAGGCCTTGGCGAAGGACATGTCGAGGGGCACCTGCCGCAGGCGCATGCCGCCGGGGCCGGGGTCCTTGATCATCACCTGCATGCGCACGCCTTCGTCCGGCTGCAGGCGGATCACCAGCCGGTTCGGCGGGATCGCGCCGGCTTCCTCGCCGAAGATCGAGTGCGGGATCGGGCGGAACTGGACGACGATTTCCGAAACGCGGGCGGCAAGACGCTTGCCGGTGCGCAGGTAGAAGGGCACGTTCGCCCAGCGCCAGTTGGCGATCTCCGCCTTCACCGCGACGAAGGTCTCGGTCTGGGACGCGGGATTGTCGAGCTCTTCCAGATATCCCGGCACCGCACCACCGGCGGAGGCGCCGGCGCGGTACTGGCCGCGTACCGTGGCGCGGGAGGCAAGATCGGCGTCCATCGGCTTCAGCGCCTTGAGCACCTTCAGCTTTTCGTCGCGCACCGAATCCGCGTCCATCGACTCGGGCGGCTCCATGGCGACCAGGCACAACAGCTGGAGGATGTGGTTCTGCACCATGTCGCGCATCGCGCCGGCGGTGTCGTAGTAGCCGGCGCGGCCCTCGACGCCGAGCGCCTCGGCCACGGTGATCTGCACATGGTCGATATGGGCCGCGTTCCAGAGCGGCTCGAACAGCGCGTTTGCGAAGCGCAGGGCCATCAGGTTCTGCACCGTCTCCTTGCCGAGATAGTGGTCGATGCGGAAGATCTGGTCCTCACGGAACACCGCGCCGATGGCAGCGTTCACCTTGCGCGCGGAATCGCCGTCCTTGCCGATGGGCTTCTCGATGACGACGCGGGCAAGCTCCGTGGTCAGGCCGTGAGTGCCGATGCGCTCGCAGATCTGGCCGAAGAAATCCGGCGAGACGGCGAGATAAAAGGCGCGCACGACGTCCTCGCGGCCCGAGAGGGCCGCGGCGAGCTCCGGCCAGCCCCGCTCTCCGGCCGCGTCGACCGCGACATAGGACAGGCGGTCGAGAAAGCGGGAGAGCGCCTCGTCCTCGATGTCCGAGACATGCTCGCTGATCGCCTGGCGGGCGAACTCGCGATACTCGGCGTCCGACATGTCGCGCCGCGAACAGGCGAGGATGCGTGCATCCAGCGGGAGCTGTCCGTCGAGATCGCGGTGATAAAGGGCGGGCAGGAGCTTCCGGTGGGCCAGATCGCCGGTAGCTCCGAAGACAATCAGGTCGAACGGGGCGACTTCGATGACGCGCACGGCCATGGCGGTCCTTTCAATCTTGCGGTGTCGCCGTCAGGCGAGAAGTTCGGCGCGGCGGGGGAGGTCCGCTCCGCGCCGGGTACAGGTGATGGCAGAGGCTTTGCCCGCATAGTCGAGCAGATCGGCGAGCGTGTCTTCCCCGAGAGCGGAAATCGCGCTGCGGGTGCGTGCGGCGATCTCTCCGAGGCGGGTCAGCAGCGCCGCCTGGAACGTGTCGCCGGCGCCCACCGTGTCGACGACAGCAACCGTGCGTCCGGGGACGCTTGCGGTTGCGGTCGCGGTGAACGCGCTTGCCCCCTCGCGGCCGCGCGTTACCACGACGAGGGAGGGGCCGCGGGCGAGCCAGCCGCGCGCGAGCTCTGCCGGCTCGGCGCCCGGAAACAGCGTCTCGGCATCCTCGGAGCTGATCTTGAGCACATCCACATGGGGCAGGAGCTCGTCGAGCCGGCCACGCCAGGCTGCAAGATCCGCAACAACCGTCGGGCGGATGTTCGGATCGTAGGCGATGAGGCGTTTGCTATGCTCGCGGCGCACGAGCTGCAGCAGGCTTTCGCCGATCGGGGATACCAGAGCCGAGAACGAGCCGAGATGGATCGTGTCGACGCTGTCGGGGAGGGCAGGGAGTTGGTCGGGCGAGACCAGCCGGTCGGCCGCGCCTTCCCCGTAGAACGAATAGGCCGGGCTTCCCGAGGCATCGAGGCCGACGACGCTGAGGGTGGTCAGCGCGTCGCTGTCGACGACGAGGCTGGTGTCGACGCCTTCTGTTTCCAGTGCGGACTTGAGGCGACGACCGAAGAAATCGCGCGACAGGCCGCCGAAATACGCGACCGGAACCTCAAGCCGGGCAAGACCCACGGCGACGTTGAAGGGCGAGCCGCCGATACGGGCATCGAGGGTCAGCTGTCCTCCGTCGCCGTCCTCGGCAAAGAGGTCGAACAGCGCTTCGCCGCAGACGAGAATCATTGAACGGGGCTCCTTGGGGATGTCGGGTCGGTGCCATCCAGCACCGTCTCGGCGACGGCCGCGACGACGCCGTCTGCAAGCGGAAGGTCGGGATCCGCATAGGCGGCGAGGTTGCCCTCTCGCTCGGCGGGCGCCGGCTTGAACATGTGGTTGACGCCCTCAAGGCGCACGAGCCGCGCGTCGGGGCAGGCGGCCGCGAGCACTTCGGCGTCGTTCATCGTGACCTGCAGGTCACGGGTGCCCTGGAGGATCAGCACGGGAAGCGTAACTTGCGCGATCATTTTCGCCGGATGGTGGGCCAGCAGATCGATCAGAAATGGCTGAACGGAGGGACGGAAAATCGCTGCCAGTTGCGGATTGACCCCCGAAACGTCGGCCGGCTGCCCTGCCTCCAGTTTCACAAGGATGGTCTCGAGCGCATCCAGCGTCGGCTGGCGAAGGGGATTGTCTTCCGGCAGGCCTTGTTGGAATTGCTCGCGCAGCAGCACGCCAAGCGGGCGGCCGGGCGCTGCCGCGAGCAGCAGCCCGCAGATCCCGTCCGCATCGACGGTCGCGGCCTTGAGCGCGACAAGTCCGCCCTCGCTGTGGCCGAGGATCCAGACGCAGGAGACCCCGGTTTTCTCGCGCAGGACCTTGATCCACGCGCGGGCATCGTCGGCGTAGTCGGCAAGGGTCACAGCCTCGGGGTCGCTTGCGGCCTCGCTGCTGCCGCTGAGGCCGCGCTTGTCGACGCGTGCAGTGACGATGCCGCGCGCGCCCAGTCCTTCCGCCAGCAGGCGCAGGGTTGCGGCCCGGATGTGGGGAAGCTGGTTGCCGTCGCGGTCGCTGGTGCCGGAGCCGGGGATCATCAGCACCACCGGCGCGTCCGTTCCGACAGGGCCGGCCAGCGTGCCGCGCAGCGCTCCCTCCGGTCCGGGAGCCTCGATCTCGGCCGCCCGTGTTCCCACAGGTGGCAAGGCAAAGGGCAGGGCGAGCAGGGCGGCAATCAGCAGCAGTCGCATCGGCAAACGTCTCCGCACTCTCAGGCCGCCGCTGCCTGCGGCGGTTCCATCGCGCCGGTCATGATTGCGACGGCGTCGGACATGGAGAAATCGTCCGGCCTTATGACACAGGCACGACGCCCGAGGCGATGAATATGGATGCGGTCGGCAACCTCGAACACATGCGGCATGTTGTGGGAAATCAGCACGATGGGCAGGCCGCGCGCCTTCACGTCGCGGATCAGGTCGAGGACCTTGCGGCTTTCCTTGACGCCGAGGGCGGCGGTGGGCTCGTCCATGATCACGACCTTGGAACCGAAGGCGGCAGCCCGCGCCACGGCAACGCCCTGGCGCTGGCCGCCGGACAGCGTCTCCACCGCCTGGTTGATGTTCTGGATGGTCATCAGCCCGAGCTCGGAGAGTTTCTCGCGGGCGATCTTCTCCATCGCCTTGCGGTCGAGCTTGCGCAGGTACTTGCCCATCCATCCGGGGCTGCGCAGCTCGCGACCCATGAACAGATTGTCGGCGATGGACAGAGCCGGCGACAGGGCAAGGTTCTGGTAGACGGTCTCGATGCCGGCCTCGCGTGCCCGCATCGGCGAGGAGAAATTGACCGGCTTGCCCTCCAGACGGATCTCGCCCTCGTCCGGTACGACGGCGCCGGAGATCGCCTTGATGAGCGTCGATTTGCCGGCACCGTTGTCGCCGATCACGGCGAGGATCTCGCCGGGATAGAGGTCGAAGTCGGCCCGGTCGAGGGCGACGACACGGCCGTAGCGCTTGACGAGGCCGCGGGCGGTGAGGATCGGTTCGCGGGTCATGCTGCAACCTTTCTGATCCACTGGTCGATGGCGACGGCGCCGATGATCAGCATGCCGATCAGCAGGTAAGTCCATTGCGGATCGGTGCCGATGAGGCGCAGACCGAGGGAGAACACGCCGACGATGAGCGCACCGAACAGCATGCCGAGGATCGAGCCGCGCCCGCCGAAGAGCGAGATGCCGCCGATCACCACGGCGGTGATGGATTCGATGTTGGTGAATTGGCCGGTCGTCGGCGAGACGGAGCCGAGACGGCCGATCATCGCCCAGCCGCCGATGGCGCAGATGAGGCCGGCCAGCGTGTAGACCGAGATGCGCATGCGGGCGACGCGCACGCCGGCAAGCTCCGCCGCGTCCGGATCGTCGCCGATGGCATAGACGTGGCGTCCCCAGGCCGTGTGGTTCAGCACGTAGTTCAGTACCAGGACCAGCAGGAACATGGCGATGACGCCATAGGTGAAGACGGCGCCGCCGATGTTGAACTTCTCGCCGAAGAACTGGAGGATCGGGGCCTGCGCCTCGATGTCCTGGCTGCGGATCGTCTCGTTGGCCGAGTAGAGGAAATTCGCCGCCAGCACGATCTGCCACATGCCGAGCGTGACGATGAAGGGCGGCAGGCGCATCCAGGCGACCAGCGCGCCGTTGATGAAGCCGCAGAAGGTGCCGCAGGCAAGGCCGCACAGCACCGCGATCTCGGGCGGCAGCCCGTAGCGGAAGGTGAACTGGCCCATCACCACGGAGGACAGGACCATGATCGCGCCGACCGACAGGTCGATGCCGGCGGTCAGGATCACCAGCGACTGGGCACAGCCAACAATACCGACGATGGCCACCTGCTGAAGAATGAGCGTCAGGGCGAAGGGCGAGAAGAACTTCGAACCGAGCAGGATGCCGAACACCGCCAGCGAGAGCACCAGGACGATCAGCGGAACGAACTCGGGGCGGGCGTGCAACCGGTGCTGGATCCGGTCGATGAGCGGGCGTTCGGGGCGCTCGAAGGCGGCAACGTCTGTCGAACTTCCGGCAAGTCCCTTCTCGAAGTCGTGTTTTGCGGATGTCTGCGCGTCGCTCATTGGGTCTCCTCCCCGGAACGGTGCCTGGACTGTGGTTTGCGGACTGTCGTGCCGGCAGAGGCTGCCGGCGGATGGCCCGCGCGGGAGGGGCTCGCCTTCCCGCGCGGAGCGTCCGTCCCATGCTATCGGGGGCTTAACCCCAGCACTTGTCCATGCCTTCCTTGGTGTCGATGGAGGGAACGCCCTCCGCCGGCTTGTCGGTCACCAGCGCAACGCCGGTGTCGAAGAAGGACTTGCCCGGTGTCGGCTCCGGCTTGGCGCCGGTGTCGGCGAAGGCCTTGATCGCCTCGATACCGAGCGAGGCCATCAGCAGCGGATACTGCTGCGAGGTGGCACCGATGACGCCCTCGGTGACGTTCTTCACGCCCGGGCAGCCGCCGTCGACGGAAACGATCAGCACATCGTTCTCGCGGCCGACCGCCTTCAGGGCCTCGTAGGCGCCGGCGGCGGCGGGTTCGTTGATCGTGTAGACCACGTTGACCATCGGATCCTTGGTCAACAGGTTCTCCATGGCTGTGCGGCCGCCTTCCTCGTTGCCGGCGGTCACGTCGTTGCCGACGATGCGCGGGTCGTCCTCGTCGCCCCAGCGGTTCGGATCCTTCACGTCGATGCCGAAGCCGGTCAGGAAGCCCTGGTCGCGCAGCACGCCGACGGAGGGCTGGCTAACGGCAAGGTCGAGCATGGCGATCTTGGCATCGGCCGCCGCATCGCCGAGCGTGGCGCGGGCCCACTGGCCGATCAGCTCACCGGCCTTGAAATTGTCGGTGGCGAAGGTGGCGTCGGCCGCGTCGATCGGCTCCAGCGGGGTGTCGAGCGCGATCACCAGGATGCCGGCATCGCGGGCCTGCTTGACGCTGTCGACGATGGCCTTGGTGTCGGAGGCGGTGATGAGAATGCCCTTGGCGCCATCGGCGATGCAGGTCTCGATGGCCGCGACCTGGCTTTCATGATCGCCGTCGATCTTGCCGGCATAGGATTTCAGCTCGATGCCGAGCTCGGCCGCCTTGGCGGTGGCGCCTTCCTTCATCTTCACGAAGAAGGGGTTGGTGTCGGTCTTGGTGACGAGGCAGGCGGAAATGTCGGCGCCCAGCGCCGGCGTGGCCGCTGCCATGCCGAGCACGGTGCCGGCGAGCATCAGTTTCCTAAGCATTGTCAGTTCCTCCCAGTTGGCTTGCGATCGGATCGCAGGCCGTCCGGCTCCTCATGCCGGGCGGCCGTCCTGTGCGGGCTCGACGTCCATGCGCGCCTGGCGCGCAGCAGCATCGGCAGCACCTCGTTTGCCCTCGTTCGCGCTCGGAATCGCGGTGCGGGGCGAATAGTGGAAGAAGATCGGCAGGTTGGCGGCTCCGGCGGCGCCCGCATCCTGGCCGAACGAGCCGCGGCGCAGGCGCGGCGGCACGCGCGATTGCGGCGCGGCCAAGGTCAGCGCATGGGCCAGATCGTCGATCAGGCGCTGTGGCAGGCCGCCGTCGATGTCGAAGTCGATCACCACCAGCGGCACATCGATCAGGGAGATCGCCGACCAGATCGCCGGGGTCAGGGCGGCCACACAATCCGCCAGCCATTCCTCGACCGCAGGATGACCGCTTTCCGCCGCGCGCTCCAGGTCGTCCCGCGTCTCGGCGACGATGCCGTGATGGGCAAGGTGCCGCTTGAGGGCGGAAAGCGAGGCGCGGGTCAGCAGGATATCCATCTCCCCGCGCGGGGCAGGGGCGGAGGCAAGCCGGCTGCGCGGCACCGGGATCATTGCGACATCGCCCGCATTGCCCTGGACGCCCTTCACGCAATCGCCGCCATAGACGACGCCGCCGCCGATGGCGGGGCCAAGGAACAGGTAGAGAAAGTCGTCGGCATAACGGCCGGCGCCGGAGAAGAGTTCGGCAATGGCAGCAGCGGTGCCGTCGTTTTCTGAAAAGACCGGGAAGTCGACCGCTTCTTCGAGCATCTGCTTGAAGTCGATGTCGTCCCAAAGGTGGAAGTTCGCCGTGGGCAGGCCAAGCTCGTGCAGCCAGGAGCCGAGGTTGAACGGCATGGCGACGCCGACGCCGGCGATGCGGGAATGCTCCTGCGGCGAGATCAGCCGCAGCAGCATGGCAATGTCGCGGGCGACGATCTCGACGACGCGCTCGGGCTCGGGCAGGAACCGGTCATGCGACTGGCGCCCGATGATGCGCCCCGAAAAGTCGGCCAGCACCGTCTCGATGGAGGTGCGGTCGATGCGCACGCCGAAACCGTAGGCACCGGTCGCGGACAGGCGCAGCATGGTTGCCGGTTGGCCGCGACCGCCGTCGTGCCGCTTGCCGAGCGTTTCGATGAGGCCGCTGGCCGTCAGGTCCTGGATAATGCCGCCGATGGCCGCGTTGGTGAGCTGGGCAAGGCGTGCAAGATCGGCCTTGGAGGCCTCGCCTACGCGGCGCAGCACCTGGAGCACGATGCGCTCGTTGTACCGGCGTAGTTGAACGGAATTGGATCCTTGTCCGACGAGCGGGCGTCTTGCCACCGAAAATCCTCCCTCACCGGCCGTCCCCGCCTCTGCAGGGCGGTTGAAACAAGCTTATTTGTTTAATCTGATTAATTAATTATCGATGCCATCCTTTTGTCAATCCATTTTCGGTGTTGCAGCGCGGAATCCGCAACGTCCGGTGGCGCTGGCGTGCGCTGCCGTGCTTGTGCCATGCTTGGGTGCGAGGCAGGGTGCAAGGATCGCACGCCAGGGAGCAGAACATGCCGAACACGATGGAAACGCGGGTTTTTCTGGAGCGCGCGATCGCTGCCGGACGAGGAGAGGTGCCTGCGGATCTGGTGCTGCGCAACGTGCGCCTGTTCTCGGTGATCGACGGCTCGTTGACCGAAACGGACGTGGCGATCGTCGGCGACCGGATCGTCGGCACGCATGGAAAATATTGCGGAGAGCGCGAATTGGATGGCGGCGGCCGCATCGTCGTTCCCGGTTTCATCGATACCCATCTGCATGTCGAATCCTCGCTGGTGACGCCGCTCGAATTCGACCGCTGCGTGCTGCCGCATGGCGTGACGACGGCAATCTGCGACCCGCACGAGATCGCCAATGTGCTGGGCGCCGACGGGATCCGCTATTTCCTCGATGCGTCCGAGCGCACGTTGATGGATCTCAGGGTCAACCTGTCGTCCTGTGTGCCGGCGACCGCGTTCGAGACGGCCGGCGCGCGGCTGGAGATCAAGGATCTCGAGCCGTTCCGCGACCATCCCAAGGTCATCGGCTTGGCCGAATTCATGAACTTTCCCGGTGTTCTCGCCCGCGATCCCGGCTCGATCGCCAAGCTGGCGGCGTTCCAGGACGGCCATATCGACGGACATGCGCCGCTCCTGTCGGGGCTGGATCTCAACGGATATCTCGCCGCGCGCATCCGCACCGATCATGAGGCGACAACGGCCGGGGAAGCGCGCGAGAAGCTCGCCAAGGGCATGACGATCCTGATCCGGGAGGGCTCTGTTTCGAAGGATCTGGAGGCGCTGGCCGAGGTGCTGATGCCGGACACCTCCTCCTTCGTCTGTCTTTGCACCGACGACCGCAATCCGCTGGATATTGCCGAGGAAGGGCATCTCGACAGCATGATCCGCCGGCTGATCGCTCGCGGCGCCCGGCCTTGCGACGCCTATCGCGCAGCCAGCTGGTCGGCGGCGGTCGCCTTCGGCCTGCGCGACCGGGGGCAGGTGGCGCCGGGCTGGCGCGCCGACATCGTGCTGCTCGACGATCTGGAACAATGCCGCGTGCACTCGGTCATCGCCGGAGGACGTCCGGTGGACGAGGACGCTTTTGCCGCGCGTCAGCCTCTCCAGCCGGTGGGCCTCGACAGCGTCCGCCTGCAGCGCCCGGTCACTGCGGAGGACTTTCGCATCGTGGGGTCGGGCGCGAACGAGAGCGCCGTTATCGGCGTGGTGCCGGGCCGGATCATCACGGAGCATCTGTCGCGAAGCCTGCCGGAAGGGGACGGCGGCCTGCAGGCCGATCCCGCTTCGGATGTGGCTAAGGTCGCGGTGGTGGAGCGGCATGGGCAGAACGGCAATATCGGCCGAGGCTTCGTGTCCGGCTTCGGATTGCAGGGTGGGGCGATTGCCTCCTCCGTCGGCCATGACAGCCACAATATCTGCGTGGTGGGCTGCGACGACGCCTCGATGGCGACAGCGGTCAACCGGATCGCCGAGCTACAGGGCGGGTTCGTCGTGGCGCGCGGCGATACGATCATGGCGGAACTGGCTCTTCCGGTCGCCGGCCTGATGAGCCTTGCCTCGTTCGAGGAGGTGCGGCACGCGCTGGAGTCCCTGCGGATCGCCGCGCGTGCGCTGGGATGCACTCTGCCGGAGCCGTTCCTGCAGGTCGCCTTCCTGCCGTTGCCGGTCATTCCGCATCTCAAGATCACGGATCGCGGGATGTTCGATGTCGACCGTTTCGCGCTGCTCGGCTGAGTTGGGCGCGTGCCGCGATGCGGATCGCGGCCGCCGCGTGGTAGACTGGCGCTGGGCCGAAGCGCCGCCGAGAAATCGCATTTTACGTTGACGTAAAGGGAAGCCTTGCCCATGTTGACCGTGCCGGCAAAGCCGGTCTCGGGTCTGCAGGAGGGGCGGGCACCGTGCAACAACAGGGCACGATCCACGTGCCGGGTCCGGGAGGAACCATCGTGAGCGAACCGCAGGTCTGGCTTGCCGCTTTTCGTCCGCAGCCGATGCATACCTATCTCGACACGGCGGCAAAGGAGCATGGGCGGAGACCGGCCATGGACTTCCTGGGGAAGGGCTGGACCTATGCCGAGATCGCGGCGCTCGCCGACCGGGCAGCCGCGGGCCTTCAGGCGATGGGCGTGGTCAAGGGCGACAAGGTGGGTCTGTGCCTGCCGAACACGCCCTACTACACGATCTTCTATTTCGCGATACTGAAGATCGGCGGCGTCGTGGTGAACTTCAATCCGCTCTATGTGGAGCGGGAACTGTCGTTCCAGGCGCGGGACAGCGGCACGCGCATCATGGTGACGATGGACCTCAAGGTCATCTACGACAAGGTGGAGGCGGTGCGGCGCGAGGGAACGCTCGACCGCATCATCGTCTGCCCGATGGCCGATATCCTGCCCCAGCCCAAGAAGCTGCTGTTCCAGCTTTTCAAGCGCGGCGACCGGGCGCGCGTGCCGCAGGATGCCGCGCATCCGCGCTTTTCCGAGGTCACGGGCCACGGGGCCGCGCCGCGCGTTGCCGATATCCGCCCCGATACCGACATCGCCGTGCTTCAGTACACGGGCGGAACGACGGGCGTTCCCAAGGGCGCGATGCTGACCCACACCAACCTTGCCGCGAATATCGAGCAGATGCGCTCGATCTTCTGCGAGGCGAAGGTCGGCGAGGAGAAGATGCTCTGCGTGCTGCCGTTCTTCCACGTCTTCGCGATGACGGTGGCGCAGAATCTGTCGGTGGTGCTGGCGGCCGAGATGGTCTTGATGCCGCGCTTCGAGCTGAAGATGCTGCTCGAAACGATCCGGCGGAAGAAGATCACGCTGTTTCCCGGCGTGCCGACCATCTACACGGCCATCAACAATGCAGAGATGACCAAGGGCTACGATCTCACCACGATCCGGCTGTGCATCTCCGGCGGCGCGCCGCTGCCGGTGGAGGTGAAGACGCAGTTCGAGGGACTGACCGGCTGTATTCTGGTCGAGGGCTACGGCCTGACCGAAGCCTCGCCGGTGGTGGCGGCGAATCCGCTCAACGAGAACCGGCGTTCAGGCTCCATCGGTCTGGCCATTCCTGGAACGACGCTTGAGTTCCGCAGCCTCGACAACCCGTCCGAATGCGTCCCGGAGGGAGAGAAGGGCGAGCTGGTCGTGCGCGGGCCGCAGGTGATGGCCGGCTACTACAATCGTCCCGAAGACACGGCCCGGGCCATCGAGAACGGGGCCCTGCATACGGGCGATGTCGGCTATCGCGACCCGGACGGGTTCGTGTATCTGGTCGACCGGATCAAGGACCTGATCCTGTGCTCGGGCTACAACGTCTATCCGCGCATGATCGAGGAGGCGATCTACCAGCATCCGGCCGTCGAGGAGGCGATCGTGATCGCCATACCCGACAGCTATCGCGGACAGGCGCCCAAGGCCTTCATCAAGCTGAAGCCGGAGGAGACCGTGTCCGCGGAGGACCTGCGCCAGTTCCTGAAAGGGCACCTGTCTCCGATCGAGTTGCCGCAGGAGATCGAGTTCCGCGACGCCCTGCCCAAGACGATGGTCGGCAAGCTGTCCAAGAAGGAACTGGTGGAGGAGGAAAAGGCGAAGCGCGCCTCCTCGGCTGCCGACAACTGACGTTCCGCCGATCTTCGCAAGATGTTGTACCGGCTGCGCTTGATGCAGGCCGGTCAACTTGGCATTGTCGAAAGCGATCCTATTCGCAACTTCAACAGGACACCCGGCAAGATGACGGCCGACCTGCCGACCTATCTCACTACCAAGGAAATGGCCGACCTGCTCCGGGTCAAGGAGCGCAAGATCTACGATCTGGCCGCCGCCGGCGAGATTCCCCACAGCCGCGCGACGGGCAAGTTGCTCTTCCCCCGCGAAGTGGTGCTTGCCTGGATCGAGAATGCCAGCGAGGCGCCGACAGGCGAGGGAACCCGGCCCGCCGTCATCCTGGGCAGCCACGATCCGCTGCTGGAATGGGCGCTGCGCGAGAGCGGCTCGGGGCTGGCCGCGTTCTTTGACGGCAGTCTCGACGGGCTCGACCGGTTCGAGCAGCTGGAAGGTGTCGCGGCCGGGCTTCACATGATCCAGGACGAGGGCTGGAACACCGAACTCGTCTCGCGGCGCTTTCGCTTCCGCCCCGTGGTGCTGGCGGAATGGGCCTGGCGCGATCGCGGCATCATCGTTTCGCCGGGCAATCCGCTCGGCATCGGCTCCATCGCCGATCTTGCCGGCAAGCGCATGGTGTTGCGCCAGCCGCAGGCCGGCAGCCAGCACCTGATGGAGCGGCTGTTTTCCGAAGCCGGCATTGCGGTGCCGCAGGAAGCTCCGGTGGCACGGGACGAGCGCGAGGCGGCGCTTGCCGTGCTTGACGGGCGTGCGGATGCGGCCTTCGGGCTTGCCGCTTCGGCGCGGCAGTTCAAGCTGGATTTCGTTCCCGTCTGCGAGGAGCGCTTCGATCTCCTTGTGTCGCGGCGGGACTGGTTCGAGGCGCCGTTCCAGGCGCTGATCGCCTTTACCCGAACCCCGATCTTTGCCGAGAGGGCAAGGACGCTGGGCGGCTACCGGGTCGACGGGATCTGGACACCGCATTTCAACGGGGCGTGAGCGCGGCCCGCGCAGGCCTCCCGGATCAAGGGGGATCGGCCCGCACGCCTGTGCGCGCCGTGATTTGCCGGCCGAGCCGGTTTTCCCGCCAGACCGTGTAGAGCGCTCCGGCGACGATGAGCGCGGAGCCGGCATAGGTGGCGGGAGCCGGGAGCTCTCCGAAAACCAGAAAGCCGATGATGGTCGCGTAGATCAGGCGGGCATAGTCGAGGGCGGCGAGGGCGGAAGCCTCGCCGGCGCGAAAGGCCCGGATGTTGCACATCTGGCCTGCCCAGGAGGCCATGCCCACCAGCAGCAAGAGGCCCCACTCCTCCAGCGTCGGCGTCTTCCAGTAATAGACGGCGATGGGCAGCATGATCAG
This sequence comes from Stappia sp. 28M-7, assembly GCF_014252955.1. NCBI lineage: Bacteria > Pseudomonadati > Pseudomonadota > Alphaproteobacteria > Hyphomicrobiales > Stappiaceae > Stappia > Stappia quadratibracata. The sequence continues at coordinate 3,381,869 of NZ_JACMIA010000001.1, read as the reverse complement.
GCCGACGAAAAATGCCTGATAGGTGAGGATGGTGACCGGGCGCTCCACCTGCGACAGCTTGCGGATGATGATCATCACGGTGCCGGCCGCTGCGGCACCGGCGACCGCCATGGCCGCATAGATGCTGAAGCCCGTGTCGCCGCCCGGCTGCAGGATCACGATGACGCCGAGGAAACCGATCGCCGTGGCCGCCCAGCGGTGCGGGCCGACGGTCTCGCCGAGGAACAGGATCGCGAGGATCGTCAGGAAGAAGGTCTTGGAAAAGGCGATTGCGGTGGCGTCCGCCAGCGGCAGGTGAATGATCGCGGTGAAGCCGGCAAGCATGGCCACCGAGGCGCAGCAGACGCGGATGACGTGCAGGCCGGGGCGCTGCGTCTTCAGCGAGCCGGGAAGGCCCGAGATGATCACCGGAGCGACGATCATCGTCATGATGATCTGGCGGATCATGATGATCTCGGCGACGTGCAATCTCTCGCCGAGGATCTTGATGAGGGTGACCATGGCGGTGAAGAAGATGCTGGCGACCAGCATCCACAAGATGCCGCGGACATTGCCCGGCAGCAGCGAGAGCCTGTCGCCGGTGTCGCGATAGCGCTGGGCGAGGCTGCGCCTGTCTCCGGGATCGGGAGAGCCTGGGGGCGACTGCTCGGAAGGAGGGGGCATCGGGGTGTCCGTGGCGGGAAGGCGACGACGACGGCCGCAAGAAGGTGAGAGGCCGAGCATAGTCCCATTGGCAGCTATCGCGAAAGGGTCTGGCCGGTCTTCCGCCCCCTTGGCGAATGGGCGCTTTTGCCGCTAAGCTTTTCCTCAACCACACACTGGCGGTTTTCGTCGCGATACCTGATCCGCCATGTTCGGCCTTGACCCTCCCGGCACGGCGCGACATGTCGCACGCAACGCTTTCCGCAATCACCGCAGCGATCTCCGGGCAGTGCCCGGCTGTTAGCAACGAGGCATTCGAATGAACGAGATGGTGCACGCCAAGTTCGGCATCGGCGCGCCGGTGCGCCGCAAGGAAGACGATGCACTGGTCACGGGCCGTGGGCACTATACCGACGACATCCAGTCGGACGGCATGTTGCGCGCCTTCGTGGTGCGCTCCAGCGTGGCGCACGCGCGCATCACCCTCGGGGATCTGGAGCCGGCACGGTCCGCCCCGGGCGTTGCCATGGTGATGACCGCGGCGGACATTCCGGACCTCGGCCTGATGCCGACCAAGGCGATCCTCACCCAGAGCGATGGCACGAGGCATGCGGTTCCCCCGCGCCCGGTGCTGGCCACCGACACCGTGCGCCATGTCGGCGAGCCGATCGCGCTGGTCGTTGCCGACACGCTCGCCAATGCCAAGTCGGCGGCCGAGTTGATCGAGGTCGACTACGAGCCTCTCGACGCGGTGGTCGACACGGGCGATGCGCTGAAGCCCGACGCGCCGCTGGTATGGCCGGAGACGGGCACCAACCTTGCCTTCACCTATGATGCGGGCGACGCGGCGGCGACGAACCGGGCATTCGAGAGTGCTCACCACGTCACGCGGATCGACATCGTCAACAACCGGCTCGTGTGCAACTACATGGAGCCGCGCGGCTGTGTCGGCGAATACGATGCCGAGAGCGGGCGCTACACGCTGACCGCCGGCACCCAGGGCGGCCACAGCATGCAGGCGATCATCGCCGGCGATATTCTCGGCATCCCGCGCGACCGGCTGCGGGTCGTCACGCCGGATGTCGGCGGAGGTTTCGGAACCAAGAATTTCGTCTATCCGGAGTACCCGGTCTGCCTAGTGGCGGCGGAGCGTCTGGGCCGGCCGGTGAAGTGGGTCTGCGAGCGCACCGAGCATTTCCTTGCCGACGCGCACGGCCGCGACAACCTGTCGATGGCGGAAGTGGCGCTCGATGCCGAAGGGCGCATCCTGGCGCTGCGCGTCGAGATCGTGGCGGCGATGGGTGCCTATCTGCACCAGTACGGCCCGATGATCCCGAATTTCGGACTGTCGATGGCAACCGGCCTGTATCATGTGCCGGCGCTGTACGGCGTTGTGAAGGGCGTCTTCACCAACACCACCCCGACCGACGCCTATCGCGGCGCGGGCCGGCCCGAGGCCGCCTACCTGCTGGAGCGTCTGGTCGACCGGGCGGCGGCCGAGATGGACATGTCGCCGGCCGAGTTCCGGCGTCGCAACTTCATCCGTCCCGAGCAGCTTCCCTACACCACCCATACGGGACGCATGTACGACACCGGCGACTTTTCTGCCCATATGGACAAGGCGATGGCGGCAATCGGCTGGGACGGGTTTGCCGAGCGGGTGGAGGCGTCCGCTGCGCGCGGGCGCTATCGCGGCATCGGCATGGCGACCTATATCGAGGCCTGCGCCTTCGCCGGCTCGGAGGAGGCGACGGTGGAACTGGGCGGGGACGGTTCGCTGACCCTGCTGATCGGCACGCAGACCAACGGCCAGGGCCACGCCACCGCCTACGGCCAGATCATCGCCGAGCAGTTCGGTGTCGATCTCGACCGCATCACCATGATCCAGGGCGACACCGACCGGGTGCGCAAGGGCGGCGGCACGGGCGGCTCGCGCTCGATCCCCATCGGCCTGCCGTCGGTACTGGAGGCCTCGCGCAGTCTGGTGAAGAAGATCAAGGACCTTGCCGCCGACAAGCTGGAGGCGGGCCCTGAGGATCTGGAGCTCGTGGACGGCGAGGTGCGGGTTGTCGGCACCGACCGGTCGGTGACGCTGGCCGAGATCGCGGCCGCCGCGCCCGAGCAGCTGTCGGCGCGCGAGGAGGTCAAGCAGGCCGAGGCGACCTATCCCAACGGCACGCATATCTGCGAGCTGGAGGTCGATCCGGAGACCGGCGACATCGAGCTGCTGGACTATGTGATCGTCGACGATTTCGGCGTCACGGTGAACCCGATCCTGCTCGCCGGCCAGGTGCATGGCGGCGTCGTGCAGGCCATCGGCCAGGCCCTGATGGAGCACACGGTCTACGACGAGGACGGGCAGCTGCTGACGGCGTCCTTCCTCGACTACCAGATGCCGCGCGCCGCCGATATTCCGGGCATCCGCTTCGAGACCAACAACATTCCTTCCACCACCAACGCGCTCGGCATCAAGGGCGCGGGCGAGGCGGGCACCATCGGTGCCGGTCCGGCGGTGATGAATGCGGTCGGCGATGCGCTGCGCCGGGGGGCGGCCGTCGCCCATATCGACATGCCCGCGACGCCGCTCCGGGTCTGGGAGGCTATTCGCGCAGCCAATAGCTGACGCAAGGTCATGTGTTTCGCGCAAGGGTGCCCTGCAATTCCCATGGGCAGCCCTGCGCGATTCATCCTATAAATAAAGGATGTTCCACCTTTCCGGGCTGTCAGACAGGCCGGTGCCACCGGCAGATCCTGACACGCAATGGCCTCCGAACGCGCCGACACGACGACCGGACAGACACCGGTCGCCAAAGATTTCAACGCCTACAACCCCAGGCTCGGTATTGCGCTGAAGGTGGTTTCGGCCCTCGTCTTCACCGGCATGATCGCCATGGTGAAGCTGCTCGACGGGGCCTATCCGGTCGGTGAGGTGATCTTCGCCCGCTCGTTCTTCGGCATGCTGCCGGTTCTGCTGGTCATCGCCTGGCAGGGCCAGTTGGGCGAGGCCTTTTCCACGAAGCGCCCCTGGGGCCATATCAGCCGCGCCATCGTCGGCGGGACGGCGATGTCCCTGTGGTTCGCCGCCATCGCCCGCCTGCCGCTGCCCGATGCGACGGCGATCAGCTTTTCCGCCCCGCTCGTCACCGTGGCGCTGGCCGCCATCATCCTGCGCGAAAAGGTGCGCGCCTATCGCTGGAGCGCCGTCGTCGTCGGCTTCCTCGGCATTCTCATCATCCTGTCGCCGCATCTGTCCGGCGTCGCGCCGACGGAGGAAGCCTCGCTCGGGGCGATGCTGGCCTTCGCCAGCGCGATCTTCATGGCGCTGGCGATGATCACCGTGCGGCGGCTCACCGGAACCGAGCGGACCTCGACCATTGTCGTCTGGTTCGCGGCCGTGACCTCGGTCTTCGCGTTGATGTCGGCGCCGTTCGGCTGGGTGATGCCGGACCTGAACGACGCCATCATCCTCGTCGCCATCGGCCTGTCCGGCGGCATCGGCCAGATCCTGCTGACCCAGAGCTATCGCTACGCCGACGCTTCCACCATCGCGCCGTTCGAATACACGACGATGCTGTGGACGGTGCTGGTCGGCTGGATCGTCTTTGCGGAAATCCCGACGCTGGAAGTGGTCGGCGGCGCGGCCATCGTCATCGGCGCGGGCGTCTTCGTCATCTTCCGCGAGCACCAGCTCGGCCTCGACAGGTCCCGCGAACGCAGCACGGTCACCCCGTCGAAGGCCTGAGCCGGGAAGGGCCGTTCAAGGCGTGTCAGAACGCCTTGAACGTGATCATCGTCTTGGTGTCGAGAATGCCGTCGAAGGGATGGACCTTCTCATTGACGAAATGGCCGATATCCGTCTCGTCGTCGACGTAGAACTTCACCAGGAGGTCGAAGTCGCCGGCGGTCGAATAGATCTCGGAGGCGATCTCCGCGTCGGCGATGGCGTTGGCCACCTGGTAGGCCTTGCCGAGATGGCATTTGATCATCACGAAAAACGGAACCATGGACGTCTCCGGCTGGCTGGGCGGCAAGGGCCGCGACTCATCGCGACAGTGAAGCGGATGCGGAACAGCGGGGCAAGGGACAACGACGGCCGTTCACGTTGGGTCGCGCGATGTTGCGCAGGGTTGTGAAACTTTGATCTTGCGGGACTTGCGCAGTTGCCCGCCATGTCGGAGTCTGCCATGAAACACCGGTTCGCACCGCCCGTGCGAAGACGGCACGTTCAGGGGCACGGCACGTTCCGCAGACATGGTTCCAGACGCCGAATGAAACATCGCAAGACATCGTCATCCTCCTCCCGCGCGTCCGGCGTGACGCGGCGCGGTGCGCTCGGGTTGGCGGGACTGGGGCTCTCTAGCCTCGGGCTTGCCGGCGGGCTGGCGACGCCCGCGCTCGCCCAGACGACGATCGAATGGAAGATGGTGACCACCTGGCCGGCCGACCAGCCGGGACCGGGCGTGTCTGCCTCGCGGATCTGCGATGCGATCGCGCGCCTCAGCGGCGGGCGCATGCGCGTGCGCCTGTTTCCCGCCGGCGGACTGGTGGCGGGCGGCGAGGTGTTCGACGCGGTGTCGGCCGGCACGGCGCAGATGGGCCATGCCTCTCCCGCCTTCTGGCAGGACCGGCTGCCGGCTGCCGTCTTCTTCTCCGCCGTGCCCTTCGGCCTTTTGCCTTACGAGCATGTGACCTGGCTTGAGCAGGGCGGCGGCATGGGCCTTTGGGAGCGGCTTTACGCGCCGTTCGGCATCAAGCCGCTGATGGGCGGCAACAGCGGGCCGCAGCTCGGCGGCTGGTTCATGCGCCCGGTCATGTCGCTGGACGACCTGCGCGGCCTGCGCATCCGCATGACCGGCCTCGGCGGAGAGGTGATGCGGCGCCTGGGGGCGACGCCGGTCTCGTTGCCGCCGGCGGAGATCGTGCCGGCGCTGCAGAGCGGACTTCTCGATGCGGCGGAATTCCTCGGGCCGGAAGCCGACCGGGCGATGGGCTTCCAGAACGTCTCGAAGCTTTGCTACACGCCGGGCTTCCACGAGCCGAACGGGGCGAGCGAGACCCTGATCAACCAGGTGGCCTATGACGGGCTGCCGGACGATCTGAAGGGGGTGATCGTCGCCGCCTGCCGCATGGAGACGCTGCATTCCATCGCCGAGAGCGCCTGGCGCAATTCCGAGGCCCTGCGGCAGCTGGTGGGCGAGGACGGGGTCGAGCTGCGGCGCTTCCCGCAGCCGGTCATGCAGGCCCTGCAGACCACGTCGAAGGATGTCGTCGGCGCGCTGGCCAATACCGGCGACGTCGCCCGCGACATCCATGCCAGCTATATCCGCGCGCTGGAGCGGCTGACGCCCTGGAGCGAGGTTAGCGACCGGCAGATGCTCGACGGCCGCACGCCCTGAGGCTTTCGGTCGGCGATTTGCCTGCGGCGGCGGCCTGCGGCTCTCCCGACGCGGGGCCGGACCTCAGCACGACGCGGCGGGAGCGGTGACCTCGGCAGGCAAGGCACGAAACCGGCCATCGCGGAGCGCTGCCAGCGCGAAATCCACCATCGGCTCGAACATCATGTCCTGATGTCCTTCCGGCAGGCAGCGACAGGTCTGCGCCACCAGCGCCGGATGGAAGAACATCACGAGCGAATGCTGGAACAGCAGGGCCGAGGTCTCGACGTCCTGTTGAGGAAATTCACCCCGCTCGATGCCTTCCTGAATCAGATGGGAGAAGCTCTCCCGCATCTCGGCCTTGTGGATTTCTATTTCGTCCCACGCCTCGTCCATGGCGGCTTCCAGCAGGTCGTGGATCTTCCTGTTGTCCGTGTAGTGATCGCGCACATGATGAAAGTGCTGGCGGACCATCTTGCGCAGCTTGTCGCTGCTGGTACCGCCGCAGGCCTCGATATCCCGCTCCATGGCGGCGCGAAGACCGCTGGTCACAATCACCGTGACCGCCTTGGTCAACTCGGCCTTGGAAGCGAAGAAGCGATAGACGTTGGCCGGTGACATTCCCAGTTCGCGGGCGATGTCGGCCACGGTGGTCTTCTGGTAGCCGTAAAGATGGAACAGTTCGCTTGCCTTCTCGACGATGCGTCTGCGCGTCTCGCGGGTCGCCGGACTGTTCGTCCCGTCCCGGGCGGCTGCCTCTTCCATTTCCAGCAAGTCAGTCATGATGCACTGATCCGGTCATTTCTGGTTCTTGAGCCTGCGGCCTTGGTTGCCTGAATGCCATCGAAAACGAGCGCGGCAACGCAGGCTCACAATGGGAGCCATGGCCGCCTGCGTCAACTCGTCCCGGAACCGAAGGTCTGTTTCGCGACCCGCCCGGCGGGACCTTTCAGACGTCATGCAAACGCTTGGCCGAACGGCATGCGCCGGGCTCTGTCTGCAGGCACCGGCGCCTTCTGACGACTAATATATGTTCACTGACGTTTATTGACAATCGTCACTTGTCATCCATATTGAGGGTCGCGCGGAGGTGTTCGCGCTCGTTCCATGTTTCCAGCCGGTCGGCTCGGTGCCGACGATAATGCGCCCGAAAGGCCTCAAGTGATGAGCAGCTTCCCCGCATCTCTCGCCTCCGCATTTCCGGCGTTTCCTCCATCGGTTGGTACATGGTTCAATCTCGGTCGCCCTGCGGGGCGGGTCGGCGCGGTCCTGTTGACGGCCGTGTTGGTCGCCGCCTGCCAGCCGCAGGCGGCCGAGGAAGCGGACACCTCCGCCGCATCGCCTCGTGTCGTGTGGGTCGAACCGGCCGTGAAGGCCGATGGCCACGACCTCACTTTCTCAGGCACCGTCCACGCCCGCAGCGACGCGCCGTCCGCCTTCCGGGTCGGCGGCAAGATTTCCGAACGGCTTGTGGATGTCGGCGACAGGGTGACGGCCGGCCAGCGCCTCGCCAGCCTGGATGAGGAAGATTTGCGTGCGAGCCTGCGGGCCCGCGAAGCGGAGGAGCGGGCCGCACAGGCGCAGGCCCGCAGGACGGCCGAGGACCGGACGCGGATCGCCGCGCTGCAGGCCAAGGGGCATGTCTCGCAATCCGCGCTCGATCAGGCCGTCGCCGCCGACGATGCAGCGGCTGCCGCGCTGAAGGCCGCGTCCGAGCAGCGCATTCTCGCCGAAAACCAGCTCGCCTATGCCACCTTGCGCGCGGATCGCGACGGGGTGGTGACGGCTGTGACGGCCGAGCCCGGCGAGGTCGTTACCGCAGGACAGGGCATCGTCCGGATCGCTGGAGACAGCGAGCGCGAGGTGGAAGTTGCGATTCCCGAGGCGCAGGTCGCCGGCCTTGAAGCGGCGCGGGCGAGCGTGACGTTGTGGGCCAGCCCGGACCGGCTCTATCAGGCCCGGCTTCGCGAGCTCTCGCCGGTCGCAGATGCGGCCGCGCGAACCTTCACCGCACGGTTTGCCATCGACGACCCTACTGTTGACGCGCGGCTGGGGATGACTGCGACGGTCCATCTGCAGCAGGTGGCACGACAGGACGAGGTTGCCGTGCCCTTGACCGCCGTCTGGTATTCGGGCGATGCGCCCAATGTGTGGCGGGCGGATCCGGGGGCGGAACACGTCGAGGCTGTGCCGGTCAAGGTGCACCGCATTGAGGCCGAGCGCGCCGTCATTTCCGGCCTCGAGCCAGGCGCCCATGTGGTCAGCCTCGGGGTGCACCGGATCGATCCCGGTCTGACGCTGAAGGCGGTGCTGCGCGAGTCGCGCGGCCCGGTGCAGGTGGGGGCGCTGCGATGAGCAGCTTCAACCTGTCCGCCTGGGCCATTCGGCACCAGACGCTCGTTCTCTTCTTCATCATCGTGACGGCGCTTGCCGGCGTTTATGCCTATGGCAATCTCGGCCGCAACGAGGATCCGGCCTTCACCGTGAAGGTGATGGTGGTGACGGCCGTGTGGCCGGGTGCCAGTGCGCAGGAGATGCAGGAGCAGGTTGCCGACCGCGTCGAAACCCGCCTGCAGACGCTGCCCTGGCTGTTGCGGCTGGAGACCTATACCCGCCCCGGCTTCATGGCGACCCAGATCGTCCTGCAGGATGCGACGCCGCCCTCGGAGGTCGAGGAGCTGTGGTATCAGGCGCGCAAGAAGGTGGGCGATATTTCAGGCGAATTGCCCCAGGGCGTGCGCGGTCCGTTCTTCAACGACGAATATGCCGACGTCTACGTGCAGGTTCACGCGCTCACCGCGCCGGGGGCGACCTGGACTGAGCTGTCGGACCTTGCCGAGATGGCCCGCCAGTCGCTCCTGGCCGTGCCTGGCGTTGAAAAGGTCCAGCTCTTCGGCGAGCAGGACCAGAAGATCCATGTCGACATCTCCTATGCGAAGCTGGCGACGCTCGGCATTCCTGCCAGCGCGATCTTCGATGCTCTTGCCGCCCAGAATGCCGTCGTGCCGTCCGGTTCGGTCGATACCCCGAGCGAGACCGTGCAGGTGCGGGTCAGCGGCAGCCTTGCCGGCGTCGAGGCGGTGGCTGCTGTTCCCGTCGAGGCGGAGGGTCGGGTGTTCAGGCTCGGCGACATCGCCACGGTCAGCCGCGGCGTGGCCGATCCGCAAAGCTATGTCGCCCGCTACAACGGCGAGGACACCATCCTGCTCGGCGTTGCCATGTCGGCAGGCGGCAATGTGCTCGAACTGGGCGAGCGTCTGCATGAGAAGGCGGCCGAGATCAAGGATCGCCTGCCGGTCGGCGCGGAACTGCACCAGGTTTCCAACCAGCCGGAAGTGGTTGAGGAGGCCGTTGGCGAGTTCCTGCTGAAGTTCGTCGTCGCCATCTCGATCGTGCTTCTGGTCTCCTTCCTGTCTCTCGGCTTTCGCACCGGCATCATCGTCGCGCTCTCCGTGCCGCTGACGCTTGGAGCCACCTTCGTGGTGATGATGCTGATGGGCATCGATCTGGAGCGCATCTCTCTCGGCGCGCTGATCCTCTCGCTCGGCCTGCTGGTCGACGATGCGATCATCGCCATCGAGATGATGGTGGTGAAGATCGAACAGGGCTGGGACCGCTTCCGCGCGGCGACCTTCGCCTGGGAATCCACTGCCTTTCCGATGCTGACCGGCACGCTGGTGACGGCGGCAGGCTTCCTGCCCGTCGGCTTTGCCAAGTCGGCGGCCGGCGAATATGCCGGCGGCATCTTCTGGGTTGTGACGACGGCGCTGCTGATCTCCTGGCTCGTGGCGGTCGTTTTCACACCCTACCTCGGCCTGAAACTGCTGCCGCGCTCGCTGGAGCGCCATGCGGCGGAGCGCGGCGAGATCGACGAGGAGGCGATCTACCACACGCCCTCCTACAACCGCCTGCGCAAGATGGTCACCGCCGCCGTGCGCTTCCGCCTGCCGGTGGTGCTGGCGACCGTCGGCCTGCTGGTTCTGGCGGGCTACGGCATGGGCTTCGTCAAGCAGCAGTTCTTTCCAAACTCCTCGCGGCCGGAAGTGCTGGTCGAGCTCAAGGGACCGGAAGGCGCGTCCTTCGCGGCGACCGAGCGCGAGGCGAAGGCCATCGAAGACTGGCTCAAGACCAATGAGCATGTCGACTATTTCACCACCTATGTGGGGGCGGGTGCGCCGCGCTTCTTCCTCGCGTACAACCCGGCCCTGCCCAATCCGAGCTATGCGCTGATTCTGGTTCAGACCAAGGGCGGCGAGCATGCCGACGCGCTGGTCAGCCAGCTCCAGACCCGGTTTGCCGAGTCGGAAGGGGCCGTGCGAGGGCGGGCCAACAAGCTCGAGCTCGGGCCGCCGGTCGGTTATCCGGTGCAGTTCCGCGTCGTGGGGCCGGATCTGGAAGAGGTCCGCCAGGCCGCCGCTAAGGTGCGCGACGTGATGCGGGCCAGCCCCGACACCCGCAACACCGAGCTGCAGTGGGGTGAGAAGGTCAAGTCAGTGCGTCTGGAAGTCGATCAGGACCGTGCGCGGGCGCTGGGGCTATCCACCTCCGAGATCGGCCAGTCGCTGCAGACGCTCTTGTCCGGATACGAGGTGACGTCGCTGCGCGAGGGGCGCCATTCGATCGGCGTCGTGGTGCGGGCCGACGAGACGGAGCGCGCCGCGCTCGGCGATATCGGCGACATGGTGCTGCAGGTGCGCGACGGGCGGGCGATCCCTGTCTCCCAGGTGGCGCGCATCGTCTACACGGCCGAGGATCCGATCCTGTGGCGGCGCAATCGCGAGACGGTGCTGACCGTGCGGGCGGATGTCGCGCCGGGCCTGCAGGCACCGGACGTGACCGCCTCCCTGCTGCCGAAGATGCGCGAGATCGAGGCGAGCCTACCGGCGGGCTACCGGATCGACACGGGCGGCGCGGCCGAGGAATCGGCCAAGGCCAATGTGGCGCTGGCCGCGGTGTTCCCGCTGATGTTCCTCGCCATGGCCGTCCTGATCATGCTGCAGATGCAGTCTTTCTCGAAGATGGCGCTGGTGTTCCTGACCTTCCCGCTCGGGTTGATCGGGGCGGTGGCCTCGCTGCTGATCGCCGATGCGGCGTTCGGCTTCGTCGCCATTCTCGGCGTTATCGCACTGGGCGGCATGGTGATGCGCAACACGCTCATTCTGGCCGACCAGATCGATCACGATCTTCATGCCGGTGCCACCATGCGGCGGGCAATCGTCGAATCCACCGTCCGCCGAGCGAGGCCGGTGATCCTGACGGCGCTGGCGGCTGTTCTCGCCTTCATTCCTCTGACGATGAACATCTTCTGGGGGCCTATGGCGATCGCGATGATCGGCGGGCTCACGGTCGCGACCGTGCTCACTCTCGTCTTCCTGCCGGCGCTCTACGCCCTGTGGTTCCGCAAGCGCCTCGACAAGACCGAGGACGAGGTGATGGCCGCCCTGCAGGCACGGCGCGAGGATGGCAGGTCCGAGGCCGCGAATACCGATGTGGCAGAGCGTGCACCGGCCCCCGCGCCGGCTCTGCCTCAGGCGGCGGAGTGACATCCCCCCGTTTCTCCGCCGCCACTTTCGTTGCAGTTGGGCAACATCCTTCCGAAAAGGGAAGGTGTTGCCCCGGCAGCGGATATTTGCATAAAAAATATGCAAATGCGCATCGGGCGTGCGCGTCCGTCGTGAAATCGTCACACAGTTGCGGGTTTTGAGATCCTGTTCAGGTTTCCCTAACGGAAACGTTCCTTAGCGGAACCTGCAAAACCTTACTTCTTGTCATGTCGGGCCGCCGAAATCCGGTCGCTCACGGCGATTGCGAAGCAGTCGTGACTTTCTCATCCTCTTCTCAACAGGGCGGGCATTGGGGCTTTGCTTCGTCCTGCAGACCGGGGAGGAGTGGTCGAGACATGTCACCCAAGAGCAGAAGCGTTCTACTGTCATTTACCGCAATTTCGGCGATGGTTGCTTCGTCAGCCGCCCTTGCGGGCGGCTTCGCCCTGCGCGAGCAAAGCGCCTACTACCAGGGCATGTCGTTTGCCGGCAACGGCACGACCGGCCCGTCGATCTCGTCGATGTTCTGGAACCCGGCGACCATCACCGGGGCCGGGGAGGGGTTCACCTTCGAGAGCCACCACACGCTGGTCGCTCCCACCGCCGAGATCACCGGTGCCTTCACGCCGTCGGCCATCGGCGGGGGCGTCCTCGGCCTGACGCCGAGTTCGGCGCCGTCCGGCGACATCGGCAGCGAAGGCTATGTTCCGGCGTCCTACACGGCCTACAAGCTCACCGATCAGATCTTTCTGGGCCTGTCCATCAACGCACCCTATGGCCTTGCTACCAAGCCGCACCAGAACTGGGCGGGGCAGTTCTATTCCAGAACGTCCAAGGTGATGTCGGTGAACGTGACGCCGACTGTCGGCTACAAGCTCAACGACATGCTGTCTTTCGCGTTCGGCGTGCAGGTCCAGTATTTCAAAGTGACGCTCAAGTCGGCCCTGCCCAACGTGCCGGGCTACCCTTCCGCGATCCTTGAGGGCGACGATATCGGCTTCGGCGTCACCGCCGGTGTGACGTTCAAGCCGTTCGATGGCACCGAGCTCGGCCTCGGCTTCCGCTCGGGCGTCAGCCAGACCCTCGACGGCGACATCCAGACGCCGGCCGGCCTCACGGACATCAATGCCTCGCTGATCACGCCGGAGATGATCAACTTCTCGGCCAAGCAACGGGTGACCGATGCGTTCCGGGTCTTCGGCACTGTGGAATGGGCCAACTGGAGCCGCCTCAAGTCGCCGCGCGTTACGTCGCAGGCGACCGGCGCCACCGTGCAGACGCTGCATTTCAACTACCGCGACAGCTGGTTCTTCGCGATCGGCGGCGAATACGACGTCAACGAGGACCTGACGATGCGCGCCGGCATCGGCTACGAGATCTCGCCGATCACGGACGAGATCCGCTCGACCCGCCTGCCGGATACCGACCGTCTGTGGCTGTCGGCCGGCGCCAGCTACAAGTTCACCGACGACCTGTCGTTCGACCTCGGCTACACCTACATCCACGCGGCCGATGCCGACATCAACATCGGTCCCGGCCATCAGGATTACAATCCGAATGTCGGCAGCTATGTCGGCAAGGCAAAAGCGAGCGTGAACATCATCTCCGCGTCGATGCGGTACCGTTGGGGCGGTCCTGCGGAGCGTCCGGAGTATGACGTGGCGCGCGGCTACTGAGCTGTCGGTCACTTTGGTATGAAGAAGCCGGCGGGGAGAGCTCCCCGCCGGCTTTTGCTTTGGCTGTGCAGGCGCTCAGAAAGCTGCCGGATAGAGGCCGCCGTCGACGAGCACGTTCTGGCCCGTCACATAGCCGGCCGCCGTGGAGCAGTAGAAGGCGCAGATCTTGCCGAATTCCTCCGCCGTGCCGAAGCGGCCGGCCGGGATTTCCGCCTGCTGGGCCTTGCCGACCGCATCGACGCTCTGCCCCGTCATGCCGGCCGTGCGCTCCAGTCCGCCGCGCAGCCGGTCCGTATCCATCTTGCCGGGCAGTAGGTTGTTGATGGTGACGTTGCGCCCCGCATAGGTCCGGCAGACGCCGGCGAGGAAGGCGGTCAGGCCGGCGCGGGCGCCGCTCGACAGGTCGAGCCCCTCCAGCGGCATGCGCACGGTGATCGAGGTGATGTTGACGATGCGGCCGAAGCCCCGTTCGGCCATGCCGTCGGCCACGCGCTGGATCATCTCGATGGGCGAGATCATGTTCTGGATGACCCCGTCGATCATCGCGTCGCGGTCGAGCTCGCGATAGTCGCGGCGCGGCGGGCCGCCATTGTTGTTGACCAGGATGTCGGGCTCGGGACAGGCGGCGAGCAGGGCGTCCTGTCCCTCGCGGGTGGAGACATTGGCGACGACCGAGGCGACGTTGACGCCATAGCGGGCGCGGATCTCGCTCGCGGTCGTTTCCAGGCGGAGCCGGTCGAGACCATTGATCACCAGATCGCATCCCGCTTCGGCCAGCGCTTCGGCGCATCCCCGGCCAAGTCCGCGGCTCGAGGCGCAGACGATGGCCTTGCGGCCGGAAAGTCCAAGATCCATGTCGTATCTCCCGATCTGGCCCGCCCGGGGCAGGGGCCCCCGCGGGCATCGTTGCCGAATTGATAGCGGAGCCGTCCACGCTCCGTCCAGCTGCAGACGTACAAGGCCTATTTCTTCTCGCCTTTTGGGTCGTTTCGGCCGTTTGTCATATTTCTGAGACCGGAATCGCGCATCTAGACGCTCAAAGTCTTGTCAGGAGCGTGCCATGTCCTCCGAGCCGACCCAGAGACATTTCCGGGCAATCTTCCTCTCCGATATTCATCTTGGTACGCGCGGCTGCCAGGCGGACATGCTGCTCGATTTCCTCAAGTATCATGATGCCGAAACCATCTATCTGGTCGGCGACATCGTCGACGGCTGGCGCTTGCGCCGCATGTGGTACTGGCCGCAGACCCATAACGACGTGGTCCAGAAGCTGATGCGCAAGGGCCGCAAGGGCGCCCGCATCGTCTATACGCCCGGCAACCACGACGAGTTCCTTCGCGATTTTCTCGGCACGCATTTCGGCGGCATTGAGGTGATGGAGGAGACCATCCACGAGACCGCCGACGGGCGCCGCTATCTGGTCATCCACGGCGACCGTTTCGATGTGGTGGTGCGCCATGCCAGGTGGCTCGCATTCCTCGGCGACTGGGCCTATGTGAGTGCCCTCAATCTCAACACCGGGCTCAATATCCTGCGTCGCCGCCTCGGCCTGACCTACTGGTCGCTCTCGGCCTGGGCCAAGCTCAAGGTCAAGAACGCGGTCAACTTCATCGGCAAGTTCGAGGAAACGCTGGCGGGCGAAGCCGAGCGCCAGGGCGTCGACGGGGTGATCTGCGGCCATATCCACCACGCCGCCGACCATACCGAGTTCGGGACTCACTACATCAACACCGGCGACTGGGTGGAAAGCTGCACGGCCGTCGCCGAGCATCACGACGGGACGTTCGAGATCATCCGCTGGGCGGACCGGGCAGAGCGGGCGCCCGCATTGGAAAGCGGCGCACCGCGCCGGGCGCAGGCGGCCGCATGAAGTCGCTGCTCATCGTCACCGATGCCTGGCGTCCCCAGATCAACGGTGTCGTGCGCTCGATCGAGCGCACCGTGGACGAGCTGCGCCGGATGGGCGTGCCGGTCGAGGTGCTCTCGCCAGCGGACTTCTTCACGGTTCCCTGTCCGACCTATGCGGAAATCCGCCTGTCGCTGACAACGCCCTCGGTCCTGCGCCGGCGAATCCTTGCGGGGGGATACGATCACCTGCACATCGCCACAGAGGGGCCGCTGGGCCTGATGGCCGCGCGTGTTGCCCGGCTGCTGGGGCTGGCCTACACGACGAGCTATCACACACGGTTTCCGGAATATCTGTCCGCGCGCATGCCGGTGCCGGTTTCCTGGTCCTACGCCTGGCTGCGGCGCTTCCACAATGCCGGGCATGGCTGCATGGTGGCCACCGCGACGCTGGAGCAGGATCTCGCGGAGCGCGGCTTCACGAACCTGATGCGCTGGTCGCGCGGCGTCGACCATCAGTTGTTCCGCCCGCGGGAGGGGAGCGTACTCCCACGGACGCTCGCCGGTCCGATATTCATGTATGTCGGCCGGGTGGCGGTGGAAAAGAACATCGCCGCGTTCCTCGATCTGGAGCTGCCGGGCACCAAGGTGGTGGTCGGCGACGGGCCGCAGCTGGCGGAGCTGCGTGCGCGCTACCCAGTCGTTCTCTTTACCGGTACCAAGACGGGCGAGGACCTTGCCGCCCACTACGCGTCGGCGGATGTCGTGGTCTTTCCAAGCCGCACCGATACGTTCGGCAACGTGTTGCTGGAGGCGCTGGCCGCGGGCGTTCCGGTTGCCGCCTATCCGGTGATGGGGCCTCTCGACATTCTTCAGGGAACCGGGGCGGGGGTGCTTGACGAGGACCTCGGCAAGGCGGCCGTCGCAGCGCTCGAGATTTCGCGTCAGCGGTGCCGCGAGCTGGCCCTGTCCTACAGCTGGGAGGCCAGTACGCGGCAGTTCCTGCACAATTGCCTGGATGCCGCCGAGAGGGCTCACGCTCGCGGAGCTGCCTGATACGCTGCGCGCTTCAGGCGCTTCAACCCGGCGCTGCGATCATGTAGGACTGATGGCTTCTGCAGGAGGCCTTCATGGACGCGATTCCCGTCACTGCCCCGATTTTCCAGGATGTTCGCGATGCGCAGCGGCGCATTGCCGGAGAAGCAGCGGTGACGCCCCTGCTGCGCTCGGCGTTTCTCGACGAGCTGACCGGCGGAACCGTATTGCTGAAGGCCGAGAACCTGCAGCGCACCGGCTCCTTCAAGTTTCGCGGCGCTTTCAACCGCCTCTCGCTGATCCCTGAAGGGGACCGCCCGCGCGGGGTGGTCGCCTGTTCGTCCGGCAACCATGCACAGGGCGTGGCGGAGGCAGCCCGGGTGCTGGGCATGCCGGCAACCATCGTGATGCCGCAGGACGCGCCTCAGGCAAAGCTCGACCGCACGCGCCGTTCCGGCGCGCGGATCGTCACCTATCGCCGGGGTGTCGACGACCGGGATGCGCTGGCCCTTGAGATCGCGCGCGAGACCGGTGCAACGATGGTTCACCCCTACAATGATCCCGGCGTCATTGCCGGCCAGGGCACGATCGGGGCCGAGGTCGCCGAACAGGCTGCTGCCATGGGGCTGACGCCGGATGCCATGCTGACCTGTGCCGGCGGCGGCGGGATGACCGGCGGTATAGCTCTTGCCCTGGAAACGCTGCTGCCCGACTGCGAGTTGCTGCCGGTGGAGCCAGAAGGCTTCGACGATCATGGACGCTCGCTCGTGGGCGGGGCGGTGGTCGCCAATCCGAGCGAAGCGGGTTCCGTTTGCGATGCATTGCTTGCCCGCCAGCCGGGCGAGATCGGTTTCGCGATCACGCGTCGCCGGGCAAAGCAGGGGCTGACCGTGAGCGATGCCGAGGCGCTGGCGGCGGTCGCCTTCGCCTTTCGCGAGCTGAAGCTGGTGGTGGAGCCGGGCGGGGCGGTGTGCCTTGCAGCGGTGTTGTCGGGCCGGCTGCCGATGAAGGGGCGCGTGATCGCGCTCACCCTGTCTGGCGGCAATATCGACGCCGACATGATGGCGAAGGCGCTGGCCGGCTAGGCGGAGGCCAAGCCTCAGTTGAAGGCGCGCTGGCTGCCGGGATGTCGCATCGTCCGGTACATGTAGACGTCCTGCGCCACCGTCTTCGAGCCGATCCCGAGCCATTCGCATCTCAGGCGCAGGAACTGGCCGTAGGTCTTGTGCCCAATGCCGGTTTCCTTCATCAGCATCGCGACGGCACCGCCCGCCTGCGAGGCGAAGGTGTCGCGCACGGAGGAATCGCGCAGCGATAGATGGCGGGACACCAGCCAGATGATGCTGTTCATGTCCTTGCGCTCGACCAGCGTCAGGAAAATGCTCTCGAAACCCAGTTCTCCGGATGCGATCTGGATATGGAGCTCGTGGCGGGAGAGCTGCTGGCCGTCGATTTCCAGCCCCGCGTCCCGATCGTCATCCACTGCAGTTTGCGCCAGCCGGTCCAACTCGTCCTGATTGTCGAGCGCGCGCTCGAGGTTGGCGGGCATCAACGGGCAGTCCGTCTGGGAGATCATTTTCATGTCGCCGAGGAAGCCCTCGTCCTGCGTGCAGCGCCGGGCGAGGGCGCCGAGCAGTCGCTGGTCCGCCGCCGACAGGATGAGGACTGCAAGCATCGCCCGGACGGCGAATTCTGCCCCCTGGTTCTGAAGCAGGGCATTCACCACCGGAAACGTGCCGCGAGCGATCAGCGTATCGACGATCTTGTTGGGGACATGAAGCCGGCGGGCGATGGCCAGGCGATGGCGATCGGACCGGTTGCGCGAGACCTCGAGCAGCTTTGCGGTGCTGACGACCGGGGAATATTCCAGAACGGGTTCGCTGATGTCGAAGGGCTCTTCGGTGAGGCGGTCGGCAAGCGGCTGGGTAATGCGCGAGGTGCGGGCAAGACGCACGACGATGTCGAGGCGGACGGAATGATCGAGCTGGTCGAACACGTCCAGCACAAGCCCCGAAAACAGATGGCGCTCGGCTTCGGTCGGCTCGCGTTCGAGCCTGTCGGAATATTGGGCGCTGAGCAGACGCACGAGTTCGGACCGGGCCGACGGCTCATGTGTCCTTGCCAGTTCCTCCAGCCGGTCGTGGATCATGCCCCTCCATCCATTGCGATGTCTGCTTCCAGCTTGCAGAGCTACCTGTAATCCTTGCAGGCCCAAGAGAAAACTGCGGCGTGCTGCATCCGCCGCGTCGCCGTCTCTCCCCGAAACTGGCGGCCGCGGTCAGCGCAGCTTCCCGGCCTTATGCCGGACCAGGTCCTCATCCCCGTCCGGGCGGAGCAGCCTAGCTGAACAGCGACTGCTTCTCACCGGGCGAGAGGCGATCGAGCGGGTCCTCGCCGTCGTCGACGCTCTCGGGCCGCGCCTTGGGCGCAGGAGCCGCGTCGACTTTGGAGATGACCTCGAATTCGGCTTCCCAGGCGGCGGTATCCTCGTCATCGACGATCACCACGTCGTCGAAGTCGTCCTCGGCGGCAGCGCTTGCCGGTGCAAGGGACGGCTTCTCGAAGACGTCCGCATCGGCAAATTCGATGTCGTCAAACTCGAGGCCAGCCATCTCGCGGGCGTTTGCCTGCTCCTGGCTCGCCTCTTTGCCGGCGTCGAAGATATCTGCGTCGCTCTCGCTATCGGTATCGACCGTTGCAAAGAGAGCGTCGATCTCGTCGGCAGAGGCCGTCTCTCCGGAAAAGGCGCTCGCCTCATCGGCAGCCTTGTCCGCTGCATCCGGCGTGTCGAACTCGACCGCGCTGACATCGAACATCTCGTCGACCGCGTCCTGCGACACGCCCTTGCCGTCGAGCTGGGGCCCGTTGAGCAGATGCGCATCGGGCCGGGTGTCCTCAACGAACGTGGTGTCCTGGGCGCGGCTGCCTTCCAGGCCCCAGATGGAGATCATCAGGTTGATGCGCGATTCCAGATACTGCAGCACCTGGACGATCTTCTGGGTGCGCTGGCCGGTCAGGTCCTGGAACGAGCAGGCCATGAAGATCTCGGTCGCACGCGCATCGATGTCGTCGCAGCTTTCCTCGTCCGCGCCGTTTTCGCGCAGTGTCCAGGCGGTCTCCTGGATCGCCTCGGCGGCCGCGAGGATTTCCTGCGTCGCGCTTTCGGTCTTGGTGACGATGGCGTCGAGCTCGTTCGAGGCCTCGATGAAGCGATTGCCCTCTTCTTGCTCGTGCTTGATGTTGGCGATCTCGCGCTTGGTGCGTTCGATCGCCTCCTGCATGTCGGCAATGTCGAGGCGAATGCGGTCGATGCTGGGGACGGTGCGCTCGCGCACCAATGCCTTTTCCAGGCGGGCGATGGCGTCGAGCACCATCTGGGTCTCCGGCTTCTGGTTCCGGCGCATGTACTCGCTCAGGAACCAGCGACCGCGATCCGTGTCCGTCAAGGCGTTCAGGAGCGCTTCGTAGTCGCTTTCCCGGATCGCGCTCGGCGTGCCCATTTCAGCCATAACTGTCGTTCCGCGTTCCTGATCCGTCTCGGTCTCGGGTCGTCCGAAAGCCGTCGGTCATGCTTAATCGCCAAATCCTTAAAATCGGTATAGAAGGCAGTTCCTCACGGTTGGCGGATGCTTTCACATGCCCCTTCACGCAAGGGTTGCGGCGATCTTCGCAGCCTATTTCTTCGGCCTCGGCCTGTTTCTCCCGTTCTTCCCGCTAGTGCTGTCCGAGGCGGGATTGAGCCCGGGCGAGATCGGTACTCTGCTTGCCATACCGATGCTGGTGAGGCTTGCGGCGAACCCGCTGATCGGGGCCGCTGTCGACCGCTTCGGCACACCCGGGCGCGCGCTGGCGCTGCTCAGCATTCTCGCCGCTGTTGCGTTTTCAGGCTTTTTTCTCGCAAAGAGCTTCCTCGCAAGTGCCTTGCTGTTGGTGGTCATCTCCATTGCCTGGTCGCCGTTGATGCCTTTGGGGGATGCACTGGCGGCGCGCGTTGAGCGTGAGGGCAAGGGTGACTACGGGCGCATGCGGCTCTGGGGATCAGTCTCGTTCATCGTTGCCAATGTGATCGGCGGATCCCTGATCGGCGAGTGGACGACCGGGGTCGTGGTCGGTGGCATCGTCGCCGGCCTGGTTGCAGCCGCAGCGGCGGCGCTCAGCGTCAAGCTGCCGCGAATCCAGGTCGATGAAAACGAATCGGTCTCGATTGCCTCCCCCGACATCGCGCTTGCCGAGGTGATGGAGGACGAGGCACCGGGGCCCGTGCCCGCCAATGGGCGCCGAAAGGGGCTGGCGGCACTGCTGCGCGAGGGGGCGTTCGTGACGCCGGGCTTCCTGCTGGTGATCCTGGCGGCAGCCTGCGCGCAGGCCAGCCATGCGGCCTATTACGCCTTCAGTGCGCTCCTGTGGTCGCAGACCGGTGTTTCCGGCACGGCGGTGGGCATTTACTGGGGACTGGGAGTGATCACCGAGATCGGCCTGTTCGCCGCCTCAGGCCGGGTGCGCTCGGTGCTGGGCGTCAACGGCCTTCTGGCCATCGGCATTGCCGGCGCGGTCCTGCGCTGGATCCTGTTTCCGTTCGTGGAGGATCCCGTCTCCATCGTCCTGGTGCAGCTGCTGCACGGGCTCAGCTTCGGTGCGACGCATCTCGGCGCGGTCGCATTCGTCGCGCGCATGGCGCCGCCGCAATGGGCGGGCGCTGCCCAGGGCGTCAACTCGATGGTGATCGGTGCCGTGACGGCGCTGGCATCGGCGATCGCGGGCATGCTCTATGCGTCGAGCCCGGTTACCGCCTTCGTGGCGATGTCTGTGCTTTCCGGCATCGGCGGGCTGTGCCTGATCGGCGGACTGGTCGTCTCGGGCCGGGCGAAGCGGGCAGGCTGAGAGCTGCCCGGATTTCCGGTCCGAGCTTCGTCCACCTAGCCCCAGAGCTCGGGGCGTGGCGGGTGCATCAAGCTGCCGTCGAAGACGAGACCCGGCTCCCGGTCCTTGGACAGCAGGAGCGGTGCGTCGAGATCGACATAATCGGCGTCTTGCGCGACCAGTGCTCCCGGCGCCATCGCCAGCGACGTGCCGAGCATGCAGCCGATCATCACCTTGAAGTGCATCTCGCGGGCCTTGCCGGCAAGAAGAAGCGCTTCGGTCAGCCCGCCGGTCTTGTCGAGCTTGATGTTCACCGCATCGTAGAGCGGGGCAAGGCGCTCGAGATCCGTCGAGGTGTGCAGGCTTTCGTCGGCACAGACCGGAATGGGGCGCGGCAGGTGGGCAAGGCCCCCATCCGCATCGGAAGGCAGGGGCTGCTCAATCAGCTCCACCCCGGCCGCGCGGCAGGCCTCCATGTTGCGTGCAAACAACGCCTCGCTCCAGGCCTCGTTGGCATCGACGATCAGCCGTGCATTCGGTGCGGCAGCGCGTACCGCGGCGATCCGCACATCGTCGCCTTCGCCGCCGAGCTTGATTTTCAGCAGCGGGCGATCCTTCGCCTTCGCCGTGTCGGCGGCCATCTTTTCCGGCGTGCCGAGGCTGATGGTGAAGGCGGTGGTGACGGGGCCCATCTCACTGATGCCGGCGAGTTTCGCGGCGCTCGTGCCGGCCTGCTTGGCGGCAAGGTCCCAGAAGGCGCAGTCGATGGCGTTGCGCGCCGCGCCCGCCGGCATCGCCTGCTGCAGGCCGGCACGGTCGAGCCCGCGGGCGATGTCGGGCGCGATGCGCTCGATATCGGCCATCACGCCCTCGACCGTTTCGCCGTAGCGGGCATAGGGAACGCATTCGCCGCGGCCGCGATGCGGCCCTTCGCTCAGCGTGACCATCACCACATTAGCGTGGGTCCGGCTTCCCCGCGAGATGGTGAAGCCGCCCTCGATCGGCCAGCTGTCGGTGGCAACGCTCAGCTCGACGGTCATGGCTTGCCGAACTCGGTCGCGATCCGCTCGACGATGCTGTCGCAGCCGAAGCGGACGGGGTCGGTCGCCGGCAGGCCGTATTCGGCCTCGGTGTCGGCGAGCAGCTTGCGCGCCTCGGCCTCGTCCAGCGCCACCGTGTTGATGCTGATGCCGACGCAGCGGATGTCCGGATTGGTGAGCTTGCCGAGCGCCACAGTCATGTCGATGACCTGTTGGATCGTCGGCAGCGGTGTCTTGACGCCGCGCATGTTGGTGCGGGTCGGCTCGTGGCAGACGACGAAGGCGTCGGGCTGCGAACCGTGCAGCAGGCCGAGGGTCACGCCGGCGAAGGACGGGTGGAACAGCGACCCCTGGCCTTCCACGAGGTCCCAGTGGTTTTCGTCGGCGGCCGGCGAGATCCATTCCGCAGCGCCCGAGATGAAGTCCGCGATCACTGCGTCCAGCGAGACGCCGCGTCCGGAAATGAAAACGCCGGTCTGGCCGGTAGCGCGGAAGTCGGCGTCGAAGCCCTTGGCGCGCATCGCCTGTTCCAGCGCCAGCGCGCAGTATTTCTTACCGACCGAGCAGTCGGTTCCAACGGTCAGCAGCCGCTTGCCGCTGCGCTTGGTGCCCTTGCCGGTGTCGAAGCGGATGTCGGAATGGCGTACGTCGAACAGCTTGCGGCCGTTGCGCTCGGCCGCCTCGCGGATGGCGGGCACCGCGCCGAGGCGCATGTGCAGCCCGCTGGCCACGTCCATTCCTGCATCCAGGGCAGCAACGATGGAGGCGACCCAATGTTCGGGGAGCACGCCGCCGGCATTGACGGCACCGATCACCATGGTCCGCGCGCCGGCCTTCGCGGCGTCCTGCGGTGACATGTCGGGGAGTTTCGCGTCCGCCTTGCATCCGTCCAGCCGATGCTGGCCGAGGCACCAGTCGCGCCGCCAGTCAACGATGCCGAGGCCTGTCTTGGCGGCCAGGGCGTCCGGCACGTCGCCGAGGAACAGCAGGTAGGGATGGGCGATTTCCATCGTGGTCTCCTGATAGTCGGAATTTTCCGGACTGGTCGGCCAGGCGCTTGCCGGGCGACAGCCAGACGTTGGCAGGACCGTACGCCCGCGAAAGCGGTGGCCGGGTGGACGCTTGCATTGGCGCCAAGGTATACGTGGTGCCTGGGAGGCTCGGCAAGGGGGCGGGGCCGCCCGACCGGTCTCCTCATGCGAGGAGGAGGCAGGCAGCCCGGCTGCCGGACTCAGGATCCAAAGGGACGGGACGACAGCTGGCATGACGGTTGATGCAGCACAGGAGATACCGCGTCTCACGGCGACGGAGAAGGACGGCGACCTGCTCCTCGTGCTTGCAGGGCCCTGGACGATCCATCACGGCGAGATTCTCGAACAGGCCGTCGAGGGCATCGACGCGCCGTCCGGCGGTCGTATCCATATCGACCTGTCGCAGGTCGGGCGACTGGATACGGCGGGTGCCTGGCTGATCCACCGCTTGCGCGGCGACCTGGAGTTTCACGGCTCGCGTGTCAGCCTGCAGGGGGCGCTCCCGTCCTTCGATGCGCTGATTTCCGAGGTCGAGCAGCACCACCCGACTCCCTGGGCGCCGGCGCGTCACAAGTTGTCGCTGTTCAGCATTCTCGAGACGACGGGGCGCGAGGTCGTCGGTATTGGGCGCGACGCGCTCGCCATTCTCCACATCGTCGGGTCCCTGGTCAGCGTGCTGTCGGGCGTGTTCCTGCGCCCGCGGAGCCTTCGCATTGTCTCCATCGCCACCCAGTTCGACAGGGCCTGTATCGGCGCCGTGCCCATCGTCATGCTGATGAGCTTCCTCATCGGTGCGATCATCGCCCAGCAGGGCGGCTTCTACCTCCGGCAGTTCGGTGCCGACGTCTACGTGGTGGACCTGTCCGGCGTGCTGGTGCTGCGCGAGATCGGCGTGATTCTCACGGCGATCATGGTCGCGGGACGGTCCGGGTCCGCGTTCACCGCCGAGATCGGCTCGATGAAAATGCGCGAGGAGATCGACGCGCTGCATGTCATCGGGCTGCGGGTCACGGAAGTGCTGATCCTGCCGCGGCTTTTCGCGCTCATTCTCGCCCTGCCGATCCTGACCTTCCTGTCCAACCTTGCTGCCCTGTTCGGTGCCGGGTTGATCTCCTGGCTCTATCTCGACATGGCGCCGCGGGTCTTCATCAACCTGATGCAGCAGTCGGTTACCGTCGACACTCTGATGGTGGGCATCGTCAAGGCGCCGTTCATGGCGTTGATCATCGGCCTTGTGGCCTGTGTGGAAGGCATGAAAGTCTCGGGTTCGGCCGAGTCGCTTGGCCATCACACGACCATGTCCGTCGTGAAGGCGATCTTCATGGTGATCGTCGTCGACGGCCTGTTCGCCATCTTCTTTTCTTCGATCGGGATCTGAATGCCGTCCGATACTGCCCTTGCGCCGCCGACCGCGGACGAGACGAACGCGCCCGGCGAGGAGGTGATCCTGCGCGCCCGCGGCGTGACGGTCGGTTTCGGCTCGACGGTGGTCCTCAAGGATCTGGATCTCGACGTGCGGACACGGGAGATCCTGGGCTTCGTCGGCGGATCGGGCACCGGCAAGTCGGTGCTGATGCGCGCCATTCTCGGCCTCACGCCGAAGCGGGCCGGCACCATCGAGGTGTTCGGCGTCGATCTCGACAAGGCCTCGCCGGAGGAACGGCAGGCGGTGGAGCGCCGCTGGGGCGTGCTGTTTCAGCAAGGCGCCCTGTTCTCCTCGCTCACCGTGCGGCAGAATATCCAGGTGCCGATGCGCGAGCACATGCGCATGTCGCAGCGGCTGATGGACGAGCTCGCCCTGTTGAAGCTGGAAATGGTCGGCCTGCCGCGCAATGCGGCGGAGAAGTTCCCGTCCGAGCTCTCCGGCGGCATGATCAAGCGGGCGAGCCTTGCGCGCTCGCTGGCCCTCGATCCGGACCTCGTCTTTCTCGACGAGCCGACGTCAGGTCTCGACCCGATCGGCGCGGCGGCATTCGACGATCTGGTGCGCAAACTGCGCGATACGCTCGGCCTCACTGTCTACATGGTCACTCATGATCTCGACAGCCTGCATTCCATTTGCGACCGCGTCGCGGTATTAGGAGAAAAGAAGGTGTTGAAGACGGGGACGGTCGTCGAACTCATGGAATTCGACAATGCCTGGGTGCAGTCCTATTTCAACGGCGAACGCGCGTTGCGGCGGGTATAGGCAGGAACAGGCGTAAGCATGGAAACCCGCGCGAATTATATTGCCATTGGTGCATTCGTCTTCGCGACGCTCATTGTCGGTTTTGTTTTTATCTACTGGCTCGGCAGCCGGGCTGAAGGGCCGCGCGCGTTGCCGGTCAAGGTCGTCTTCAATGGGGCGGTGACCGGGTTGTCCGTCGGCGGCGCTGTCAATTTCAACGGCATCAAGGTCGGCGATGTCGGGGAACTGGGCTTCGATCCGAAGGATCCACGCGTCGTGATTGCGACGATCCGCGTCAGCCCGACCACGCCCCTGCGCAGCGACGTCAAGGCAACACTCGGGTTCCAGACGCTTTCGGGCATTGCCTATGTCGATCTGTCCGGCGGCTCGACCAGCGCGCCGCTGCTGCTCGACCCCAACGACGAAGAGCCTCCGGTCATCTATGCCGAGAAGTCGGCCTTCGAGGATATCGTGGAGGGTGCGCGGGACATTCTCAGCCGCGCCGACACCACGCTCGCCTCGATCGAGCGGGTGGTGAACGACAATCGTGAGGAAGTGAACAAGATCATCGTCAATGCCCGCGTGTTTTCCGATGCGCTGGCGAGCAATGCCGATGGCGTCGATAATTTCATGGCGAGCGTCGCCAGCACCGGCGAGGCGCTGCAGAGCCTGTCCGGCCGGCTTGAAGGGCTGGTCAACAGTGCGACCGCCGTTGTCGATGCGGTACCCCCCGGCCGTGTGACCGAGATCGTCAACAATGCCGCCGAGGTCACGTCCAAGGCGGCAGAGGCGGCAGACGGATTGACAGAGCTCGTCGCCAATGCCGAGGGCGCGGCCCAGGAGCTGCAGCAGTTCGCTTCAGGCCTGACGGCCAGCCTTGCCAAGGTCGATGCGGTGATCGAGACCGTCCGTCCCGAGGCGATCACGCGGATCGTCGACGGCGCTTCGGCCTTTGCATCCGTGCTTCAGGAGCGGTCTGCGGATATCGACCGGCTGGTGGTGTCCTCGACCCGGACGATGGAGAACCTGGAACAGGCCAGCACGTCCCTGGCCGAGGGTAAGGAAGACATTCGCCAGGTCCTGGCGGATGCACGTGCCATCGGCACGCAGCTCGTCGCCACCGTCGACCGGATCGACCAGGTGGTCGCTGCCGTGGATCCGGAGCAGGTCAAGAGCCTGGTGGCGTCCGTCGAGCGCTTCTCAGGGGAGATCGCCGGCAAGACGAAGATCGTGACCGATGCCATCGAGAAGGCCGGCGAAGCGGTCGACAATGTGAACGAGTTCAGCCAGAGCCTTAAGGGACGCGGCCCGCAGATCGACCAGATCGTCCGCGATGCGCAGGAACTGGCCTCGAAGCTCAATGCGACCGGGACCCGCGTCCAGAGCGTCGTCGACAAGGTCGACGCGATGGTGGAGGGTGACGGCGAGGGACTGATCGCCGAGGCGACGCAGGCGGCCGCGTCGATCCGCAAGGTCGCCGACGTGCTCGCCGAGCGGGTCGGACCGATCACCAGCGGGCTGGAGCGTTTCACCGCACGCGGCTCGACCGATTTCTCCAATGCCATGGCACAGCTCAGCCGCACGCTGCTGGAGATCCAGCGCACGGCGGCAGACCTCAACCGCGATCCGCAGCGCGTGATCTTCGGCGGGCCGGACAAGCCGACCTTCGGAGGTGCGCAGCGGCGATGATGCGAAAAGTGGAGTTTTGTATGTGTGGGACGGGTCGCGTCAGGGGCGCAGTGACGGCCGCAGGGCTGTCGCTGGCACTTCTGCTTGCCGGTTGCGGCTCCGCGAGCACCCCGGACGCCTATTACGGGCTGACCACGCCGACCGTCACGGAAAAGACCGTGCCGGGGCGCAGCGGCAGCATCCAGGTCCTGGTGCCTGCGCCGCGCGCCCTGCAGGCGCTCGATACGGCGTCCATTGCCGTCGTCGATGCCGGCCCTGTCTACACCTATTTCCCCAAGGCGGCCTGGACGGACACGCTGCCCAAGGTGGTGCAGGCAAAGATCGTCCAGTCGCTGGAGAACACCCGCGGCCTGCGCGGCGTCGGTCTGCCGGGCGAGGGACTGCTGATCGACTACCAGCTTCAGACGGATCTCAGGTCCTTCCAGCTGCAGATCGACGGCCAGAACCGCGCAGTGGTCGAGGTGATGGCCCGTCTGGTCAACGACCGCAACGGCCGCACCAAAGCGAGCCGCATCTTCCGGGCAGAAGCCCCGGCGCGCAGCACCAACGTGCGCGACGCGGTCGATGCGATAAATGCGGCAACCGACAGCGTGCTGCGCGAGATGTCGACCTGGGTCCTGTCCAACGTCTGATCGGCGCGAGCTTGGCGTCCTCGCGGCCGTCGTCCAGTTGTCATCACGGGTCGGGCGGCGCCTTGCCCGGGACGACGTTCTGAGAATGGCCTGCCCACATCCCCTCTGCCGTCACCCCGGCCAAGCGAAGCGCGCGCCGGGGCCTATTCGTTCCCAGAGCGGCGGTGAGGGCACGCCGACGCGCGCCCACGCCCCGCCTGTCGTCCCGGTCTCGGCACAGCCGAAGACCGGGATCCAGTAACCCCGAACGCTTCGGCTCAGACCTCGGCACTGCCGCGAGCCCCCTCGCTCAGGGGGGCCTGGTTGCGCAAACCCACACGCTCCGGCGGATGCTGGATGCCTGCCTTCGCAGGCATGACAGCCGAGAGTGGGGTGAGCGCCTTCTGCCTCACGCCTGCCGGGGTTGCCATTGGCTCCCGGTTCTGCGCTTCGCTTGACCGGGATGACCTCCGAGGGGGAGCGACCTTTCATCCCCTCTGCCCCCAAACGACAAACGCGGCCCCGAGGGACCGCGTTTGCTTTTGATGAAACCGTATCCGGGCAGGGGGGGCGATGCCGCCCCGCCGCGATCAGTCGAGCCGGCCGCTGGCATGCGCCAGCATGGTGTAGACCTTGCCCGTATCGGACGTCAGGTAGGTCTGGCTCATGATGTTGTCGCGGTCGTTGCGGGAGACCTGGGACAGCAGCTGCTCGAAATCCACGAGGTAGCGGTCGACAGCCGAGCGGAACTCGGCATCGCGCGCGTACTTCTGGCGGATCTCGTCGAAGGTCTGCTGGCCCTGCAGGGTGTAGAGGCGGCGCGTGAACACGTGCCTCTCGCCCTGCTTGTAGCGGTCCCACAGGTCGATGAACGTCTCGTGGTCGATCGCACGGGCGATGTCGATCGACAGCGAGTTCAGCGACTCGACCATCTGCAGCGGTGAACGGCCCTGGGGCTCGTCACCAGCCGGCGCCTCGTCCTGCGACGCACGGCGCAGCAGGTCGGAGACCCAGCCCTTGCCCTGGCCGCCGCTGCGAGGAGCCTCGGCCTGCGGTGCGGGCTTGGGAGCGTCGAAGTCGCTCAGCGTCTTGCGGCGCAGCTCGCCGCGGATCTCTCCGCCGCGTGCGGGAGCCGCAGGCTGCTGCTGCTGACGCGGTGCCGCCGGCTCCGGTGCAGGAGCCTGGCGGGCAGGCGCTGCAGCCGTCGCAACATTGGCGAGCGTGGCGGTCGCCGCGCGCTCACCGGCGCGCGAGGTGTCCAGCACGTTCGACTGGCGGGCGACGATCTCCGACAGCTCGGTCAGCGCGCGAACCTGCTCGCTGACGATCTTGCGCAGGGCCGACGCGGACTGCTCCGCTTCTTCCGGCAGGTCGAGAATGCCGCGCTTGAGTTCGGCGCGGGTCTTCTCCAGCTCGCGGTGGACGTCGCGGGCGACGTCGCGCATGCGGGTCGTTGCCTCGGTGAAGCGCTCGGAGGCCTCCGAGAGGGTCTTCGACATTTCGGCGACGATGTCGTCCTGTGCGGCACGCACGGCCTCGCGGGCCTTCTGGCCCTCCAGGCCGGCCGACAGGCGCATCGACTCGAACTGCTCGCTCACCGATGCGGTTGCCGCCTCGGCCGCGGCCGTCAGCATGCTGGTCACCTCGCGGCTCTTCTGGTCGGCCCCGGTCAGAGCCGATTCGAGCTGCTTGGAGAAGGTGCGCATCAGGCTGTCGACCGCCTCGGTCTTGGCGAGCAGCGTGTCCGCCACTTCCTCGATCGCGGTCTTGCGCTCGCCGACGCGGGCGTCGACTTCGCGGTTGGTTTCGTCGAGGTTCTTGGCGGCTTCGCTCAGCATGCGGCCATGGTCCTCCAGGCGGCTGGCCAGCGAGGAGATGTCGCTGAGGACCTCCTGCGAGACCTGCTTGAGGACCGAGGTCTGGTTCTCGAGAGAACCGGCCGAGGCCGTGGTCTCGCTGAGCGCCCGGTCGATCGCCGTGCGGAACTCGCCGGCGCTGCGCGACAGGGACGTCTCCACCTTGCCGAGGTTGTCGCCGGCATTTGCGACGACGTCGCTGAGCAGGCTGTTGGACTCGGTCAGGCGGTCCAGCAGGGCGGTGATGTCGCTCTCCAGCTGCGCCTTGGTGCTGCCGAGAACTTCTGCCGCCGACGTGCTGCGCTCGTCCAGCGTGGCGACCAGCGCGTCGCCGGCTTCCACCAGCTTGCGGGTGGCATCCAGACCGGTACGGGCGAAGTTGTCGGTGACGTCGCGGCCCTTGACTGTGATGGCTTCCAGGATTGCGTCGTGGATTTCCGACACGCGCGAGGTGAGGGCATGCGCCCGCTCCTCGATGGCGTTGACCATTGCGTTGCCGTCCGTGCCGAGCAGCTGCGACAGCGTGCCGGCGCGCTCGTCGAGCGCCTGGTTGAGCGCATCCGCGCGGGCCACCAGATCTTCGGCAACTGCGTTGCCGCGCTCGGCCAGCAGGTCTGCCGCGGCACGAACCGCGCCAGCCACCTGCGAGCGCACGCCGTCGGCTTCGCCGGAGACGGTGTTGCGGATTTCCTCGACCGTGCGGGCAAGCACCATGCGGGCCTGCTCGCTCTCTGCCGACAGGGTGCTCGCGACATCGGCGACGGTGCGGGTCAGGTCTTCGCGGACCTTGTCGCTCTCGCTGCCGAGGGCGCCGCTCATCTCGCCGAGCGTGCCGACGAAGAGGGTGCGGGCCTTCTCGCTTTCCGCAGCCAGCGAACGGGCGGCTTCGCCCACAGCCGACAGCAGCAGCTCGCGGAGGCGTTCGCCTTCGCTCGACAGGTTGCCGGTGGCGCCGGACAGGGAGGCGATGATGGCTTCTGCGGCCTTCTCGCTCTCGCTCTGAAGGGCACCGCGGGCCTCGCCGACCGAGCCGAGGACGATCTGGCGCAGACGCGCTCCTTCGCCTTCCAGCTTGGTGGTCGCCTCGTCCAGCGTGGTCTCGATGATCTCCTTCAGCTTGCTGCTTTCACCCGAAAGTGTGCCGCTGAGGCGGTCCACCGTGCCGCCGGCCTCGATGACGACCTCGGAGAGGGTCTCGCGGGCGCGCTCGGTCTCGCTGGTGAGCGTGCCGGTGATCGCGGCAAGGCGCTCGGCCAGCATCCGCTCCAGTTCCGCAGAGCGGCTGTCCAGGGTCTCGGCGACCTCGAACACCTTGGAGCCGAGCGACACGTTGATCTCCGCGATGCGGTCGGACAGCGTGTCGGTGAGCTCCTGGCTCTGGCGCGACAGCACGGCGCCGGCGTCGGTCAGGCGCTGGTCCAGCGACTTCGACATCTCGGTCTGGCCATCGACGAAGGCGGCGGCGATCTCGCGAGTCCGGGCGATCAGCGTCTCGCTGATCTGGCGGGCACGCGCGTCCAGCGCCTGGTCGATGCGCTCGGTGCCGAGCGACATGGTGTTGGCAAGGTGCTCGGCCTTGTCGGACATGGCGTTGGCCGCCTGCTCGACCTTGGAGCCGATCGAACCCTCGAAGGTGACGAGATGCTGCTCGATCGCCTCGCCGATCAGGCGCGAGCGCTCCGACAGGCTGGTGCCGATTTCCTCGGCGCGGCTGCCCAGCGTCGCGCCGACCTGGTCGACCTTGTCGGACAGCTGCAGGGTGATCGCCTGCGAGCGGTCTTCCAGAAGGTCGGACAGGGCGACGGTGCGCTCGTTGAGGGTCTTCTCGAACTGGCCGGTGCGCGCGTCCAGCGTGGTGGACAGACGCTCGATACCGCCGGACAGGGTCTCGTCGAAACCGCTGATGCGGGTGTCCAGGGCTTCCGCCATGGTTGAGGCACGCAGGTCCAGGGTCGAGGTCAGCGTTTCGATGCCGCCGGACAGGGTCTGGTCGAAGCCCTGGATCCGGGTGTCGAGCGCTTCCGCCATGGTCGAGGCGCGCAGGTCCAGCGTCGAGTTCAGCGACTCGATACGGCCGTCGAGGGTTTCGCCCAGCTCGCTGGTGCGCCGCTCGAACGAGGCCACCAGTTCGGTGCCGCGCTCGCCGATCAGGTGCTCCATCTGCTCCAGATGGCCGCTGAGGCCGCTCTGCAGGCTTGTGCCGCGCTCGTCCAGGGTCTGGCTGAGGCGATCGCCGATGGAGGTCAGCTCGCCGGCAACGCGCTCGCCGCGCGATCCGATGAGATGGGCCAGCTCCGTGCCGGTCTCGGACAGGGTGCGGGCGAAGTCGCTGGTGTGCATCGACAGCGAGGTGCCGAGCGTGGCCGAGGCCTCGTCGAGCGCCGCGCGGAAGGCACGTGTCTGCCCGTCGATGAGCTTTGCCATCTCCTGGCTGCGGGTCTCGAGACGCTGGTCCAGGGCCTCGCCGTTGACGGAGATGGCTTCGTGGATCTTGTCGCCGACCGAGCCGAGGCGATCGGCCAGCTCGGTGCCGCGCACGGTGATCGTCTCGGTGAGGCTGCCGGCCGTCTCGTCCAGCTTGGACGCGATTTCGCCGCCGCGCAGCGACAGGTCGACCACGATGGACTCGCCGGTGCCGCGCAGGATTTCCGCCACTTCGCTCGTACGCGAGGATAGCGTCTCGACGATCTCGGCGCCCTTGACGGAGATGGTGTCGGTGACCTCCTGGCCGCGCAGCGAGATGCTCTCGACCACCCGGTCGCCGGTCTCAGCGAGCGAGGCATCAAGGCCCGTGACGCGGCTGTCGAGGGTCGACAGCAGGTCTTCGGTGCGGGTGGTGATCGTGTCGATCAGCTTGCCGCTGGTGAGCGACAGGTTGGCGGTGATCTCCTCGCCGCGCTGGGTGATGGTGTCGCCGACGGTCTGGCCGGTGGAGGTGAGGGCCTCGGTGATCTCGTGGCTGCGCACCGACAGGGTGTCGACGATAGAGGCGCCGGTGTTGGCCAGCGTGTCGTTGATCTCCGTGCCGCGGCTTTCCAGCGTCTCGAAGAGGTTGGCCGAGGTTTCCGCCAGGCGGTCGTTGATCTCGCCGCCGCGCAGCGACAGGGTCTCGACGAACTCGGTCGCGGTCGCCGCGAAGCGATCGTTGATCTCGCCGCCGCGAGACTCGAGCGTCTCTGCGAACTCGCGGCCCGTACGGCTCATGCTGTCGACCAGCGTCTCACCGGTGCCGGTGAGGCGGGCAACGTAGCTCTCGCCATGCGAGGCAAGGTTCTCGATGAGCTCGCCGCCGGCGGTGCTGAACGTATCGGTGATCTCGCGCACGCGGCCGTCGACGGTTGCGTTGAACTCGCTCACGCGGGCCTCAATGGCGCCGGTGAGGCGGTCCGTCGCGGTGTCGGTGATCTCGCCGATCTTTTCAGACGTTGCCTGCAGCTGGGCTGCAAGGCTCTCATGCGCGCCGGTGATGCTGTCGCGGACGCGGTCGGCGTTGGAAACCACCGCCTCGCGCTGGGTGACCAGCTCGTCGATCAGCGCGCGGATCTTCAGCTCGTTGTCATTATAGGAGCGCTCAAGCGAAGAGACCTCGTTGTGCACGAGAACTTCCAGCTCGCTGGCGCGGGCGATGGCGCGCTCGATGCCGTCGCCCATGGCGGCGACTTCGCGGCGGATGGCCTGGCCGACGCTGAGAATGGACTCCTTGGCGACGTCCTCGGGCTCTGCGAGGCGCAGGGCGACCTCGGTCATGCCGCGGGCGACGATGCGCATTTCCTGGGCGCGGAAGATCATCAGGGCCATCGCCCAGAAGAACAGCACCGGCACGACAACGGCGACCGACAGCAGGATGAGCGAAGGCGAGGACGCGATGTCGCCGGCGCTCTGGACGCTGGACAGTTCGGTGCTGAAGATGGCGGAGGCCAGCCACCAGCCGACGGCCACCCAGACGACGCTGAGGGCGAGGGCGAACCAGAACGGGGCCGAGCTCGGCCGCCGCTGCAGGGCGTAGATCAGGTTGCCGATGGTCCGGCGGTCGTCATTGGCCGCCGATGTCGGACGTCCGCCGCCGCGACCGCGCTTGGCGGATGTGCGCTGGCTGTCGGAGGTCGTAGAGGTCGCGGCGAGATCACCGGAGCGCTCGCTTGTGCTGCGCTCGGAGCTTGCCGGTCCCGCGCTCGCGGTCTCGGACCCGTTGCCGCTGGCCTTGTCGCTCTCGTCCAGGTCGCCGAAATCGATCTTCAGCGCCTCCTCGACAGCCGACAGGGCAGCCTCGGCGGGATCCTTCGCCTTCGGGGGATTTGCCATATCTAACTCGCCTCGCGTCCGTACTCGTTACACATCGGGTGCCGCGGCGCAAAACACGTCGCCGCAAGACCTTGCACAGCTTCATGGATCCGGCGATGCGCCTGAATCGTGTCGAGGAGAGGCATACTGCTTGCGTCGCCGACCGGCCTCTGGTCGCTGGACGCGGCTCTCCCAAACTTGCCGCACACCTAAAGCTAATGACACAATCTGCCGAGGCGAACAACAATTTGCAGAGTCATGACAAGGAGATGAGGGGCATGGGCAGGGCTGCGGGAGGAGGGCGGCGCGGTTCCTCCACAGGGACTGATGGCGCACAGGGTGCGCACTCCAAGGCTGGGCGGGCGCCGTCGGCCGTCCAGGCCGCATGGCTTGCCAGAGGGCTCGATCAGGCCGGCGGCAAGCTTCCGTTGTTCGACGCGGACGGACGCCGTGTTGCGGAAAAGACCATCCGCGCCTGCATTGCCGCAGGATGGGCAGAGCCTTGGTTTTCCAATCCGATCAAGCCTGACTGGCTCGTCTGTCGGTTGACGGAAGCAGGCCGCGCGGTCGCCAGATCGTCGTCGGAGAGGTGAAGCCGGCGCCTCGACGACGAGCCGTTCGACCTTGTCCGGTCGCAGCGCGACAGGCCCGCCGGCGGGGTGTTGGAGGCACAGCCCCGACGTCTGCTCGCAGGGCAAACGTTTACGCGCGTTAACCAAAGATTCACTTTGTTGGCCGGGCCGGTGGAAATCGCCGGCATGCTTAACCCGGTTTTCGCGCCTTTTAACGATTTTGGATGGCAGACCCATGCGCGACGGCTCCGCAAGCCGCGCCACTGACGAAAGGTGCTGCCGCCATGCAGGCAACAGCGAGACATCCCGATGCCGCTTCCGGGCATACCGACCACGCATCGAAAGCCGATGCCCCGGTCGATCTGGTCCACCTGACGCGCCATACCCTCGGCAATCGCGACCTGGAGCGTGAGGTCCTGCGGCTTTTCGCCGTGCAGGCGCGGATGCTGGTGGCACGCATGCACGAGGCGCCGGACGAGGTGGCGCTGCGGCGCCTGCTGCATACTCTGCTGGGGTCCGCCAAGGGGATCGGCGCATGGGGCGTGGCAGGTGCGGCCGAACGGCAGCAGGCCGCGCTGGATGACGGCGGTGCGGCAGATCTTCCCGTGCTGGCCGGAACTGTCGAGGAGGCCGAGACCTTCATCGAGCAGTTGCTGCGCGATTGACCAGCCTCGGGTCGGGTCGGGGCGGCGGTAGCGTGCTTGACGTTTCGGCGTGATTGGTTATGTCGAAGGCAGGATATTTCCGTGCCCTTCCAGTGCCGAGACCAGCCGCCAATGCCCAAGATCACTTATATTGCCGCCGACGGTGCCGAAACTGTCGTGGATGCTCCCGTCGGTTCGACCGTGATGGAAAATGCCATCAAGAACATGGTGTCGGGGATCGAGGCGGAGTGTGGCGGCGCCTGCGCCTGCGCGACCTGCCATGTCTATGTCGACGATGCCTGGACCGGCGTTACCGGCTCGCCGGAGCCGATGGAAGAGGACATGCTGGACTTTGCCTATGACGTTCAGCCGAGCTCGCGCCTGTCCTGCCAGATCAAGGTGACGGATGCGATGGACGGCCTCGTCGTCCGCATTCCCGAGCGCCAGGCCTGACGAAACGGCCGGGTGCTCGCGCGCCCGGCCGGTTTATCTTTTGCTTATTGCGCTAGGTGCGCGCCTCAGCCTTTCAGAGGCAGGCAGACCGCGGTCAGAAGCTCCGCCTGCGACGTCTCGCGCGGATTGTTGAGATATTCCTCCATCGTCGGCCTGTCGTCCGGTTCCTCGCCGCTCTGCGGCAGCCAGGCTGAGAACAGCCTGTCCCAGGTCACGTGCAGGTCCGCATAAGGGCCCTTGTGGATCGCGACGGCATGGCGTCCGGCCGGCATCTCTCGCAGCTCCAGGCCCGCGGGAAGGTCGCCCGCAAAACCGTCCGGCAGGGTGATGGCGGCAAAGGACCTGAGGTTCCGCGCGGGCACCGAATTCGGATCGTCGTAATACAGCCCGATCATCCGCATCGAGGGGCCGAGCAGGCCCGCCCCGCCGGCGAAGGCGAAGGTCTTCTCGAAGGTGCTGCCGATCTCGATATACGGTCCCTTGTGGGGGATGCCGGCAAGGCGCAGCGTGTCCATGTCCTCGATCCGGACCTGAAGATTTTCCATGATGGTCTCGTCTCCCTGTTGCGTCTGGTAGCAAAGCACCGGGTCGCGGGGCAGGGCGCGGAAGGCTGCCGGCGGAATGCCGTAATGGGCGGCGAACGCCCGTGTGAAGGCCTCCGTGCTTGCGTAGCCGGCGCGCCGCGCGATGCGGGGCACGGGCAACTCCTCCCCCACCAGTTCCGCCGCTGCCCGGTGCAGGCGATAGCGCCTGACCGTCTGGGCGATGGTCTCGCCCGTCTGGGTCCGGTAGATCCGGTGGAAATGGAAGGGAGAGAAGCAGGCGATCTCCGCCAGGCCCGCCACATCCAGCGGCGTATCTAGATGGCGAGCAATGTGGTCGACCACGCGGGCGATGCGCTGGGCGTAGTCGAGGCCGGTCGAGGGGCGTTGCATGTCTGTCCGATCCCGGTTGGTGCAGGGACGAGTGCTACAGGATACCGGCTGACAGAACTTGCGCATTTGTCGGCCGCCGGATCACCCTGTCGCAGTCGGCAGCACCAGGCAAACACCCGTGGAAAACGAAACGGCCGGGCACCTGGCCCGGCCGCTATGTCGTTTGTGGTCGGCACGAAGCTGCCGGATATCGCTTACTCCGCGGGAGCAGCGGCCGGCTTGCGCCAGAAGAACACCACCTCGTTGCCCTCTTCGGGCACGTCCGGTACCAGTCGCGACAGGATCAGGCTGATACAGGCCATGGCTGCGCCGATCAGGAAGACGGCGGCAGGCGAAACCAGCCAGATCAATCCGAACAGAGCCGGAATGAACACCGCGGCAATGTGGTTGATCGTGAAGGCGACGCCGGCGGTCGGGGCGATGTCGGCCGGGTCGGCGATCTTCTGGAAATAGGTCTTCATGGCGATGGCGATCGCAAAGAAGGCGTGGTCGATCACGTAGAGCGCGCCGGCCAGATGCGCGTTGGTGACGAAGGCATAGGTCGTGAAGACGCCGATCAGGCCGATATATTCGATCGTGAGCGCGGTCTTCTCGCCGACCTTGCCGATCCAGGCGCCGATCTTCGGGGCCAACAGCATGTTCACTACGCCGTTCAGCAGGAACAACCCGGCGACCTCGTGCACGTCGTAGCCGAAGCGCTCGACCATCAGAAAGCCGGCGAAGACGGTGAAGATCTGCCGGCGGGCGCCGCCCATGAAGGTGAGCGCATAGTAGAGCCAGTAGCGCTTGCGCAGCACCAGCTGCTTGCGCTGCGGCACACCCTCGCGGAACTGCGGGAAGGCGATGACAAGGAAGGCCAGGACGACCAGCGTCAGCAGGCCGGCGAACAGGAACACGGTGGTGAAGCTCAGCTCGAAGGTTTTCCAGGCAACGAAGATCAGGCCGTAGGCGACGAGCTGCGCGGCCGCGCCGACGGACAGGATCTTGCCCATACCGGCCGCGGCCCGGTCCTTCGGCAACCACTGCAGCGACAGCGACTGGTTCATCGTCTCGTAGTAGTGGAAGCCCACCGACATCACGAGCGTGGTCAGGTAGAAACCCCAGATCGTCGGGAAATACCCGGTGACGGCGACGCCGATGCCGAGCAGGCCGAGCGACAGGTAGGCCAGCGTCTGCTCGCGCATGAACAGCAGCAGGTAGATCGCTGTGAAGGCGAGCAGGCCCGGGATCTCGCGGATCGATTGCTGGATGCCGATCTCGCGCCCCGTGAAGCCGAGCTCATGAACCGCAAAATTGTTCATGAGGTTCCACCAGGCGGCGAAGGACAGCTGCATGGCCGCGGCCATGATCATCAGCAGGATCAGCGGTGACCGCCAGCCGGTGCCGGTCGGTGCTCCGCCGGCCGGCCGTGTGCCGGGAATCGCGGCGCCGGCTTCCGCTGCAGCGAAGGCCGGCACCGGCTCCGGCGTGGTGTTGGGGGTAGGTTCTCGCATCACAGGCATCCGCAAGATATGAGGAAGGCGGGGAGCGGGGGCGGTAATTGCCTTGCCGGACCCGCAAGGGGCGCCAGCATGTCGCCGACGCTGTTGTCCTTCCTTACCGCGGGATGCGGCTTGCGTGTTATCGCTATTTTGTCAATTTATGTCGGCGAAGCGTCAAGTGCCCGCCGCGCGTGTCTGCGCGGCGGGCGTTTTTCTTTAGATCAGGCCCGTGCGGCGGCCCGCCCGGTCTGCACACCGGCCAGGACGGTCAGCGTTGCCAGCACCAGCACCGAGCCGCTGGTCAGGAAGACGCTGGTGACACCGCTGAGATCCAGCACCAGGCCGCCGACGGCGGCCCCGGCTGCAATCGCGAGGTTGATCGCCGCCACCAGCAGGCCACCGGCGCTTTCCGCTTCATCCGCGACCGCCCGGGATATCCAGGCCGACCAGGCAACCGGCACGGTGCCGAAAGCAAGGCCCCACAGCGTGACGATGGCCAATGCGGAGGGGAAGCTGGCGCCGAGATTGGTCAGCAGGAAGGCGAGCGCGGCGATTGCCAGGGGCGCCAGCGCCAGCGTCAGGCGCAGGGAGCGGGCCACCAGAACGCTGCCGAGATAGTTTCCGACGAAATTCGCAATGCCGAAGGCCAGGAGAGTTGCCGAGATCGCGGTCACCCCGATGCCGGTCACCGTCTCGAGGAACGGCCGGATGTAGGTGAACAGCGACATGTGCCCGGAGAACACCATCAGAACTGCGAGCATTGCCAGCGCGATATCCCGGCGGGACATCAGCTCGACCAAGGTTGAGAACCTCGAGCGGCCACGAGGCGGCAGGGAGGGCAGCGTCGCCATCTGGACTGCAAGCACCAGCGCGGCCAGCCCGGCGGCACCGGCGAAGACGTAGCGCCAGCCGAAAAGGTCGCCGAGATAGCTGCCGACCGGGGCGGCAAAGATCGTGGCTGCCGAGACGCCGGAGACCATGATCGACAGTGCCTTCGGCACATTGGCTTCCGGCACCAGGCGCATCACGACGGCGGTGGAGAGCGACCAGAAGCCGCCGAGCGCGGCGCCCAGCAGCAGTCGGCCGGCCAGCAGCACCTCGACACTGCCGGCAAGTGCGACGATGAGATTGGACAGGATCAGTAGTAGCGAGAAGCCGATGAGCACCCGCCTCCGGTCGATCCGGTGGGTGAGGGCGGCGACGGTAAGGCTGGCAATGACGCCCATGGCTGCCGTTGCGGTGACCGCCTGTCCGGCGAGACCTTCGGTGATGTCGAGGTCGGCAGCCATCGGCGTCAGCAGGCTGGCGGGCAGAAATTCCGCACCGACAAGGCTGAAGACGCCAAGGCTCATGGCGAAGACGGCGGCCCAGGCGGGCGCCAATGAGGCTGCCGGCGAACCGGCGGCAGGGTTTCTGTCTGTCATGGGAGCATTCCACGTTTGATAAGTGTTGATCCCAAGATGGATGGATTTTCCGGACGATCCATGACATGAATTCCGTCATGCTTGATCGATCGTCCGAAGTTCGCCCCACTTTGCCAACCGACCCTGTCAGTGAGCTGCTGACGGGCATGAGGCTGCGCGGGGCCAGCTACAGCAAGATTCGGCTGTCACCGCCGTTCGGTGTGGGCTTTCCGGGCTCTCGGGAGGCGCGATTTCACTTCGTTGCAGGCGGCACGGGATTCCTGAAAACCGCGCAAGGCGAGATGCTACCGCTTGCTTGCGGCGATGCGGTGCTGCTTCCGCGCGGCGGCGAACATGCCATCGTCTCGTCTTCCGGGGCAGCCGTGCGGGCGTTCGAGACGTACGAATCGGTGCCGCTATGCCCGGGCATTTGCTGTGTCACCGAAACACAGGAGCAGCAGTGCCGGTCTCGCGACGTCCTGCTCTTTTCCGCGCGTATGGAGCTCGAGCTCGACACACTTCATCCCTTGATCGAACTCATGCCCGGCTTCCTGCAGGTCAGTCCTCCCTCCGGCGAGGAGCCGGAACTGCGTCCGCTGCTCGATGCCATGGAGCGGGAGATGACGGGGAACCGCGCCGGATCGGCGACGATCCTGGCGCGTCTTGCCGAGGCGGTGGCGGTCTCGGTGATCCGCAACTGGGTGGAATGCGGGTGCGGGGATGCCACTGGCTGGGTGGCGGCGCTGCGCGACGAGCGTCTCGGCCGGGTGCTGGTGGCGCTGCACCAAGACCCGGCGCACAACTGGACGCTCGCCGAAATGGCGGCAAAAATGGGCAGTTCGCGCTCGGTCTTTGCCGAGCGGTTCGCCACCGCCACGGGTACAACTCCCTTGCGCTATGTGGCTGCCTTGCGGATGCGTCTTGCCGCGCAGTGGCTGGGACGTGACCGCATAGCCGTCGACGAGGTGGCCTATCGTCTCGGCTACCAGTCGCAGGCCGCGTTCAGCCGCGCCTACAAACGCGTGACCGGTACGCCGCCCGGCCAGGCCAGGAAAGCCCGCTGAGGGACCGTCATGCCGATGCCCCTCGAGTATCAGCGCGCTGCCGCCGATTTCGACCGGTTGCTGGATATCGCCCGCGAGAGCGCGGGACTTGCCACTCGCAACCAAGCCTACACGATGATCCAAGGGGTTTTTATCGTCTTCCGTCGC
Organism: Stappia sp. 28M-7; assembly: GCF_014252955.1. NCBI lineage: Bacteria > Pseudomonadati > Pseudomonadota > Alphaproteobacteria > Hyphomicrobiales > Stappiaceae > Stappia > Stappia quadratibracata. Next base: position 3,341,519 of record NZ_JACMIA010000001.1, on the reverse strand, counting down.
CGGCTTGAGCTTGCCGATGCGATCCGTTTCGCACAGGTTCTGCCGGCGGTTGCCCGCGCCCTGTTCGTCGCGGACTGGGACCTCGGTGCGCCGCTTTTGCCGTTCGAGGATCGCGAGGCGCTGACCCGCGAGGTGCAGGCCCTGCGCAGGCACCACAACTTTGCGCCCGATACCTGCATCCGCGATGTTGCCCGGGCCGTGCGTGCCTGTTGCGATGGCGCCGACCTCGACCGGATTCTGTCCACCCTTTCCCCGCAAGCAAGGGCGTTCTGGGCCGGTTAAGCGGCTATGCCAGGGTCGGCTCCTCGTAGGCCCATACGCGGAAATCTTTCAGGATGTGCGGCCCGAAGGAATTGATGAGCGGAACATCCGCCGCGTCCCGCCCCCGGGCAACGACGATGCGGCCGATCCGGGGAATGTTGTTGCGCGGGTCGAATGTGTGCCATTCGCCGTCCAGGAAGACCTCGATCCAGGCGCTGAAGTCCATGGGATCGACCACCGGCACGCCGATATCGCCGAGATATCCGTTCACATATCGGGCGGGAATGTTGAGGCACCGGCAGAATGCCAACGCGAGATGGGCGAAGTCGCGGCAAACGCCAACGCGTTCGTTGAAGGCTTCGAAAGCCGTCCGAGTGGCCCTGGCCTGCATGTAGTCGAAATGCAGGTGCTGATGGACGAAGTCGCAGATTGCCTGCACCCGCTGCCATCCGGGAGGGAGGGAGCCGAACAGGTCCCAGGCGGTCTGGCTGAGATGGTCTGTTTCGCAGTAGCGGCTTCCCATGAGGTAGACGAGACAGGCATCGGGAAGATCCTGGACCGGCACCTCGAGGGCGTCGGGCCTGAGCGTGTCCGGACGGCCGTGATCTGCGACAGTCGCGTTGCTGCGGATGGTGAACTCGCCGGCCGGCGCCATCAGGCGGCGGCACGTGTTGCCGAATAGATCGCGATAAGTGGTCGTCGTCACGTCGGGGGAGGTGGACAGCGTCTCCGGTTCCCGGATGTCGGCCTCGCGGTCCTTGTCGATCGACATCAGGCAGACCAGTGCGGTCGGTTGCGTGCATTCCAGCCGGATCTCGTAACCGCAGCGAATGATCATGTCCTGAACGCCTCCTATCCTATCGGAAATCCGAGGCGTTCAGGATGTAGGATGAACGGCGACGGGTGTTGTGGATCTTGCGTGCGACGTCGTGAATGGCGGAGCGCAGGCGATCGAAGGCCGCAAGACATTCGGCCTGGGTGGTCTCGATCCCGCCGGCTGCTCCCGAAGGTTTCATCAAGGCGTCGGCTTCTATGAAGAAGGGCACCTCGAAAACGCCGTCATGACCGACAAAACGCACGCCGTTGCGGCTCGCATCGAAGTTCCGGCTGGGATTGGGAAAGTTCAATGCCAAGACAGACCTCCCATACGGCACCAGGCGGCCCGCAGGAACGAGGAGAGCCTGCCGTGTTGCTTCTTGTGCCTGCCGTTGCGACGCACCCTGCGTTCGCAGTTGCGATTGTTGAGGAACTGCATCCCGTCGGTGGCGGCCGAACGACTCAGGCCGGTCATGTTCTCGCCGTGCGAGGATGCCGGGACCCCGGTGTAGACGTGGTAGATCGTCCAGGTTCGGTCCTGTTCGATCCGCCGCCCGAAGTGTTCGTCCATCCGGCCCTTTTGCGGGGCTATGTTGGGATTCTCCCTGCTGCCGACGGTCGTTGCGGCTGCGTCACGACCGAGCTCACGTGTCACGGTGCTCATGGTTGTCGTTGTCCATCGTGTAGCGCCCTCGGGTGAAGAGGGCGGAATGGAAGGGAGTCCCGGCGGCGTCGGTAATTGTAACGCCGTCGGGTCGCTGCGGCATGTCGAGGGTGTCGAGCAGGCGTGTGGCGCGCGCGACGGCATCGTTCTGGTCGATGGCGTCGACCGTCTCGCAGCCGATGATGGCATGCGCTCCGTCCGGCGTGCGGATCCGGAAGAACTTGATCACGACCTTCATGGCCCACTCTCCCTTGGCACGCCGCGCTTTCGTCAGCTCTTGCCCTTCTGGCGCGGGTCGGCGGCTATGGCAGAGAGCTTGACCCGGTTGGCGAACGGAATCTCCGGCTTCACCTCCGCCTTCGCCTGCTTGGGCTTGCGGATCTCCCGGTTGCTACGCTTTTGTCCTTTGGCCATATCCAAACGTCCTTTCCATCAAGGTTGACTGTGTGTTGGAGCCCGGTGCGTCGAGCGGCTCCAGTTCGTCTTGCATCGCCACCCGCTCGTGGTTCTCTTCGGCATTGCGGATGCGGTATTGGGGGGCGCCTGCCTCCACGGGCATGACGCCGGTGATCCGATAGATGTCGCCCTTGGTGGCCTGCCTGCCCCTGGTGCTCTTCAGCCGGACATCCTGGCCGATCGCCAAAAGGTGCAGCTTCGGCTCGGCGGTGGGCGGGGCGGGTCTACGCCGGGAAACGCTTGTTGCGGTCATCTCTGATTTTCCTTTTCGGTCACGGCATCTATTTGCGCCGGGTCGATCGGCACCAATTGCCGTATCGCGGTCCGCACGCCGATTGCCGGCAAGTGAATGAACGTTCCGACACGTTTCCAGGCGATCCAGGAAAGTCCCTCGATCAATTCCTCATCCCGATCCACCTGGTAGTCCCCCGGTGGCTGTGGCTCGACGAAGTCGGGCAACAGGAAGGCTGTCTGGAAACGAACGATGGATTGCGTGGTGCGTGTGGTCATGGTGCCGACCTTCGCGGGCCTGGAAAGGAAGCCCGGCGTTTTCCGGGTCGGGCCAGGCGATCCGGGAACGGTCGTCGTGGTGTTGTCTGGTGGTGCCGCTGCGATGAGCCGATGGCTATCGATTTTTACCGGGCATCTTTTAAAGAACGAAATCGATCATAGTTCCGAATTAAGTTCCAATGATGACGATATCGTATTGCCTGCGTTTTCTCTAGATTTTTATTTATTTTTCGAAAATATTTTTGCCGGATGTCGTGAGTTTTTATTTTTGTATTTCGACGGAGTTCGAGTGAAAGTGCGAGGGTTCTGCGGGTTTCCGGACGTGACCAAGGCGCTGCCTTGCCTGTATGATCGCGGTGCAGGCCATCCGATATCGGTGATCCCATGATCCACCCGCTGCGTCTCAACAAGTTTCCGGAGGAGCATCCGGATCCCATCATATCCTTCGTGGGAACGGAGCCGCCCGGCGCCGTCACCAAGCCGCACATGCACGAGCGGGCGCAGCTCTTTCACATCCTTCGCGGATCGGTGACGGTGGTGACACAGGGGGGGAGCTTCGTGGTGCCGCCGGAGCGGGCGATCTTCATCCCGCCCGGTATCGTGCACCACTCCAATTACCACACGGAGACCGACGTCAGGTTTCTCTACATGCGTCCCGAAGGGCTGCCGGCGATGCCCGAGGCAGCCTTCGTGGTGCATGTGACGCCGTTGCTGCGCGAGCTCATCCTCGCCTTCATGGGGTCGGCGCCGGACTATGACCCGGACAGCCCGACCGGGCGGCTCGCAGCGGTGCTGGTAGACCAGATCGCGGCCTCGCGCGTTGCCCCGCTGCACCTGCCGATCCCGCAGGAGCCGCGCTTGCGCGAGGCGGTACGGCCCTTGCTTGAGGACCCGGCCGCGGAGCTCTCCGCAAGTGACCTTGCCGCTCGGGCGAACCTGTCGCTGCGCTCCTTCGAGCGGCATTTTCCGGCGCAGACAGGCCTGTCGTTTCGTGCCTGGCGGCAGCAGGCCAGGCTGATGAAGGCCGTCGAGTGGCTGTCGCAGGGCCTGTCCGTCGGCGAAGTGTCGGACAGGCTTGGATATGAGGGGCCGAGCGCCTTTGTCGCCTCGTTCAAGAAGTCCTTCGGCGTGACGCCCGGCCGCTACTTCGGTGGTGGCTGACGTAGCGGAAAGCGCCGTCAGGCGGCCCTGACGCTGGCAAGGAAGATGTCGACTTCCTTGCGCAGCAGCTCGGCCTGGCTGGAGAGTTCGTTGGCCGAAGCCAGAAGCTGACTGCTGGAGGCCCCGGTTTCCTGTGCCGAACTGTTGACCAGGACAATCGTCGAACTGACCTCCGTCATGCCCGAGGCGACCTGGGAAATGTTGCTGGCGATTTCCTGGGTCGCTGCGTTCTGCTGGGTAACTGCGCCGGAAATCGCGGCCGAGACCTGGCTCATGTCGCGCACCGTCTTGCCGATGTCGGTGATTGCCGAAACGGTGCTGCGAGTGGAGTTCTGGATGTCCTTGATCTGGCCGCCGATCTCGTCGGTGGCCCGAGCGGTCTGGTTGGCGAGCGACTTGACCTCCGCAGCCACCACGGCAAAGCCCTTGCCGGCCTCTCCCGCGCGGGCTGCCTCAATCGTGGCGTTCAGCGCCAGAAGGTTGGTCTGCTCGGCGATGTCGGTGATGAGGGCGATCACCTCGCCGATGCGGTTGGCGGCGGTAGACAGTTCGCCGACCTTGACGTTGGTTGCGTCGATATTCTCCACCGCCGTCTGTGCGATCGTCTGAGACTCCTCGACCTGACGGCCGATCTCGTAGATCGAGCTGGTCAGCTCTTCGGCGGCGCTGGAGACCGCCTGTACGTTGCTGCTGGCTTCCTCCGCTGCCGAGGCGACAACCTGCGAGCGCTGCGAGGTGTCCGAAGCACCTTCCGACAGGCTGCTGGCAGCTGCCAGCATTTCGGTTGCCGCCGAGGCCACGGTTTCGACGATACCGCCGACCGCGTTCTGGAAGTCGTTCGCCAGCTTCGTGCGTGCCGCACGCGCCTCGGCATCGATCCGCGCCTGGGTTTCCGCCTGCTCCGCCTCGAGCCGCTTCACCTCCAGTGCATTGTCCTTGAACACCTGGACAGCCACGGCCATCTCGCCGATTTCGTCGGTACGGTGGGTATCCGGCACTTCGATGGACAGATCACCTCCGGCAATCTCCCGCATGGCGGCGTTCATGCGGGTGATCGGCCGCGAGACCGTGCGGGCGAACAGGAAGCCGCCGACGCCCATGACCAGAACGACCGCGCTTCCGATGAGGATGAAGCGCAGGGCCATGGCATTGATCGGTGCCTGGATTTCGGCAAGGTCGATCTCGGAGACAATTGCCCAGCCGGTGCCGTTGAACTGCAGCGGCATGAAGGCGGCGATGACCTCGTGGCCCCGGTAGTCGGTCGAGAGCGCGACGTCGCTCTCTCCAGCCAGAGCAGCGCGCACCGACGGCGTATCGGACTTGCGGTTGAGGATTGCCGACGGCTCTCCCTGCTTGCGGAAGCGGCTTTCTGAGCGCATCAGGAAGTCGGAGCCGACGATGTAGGTCTCGCCGCTTTTGCCAAGGCCTGTTGCATTGTTCATCACCGCATTGATGCGGTCGATCGGCATCTGGAGCACCAATGCTCCCTTGAAGCCGCCCGCCTCGTCGAGGAGCGGGGAAGCGATGAAGCCGGCAGGCGCATCGGCGGATGGAGCATACGGAGCGAAGTCCACGAACTCGACCGCGCCGGGGGTCGCATTGCCGCGCACCTTACTGAACACCTCGCCAAGTCCGGTCCCGCGCCATTCGCCGTTCAGCAGGTTGGTGCCGAAATCGGCTTCCTTGAATACCGTGTAGACGACGTTGCCGTCCGCATCGATCAGGAACAGGTCGTAGTAGCCCCGGGTCTTCTGGACCTGTCGGAACCAGGGGTGCAGTGCCGCATGTGCCGCCGAGTAGGCCGAGCCGTCCTTGGCAGCGTCGAGCTTGTACTTCTCGCCCAAGGGATGAGGATTGCCGTCGATATAGGCCTGCCGAAGTGCCTCATTGGCACCGGGGGCCGGGAGCGCCTCGCGATAGGTATCGCGTAGGCGGTCGATGGCTCCATTTACCGTCGGATTTGCGGCGAGGAGCACCAGATCCTCTTTGATGCTTTCGAGATAGCTGGAAAGCTCGGATTTCCGCGAGGCACCTGTGGCTCGCATGGATTCGAGAGAGGATGCGTAAAGCTCCGCTCGCGATGTCTCGTACCCGACCTCGGCGGTGATCACCGTTGCCATCGCAACGGCAGCGGCCACCATCAAGGGAATTTTCTGGGAGATGCGGAGGGATTTCATGCGAGCGCTGCCTACGGTGATTTGGGTAATTGTCACTAATGACAGTTTTCCCTTGCGTAAGACTTAACTGGCTCGTCAAAAATTGCGAGGCGCGTAAAGTGCCGTCGAGGCGGGCGGGAAGTGCGCCGTGTTTTGCTAGCGTGACAGTTCCTTCATGGCCGCCTCGAGCCCGTTCAGCGTGAGCGGATAGTGGCGGCCGTCCATCAGTTCCTTGATCATCTGAATAGAATGGGTGTAGCTCCAGTGGCGCTCGGCCACCGGATTGAGCCAAACGCTACGGGAGTAGTGGCTGGCGAGCCTATCGACCCACACCGAGCCGGCTTCCTCGTTCCAGTGCTCCACCGAGCCGCCTGCATAGGCGATCTCATAGGGGCTCATCGAGGCATCGCCGACAAAGATCAGCTTGTAGTCGGGGCCGTATTTGTGCAGTACGTCCCAGGTCGGGATGCGCTCGGAATGGCGGCGTGCGTTGTTTTTCCAGACGAATTCGTAGGGGCAATTGTGGAAGTAGAAATACTCCATCACCTTGAATTCGGACCTGGCGGCTGAAAACAGCTCCTCGCAGACCCGGATGTGGTCGTCCATCGAGCCGCCGATGTCGAAGAACAGCAACACCTTCACCGCGTTGCGCCGCTCGGGGCGCATGCGGATGTCGAGCAGGCCGCGATGGGCGGTCGCGCGGATCGTATCGTCGAGATCGAGCTCGTCGTGGGCGCCCTGGCGCGCGAAGCGGCGCAGCCGCTTCAGCGCGACCTTGATGTTGCGCGTGCCGAGTTCGACCGTGCCGTCCAGGTCGCGAAAAGCCCGCTTGTCCCAGACCTTGACCGCCCGGCGATGGCGGCTCTCCGACTGGCCGATGCGGACGCCTTCCGGATTGTAGCCATAGGCGCCGAAGGGCGAAGTGCCGGCCGTGCCGATCCACTTGCTGCCGCCCTGGTGCCTGTCTTTCTGCTCTTTCAGGCGCTCGCGCAGGGTCTCCATCAGCTTCTCGAAACCGCCGAGAGCCTCGATCTGGGCCTTCTCTTCCTCGGTGAGATGCTTCTCGGCGAGCTTGCGCAGCCATTCTTCAGGCAGTTCGCGGGCCTCGGTGCCGCTCCCGCCCAGCTCCAGGCCGTTGAAGGTCTGGCCGAACACCCGGTCGAACCGGTCGAGATTGGCCTCGTCCTTCACCAGGCAGGCCCGTGAGAGGTAATAGAAATCCTCCACGCTCTTGTCGGCGAGGTCGGCCTTCAGCGCCTCCATCAAGGTCAGGTATTCCCGCAAGGAGACGGGCAGGCCGGCGGCGCGCAGGTTGGTGAGGAAGGTCAGGAACATGGGCGAAGGTTAGGTACAACGCGGACGCTTGTCGAGCGGGCGTTTGAAGCGGGGAAAGCTCACGGGCGCTCGCCCTGAGGACGGCCTTCCGCCTTTTCCAGCAGCGCCTTGGCCTCTGGGTCTGCCCGGAACAGTTCGCCCATTACATCGGAGATGCCCGGGCCCGCCCTGCCGATGAAGGGAATGGGACGGCACACCTCGATGGCGGCGATGCCGACGCGGGCGGTCAGCAGCCCGTTGACCACGCCTTCGCCGAGGCGGGCGGAGAGCCGCGCGGCAAGGCCATGGCCCAGCAGCTGCGAGACGAGGCTGTCGCCGGCCGCCATGCCGCCGGTCATGGCAAGATGGGCGCCGACATGGCGGGCGAGCCGGAAGAAGCCGATGAGGCCGGGGCGACCACCATAAAGGGTGGAGAGGCGGCGCATGATGCGCAGGTTCTCGATCAACACGATGGCGAGATCGAGGGCGGCACGCGGTGACACCGCCGTCACGATGGAGACGCGCTTGACGCTCTCCTTGACGATGCGAACGGCGCGCGCGTCCAGCTCCTTGAGCAGATCGCGCTCGGCCAGCACGACGAGATCGCGGCCGTCGATGATCTCACGCATGTGGCCGCTCAGGGCAGTGCGGCCGCGGGCGGTCTCCGGGCGTTCGCCGTAGAGAGCGACGAGCTCGCGGATGCCGGCGCGCGCCTTGTCCTGGTCGTCGGCCTCTGCTGCCTGGGCGAAGGTCGCACGCAAGCTCTCGATATGCCGCAGGCGCAGAATTCCGAATATCTCGCGAAGCACCAGTCCCAGCGCACCCAGCGCCGCGATGGCGGCAAGGCCAAGGCCCAGCCAGCCGAGCCAGTCGTTGCGGGAAAACAGGTCGCGGATCAACGCGTCGACGGAAAGGCCGATGGCGAGGGACACCAGACCTCCGAGACCGACGGAGAACCAGCGCCCCCAGCGGATGCCGGCCTTGCGCTCGGGTGCAGGCAGCCCGGCCGCGTCTCCCTCGCGGGTCGGCACGATCTTCGTTTCTCCTGCCAGCGTCGGCTGCAGGTCGTCTTCCGCGCTCATGCGCACGCGGGCATCGTCCAGGCGGAAGGCAGCCGGCTTGCGATCCTGCCTTGGCCTGTCGTTTCTTGAGGTCATGCCAGACGGTCTCCGATGAGAAACTGCAAGGCGCGGTCGAGGCGGATATGGGGCAGCGACAGTTTCACGCCCTCGGCCGTCACCTGCAGCTCGGGCGGGCGAAAGCGCACGAAGCGAACCGACGATGCGGGGGCATCGGCGGCAAACAGAACGTCCGGATCGTCCGGCAGGTCGCCGGGAAAGAGCGCGATTTCCGTGCGCCCGTCGTAGGTCTCGCCGTTGACGCGCTCACCGGTGAGCGGGGTCCCGAGGATCGCCGGCATGGTCTCGCCGTCATGGGTCAGGCTCGCCTCGCGCGTGGCACGGATCGCGGCGAGTGCCAGTACGTCGACATCGGCACCACCATATTCGGCGCGTGCGATCGCCCGCCCGACGAGGCGGCGGAGGATCGCTTCCAGCCGGTCGTGATCGGCACGGTTGAGATGATCGGCCTTGGTCGCGGCGAACAGGATGCGGTCGATGCGCCGTGCGAAGATCGAGAAGATCCGCGCGACCTTGCCGGGCCGAAAGGCGGACAGGATCTCTGCCAGCGCGGCCTCCAGGTCGGCCAGTGCGGCTGGGCCGGCATTCAGGGCGTTCAGAGCGTCAACCAGCACGATCTGGCGGTCGAGACGGGCGAAGTGGTCGCGGAAGAACGGACGGACCACATGCTTCTTGTAGGCCTCAAAGCGGCGCTCCATCATCGCGGCCAGCGAGCCGGGCTTGAGCGTCCCATCGTGGCCGGACAGGTCGAGCGGTGCGAAGGTGAGGGCGGGGGAGCCTTCCAGGTCTCCAGGCATCAGGAACCGCCCGGGAGGCAGCATCGACAGAGCCTGCTCGTCCTCGCGGCAGGCGCGCAGGTAGTCGGTATAGGTGGCGGCGAGGCGCCGGGCCTGCTGCTCATCGGCTTCCGCGCCCGGATCGATTTCCGCAAGGATCTCCAGATAGGGGGCCGCGACGGCCTCGCGGCCGGGCTCACGCGCACGCGCCAGTGCTTCCGTGCAGAAGGTGCGAAAGTCCTTCTCCAGGAGCGGCAGGTCGAGAAGCCACTCGCCAGGATAGTCGACGATGTCGAGATGCAGCTTGCCGCGGCCGAGGGCGCGCGACAGGAAATGGGCGGACTCGAACTCGATCGTGAGCCGCAGTTCGGAGACCTGTCGGGTCGACTGAGGCCACACACGCTCCTTCAGCAGCGTGTCGACATGTGCCTCTACATCGAAGCGGGGCACGTTGTCGTCCGGTTGCGGCTCCAGATAAGCGCGGGCGATCCGCCCGCCGGCCGCCGCCTCGAACAGGGGCAGCCGCCCGCCGTGGATCAGGTTGTGCACCAGGGCGGTGATGAACACCGTCTTGCCGGCGCGCGACAAGCCGGTAACGCCGAGCCGCAGCGTCGGCGTGCCGAGCGTGGTTGCGGTCTCCGCGATGTTCTCGATGGAATAGCGGACCTCATCGGTCACGCGGGTCAGAAAGCTGCGCTGCGTCAAGATGGTTCTCCGCCGATCCATGTGGGGAAGCACGACCGGCGTTGCAAGCGGCGGGCCGGCTCAGCGGTCTTGAGCGGGGGTGCCGTCGTTGGCCGCCTCGGGCAGGGCCGACATGGATGAGGTGGCGGCAAGGTGCCGGGGGAGGCAATAGGCGACGACACGCCCGGAGCCGGGCTCGACCGCCGACCATTCGGTTGCGTCGAAGTCGATCACCGACAGCGCGGCGGTGGGATATTTGGCGGCAATCGCCTCACGCAGCGCCGGATTGCCAGCGCCGATCAGCGACAGGGCGGTGTCCTGCGTTGCCGGGTTGTGCCCGACCACGAGCAGGCTGCGCGCCGTGCCGCCATGGCTGCGGATGATCTTCAGGTAGTCGAGATCGGACTCGTCATAGAGCGCGCGCGTCAGGCGGATATCGGCTTCGCCCGCAAGGGCGGGCAGAAGTGCGGCGAGCGTTTCGCGCGTGCGCTGGGCGGTGGAGCAGAGGATGCGCGATGGCTGCAGGCCGTGGCGCGCCATATGAGCGCCGACCTCGGGAGCCGCCTGGCGGCCGCGATCGTTGAGGGGGCGCTGAAAATCGGAAAGGCCTGGATGGCCCCAATCGGATTTCGCGTGTCTCAACAGCAGCAGTCGCAGCATGGCAGGCATCGCTCCCGGACAAAGATCGTTGGTAGCCGCTGGGGCTGTTGGCAAGTCTAGCGGCAAGCCGTCCGCAATGCGCCGGGAAAATGCCTGCCGCAGAGGAGGCTTGTAGCCCCTGTTGCCTCAGCGCGAGGCCAGCAGTCCGGCAAAGGCGGTGACCAGCGGTCCGATCTCGCTCGCTTCGTCCGGCAGGGAATAGGAGATCCACAGCGTATAGTCGGCATCGCCATTGCGGAAGCGCCAGAGCGTTTCGCACCGGTCCGTCGTACCACGCTTGCCGGTCAGGAAGGAAATCCCCGAGGCGGCGGCGCCGGATGTGGTGATCAGCTTGAAGCCTGCGGCCCGGAACCGGTCGCGAAATGCGCGGGCGGCCTGTGCGCCAACCCCGGACGGGTGGCTGCGCAGGACGGCCGAAATGCCTTCCGCGTTTTGGTAGACGCACCCGGCCAGCCGGTCTGCCGAGCCGACCAGCACGCGCGTACGGTTGAGCGAGGCCAGCGTGTCGGGGCACACGAGGCCGGTGAAATGGCGCATGCCGTTGACGACATTGGTCCAGCCGGCGTCGGTTCCCCGTTCCTGTGCGGCGGCCGGCGGCGTCCATGCCCCGGCGAGCGCCAGGGCGGCGAAGGCGACGGAAGCCCTGCGCACCGTCGGCCCGATCATGGCGTCAGCGCCCGTCCCGCCGGTTGAGGAAAGCCAGCTTCTCGAACAGCTGCACATCCTGCTCGTTCTTCAGAAGCGCCCCGTGCAGCGGCGGGATCAGCTTTCGGCCGTCGCGCTCTCGCAGGGTTGCCGTGTCCACGTCTTCGTTGAGCAGCAGCTTGATCCAGTCGAGCAGCTCGGAGGTCGAAGGCTTCTTCTTGAGGCCCGGCGTATCGCGGATGTCGTAAAACACCTTGAGCGCTTCGCGCAGCAGCTCCTGCTTCAGGCCCGGAAAGTGCACCTCGACGATTTCGGACATAGTCTCGGTATCGGGGAAGGTGATGTAGTGGAAGAAACAGCGGCGCAGGAACGCGTCCGGCAGTTCCTTCTCGTTGTTGGAGGTGATGATCACCACCGGCCGCTGGCGGGCGCTGATGGTCTCGCCGGTCTCGTAGACGTGGAACTCCATCCGGTCGAGCTCGCGAAGCAGGTCGTTCGGGAACTCGATGTCTGCCTTGTCGATCTCGTCGATCAGCAGCACCGGGCGCTCATCCGCGGTGAAGGCCTCCCAAAGCCGGCCCTTGCGGATGTAGTTCGCAATGTCATGGACGCGGTCGTCGCCGAGCTGGCTGTCGCGCAGGCGCGAGACGGCATCGTACTCGTAAAGGCCCTGTTGCGCCTTCGTCGTCGACTTGATGTGCCATTCGATGAGGTTCGCTCCGAGGGCGGATGCGATCTCCTGCGCCAGGACGGTCTTGCCCGTTCCCGGCTCGCCCTTCACCAGCAACGGCCTTTGCAGGGCAATCGCCGCGTTGACCGCGATCCGCAGATCCTCGGTGGCGACATAGCCGGTCGTGCCTTCGAAGCGCATGGATTTCCTCGCCAGACTGATCTCGTTGCGCTGCACAGTATGGGGCGGTGAAAGGCTGCGCAAGACCTGCCCGGTCGGCGTCAGTGCTCGGCATTTGTTGCCGGGAAGCAGGGACAAAGCTGCCGCCTTCAGGCGTTGCGGCGGCCGGTCGCGAAAGCCGGATTGTTGTTTTTCAATGGCTTGGGAGCTCTTTCGAAACTGGCACGACACTTGCCAACTCCAGTCATCAAGATCGTGGTCCGTCTGGTGGGCCCGTCACGCCATCCGATCCGTTCTGGAGGTTCACATGGGTGTTTTTGGTGCATTGAATGCGGCCGTGTCCGGCCTTTCCGCGCAGGCCTATGCGCTGGAGAACATCTCGGGCAACATCGCCAACTCGGCAACCGTCGGCTACAAGCGGCTCGACACGTCGTTTTCCGACCTGGTGGGCGGCGGCAAGGGCGCGCAGCCCGGCCAGATCGCCGGTACGGTTTCGGCGAGCTCTCGGGCGACCAACGGTATCCAGGGCGATCTGCAGCAGAGCCAGGTCGATACCTACATGGGTATCAACGGCAGCGGCTATTTCGTGGTGCAGGGCCGTGCGGGTGAGGTCGACGGACGTTCGATCTTTACCGGCAATGATCTCTATACCCGCCGCGGCGATTTCGAGATCGACAAGGAAGGCCGCCTGGTCAACGGTGCCGGCTACTACCTGATGGGTCAGCCGATCGATCCCGTCACCAAGAACGTCTCCGGTTCGGTGCCTTCGATCATCACCATCGACAGCTCGGTGATCCCGGCGGTGGTGACCGACCGGATCAGCTATGAGGGCAACCTGCCGACGACGCCGCAGACCAGTGCCCGTCTGGCTGGCGGCTCGGATCTGCTCGATGCGTCTCTGACCAAGGCCTCGACCGGTGCGGCTCCGGATGCGGTTCCTGCCCCTCAGGTGGTCGGCGTGAACGAGATTTCCGCCGATGACGAAGTCAACTTCCTGAACAGCTCCATCGCTGGCGAGGCCATCACGGTCTACAACTCGAGCGGCACGCCGGTGAACGTCCAGATGCGCTGGGCCAAGACCTTCGAGGATGACGGCTCGCAGTCCGACACCTGGTCGCTGTACTACCTCTCCGATTCCGATGCGACCGGCACCGATCCGAAGTGGACGAAGGTCTCCGACGCCCAGTTCGGCGCCGATGGTCGCATGGCGATCCCGGCGACGAGCAACATGACGATGACCGGCCTCACCGTCGACGGACAGTCCGTCGGCGACGTGACGCTCGACTTCGGCACCAATGCGCTGACGCAGTTTGCCGACAGCAACGGTGCGGCCAAGATCTCCAAGCTGCGCCAGAACGGCTATCCGGCCGGTGACCTGACCGGCGTGGCAGTCTCGGAGGCCGGACGCCTGGTTGCCTCCTACTCCAACGGCCGTACCCGCGAGCTCTACGAGATCTCCCTCGTGTCGTTCTCGGGCGAAGCCTGGCTTGAGCGCGTCAACGGTGGCGCCTTCGAGGTGACGCCGGCGTCGGGCGAGCCGATTGCGGGTGCCAATGGCAGCATCGTGGGCAAGCGCCTCGAGGCCTCCAACACGGATATCGCCGACGAGTTCTCCAAGCTGATCGTGACCCAGCAGGCCTATTCGGCAAACACCCGTATCGTCAGCTCCAGCGATCAGATGCTGAAGGAAGCGATCAACATGATCCGCTGACGCGGGCCAGGGACCAGCCGGTCGGCGCCGCGGCGCCGGCCGGCCTTTTGGACGCGAGGACTAGACGCCGGGTGAGACCATGGGACTGAGCAGCGCTCTCAACACCGCATTGATCGGGCTTGGGTTCAACCAGCGCCAGCTCGATGTAACTGCGGGCAACATCGCTAATGCCGGTAATATCGGCTACACGCGCAAGTCCATCAGTGCGTCCGCTGCCTATGACGGCAACGGGCGCATTACTGGTCTCGACGTCGACAGCATGCGGCGCTACCTCGACGTTGCGGTGCAGGGCCAGTACCGCACGTCGCTTGCCGAAAACCAGTATGCCTCGGTTTCGCAGCAGTATCTGGGGCGGATGGATACGCTGTTCGGCACCATTGGCGATGCCGGCTCGCTGTCGAATTCCTACAATGAATTCGTTGCCTCGATGTCGAACCTGGTCTCGGGGCCGGAGAACTATTCCAATCGGCTCGAAGTCATGCGCATGGCGGAGCAGCTCGCCGGCAAGCTGAACTCGATGTCGTCCGACATCCAGTCCATGCGCCAGGAGGTCGAATATCAGATCTCCGACCAGGTCGACCGGGTCAACGAGTTGCTCGGCGATATCCAGAAGCTCGATCGCCAGATCGTGGCCTCGTCCCAGGACGGCTCCGCTCCCGTCGGCCTGATGGACCAGCGCGACATGATGCTGGAGGAGCTTTCCGGCTACATCGACATCACCGTCAAGCCGACCGAGCAGGGCGGCGTGCGCATCCATATGAGCGGCGGCACGCTGCTCTACGATGTGGACGTGATGAAGCTGAAGTTCGACGCGCGCGGCAGCGTCAATGCCAACGCGCTCTACTCGCTCAATTCGAACGAGCGCGGGGTCGGCACCCTGGTTCTGGAGAATTCGGAAGGCAACCAGATCGACCTGTTGTCGACACGGACGCTGCGCAGCGGTTCCATCGCCGGCCTCGTCAATATGCGCGACGAAGCCTTGGTGCATGCGCAGAACCAGCTGGACGAGCTCGCGGGCTCGATCGCCAGAGCCTTCTCCACCCATGAGCAGCAGGGCACGCCCTACGTAAATGCCGGCGTGCAGACCGGCTACGACGTCGATCTCGCCAATCTGCAGCCGGGCGACAATCTCAGTTTCGAATTCAAGGACCTCGCGACCGGCCGCACCAAATCGGTGACGATCTACCGGAGCGATGGTCCCGTACCGCCGGCGCTCACCGCGACCAACGATTCCAACGACATCTTCCTGGCGGTCGACTTCTCCAGCGGCGACTACAACACCATTGCCGGCAATATCCAGGCGGCACTGGATGGGGATCCGCGGATCGGTGCTGGTGTCTTTGCCGCCTCCAATCCGGCGGGCTCCACACTTCGGCTGGAAAGCACGGCTCCTGCAAGCCAGCGTATCGAGGGCCTCAGCGCCTTCGAGACGGCCAGTGGCCCGTCTGCCTATGGCGATGCGTTCTCGCTCTTCGTGGACGATGCCGGCAAACCGTTCACGGGAATGGCGGACGGGCGGCCGAACGTCACCGGGTTCGCGTCCCGTATCCGTATTTCGGAAGACCTGCTCAACGATCCGACGCTGCTCGTGGAATATGCGCCAGGGGTTGCCAGCGGCGACACGACGCGGCCGCAAGCGATCCTGGACAAGTTGACGGGTCCGTCGACGGCCTTTTCCCCCGGCACGAGGATTGGCGGTCCAAGTTCGGTCTTCAAGGGCTCGATTTCCGACTTCGTGACCGCGAGCGTGTCGCATCAGAGCGGCCGTGCGGCCCAGGCCAAGGCAACATTGGCCGGCCAGGAAGTGGTGACCGCCAACCTGAAGACGCGGCTGGACGACAGCTCGAAGGTCGATGTCGACCAGGAACTGGCGCAACTCGTAACCTTGCAAAATGCCTATGCGGCCAATGCCCGGGTGATGCAGGTGGTGCGGGAACTCTATGACATCCTGATGCGGAGCTAGCGAGAGCGATGGCGATCAATCCCTATTCGAGCAGCTTCAACATGCCGCGACAGGTCAGCTACCTGACCACCCTGCGTTCGCAGATGGATGATCTGCAGCGTCAGCTCGGCACCGGTATGAAGTCGGAAACCTATGGCGGGCTCGGCTCCGAGCGCGTGCTCGATCTGTCGCTGCGCCAGCAGCTCACATCCGTCGGCGTCTACAAGCAGACGGTCCAGATCGCCGGTTTGCGGCTCGACACGCTGGACAAGACCAGCGGGCGGCTGGAGGCGATCCGCGTCGAGTCCAAGGCCTCCACCGATCGCAACAATTTCGAGTTGTTCAGCAACGGCCGAACCTCGTCCCAGACCTCGGCCGAGATCTCGCTGCGCGAGTTCATGGCCCATCTGAACACAGATGTCGGCGGACGTTATCTCTTCTCCGGCAAGACAGCCGACAAGCTCCCGGTGCAGAGCCTCGATTACACTCTGGCGGGCGACGGCAACTATGCCGGCCTCAAGACGGTGATCAGCGAGTACAATCAGGCGGATCTCGGCGCGCTCGGCAACGGGCGTACCACAACCGCCGTTGCCGGCACCACAGCGACGCTGGCCGAGGACGGGGCGCATCCCTTCGGCTTCAAGATCGACAGCGTGTCCTCGGGGCTCAGCAACGTCGCCGTGACCCAGACTGCCGGGCCGCCGGCCTCACTGGACGTCGACTTCACTGGACAGCCCGAGCCGGGGCAGGCGATCCGCATCTTCATGGACCTGCCCGAC
The DNA here is from genome assembly GCF_014252955.1 of Stappia sp. 28M-7. NCBI lineage: Bacteria > Pseudomonadati > Pseudomonadota > Alphaproteobacteria > Hyphomicrobiales > Stappiaceae > Stappia > Stappia quadratibracata. The sequence continues at coordinate 3,324,995 of NZ_JACMIA010000001.1, read as the reverse complement.
GGGACGAGTACGGAGATCACGCTCGGCGTCCAGGGCGGGCAGGACGACCCGGAGTTCACGTTCCAGCGCGGGGCGACACCGGCCGACACGGCCGCCAATTTCAAGTCGGCTCTGGACAGTGCGCTCCAGAAGGTGGCCAACACGGAGCTGAAGGCGGCCTCAAGCGTGCGCGCTTCCGAGACCTTCTTTGATACCGCCCCGAAGTCTCCGGCGCCTCCCGGCTATCTGCCACAGGCCCGGGTGGTGCCGAATGGCGGCGACTTTACCACCGCGACCACACTGCGCGACGGCACGGCGGATACGGTCTCCTGGTATGTGGGCGACAACTCGGCCGGGGATCCGCGCGCCGACATGCGCTCGACCATCGATGAGAACCTGACGGTCGGCTACGGAGCGCGCGCCAACGAGGACGGCTACCGTCAGGTCGTGCAGGCGCTTGCCGCGTTCATCGCGTCCGACTTTTCCTCGTCCCAGCCCGAGAACCAGGGCTTCTACCAGGCGATGGCCGACCGCTCGAACGCCGGGCTCACGCCGAACGGCGCCGAGGCCTCCGGTATCCGCAAGAACCACATGGAGTTTGCGGCTGTACAGCGGACCCTTGCAGATGCCAAGGAACGCCACCGGATCGAGGAAGGATCATTGCAGCTGATGGTGGGCGAGATCGAAGGCGTCAACCGCGAAGAGGTTGCGGCCCAACTGCTTACCCTGCGGACAAACCTTGAAGTGAGCTATCAGGCGACCAGCATCTCGCTGAAGCTGTCCCTGGCCAGCTATCTCTAGGCCCTTGCCGGGCTCCTGAGCACGAGCGGGCAACGAGCCGTCCGCCCGGCGAGCGCCAGGCACTCTTGAAGAACTGTCGAGCCCGGCGAAGTCCATTCGCCGGGCTTTGTCTTGTCTGGTTCAGACAAGGAGCGGATACAAAAAACGCCGGCGCGAGGCCGGCGTTCGAAAGACGATGAAAGGGGAGGGCCCTTGTCGCGCTGTCGTCAGGTGCCCCGCAGGCCCTGAGCGATGTTGCGGTTGATCTGGATCAGCGTCGTCAGCCGGTCGGGGCTCGGATTGGTCATCACGTCGAGCGTATGCTTGAGGATGAACGCGCCAAGCGAACCGAGGTTCTGCTTGATCTCTTTCGGCATCGGATTGTCGTTGCTCGTGACCGACGTCGCAAGGATCGTCCAGAGCCGACGATTGTACGACAGCGCCTCATCCAGCGTCACCAAGCCGTTGTCGTTGCCCCAGTCGTCCTTGACGGCCTGAAGCCTAGCTGCCGCCTTGAGCAGCAGCGTGGCCTCCAGCTCGCGCGGGCTCACGGTCGATTGCGTCGTCTGCTGATAAGCTGCGGTGGCCAGATTGTGCATGTGCGATCAGTTCCCGTTCGTACTCGACCAGTTCCTTAGCCCGTCGCAAGGCAGCGTAGAGAGAACCGGTTAAGATCTCATTGTTGACGGCATCGATCAGGCCGATGGTGCTCGGTGCCGCCTGAATGAAGTCGTTGATCAGATCGAAATAGACCTTCCTGTGCCGCTCGATGTCCTGGTTGAGATACATGAGCTGCACCGCAAGATAGATCCGTTTCGCGGGTGTATTCGCGGTTTCGGCAGTGTAGATGTCTTTCTCGCGAAGGATCGGTTCGTTGCCCTCGATGAAGATATGCGTCCGATGGTCGCCGTTGGTGATCACGGTGGACCCGACGATAAACCTTTCCTTGGGGCGTAGTTCGATCTTCAGTGCCATGGTCAAATACTCTCATAGCGCAGTGATTCAAGCAAGAATTTAAGCGCTTCCAGAATAAAAAAGGCGGCAGGTGCCCCCGCCGCCTGGAAATATTTGCCTAGTATTTACCTTAGAACAGACGCAGCACCGCCTGGTCAGCCTGCGACGACAGCGACAGCGCCGTGGTGGACAGCTGCTGGCGGGTCTGCAGGGCGAGGAGGTTGGCACCTTCCTCGTTGGTGTCGGCAAGCACCAGGTTGTCGGCGCCGGTCTGCAGCGTGTTGATCGAGGACTTGGTGAAGTCCTTGCGGATCTGCACGGTCGACAGGCTCGAGCCGAACTTGGATCCCGCCTCGCGCAGGGTGATCAGCGCCTCGGAGAGCTCGTCGAGCGCCTGGTTCGCCTCGGTGTCGCTCAGGCTGGACACGTTGGTGATGTTGAGGCCGGCGGAGGTGAGGTCCTCGCCCTGCAGCTTCAGCTCCGACTTCGTCGCCGCATCGCGCTTCTCGTTGAAGGCAACGGTCAGCTTGGCGGACGAGGAATTGATCAGGTTGATGCCGTTGAACGAAGCGTCAGCCGCGAGCTTGTCGATCTGGCCCAGGATGTTGTTGAACTGCCCGACCAGCTTCTGGCGGGTGGAGGAATTCGCAGCCGGGTTGGCTCGGGCGGCGATGATCAGCGAGTCCATGTCGCCGGCGGTGGCGCCGTTGCTGAAGCTGACCTGGGTTTCGCCGGGGTCGTTATAGTCGCCGTCGGCCGGGCTCGACAGATCGATGGAAGTGTTGGTGCCGAAGCCCAACGATGCCGCCAGCGAGGTCTGCTGCGTGGTCGCCGAGTTGCCGTCGCCGTCATTGTCGAAAATGTTCAGGAACAGATCTTCCGCGTCGGAGGCGGTGATCTTCAGCTTGCCGGCGTCGGTGACCTCAGCCGTGGCAACGCCCGAGGCGTTGATCACGTCGAGGACGTCCTGGACGGTCGAGACCGGGCCCGTGCCGTCGGTCTTCTGGGTCGTTCCGACGGTGATGGAGATGCCGGCGATCGAACCGTTGCTGGTGTTGGCGGTCGACAGCTCGATCGTATCGCCGTTGGTGAAGCCGAGGTTGGCCAGGGTCTGACGACGCGCCTGGTCCTGGATCGACTCGCCGGAAACCGGGGTCAGACCGTTGGTCGAGATCGACGAGGAGCTTTCCACCACGGTGCCGGAACCGGCCGAGCCGTCCTGCAGCGCCTGGCGCGCGGTCGACTGGGCGCTCTCCACCAGCTTGGTGATGGCGGTGATGCCGTTGTCGGCTGCTTCGATCGTCTTGATCGCGTTGCCGATGCCGTCGAGCAGGTTGGTCAGGTCCTTGGCGCGGGCCGACAGCGACTGCGAGGTGAAGAAGTTGGTCGGATTGTCGAGGGCCGAGTTGACCTTCTTGCCGGTGGCGAGACGGTTCTGGGTGGAGGCCATCATGTCGGCGGTGTTCTGCAGCGTCAGCAGGTTCTGGCGCACACCGGCGGAGAGAGTGATGTCAGACATTCGGAAATCCTTTCGCACCGCCTGGCAGTCAGGCGCATCTCATCCTGAGAACGCGTTAATAATTGGCGCGAAAATCCTAACGACTGGTTAACCATGTCGCATATCGCGATGAAAATGTTAGGGATTCAAAAAGATTTTCTGAAAACGAAAACGGCGGGCTTTCGCCCGCCGTTTGTTGCTTCGTATCGCTCTTGATCAGAACAGACGCAGCACCGCCTGGTCGGCCTGCGAGGACAGCGACAGCGCCGTGGTGGACAGCTGCTGGCGGGTCTGCAGGGCGAGAAGGTTGGCACCTTCCTCGTTGGTGTCGGCCAGCACCAGGTTGTCGGCGCCGGTCTGCAGCGTGTTCACCGCAGCCTTGGTGTAGTCCTTGCGGATCTGCACCGTCGACAGGTTCGAACCGAACTTGGAGCCGGCCTCGCGCAGGGTGATCAGCGCCTCGGAGAGCTCATCGAGCGCGTTGTTCGCCTCGGTGTCGTTCAGGCTCGACGCCTTGGTGATGTTGAGGCCCGACGAGGTGAGGTCCTCGCCCTGCAGCTTCAGCTCCGACTTCGTCGCCGCATCGCGCTTCTCGTTGAAGGCAACGGTCAGCTTGGAGGACGAGGAATTGATCAGGTTGATGCCGTTGAACGAGGCGTCGGCAGCGAGCTTGTCGATCTGGCCCAGGATGTCGTTGAACTGCGACACCAGCTTCTGGCGGGTGGACGAGTTCGAAGCCGGGTTGGCCTGGGTGGTGATCGAGAAGGTGTCGGCTGCACCGGCGGTGGCACCGTCGGTGAAGGTGACGGCCGTCTCGCCGGCGTCAACATAGTCGCCGTCTGCCGGGCTCGACAGATCGATCGAGGTGTTGGTGCCGAAGCCGAGCGATGCGGCCAGCGACGTTGCCTGGGACGTCGTGGTCGAGCCGTCGCCGTCGTTGTCGCCGATGTTGAGATTGACGGTCTCCGAATCGGAGCCGGTGATCTTCAGCTTGCCGGCGTCGGTGACCTCGGCCGTGGCAACGCCCGAGGCGTTGATCACGTCGAGGACGTCCTGGACGGTCGAGACCGGGCCCGTGCCGTCAGCCTTCTGGGTGGTGCCGACGGAGATCTGGATCGAGGCGACGCCGCCGGTGTCGGTGTTCGTCGTCTGCAGGGTGATCGTGTCGCCGTTGGTGAAGCCCAGGTTGGCCAGGGTCTGGCGCTTGGCCTGGTCCTGGATCGACTCGCCGGAGATCGGCGACAGGCCGTTGGTCGAGATCGACGAGGAGCTTTCCACCACGGTGCCGGAACCGGCCGAACCGTCCTGCAGCGCCTGGCGGGCGGTCGACTGGGCGCTCTCCACCAGCTTGGTGATGGCGGTGATGCCGTTGTCGGCGGCCTCGATCGTCTTGATCGCGTTGCCGATGCCGTCGAGCAGGTTGGTCAGGTCCTTGGCGCGGGCCGACAGCGACTGCGAGGTGAAGAAGTTGGTCGGGTTGTCGAGGGCCGAGTTGACCTTCTTGCCGGTGGCAAGGCGGTTCTGGGTGGTGGCCATCATGTCGGCGGTGTTCTGCAGCGTCAGCAGGTTCTGACGCACACCGGCGGAGAGAGTAATGTCGGACATTCGGAAATCCTTTCTGGCTGTCCAAAACTATGCATGGCCTCGTCCTGAGGCTCGCAGCCAGACTGGCGTGGAAACGCTAAATTAGGGTTAACAGCTCCTTGTCCTCGTTCTCAATTTGCCTGTGCTTCCAACAGGTTCGTTAACCATATCGAAAGAGCCGGAAAAAAGGGCGGCGAGTCGCGACTCGCCGCCCTGGTTCGTTTCGTGCCTTGCGGCTGGCTCCTTAGAGGAGACGCAGCACCGCCTGGTCGGCCTGCGAGGACAGCGACAGCGCCGTGGTGGACAGCGACTGGCGGGTCTGCAGGGCGAGAAGGTTCGCACCTTCCTCGTTGGTGTCGGCCAGCACCAGGTTGTCAGCGCCCGTCTGCAGGGTGTTGATCAGGTCCTTGGTGAAGTCCTTGCGGATCGTGACCGTGTTCAGGTTCGAACCGAAGGTGGACGACGTCTCGCGCAGGGACGTCAGGGCGTCGCTCAGCTTGTCGAGGGTGGCGTTCGCCTCGGCGTCGCTGAGGCTCGACACGCTGCCCAGGCCCAGGCCCGACGAGGTGAGGTCCTTGCCGCTGATCGACAGCTCCGACTTGTTGGCTGCGTCACGCTTCTCGTTGAAGGCGACGGTCAGCTTCGAGGACGAAGAGTTGATCAGGTTGACGCCGTTGTAGGACGAGTCGGCAGCGAGCTTGTCGATCTGGCCCAGGATCTCGTTGAACTGCGACACCAGCTTCTGGCGCGAGGACGAGTTCGAGGCCGGGTTGGCCTGGGTGGTGATCGAGAAGGTGTCGGCTGCACCGACGGTGGCGCCGTTGGTGAAGGTGACGGCCGTCTCGCCAGCGTCAACATAGTCGCCGTCCGCCGGGCTCGACAGGTCGACCGACGTGTTGCTGCCGAAGCCGAGCGAAGCGGCCAGCGAGGTCGCCTGCGTGGTTGCCGAGTTGCCGTCGCCGTCGTTGTCGCCGATCTGAAGGTTCACCGTCTCGGTGTCGGAGCCGGAGATTTTCAGCTTGCCGGCATCGGTGACTTCCGCCGTGGCAACGCCCGAAGCGTTGATGACGTCGACAGCGTCCTGAACCGTCGCGACCGCGCCCGTACCGTCAGCCTTCTGGGTGGTGCCGACGGTGATCTCGATCTCGGAAACGGCACCGGTGTCGGTGTCGGTCGTCTGAACGGTGATCGTGTCGCCGTTGGTGAAGCCGAGGTTGGACAGGGTCTGGCGCTTGGCCTGGTCCTGGATCGTCTCGCCCGAGGCCGGGGTCAGGCCGTTGGTCGAGATCGACGAGGAGCTCTCCACCACGGTGCCGGAACCGCCGCCGCCGGCCTGAAGCGCCTGACGAGCAGTCGACTGGGCGCTCTCGACCAGCTTGGTGATGCCCTTGATACCGTTGTCGGCAGCTTCCAGGGTCTTCGTCGCGTTGGAGATGCCGTCGAGCAGGCTCGACAGCTCGTTGGCACGCGAGTTCAGGTTCTGCGAGGTAAAGAAGTTGGTCGGGTTGTCGAGGGCCGAGTTGACCTTCTTGCCCGTGGCGAGCCGGTTCTGCGTCTGGGACATCATGTCGGCAGTCTTCTGCAGCGACAGGAGGTTCTGGCGCACGCCAGCGGAGAGAGTAACGCTCATTGTGATTTACCTTTCTGGTAACAACTAACGCAACGCATCCTCGTTGCTGGCCCAAACTAGCCTTTCGTTTCAGAATCATTCGTAAAAACAGGTGGTTAACGGGTATTAAGGTAAACGCGCGGTTACCGGTTGCCGCAGGGTCTCGCATCCTGCGACAGGTCCTTAAATTTGCTCGCCGAATCACGCTGAAACGGGGATACTGCAGGGGTGCTTCGAAGGCTGCCGCCGATGGATCGGCGCCGGCCTGCCTCTCCCAGCGGTTAAGGGATTGCCGTGCGGCGAGGGACGGACAGCGAAACCCGCAAACGCATCGTGTTGCCACAGGGCGGTACAGCGTTTGCCGCGAGCCCGAAAAGATCGCGAGATGAGCCTCTTTACATTCGACAGGTGCACGGTCGTCGCCGAGATCGGCATCAACCACAATGGCAGCATCGACCTTGCGCTGGAGATGATCCGTGCGGCGCATCGTGTCGGCTGCGATGCGGTCAAGTTCCAGAAGCGCACCGTCGACATCGTCTATTCCGCAGAGGAACTGGCCAAGCCGCGCAAGTCGCCGCTCGGCGAGACCAATGGGGATCTGAAGCGGGGACTGGAGTTCGGCCGCAAGGAGTACGAACGCATTTCCGCGCTGTGTGCCGAACTGGGCATCACCTGGTATGCGTCGCCCTGGGACGAGGCCTCCGTCGACTTCCTCGTGGCGCTGGACGCTCCCTATCTGAAGATCGCCTCGGCTTCGGTCACCGACCGCGCACTGCTGGTGCATGCGGCGCGTACCGGTGTGCCGCTGCTCGTGTCGACGGGGATGTGCAATCTCAAAATGGTGGAAGCGGTGGTGGAAACCATCGAGGAGGCCGGTGGCGAGATCGCCTGCCTCTACCATTGCACCTCGACCTATCCGGCGCTGCCGGAGGAAATCAATCTCGCCGGCATCTCGACCCTGCGCGAGCGCTTTCCCCATCTCAAGATCGGCTATTCCGGCCATGAGGAGGGGATCCTGCCGAGCATCCTGTCGATCGCGTTCGGCGCGGTCTCTGTCGAGCGGCATTTCACGCTGGACCGCACGATGTGGGGCTCCGACCAGTCGTCCTCCATCGACGTTGCGCAGGTGAAGGAGATGATCGCCGGTATCCGCCTTGCCGAGAAGGTGCGCGGCGACGGCGTGATCGACATCTATTCCCGCGAGCGTCCGGTCATGGAGAAACTGCGCCGCAAGGATACGCTGGCTTCGCTGTGAAGGCCGGATCGTGACCTTCGACCGCATGCGAGCGCTCTCCGTCCTTCATCTGGCTTCCTTCGTCGGCAATCTCGGCGACAACGCCATGCATGACGGGGAGTACCGCACCAGGGCCGAGGACCTTCCCTGGGCTCTCGAGCATCGCCCCTGCGAGGTGCGCGATTTCATCCATTGGCGTCGCCGGGCTTTCGACGAGACGTTCGTGGCACAAGCGAACGAGGCCGACGTTGTTGTGGTCGGTGGCTTCAGCCTGTTCCAGCTCTGGCGCGAGACTACCTCCTCCGGCACCTATCTGGAGGCCGGCCCGGAACTCTTTGCGGCGATACGCCGGCCGATCCTGTTCCATGGGCTCGGCGTCGATGCGACGCGCGGCGTCAGTCCGGTGGCGGTGGCGCGGACCCGCGCGTTTCTCGACGAGATGCTCGCCTTCGACCATTGCCGCTTCTCATTGCGCAATGACGGGTCCGGCGACTTCATTCGCCAGCATGTGGGCGCGGCCTATGCCGATGCCATGCAGGTCGTGCCGGACGGCGGTCTTTTCGCCGAGCCGCAGGCGTGGCCGCATCCCGGTTTGCCCGAGGGCCGTCGCTTCATTGCCGTGAACCTTGCCGGCGACATGCCGGACAAGCGTTATGCGAGCGCGGATGGCGAGGATCTGACGGAGCGCTTCGGTGCTGCGGTCGCAGCGGGGATCGAGGAGCTACTGGCGGCGGACGAAACGCTCATCTGTGTTTTCGTCCCCCACATTTACAGCGATTTCGGCCCCATCGGCTCCGTCCTCGATGCGCTCGACGACAGGCTGCGGCGAGAGCGCGTGATTGTCGCCGGACTGGCGCAAGGAGAGGGGGGCTGGTCTGCAAGCTTCGACCTCTATCGCCGTGCCTCCGCCGTCATCGCCATGCGCTACCATGCGGGGCTGGCCTCCATCGGCTTGGGAGCGCCGGTCTTCGGCATTTCCACCCATCACAAGATTGCCGGCCAGTTCGCCGCGATGGGTCTTGCGGATCGTTGCCATGCCTTCGATGGGCAAAGCGATCTGACCGCGCTGTTTCAGGCGGTTGCGCGCGATCTCGATCAACCGGCTGCGAGCTTAGAGCGGCTCGCATCGGCAAGAGCCCGCGAGCGGGAGGTGTTGAAACGGCACCATGACGATCTCGCCGCCTGGCTGTCGCCGCGCGTGGAGGGGCTGGCATGAGCTCGATCATCGATCGCTGCCTGGCTCTGTATGGATCGGACGACTATTTCGTGCCTTATCCGGCGCGTGTCGCAGCCGGGGAGTACTGGGACGAAAAGCGCGATCCGGACGGGCGGCTGCGCGACATCGCCTCGGAGCGTGAGATGCGCAAGGCGGACCTTGCCTATATCGCCGAGGCGGTGAATGCGCGTGTTCCGGCTCGGGTGGTCGATATCGGCTGCGGTCTCGGCGAGTTGCTGGAGCAGATCGACCCGCGCCACGAGCGGATCGGGCTGGATCCGTCCGAAAAGGCCGTGGAGATGGCGGCGCGGCGCAGCGGTGCAACGACGATCCGCGGCGTTCTAGAGCCGGGCCGCTTTCAGTCGGCCTCCTGCGACGTCATCGTTGCGCATCACGTTATCGAGCATGTCGAGGATCCGGTGTCCTTCGTCAGGCTTGTCGAGGAAGCGCTTCGCCGCGGCGGGCTTTTCGTGGTCGGTACGCCCAATTTCGCCAGTGCTGCCGCGCGTCTTTTCGGCGATCGCTTCCGCTTGCTCCACGATCCGACGCATGTCAGCCTCTTCACCGATGACTCGCTGATGCGCCTGCTGCGAGATAGTGGCTTCCGGATCGCCTCGGTCGAGTATCCGTTCTTCGGCACGCGGTTCGCGACTCTTGAGGCCTGGGAAAGGATGCAGGCGCCGGACAGTGGCGTGTCGCCCGCCTTCTGGGGCTCCTTCGTGACGGTTTTTGCGGAAAAGAGATGATGACCTGTGATGCGATCGTGCTTGCCCGCGGGGGCTCGAAGGGGATCCCGCGCAAGAACCTCGTGCCGGTATTCGGCAAGCCGCTGATCGCCTGGACCATCGAGGCGGCGCAGGCGGCCGGCTTCGTGCGCGATGTCATCGTCTCGACCGACAGCGAGGAAATCGCCGAAACCGCGCGCGCTTTCGGGGCAAGGGTGCCTGTGTTGCGGCCTGACGAGTTTGCGACCGATACGTCGCCGGCCGAGGCCTCACTGCATCATGCGATTGCCCATATGTGCCGGGACGAAAAGCCGGAGGCGGTGCTGTTTCCGCAGGTCACCTCTCCGGTTCGGCGCAAGGATACGCTGGCCGATGCCTACCGGCATTTCTCCGAGGGCGGCTACGACTCGCTGTTTTCGGCAAGGCTCATCCGCAACTACATCTGGCGCAACCTGCCGGAACCGCAGCCGCTCTACGATCCGCATAATCGCTTGATGCGCCAACAGATCCCGGCCGAGGACCGCTACTATCGCGAGACCGGCAACTTCTATCTGTTCCGCACGGAGAGCTTCGAGCGGACCGGGTGCCGCCTGACGGGCCGGATCGGTTTCTGGGAGACCAGCGATGAGGAAGTCGTGGAGATCGACGAGCCGCAGGACATCGCGGTCGCCGAGCTGATGCTCGAGCGGCTGGAGCGCAATCTGGACGTCCATCCCATCCAGATGTAACGGCGCGAAGATCAACGCTCTACCGGCGCTCCTCCAGCCAGTGCCGCAGATCGGCAACGAGGCGGGGCACGATGTCGGCTGCCGGGCGTTCGGGGTCGAGCCGCAAATAGCGCGTCGCCGGGGCCCAGGGTGGGTTTTCCTGCCCCAACAGGATCGTGCCGGTGACCGGGCCGAAGCGCCAGGTGGGCACGCCGAGCGCACCGGACATGTCGGCGACAGAGGTGTTTGCCGAGATGACCAGATCCATGCAGGAGGTCAGAGCGGCAACGGTCTCCAGGTCGTCGAAGAGATCGAGATCTTCCCACCGGTGCAAGGTGAAGGGCGTGCGCTCCTGCAGGGCCGCGATTTCCGCACTGCGGTCGGTATAGTCCAGCAGGACGAAGTCGACATCGTCGACGGCGAACAGGGGAAGCAGGTCCTCCAGGGCAAGATACGAGCGGCCGCGTTGGCCGACACGGTTGCCGCTGGTCCAGGACAGACCGACCCTCGGCCGGGCCGTGTTGCCGAGCGGCGCCCGCTGCTGCAGGGCGGCGACGCGCGCCGGGTCGGCGCCGAGTATTGTCGGTGTCCCCGGAAAGGCGGAAATATCCGGTCGCAGAAGGGTGGGCAGACCGCCGAACGCGCATTGGAAGTCGAAGTCCTCGCCCCGGGTAAGGGCGTTGAGGCCTTCATGGCTCCGCTGTCGCACCTCCACCTGCGGAAAATTGCGCGCAAGCAGCGGGACGAGCTTGGGGTGGCACTCGACGATCAGCCGCTCCGCCTGCTCGGCCAGTTCAGCGAACATGGAGGCGGATCGCAGGACGTCGCCAATGCCCTGGTCGTCCCAGATCATCAGGGTCTTGCCGGCAAGCGGCTCGCCCCGCCATGTCGGGCGGGAGAAACGGCGTTGGATCAATCCCTGGAGATTCGCCTCGACGCGGCGCTCCGCCAGCTTCCAGCCTCGCGCGAGATCGCCGTTGGCAAGGCAGGCGAGGCCAAGGGTCATGGCCGTCTCGTGGCGGCCCGGATCCACCGCCATCGCCTTCTCCAGTTCCTCGACAGCCTCGGGGAAGCGGCCGAGGTGGTACAGCGCCTTGCCGCGCAACAGGCGGGCATCGCTGCCGCTCGCGCCGAGCGCGATCGCGCGGTCGGTCTCGGCAAGCGCAGCGAGGTAGTCGCAGGTCCCCCAGAGCGCGTTGGCAAGGCTCAGCCGATAGGTTGCATCGGTTTCTGCGTCGAAGGCGGCGGCCCTGCCGGAAAGAAGCTCCAGCGCCTCGGCCCCGCGATGCAGCTGGTTGAGTGCGTCGGCGAGGCTGAGCAGGGCGATGCGATGGTCCGGGGCGGCCGAAAGGGCGAATTGCAGCACGCGGACGGCTTCCTCGTGCTTGCTCGCCAGAATCAGCGTCTGCCCGAATTCGACAAGGATATCCAGGTTGTCGGCCAGATCGTCGGCCGCGGCGCGGAGGGCTGCATCGTAGGTGGAGAGCGCTTCCGCCAGTCGTCCGGACTGGCGCAGCAGGCGGGCCTGGCGATGGAGCAGGGCGGCATCCGCAACGCCGTCCGCCCCTGCCTGTGCGCTGGCGGCAAGTACCGCGTCCGTATCGCCGAGGGCTTCGAGCGCCTCCACGAGGTTGATCCGGTAGCGGGGTTCGCCAGGGGCGAGGGAGATGGCCCGCTCGAACAGCGCGGCCGCGCGCTTCGGATAGCCCTGTTCGAGGAAGCACAGACCCAGCAGGCTGGTGGCCTCGGCATTGCCGGGGTCCTGCTTGAGGACCTTTTCGTAGATCGGCCGTGCGCGTGCGGGTTTCCCGTCGCGCTGCAAGAGCAGCGCCTTTCGCATCTGGTCCAGGATGGTCTGGGAGGAGGGCGGCATCCGTGCGTCCGGCTCGAGGTCAGTGAGCGCGGACTATAGCCGATTCGAAAACCCGTGCGGGCTGCCGGCGGGGCGGGTGGACGCCCCGCACGTCTTCAAAGACTGCGGCTGAAGGCAAGGCCAGTCATGTTCTTCTGGGTGGTCTCGGCAAAAGCCCGGCGTAGGCGCAGGATGGATTCCTCCGGGATCTGCTGCACCACCTCGCCGGTGGTCAGATCGACGGCCCTGAAGACGATGGAATCGGTGATCTTGTCGCGAAATTCCTCGCGCTTGATGTTGGCCTCGGCCTTGGCGAAATTGTTCTCGGCCGCCGGGCGATTGGCCGCGGTCTCGGTCGGTGGCTGCACCGCTTTTTCGGCAGGCACGTCCGTTCGCGCAGCCGGCGATGCGCTGGCTTCCGAAGGTCTCGGTGCCGTCGGTACAAGCGTATAGGACATAGTCCTGATCGGTGTCGCTTCCATTTGCTTACCCCTCCACCGGACATATCCGCGAAGGCAACGCGCCCGGTATCAACGTCGTCCGTTGAGCATCTCGCCTTTCACTCGTTAACCTTGTTCAGGTCCTTCGATACGCAGGTCGACCAACCGAAAAAGGGGGGGATCAACTTCCATATCCTGGCAAGCATCTTATCTGAAAACTGTGAATCCCGTCTTAAGGAATTCATTAGGGTTTTCGATTGATCCCCTCTGATCCCGATTCGTTCTGTCAGAGTTAACAGGCGCGGCCGATGCCCTGCGCCAAACGACAGCGCCGCCCGCGTGTGACGGCGGGCGGCGCGTTGAATTCGTCGGGTCTGATGCGTGGGACGGGGCGGCGTCAGAGTGCCCGGTTGACGGCGATGCCATCGGCCAGGGCCGGGGTGCGCGGTGCGCTGCCGCCGGGGCCGTAGGTCGAGGGTGCGCGCGTGCTGGCTGCCCCTTGCGCCACTTTGCGCAGCAGGTTGTCGGCGACCTCGCGGGCCGTGGCAAGAACTGCCAGGTTGATGCGTAGCACCGGCTGGAACTCCGCATGGCGCCGCTTCAGCCTGTCGACCGCTTCCGGAGCCAGATTGCCGAGCGAGGTGGTCTGGTCGCGCACGAAGGTCATGCCGCGCATGTAGATGCTGACCAGCTTTGCCTTCTCGGGCTGCAGGTCGCCGGCCGCGTCCAGCTTGCCGAGGCGGACGAGTTCCGTCTCGCGCTCGATGACGGCCAGGAGGTCACCCATCGCGGCTTCGAGGCGGTTGCAGGTCGCTTCCGCCGCCTTGCGATCGGCTATCGCGCCGGAAAAGAACTCAGGGGCAATTTCTGCGAGCTGTTTGGTGTCGAGGCTCATTGTCCGGCCGTCTCCTGAAGGGCAAGAAGTTCTCGCTGGACCGCGTCGGCGATGCCGATGCCGCCGGCCTTGGCGATGGTGTTGGCGTATTCTTCGACCAGCATGCCGCTCCAGGCTTCGGAGCCGGTGTCGCTGCCCCAGGCGCCGCCTTCTTCCAGACCGGCGAACATCGTCTGGAACATGGTGTTCAAGAACACGGCCTCGAACTGTTCGGCGTTCTCGCGGGTCATGCCGGCAGGATTTGCCGAGCCGGTGTTGAGAGCGCTGCCTTTGGCCGTGTAGCGGCCATGGGCGCTGGCGAGGACGGTGTCGATGCCGGGCATGCTCATCACATCAGCTCGATTTCGGCCTGGAGTGCACCGGCGGCCTTGATGGCCTGCAGGATCGAGATCATGTCGCGCGGACCGATGCCGAGGGCGTTGAGGCCGTCGACCAGCTGCTGGAGCGTCACCGACTCCCGCACGACCGCCAGCTTGTTGTCGCTCGCGTCGTCGACAAGGATGTCGGTCCGGGGCTCAAGCGCCGTCTGTCCGTTGGCGAAAGGCAGGGGCTGCACCACCGTCGGGCTTTCCGCAACGGTGACGGTCAGGTTGCCTTGGGCGATTGCGACCGTGGAAACCTTGACGTTCTGACCCATGACGATGATGCCGGAATTCTCGTCGATGACGATGCGGGCGGGCAGGTCCGGCTCGATGATCAGCTGTTCGATATCGGTCAAGAGGTCGACGATGTTGCCGTTGAACTGACGCGGCAGGTCGATGCGAACCGTCGCCGGATCCAGCGGTTCGGCGGTCGGCAGGCCGATCAGCTCGTTGACGGCCAGGGCCATGCGGCGGGCGGTCGTGAGGTCGGGATTGCGCAGGGCAAGGCGCAGGCTGGTCATCGACGCCAGCTTGAAGTCGATCTCGCGCTCGACCAGGGCGCCGTTGGCGATCCGGCCGGAGGTCGGCACGCCGCGCACGACCGAGGCCGCGTCGCCCTGTGCCGAGAAGCCGCCGATGGCGAGCGGTCCTTGCGCAATGGCGTAGACTTCGCCGTCGGCGCCGAGCAGCGGTGTGACCAGAAGGGTGCCGCCCTGCAGGCTGTCGGCATCGCCAAGGGCGCTGACCGAAACATCGATCCGGGTGCCCTGGGTAGAAAATGCCGGGAGGTTGGCTGTGACCATGACGGCGGCCACGTTCTGGGTGTTGAGGTTGAAGCCGCGGGTGTTGACGCCGAGGCGCTCCAGCATGGCTTCAAGGCTCTGCCGGGTGAAAGGTGCGTTGCGCAGGCTGTCGCCGGTACCCTGCAGGCCGACCACGAGGCCGTAACCGATGAGCTGGTTGTCGCGAATGCCTTCGAAGTCGGCAATATCCTTGATCCGCGACGCGGCGCTGGCGGGGGTCGCCAATGTCACGACGAGGGCGAGCGTCCAGGCCAGGCAGAGGATCTGCAGGAGGCCGGAAAGGCGTGAGAGGAGGCCGGGCAGGGTCATTCTTGCGTGTCTCGATCGCTCGACGGATGGCGTGGGCGGCTTGCCCGCGTTTCCTTATGCGAGCAGCGTGCCAGAATGTCCGCTGGTGTGATAAATTTCTTATCTATCTGTTTTGTATGGATAAAATTTATTTCCCTTTCCTAATTCAAGCCTGTCTGCGATGATCTTCCTCGGCTTACTCGGCAGGATTTGCCGGGTTGTTAACGCTTCGTTTACCAACTCGGAAAATTGTGTAGCCTTGAGAGTTCCTCCAGCGGGGTCCGGTTTTCGACCATGAGAATTTCAGGCTACGCGCCCCTGTCCGGGGTCGGCGGACGAAACCAGAAAAAACGGACCGATGGGTCGGGCTCGAGTTTCGATCTCGGCGGCACCGGACGCTCGGAGAGCGCCTCCTCCGCAGGGGGCGCAAGCGGCATTGCCGGTATCGATGCATTGCTAGCGCTGCAGGAGGTCGACGACCCGTTGACCGGCCGGCGCAAGGCGACGGCGCGGGGCCATGACCTGCTCGACACGCTGGAGGGCATGAAGGCGGATCTGCTTGCCGGACGGGTTTCGCCTGAGCGGCTCAATCGGCTTGCAATGATGCTGGAGCGGCGCACGGACAGCGGCAATCCTGCGCTGGAAAAGGTGATCGACGAGATCGAGCTTCGCGCCAAAGTGGAGCTGGCAAAGCTGGGACTGTACGGAAATTGAACGCCCGTTAATGCCGCCTGATCGGGCCGGACTCATGCCGAAAACGGATGCAACCGGCCTAAGTACATGAAAAACATCACAGAAATTTGGCGCTATTTTCGACGTCCGCGGCGTTGTCCATCGCCCGCAGGATCGCTATATTCCGCGCGGCCTAACGGGAGCCGGAGTAGAACATGACGGTTGAGCTGGATGCCGAGTATCGTCCCAGCGAGGACGAGACTTTCATGAACGAGCGTCAGCGCGAGTATTTCCGGAACAAGCTTTTGCGGTGGAAGGAAGAGCTCCTAAAGGAAAGCCGCGAAACGCTCGCAAACCTCCAGGAGGAA
The DNA here is from genome assembly GCF_014252955.1 of Stappia sp. 28M-7. Taxonomy (NCBI): domain Bacteria; kingdom Pseudomonadati; phylum Pseudomonadota; class Alphaproteobacteria; order Hyphomicrobiales; family Stappiaceae; genus Stappia; species Stappia quadratibracata. The sequence goes on along the minus strand of NZ_JACMIA010000001.1, from coordinate 3,309,029 downwards.
AGCCAGAATCACCCCGATATCGCCGACCGGGCGTCTTCCGAGACGGATCGCTCGATCGAGCTCAGGGCCCGCGACCGCCAGCGCAAGTTGATCGCAAAGATCGATGCGGCGCTGGAGCGTATCGCGGACGGGTCTTACGGGTACTGCATCGAAACGGGCGAGCCGATTTCCATCAAGCGGCTGGAAGCCCGTCCGATCGCGACCCTGTCGCTCGAAGCGCAGGAAGCCCATGAGCGCCGTGAAAAGGTTTATCGCGACGACTGATGTAACGCCGGCCCGCCCGGCAGCATTTGTCTGAACCAACTTTTTAAGGCCCGGCATCGTCCGGGCCTTTTCGTTTTCCCCGCATTCCTCTGGCGCGTGGCCGTGCCGCAGCTGCGGTTCATATCTCGTTAAGAGTTCGTGCTCGAGCCGATTAAGGGTTCGACAAGTTACGCCGGATAAGGATGACGCAGAGGAACTTCAGCGTCATTCAAGGTTGGCGGTTGGCATGATCGACGTCATCATTCTCGTAGACCAGGACAACGCCGAACCGGCATTCGCCAACGCATTGGCGTTGGCTTTCAAGGTTGAGCGCATTTCGCTTTCCGAGGCCGATGCCGCGCGCCTCGATAAGGCCCGCGTCGTGGTCCTCTACAGTGCCTTGAGACGTCAGAGCCAGGTCTCCCTGCTCGCCTCGATCCTCCATGAGGACCGCCGCAGGAGCGACACGATCTATGTCGCGCCGGGCAGCGACCGGGCAGGCCTGGTCCAGGCCGAGGCGCTCGGCATCGAGCGGATCGTTCCCAGTTTCCGGTCGTCGGGCGATGTCCGCACTGCAGTGCAGGCCATCTTGAACCGTGACTTGTCGGCCCACCTCGCGGGGCGATCTCCGCATGTGGCCAAGGCGATCGCGAACGGCGATGTGCTCTATCGCCAGCTCGGCGCCGCCATGCGCGCCGACCGGCCGTTGCCGCCAGAGATCCTCGATGCGACCACTCGCTCGATCACCGAGGCAACGCGGCGGGAAGGCCTCAGCGGCTGGCTGGACGCGGTGAAGCTGCATCACAGCGGCACCTGTCGCCACATGTTGACCGTTGCGGGCAATGGAAGCGCTTTCGGCCAGTTCCTCGGGTTGCACAACGCCGATATTTCGATGATCACCGAGGCGTGCCTCTTGCACGATGTGGGCAAGCTGTTCATCCCGATCTCCGTCCTGGAAAAGGACGGACCGCTCAGCGAAGCGGAAAAACGGGTCATCAACACCCATCCCGCACGCGGGGCCTTCGCGCTTCAACGCGGCGGGCGCAGCTCGGTCGAGGTCATCCAGGCCGTGCGCGACCATCACGAGTTTCTCGACGGCAGCGGCTATCCCAATGGCATCAATTGCTCCGCGATCGGGCCGCTGACCCGTATCGTCACCATTGCCGACATCTACAGCGCCCTGACCGAGGAGCGGCCCTACAAGGGGGCGATGCCGCCGCGCCAGGCCATCGGCATCATGAGCGAGATGAAGGGCAAGCTCGACGACCGTCTGTTCGCTGTGTTCCGTTCGATGGTGCTCGAGCCGGTTTTCGCGACCAGTCGCGGTTCGCGCGACGAGGGTGGCGGTGCAAGAGCGCCTTGCCTGAAGAGCGGGCGGCATCCGCTCGACCGGCCGAACCAGGAAGATGCGGCGTGAACAGTAATCGTTGGGGTGAGTTGAACTGTGACCGGGCAGGACCCTCCGGCAATCTCTGACGGGGAAGTAAATGCGGCGGGCACGGGTCCGCTGGGGAGCGGGGGGATCCCGTGCCCGCCTGCCGTCCGTGCTTGGGGAGCGTAGAGCGGCTTGGGGAGGGGAGAGGTTCGCGGCGCCTTTCGGGGAGCCGGGCCGCGAACCTGAGGGGTGTCGTCAGAACGGCAGGACGATATCGAGCACCTGGGCACCGTAGCGCGGCTGCTGGACGTCGGTGATCTGACCGCGGCCGCCGTAGCCGATGCGGGCCTCCGCGATCTTCTCGCTTTCGATGGTGTTGTTGGCGGCGATGTCCTCAGGACGCACCACGCCGGCGACGATGAGCTCTCGCACCTCGAAGTTGACCCGCACTTCCTGGCGGCCTTCGATCACCATGTTGCCGTTCGGCAGGGTCTGGGTGACGACGGCTGCGACACGGGTCTGCAGCTTCTCCTCGCGGTCGACCTTGCCGCTGCCCTGGAAGGTGGAGGCACCCTCGGCGGAGGCCAGATTGTCGGCACTGGTGCCGCCCGGCAGCAGGAACGTGTTGATCGCCGCGCCCACGGCACCGCCGGTGCCGGAGGACGAGGAGCCGGTACGGCTGCGCTGCGTCTTGTTGTCGAACTCGGCCTTGTCGGAGATCGTCACCAGCACGGTGAGGATGTCGCCGACCCGCGCGGCGCGCTGGTCCTTGAAGAAGGCGCGGGCGCCGGACCGCCACAGCGAGTTCGAGTTGTAGTGGTCCGACTGGGGCGTCGGCATCGGCATCTGCACGGGGCGGTAGCCGGCCGTCGTGGTCGGATCCTGGATCGCCGAGAGGGCAGGGGCCTGACCCACCTGGGAGAGCTTGTCGGCGGTGCCGCAGGCAGCGGTGGCGAGCGCGAGCGAGACGGCCAGCGCGGGCTTCATGAGGGACATGCGAGGAGCCATCAGTTCGTCTCCTGGAGCTGGGCAAGGTGCTGCCGTGCGAAACCGACCTCGATCTGGTCGCGTGCGCGGACAATGCCGGTGACGGTACGGCGGGACTGGAGGTTCAGGACGTCGATCATGTCGCCGGCGGCGCCGTTGGACATGGCCTGGCCGACGGTGGTCAGCGTCATGCCGGCCGCCCGGTAGACCAGGGTGACCTTGGCGCCGCGGCGCACCAGCACCGGCGGCTCGAAGTCGGCGGCGCGTAGCGGCCGGCCGACCTGGAGGGCCTGGCGTGCGGACTGGCCGATGATCTGCGCCGGGTCGGTGATCTGGCGGGCGGTCAGGCGGTTGCCCGGAACGCGCTGCGGTTCAATGTCAGAGGCGGCAATGATGGTGCCGCGCTCGATGGGACGCGCTGCCACGTACACGTCCACCATCTCCCGGGCGACACCGGTCAGGCGCACCGTGGTGGTGCCCTCGACCGTACGGATGCGCAGGGTCGTGGACAGGCGGCCGGAATAGCGGTCCCAGGCAAGGTCCGAGACATTGATCGGCTCGACCTGGCCGGCATCTGCCAGCAGCGGGCCGCGGAAGCCCGTCAGCGTGACGTCGAGGCTTTCGGCTTCGAGATTGCTCTCTCGGGCCAGCAGTGCATCGCGCACGGCCTGGGTCACCTCGTGCTCGCCGATGGTAAGGGCGAGGCGCTCGACGACGACCTGGCGCAGGCCGTCGGTGCTGGCTGTCGCGTAGCCGGCTTCGCGGGCACGCTCGGCGACCATGTGGGCGGGCACGGTGCCGCGGGTGCCGGCATCGGGCGCGCGGAACAGCGGGGTTGCGGCATGGGCGCCGGCATCGGGATAAAAATCGCCGATGGTGACGACCGGGCCGGTCACCGCCACTTCGGAGCGCAGCGTGCCGGCCAGCGCCGGCAGGGCGGCGGTAGCGACCAGTGCGGCGGCAAGGAGGAGCCTGGCGAACATCTCGGATATCCTTCCGGTCAGCCGGCGCGTCAGCGCAGGTTCGAAGTGGTGGCGGACATCTCGTCTGCCGCCTTGATGATGCGGGAGTTCATCTCGTAGGCGCGCTGGGCCGCGATGAGGTCGGAGATCTCGCTGACCGCTTCCACGTTCGCCATTTCGAGATGCTTCTGCATCAGATCGCCGAAGCTGGCCTCGCCAGGGTTGCCGACGATGGCAGCGCCGCTGGATTCCGTTTCCAGGAACAGGTTGTCGCCGATGGCTTCCAGGCCCGACTTGTTGATGAAGCGGGCGATCTGGATCTGGCCGAGCACCTGAACGGCGTTGTTGGCGTCCAGAACCTGAACCTGGCCGTCGTTCGAGATGGTGATGTCGCGGGCGTCTTCGGGAATGACGATGCCCGGCAGCACGGAATAGCCGTCGATGGTGACGAGCTGGCCGTTCGGGTCGCGCTCGAAGGAGCCGTCGCGGGTATAGGCGGTGCTGCCGTCCGGCATCTGGATCTGGAAGAAGCCTTCGCCGCGGATCGCGACATCCAGTTCCTTGTTGGTCGGGGCGAGGTTGCCCTGGCTCATGATGCGCGCGGTGGAAGCGGTCTTGACGCCCGAGCCGATCTGCACGCCGGTCGGCACGATCGTGCCGTTCGCGGAGGAGTTCGTGCCCATCCGGCGCAGGTTCTGGTAGAGCAGATCCTGGAAGTCGGCGCGCTGGCGCTTGTAGCCGGTGGTGCGCATGTTGGCGACGTTGTTCGAGATGACCTCGACGTTCAGCTCCTGGGCGCGCATGCCGGTGGCGGCGATATGAAGTGCCTTCATGACGAGTGTTCCTTCTTCCGCTTCGCTCAGGCCTGGACGGAGCCGAGGCGTTCGATTGCCTTGCGCAGCAATTCGTCGCCGTCAGACAGCATCTTCGACACGGTCGTGTAGTTGCGGGTAACTTCGATCATCCGGGTCATTTCGACGACGCCGGAGACGTTCGACTTCTCGATGGCGCCCTGCTGGACGCGCACGCGCTCGAGCGCCAACGGCGCCTCGCCGGCGAACAGGTTGTCGCCGACCCGTTCCAGCGCCTGCGGATCCTCGAAGCGGACCACGCGCAGACGCCCCTTGACGCCGAGCTCGGTGGAGACGGTTCCGTCCTCGGCGATGGTCACATCGCCGTCATCGGCGGTGAAAACGAGAGGGCCGCCTTCGCCCATGATCGGGCGACCGTCCGCCGTGACCAGCTGGCCGGTGGCGTCGAGGTGAAAGGCGCCGTTTCGGGTGTATCGCTCCCCGGCAGGGTCGCCGACGACGAAGAAGCCCTCACCCTCGATGGCGACATCGAAGGTGTTCTCCGTCAGCGAGATCGCGCCGACCTCGAAGTCCGACGAGGCGCTGTAGTCGAGGACATAGGAATACTTCTGGTCGGGGCGCTCGAAGGACGAGGCCTCGGCGACCGGCATCAGGTATTCCTCGAAGAGCAGGCGCTGGGATTTGAAACCCGTCGTGTTCATGTTGGCCAGGTTGTTGGCCACCACGCTCAGCTGATTGCGCAGGGCTGTCTGGCGCGACAGCCCGATGAGAAGTGAATTCTCCATAACGTACCGTTCCTATGCTCCCCAGCGAACATCCACCCTCCCCAGAGCGGATGCTCGTTAACCCTGTTGCAGGGAGCGTGCCAGTTGCTGGCATATTGATTTTATTGATGTTTCCTGGAGGTGCGGGCGATGGGGCGGCAGGTTTGTCCCCGTCATTGGTTACCGCTCGGCAAAATTTGCCGCATTTTGCGAGGCGTTAACGGTTCGGTAACCACTCGTTAACCATTGTGGCTTTAGAAATTAATCATACGCGCGGGAGGGGCAGCGCAGAGAGGTTAACCCACCATGACGGCGGATGCGGATGCAGCCGAAGCCGGCGCCCCGGAAGAGGGAGCCGGCCGGTCGAAAAAGAAGCTGTTGATCTTCGGGGGCGCAGGTCTTGTCCTGCTCGCAGCCATCGGGGGCGGCGCCTATTATTTTCTGATGGGCGGCGGCGAAGCGGCAGCGCCGGATGGTACCGGAGCGCCAGAGGCCTCGGTCGAGCAGCGTCCTGCGGTGTTCTTCGATCTGCCGGAGATGACGGTGAATCTGTCGAGCGAGGGACGCGCCACCTATCTGCGCGTTCGTATTTCGCTCGAGGTTTCGGACCGCGAGATGGTGCAGAAGATCGAGCCCTACCTGCCGCGCATTCTCGATGCCTTCCAGGTCTATCTGCGCGAGCTTCGCCCGGCGGATCTCGAAGGGTCTTCCGGTTTGTTCCGACTCAAGGAAGAGTTGCTGCGACGCATCAATACGGCGGTCTATCCGGCTCGCATTGAGGGTGTGCTCTTCAAGGAAATCCTGGTCCAGTAAGGTCACCAATGGCTGACGACGACGATCTCGGCAATCTCGACGAGGCATGGGGCGAAGCCCTGGCCGAGCAGATGGACGGCGAAGGCGAGGACGAGGATCTTGCCGCTGCCTGGGGTGCTGCGCTCGAGGAACAGGGCGTCGCCGGCGGCGACGACATGGCCGCCCAATGGGCGGCGATGATCGACGACAGCGAGCCGGAGCTGGAAAGCGCCACTCGGGGTGCCGACCGTATCCTCAACCAGGAAGAGATCGACAACCTCCTCGGCTTCAACATCGAGGATACGATCGCTGCCGACCAGAGCGGCATCCGCGCGCTCATCAACTCGGCGATGGTCTCCTACGAGCGTCTTCCGATGCTCGAGATCGTCTTCGACCGTCTGGTCCGGCTGACGACGACCTCCTTGCGCAACTTCACCTCCGACAACGTCGAGGTGTCGCTCGACAGCATTTCCTCGGTCCGTTTCGGCGACTATCTGAATTCGATTCCGCTGCCGGCCATCCTGGGCGTGTTCAAGGCCGAGGAATGGGACGGCTTTGGCCTGTGCACAGTCGAATCGAGCCTGATCTACTCGATCATCGACGTGCTGCTGGGCGGCGGACGCGGCATGTCGGCCGTGCGCGTCGAGGGACGTCCCTATACGACCATCGAGAGCAACCTCGTGCGGCGGATGATCGAGATCATCATGCACGACATGGAGCAGGCTTTCTCGCCGCTCTCGCCCGTTCATTTCAATCTGGAGCGCCTGGAGACCAATCCGCGCTTCGCCGCGATCTCGCGCCCGGCCAATGCGGCCATCCTCGTCGAACTGCGCATCGACATGGAGGACCGGGGCGGCAAGATCGAAATCATGATGCCCTATGCGACCCTGGAGCCGATCCGCGATCTGCTCCTGCAGATGTTCATGGGCGAGAAGTTCGGCCGCGATCCGATCTGGGAAGGCCACCTGGCCACCGAGATCTACGCCGCGGAAGTGGATGTCGATGCCGTTCTCTACGAGACGCACATTCCGCTCGGGCGGGTGCTCGACCTGAAGGTGGGCGAGACCCTGCTGTTCGACATTTCCCCCAGCGATCCGGTGTCGATCAAGTGCGGCGGCATCCCGCTGACGCAAGGGACAATGGGCAAGGACGAGGATTCCATCGCGATCCGCGTCGAGCGCGGGCTGCAGAAGCCCAAGATGACCTTGGCCGCGTTCGAGCGCGCCATGCAGAAGGAAATGGACCCAACATGAGCACGCTCCCTGTCGGACTGATGATCGAGAGCCTCGTCGCATTGCTGCTGGTGGTGACGATCGGATATTGCGTCGTGCTCAACAAGCGGCTGAAGCGTCTGCGTGCCGACGAGGAGGCGCTGCGTGCCACGATCTCCGAGCTGATCACCGCGTCGGAAATCGCCGAGCGCGCTATTCTCGGCCTCAAGGCAACGGCCGGTGAGGCTGACCGAACCCTCGGTCAGCGCCTCGTCGATGCCGAGCGCCTGTCGCAGGAACTGGCGGCCCACGTCTCGCGCGGCAACACCGTGCTGGAGCGTATCACCCAGATCACCGAGGCGGCCCGCACCGTGCAGCAGCACGCGGCCGCGCCTGCCGCGCCGGCCCCGGTCGAAGAGCCGGCCCCGGCCCGCCCGACGACCATGCGCGCCAGCGATATCCGGTCGGCCGCGATGGAGGCGACCGCCCGTCTGGAGCTGTTCCGCAAGCGTGCAGCGGAGCAGGCCGCGTGACAAACCTGCGCCTGATCCCCGTTCTTGTCTTTGCAGCCAGCGCTCTTCTGGTGCTGAAGCTGCTTGGGCTCGCTGTCGATGGCGGAACCTCCGTCACCGCCGGCGTGAGCGTGGCGATGGCGCAGCAGGCGGCCGATACGGCAGCTGCCCCGGCCGAGACCGCGTCCGCGGATCAGGCCCAGGCGACGGACCCTGCCTCCACCGATACGGCAGCAGCCGATCCCGCCGTCGTGCCTCCGCTATCGGGCGGAACCGGCGGCGATGCGCCTCCCGCGCCGGGCGGGCTGGAGCTCGGAGGCTCTATTGCCGAGCGGAAGGTGCTCGAGTCGCTCAGCGAGCGGCGGCGTGAGCTGGACAATCGCGAGAAGCAGTTCGAACTGCGCCAGCAGTTGATGAAGGACACCGAAGAGCGCCTGAAGCAGAAGGCCGATGAGATCGCGGCCATCGAGGAGCGCATCCGGACCCTCAACCAGGAGCAGGAGAAGAAGCGCGAGGACGAGCTCAAGGATCTCGTGCTCATGTACGAATCGATGAAGGCGAAGGACGCGGCCCGGATCTTCGACCGTCTCGATCTCGACATTCTCGTGCGTGTCGCCAAGCAGATGAAACCGCGCAAGATGGCCGACATCATGGGGCGGATGACGCCGGAGGCGAGCGAGCGGTTGACGGTGGCTCTCGTTACCGGACGCAAGCCGCAGGAAGAGGCCGCTCAGGTGGTTGCTCCGGACCTGCCGAAGATCATGGGCAATTGATGAAAGCTCCGGCGGGGGGCTGCTCTCTGACGGGAATGCCCGGGAATCCGGAGCACCCGTTAAACGCAGCGTTAAGCCGCATCCGCTAGACTGGCTGTTCGGTCGAAAGGTTCAGGGGAGCCCTGTGAGGCAGGACGGCTCTAAAAGAGACAAGCTAGGCACCGTCGTCGCGGATATCGTGGCGGCGTTTCGTGCATTTGCGCTGCAGCTTGCAGCCCTGCTTGCGCTCGCCTGCGCGCTTGTTCCGGTCGCCCATGCGGACACCCTTCAGGTGGATCTTCGCGCGTCCCAGCAGGACGGCTACGGCCGGATGGTGCTGACCTTCCGTGACCTGACCCTGCTGCCGGAATACGACGCGCTGGCGTCCAATGGCGTGCTGCGCATCCGCTTCCGCGATCAGGTGATCACCAATGTCGACAATGTTCCCGTCGACATGCCGAATTTCATCTCCATCGCCCGTCGTGATCCCGACGGCTCGGCCCTGCGGTTTGCCCTGATGGGCGACTTCCGGGTCAACACCATGGAAGCGGGCGAGAAGCTGTTCATCGACCTGCTGCCGCCGACATGGCAGGGCATGCCGCCGGGCCTGCCCGACGATGTGGTGCAGGAGCTGGCCCGGCGCGCCGAAGAGGCGATCCGCCGTGCCCGTGCGCTGGAGCAGGCGCGGCTGAAGGGGCAGGAGGAGCCGAAGGTCGAGCTTTCCATCGGCACTCACCCGACTTTCACCCGCCTGGCCTTCGAGTGGAACCTGAACTTCGACTCGGCCTTCGTGCGCGAAGGCGACATGATCAAGGTCACGTTCAACTACGACGTTCCGGTCGACCTGTCGGATCTGCGCGCCCATCTTCCCCCTGGAGTGATCGATGCCACCTCGTTCATCGACGAGGGGCGGCTCAAGTTCCTTCTGCGCGTTCAGCCGGATGTCGATATCCGCGCCTTTCGCGAGGACAATTTCTACATTCTCGACGTGACCCCGCGCAGCATGGCGCAGGATCCCGTCAACGCGGCGATCGACGAAGCCATGAAGGCTGGCGAAAACGTTCCAGCCGGTGCCACGGGCGTCGTCTTCGCCGCCGGAACGGCCGAGGCGCCGCAGCAGGCCGCCGGCCACCAGGGCGTGGTCGATGGTCATGCGCCTGCGGGCACCCCGGAAGGCGTTGCGCCGTCGCAAAAGCCAGCCGAGACCGTTGCGTCGCCCGAAACCGCCGCGCCGACACCTGCGTCTGCGCAAGAGACTGCCTCGGCATTGCCGCTTCCGCGCACGAAGCCGGGGGCCGAGCAGGCCGGAACTACTGAAACTGCCGCCGCAAGCGAGCAGCCCGCAGAGCCCGCACCCGCCGTCGAGACGGTGAAGGCCGCCGAGGTTGCGCAGCCGGCGCCCGCCGCCGAAGTCCGCCCGGAGGAAATCGCCGCTGCTCCGCCCGAGAGCACCGCGCCGGCCTCTGAGCCTACCGCTCCTGCGAGCGAAGATGTCCTGCCGTCGGAGATCGACCTCAGCGGCGTCGCCGGAAAGGAGATTTCGGGCTCCGCCGAAGTCTCCTCGTCGCCCGAGATGCCGCCGGCCGGCTACGACGATGAGGCCCGCCGCTTCGTGGTGGCCGAAGCACGGCGCATCGGCGATACGGTGCGGGTGGTGTTTCCTTTCTCCGAACCGGTGGCCTCGGCGGTATTCCGGCGGTATCGCAGCCTGTATCTCGTTTTCGACACCGCCGATCCGGTCGACATTCGCGGCATGCGGTCGGTGCTTGCCGACCGGGTGGAGGCGGTGGAGGTCACCGCCAATGCGGACTGGCAGGTGATCCGCGTCGACCTGATGCGCGATGCGCTTGCCTCGGTCGGCATCGATGGCAGCGCCTGGGTGATGACCATCGGCGATATGATCCTGGAGCCGTCGCGCCCGCTCTCGCTGGAGCGCACGGTGCGGGGCGACGGAGGCGCGATCATCACCATTCCCTTCCAGGCGCCGGCCGCTGTGCGTGAGGTGATCGATCCCTTCGCCGGCGACAGGGTGACGGTGGTCACCGGCTACGCGCCCTCCCGCGGCGTGCTCAAGCCGCAGAGCTTTGCCGAGTTCGATGTCCTGATGTCGGCCCATGGTATCGCTGTCCTCAGCAAGGCGGACGATCTGGAGGTCAAGCCGAACGGCGATGCGGTGATCCTTGAGCGGCCGCGCGGGCTTGCTGTCTCCAATGGCAACCTGACCAAGGGGTCCAAGGTGCTGCCGCCCGTGGTCGATCCGGCGACGCCCGGACATGTCGATCTCGGCAACCTGATGAGCAGCAACACCAAGGATTTCCTCGATAAGATCAAGAAGATGGAATACGCGATCGCGAACACGCCGGAGGAAGAACGGCGGGTGCCGCGCATGGAAATGTCGCGTTTCTATCTGGCGCATGGCTTTGCCCACGAAGCGCTCGGGCTGATGCAGTTGGCGGCGTATGACGACCCCGCTCTGACCCGCGATCCGGGATACAATCTGCTGATGGGCGCGGCGCAAACGCTGGCCGCGCGTCCGCGCGAGGCGCTCGACTATCTCGGTCGGCCGGAATTGCTCAACAACGCCGACGCCTCGGTCTGGCGCACGATCGCGGCGGCCGACCAGAGGGACTGGACCGCGACGCGGGAAAATCTCTCGCGCGGTCAGGCGGTGGTCGGCAATTACCCGGTGAGCGTGCAGATCGATTTCCACCTTGCCGCTGCCGAGGCGATGGTCGAGGTGAGTGACTACGGCAATGCGGCGGCCATTCTTTCCGAGATCGATCCGAGCCTTGCCTCCGCGCATCAGGCGGCGCGCTACGACATCATCCGCGGACAGATCGCGGATGCGTCCGGCCGCTCGCGCGAGGCGCTGACGGCCTTTGACCTGGTGCAGCGCTCGCCGGACAGGGCGCTGGCCGCAGAAGCTGCCTACCGGGCGCTGCGCGTCCGCCACCGGGATGGCGAGCTCTCCACCGCCGAGGCTGTCGATCAGCTGGCCGGCCTTGCCGCGTCCTGGCGCGGCGACGAGACCGAGTTGAAGACCCTGCGCTTCCTGGCCCAGCTCGAGGTTCAGTCGGGGAACTACCGCAATGCGTTCGAGGCGATGCAGTCGGCGCTCCAGGCGAATGCGGATGCGGAGACGACACGCCTTTTGCAGGACGAGATGGGGGCGGTCTTCGCCAACCTGTTCCTCAACGGCGAGGCCGACCGGATGGACCCGGTCAAGGCGTTGGCGCTCTTTTATGATTTCCGCGAAATGACGCCGGTGGGCCGCCGCGGCGACGAGATGGTGCGCCGTCTTGCCGGTCGACTCATCGACATGGATCTTCTGACGCAATCAGCCGAGCTGCTGCGTCACCAGGTCGACCATCGTCTGAAAGGCGCTGCACGCGCACAGATCGCCGCCGACCTCGGCGTCGTCTACCTGATGGACCGCAAGCCCGACGAGGCGCTGCGCGTTCTCAACCGGACCCGGCAGGCCAAGCTGCCGCGCGAGCTGGAGCGGCAGCGCAACATGGTGGAGGCGCGCGCCCTGACGGAAAGCGGCCGGCCGGATCTGGCGCTGGAGATCGTCCGCAACATGCGCGGCGAGGATGTCGACCGGTTGAAGGCCGATACATTGTGGGCGGCGCAGAGCTGGCGCGAGGCGGGCGAGCTGCTGGAAGGGCTTGTCGGCGGCCGGTGGTCGGACCCGGTTGCGCTTGCCGACCAGGAGCGCACAGACCTGTTGCGAGCGGCCATCGGCTATTCGCTCGCGAACGACGATTTCAGCCTGTCGCGCCTGAAGGCGAAGTTCACGGACAAGATGAGCGACAGCCCGGATGCTGCGGCCTTCGCCATCGTCACCCGGCCCGTCGCCGACCGCGGGGTGGAGTTCATGTCCGTGCTCGACAACCTGCAGAGCGTCGACTCGCTGGACATCTTCCTGGCCGAGTATCGCCGCAAGTATCTGCAGCCCTCGCCGGACACTGTGCCGGATACGCTGCCTGAGCTGCCGATGTCGCAAGGCCCGGACGAGGGCGATAGCCCGCAGACCGTCGCCCGCACCGAGGAAGAGGCTCCGGTGCCGCCGGTTGCCGATCCGGCCGCCGCAGGCGGGGCCGGCTAGCGGCACTCCGCGCGCAACCCGGAAACCGGCGTTTCCAGAACGGACGTTTCGAAAAACGGGCTACCGCCAGGGCCTTAACCGCTGGAGAAGCTCTGGACGAGGCTTCCCGCGATCAGGTTCCACCCGTCGACCAGCACGAAGAAGATCAGCTTGAACGGCAGTGAGATCACCACTGGCGGCAGCATCATCATGCCCATCGACATCAGCACCGAGGCGATGACCAGGTCGATGATCAGGAAGGGCAGATAGAGCAGGAAGCCGATCTCGAAGGCCCGGCGCAGCTCGCTGATCATGAAGGCCGGCACCAGCACGCGCATGCTGATCTCCTCCGGCGTCTCCGGTGCTTCCTGCCCCGAAAGCTCGGTGAACAGCGCCAGGTCCTTCTCGCGCACATTCGCCCGCATGAAGGCGTGGAAGGGGCGCGAACCGCGCTCAAAGGCTTCGGGCAGCTCGATATTGCCTTCGACCAGCGGCTGGACGCCCTCGTTGTAGGCGGCCTCGAAGGTCGGAGCCATGATGAAGAGCGTCAGGAAAAGCGCGAGCGAGGTCATCACCGCGTTGGGTGGTGCCGTCTGCAGGCCGATGGCCGAGCGCAGCAGCGAGAGCACCACCACGATACGGGTGAAGCTTGTCACCATCACCAGGATGGAGGGCGCAAGGCTCAGCACCGTCAGCAGCGCGACGAGCTGCACCGCCCGTTCGGTCAGGCCCGAGCCTTCGCCGAAATCGATCGACACACCCTGGGCATGTGCCCCGGTGACAAGGAGAAACAGTGAGAGACAGCCAAGGGCGGCAACCGCCGTCTTGCGGTAGGGCAGGACGGCGTGCCGGGCCCCTGTCATGGACGCTGCACCGTCATTTGCGCGGGCCGCCGATCTCGCTCAGCAGGCGCGCCATTTCTTCCTCGATCGCGTCCATGGTCACCGGACCGCTGTCCTTCTTTGCGGTCTCGCCCTTGTCGGCCTCCGCGGCAGCGTCGGTGTCCGTGGGCTTGTCCTCTGCCGTATCCTCGGCCTTGGGCGCCTCCGGTTTGCTCTCCTGCTTGGCCGTACTCGCAGCGTCCGGCTCTGCCGTCGCGGGAGCGGCGGGTGCTGCCGACGGCGCCTCGACTTTCGGAGCGGCCGATGCCTGCGGTGTGACCGGGGCGGGGCTGAAGTCGGCGCGCGGCTCGGTGCGTGCCGCAGGGGCGCTGCCGCGCGACTGGTCCAGCTCGGCGAGCAGGGCATCTTCCAGCGAAGCCAGGTCGGGCTCGACGCGGGTTGGGGCCGGTGCCGATGCAGCCGCCGGTGCCGGAGTGCTTGCAGCGGTCTCCGGCTTTGCCTCTGCTTTCGGCTCCGCTTTCACCTCGACCTTGGCCTCAGGCTTCACCTCGAGCTTGGGAGCTGCGGGAGCAGCCGGGGTGGTCACGCTCGGGGTCGTCGAGGCCGTGGTGGCGGTTGCAGTAGCGGCCGCGCCTGCGGTCACGCCCGACAGGTCGCCGCGAGCCGCCGGCTTGTCGCCGGCAGGCGCGGGCTTGTCCGCCGTCTCGGTGAACTGCGGAAAGGCCGTACGGGCGTTGGCCGCCGGGCCGGAAGACGGCGGCGTCACGTTGCGGCGGATCGGCGGGAGCGGCTCGCGGCGGGGCTGAGGAGCGACTGGCGGCTGCGGCGCAATCGGCGGCTGCGGCGCCGGCTGAGCGGCGACCGGGGGCATCTCGGGAGCCTTCGGAGCTGCAAGCGGAGCCTGGGCAGTTGGTGCCTGCGGGGCTGACGGGGCCGCAGGCTGCATGCCGAGCGGACGCAGCGGCGGACGCGGAGCCGGAGCGGCCGGCGCTTCCGGGCGCGAGGAGAAGGGGGCCGTGCCGGACGTTGCCGATCCCTGGGCTTCGCTGCGCGGCTCGGCGCGGCTGGGAGCTGCGGCACGTGCAAGGCCTGCGACCGCGGCGCCTGCTGCTGCCACGGAGGCGCCGGCGCGCTTCAGCGGAGAGGCGTCGTTGCCATTGCTCTCGCCGGCGCGGCGCGGTGCCGGGGCCTGCGGCTGGCGACGCGGTGCCATCGGCTGAGGCGCGGTCTGCGCCACAGGCGCAGCAGGGGCGCTTGCCGGTGCGGACATCGGGGCGGGAGCCGGAGCCGGTTGAGGCTCGGCCTCAGCCGGCTTGAAAGAGGCGGAAAGCTCGTTGCCCATCGCCGGTTGCCGCGGATAGGCCTGAGATACGGGAACACCGCGCACGATGTTCTGCTCGACGACGATATCGCTTGGCCCACCGACCAGCAGCAGATGCTCGACATTGTCGCGCCGGATCAGCACGAGCCTCCGCCGGGTGTCCAGCGAGGCGGCATCCATCACCGCGATGCGCGGCTGGCGCGAACGGCTTCCGAGGCTTCGGCTTCCGGCGATGCGGCGCAGGATCCAGATGAAGACGGATATCAGCGCCAGGACAATCGCCACCGCGAGAAAGAAACCGATGCCACGGGCCCAACCCGGTTCCATCTGAAAGGTGTCAACCAGCCAACTTGTCATGCCTTTCTAGGCCTCTTCCTATTCGAGGGTGCGCCCGCTGCCCGCCTGTCACGCGAGCCTTGCGGTCCGGTCTACCCGTCCGTCCGGCGTTGGAGTTCCCCGCGCCTTAACCCCGATCCATGGCATCGCGCAACCGGTCTTGCCCGGCGAACGCGCGCGAATCCTGCCTTACTGCATCCTGTTTAGCTGTTTTGTACGATTCTCTCAAAGAGGGAAGGTTAACGCATCCCGGCAAAAAATGCCGATATCTGCCGCCAATATGCAAGCTGCCACCGGAACTTGCGCCTCTCATGTGCGGGAAATCGGGGGCTTCTCCTTTCGGAAACGTTAATCGTTAACTCATCGTTAACCATCTGCCCGGCAGGATCTGCCTAGTCGTTAACCCTCGTCGCAACGGGAAGATCGTTCCATGTCGGTCTCGGACCTGCCGCTGTTTCTGGCGCTCAAGTCGAAGATGCAGTGGCATCAGAGCCGGCAGGGCGTGCTCGCCGAGAACGTCGCCAACTCCGATACGCCGGGTTTTCGCGGCAAGGACCTTGAGGACTTCTCCTTCGAAAAGGCGCTGTCAACGCGCACCGTCGGCCTTGCGACGGCTCGCACCAGCAGCGCCCATATCGTCGGCTCGATGATGCGCGATAGCGGCGGCGTGGAGCGCGACGATGCCAGCGGTTTCGAGATCACGCCGGACGGCAACACGGTGGTGCTCGAGGAGCAGATGATGAAGGTGACGGCCAACCAGATGGACTACCAGACGGTTGCCTCGCTCTACCAGAAGGGGCTCGGCCTCATCCGTACCGCTCTGTCGCGCAACGGCTGAGATCGCGCGCCTTGATCAGACCCGCAAGGGTCGGGGAGTTTGACCGTGGATTTCGTCAAGTCGATCTTCATCGCTGCAACGGGCCTGAAGGCCCAGAACGGCCGCATGCGGATCATCGCAGAAAACATCGCCAACGCGGACTCGACCGGGCGCACCGCCCAGGAAGATCCCTATCGGCGCAAGATCCCGACCTTCAGCGCCGAGCTTGATCGCAAGCTCAAGGCCGAGGTGGTGGAACTGGGACCAGTCGAATATGACCGCTCCGACTTCAAGACCCGCTATGAGCCCGGTCATCCGGCGGCCAACGAGAGCGGCTATGTGCGCACGCCCAATGTCGACACCCTGGTCGAGATGGTCGACATGCGCGAGGCGCAGCGTTCCTACGAGGCCAACCTGAATCTGATCAGCGCGACACGTCGCATGTTGCAGAAGACCATCGAGATCCTGCGCGCCTGACCGGCCGCGCCCGCCTTCCTTCCGGAGTAGAACGAGATGTCCACGCCTTCGATCGCCGCCAGCGCCTACCGCATGACGTCCGCGCTTGCCGGGGCGAATCAGGATACAAAGGTTAAGACTTCTTCGACGGCGACGCCGGATTTCGCCAATATGGTCAAGTCGGCCGTCGAACAGGTGGTCGATCAGGGCCGCGATGCCGACAAGCAGACGCTGGCGCTGACCGAGGGTAAGGCGAATGTCGTCGATGTCGTCACCGCGGTCGCCGAGACCGAGGTGGCTTTGGAAACGCTCGTTTCGGTGCGCGACCGCGTGATCTCTGCCTATCAGGAAATCATGCGCATGCCGATCTGAGCATGAGCGGTGCCGCCGGCTGCCTCCGGCGGCGTGCCTGAGCGGAAGGAACAGCATGACCGGGCCGGAGGTCCTCGACATCGCCCGCCAGGGCATCTGGACCCTGATCATCGTGTCCGCTCCGCCGATGATTGTCGGCTTGCTGATCGGCGTGGTCATCGCCCTGTTCCAGGCGCTGACCCAGATCCAGGAAATGACCCTCGTCTTCGTGCCGAAGATCCTGGCCATCTTCGTGACATTGCTGATCGCGTTGCCTTTCATGGGGCAGGCGCTGGAATCCTATACAGCCGTTATCGCCGATCTCATCGTCACCGGCTCCAGGTAGTCCGGCCATGAGCTTCGACATTTCCCTTCTTCCCCAGGTGGCGCTGCTGTTCATGCTGCTCTTCGCTAGGCTTGGCACCATGTTGATGCTGATGCCGGCTCTGGGGGAGGGGTCGATCCCGCCGAATATCCGCCTGGCGGTGGCGCTGTTGCTGACGCTGGTCTTCTATCCGGTCGCCGCCCCGCTCTATTCGGTCGACGCGACGATGCCGCTGCCGCGGATCGGCGTGCTGCTGGCCTCCGAGTTCGCCATCGGCTTCTTCATCGGGCTGGGCTCGCGGCTGATCACCTATGTCCTGTCCATCGCCGGCATGATCATCGCGAACCAGTCGGGCCTTGCCTTCGCCATGGCCACGGATCCGACGATGGATGGCCAGCAGGGCGCAGTGATCGGCTCCTTCCTGAGCCTGCTCGGGATCACGCTGATCTTCGCCTTCGACCTGCACTATCTGGTGATCGCGGCCATGAACGACAGCTTCCGCATGTTCCCGCCCGGCGGCGGCATTCCGGTCGGCGACATGGCGGAACTCGCCACGATGCTGACGGCGGAGCTGTTCTCGATCGCGATCCGCATTGCCGCGCCCTTCATCGTCGTCGGGCTCGTCTTCTATTTCGGGTTGGGTCTGCTCAACAAGCTGATGCCGCAGATGCAGATCTTCTTCATCGCGATGCCGCTCAACATCGCCATCGGCGGGCTGATGCTCTTCGCCCTGCTGGTGACGGTGATGATGTGGTATCTGTCGCATTTCGAGACGGCGCTCGGCCGGTTCATCGCGGGGTAGGGCGATGGCCGAACAAGACGACGACGCCGAGAAAACAGAAGACCCCACGCAAAAGAAGCTGGATGACGCGCTCGAGAAGGGCGACGTCGCCAAGAGCCAGGAGGTCTCGACCTGGTTCACCATGCTCGGCACCGGGTTGGTGGTGGCGCTGCTCGCGCCGGGCGCGGCGGACAGCCTGCAGTCGGCGCTGCGCGGTTATCTTGCCCATTCGCACCAGATCCCCGTCGATGCCGGAGGTCTGGGCCAGTTGTGGCGCGACACCGGGCTGCGGATCGGCGCCATCCTGGCCCTGCCGCTTCTTCTGCTGCTGGCGGCGGCGGTCATCGGCAACATCATCCAGCACCAGCTCATCTGGTCCGCCGAGCGGATGAAGCCGAAATTGTCGAAGATCTCGCCGCTGGCGGGGTTCAAGCGGCTGTTCTCCTCCGAAAGCCTCGTCAACTTCGCGAAGGGCCTGATCAAGATCGTCGTGGTCAGCGGCCTGATGGTCGCCGTCCTGTGGCCGCAGCGCGACACGATCGACACGATGATCTTCCGGGAAACGGTCGTGATGCTGGAGGAGGTGCAGATCCTCGTTCTGCAATTGATCGCAGCGATCCTCGCGGTCATGACCGTGGTTGCGGGCCTCGACTATATCTGGCAGCGCAAGAAGTGGTTCGACAAGCAGAAGATGAGCCAGCGGGAGATCAAGGAGGAATACAAGCAGACCGAGGGCGATCCGCTGGTCAAGGGCAAGATCCGCCAGTTGCGCATGGAGCGGTCCCGCCGGCGCATGATGGCGGCAGTGCCCGAGGCAACGGTGGTGGTCACCAACCCGACTCACTATGCGGTGGCGCTGAAATACGAGCAGGGCATGCAGGCGCCGATCTGCGTGGCGAAGGGAACGGACGCGGTCGCTTTGAAGATCCGTGAGATCGCGCGGGACAACGAGGTCCCGATTGTCGAGAACCCGCCGCTGGCCCGCGCACTCTTTGCTGTGATCGACATCGACCAGCAAGTACCGGAAGAGCAGTATCGCGCTGTGGCAGAAGTGATCGGTTTCGTTTATCGAATGCGGGAACGCCGCGCCTGGCGGAGCTAGGAGCGGTTCCTGTCGCCGGGCGCATGAGTGCGCGGTGGGTGCCGAAGGGGAGGCTGGCGCGTTTGGCGCCACGGGGTATGTGAATGAGCAGAAGTGAACGGGGTCCGTCGTCTCCCGCGGTCGAGCGGCAGGAGCGCTCAGGCAGCATCCTGTTGCTGATCCTGCTTGCGGTCGGCCTGGTCGGCGCCGCCGCAGCCCTGTCGCTGATGGAGCGCGACCACGCGGAGCCTTTCGTTCTGGCGCTGCTCGGCGTGCTTGCCGTCATCGGCGTGTTCTCGCTGTTCGCGGGTGCCATCGGCCTGCTGCGCTTTTCTTCGCGCGCACCGGCAAGCCCCGTACCCGCGGCTTTTCTCAACACGCTGGAAGATGGCGTGCTGGTGGTCGAGCGGGATGGACGCATCGTTTATGCGAACGATGCCTATGCCCGGCTGATCGGTGCCGAGGGGCCGACCGAGATGCGCGGTGTCGAGCGTGTTTTTTCCGCCGACCCGGCTGCGACCGACGCGATCTTCCATCTGACGCGGGCAGCCGAGGCCGAACGCACGGCAGAGGAGGAAATCCGCCTGCCGCATCCGCTCGGGCGCAATGACGGCGAGCCGTGCTGGTATCGGGTGCGCGTGCGGCCGCTGCCGCTGGTCACGGGGCGGGGCGGCGAGCGCGGCTGCACCGTGTGGCAGCTTTCCGACATCAGCGGCGACCGCACCGAGCAGGAGACGTCCTTCCAGGAGCTCCAGCGGGTCATCAATTTTCTCGATCACGCGCCGGCCGGCTTCTTCTCTTGCGACGCTGCCGGGCGCGTCGTCTATCTCAACGCCACGCTGGCCGACTGGCTCGGCTACGACCTCGTCAGCTTCGAGGCCGGCTCGCTCGGCGTCAGCGAATTCATGCGCGGCGACGGGGCGGAGCTCCTGCTCTCCGTCCAGGGCAAGGCAGGCGAGGTCAAGACCGAGACTTTCGATCTCGACCTGACCACACGCGGCGGCCGGTCCATGCCGGTGCGTATTCTGCACCGCGTGCCCTTCGGGGCCGGCGGTCTGCCGGGCGAGAGCCGTACCCTGGTGCTCAACCGCTCCCGGGGCGAGGACGCGGCCGAGGCGCTTCGCTCGTCCGAGGTGCGCTTTGCCCGCTTCTTCAACAACACGCCGATCGCCATCGCCTCGATCGACCATGACGGCGGCATCAGCAAGACCAATGCCCCCTTCGTGCGCCTGTTCGGCACGGCCGACACCACCCAGGGGGCGCCGAAGCTCGTCGATCATGTGACCGCGCCGTCGCGCCCGGCCCTGATGGAGGCGCTTGCCGCTGCCGCGGAGGGTCGCAGCGAGATCCCGCCGGTGGATGTGCGTCTCGACGAGCGCGAGGACGGCCGGTCCGCCACCGTCTATGTCTCGGCGGTGCGCGACGGCGAGGACGATGCGGATGCCGCCATCGTCTACGTTCTGGAAACGACCGCCCAGCGCGTGCTGGAAGCGCAATTCGCTCAAGGCCAGAAGATGCAGGCAATCGGCCAGCTGGCCGGCGGCGTGGCGCACGACTTCAACAACGTGCTGACCGCGATCATCGGCTTTTCCGACCTGTTGCTGGCCAGCCACCGGCCGAGCGATCCGTCCTTCCAGGACATCATGAACATCAAGCAGAACGCCAACCGGGCAGCCGGGCTCGTGCGCCAGCTGCTCGCCTTCTCGCGGCGCCAGACGCTGCGCCCGAAGGAACTGGCGCTCAACGACGTTCTTGCGGACCTGTCGATCCTGCTGGACCGGCTTCTGGGCGAGAAGGTGGAGCTCAGCGTCGTCCATGGCCGCGACCTATGGCCGGTGATGGCCGACCTCAACCAGCTCGAGCAGGTGATCGTCAATCTTGCGGTCAACGCGCGCGACGCGATGCCAGAGGGTGGGCGCCTGACCATCCGCACGCTCAACGTGCCGGAGGACCAGTCGCAGTCCTACGAGGGCACGCGTGGCATGCCGGTCGCCGAGTACGTGCTGACCGAGGTCACCGACACCGGCACCGGCATGACGCCCGAGGTGATGGAGAAGATCTTCGAGCCGTTCTTCTCCACCAAGGAGGTCGGCAAGGGCACGGGCCTCGGGCTTTCCACCGTTTATGGCATCGTCAAGCAGACCGGCGGTTTCATCTTCTGCACCAGCGAGCTCGGTAAGGGCACGAGCTTCCGCATCTTCCTGCCGCGCCATGTGCGCAACGAGGCGGAGCAGGTGGAGGTGAAGCCGGTCGAGGCACCGCAGCTGACGGACCTCACCGGTTCGGCCACCATTCTGCTTGTCGAGGACGAGGAGGCGGTGCGTGCCTTCGCGGCCCGGGCGCTGACCTCGCGCGGCTATACCGTGCATGAGGCCTCCAGCGGCGCAGAGGCGCTGGAGATCATGGAAGAGACGGACGGCGAGGTGGATCTGGTCGTCTCCGACGTGGTCATGCCGGAGATGGACGGGCCGACCCTCTTGCGCGAATTGCGCAAGACCCAGCCGGATCTGAAGATCATCTTCGTCTCGGGCTATGCGGAAGACGCCTTCGAGAAGAACCTGCCGGAGAACGAGAAGTTCTCGTTCCTGCCTAAGCCCTTCACGCTGAAGCAGCTTGCGACGATGGTGAAGGACGTTCTGGCAAGTTAGGCTTTTATGTATTCGTTCTCAATAATATCTCTCTTATGCGCGGCGCATTAGGCGAAGCGACATGTAGGGAGTGTATTATGGACATATTGTCGGGGTATGATGCAGTTTCTAAGATGAAGGCAAGCATTCTGAGTGCAGGGTGCGGGTCGCTCGAGGTCGGGTATGAGATATCGGACTTCGAACGTATTTGCCAATCCTTTCCCAAGGGAAAGCTTGGTGAGCACTTTAGCCGGAGGCTGAATACCCTTCCGCCGAATCGACTTATGTGGATTGTTGCTAAAGATCGCGCCGGGCGTCCTGTCGCAGCCGCCGCCGCGAGGTTCGACGACATAAAAGGCTGGGATCTGGAGCGTTTCATCTCCGAGTATTGGACACGTATCTATACTGATGGAAACGGGGATCCTATTGAAATTATACCGATGTCACTTGAGCACGCGCGCGGAATTTTTGGTCCCTGGGTGTACTTAGGTGAGGGGTTTGTAGCGGAGGATTTTCGCGGCAAAAAAATTTCTTCAAACCTTATTAGGATCCTGATTATTCTTTCGTTTAATGAATTTAGGCCGAATCTTCTCTATGGATGGATGCGACCTCCGTTAATAAAAATTGGTGTAAATACCAATTGGGGATTTCATAATACTATATACCCAGGGCTTCTTTGGAAGAAGGCTCCGCATCAGCTTGATTTGCATGATCTTGCTTTTGTATCCTGTGATGCTCGGGGAGTGGGACGTCTTTCGCAGCGCTTTTCGGGGAATTCTCTGGAATAAGTTGAGAGTAGATCAATATTATTGGAAGGCCGCCCTTCATTGTTGTTGGCAGTATAACTCTAAGGTAATTTATCTTTCCTGGGGCGAAGGATGATAGTGAGTCTGTTTCTATAATCTCCGAAACAGCTATTCTATTGTGAGTGGAGGTGACATACCCGTGCCGCAGCGCTTGACGATAATCTAGCGGGAAGAGCGCTGCGGCCGACCCTGGTTCCAGTTGAGAGACAACTGACTGCGCCAGCGTCTTTCTTCCTACAAAAAGTATTTCTGGAGTGCAGTCAAAATTTGAATCTCCTCCCATGATGAGGATTTTTTCTATCAACTCGCGCGGAATTTCCGACAAACTTTGGATGCTCTTCCACATATTGCAGATTTCAATCCCATCTTTATCGATGGGAAAATCTTCAATATTTTTGAATTCAACATTGGTTACTTTGGTTGCCATTATTTTTCTCTCAGTGATGCCGCCTTTTTTGCTGCATGGCCCACGTCAAGGCAGGTCTCATAAATTCAAATATCAATTCCTTCTCATGTTTCGATAATTCATCAATGTTATCATTTCCAGTTAGTTGTATAGCGTGCAGCTTGAGTATATCCATTAGTCCCATTTTTTGGGACCATTCTATCATTTCAAGAAATCTTCTATCTATGTCATCTACATATATTTTGAATTCTTTGTTTTTTTCCATGCTTAATAACCATTGTTTGTTGATCGAGGGGGGTGTTTAGCCTTGCCGTGATATCCTCAGTGCCGGTTGCTTTGCGGGCGGGACGGGAAGCCGTGCACCAGGCGCAGCAGGTCCGCCTGCCCGCCGGTCGCGGTTTTGGCGTAGACGCTCTTCAGCTGCGTACGGATCGTCTCTCGCGACAGGCCTGCCTCTTCGGCGATCTCCGTCACGCTCTTGCCCTCGACGATCCCCGAGACGGCTCGGCGCTCTCCCTTCGTAAGTGCGTAGGCGCCGGCGAACTGGTCGAGATCGACGGCGTTGCCCGTCCCGCCCGGCGGCTGGATCAGGATCGCGACCGTCGGTCCTTCGAACAGCAGCGAGAGGCGGTCCTTTTCCACACTGATCAAGGTCAGCCGCATGCCGCAGCTGAACAGGCTTGCGGTCTTCGGACCCTCGTAGGAGCGTCTCAGCATCTGCTGCAGCACGCTCTGGGCGTCTTCCTCGCGCAGGCGCAGCTTGCCGAGCGGCGAGACCGTCATCGGGGCGCCGTTCTCGATCAACTGCTGGCCCGTGCGCGAGATCGTGCGCACAACTCCGTTCTCCCCAAGCACCACCACGCCGACATCGAGCGAATCGAACAGCGAGACGCCGAGGTCGAAGCCGGACCAGCGCGACGGACTGTTGCGGTAGAACCGGGCGGCTCGCTGCAGATGCGGCGCGATGCGCGTCAGCTGCTCGGAAAAGCGCGCGTTCATCTCGGGATCCGGCCTGCTGGTAACCGTCGAGATGATCAGCGGGCACTCGCCGAACTTGTCGATGGTCACGCCGATGGAACGGGCGATGCGGTTGGGCGCGAGGAAATCGTTGTAGAACTCCGTCTGCAGCATCTGCGTGTGGGATATGATTTCGTCGGAATGGATCCCGAGGCCGACCTTGCGCGCGGCGCAATGGTCGAGCCAGGGATTGAGGTTCACGTAGTGGGCCGCATAGGCCGCAAGCTCGGGGCCCTCGAAGCGGGACGCCATGGCCAGATACTCGTCCGCCTGGCTCATGTTGTGGGAGAACATGACCGTTCTGCCGCCAGGCGCATTCGCCGAAAGCCGGTCTAAAAACGTCTGCCACGAGGTTTCGCACAGGAGCGCGGCGTAGATCAGGTCGATGAACTCTGCATCGGCCTGCGGGTGATAGCTGCGACCCTCGTCCATCGCGTGCTCCTCGTGCCGGCCCGAAGCCGGGCCGCTTCACCCGCCAGGGTGATTGGAGAGAAGTATAGGCGGGTGCTACGAGAATCTCGACTGCAGATTTTGCAGTCGTTACCCCCTGCAAGAACTGACGATGTTCACGAGTCTTGCAAGTATTTTCGGGAATCGGGAGTGATTGACATGAAGACGACCGGATTTGTTTTTGCAGCGACGGTCCTTGCCGGCTGCATCTTCGCTTCGTCGGTGCATGCCGCCTGCACCGGATCCAACGGCCGGGGATGGGGGCGCGGCAACGGGGCCGGCAGCTTCCAGATGACGGCAGCCGACAAGTCGTGTCGGATCGGCTTTACCAATGTCATCAACGACCGGACGAAAACCAGCGTCCCGGCCAACAAGGTGTCGGTGACGCGTGCCCCGAAGAACGGCAAGGTGCAGGTCACCGGGAAGGGGCTCGTCTACACGCCGGCCAAGGGCTTCAAGGGGAGCGACTCGTTCTGCACGAAAAACACCACGCCCAAGGCCCCTGGTGTCGTGCTGTCGGGGTGCATCACCGTCGCCGTGCGCTGAGGTATACATGCAACCGGGCGATGCTTCGGTGCCGCCCGCTGCGCTACCAGCCCATCCCGGCAAAATAACCGAGATAGAACACCAGCCACGCGCCGGCGAGCATCCAGCGGCGCGTGGGCAGCGCAAGACCGCCGAGGAGCCTGGCAAAGACGAGCCAGCTCGCAAGGGCGGCGAGTGCGAACCGCAACAGCCGCGCCGGCAGGCTTGCCAGCAGCAAGGCCCAGAAGGGTACGCCGCTCGTTGCCGCTTCCACGGCGAAGATCTTGTAGGGCGCGCCGCTCAGGGAGCCGGCGATCATGCCCGAAAGCAGGCCTTGCTCGATCAGCCCCGCGACGCGCCCGACCAGCTCGGGAGAAATGCCCGGAACGCGCAGCAGGAGCGCCTGCGCGGCCTGCGGATCGGCGCTGGCGAAAGCATGGAGCAGTGCCCCGCCGGCCAGCGCGCCTGCCACCGCGGCAAGGGCGGCAAGGAGCGCCCGTTTCAACGAGACCTGCGCGATAAAGCTCAGCAGCACATCCGGCACGATGAAGAAGACCGTCGCCTCGGCAAGACCCCACAGGGCAGCGCCCGGCGTGGCGAGCCTACTCCCAGGACGCAAAGGTCTTCTCCGAGGAGAGCCCGGCAAAGCGCTGGGCCAGCGTCTCCATGAAGGCTGTGCGGTCGCCGGGCCAACGGATCGGCTCGCCGACGAAGATGTCGCAGAAGAACGGCACCAGCAGGAACGACCCCTTCGGCAGTGCCTTGCCGAGCCCGTGGGTGAAGACCGGCACGACGGGGGCGTGCGGGTTCTTCTCGGCAAGATGGGCAATGCCCTTCTTGAGGGCGACCATCTTCTCCGGCTCGCCCCGGCTGCCTTCGGGAAACAGGATCAGAATCTCGCCGGCGGCCAGCGCCGCATGGCACTCGGCCAGCGGGTCGGCGCCGGGCGCGCCGTCCTTGCGTTCGCCCGGTTTGCGGACGATCGGAATGATGCGCAGGATATTGAGCGAGAACCAGGCCATCGCCTTGTTGGCGAGGAAGTAGTCGGCGGCGGCGACCGGGCGCAGCAGATGCAGTTTCGACAGCGGCATCAGGCACATCAGCACCAATGTGTCGAGATGGCTGTTGTGGTTGGCAACGATCACCGCCGGCCCGCGTTCAGGCAGCCATTCGCGCCGGCGCACGTTCAGTCCGAGCACGAACAGCACGACGACTCGCGCTGCCAGGAAGAAGAGGATCTGCAGCCCTCGCGTCATGGCGTCCTCACGCGTGGAAGTAGCGCACGAAGTGGAAGAACAGCGGCGCGGTAAAGGTCAGGCTGTCGATCCGGTCCATGATGCCGCCATGCCCGGGGATCAGCGAGCCGGTGTCCTTGACGCCGAGATCGCGCTTCACGGCCGAGACGGTGACGTCGCCGACAAAGCCGGCGGCTGCGATCATCAGCCCGCTGGCCGCGGCCTGCTGCCAGTCGAAAGGCGCGACCAGCGGTGCGACGAGAACCGCCGCCACCGTCGTCGTGAGCAGGCCGCCGAGGAAGCCCTCCCAGGTCTTCTTCGGACTGACGACGGGGACGATGGGCTTTCTACCGAACAGGCGGCCCCAGGTGTACTGGGCGACGTCGTTGAACTGGGTCAGGAAGACCAGATAGAGCAACAGACCGGCGCCTGCCTGCGGATCCGTGTTGCCGATCACCGGCAGCACCAGCAGGAAGGCGGCATGGCTCAGCGAGAAGACGCAGAGCATGAGGCCCCAGTTGAGCGTGCCGATGGCCTTCAGGAAGCCCTCGGTCTGCTGCGTCATCAGCATGGAGAAGGGCAGGAACAGGAACATGTAAACCGGGATGAACACAGCGAACATGCCGTACCAGCCGTCGGCCACCCAGTAATACTGGACCGGGATCGACAGGTAGGCCCAGAACAGCACCCGCCTGTCGGCCCGGCGCGTCGGGATCATCGACAGGTATTCCTTGAAGGCGAGGAAGCTCACCAGCGCGAACAGCACGATGGAGAGTGTCGGGCTCAGCAGGAAGGCGGCGGTGAACAGGGCGATCATGCCCCACCAGCTCACCGTGCGGCTCACCAGTTCGGAGTGGTCGCGGGCGGGCTGCAAGCGCTTCAGCGCGAAGACGACGATGCTGGCAAGGATCAGGATCCCCCAGATGCCGGCGATGGCCAGATGCAGCGGCGTCATGTTGGTGATCAGGTTCACGGGCGGCCCTCCCGGACCTCGGCCAGCGCCTTGCGGGCGCGGTTGAAGATGGTGAGAGCGCCAGGAAGCAGCGCGATTGCCAGCACCCAGTTGGCGAAGGCCGGACCGATGAGGTCGATGCCGAGCAAAAGTCCGAGCGTGCCGAACAGGACGGCGCGGTCGCTCTTGCCGAGCGGCCCGTCATAGCGCCGCGAGGCGCCGATCTGGATGCCGACGACGCCGCTCATCTCGCTGATCACGGCCAGCAGGCACAGGCCGACGACGGCCATCGCCGAGACGCCGGGCACGAGTGCGAAGGGCAGGTAGAGCGCAAGGTCGGAAACCACGTCGCCGAGCTCGTTCAGCACGGCGCCCAGCGCCGATTGCTGGTGATGCTCGCGGGCCAGCATGCCGTCCATGGCATTGAGCGCCATGCGGGCAAAGAGAACGAGGGGCAGCAGGGCAAGGGGCAGGCCGGCTTCCGGCCACAAGACAATGGCAAGCCCGGCCATCACGGACAGGGCAAGGGCCGCAAGGGTCACCTGATTGGCGGTGATGCCGGCGGCCGCCATTCGGCGGAGCAGCGGGCGCAACAGGTCCTGAAAGCGGGATTTCAGATCGTAGACGGTGGCCATGGCGCTGCCGTTTGCAAGCGGGACGGGAAGGGCGATTCAACCCGACCGCGAGACAAGCGCGTTTTCGCCTCGCTTGCAACGCTGGAGGGAAGCGACTGGGTCGCTTCCCTTTCATTTGCCAGATTTTCCGTCAGATGCAGCGGGCGCCGGCCTCAGCCTTCGACTTCAGGCCGACCAGGCTGTCGCGCGGGTTGTATTGCGGCTGGGTCAGGGTAAAGACCTGCTCCAGCGCCGTGCCGGCATTGTTCACCACGGCGACATCCTGCACCACCAGCGTGTCGCAGCCGGTGCCCTGGAAGCGCACGCGGATGCGGAACTTGCGCGGGCCGTTGTCCGAGGGGCCGAACTCGCTGTCGAGAGCCGGGTTTTCTCCCGTCACCGTGCGCTCCAGAATCACCATGTTGGGCTGGTTCTGGGCAATCGGGGTGCCGCGCTCAGTGGCATTGGCAACGATGGTCTGGCGAACCGTCTCGGTGTTGGCCCGCACGGTGATCGACTGCGCTCCGGCCGGCACGGTCAACACTGCCTGCTGCGGTTCGACCGGGGCGGGCCCGCGGCGGCCGGACTGACAGGCGGTCAGGGCCGTGGCGGCAACGAGGACGAGGGTCAGGCGGAGCAGCATTGCGGCAATCCCCAAGAAGACTGTATGGGCCCGGACATGGGCAGGACATCCGGGCGGCACCTGGAAGGCGATGCTGCGCGGATCTTTCGCGCAAGCGCAAGCTTGCGACAGCGAAGTTAACAAAGACTGCGGATTACGGCATCCCGGCGAATGTGCCAAGGCGAGATCCGCGCGCTTGAAAGGGTCTGGTCGTGGCTCAGAACGTGTCGCCGGTCTTGAAGCCGCCGCCCCCGAAGGAGCCGCCGCCGCTGCCGAACCCGCCGCCCCGAAGGAGCCCCGTCCGAGCCGCCGCCCGATCCTCCCATGGAGCCGGGCAGGCCGATGCCGCCGGGAAAGCCGACACTGCCGCCATGGCGCTTGCGCCGCTTGCGCGACCTTTCGGCCTTGGCCCAGTAATCGGCGCCCGACAGGGCGCCCTTGGCCAGCTCGCCGAGCAGCACGCCGGTCAGGCTGTCATTGTCGAAGGTGGAATCCCAGGTGTCGTAGCGCTTCTGGCGGAACTGGCGCGTCACCTTGGCCAGTTCGTCGCGCCGGCGGCCGAGATCGCGCAGCGTGCGCTGGTCTTCCTCTGTCGCACGGTTCAGGATTTCGATACGGGCGTCGAGGTCCTGCAGGCGGCGGACGATCCGTTCGTCCTCGGTCGAAGACGTGGCAAGCGCCTCCTGCCACAGGGTCGTCAGTTCCTCTGAGCGCAGAGAGCGCAGCAAGGCCTCCTCGGCGGTGCGGAATTCGGAATCCTCGCCGGAGAGGTACGGCTGCTCGCGCTTGCTCAACTCCTCCAGCTCGGCTTCCAGCTTTTCCAGGGTTGCCGTCGTGTCCTCGATCTCGCGTTCGGCGGTCTCGATGATCGCGGCAAGGTCCTCGCCGGCAACTTCTGCGGCCGCCTGGCGCGACAGGACACCGAGCTTTGCGAGCTCGGCCTGCGCCTCGGCTTCCCGGTCGCTGGCATAGTCGCCGAGCCGCTGCGGGATCTCCACCAGCATCGCGTAGTTGGGGCGCGCATCGTCGTAACGCACGAGCCGCGCGACCCAGCGATCGAGCATGCGGATGAGGCCGGTCGAACGATAGGCGGAGGTGCCGAACCCGCGCTTCCACAGATAGATGAAGAGCGTGTCGTCCTCATAGGCCTTGCTCTTGGCCGCGCGGTCGTCCTGCGCCTGTCTGGCCTTCGAACGGGCTGCCTCGGCCGTGCGCTGCGCGGCCTCCGCCGCCTCGCGCTGGGCGGTATAGGCCGGATCGCCGGCGAGCTTCTCGTCGACGGCCTCAAGAATGCCGTCGAGCCGGTCGCTCGCCGCGTCGCGCTCGCGTGTCAGCCGGCGGCGCTGCTCGGTGAGGGCGGCGATGTCCCTCTTGAGGGCGTCGTGCTGAGCGCGCAGGGCCGACAGCGCCAGTTCGCGCTGCTCCAGCTGGCGGCGGGCTTCTGCCTCGTCCTTGTCGATGCGTTGACCGAAGATCTTGTCGCCGCCTTCGCGCAGGCGGAACCGGGCCAGGTCCCGGAACGCCTCCAGCTCGGCCGCGCGCAGATCGTTGATCTCGCGCATCGCATCATCGACGCGCCGCCGCAGAAGGTCTTCCTCCTGCCGGACTTCGCCGAGCGCCCTTTCGATCGAGCCGAGGGTCTGACGTCCGCTCACCATGCCCGCGTGCCCCTTGCCGTCTTGTGCGTGCGTGCCGGCCTCCCGCCGGTCCCTCCCTCAGATGTCGTCCGGCGCGAAGCCGTGCCGGTGAGAGCTACCATTGAGTGATCGCCCCCGTCTCCACCCGGGCCTGCCACTCGGGCTGCAGCTTGCCGCGTGCCTTGCTGCCAAGCACCGGGTTGCTGACGATGCCGTCCTCCTCCTTGTCCCGGCGCACCGCGTCGAAGGTCGATTGCGGCACCCGCTGGCCCCAGATGGTGACCCTCTTGCGGGCACCGTCCTCTTCCGAGGTCACTTCCTGTGGCACGACCGTTCCGTCCGGCGCCACCGCTTCGACGAGAAGGTAGTAGTTGCGCGCCGAGGTGTTGGCCTCCGGAATGCGGGTGACGCCGGTCGGCGTGCCCGGACGCGACACGATGCGGATGTCGTAGACCTGCAGCAGGCGCGCCTCCAGCGCCTTCAGGTCGGCCAGCGCCTTGCGGGCGGCGGCTGCATCGTTCGCGGCAAGGGCCGCCTGGCCGCTGGTGGCCAGCGTCGCCGCCTGCTCGCGGGCGGCGGTTTCCTCGCTCACCTCGCCGATCCGGCGCACCGTTGCGGCGATATCCGTCGGCAGGGTCTGCGTCAGCTCGATCCGCAGCGCCTCGGCGGCGCGTTCGCGCGGAACGGACACCAGGAAATGCCAGGCAAGCGCAGCGGCAACGGCCAGCAGCAAGAGAATCAGGAGCGCTTTCGCCCAGCGCATCCGCGTGA
The DNA here is from genome assembly GCF_014252955.1 of Stappia sp. 28M-7. Taxonomy (NCBI): domain Bacteria; kingdom Pseudomonadati; phylum Pseudomonadota; class Alphaproteobacteria; order Hyphomicrobiales; family Stappiaceae; genus Stappia; species Stappia quadratibracata. The sequence continues at coordinate 3,278,560 of NZ_JACMIA010000001.1, read as the reverse complement.
CATAGATCAGCGCCAGCGTGCGCTGGAAGCCTGCGGCGGGCGGATTGTAGACGAAGCGGTTCTGCTTCAGGTTTTCAACGCCTTCGCGAAGAAGGCGGTCGGAAACCTCGATGCCCTGGCTCGTGTAGATCTCGCGCAGGCGCTGGATCATTGCAGCGTCGCGCTCGTCCGAGCTCAGTTCCTTCAGCGCGATGCGTTCGTCGTGGCGCAGCGTGTCGACCACGTCCATCGCCATCATCAGCTCATCGAGCGGTGCCCTGGTCGAGGCGGTGTCGGAGGCCATGCACTCGTTCCCCTGCGGCCCTGTGCGGCGGGACCGGCCCCGGATTTCCGCGGCCGGCCGTGATGGATGCCGTTCCCTTGCGGGTGGCTCAGGCGCCGATCATGTTGCCCTGCGCGGCGAGCTTTGCAAGACGACGCTTGCCGTCCTCCACCGCGTCGCGGATCTCCTCGGAGTTCTTCGTCGACATGGTGCGCATCTCGTTGATGATCTCGCGCGAGTTGACCTGGAAGTTGATGACCGAGTCCACCAGCTTCTTGACGGCTGCCGCCTGCACGGTCGGGCCGTAGCCGGCTTTCAGCGCGGCTTCCTGCACCGCATCGCCGATCTCCGCCAGGGTCTCCAGCGACTTCGACACGCCGTCCTTCATGGCGTTGAGCGCCTCGGTCGACTCATGCAGGCCATGCAGGCCGGTGAAGGAGGCGTTCAGCGCGGTCAGCACGGAATCGTTGGTGGAGAAGAAGCTGACCGACTGGGCGTAGACCCGCTCCTTGGCATTCGTGGTCTGCATCAGCCGCGCCATGATCACTTCCGACGTGTTGTAGCCGATGGTCAGGTTGTCGGAGAGGTCCTTGGAGATCTGGTAGCGCTTCTCTTCGTCCTGCATCGCGCGCATCTTCTCGTCGCGGGCGAATTCCAGGCGGGCCTTGGCCGCGGCATCGCCGCCGTCATGCGCCTCGACTTCCTTGTTGGAGGCCTCCAGCGCGGCCTTGGCGGCTTCCAGGCGGGCCGTTGCGGTGTTGAGCACCTCGAGCGCCAGCACCTCGGCCTGCTTCAGCGCGCCGCGGAAGTCGCGATAGGCCTCCAGGATGCGCTGTTCGCGCTCGATCTGGTCCTTGGTGTCGCGGGCGACGTCGAGATAGGTTTCCCTGATCTTGCCGAAGCGGTCGGAGATCGTGCCGCGGGTCATGTCGCGCCACTTGTTGGACAGGTTCTCCATGAAGGAGATCTTGCCGTCGGCCAGCTGGTCGACCATGCCCTTGGCGTCGTCGCGGATCGAGTTGAACGCCTCGGTGATCGCCTCGTAGCGCTCGCCGATGGACATGGCCTGGATCTCGTTGCGCACCACCTCGTTGAAGGTCTGGGCCTGACCCAGCGTGCGGGTGATCACCGCGATCTTGTCCGGAGACAGGTCGGAGATCTTTTCCAGCAGTGCGTTGATCGGCGCCTCGGCGGTGCCGTTGGGCATCAGGCCCATGTCGCGCAGGGCCGCCACCGCCTTGTCGAGATACTGCATCGGAGAAAGTCCGGTCTGAGCTGCTGCTTCCGCCATCTTAGCCTCTGTCTTCCTGTCTCGCCCTTGTTGCCGCCTGAAGGGCAGGCTGGGCAGGGCCGTATTGGACTCCGGCGACCGGTGCGGGCGGGAGGATCGTTCGGCGCCCCCCATTGGCTGCCGGTCGCAGCGAGTTAAGCATATAAAATGCGGCAGTTACACGTCAGAGGAGAGACGGCCTGCTCCGTTCCTGCCTCGCCGCGCGGCCAGCGCAACCGCGATTCCCGCTGCCAGCCTCGCATTGTTGCGGACCAGGGCGATATTCGTCACGAGGCTGCGCCCCTTGGTGAGCTCGTAGATCATCGCCAGGATGAAGGGCGTCACCGCCTTGCCGCTGACGCCGCGGGCTGCGGCTTCCGCCAGCGCCTGCTCGATGGCTGAGGAGATCTGCGAGGGGAGGATTTCGTCCGCTTCCGGCACCGGATTGGCGACCAGGACGCCGCCGTGGTCGCCGAAGCGGGTGCGCAGTTCCAGCAGGTCGGCTATCTCCTGCGCACTGTCCATGCGGTAGGGTGCGGCAAGGCCGCTGTCGCGCGACCAGAAGGCTGGGAAGGCGTCCTGCCCGTGGGCGATCACCGGCACGCCGCGCGTTTCCAGCACCTCCAGCGTCTTGGGCAGGTCGAGCAGCGCCTTGGCGCCGGCTGCCACCACGCAGACCGGGGTGCGGGCAAGTTCGTCGAGATCGGCGGAGATGTCGAAGCTCGTCTCTGCGCCGCGATGCACGCCGCCGATGCCGCCGGTAGCAAAGACCGCAATGCCGGCCGCATGGGCGGCCATCATCGTCGCGGCGACGGTGGTGGAGCCCGGTCGGCCGGTCGCCAGCGCAATGGCGAGATCGGCGCGCGAGCATTTCATCACGCCCTCGGCCTTGGCCAGCCGCTCCAGCGTGCCGTCGGAAAGGCCGACATGCAGCTTGCCGTCGAGAGCCGCGATCGTCGCCGGTACGGCGCCGCCGGCGCGGATGTCCGCCTCGACCAGCCGGGCGGTCTCGACATTCTTCGGCCAGGGCATGCCGTGGGTGATGATGGTCGATTCCAGGGCCACCACGGGGCGCCCCTCGGCCAGTGCCGCCGCGACGTCCTCGCCCAGCTGCAGAACCGGAGCCAGCCCGTTCATATCCTTGTCCAGCATGTCGAATTCGCTCCGTCCTGCCGTACCCTGCTGGGTGCGGACCGCCTTATAGGACCGCCGGCCCGTCGCTGTCGAGGCGCGCGGTCACCCCGTTTGCGCATGGCCGGGTGGCGGCTGCCGCGCATCCTTCCTTATCCTGCTTTCCAGTGGGTCGGTGCGATTGCCGGCCAGTTCAGTGCCTCGGCCACCGCGCCGGCGCATTCCAGCGTCAGCGCCGCTGCCCGCATGCCGGCCGCGACCGCCTGCGCAAGCGGCAAGCCGTGCTCCAGGCCCGCCAGCGTGCCGGCGATCAGCGCATCGCCTGTTCCGGTCACATCCACGATGCTCGGCGGAGGAGCAGCAGCGCCATCGCGTGTCGTCAGCGAGATCTCGTCGATGCCGGCGTGGGTCGCGAGAAGCACGGGGGCAGCGCCACGGGTCATCACCACGGCCCGCACGCCGGCCTTAACGAGTGCGCTTGCCGCCTTCACGCCGCTGTCGTCGGGTTCTTGCTGCTTCTCGTCCTGTTCGGTGTCGCGCCCGAGCAGGGCGGTGGCCTCCGCCCGGTTGCAGAACAGCAGGTCGAGCCGCGGCAGGATCGGAGCCAGCCGCGCGGCCTTGGCCCGCGAGACCGCGTCGGCCGCCAGCCTCCGCTCTCCGGCCGCTTTGGCCAGTTCCACCAGAAGCGGCTTCGGCAGGTTGGCATCGAGAAACCAGCAGCCGGCTCCCTCCTGCGCGCTGGTCAGCGGCAGCAGCGCGCCCGGCTCCAGCATCTCGGTGATGCGGGCATCGACGACGGCCGCCGCCAGCGTGCCGTCGGGATCGTGCAGGGCGAGATAGCGCCCGCTTGGCAGGTCGCTGCGGCGGATAGCTCCTGTCTCCACGCCTTCCGCCGCCAATTGCCTAAGCAGACCGTCGGCCTCCGCCTCGTGCCCCAGCCGGCCGGCCAGCGCGATGCGGCAGTCGAGCCGCGCCAACGCACGCGCCACATTGGTCGCGACGCCGCCGGGCCGTATGGCAAGCGCCGCCGGCGTCGAGGTTTCGCGCAGGATTCGGCGGTCCGCATGGGCGATCGTGTCGAGATGAATGGCGCCAAAGGCGGCAAGCGGCATGCGGGCAGGTCTCCGGCCTTTGTCCTTGCAACCGCTTATACCGGCTCGCGCAATGCGAGGGGAGGGGCTTTGCCGGCGTGCCGCCGCCGGCGACCGAGCGTGTGTCTCCGGCGTGCGTTGATTTTTCCGACCAGCAAGGGTAGCCGGGGCTCCTCTACGGTGCCTTTCGAGCGCCATGCCCCAACCGATGGCGGACCGATCCCTTGCAGCACCCGCGACTTGTCTTCATGCGCCATGGCGAAACCGAGTGGAACCTTGCCGGTCGCGCCCAGGGTCACCTGAACTCTTCGCTAACGCAGACGGGCCAGCGACAGGCCCAGCGGCTCGGCGAGATCCTGGCGCGGGAGCTGGGTTCGCCAGACGGCTTCGACCAGATGGCAAGCCCCATCGGCCGGGTGCAGGAGACGGTCGGCAACATCCGGCAGCATTTCGACCTCCGGCCGATCGCAACCGACCTGCTCAAGGAAATCGACCTGGGGGAGCTCAGCGGCCTCACCAAGCCCGAGATGATCGAGCGGTTTCCCGTGCATATGGCCGGCAAGCCGGACCACGACTGGTATTTCGGCGCGCCGGGCGGGGAAACCCTCGCCGACCTTCGCGAGCGGGCGAGCCGCTGGCTCGGCACGCTCTCGCGTCCGACCATCGCCGTGGCGCACGGCCAGATCGGCAAGGTCATCCGCGGCATTTGCCTCGGCCTCGACGATGCGCAGATCCTGCGTCTGAAAGAGCCGCAGGGCGTCGTGCATGTCATCGAGAACGGCGCGGAACAGACCTGGGTTTGAAGCCGTCCGACTGCTCCGCGGCGGGCTCGCCGGTTCGCCTGCCGGGTACGGCATATGTCCCGCTCGCGCCGCTGTGCGGGGCCGCGCGCACTCCCGTCGCCGGTGAGCGCAACCGATTCTCGGTGATCTGCAGTTGCCATTCGGGGCAGCTGTTTCATGAACAATAGCGGAACATGTTTTGAATATATGTTTTAATTCAGCATCTTATGCTCGATTGCGCAATGAGAACAAAAATGGTACAAAAGCGCAGTTTGAATCGCCGGGCGCGGCGTGAAATAAGGATGGCAGCCTCATGGCACAGAATTCACTCCGCTTGGTCGAAGGCATGCAGATGGACAAGAACAAGGCGCTCGACGCCGCCCTTTCACAGATCGAACGCGCCTTCGGCAAGGGCTCCATCATGAAGATGGGCCAGGGCCAGGTGGTCGAGGTCCAGACCGTGTCGACCGGCTCGCTCGGCCTCGACATTGCGCTGGGCATCGGCGGCCTGCCGCGCGGCCGCATCGTCGAGATCTACGGGCCGGAATCGTCGGGCAAGACGACGCTGGCCCTGCACACCGTTGCCGAGGCCCAGAAGAAGGGCGGCATCTGCGCCTTCATCGACGCGGAGCACGCGCTCGATCCGATCTATGCGCGCAAGCTCGGCGTCAATATCGACGACCTGCTGATCTCCCAGCCGGATGCCGGCGAGCAGGCGCTGGAAATTGCCGACACGCTGGTGCGCTCCGGCGCCATCGACGTGCTGGTGGTGGACTCGGTCGCCGCGCTGACGCCGAAGGCCGAGCTCGATGGCGAGATGGGCGACAGCCTGCCGGGCATGCAGGCGCGGTTGATGAGCCAGGCGCTGCGCAAGCTGACGGCCTCGATCTCGCGCTCCAAGTGCATGGTCATCTTCATCAACCAGATCCGCATGAAGATCGGCGTGATGTTCGGTTCGCCCGAGACGACGACCGGCGGCAACGCCCTTAAGTTCTACGCCTCCGTGCGCCTCGACATCCGCCGCATCGGCGCGATCAAGGACCGCGATGAGGTGGTCGGCAACCAGACCCGCGTCAAGGTGGTGAAGAACAAGCTGGCTCCTCCTTTCCGTCAGGTCGAGTTCGACATCATCTATGGCGAGGGCGTGTCGAAGATGGGCGAGCTCATCGATCTCGGCGTCAAGGGCGGCATCGTCGAGAAGTCGGGCGCCTGGTTCTCCTACAACAGCCAGCGGCTGGGTCAGGGCCGGGAGAACGCCAAGCAGTTCCTGCGCGACAATCCGGAGGCGGCCGAAGAGATCGAGCTGGCGATCCGGCAGAATGCCGGCCTGATCGCGGAGCGGATCACCGATCCCTTCTCGGAAACCGAGGACGACGGCTCCGCCGACGAGTAAGACCCAGCTGCAGCCGCCCCATCGGGCGGCTGTTTGCTTTTGGGCAGGTGTGTGCGAGGGGGCTTGCGGCAACCGGGCAGCGTCCGCCGTGAACGTCGAGCGGCGGCGGCTTGCAGGGCCGGCTTGCGATTTGCCCGGTTTTGCGGGTGCAAGAGGCTGTTGCAGGCAAGGCGCGCGCTGGACTTGCTGTCGCCACAAAGCTAAAAGCGGGCACAAGAACGAAGACAGGCGCGCTCCCCCTTCCGGACCATTCGAAGACCGCGGGACAGGCGGGCAGGCGCGGCGCAACGGATGGGATCCTGATGAGCGGCGTAAACGAAATCCGGTCTGCCTTTCTCGAGTATTTCGGGCGCAACGGTCATGAGATCGTGGCATCCGGCCCGCTTGTGCCGCGCAACGACCCGACCCTGATGTTCACCAATGCGGGCATGGTGCCGTTCAAGAACGTCTTCACCGGTCTGGAGAAGCGCGACTACCAGCGCGCGACAACCGCGCAGAAATGCGTGCGCGCCGGCGGCAAGCACAACGACCTCGACAATGTCGGCTACACCGCTCGCCATCACACCTTCTTCGAAATGCTGGGGAATTTCTCCTTCGGCGATTATTTCAAGGACCGGGCCATCGAGCTCGCTTGGAACCTGATCACCAAGGAGTTCGCGCTGCCGAAGGACCGGCTGCTGGTGACGGTCTATGCCGAGGACGACGAGGCCTTCTCGCTGTGGAAGAAGATCGCCGGCCTGTCCGAGGACAAGATCATCCGCATCCCGACCTCGGACAATTTCTGGGCGATGGGCGACACCGGCCCCTGCGGCCCGTGCTCGGAGATCTTCTACGATCACGGCGACCACATCTGGGGCGGTCCTCCGGGCTCGCCGGAAGAGGATGGCGACCGGTTCATCGAGATCTGGAACCTCGTCTTCATGCAGTACGAGCAGCTGCCGGGCGAGCGCATCAACCTGCCGCGGCCGTCCATCGACACCGGCATGGGGCTGGAGCGCGTTGCCGCCGTGCTGCAGGGCGTGCATGACAACTACGACATCGACCTGTTCCGCGCGCTGATCTCGGCCTCGGAAAACGCGGTCGGCGTCGAGGCTGAGGGCGCGCAGCGCGCCAGCCACCGGGTCATCGCCGATCACCTGCGTTCCGCCAGCTTCCTGATCGCCGACGGCGTTCTGCCCTCGAATGAGGGCCGCGGTTACGTCCTGCGCCGGATTATGCGCCGCGCCATGCGCCATGCGCATCTGCTGGGGGCCGAGGAACCGCTGATGTGGCGCCTGGTGCCGACTCTGGTGCGCGAGATGGGCCGGGCCTATCCGGAGCTGACTCGCGCCGAGGCCCTGATCACCGAGACGCTGAAGCTCGAGGAGCGGCGCTTCCGCAAGACGCTGGCCCGCGGCCTCACTCTCCTCGACGATGCCAGCGCCGGCCTTGGCGAGGGCGCCGAGTTCGACGGGGAGACGGCGTTCAAGCTCTACGACACCTACGGCTTCCCGCTCGATCTGACGCAGGACGCGCTGCGCGCACGCGGCGTTAGCGTCGATCTCGAGGCCTTCAACACCGCGATGGAGCGCCAGCGTGCCGAGGCGCGTGCCGCCTGGTCCGGCTCCGGCGAGGCGGCCACCGACACGGTGTGGTTCACGCTGAAGGAGCGTTGCGGCGCGACCGATTTCCTCGGCTACGACACCGAGACCGCCGAGGGCGTCGTCACCGCCATGGTGCGCGACGGCGGCGAGGCGATGGAGCTGAAGGAAGGCGAGACCGGTTTCGTCGTGCTCAACCAGACGCCGTTCTACGGCGAGTCCGGCGGCCAGGTCGGCGACACGGGCCGCATGCGCGGCGAGGGCGGTGTCGAGCTGGAAGTCACCGACACCCAGAAGAAGGCGGATGGCCTCTTCGTCCACGAGGTGCGCGTGCTCTCCGGCAAGGTGACCATCGGCCTGCCGCTGGAACTCCTGGTCGATGCGGCACGCCGCGGCTCGATCCGCGCCAACCACTCGGCGACCCATCTGGTGCACGAGGCGCTGCGCGAGGTCCTCGGCACCCATGTGGCGCAGAAGGGCTCGCTGGTGAGCCCGGAGCGGCTGCGCTTCGACTTCTCCCATCCCAAGCCGATGTCGGCGGAGGAACTGGCCGAGGTCGAGGAGATCGCAAACCAGATCGTGCTGCAGAACGCTCCCGTCGAAACCCGCCTGATGGGCGTCGACGAGGCGATCGAGGAGGGCGCGATGGCGCTCTTCGGCGAGAAATACGGCGATGAGGTTCGCGTGGTCTCGATGGGCCGGGCGCTGCGCGGCGACAAGGCCGGCAAGACCTACTCGGCGGAACTGTGCGGCGGCACTCATGTGTCGCGCACCGGCGATATCGGTCTCGTCACGCTGGTGACCGAGGGCGCCGTTGCCTCCGGTGTGCGCCGTATCGAGGCGCTGACCGGCGCGGCTGCCCGCCGTCATCTGGCCGGGCAGGATGCGCGGGTGCGCGAGATCGCTTCGGTGCTGAAGTCGGGCCAGGCGGATGTCACCGAGCGCGTTGCCGCGCTGGTTGAGGAAAAGCGTCGGCTGGAGCGTGAACTTGCCGACACGCGCAAGAAGCTCGCCATGGGCGGCGGCGGCGCGGGCGACGCGGACAAGGGCCTGCGGGAGATCGGCGGCATCAAGCTGATGGCGCGCATCGTCGAAGGGCTGAACCCCAAGGATCTCAAGGGCCTTGCCGACGAGGCCAAGGGCCAGATCGGCTCGGGCATCGTCGTGCTGGTCAACGCCTCGGAAGACAACAAGGCGGCGATCGTCGTCGGTGTCACGGGCGACCTGACCGACCGGTTCAACGCGGTCGATCTGGTGAAGGTCGGCTCCGAGGTCCTGGGCGGGCGTGGCGGCGGCGGCCGTCCGGACATGGCGCAGGCCGGCGGCTCCGATGCCTCCCAGGCCGAGGCGGCAGTCACGGCAATTGCTCAGGCGCTGGAGAATGCAGCGCCGGCCCAGGCCTGACGCGATGACAGCGGGTCGCGATCCTCTTTCCAAAGAGGCTGGCGACCCGTCGCATGTCGCGGCCGACCGCCGGCGTTCCGCCGATGCGGCTCCCGCACAAAAGGGGCTGGTGGCCCGGCTTCACCGGCGGCTTTACCGCTGGCTGGAGCTGGGGGCGGCCGGCGACCGTCAGGGGCGCTGGTTCGACCGGCTGCTGATCCTTCTGGTTCTGGCGGCCGTCGCCTTGGTGGCGCTGGAGACGGTTCCCTCGCTGTCGTCGGAATGGGGCGACAGTTTCGCGCTGGCCGAGTTCGTGATCGGCGCGGCCTTCCTTGCCGAATATCTCGCCCGATTGTGGGTGGCGGACCTGCATCCGCCCTATCGGAACGACACGCCCGCCGTGGCGCGGCTGCGCTATGCGCTGCAGCCGGCCGCCATCGTCGACCTGCTGGCGGTCCTGCCCTTTCTCATGGGCATCCTTCTCGTTCCCGCCGATTTCAAGGTGATGGTGATCCTGCGGCTCGCCCGTTTCTTCAAGCTGGCGCGCTACTCGCCGGCGCTGCGCTCGCTGGCCAATGCGCTGCTGTCGGAGCGCCACGCCATCGGCGCCAGCCTGCTGATCATCTTCGGCGTGGTGATGCTGGCGGCGACCGCCATGTACATGGTCGAGCGCGAGGTGCAGCCTCAGGCTTTCGGCACGATTCCCGACGCGGTCTGGTGGGCGATGACCACGGTCACGACGGTCGGATATGGCGACGTGGTTCCGGTGACCCCGGCGGGCAAGATGCTGGGCGGGGTGGTGATGCTGCTCGGCTACGGGCTGCTGGCCTTGCCGGTCGGCATCGTCGCGACCGCCTTCGCGCGGGAGATCCATTCGCGCGATTTCGCCGTGAGCTGGGGCATGGTCGCCCGGGTACCGCTGTTCCAGGACCTGCGGGCGGCGGATATCGCGGAGATCGCCCGCCTGCTGCGCGGCCAGTCCGTGGCGGCCGGCCAGGTGATCAGCCGGCGCGGGGATCTCGCCAGCAGCATGTTCTTCGTCGCCTCGGGCCTCATCGAGGTGACGATGGGCCAGACCCGCGCCCATCTGGAAGAGGGCGGCTTTTTCGGCGAAATGGCGGTTCTGGGCGAGCGGCGGCGCTCGGCCACGGTGACGGCCATGAGCGATGCGCAGCTGATGGTGCTGGAAGCGCAGGACCTGCGGGCGCTGATGGCCCGCAAGCCGGACCTGGCCCACCGCATCCTCGACGAGGTTCGCCGCCGGCACGATATTCCTCGCGGCGATATCGTCGAGGAGGAGATCGCTGAAGCCGCCGAGATGGAGCCTCTCGAAGAGAGCGCGGACGTCGGAGACGAGGCGTTTGCGGAGACGGGCGAAACCCCGCCGGATGCGATGGCCGACACGGAGACGCTGCCGGACCTCTTTGCTGGACTGCCGGACGAGCAAGACGCCGAGAATGGCGGCGGCGAGACGGAGGAGGCCAGGCCGGACGATGGTGCCTCCGGCGCAGGGCCCGACAAACGCTGAGCTGCAGTCCGGCGCGAAGGCGTGTTCTCTCCGGGGGCTACAGGGGGCAGCCGAGCAGCAGGATCCAGGCGCGTCTGCCGACGCCGTTTTGCACGTCCCGGCCGCGGCCGATGGCGGCGGCGATCAGGCTCTTGGCCCGGCGCACGGTCCGGGCGAGGGCGGGCCGGTGCCGGAGCCAGAGGCGCAGGGCGATCCGCGCGCGGCAGGCCGCAAGACAGGCCGCGCCGCGCAGGGTCGCGGGAACGCCGAGCGTCTTGATCACGCGATGGCGGCCGCCGAAGCGGTCCTTGTAGCCATAGCTGCCAGCGCCGAAGTCGTAGAGCGCAAAGCCGTGGCGTCTGCCCCATTCGATCTCGAGGATCGTGGCGATCAGGCCGGGCGAGTGCTTGCGATAGGGGCCTTCGTCGAGCGAGCACAGGACGCCCGTGAGGACGCCCTGATGACACAGGCAGTAGCTGGTCGCCAGCCATGTGTCGCCGACCCGCAAGCCGAGCAGCAGGACCCGCCCGTCCTTGCATCCGCTCATCGCCAGGCGGCGGTAATGGGCGAAGACCGCCGGATCCTGGAAGAGGTCGGGAATGCCCTGGGCCGACATGCGCTTCCGGCGCTGGCGGGCCATGACGCCGAGGATCTGGTCGATCTCGCAAGCGGTCGTGGCTTCGACGATCTCGAAGCCCGGCAGCTTTTCCAGCCGCGTGCGCTGCTTTGCCATCTTCGGATAGACGGAGTGGTTCCTCTGCGCCCGCTCCAGGCTGTCCGGGTCGAGCTCGATGCGCGAGGCACCTTCCCCGATCTCGATGAGCCGGCCGTCGGTCCACAGCGGATTCGGCACGCCGCGATATTCGCGGATCACTTTGGAAAACAGCAGGATATCGTGCGGCGGCAGCGCGGCGGCGAAGGCCTGGCGCATGGCGGCAAAGCTCTGCGGATCGGTGCAGGCCTTCGGATCGACCAGCGGAAAGTGATAGTCGACGATGCCGTAGTCGAGAAATTCGAGGCGCTGCACGCCGAAAACCGTGTCGGCGAGCAGCGGCACGATCATCAAGGGGGCGCCCGTCTGCCCGTCGTCGATCGCGATATAAAGCGGCGCGCCCGGTCGCTCGGGCGTCAGCCCGTCCTCCATGGAGCGGGCGAAATCGAGGCTGAGGAAGCCGGTCGTGCAGCCGCTTTCCTCCAGCCTCGTCCATCGCTCGACGAGGCCGGGATCGTGGATGGTATCGAAGCGACGGGCGACCGGCCGGCCGGCATGCGCCATGGGGTCAGCCTCCCTTGGCGGACTGGAGCAGGCGCTTGGCAAGGCCGGACTTGCGGCAGGCATAGCCGAAGGCCGCCTTGCCCCAGAAGCCGGCGCCGCTGGTGGCGCGCGAACGCGGCCGCAGGCCAAGGCCATGGCGCAGCACGCCATTGGCATAGTTGACCGCGAAATGCCGGCGGGTCTTCGGCGTGTGGTACTCCACCGTCGCCGACACGTTGAGGCTGTCGGCATTGACGACCCGGTGCGGCCAGTTCAGCGGCCAGAACAGGGCGGTGCCCGGCGTCAGGTCGATGACCGTTGCAGCCTCGTCGTAGGCGGGGTCGTAGCTGATCTCCTCGGCGGTGACTGCTGTCACCACGCGCTCCAGTTCCTCCGGCTTCAGATAGGGTTCGTGGCCGGGATAGAGCCAGATGCGCTTTTCGCCGCGGATGTGGATCAGCCCCTGGCCCGGCACGTCGGCATGGTAGTAGACGCGGGCGCGGGGCGAGGAAATCAGGATGCCGATCTGGCGGCTGTAGCTGGCCGGGCCCGGTATGGCCGCGTCGATCTGGTCCATGATGTCGTCGATCAGCGCCTGGTAGCGCGCATCGCGCCCGCCGACATGGCCGATATTCACCCACAGCGCGCCGCTGCGCACCGCATCGAACAGGCCCTGCGGGTCATCGGGGGAGATGTCGCTCGCCCGCCAGCGGCTCTTGTCCTCGACGCTGGTGTCCATCGTGGCGATCTCGCGCACGGCGTCCGGGTTGTTGGCGACGAGCTCGGTCAGGGCCTCGTCCGAGAACAGCGGGTTGTCAGGGAGTTCGTGCGTGACGCGGACGATCTCCCTGTCCCAGATCTCCGTGATGTTTTCCGGCAATCCGAGTTTCGTCATTGCTCCCCTCTCCAGCTACGACTTTCGTACAAGATGCCGCGCACAGGTGAAGATGGGTTCAATCCGGCAGATTGGGCCACGGATATCACGTCAATTTATCGTGTTGGTAAACAAGGACTTGTCGCGCTTACGGCAGCAGACCTTGCGGGATGTTGCGATAGAGCGGGTTGCCGTCCCAGAAGGCGTCGGTCGGGCCGACGGCATAATCGACGATGTTCCAGCGGCCATTGGCGCGCACTAGAAGAGCGAAGGTGCGCAGGCCGTCCATGTACTCCGCGTCCTCGCCATAGATCGTCTTGGCCGGGTCGATCTGCGCGCCGCCGGGGTGCTGCGGGTCGAGAATGGCGAAGGCCCAGTCGCCGGAGACCTGCAGGCGATCCACCACGAACTGCACCGGACCGCCGACGCGCACCTCGACCAGCGGCCGGACCGCATCCATCAGCGCAGCCCGCTCTGGCGTGCCGCGGGCCGGTTCGTAGGCGCCTTGCGCGGTGGCGGGGAGGGGAAGGGCAAGGGCGACGAGGGTGAGGATGGCAGCGGCCAGGCGGGCAAGCGAGGGAGTGCGAGCAATCATCGGGACAAGGACTCCTGACGGGAATGATGAAGCCATGCTAGCGGGTTAGGCGCCTCACGTCGCGGTCCGCATGCCGGGCAACCCGGCAAAACACCTCTGAAAATGCAAAAAGACGCCCGCAAGGGGCGCCTTTCGCGAAGTCGCCGGCAGCCCGTCGTTCGGGCTGCCGGTCAGGCGGCTGCTCAGGCAGCCATCGCCTTCTTCAGGTTCTCGTCGATCTTGTCGAGGAAACCGTTGGTGGTCAGCCACTTCTGGTCCGGGCCGACGAGCAGCGCCAGGTCCTTGGTCATGTGACCGGACTCGACGGTGTCGATGCAGACCTTCTCCAGGGTCGCGGCGAAGTTCGCCAGCTCCTTGTTGTCGTCGAGCTTGGCACGGTGGGCAAGGCCACGGGTCCAGGCGAAGATCGACGCGATCGGGTTGGTCGAGGTCTCCTCGCCGCGCTGGTGCTGGCGGTAGTGACGGGTCACGGTGCCGTGGGCGGCTTCCGCTTCCACAGTCTGGCCGTCCGGCGTCATCAGGACCGAGGTCATGAGGCCAAGCGAGCCGAAGCCCTGGGCAACGATGTCGGACTGGACGTCGCCGTCGTAGTTCTTGCAGGCCCAGACGTAGCCGCCCGACCACTTCAGCGCGGCGGCGACCATGTCGTCGATCAGGCGGTGCTCGTACCAGATCTTCTTGGCTTCGAAGGCCGACTTGAACTCGGCGTCGTACACTTCCTGGAAGATATCCTTGAAGCGCCCGTCATAGGCCTTGAGGATGGTGTTCTTGGTCGACAGGTAGCACGGCACGCTGCGCTGCAGGGCGTAGTTCATCGAAGCGCGGGCAAAATCGCGGATCGAATCGTCGAGGTTGTACATCGCCATGGCGACGCCGGAGGAGGGGGCGTCGAACACTTCGTGCTCGATGGTGGTGCCGTCCTCGCCGACGAACTTGACCGTCAGCTTGCCCTTGCCCGGGAACTTGAAGTCGGTGGCGCGGTACTGGTCGCCGAAGGCGTGACGGCCGACGATGATCGGCTGGGTCCAGCCCGGCACCAGGCGCGGGACGTTCTGCATGATGATCGGCTCGCGGAAGATCACGCCGCCGAGGATGTTGCGGATCGTGCCGTTCGGCGAACGCCACATCTTCTTGAGGTTGAATTCCTCGACGCGGGCCTCGTCCGGGGTGATCGTGGCGCACTTCACGCCGACGCCGTACTTCTTGATGGCATTGGCCGCGTCGACGGTGATCTGGTCATCCGTCTCGTCGCGCTTCTCGATCGAAAGGTCGTAGTACTTCAGGTCGATGTCGAGATAGGGATGGATCAGCTTGTCCTTGATGAACTGCCAGATGATCCTGGTCATCTCGTCGCCGTCGAGTTCGACGACCGGATTGACTACCTTAATCTTCGCCATGTGCAGATGACCTCGCGTCTTGGGTGGCTTGCGCGTGTGATGCGCCGATACGTCCGGCCCTGCCGGGCGCCTGCCGTTGCCGGTTGGCGCCGCCGGACGCAGGGACCGCGCGGCCCCTATAGCAAAGGGCCGGCAAAACGGAAAGCCAGCCATTCGTCAATCGTGCGCCGTGCGGCTGGAAACCATATCAAGCGATGCAACCTTCTACGGCTTGCGAGAAGTGCCTATTCGTCGCATATCTCCTTGTCAAAGATTCGGAGGGTGACGGTGCAAGTGGACCGGATACAGGGACCGAGGAACGGCTGGATCGCTGCCGGCCGCAAGGGTCTGAGCCGTCTCGTCGCGGCGCTCGGGCTCCTGGCCGGCCTCGTGCTGCTGCCTGGCCTTGGCGCAGCGCGCGCTCACGACCAGACGCTGCTTGTCGTGAGCGGGGCGATCGAGGGCGGGGGACCGGTCAGCTTCACCCGCGGTGAGCTGATGGCGCTCGGCATGAAGTCGATCACCACCGAAACGCCCTGGATGGCCGAGGAAACCCTGTTCGAAGGACCGCTGCTTCGCGACCTGCTGGAGCGGGTGGGCGCGCAGGGCGACCGGATCGAGGCGGTGGCGCTCAACAACTACCGGGTCGAGATCCCGATTTCCGACGCGGCCGGCTATGACGTGATTCTGGCCATGCGGGTGGACGGCAAGGACATGAGCATCCGCGACCGCGGGCCGCTCTGGCTGATCTATCCCTGGTCGGGTCACGACGAGCTGCGCCAGGAGCTCTACTACTCCCGTGCGATCTGGCAGATCCGCGAAATCATAGTAGTGGATTCACGATCTCGATAGTTCTGGTTGAAATCAGCCTTTCCTCGCCTGTTTCCCGGCTGTAAGCTTCACGACTGGCCCTGCGTCATGCGCGGGCGAGCGAGACGGGAGCGAGACGGCGGCCATGGATCTCAGCGCAAGATGGGTGCGGACGCTTTACGTGTTTCTGATGATCGGGGTCACCATCATCAGCGCGTCGCTTTTCTTCGTGGTCTCGACGCTCAATCGCCAGAACAGCGAGGACCGCTCCGAATACCGTCAGAGCCTGATCTGGTACACGGCCCAGCTGGGGGTCGAGTATCAGGACCTGATGCACGCGCTCAACAAGATGATCGTCCATGACGGCGGCGCGCTCAACAGCCAGGAAGTGACCTCGCGGTTCGACATCCTGTGGAGCCGTGCCATGCGGCTCGACGAGGGCGAGGCAGGTCATGAGCTGGTGCGGGTCAACGGCTCGGTGCCGTTGATGGGCGAGCTGGAGGCGGTGCTGCGCGCCGCCGATCCCCTGATGCCGTCCATCGCCGCGGGTGATGTCCTGGCCGCGCGCAAGCTGCGCAGCGACTTCCTCGGTCTGCAGGCGACCATCGATTCGTTCCGCTCCGCCGTTTACCGCCTGCAGCTTGATGCCGCCTCGCGCCAGCGGGCGGCGCTGAAGCGCACGGTGGACCTGGTGCTGGCGCTGATCGTCGGCCTGCTGGTTGCCGGTGTGTCCATGGGGTTGCTGCTGCTGCGCGACCGCAGCCGGCTGATGCGGCTGCAGACGCAGCTGGAGAAGCGCGTGGCCGAGCGCACCAGCGAATTGGCGCAGGCCAATGCCGACCTTCTTGCCGCCAATGAGCGGCTGACCCAGTTCAACAATCTCGCCTCGCACGACCTCAAGGAGCCGGTGCGCAAGATCACCGTGTTCAGCGACCTGCTGCTGGAGGGCGTCGCCAACAAGGACCGCGAGACCATCGATTACGCGGCCAATGTGATGAAGGCCTCGGCCGGGCGGGCGAAGACGCTGATCTCCAACCTGCTGAACTATTCGGCGGCCTCCGATCGCGAACTGTCGCATGAAGCGGTGCCTCTGGAGCAGCTGGTCGAGCGCGTCCGCGACAGCCTGTCCGAGCTGATCCGCGAGAACGGGGCTCAGGTCGTGCTGCATCACCCCGATGCGGTGCTCTCGGGCGATGCGGTATTCCTGGAGCAGCTGTTCCAGAACCTGATCGGCAATGCCATCAAGTTCAGTCATCCCGACCGGCCGCCGGTCGTTGAGGTGCTGGCAGAACGGCTCGGCAACGGGGCGACCGCCGGCATCGTCATCCGCGACAATGGCATCGGCTTCGACATGCAGCACAAGGCGCAGGTGTTCGAACCCTTCCGCCGGCTGCATTCTCGCGACCGCTATGCCGGCACCGGCATGGGCCTTGCCATCTGCCAGGCGATTGCCCGCCGCCACGGCTGGGACATCGATGCGGTGAGCGAGCCGGGTCGCGGCTCGGAGTTCCGCATCGACTTCATGCCCGGCGTGGCGCGCCTGCCGAACATGGTGGAGGCCGCCGAATAACCGCTCTTGGCGGCTTGTCGGCGACCTCCCGGTCCTCATCTCACTTCGTTCCGTCTGGTTCCGGCCTCTGCCGTCTCAGGACGAGAGGCGCTTGCCGATCGTGCGTGCGGCGAGCGCAATCGCGATGAAGCTCCAGCCGTTGATCAGCACGGAGACGCCGGCGAGCAGTCCGAGCACCCAGACGGCGGAGGAGGGGAACTCGAACCAGATGCACAGGCCGGCGAGCACCGAGATGATGCCGGCGAACATCACCCAGCCCCAGCCGTCATGCGGACGGACCTTCAGCGCCAGCAGCACCTGGGCAATGCCCTGCGCGAGCAGGATCGCGGCGACGACCAGCGTCAGCGCGGCCGCGCCCACCATCGGATTGACATAGACGGCGATGCCGCCGGCCAGCGCGATGGCGCCGGTCGCGATGTTCCAGATGAAGCCGCCCCAGCCGGGAACGGAAAAGGCGTGCCAGATCTGCACCGCGCCGGCGATGGCGAAGACGATGGCGATGACCAGTGTCACGGCGATGGAGCTGGCGAGCGGCAGCGCGATCATCAGCATGCCGCCGATGAGAAGCACGATCCCGAGGGCGAGGAACCAGCCCCACTTCTGGCGGACGGCTTCGGTGATGGGCAGGGAGGGGGCGTCGGTCATGGCGGGATCCTGTCGTGGGATGCGCAAAAAGAGGCGGGGCATGGCCCTGCCGTCGGCGGAGCGCGGGAAGATGCGGGGGCGGGGCGCGTGCGAGAGCCCTGCCGGCGGGCATTTTCGCTCCGAAAGTGTGACGTTATCGCAAGCGGGGGGAGGCTTCGACGGAATTTTTGCCCTTGCCGGCGGAGGAGGGCCGGCAAGCGCTGGAAAAGCCGGACAATCTGGGATATCTCGCGCGCCATGACACGCAACGCCACCATCGACCCGGCGGCCAGGGTCCTCGACCTGCCCCCGCCCTGCATCATCCTGTGCGAGCCGCAGCTCGGCGAGAACATCGGCACGGCTGCCCGCGCCATGGCCAATTTCGGCCTGCGCGACCTGCGCCTGGTCAATCCGCGCGACGGCTGGCCGAGCGAGAAGGCACGGGCGGCGGCCAGCCGCGCCGACCACGTGATCGAGGCCGTGCAGGTGTTCGACAGCGTCGAGGCGGCGATTGCCGATCTCGGCTTCGTCTTCGCCACCACGGCGCGCTCGCGCGAGATCGCCAAGCCGGTGCGCGGGCCCGACGAGGCGGCCGTGACGACGACCCGGCTCGGCGCAAGCGGCACCCGCACCGGCTATCTCTTCGGCCGCGAGCGCTGGGGCCTCAACAACGACGAGGTGGCGCTTGCCGACGAGATCGTCACCCTGCCGGTCGACCCGGACTTCGCCTCGCTGAACATCGCACAGGCCGTCCTGGTCTGCGCCTACGAGTGGCGGCTGAAGGCGAATGACGGGGCGCTGCCCTTCCGTCTCGACGAGGAGCAGAACCCCCCGGCCAGCAAGGAAGACCTCGTGCGCCTGTTCGAGCATCTGGAAGGCGCGCTCGACACGGTGAACTTCTTCCGCCCGGTGGAGAAGCGCCCGTCGATCGTCCGCAACCTGCGCAACATCCTTCAAAAAGCCTCACTCACCGATCAGGAAGTGAAGACCCTGCGCGGGGTGGTGGCGGCGCTCGAAGGCCGCTCGACCCGCCCGCGGGGCTGACGGCGCGGGCAAATTGGCCCGCCCGTGTCCTGATCCGGGGGAAGGCATGGCGGAACCGGCTCCGGTCCTCGTTTTCGACAGCGGCATCGGCGGCATCACGGTCGCCCGCGAGATCCGGCGGCTGATGCCGGGCCTGCCGCTGGTCTATGCGGCGGACGATGCCGGCTTTCCCTATGGCGCCTGGCAGGCCGAGGCGCTCACCCTCCACTGCACCGATGTGGTGACACGGCTTGCCGGCGAGCTGCGCCCGGCGGCGGTGGTCATTGCCTGCAACACGGCCTCGACCCTGGTCCTGCCGCCCTTGCGGGCTGCTCTCGACATACCCGTCGTCGGCACCGTGCCGGCGATCAAGCCGGCGGCGGAGCGCACGCGCTCGGGCCTCGTCAGCGTGCTGGCAACGCCTGGCACGGTCACGCGCGACTACACGTTCGACCTGATCCACCGCTTCGCGCCGGATGTTGCGATCACTTTGGTGGGGGCGCGGCAGCTTGCCGGCCTTGCCGAGGAGGCCTTGCTGCGCGGGCATCTCGATCCGGCGGTTCTGGCGGCCGAGATCGCTCCCTGTTTCGTGGAAAAGAACGGCCGGCGCACCGATGTGGTGGTGCTTGCCTGCACGCATTTCCCGCTGCTGGCGCCGCGCATGGCGCAGATCGCGCCGTGGCCGGTGGACTGGCTCGATCCGGCGCCCGCCATCGCCCGGCGCCTGCGCGACGTTCTGCTCGCCAGCGGGGCGGCGACCGGCGAGGGGGGCGCTGGCGCGCCGGCGCGGGCGCTTGCCACCTCGGGCCGCGACCTGTCTGCGGTGCTGGAGCTGCTTTCGGCGGAAACGCTGGCGATTTCCGGCCAGGAGGCGGCATCGAGCGTTTGACTCGAAGACGGCTTTGGAGTAGGCATCCTCTCGCTTTGCGGGCCCAGTCGGCCCGCTTTGCATTTCACGCTACCGTGGAGCCCCGCGCCGGCGCTGTTGGCCGGGGATCCTGTCGCCTGATTTTCCAATTACGGGAAATGAGGAGAGGAGGTCGCGTTTCCTTGCAAGAATGCAAACACAACGAGGGAACCGCGCATGTCGAAGCGCCATGGTGTAAAGTACAAGATTGACCGCCGGATGGGCGAAAACATCTGGGGTCGTCCGAAGT
The DNA here is from genome assembly GCF_014252955.1 of Stappia sp. 28M-7. NCBI lineage: Bacteria > Pseudomonadati > Pseudomonadota > Alphaproteobacteria > Hyphomicrobiales > Stappiaceae > Stappia > Stappia quadratibracata. The sequence goes on along the minus strand of NZ_JACMIA010000001.1, from coordinate 3,258,877 downwards.
CTCCGGCCAACCGCCGCGAGTACGGCCCGGGCCAGCACGGCCAGCGCCGCAAGGGCAAGCTCTCCGACTTCGGCGTGCAGCTGCGCGCCAAGCAGAAGCTCAAGGGCTACTACGGCAACATCTCCGAGAAGCAGTTCCACAAGATCTACGTGGAAGCCTCGCGGATGAAGGGTGACACCTCGGAGAACCTGATCGGCCTGCTCGAGCGCCGTCTCGACGCGGTGATCTACCGCGCGAAGTTCGTTCCGACCGTCTTCGCCGCCCGCCAGTTCATCAACCACGGTCACGTCAAGGTCAACGGCCGCCGCGTCAACATCGCGAGCTACCGTTGCAACCCGGGCGACCTGATCGAGGTTCGCGAGAAGTCGCGTCAGCTCGTCACCGTGCTCGAGTCAGTCCAGCTGGCGGAGCGCGATGTGCCGGACTACGTCACCGCCGACCACAGCAAGATGACCGCGACCTTCTCGCGCGTCCCGACGCTGAGCGACGTGCCGTACCCGGTTCAGATGGAGCCGAACCTCATCGTCGAGTTCTACTCGCGTTGATTTTTTGACAAGGACCGCCAGGCCTTTGAGGGGCGCGCCATCGGCGCGCCCCTTTGTTTTTACGCCCAGTGTTTTCCGCGCGGGGTGATTCCCTTCTCCATCACTCCCGGCATCCGCATCCGCATCCGCTTTCGGCTTTTCATATTCCTTGGTTCGAATATGATGTCGAAAAATGGGAGGATGCGCCGTGAGCTTTTCAAGACGTGCATTTCTGGGCGGCGGACTGGCCGCGCCGGCAACGCTTCGCACCGGACTGATTCTGACCGGCGCAGGGCTGGCTGTTCCAATGGCCGCCACACGCGCCCGGGCGGAGCCGAAGGCGCATTCCTTCCAGCTCGGCGACAGCGAGATCATCGTGCTCAGCGACGGCGGGCTGTCGCTGCCGGCCTCGACGGTTGCTTCCAACGTGCCGGAGGCCGAGCGCTCTGCCTTCCTGCAGGCGAATGGCGATGATCCGAATACACGGGCCAGCGCGCTCAACATCACGCTGATCCGCCGGGGCGATGCCCTGGTGCTGGTCGATACGGGCGCGGGGATGAACTTCTTCGAGACCGCCGGCCAGCTCGCCGACAGCTTCGACGAGGCCGGGATCGACCGCGAGGCGGTGACGCATGTGGTGTTGACCCATGGGCATCCCGATCACGTGTGGGGAATCATCGACGATTTCGACGAGAGCGAGCGCTTCCCCAATGCCCGCTATCTGATCGGCGCGGCGGAATGGGATTTCTGGATGGATCCGGATTTCATCTCCGGCAATCCGGAAGAGCTGCATTCCTTCGCGCTCGGCGCGCAGCGCAATCTCGGTGCGGTGGCGGAAAAGACCGAGCGCGTCGGTGCGGACCACGCCGTCGTATCGGGTGTGACGATGATCGCGACGCCGGGCCACACGCCGGGCCACATGTCGGTTCTGGTGGAGGATGGCGGACAGCAGCTGCTGGTGCTGGGCGATGCGCTGACGCATCCGGCGGTGTCCTTCGCGCGGCCCGACTGGCAGCCGAGCACCGACCAGCTGCCGGAGGTTGCGGCGGCAACGCGCAAGCAGCTGCTCGACCGGGCGGCGACCGACGAGCTGTTGCTCATCGGCTACCACCTGCCCTGGCCGGGCGTCGGCCGGGCGGAGGCCAAGGACGGCGCCTGGCGCTACGTTCCCGCCTCTTGAGATCGACAGGCCGGAGCGCCGTGCCGCTCCGGCCTGTGATCGTTCTGCCGCTCGCGGCGAAAAAAGCTTCCGATTGCTGCCGAAATCGCCAGGAACGGCCCTTGGGGGGCGATCGGCGGTTTTTCGGTTAGACTGCTGGTGCTATGGCGAGATCCCGTGTCGCCAGCCTCCCGGTACGTCCCATGAAGATCAGCACCATCACCAATCTGGCCTATGCGGTGACGCTCCTGCTCACTGCCCTGTCCGGAATTGCCTTCATCGTGTCCGACCGCATGGCCGCGGCCGAGCGGCGCTCGGTGGAAGTGCACATGGCGCTGAACGATCTCGGCGCGCAGCTGGAGGTCGACGCCGAGTTGCGCACCGACGAGGCGCGGCTTTACGTGATGCGGGACGATCCGGCGCATCTGGCGGTCTTCGAGCGGGTGAACGAAGAGGAGCACCGGTTCGAGGCGCTGGCGCGCCACGCCGGAAGCCTCGGGGCGAGCGGCGAGGAATTGGAGCTGCTGGAGCGGATCGCGGCGACCGTCGATCGGCTGGAGGAGATCGAGACAACCGCCGTCGAGACCTACCGCTCGGGCAACGTGCAGGCTGCGCGCGATGCCTTGTTCGGCGACGAGCACTACAGCCAGCATGTGCGCCTGGTCGGCGATGTGGAGCGCTTCCGCACCATGGTGGACCAGCGCACCGGCCTCGAGCTTCAGCGGGCGCAGATCTGGGCCGACTGGCTGGGCATGATCGCCCGCGTTCTCCTTGCGCTTACGGCGGTGGTGTTCCTCGCCGTGCTCTATTTCGTGCTGCGGCGGAGGGTCTCCGTGCCGCTCACCCAGATGACCGGCATCGTCAAGCGGCTGGCGACCCAGGACTTCGCCGTCGAGGTGCCGCATGACGGGCGCAGCGACGAGATCGGCGAGCTGACCTCGGCGATCCGTGTCTTCCGGGAAAACGGACTGGAGCGCGAGCGGCTCGACGCCGAGCGTCGCCGCGACCTGAAGATGAAGGACCTGATCCTGCAGATGATGCACCGGATGCAGGCCTGCCAGAGGGTGCCGGAGATCGCCGAGGTGGTGGGGCGGTTCTCGCCGCAGATCTTCCCCGAGCTCGGCGGCGCCCTGTTCGTGCGCAATGAAGCCAACACCGAATTGTCCCGGCTGGGGGCCTGGCAGCTGCCGGACGAGATGGCGGCGAACTTCAGCCCGGAAGAGTGCTGGGGCCTGCGCCGCGGCCAGCCGCATCACAGCACCAGCAAGCATGATGACGTGGAGTGCCGGCATCTGGCGAAGGCATCCGACTCGATCCTGTGCATTCCCTTGAGCGCCCATGGCGACACGCTCGGCCTGCTGTCCTTTGCCGACGTGTCGGGCAATCCGGGGACGATCCGCGAGTATCAGGCCTATCTCGGCATGATCGGCGAAAACGTCGCGCTGGCGGTGGCCAACCTGCAGCTGCGCGAGCGCTTGACCCGGCTGGCGGTGCGCGATCCGCTGACCGGCCTGCTCAACCGCCGGTCCCTCGACGAGGCGCTGGCGTGCTGGGCGCGCGAGGAGGGGGAGCCGGAGCTGACCTGCTTCGTGATCGATATCGACCACTTCAAGCGGTTCAACGACGAGTTCGGTCACGATGCGGGCGACACGGTGCTGCAGACCGTGGGCGGCATTCTCACCGACATCGTCAGCGACCGGGGCGTGTGCTATCGCTTCGGCGGCGAGGAGTTCGCGGTGCTGCTGCCGAAGGTCTCGAAGGAGGAGGCTTACCGGATCGCCGAGCACATCCGCACGCGCATGGCAACGCTGACGCTCTCCCATGCCGGGCGGATCCTCGGCACCATTACCGTGTCCATCGGCATGGCCGACAATCGCGGCGGCAAGAGCGTGGACACGGTGCGCAGCCGTGCCGATGCCGCGCTGTTCGCGGCCAAGGCGTCGGGCCGCAACCAGACCCTCGGCGACGAGAGTGTGGCTCTGCCCGCCGGCGAAGCCTGAGGCGCGGTTGGAGAGAGCCGTCGCGGCTTTCCGCTTGGCGCGGAGGGCGCAAGGCGCTATTCCAGCGGGATCATCGACACCTTTCTGACAGCCAGCCGGGGCGCTCGCGAGCCATGAACGACCTTGCCGACAGTGTGGAGAGCGACGTTCCCGCGCTCTATCGCAACGCGCCGTCCTCGGTCGGCTTCAAGAAGCTGCGCAAGCGGCTGCTGCGCGAGACGCGCGAGACCATCGCCCGCCACGCCATGGTGGAGGCGAGCGGCGAGCGGCCGCGCTGGCTCGTCTGCCTGTCGGGCGGCAAGGACAGCTACACGCTGCTGGCCGTCCTGCTGGAGCTGCAGTGGCGCGGGCTGCTGCCGGTGGATCTGCTCGCCTGCAATCTCGACCAGGGCCAGCCGGGCTTCCCCTCGCATATCCTGCCTCAGTTCCTGAGCGAAAACGGTATCCCGCACCGGATCGTGCGGCAGGACACCTATTCCATCGTCACCTCGAAGATCCCGGAAGGGCGCACCTATTGCTCGCTCTGTTCGCGGCTGCGCCGGGGCCTGCTCTACCGCACGGCGCGGGAGGAGGGGTGTCAGGCGGTGGTGCTGGGCCATCACCGCGAGGATGCGCTGGAGACCCTGTTCATGAACCTCTTCCACGGCGGGCGGCTGTCGTCCATGCCGGCGAAGCTGGTCAATGACGAGGGCGACCTGATGGTCCTGCGGCCGCTGATCGCCTGCGCGGAGGACGACATCGCGCGCTTTGCCCGCGCGATGGAGTTCCCGATCATCCCGTGCGACCTGTGCGGCAGCCAGGACGGGCTGCAGCGTGCTGAGGTCAAGCGCATGCTGCAGGGCTGGGAGCAGGAGAGCCCCGGCCGCCTTGCCACCATGGCCAAGGCGCTGACGCAGGTTCGTCCCTCGCATCTGCATGACATCCAGCTGTTCGATTTCGCCGGTATACGTCCTGGTGCCGCCGATGCGGCAGCGCCCGGCGGCGAGGCGGAGGAGCCCTGCGCTGCCGGCCTTGCCATGACGCGGACGCTGTTCGCCGCCGAATAATCGATCCTTCCAGACCGCTGCCCGCGCCGGGAGGACCGCCTCCCGGCCGCGGCTTTCTTTTGCGTCCGTCGCGGCGCGACACGACACGACCCGGAACCGACCATGACCAGCCTTCGCCCTTGCGGCATCGACTTCGGCACCTCCAACTCCACCGCCTCGCTCCTCCAGGGGGACGGCACGGCGCGGCTGTTGCCGCTGGAGGGGGACAGCGTCGTGCTGCCGAGCACGATCTTCTTCTCCTTCGAGGATGCGCATGTGCGCTTCGGGCGCGATGCGGTCTCCACCTATGTGGAAGGCATCGAGGGACGCCTGATGCGGGCGCTGAAAAGCGTGCTCGGCTCCAGCACCATGTCCGAGAAGACGACGATCCGGGCGCAGCGCTGGACCTTCGGCGAGATCATCGGTCTCTACCTGGCGCAGGTGAAGCACCGGGCCGAGCAGGCCGCCGGCCATGCCTTCGAGGAGGTGGTGCTCGGCCGTCCCGTGCGCTTCGTCGACGAGAACGACGAGGCCGACAAGCGGGCCGAGGCGGAGCTGGAGGCCATTGCCCGCAAGGTCGGGTTTACCTCCGTCGCCTTCCAGTTCGAGCCGATCGCCGCCGCGCTCGACTATGAGCGCGCGGTGACGCGCGAGGAGCTGGCGGTGATCGTCGACCTTGGCGGCGGTACCTCGGATTTTGCGGTGGTGCGCGTGTCGCCGGAGCGGCGGGCGAAGACGGATCGGCGCGAGGACATTCTCGCCAGCACCGGCATTCACATCGGCGGCACGGATTTCGACCGGCTGCTCAGCCTTGCCCGGGTGATGCCGGAACTCGGCTACGGCACGCCCTCGCGCGACCCGCGCCGCGACCTGCCGAACTGGGCCTATTTCGAGCTCGCCACCTGGCACCGGATCAACTTCCTCTACGCCCCGCAGATCGACACGCGGCTGAAGGACCTGCGGCAGGATGCGGCCCGGCCGGAGCTGGTCGACCGGCTGATGTCGGTGGTGTCGGAGCGGCAGGGCCATGCGCTGGCCGGCGCGGTGGAGGCCGCCAAGATCGCGCTGTCGCACGAGGAGCTCTACCGGCTTGCGTTCCCGCTGCGTGGCGGCGCGCTCGATGTGGACGTGTCGCGGTCCGATCTGATCGAGGCGATCAGCCAGGCGGTTGCGGGCGTGGAAGGGGCGTTGTCGGGGTGCTTGGCACAGGCGGGCGTTGCGGCCGGGGATATCTCCTCGGTGTTCCTGACCGGCGGCTCGGCGTCGGTGCCCTTTGTGCGGGAGCGGCTGACCGGCTTGCTGCCGGGCGCAAGGGTGGTGCAGGGCGACGTGTTCGGCAGCGTCGGGGCGGGTCTCGCCCTCGACGCTGCACGCAAATACGGATCGGGCTGAACTGCGGGGAAGCGGCTACGATCCGTTGCTGGCGGTGGTCAGGCCGTGGTCGGACCCGGCGGGCTGGTTGCGCACCAGGATGACGAGAGCTGCGGAGGCTTCGGCGGCACCCTTTGCCGCAACGCCCCCATGGGCGCGGCAGGTGTCGGCGTCGCTGAGGCCGTTGGCTGACGGGGCGAAGACGGTGAGGTTCACGCAGGAGATACGGCGCAGGCCTGCATCCGATTCCTGCGCCATGGTCGCAAGACCGAGACCCAGGCTGAGGGCGATACCGGCAACGGCAAGCTTTGCGATGCGCATCTGTCGTTCCTTTCGGTGACGGGAACCCCTGTTCAACCGAGGACTAGCACCCTCTCACTGATCCTAGCCTGAAATGCGTGTTCATCTGGCATTCATCGTGAGTGATTCGGCAAAATTTGCCTAGCTGACAATTTTTGCAAAAAGAAAGGGCGGATCGACTTCGATCCGCCCTTTATTAACTCTTTATTAACCTGTTTGATCAGGCGGACTGACGGGTCGAGATGCCCTTTTCAGCGAAATGCGACTGCAGTTCCTGGTTCTGGAACATCTCGCGCACGATGTCGCAGCCGCCGAGGAACTCGCCCTTCACGTAGAGCTGGGGAATGGTCGGCCACTGGGAGAACTCCTTGATCCCCTGGCGCAGCTCGTCGTCCTCCAGCACGTTGATGCCCTTGTAGGGCACGCCGACGTAATCGAGGATCTGTACGACCTGACCGGAGAACCCGCACTGCGGGAAGGTCGGAGTGCCCTTCATGAACAGCACGACGTCGTTGGTGTCGACCTCGTTCTTGATCCACTGCTGAATGCTCATGTCACTGTCCTTTCGTTCTGCCGGGTCAAGGTCCGGCGACCGTGGAATGCCCGGTGTCCTGTTGCGGATTACTCGGGAGCGCTGGTCTGCAGGGCGAGCGCGTGCAGCTCCCCGCCCATGTTGCCCTTGAGCGCCTGGTAGACCATCTGGTGTTGCTGGACCCGCGTCTTGCCCTGGAATGCCGAGGAGATCACCACCGCGGCGTAATGGTCGCCGTCACCGGCAAGATCGCGGATTTCGACCTGCGCATCGGGCAAGGCTTCCTTGATGAGAGCCTCGATCTCGCGCGCCTGCATTGCCATGCGTTCCGTCCTTCCCTCTCCGGGGCGGCCTATGCCGGCGGCCCGCCCCGATACCCTCAAAGTTCGAGGACGGGCGCTCAGGCGCCCGTCATGTAGTGCGGGAACCAAGTCTCGTGGGTCTCGCGCAGCTTTGCAACGGATATGGTGAGAATGTCCTCAACCGTCAAATCGCTGCCCTCGACCTGGCCGATCTCGACGATCTCGAGCCCCGCGTCGAGCGCATCCTCCAGCACCGAGGCGGCCTCATCGGTGTTGAAGGTCAGCACGTAGCGGCCCTGGTCCTCGCCGAAGAGCGCGGCATGGGCCGGGGCGGGCACCTTGACCCGCGCACCCTTGTCGCCCGCCATGGCCATCTCGGCCAGCGCCACGGCAAGACCGCCGGAGGAGATGTCGTGGACGGCGGTGACGCGCCCGGCGCGGATCAGATCGCGCACGAAGTCGCCGCGGCGGCGCTCGGCGGCAAGGTCCACCGTGGGCGGCGCACCTTCCTCGCGGCCCAGGATGTCGCGCAGATAGGCGCTCTGGCCCAGATGCGTGCCATGGCCGCCGATCACCGCGACCACGTCGCCCTCGTTGGCAAAGGCGGCGGCCGCGCGGCGGGAAAGGTCCGGCAGAAGGCCGACGCCGCCGATGGCCGGGGTCGGCAGGATTCCCTCGCCGCTGGTCTCGTTGTAGAGCGAGACGTTGCCCGAGACGATCGGGAAGTCGAGTTCGCGGCAGGCTTCGCCGATGCCCTTGATGGCCCCGACCAGCTGACCCATGATCTCGGGCCGCTCCGGATTGCCGAAGTTCAGGTTGTCGGTCGCGGCCAGCGGCTCGGCGCCGACGGCCGTCAGGTTGCGCCAGCATTCGGCGATGGCCTGCTTGCCGCCCTCGAAGGGATCCGCCTCCACGTAGCGCGGGGTCACGTCGACGGTGAAGGCCAGCGCCTTGCCCTCGGTGCCGACGCGGATGATGCCGGCATCGCCTCCCGGGGAGGCAAGCGTGTTGCCCTGCACCAGGGTGTCGTACTGCTCGTAGACCCAGCGGCGCGAGGCGCCGTTGGCATTGCCGATCAGCGTCAGGAGGGCGGCGGCATAGTCGTCCGGCTCGGCAATGACGCTGGCGGCCAGCACCTCGCGCTTGGGGCTTTCGACCCACGGACGGTCGTATTCCGGCGCCTCGTCGCCCAGCTCCTTGATCGGCAGGTCGGCGACGGTCTCGCCCTGGTGGTTGACGATGAAGCGCAGCGTGTCGGTGGTGATGCCGACGATGGCGAAGTCCAGCCCCCACTTGCGGAAGATGGCCTTGGCCTCGTCTTCCTTCTCGGGCTTGAGCACCATGAGCATGCGCTCCTGGCTCTCCGACAGCATCATCTCGTAGGCGGTCATGCGCTCCTCGCGCACCGGCACCGCGTCGAGATCCAGCGTGATGCCGAGATTGCCCTTGGCGCCCATTTCCACGGCCGAGCAGGTCAGGCCGGCGGCGCCCATGTCCTGGATTGCGACGACCGCGCCGGTCGTCATCAGCTCCAGGCAGGCTTCCAGCAGGCACTTCTCGGTGAAGGGATCGCCGACCTGCACGGTCGGGCGCTTCTCCTCGATCGTCTCGTCGAACTCGGCTGAGGCCATGGTGGCGCCGCCGACGCCGTCGCGGCCCGTCTTGGCACCGAGATAGACGACCGGCAGGCCGACGCCCTCGGCCTTGGACAGGAAGATGCCGTCCGCGCGGGCGATGCCGGCGGCAAAGGCGTTGACCAGGCAGTTGCCGTTGTAGCGGGCGTGGAACTCGACCTCGCCGCCGACCGTTGGGACACCGAAGGAGTTGCCGTAGCCGCCAACGCCCGCGACGACGCCGGAGACCAGGTGCTTCGTGCGCGGATGCTCGGGCGCGCCGAAGCGCAGCGCGTTCATCGCCGCCACGGGCCGCGCGCCCATGGTGAAGACGTCGCGCAGGATGCCGCCGACGCCGGTCGCAGCGCCCTGGTAGGGCTCGATGTAGGAGGGGTGGTTATGGCTTTCCATCTTGAAGACCACGACCTCGCCGTCGCCGATGTCGACCACGCCGGCATTCTCGCCCGGGCCCTGGATGACGCGGGGTCCGGTGGTCGGCAGGGTCTTGAGCCACTTTTTCGACGACTTGTAGGAACAGTGCTCGTTCCACATGGCCGAGAAGATGCCGAGCTCGGTAAATGTCGGCTCCCGCCCGATCAGCGCCAGAATGCGATCGTACTCGTCCGGCTTGAGGCCGTGGGCCTCGACGAGCTCGGGAGTGATGGCGATGTCGTTGGGGATCATGGGGGCCTGCAACCTCGAAAGCGGAAGATGCCGCCCGTTTAGCAAACCGGAGGGACAAAGGGAATTGTAGACATGCCTCTTCCGCGTTCCCATCTATCCACAAGGCGCGCTTTATGCTCCCCATCGTCGGCCATCCGCTTCCTTCCGCCGCAGCCCCTGCCTCTGCCACACCAGAACGGACCATCCGCATGCGTCGTCTCCTGCTGATCCTGAACGGCAAGTCCTCCCAGCGCGAGGACGTGCGCGAGGCCGTGGAGCGGCTGCGCACCGAAGGGCACGAGGTCCGTGTCCAGGTGACCTATGACGGGGACGACGCGACGCAGTTCGCGCAGGAGGCCGTGCGGCGCGATCCGGGCGAGCGGCCTCAGGTGATCGTCGCCGGCGGCGGCGACGGCACGGTGAACCAGGTGGTCGCGGCGGCGCTGGAGGCCGATCCCGCCACCGACTGCGCCTTCGGCGTGTTGCCGCTGGGCACGGCCAACGACTTTGCCACCGGCCTCGGCCTGCCGGTCCACGATCTCGTCGCCGCGCTGAACCTGTGCGCCACCGGAACGCCGCAGCCCATCGATGTCGGGCGCATCAACGGGCGGGTCTTCGTCAATGTGGCGAGCGGAGGCTCGGTCACGCGTATCACCCGCGAGACCGATCCGCGCGCCAAGCGCCTGCTCGGCGGGGCCGCCTATCTCATCGCCGGTGCCAGCCGGCTCGGCGAGCTGACGCCGATGCACGCCACCTTCAATGCCGACGGATTTTCCTGGGAGGGCGACTTCATCGCCATGGCCATCGGCAACGGCCGGCTGGCCGGCGGCGGCGTGCCGCTTTGCGCCGATGCGCGTATCGACGATGGCCGCCTCGACCTGACGCTGTTTCCCCAGCCCGAGGCGGAGCACCTGGTGACACTCCTGTCCGGCCTGCTGCGCGAGGCCGACAGCCAGTTCGACGGCTATGCCCGCAAGGCGAGCTTCACCCGGCTGACCATCGAGGCTGAGGAGGATCTGGCCATCAACCTCGACGGAGAGCCGATGTCGGCAAGCCGGCTCGAGGTTGCCGTCGAGCCGGGAGCCTTGCGCTTCATCACCGGGCAGTAAGGCCCGGCGTCAGACTGCGCCGGTGTATTCGCCGCGCGCCGGATAGTCGTTCTTGCGCACGAAATCGAGTGCGCCGACCATCTCCTGGAAATGAGGGCGCACGAAGGGCATCGTCTGCACAGAGGCGAAGTAGAGCGTGCCGTCAGTCCGCACCAGGAACACGCCCGGCTCGGAGAAGAGCTCCGGCTCCTCGATGCCGATGGACGTCGTGCCGCGCCCGGCCGACGTGTAGAGCCCCCAGTCGCGGGCGACCTGCAGCGGCAGGCCGTAGCCGATGCGCAGGGCCTGCGCCCCGATCTTCTCTGCCATCGCCTCTGCCCGCTCCCTGTCGTCGGAGGACAGGGCCAGCGTCGTCACGCCGCGCTCGGCAAAGGCCGGCGTCAGGCGCTCCAGCTCTTTCAGGTAGGTGGCGCAGATCGGACAGTGCAGGCCGCGATAGAAGACGACGAGCGTCGCGAAGTCCGGGGCCTCGGCGGCAAGGTCGAAACGGCCGTGGGAGAGCGTCTCCAGCGCGAGAGCGGGAACCTGCTGGCGGGGAATCAGGGACATGGGCGTCCTTTCGAAACTTTGCTTGGCGGGCGGTCGTCGCCGGCCATCCTTGTTGGCCTGTGCAAGATAATGTATGAAAGGAAAAGTTCAGTCCGCTTTTCATGATCGAGAGTTCAATGAACGATGCCAGCATGCCGCAAGGGCGCGTCGACCGGCTGTCGGCCCTGATCGACCGGTTCCGCATTTCCGCCTGCGTGCTGGGCAGTGCCTTGCCGCCGGGCGAGCCGGCGCATCTGCTGCTGACGGGGGACGAGACCCTCGACGAGAACGAGCCGCTGGTGCTGCGGCGGCTGGTGTTCCGTGTCGACGGTACGCGAGAGGGCTGCCGGCTGCAGGGGCGCCTCGCGGTCGCCGCGCGGGTCGATCTCGGAGGACCGGGTTCGCCGCTTGCGACCGCGCTGCCGGAGGAGGTCTGCATCGATCTTACCGAGGCCCCGGCGCTGGCGGCGGTTGCCGCCGTGCTGCACGAGGAGGTGACCAGCCCGCGCTGCGGCGGCAAAGCCATCGTCGACCGTTTGTGCGAGATCGTGGTGATCCGCTTCCTGCGTCATGCCATCGAGACCGGCCAGGCGCGGGACGGGTTGATCGCCGGGCTCGGCCATCCGCAGATCATGCTGGCGCTGGTCGCCATGCACGAGGCGCCGGAGCGGCGCTGGCGGCTGGAGGAGCTGGCGGGGATCTGCGGCATGTCGCGCACCGCCTTCGCCACCGGCTTCCGGCGGACGGTCGGCCAGACGCCGGGCGCCTATCTGCAGGCCTGGCGGCTGTGCCTTGCACGGCAGGAGATTGCGCGGGGAGGAGTGTTGAAGAGCGTTGCCGGCCGCGTCGGGTTTTCCAGTGCCTCGGCCTTTAGCCGGGCCTATTCGCGGCAGTTCGGCCAGCCGCCCAGCGATCACGCCCGGGCGGGCTTTTCCAGCGCGTAGACCGCGTCCGTCGCCTCTTCCAGGCGGGCAGAGATGGCCGCCTGGGCATCGAAGAGGCCGCGATTGTAGAAGGCGTTGCCGATCTCGGCGGCGATGAAGTCGAGGAAGGCCTCGGTCTCCAGCATGCCGGCCTCGGCGCCGAGTTCGTCGCGCAGATAGTCGCGCAGCCGGCGGGCGAGTTCCGCCTTTTCCTCAGCCTTGAAGGGAGACCCGGAGGCGGAACGGCTCATCGGTTGTCTCCCTGTCTCGACGCTTTCGCATCAGGCGGTGGCGAAGGCCCCGCAGATGCTCTCGAAGAAGGCGCGCCCGTCGGTGCTCGCCTGCTGCGCGTCGACGTAGTTTTCCGGGTGCGGCATCATGCCGAGCACGTTGCCCGCTTCGTTGGCGATGCCGGCGATATCGTTGATCGAGCCGTTCGGGTTGGTGCCGTTGGCATAACGGAAGGCGACGCGATTCTCGCCCTCCAGCCGCGCGATGGTCTCGGCATCCGCGAAATAGTTGCCGTCGTGATGGGCGACGGGGCAGCGCCAAGTCTCGCCCTTGCGCATGCCGGCGGTGAAGCGGTTGGCCATGGAGGCGGTCTCCAGCTGCACTTCGCGGCAGACGAAGGTGAGGCCCGCATTGCGCATCAGGGCGCCGGGCAGCAGGCCTGCCTCGGTCAGCATCTGGAAGCCGTTGCACACGCCGAGCACCATGCCGCCGCGGGCGGCGAAGGCGCGGATCGCATCCATCACCGGCGCGCGGGCCGCGATGGCGCCGGAGCGCAGGTAGTCGCCGTAGGAAAAGCCGCCCGGCAGCACGACCAGATCGACGTCCGGCAGGCTGGTATCGGCATGCCACACGGCTTCGGGCTTGCGGCCGGAGACCAGCTCCAGCGCATGCATCATGTCGCGCTCGCGATTCGAGCCGGGGAAGGTGACGACGGCGGACTTCATGGCGGGAGGGCTCCCTTTCGGATCACACCAGGATCGGTTCACACCAGGAACAGCGCGGCGGCGAGCGCCAGCGCGGCCGGCAGGGCGATGAAGACCGCTGCCTTGATCAACAGGAAACGCAGGACCCTGGCACTGTCTTCGTCCATGCCGGCCTCCCGCGTCTCGCTGCCCGCGTTGCGGGCGATCCCGTCAGAGGATCTCGATGTCGTAGTTCTCGATCACCGTGTTGGCGAGCAGCTTCTCGCACATGGCGGCGAGATCGGCGCGCGCGGCGTCTGCGTCGCGGCCGCTGATCTCCAGATCGAAGACCTTGCCCTGGCGCACGCTGTCGACGCCGGCGAAGCCGAGCGCGGCAAGGCCACCCTCGATCGCCTTGCCCTGCGGGTCGAGGACGCCGGATTTCAGGGTAACGGTCACGCGTGCTTTCATCGGGGGATGTCTCCGCAAGTCGGCGCCGGCGCGCGTTGGCGTCCGCCGGCTGGGCAGTTGGCCCGCTTCTAGCGCGACGACGCCCCCGATGAAAGCCCTTTTGCGACGCGCGGCCAACCGCCGCGCGCCAGGAGGTCCGGTATCGCGGCGTGCGGGGTTACTGGACGCGCTGGATGGTCGTCTGGGCGAAGAAGCGGGCGAGGTTGCGCTTGGCGGTGCCCGGCGAGGTCGCAGCAGATGTCACCACAATTCCGCGGTCTCGCTGAATCACATTGCGGACGGCGAGATAGAGCTTCTTGCCATTCCTGTCCCGAAGCGTGACCAGATTTTCGAAGCCCGAATAGGTGGGGGTGGTGATCTTGCGTGTCGAGGATGCGTTGACCTGCTTGCGGGATGCCACCTTCAGAACATCGAAGAGCTCGTCCACAAGGGCAGTGCTGATGATGTTCCGCTTGATCGCTTCCTCGACATTGCCCCTCTGGCGGGTGGGCGAGATGACCACCAACTGGGGGGTGCTGCAAGTCGGACGTGCGCAGAAATAGGCCGTAGCGTTGCCGTCGCGTTGCGTCTTCCAGCCCGCCGGCGGGAAGTCGGTCTTCAGCGCTCCGGATTTCAACCCGCTAGTCTGGCATGCGGCGAGCATCAGGCCCGCGAAAAGGACGAGTACAATCTTCTGCCAGGAGCTCCCGGCCGACATAACCTTCATTGCAATTTCCCCAGCCCGTTTCAATACGCAGGCAGATTAAGGGCCTCAGCCGAGGGTTGCAACGCGGGTGTGCGCCTGGCCGGCAGAAAAGCCTGACCGCAATCTCTAATCGGGTGTCGTGGCCCTCGTTCCCCGCCTACCAAGCCTGCCATTGCAACGGCGATGGAGGGTTTCATGCCGATACTGGAAGACAAGGTCGCGATCATCACCGGAGCGAGCTCCGGGCTGGGAGCTGCGACAGCACGGCTCTTCGCCGCGGAAGGCTGTGCCGTCGTTCTCGGCGCGCGGCGCCGGGGCGAGCTGGAGGAGGTTGCCGGGGAGATCGAGCGGGCAGGCGGCCGGGCGGCGGTTCTAGCCGGCGACGTGCAGGAGGAGGACTACGCCAGGGCGCTGGTCGATCTGGCGAAGGATCGCTTCGGCGGGCTCGACATCGCCTTCAACAATGCGGGCATGATCGGCCCCATGGCGCCGGCGCCGTCCCTGTCGCTCGCCGACTGGAACACGGTGCTCGCCACCAACCTGACCAGCGGGTTCCTCGGGGCGAAATACCAGATCCCGGCCATGGAGGAGCGTGGCGGCGGCTCGCTGATCTTCACGTCCACGTTTGTCGGCCATACGGCCGGCCTGCCGGGCATGGCGGCCTACGGCGCCAGCAAGGCCGGGCTCGTCGGCCTGACCAAGGTGCTGGCGGCCGAGGTCGGCGCGAAGGGGATCCGGGTCAACGCGATCCTGCCCGGCGGCATCGACACGCCGATGGGGCGCGAGGCCGCTTCGACGCCGGAGGCGCTGGCCTTCGTGGAGAGCCTGCATGCGCTCAAGCGCATCTCTTCGCCTGAGGAGGTCGCCGGGACCGCGCTCTACCTCGCCTCGCCGGCCTCCAGCTTCACCACCGGCACGGCGATGCTGGTCGACGGCGGCGTCTCGATCAACCGCACCTGACCTTGCGCGCAAGGCTTCCCCGAAAAGCCGAAAGCCCCGGCCGTTTCCGGTCGGGGCTTTCCTTGTCTTGTGCGTGCGAGGCGCGCGGCGATCTTACTTGACGAGCAGCTTACTTGACGAGCACCGGACCTGTGCCGTTCGGCCGGTCGTTGTCGTTGAGGATGCCGAGGCGCCGGGCCACTTCCTGGTAGGCTTCCAGCATACCGCCGAGGTCGCGGCGGAAGCGGTCCTTGTCCATCTTCTCGTTGGACTGGATGTCCCACAGGCGGCAGCTGTCCGGCGAGATCTCGTCGGCGACGACGATGCGCATCATGTCGCCTTCCCACAGGCGGCCGCACTCGATCTTGAAGTCGACGAGACGGATGCCGACGCCCAGGAACAGGCCGGTCAGGAAGTCGTTGACGCGGATGGCCAGCGCCATGATGTCGTCCATCTCCTGGGGCGTGCACCATCCGAAGGCGGTGATGTGCTCCTCGGAGACCATCGGGTCGTCGAGCGCGTCGTTCTTGTAATAGAACTCGATGATCGACCGCGGCAGCTGCGTGCCTTCCTCGATGCCGAGGCGCTTGGACAGCGAGCCGGCGGCGACGTTGCGCACAACCACTTCCAGCGGGATGATCTCGACCTCGCGGATGAGCTGCTCGCGCATGTTCATCCGGCGAATGAAGTGGGTCGGGATACCGATCGCGTTGAGATGGTTGAAGATGTACTCGGAGATCCGGTTGTTCAGGACCCCCTTGCCATCGACAATCTCATGCTTCTTGGCGTTGAAGGCAGTTGCATCATCCTTGAAGTGCTGGATGAGCGTACCGGGTTCCGGGCCCTCATAGAGGATCTTGCCCTTGCCCTCGTAAATGCGCCGGCGGCGGTTCATAGGCACGTACCGTGTTTGAGAAAGAAAATCCATACTGGCGGAGACGCTCCGGTTGACTGCGGTCCCATGCCCTTTGTCGGACAATGTCTCGTTCGGCCGTGGCCGGGGTCGGGACGGTCATCGGAAGGGCGCGAGAACGGCAGATGCGCTTTCGGCCCCCCGCTCGATGGCGCGGAACCTACACGATCGCCCCGTAAAGTACAATGAAGCCGCTGAAGAGATTTTACGCGGTCCCGGCGACCGGGCAGGGTGTCCTGCGGCCCGCTCGCGGGGCGATGTCTGGACGAGCGGGAGCGGTGCGACCGATACGCGTTGATTTGGTGGGTCGCGAAGGATATGCAAGGGCTCATCGGATCCCCATATGATGGCGGCACCGCAATCGATTTCAGCGCCTGAGGGCGCCACCGCTAGAAGGCAGGAGACTGACGCATGAGCACCTTCGACCGTCGCGAGGAGGCCTTTGAATCCAAGTTCGCCCACGACGAGGAGCTGCGCTTCAAGGCGGTGGCCCGTCGCAACAAGCTGCTGGGCCTGTGGGCGGCCGAGAAGCTCGGCCTCGATGCCGACAAGGCCCAGGACTACGCGAAGGAAGTGGTCCGCGCCGATTTCGAGGAGCCGGGCGAGGAAGACGTGTTCCGCAAGATCCGCAAGGATTTCACCGACGCGGGCGTCGACCAGTCGGACCATCAGATCCGCCGGACCATGGACGAGCTGCTGCATCAGGCGGTCGAGCAGATCCAGAACGAAGGCTGAGACACCCGAGGGGGCAGCGCAGGTGCGCTGCCCCTTTCGCGTTCAGCCCCCGCAAGACACGAGCAGGTTCGCGCCAGGGTGCGGACCGCTGCCCGCCGGGCCCGGTTTCAAGGCCCTTCCCACCCCGCCATTTCGGAAAACCCCGCCATGACCGTTACCAAGCCCTCCCTTGCCGCCCGGCTTCGCGCCGACGAGACCGTCATCACCGCTTGGTCGACCATGGCCGTGCCGGTTCTGGCGGAGCTGCTGGGCCGCGCGGGGTATGGCGCGGTGACGCTCGACATGCAGCACGGCGCCCATGACATCGCCTCGATCCGCGAGGGCATCGCGGCTGCGCGCCTCGGCGGTGCCCATGCGGTCGTGCGTCCGCCGGTCGACGATTTCGCCACCGTCAGCCGCGCCTTCGATCTGGGCGCCGAAGCGGTGATCATGCCGATGGTCAATACGGTGGAAGATGCGCTGGCGCTGGTCGGGGCGAGCAAGTTTCCGCCCGTCGGAGTGCGCAGCTGGGGCCCGCATCGCGCGGCCATGCTGCAGGGCCTGACGCCGGCCGAGTATCTTGCCTCGGCCAACCAGGAGACGGTGGCCCTCGCCATGATCGAGACGCCGGCCGCTCTGGATGCCCTCGACGAGATCCTGGCGGTGGAAGGCCTCGACGGCGTCTTCATCGGCCCGGGCGACATGTCGCTGACCCTGTCGGAAGGGCGCGAGCTTAACCCCAGCAGCGAGAAGGTCCAGACCATCGCCGCCGACGTGGCAAAGCGTGCGCGCGTCGCCGGCAAGTTCGCCGGCATCTTCTGCAACAACGCGGCGGATGCGAAGTCGGCGCGCCAGATGGGCTTCCGCTTCATCTCCCACGGCATCGAGATGTCGATGCTGCTGGAAATGGCCAAGGCCAGGCTCGCCGAGCTGGACTGACGGTCTCCCGTTCCGGAATTTCTTCGATGCGCCGCCCGGTCACCTGCCGGGCGGCGTTTTCATGCGTGGAATCCCTGATGGGCAATCTCCCCAATGGGCAAACCCCCATGAGGTCGGGTGTCGCATTATCCCCGGCGGACCGGGCACTAGGATGGCAGATGGTGACGGGGCAGCGAGCTTGAGGGAAAGACGCGCCCCCGACCCTTGATCGGGAGTGTCTGTCATGTGGAAGCTAGCTGCCGTCCTCTTCATCGTCATCGGTCCGACCCTGGCCGGCGCCTTCGCGCTGGTGCCGATGACCTTTTACGGCATCAACGCCTTCGAGCCGTGGCTGCTGGCCGTGTTCGCCGGCGTCGGCGTGCTGCTGGCCGTGCCGGTGGCCTTGCTGGTCGCCCGGCGGCTCGTCGCTATGATGGGGCCGCGGCCGCGCGCCTTGTAAGGGCGCGCGGGAAAGGGGCGGGCGAGCGCGTCAGGCGCGGCCGATATAGCTCTTGAGGTCGTTCTGCAGGTTGTCGAGCGGCGGCTTGCCGTTCTTCAGCAACGGCTTTTTCGCCGGCGCGCAGCCGGGGGAATAGGGCTTGGCCGCATCGCGCGGCAGCGGCTTCAGGACCTTCGCGGTCGCAAGGCCGAACACGTCGCCGCGCTTGGTGTCGAGCGTGAAGAATTTCTGGTTGTGGAAGCTGCCGCACTGGAAGCCGGCGGGCGCGTCCTTCATCGTCGGGTTGTAGGTGCCGGGGCCGTAGTCGTAGCAGACCTGCAGCATGTCCTTGCTGTCGTCCAGCTTCCAGCGCCCTTCCAGGATGCGGGGATTGCCGGGATACCAGAGCCAGGAGCGACCGTCCGCCGAGGTGTAGGAGATCTGCGTGCCGTGGCCGGGCATGTAGGAGACGCTGGTGCGGTCGGCCATCAACTCCGGTGCATCTGCTTCCGTGTAGCGCGTCACGCCGCGCAGCCGGTCCTTTTCCACGATGGCGCGCGCCGCCGGTGAATCGTTCTCGGTATTGCCGCAGGTGCTCTTCCGGTCGTCGATAGCGGTTCGGATTTCCCGGTATCTCGCCTTGGCTTCGGGATCGGGACCGTCGCAGGCGGTCAGTGCCGTCAGTGCGACCAGAAGTGTTGCTTGGAAGATGGACCTGTCGCAATTCATGAAAAACCCCTGTCGAAAGATCTGTTGCATGTCGGGTTGGCGCCCGGCGTTGCACAGGCAAGCGCACTACCGAAAATGTCCGAGCAGGGTCCGTATTGTCGCGACAGCGCCACCCGTCCGGCTTGTGCATCCTTTATCATCGTGTATTGAAAGTAGCGTTTGGGTGTCAACGATTGCGGGCTACTGCCGAAAGAATTGTTGGCGGATCAATCCACTTGGGGGCGTTGTGAGATCTCTTTTTGTTTTGTTTCTCTCGGTTTTTCTGGCGTCTTGCGTCAACAGGACATCGCTCGACAAGTTCGATGAAGCCATAGGTTCAGCAAACTATCTCTCGGGCGTCTGGGGCGGTCGGGTCACGGACGAACGGATGCTGGCCTTGAGCGATATCTACCGGCGCTCGCTCGAATGCTGGCTGGCCGATCCCGCTTTCAATCCTCAGGGACTGGTCATGGGAAAATCCGACAGTTGGCGGCGTTACTACTGGACCTATCTGGACTACCCGGACAAGCCGGGCTCCGAAGCGGTCAAGGTCCAGTACGGCGCATCGTCGCGCACCCCGGGGCCGAGATTCGAGGTAACCGCCATCGGGCCCGAGAGGTGGGGCCCGACGATGAAGGCGATCAAGGCCTATCACTTCGATGATCGCATCATTCTGTGCGACGGGTCCGAAATCAACGGTTTCACGTTGAGACGGTGAGCGCCCTCACAGGTCCTTCATCAGGTAGGCGAAGGACATCAGGCCTTCCGGCCAGGGGCCGTGGCCGCTTTCCAGGTTGATGTGGCCGGCATCGCCCGCATCCTGGAAATGCGCGCCCCAGTCCCGCGCCATCTGCTCGGCCACGTCATAGGCGCAATAGGGATCGGTGCGGCTGGCCACCACCCTGGCGCGGAAGGGCAGGGGCCCCTTCGGCACAGCGCGAAACTGGGCGGCGTCGAAGGCGGGCTTCGGCTCGGCGCGGTTCAGGTCCGTCGGCGCCACCAGGAAGGCGGCCTTGATCTTGTCCGTGTCGAGCCCGTGGCCATGGGCGGCATGGACCGCGGTGATCGAGCCGAGCGAATGGCCGACCAGCACCACCGGGCGCTCCGCGGCGGCGACCGCCTCCTTCAAGGCGTCGATCCACTCCTTCAGCACGGGCTGGAACCAGTTGCGCTGGGCGACGATGCGCGCCGTCGGCATCTTCTCGCACCAGCGGTGCATCCAGTGGCCGGCCGGCGTGTCGCCGTAGCCGGGCAGCAGCAGGATGTCGGTCTCGGCAATCTTCATGGGGCAGTGCTCTCTCGTCGGTCTCGCGGGGGATGTCTACGCCAGCGGCCCGTAAAAGCCCGTGCGAAGCGGCCGGGCCCAGTCGGGGCGGCCGTTGCGCTCGGCCTCGCGGGCGGCGCTCTCCCAGTCGTACATGATGCTCTTCATCTCGAAGCGCCAGCCCTCGGGACGGCGTTCGACCATCGCATAGCGGGCGTGGGGACTTCCCGTCTCGACCCGGTGGGGCGTCGGCGCCTCGTCCGCATAGCCCGGCAGGCCGACGCTGCCCGGATTGAGCACCGTGCGGCCGCAGGCGGCAAGGTGCACCAGCCGGGGAATGTGGGTGTGGCCGCAGCAGACCAGCCCGGCGGCCGTCTCGCCGAGACGGGCGGCGATGTCCTGTTCCGCGGCGAGGCGAGTGCTCTCGCCCGCGACCTCTTCCGTCAGGTAGACGTCGTCGCGTGTCGGCGTGCCGTGGCACAGCAGGACGGCGCCGCCATCCAGCTCCAGCGTTGCGGGTAGCGCCCGCAGCCAGGCGAGGCTTTCGGCGGACAGATCGTTCTGGGTGAAGTGGTCGGTGCGATTCGCCGGCGATACGTTGCCGGCCGCGACCACACGGTCGTGATTGCCGCGTACGGTCGGCCAGCCGAGGCTGCGCAGGATTGTCGCGGTCCGCTCCGGCCAGAGCGGACCGGACAGGCAATCGCCGAGATTGACGACCTCGTCCGGAGCCTCGCGCTCGAGGTCGGCAACGACCGCCTCGAGCGCTTCGGCATTTCCGTGGATGTCGGCAAGCACGGCGATGCGCATTGCCGTCAGGCCTTGCCGAACACCCGGTCGAAGATCGTGCCGACGGCCTTGGTGTGGTAGCCGAGGTCGAAGCGCGAGCGGATCTCCTCTTCCGACAGGGCGGCGCGCACATCGGCGTCGTTCAGCAGCTCCTCCAGGAAGTCGACATCGGCGCTGCCGTCCTTCTGGTAGCTGTCCCAGACCTTCATGGCGTTGCGCTGGACCAGGCGATAGGCGTCCTCGCGCGAGGTGCCGGCCTGGGTCAGCGCCAGCAGGATGCGCTGCGAGTGCACCAGGCCGCCGAGGCGGTTCATGTTGGCCAGCATGCGCTCGGGATAGACCATCAGCTTGTCGATGACGTTGGTCAGGCGCGCCAGCGCGAAGTCGAGCGTCACGGTGGCGTCCGGGCCGATCATCCGCTCGACCGAGGAGTGCGAGATATCGCGCTCGTGCCACAGGGCGACGTTCTCCATCGCCGGCATCGCGTAGGCGCGGACCATGCGGGCAAGACCGGTCAGGTTCTCGGTCAGCACCGGGTTGCGCTTGTGCGGCATGGCGCTGGAGCCCTTCTGGCCCGGCGAGAAGTACTCTTCCGCCTCCAGCACCTCGGTGCGCTGCAGGTGGCGGATTTCGGTCGCCACGCGCTCGATCGAGGAGGCGATGACGCCCAGCGTCGCGAAGAACATGGCGTGGCGGTCGCGCGGGATCACCTGGGTGGAGACCGGCTCGACGGCAAGGCCCATCGCCTTGGCGACATGTTCCTCGATGCGCGGATCGATATTGGCGAAGGTGCCGACGGCGCCGGAAATGGCGCAGGTGGCGACCTCGGCGCGGGCGGCGATCAGGCGCGTGCGGCAGCGGTCGAACTCGGCATAGGCCTCGGCCATCTTCAGGCCGAAGGTCACCGGCTCGGCGTGGATGCCGTGCGAGCGGCCGATGCAGACCGTGTCCTTGTGCTCGAAGGCGCGGCGCTTGAGAGCGGCCAGCAGCGCGTCGATATCGGCCAGCAGCAGGTCGGCGGCACGGGCCAGCTGCACGTTGAGGCAGGTGTCCAGCACGTCGGACGAGGTCATGCCCTGGTGCACGAAGCGGGCGTCGGGTCCGACGATCTCGGCCAGATGCGTCAGGAAGGCGATGACGTCGTGCTTGGTCTCGCGCTCGATCTCGTCGATGCGGGCGACATCGAAGGTGGCGGCGCCGCCCTTCTCCCAGATCGTGCGGGCGGCTTCCTTGGGGATCACGCCGATCTCGGCGAGCGCGTCGCAGGCATGGGCCTCGATCTCGAACCAGATGCGGAACTTCGTCTCGGGAGACCAGATGGCGACCATTTCGGGCCGCGAATAGCGCGGGATCATGCGGGTGTCCTTCTCGGGCAGCGGCTGGGTGTGCCGGCTCCTTATCAGACGCGGCGCGAGGGCTCAATGCGCGCGAAGTACCAGGAGAAGGCGAGCATGGGCAGGAAGACGAAAGGCAGCAGCGGCCGGGCGCCCATCACGGCGAAGATGTAGCTGGTCGAGGCGCCGGTGAAGGCGAACTGCCAGAACATCTCCATGGAGATCGTGCTGGTGTGCCATTCCGAATAATAGGAGCGCAGCTGCAGGAAGAAGAACACGGCGCAAAAGCCTGCGGTGCCGAGCGTCAGCGACAGCACCATCGCGGCGAAACGCGCCGGCAGCCGGGCCTTGCGGCGGCGGAAGGTCATCAGGCTCGCCGTGCCCCACGCGCAGAAGGCGCCGAGGAAGGCGCTCACCGTGAAGACGGCGACGACCGCGGCCGAGCGGCCCGTCAGGGCTTCACCGCGCCAGAAGGTGAGCGCGGTCTCCGTCAGGCAGATCAGCACGGCCCAGGCGATGGCGAAGACGAGCGGTCGCACGTGGCAGGTCCATCCGTTCTGGTCACCAGAATCTGAAGTTCGTCACATTCGGCAGCAAGCTCTGTACGAACTTCAGATTCAAAAGCCGATTGTCGGCTGCGCCGCGAGGCCGGTCAAGCGGAAGGGGAGGTGGCTAACTCAGGCTGCCTCAGGCTGCGGCCTCGTCGGCCGCCTTGCGGATCGCCTCGATGTTGGCGCGGTAGCCGGCAACGCCCTCGCCCTTGAACACGGCCGAGCCGGCGACGAGCACGTTGGCGCCGGCCTTGGCGACCAGCGGCGCGGTTTCGGCAGTGACGCCGCCGTCGACCTCGATGTCGATCGGCCGGTCGCCGATCATCGCCTTGATGCGGGCGACCTTGTCGACCATCGCCGGGATGAAGGACTGCCCGCCGAAGCCCGGATTGACGCTCATCACCAGCACCAGGTCGAGGCGGTCGAGCACGTATTCGATGACGCTTTCCGGCGTTGCCGGGTTCAGCGAGACGCCGGCCTTCTTGCCGAGCGCGCGGATCGCCTGCAGCGAGCGGTCGAGATGCGGGCCGGCCTCGGCATGCACGGTGATGATGTCGGAGCCGGCCTTGGCGAAGGCCTCCAGATAGGCATCGCACGGCGCGATCATCAGATGCGTGTCGAACACCTTGTCGGTGTGCCGGCGCATCGCCTTGATGACGTCGGGGCCGAAGCTGATATTGGGCACGAAATGCCCGTCCATCACGTCGAGATGGATCCAGTCGGCGCCGGCCTCCACCACGTCGCGCACTTCCCTTCCGAAGGCGGAGAAGTCCGAGGCGAGCATGGACGGGGCAATGACGACGGGGCGGGTCATGGGCGGCGGCTCCGATGGCTGGGGTTCCGGGTGATCACCCGGGGGCTGATCTGGGGCAAGCCGCTATCACAGGCTCCCGGGAGCCACAAGCTCCCAGGCGCGCGCGATCCTGCGCCCTAAAGCCGCCCGGTGATCGCCAGATGCCGCCCGTCCGGTCCCTCGAAGCCGACCTGCTCCACCAGGATCAGCACCGCGAAGGCGGTCGGGCCCCCGTCCGCGGGGTGGTGCAGCGCCAGCCGCTCGATCCGGTAGCCGAGCGCGCAGCCCCGACTTTGCGGCAGGCGGGCATCGTCGTTGAGCACCCGCGTCTCGCCCTCGAGCGTCAGCGTCAGGCGGAAGCCCTTCATCTCGCCGAAGCCGTCCGGGCAGCGCGCCGGGCGCTCCACGGCGTGCTCGGTCAGCCGCAATTCCACCTGCGCGCCGAAGGCGGGCACTTCCGGACGCATCGAGGCGATCATCAGGTGCGGATCGGCGCCGCGCTCGGTCGGCGGATTGTGCGCCACCGTGTCGCCGCGGCCGGCAATCCCGGCCGAGACGATCAGGTCCCATGCCTCTTCGCGATTGGCCTCGCGGGTGCGCTCCAGTGCGGCCTGCGCCTGCGCGGGCGTTGCATCGCCCACCTCGTCGAGCTGGCGGAACGGGCTGTTTCCGAGCCAGGCGTCCCGGTCCACGTCGAACAGGTAGATGTTGGAATAGGGGAAGCCGGAGCCGTCCTGCGTGCCATATTCCTCGAAGGCGAAGCGGCTGCCATCTGTCGAAAAGCCCATCACGTCGACCCGCGCGTAGTCGCCGGCAAAGGCCGGCGTGGTGCCCAGCGTCACCAGCAAGGCGAGGGCGGCGGCCCCCAGCGGGGCGGCGGCGGCCCCCAGCGGAGCGGCAGCGGCAAGGGGCGTGGCTTTTTGTGTCGGTCGATTGCGCATGGGCCAGGTTCCCGAGGCAGGATTGCCTTGAGTGCACACTAGCTGCCGGGTGCGGCGCTTCCGTGATCCCGGTCACGTTCCGCCTGATCGGCGGCGATGCGGTTGGCCAGCGGCTTGAGCAGCCAGGGCAGCAGGTAGATCGGCAGCTGTCCGAGCCCGAAATAGAGCCAGGCGAGATCCGGCAGCGTGCCGCCGAGCGCGGCGACCAGCAGGCCCATGTTGCGGTTGCCGACCGCGTGACCGATGACGAAGCCCTGGTCGCGGCGCACCCGCGAGAAGACCAGCAACGTCACCCCCATCTGGGTCAGCGCGACCGCAAAGGTCAGCGCCGCCACCGCCAGGGTGAACAGGGGAGCTGCCATGAAGCGCGCGGCGACGCCGTCCATCACCGCTACGGCGAAGATGAACAGGATCAGGACGTTCAGCCCGTCGATATGCTCCTTGGCACCGACGACGCGGGCATTGCCGGCAAAGCGGCGAATCAGCAGCGCCATGCCGGCGGAGGCGGCGAGCAGCCCGGTCAGGCGCAGGCCGAGCGCGAAGGCGTCGATGGGCAGGCTCTCGCCGAGCAGCAGCCCGCCGATCAGCGGCGCGGTGATCGGCGTCAGCAGCATGCCGCAGCCGACCAGCGCCAGCGACAGCGCCCCGTCGAGGCCGATCAGCGCGATGAAGGCCGGTGCCGACATGATCGGCGGGGCGGCGGTGACGATGAAGGCGGCCAGCGCGATGTCGGGATGCAGGGCGGTCAGGCCGCTGAGCTTCAGCAGCCCTCCCACCGCGAGCGGCACGGCGAGCAGCATCCACACCAGCGACAGGGCCACCAGCTTCGGCCGGCGGACATGGGCGACGACGGCGACCGGGTCGACCCGCAGGAAGGCCAGCACCAGCAACACGAAGATCGCTTCCTCGACCAGCGGGCGGAACAGGGCCGAGAGCGGCGGCAGCACCAGGCCAAGCAGGGCGCTGATGGCAACAGCCCGGGTGCCCTGGCGTCCGAGCCAGGCAAGAAGGGTGAGCGGCAGGGCGAGTGCCGGCATGTCGGACACTTTCCGGAAAAGGAGGCGTGTGGCACCGCAACGGCGCCGGGCGGGAACAATTTCAGGACCTTGAGTATCGTGGAGAGCGTCTTCCACTTGCAAGGCGATTGTGAACGGTGTCGAAAAGCATATGCGCAGCTTCGACGCGATCGTCCTTGGCGCCGGCATCACCGGCACGAGTGCCGCCCTGCACCTGCAGGGGCGGGGCATGCGCGTGCTCGTCGTCGACCGCGATGCGCCGGGAGAGGAGGCAACCCGCGGGAATGACGGGCTGATCGGCTGCGATGGCTACTCGCCGCTCCCCGTGCCGCTGACCCTTCCGGCGATCCTTGCCAGCGCGTTGACCCGGCGCCGGGGCTTCGGCATCGATTCGCGCTCGCTGCCGGATCTGTCGCGTTTCTTCTCCGAATGCCGGCTGGCGGCACAACCGGCGGCGGTGGCGCGCGCCGCGCGGGCGCTGGCCCCGCTGCAGGCGGTTGCGGCGGCCGAGCATCTGGCGCTGGCGCGGGCGGCCAGCGCCCTGCGCTTCTTCCGTCGCACCGGCTGGATCAAGCTGCTGCGCTCGCCGCGCGTGTGCGAGCTTGCCGAGATCGACCGGCATTTCGCCCGCATCCTCGGCGTGTCTTACGCGGATCTCGACGCGGTCGAGATCGTCAGGCTGGAGCCGCATCTGCGCTCGCTGGAAGAAGCGGCGATCTACTGGCCGGAGAGCCAGTCGGTGTCCTCGCCCGGCGGCGTGACCAAGGCCTATGGACGGCTGTTCCGCGAACGGGGCGGGGAGACGGAGATCGGCGATGCCGCCACGCTCATCGACACGCGGCAGGGCTATGCGATGCGCACCGTGCGCGGCGAGGTCGGAGCGCCGGTCGTGGTGCTGGCGCTGGGCGCAGGCATCTCGCCGGTGCTGGCGCGCTTCGGCCTGTCCATGCCGCTGGCGGCCTGCCGCACCTATCATCGCCATTTCCGCGCGGTTTCCGGCGTGTCGCTGACCCGGCCGGTCACAGATCAGGAAGGCGGCTTCACCCTCACGCCGATGGAGCGCGGGTTGCGGCTGGTCGGCGGCACGGAGCTGATGTCGACGGCCCGCGCGCTGTCCGGCGTTCCGATGCGCGCCAATGCCCTTCACCGGGCCACCGCGACGGCCCGTGCGCTGCTGCCGCTCGGTTCGGCGGTGGAGGACGTTCCGGTCGCGGGCCTGCGCGTTTTCGTGCCCGACCAGCTTCCCATCGTCGGCGAACTGCCCGGCCTGCCGGGCCTGTGGCTGTCGGTCGGCCACATGCGCGACGGCTTTTCGCTGGCCCCGGCGATGGCGCGGCTGTTGGCCGATCTCGTCACCGACATGCTGCCGCTGGCCGACCCGCAGCCCTATTCGCCCTCGCGTTTTCTGGTCGCCTAGGCGCTGTCGCGCATTCCCGTGCCGCTCACGCGCCGACGTCTCTCCTCGTCATCCCGGGCAAGGCGTAGCCGCGACCCGGGACCGGAGGGCCGAGGGCGTATGAGGCGCGCTCCGAATCGAACCCGCAACCGCCGTGGCTCCCCGGTCCCGGATCTTCGGCCTTCCGGCCTCGTCCGGGATGACGCCAGGCAGGGGCCTTGCCTGCGCGCTGCCCGTCAGTCGCGCGCGGCGAATTCCGCGATCAGCTGGGGAAACTCTTCCGGCGGCGGGAAACCCTCGAAGCTGCGCGCCACCGGAAGCTCGACCCAGGCGAGCTTTTCCGCCGTCATCGTTTCCATGAAGGGCTTCGACCAGCGCTCGTCGTCGAACATGGTCGGGCGCACGTTGACCACTGCCTCGAAGCCGGTGATGCGGGTGAACATCCAGGTCTTGCAGTGGGGGCAGAAATAATGGTCGAGCTGCGGCCCCTGGATACCGCCCTTCACCGGCTCGCCGGCGGTGACCGAAAACGCCTCGGCCGGCACCATCGCGGTCAGCGAAAAGGCGCTGGAGCTCATCTTCTGGCAGCCCCGGCAGTGGCAGGCGGCGGTCATCACCGGATCGGCGGTGATCGCGATCGTGGTTGCCCCGCAGCGGCAGCTGCCCGTCAGCGGCCCGGCATTGTGTCCCATCGTCCTGTCCTTCCCCAAGCTGGGTTTTCCCGAATTTGCCGCACCCGACCGCGGCGGCGCGGGCTTAGCCCGCGGGCCGCCACTGTGCCCTGTCCGCGTGCAGGGTCAAGTCGGGTGCGACCATTGGCTGCGGCAAGGCGAGGACACGCTGGCCCCACATTGCTCCTCCGCTGTCGTCCCGGTTCAGGCTTGCCGAAGACCGGGAAGACGCGAGGAGGGGCAAGAGCGCGGGAGCTACGCCGCACCGTCCTCCGCCTCATGCCTGCCGAGGGTGCCAATGGGTCCCGGGTCGCGGCTGCGCCTTGCCCGGGATGACGGCCTGAGAGAGTGGCACGGCCTCGCATCCCCTCTGCCGTCACCCCGGACGAGCATCGCGAGATCCGGGGCCTATTGGTTGCCAGAGCGGCCGCGAGAGCCCGCTAACCTGTCCCTTCGTCACCCCGGACGGCGCGCAAGTGCCGAGCCGGGGCCGGAGAGCCGAGGGTGTGTGAGGTGCGCTTCGAAAACAAGCCACGACCGCCATGGCTCGCCGATCCCGGATCTTCGGCCTTCCGGCCTCGTCCGGGATGACGCGAGGAGAGGCGGGGAAAAGGAAACGGGCGCTACGCCGCCCCGTCCTCTGCTTCATGCCTGCCGAGGGTGCCAATGGGTCCCGGGTCGCGGCTGCGCCTTGCCCGGGATGACGGCCTGAGAGAGTGGCACGGCCTCGCATCCCCTCTGCCGTCACCCCGGACGAGCATCGCGAGATCCGGGGCCTATTGGTTTCCAGAGCGGCCGCGAGAGTCCGCTAACCTGTCCCTTCGTCACCCCGGACGGCGCGCAAGCGCCGAGCCGGGGCCGGAGAGCCGAGGGCGTGTGAGGTGCGCTTCGGAAACATGCCACGACCGCCATGGCTCGCCGATCCCGGATCTTCGGCCCTCGGCCTCGTCCGGGATGACGCGAGGAGAGGCGGGGAAAAGGAAACGGGAGCAGCACCCGTCCCCGCCCCCTCACGTCTCGCGAATCGGCAGCGCCACCGTGTGCTTCACCGTGCTGACGACGATGCGCGATTGCACGTCGGAGACCAGCGTGTTGTCGAGCAGCTTCAGCCGCAGGAAGTCGTCATAGGCCTTGATGTCGCTGGCGACGACCTTGATCAGGTAGTCGACCGCGCCGGTGATGCGCTCGCAGATCACCACTTCCGGCCAGCGCTGCAGCAGCTTGTCGAACGTCTCCATGTTCTCGCGGCTGGGCACCGCCAGCTTGACGAAGGCATAGGCGACGAAGCCGAGCCCGACCGCTTCCCGGTCGACCACGGCGACGACCTGGCGGATCACGCCGGTCTCCTTGAGCTTCTTGATGCGGCGCCAGCACGGGGTCTGGCTCATGCCCGCCTCGCGGGCGATTTCGGCGATAGAGAGGGAGGCATCCCGCTGCATGATCTGCAGCACGCGGATGTCGGACGGGTCCAGAAGGTTTTTTTCGCTCATGGGCTGTCGAGGGGAAATTCCGTGCGGTTTTTGGGTCTGTTTCGGGCACGATAGCACAGAATTTCACTCATAGAAGGAGCATATTGGGTCCCAGCAGATTGCGCGGGGTGCGGGCGCTTCACGCCCCCTCGCGCGCGACCCTCGAAGACGGATGAGGAGGCCGTCTCCATGAACGCCATCACGCGCTCTGTCTCCCTCGACGACAAATACGTCTCCAATGACGGCCGTGTCTACCTGACCGGCATCCAGGCGCTTGTACGCCTCGCCCTCGACCGCAGCCGGCTCGACCGGGCAAGCGGACTGAAGACCGGCGGCTTCATTTCCGGCTATCGCGGGTCGCCGCTTGCCGGCTTCGACACCGAGCTCGTGCGCGCCAGGCGCCACCTTGGCCCGGCCGATATCGTCTTCAAGCCCGGCGTCAACGAGGAGCTCGGCGCCACCGCCGTCTGGGGCAGCCAGAAGGTCGCCCATCACGGCAAGGGCACCGATTACGACGGCGTCTTCGGCATCTGGTACGGCAAGGCGCCGGGCGTCGACCGCGCCGGCGACGTGCTGCGGCAGGCCAATGCCAGCGGCACGGCGGCCAATGGCGGCGTGCTTGCGCTGGCGGGCGACGATCATCTGGCCAAGTCCTCGATCCTGCCGGCGCAGTCGGAGTTCTTCTTCCAGCATGTCGAGATGCCGGTGCTCAACCCGTCCGATATCCAGGAAGTGCTGGACTACGGGCAGCATGGCTTTGCCATGTCGCGCTTCAGCGGGTTGTGGAGCGGGCTGATCTGCCTTGCCGACACGATGGACGCCTCCGCGACCGTCTCCGTCGATCCCGCGCGCCTCGACTTCGTCTTCCCCGAGGACCGCGATCCGCGCCGGCACGACGATCTCAACCGCGTGCTTCTGCTCGGCAATCGCCTGGAGACCGAGCGGCTGCTGCGCGACGTGCGCATTCCGGCCGCGCGCGCCTATGTGCGGGCCAACGGGCTCGACCGGGTCGCCTTCGGCGCCAGCCGCCCGCGCATCGGCATCGTCGCCACCGGCAAGGCCTATCGCGACCTGCGCCAGGCGTTCGAGCTGATCGGCCTCACGGAAGAGCGGGCCCGCGACATCGGCCTTGCCATCTACAAGGTGGCGATGCCCTGGCCGCTGGAGCCCATCGGCCTGTCGAATTTCGCCCGGGGGCTGGAGCGGCTGCTCATCGTCGAGCACAAGCGCGCCTTCCTCGAGCCGCAGATCAAGGAAATCGCCTATGGCTGGCCGGACCATGCCCGTCCGGCGATCTGGGGCAAGATGACGCCGCAGGGCAATCCGTTCCTCTCCGACCTGCTGGAACTGGCTGTCGCCGAGATCATTCCGGCGCTGCTCGCCTTCCTGCCGGCCGACTTCGTGACCGCCGAGATGCGCGCCGTCGCCGAGCGGATGAACCGGCAGGTGATGTGGTCGCAGGGCCATGCGGAGCGCGCCGCGCGCGTGCCGTATTTCTGTTCGGGCTGCCCGCATTCCTCGTCCACGCTCGTGCCCGAGGGCGCCCGCTCCATGCCGGGCATCGGCTGCCATGCCATGACGGAGATCCCGGGCCGCACCACCGACGGCCAGATCGCCATGGGCGGCGAGGGCGTCCTGTGGGTCGGCCAGTCGGAGTTCGCCCGCGACAAGCATGTCTTCGCCAATGTCGGCGATGGCACCTATTTCCACTCGGGCATCCTGGCGATCCGCCAGGCCGTCGCCTCCAAGGTGCCGATCACCTACAAGATCCTCTACAACGACGCGGTGGCGATGACCGGCGGCCAGCCGGTCGACGGCATCCTGACCGTGCCGCAGCTCACCCGCCAGCTTGAGGCCGAAGGGGTCGAGCGCATCGTCGTCGTCAGCGAGGAGCCGGACGCCTATGTCGGCCGCCGCGACCTTGCGCCGGGCACCGATGTCTTCCACCGCGACGAGCTGATGCGCGTGCAGGAGGAGCTGCAGCAGATCGTCGGCGTCACCGTGCTGATCTACGACCAGACCTGCGCCGCCGAAAAGCGCCGCCGCCGCAAGCGCGGCAACTTTGCCGATCCCGACATGCGCCTGTTCATCAACGAGCGGGTCTGCGAGGGCTGCGGCGACTGTTCGGTGCAGTCCAACTGCATCTCCATCGAGCCGCTGGCGACGCCCTTCGGCGAGAAGCGGCGGATCAACCAGTCGTCCTGCAACAAGGATTTTTCCTGCGCCAAGGGCTTCTGCCCCTCCTTCGTGGAGGTGGAGGGTGCCTCGCTGCGCCGGGCCGAGGCGAGCGGGCTCGACCTTGCCGCGCTCGTCGCCGAACTGCCTGAAGCTGAGGTCGCCGGGCTTGAGACGACGCTCAACCTGCTGATTGCCGGCATCGGCGGCGCCGGCGTCACCACCACGGCGGCGGTGCTGGCCATGGCCGCGCATGTGGACGGCAAGCAGGCCTCGACGCTGGACATGACCGGCCTTGCCCAGAAGGGCGGCCCGGTCACCTCGCATCTGCGCTTCTCCACCGCGGACCGGGCCATCGAGGGGCCGCGCATCCCGACCGCCAGCCTCGACGTGCTGCTCGCCTCCGACATGGTGGTGGCGACCAATGCCGAGCAGCTGGCGCTGATCGACCGGGAGCGCACGGCGGGCTTTGCCAATTCGCGCGTCGCGCCGACGGCCGAGTTCGTGATGAAGCAGACGCTCTCCTTCGACGAGGCGCGGATGCTGAAGACGCTGGACGAAGCCTGTCCGCTCTTCGCCGGCCACGACATCGCCCGCATCGCCGAGGCGCTGTTCGGCGATGCCATCTACGCCAACATGATGCTGGTCGGCATGGCGCATCAGGCCGGCCGCCTGCCGCTTTCGACCACCGCGCTTGACACCGCGATCCGCCTCAACGGCGCGGCGGTGGAGAAGAACCTGTCGGCCTTCCACGCCGGCCGGGTGCTCTTTGCCGTGCCGGAGAAGATCCTGTCCGCCCTGCCGGCGGCCAATGCCGTCGATCCGGCGGCGGATATGGATCTCGACACGCGGATCGCGTTCCTCGGCAGCGAGCTTGCCGCCTATCAGGACGAGGCCTATGCAAAGCGTTTCCTCGATGCGGTCGCATCCGTGCGTGCCGCCGACGAGCGCGCCGGCAACGGCACCCTGCGGCTGACGCGCACGCTCGCCGACGGCCTCTACCGGGCGATGGCCTACAAGGACGAGTACGAGGTCGCGCGGCTGTATTCGCAGCCCGACTTCCGCGCCCGCTTGGAGGCGCAGTTCGACAGCCCGCGCAAGCTCAAGGTGCTCCTGGCGCCGCCGCTGATCTCCCGCTCGCTCGACCCGCGCACGGGGCGCCCGCGCAAGATCGCCTTCGGCCCGTGGATCTTCACCGCCTTCCGCCTGCTGGCCAAGGCCAAGCGCCTGCGCGGCAGCGCCTTCGATCCGTTCGGCCGCACCGGCGAGCGGCGCATGGAGCGGGAGTTCGCGAGCCTCTGCCTTGCCGATGCCGAGCGCATCGCCGGTCTTGTCGGCACGGCGAATTACGGCCTGCTCGTCGAGCTGGCCCGCGTTGCCGACACGGTGCGCGGCTTCGGTCCGGTGAAGGAGGCGAATTTCGCCAAGGCGATGGCCCGGCGCGAGGCGCTGCTGGCCCAGCTTGCGCCGCAGGGCGAGGGCACGCCTGTGATGGAAGCGGCGGAGTAATCCGCCGCGTTTCTTTCGCTTTATCCGCCGAAGCGCTCAGCCCACGTCGGCAGCGTGTCGCCGGGGGCGGGGCTGGCCGCATGGACGGCGCGGGCGATCGCCCGGCTCATCACGGCAGCGGCGACTGCGCCGATCTCTACCGTCTCGGGCAAGGGATCGCGCATCTCGCGCGCGGCCGTGGAGGCCGCGAAGATCAGGTCGCCATCGAGCGGGGTATGCGCGGGCCACAGGGCGCGGGCGAAGCCGTCATGGGTCGCCACCGCCATCCGCTGCAACTCGGCCTTGGTCAGTGCGAGATCCGTCGCGACGATGGCGATGGTGGTGTTGGCGCCCTCGCTGAGGCCGTCGAGCTTGGTGCGCGGGCGGTCGGGCAGGGTCGGCATCGCGGCCGGCCAGCCGAGGCCGCCGAACTCGCCGTCTTTCTCGAAGGGCGCGGCCCAGAAATGCGGGCCATCGCCCAGCACCGCGCTGCCGAGCGCATTGACCGCGACCAGCGCGCCGACGGTTGCCCCTGACGACAGCTTCGCCGAAGCCGATCCAAGTCCCCCCTTCAGCGTTGCCGTCGTTGCGCCGGCACCCGCACCGAAGCTGCCGATCTGGAAGTCCGGGGCAGCTGCGGCCAGCGCCTTGCGGCCGAGCGCGCCATAGGGATTGGTGTCGCCCCAGTCCTTGTCGCCGCCGTTGAGCAGATCGAAGAGGATCGCCCCCGGTACGATGGGCACACGCGCCGTGCCGACGGCAAAGCCGCGCCCTTGCGCGGCCAGCGCCATCTGCACGCCGGAGGCCGCATCCAGCCCGAAGGCCGAGCCGCCCGACAGCACCAAGGCATCGACGCTTTCCACCGTGAAGCGCGGATCGAGCAGCGCCGCCTCGCGGGTGCCCGGCGCCCCGCCATGGATCGCCACGGAGGCGCGCAGCGGCCGGTCCGCGGTCAGCACGGTAACGCCGGATTTCAGGCGTTCGCAGGAGGCATTGCCGACCGAAAGGCCCGGCACGTCGGTGATCAGGTTGCGCAAGGCGGCCTCATCGGGTCGTTGCAGGAGGCGGCGTCAGCCGGGACAGGTCAGATGCGGTGATAGGCGCGGTCGAGATAGATCAGCGCCGGGCCGCGCTCGCCGAGCTCGATGCCCAGGATCTCGCCGAAGATCACCGAATGGGTGCCGATCTCGGATATGTCGGTCACCCGGCAGTCGAGTGCCACGCGTGCCCCGCGCAGGATCGGCGAGCCGGTCGCGAGCCGATGCCAGTCGGCCAGCGCGAAGCGGTCGTCGAAGGTGAGGTCGCCCTTGCCGGCGAAGGCATCGGAGAGCGCCTGCGCCTCGGCCGGCAGCGTGTTGATGGCGAACAGGCCGTTGGCCTTGATCGCGGCATTGATGCGGGCCTGGCGGTTGACGCAGACCAGCACCGTCGGCGGGGCGTCGGAGACGGAGGCGACAGCCGAGACGGTGGTGCCGCCGCGCCCGGCGACGCCATCGGTCGTGGCGATGTGGACCGCGGTGCCCAGCCGGCTCATGGCCTCGCGGAAGGCGAAGCGGTCGACGGGCTGCGCGCCCTCGCCGCCGAGGCCTCCCGTCCTGAAGGCTGAGCTGTTCGTCATGTCGTCCCCTCCGGTCCTTCCGGCCATGCTGATGGCCCGACCGTGCCCGTCCCTGGTTCTTTCGCGTTGCCGTCCGTCCGCGGGGGGCATGTGCCCCTGGAGCATCGATCCTAACCTAGGGCGGTTTCGAATAGGTTTCACGGGGCCGGTTGCGGATTTGCGCCCCGCCGTCCGGAATCGCGCGAGCCCGGGACGCTGCCCGGCATGCGCTCGCAGATCCATTCGATGAAGCGCTGGGCGGCCGGGCCGGGCGGCTGCGTCGTGGTCAGCCAGTAGCCGCGGTCGCGGCTGCCCAGCGTGTCGGTGAGCGGGATCAGGTCGCCGCGCTCCAGCTCCGCCTCGATCATCGTTTCCACGCACAGCGCCACCCCGTGGCCGGCGACGACTGCGCTGACCAAGAGGTTGAAGTCGCTGAACACCGGGCCGTTGCCGGCAAGGTCCTGCGGCTGGCCGTTTTCCGCCATCCAGTCGCGCCAGTCCTTGCGGGTCTCGTCGTGCAGCAGGCGGGCGCCGGCCACCTTTTGCGGCGTGTCGAAGGGGCCGTGCGCGGCCAGATGCGCCGGGCTGCAGACCGGCCGCGTGTGGCCGGACAGGAGCCGCAGGCGCACCGCGTAGCGCTCGGCCAGCGGCGGGGTGTCGAACCAGTCGATGGAAATGTCGGTGTCCTGCGCCAGCCCGTGCTGGGCGTAGAGCAGGCTGAGCCGCAGGTTCGGGGCGACCTCGGCGAAGTCGACGAGGCGGGGAATCAGGTACCGGGTGCCGAAGGAGGGGACGCAGGCGATGGACAGCTCCGGCCGGCGCACCGTTTCCAGCACGTCGTGGCACACGTCGCCGATCCGCTGCAGCGAGGCGCGCGTCACGTCGGCGATGCGCTCGGCGTCCGGCGTCAGCTCGACGCGGCGTCCGACCCGACGCACCAGCGCGATGCCGAACCAGTCCTCCAGATTGCGCAGGTGATGGCTGACTGCGGCATGGGTGACGCCGAGTTCGTCGGCAGCCTTGCCGACGCGGCCGGTCTGGGCGAGGGCGGCCAAGGCCCTGAGCGCGTTGAGAGGAGGCAGGTTGCCATTACTCATGGTTAGAAAATCTAACCATGACGTCCGTAAGTTTCAATTGAAACTGGTGTTTCCTTGTGACTTTTTTCCCTAACGTTAACGGCGCGATCGGGAGGAGCCACGTCGCCGCTTCGATTCCCCGCCACAGGTCTGTCCGGAAGTCGCCGGGCGCATTGCGCGCCCTGCGGGGCCGCCGGGCAACACCGTGTTCGCGGGGAGGGCCATCGGAGTGCCGTGGAGGAACAATCGCGTTTCGTTTGCCGGCGGAGGGGAAAGATGTTCTTTTCTAAGTACCGGTTTTCGAGGGGAATTGTGCGGCCCACAGGGGCTTGGTAAGTACATGAGATCACGCGCCGCTGCCATGTCGGCGGTGCTGCGGACTGAGAACGGCGAAGCCGCCAGTCCTTCAGGGGGACCACAGGGCCTATGGACTACTTCATCCAACAGTTGATCAATGGCGTTACGCTCGGGTCGATCTACGGCCTGATCGCCATTGGCTACACGATGGTCTACGGGATCATCGGCATGATCAACTTCGCCCATGGAGATATCTTCATGGTCGGAGCCTTCATCGCGCTCATCGTGATCATCGCGCTGGGCATCACCGCGGCGACGCCCTTGCTGCTGCTCATCCTGGCGCTCTGCCTCGTGCTGGTCATCGCCATGGCGCTGACCGCGGTCTGGGGCTGGACGGTCGAGCGGATCGCCTACCGGCCGCTGCGCGGCTCGTTCCGCCTGGCGCCGCTGATCACCGCCATCGGCGCCTCGATCGCGCTGCAGAACTTCGTGCAGATCTCGCAGGGCGCGCGCACCAAGCCGCTGCAGCCGCTGCTTGGCGGCAACATCCAGCTTTGGGAAACGGTCGGACCCGAGGGCAACTTCGTCGTCCAGATCAGCTACATGCAGATCCTGATCATCGTCGCGACGCTGCTGCTGATGGCCGGCTTCACCTTCCTCATCACCAAGACGCCGCTCGGCCGGGCGCAGCGCGCCTGCGAGCAGGACCGCAAGATGGCCGCGCTGCTCGGCATCAATGTCGACCGCACCATCTCGCTGACGTTCGTCATGGGTGCGGCGCTGGCTGCCGTCGCGGGCCTGATGTTCCTGCTCTACTACGGCGTCATCGACTTCTACATCGGCTTCCTGGCCGGCGTTAAGGCGTTCACCGCGGCCGTTCTCGGCGGCATCGGCTCGCTGCCCGGCGCCATGCTCGGCGGTCTTCTGATCGGCCTCATCGAGACCTTCTGGTCCGGCTACTTCTCCCTTGAATACAAGGACGTGGCCGCATTCTCGATCCTCGCCATCGTGCTGATCTTCATGCCCGAGGGTCTCCTGGGCAAACCCGAAGTCGAGAAGGTCTGAGACCATGGCCGCACAGAAACAGGATTTGCTCGCCGGCTCCGTGAAGGATGCCGCCGTGGGCGCGCTGGTCGCATTCGGCCTGTTCGCCATGCTCATCGGCATGAAGACCGAAGTCAGCATCGGCGGTCTGTCGATCGAGTACCGCTGGAGCGCGGTCGCCATCGCGGTCGCCGTCGTCTTCTTCGGACGCCTGGCTCTCAACCTCTTCGTCTGGAAGAGCGAGAAGCCGGTCACCGCCATGCTCGGCGGGCTCATGCCCAGCCAGGCGGCGGCCTTCCGCTTCGGACACCTGATCACGCCGCTGCTCTTCGTGCTCGCCGTGGTCCTGCCGTTCCTGCTGATGTACTTCCTCGGCTCGCGCGGCTCGCGCCAGTATCTCGATCTCGCGATCCTGGTGACGACCTACGTGATGCTCGGCTGGGGCCTCAACATCGTGGTCGGTCTCGCCGGCCTGCTGGACCTCGGCTATGTCGCCTTCTACGCGGTGGGTGCCTATTCCTACGCGCTGCTGGCCCAGTATTTCGGCTTTTCCTTCTGGCTCTGCCTGCCGCTCGCGGGCATCCTCGCCGCCTTCTGGGGCGTCATCCTCGGCTTCCCGGTGCTGCGTCTGCGGGGTGATTATCTCGCCATCGTGACGC
The DNA here is from genome assembly GCF_014252955.1 of Stappia sp. 28M-7. Taxonomy (NCBI): domain Bacteria; kingdom Pseudomonadati; phylum Pseudomonadota; class Alphaproteobacteria; order Hyphomicrobiales; family Stappiaceae; genus Stappia; species Stappia quadratibracata. Next base: position 3,221,567 of record NZ_JACMIA010000001.1, on the reverse strand, counting down.
TGGCCTTCGGCGAGATCATCCGCGTGGTGCTGCTCAACTGGTACGAGTTCACCGGCGGCCCGAACGGGTTGTCCGGCATTCCCCGGCCGAGCTTCTTCGGTCTGGAGTTCGAGCGCGGAGAGGGCGGCTTTGCCGACTTCTTCGGGCTGGACTTCAACTCCATCCACCGGATCATCTTCCTCTACTACCTGATCCTGGTGATGGCGCTTGCGACCAACTTCGTCACCATGCGGCTGCGCAAGCTGCCGGTCGGACGGGCCTGGGAGGCCCTGCGCGAGGACGAGATCGCCTGCCGCTCGCTCGGCATCAACACCACCAACACCAAGCTGACCGCCTTCGCGCTCGGCGCCATGTTCGGCGGTTTCGCGGGCTCGTTCTTCGCCACGCGCCAGGGCTTCATCTCGCCGGAGAGCTTCACCTTCATCGAATCGGCGGTGATCCTGGCGATCGTCGTTCTCGGCGGCCTCGGCTCGCAGGTCGGCGTCGTCATCGCTGCGGTGGTGATGATCGGCGGCTTCGAGTTCTTCCGGCAGTTCGAGGAATACCGGATGCTCGTGTTCGGCCTCCTGATGGTCGTCATCATGGTCTGGAAGCCGCGCGGTCTGATCTCGACCCGTGCGCCCTCCATCGCGCTTGACCGAAAGAAGGCCAAGGGCATTTCCGCCGATCTGGTTCAGGAGGGCCACGGATGAGACGCTGGAACGACGATCCCGTCCTTCGCATCGAGCATGTGACCATGCGCTTCGGCGGCCTGGTCGCGGTGAACGACCTGTCGTTCAATGTCGGTCGCGGCGACATCACCGCCCTGATCGGTCCCAATGGCGCCGGCAAGACCACGGTCTTCAACTGCGCCACCGGCTTCTATAAGCCGACCGAGGGCCGCATCACCATGAAGCGGCGCACCGGCGAGCATTACCTGCTGGAGCGCATGCCCGACTTCAAGATCTCGGCCAAGGCCGGGGTCGCGCGCACCTTCCAGAACATCCGCCTGTTCGGCGGCATGACCTTGCTGGAAAACCTGATGGTGGCGCAGCACAACCCGCTGATGGTGGCCTCCGGCTACACGGTCGGCGGCCTGCTGGGCATCGGCGGCTTCCGCAAGGCGGAGGCCGGCGCGGTGGACCGGGCCCGGTACTGGCTGGAGCGCACCAACCTGATCGACCGGGCCGATGCGCCGGCGGCGGATCTGCCCTATGGCGACCAGCGGCGGCTCGAGATCGCCCGCGCCATGTGCACCATGCCGGAGCTCCTGTGCCTGGACGAGCCGGCGGCGGGCCTCAACCCGCGCGAGAGCGCCGAGCTCAACACGCTGCTGCACTACATTCGCGACGAGCACGAGACCTCGGTCCTGTTGATCGAGCACGACATGTCGGTGGTCATGGAGATTTCCGACCATGTGGTGGTGCTGGACTACGGCGAGAAGATTTCCGACGGCACCCCGGACGAGGTGAAGAACGACCCGAAGGTCATTGCCGCCTATCTCGGCGTTGCGGATGACGAAGTCGATCAGGTGGAAGAAGAGGTGGGCCTGTGAGCGAGAGAGAACCCCTTCTCCAGATTCGTGGCGTCGAGACCTATTACGGCAAGATTGTTGCCCTGCGCGGCGTCGACATGGACGTCCACGAGGGCGAGATCGTCACCCTGATCGGTGCCAATGGCGCCGGCAAGTCGACCCTGATGATGACGATCTGCGGCACGCCGCAGGCGCGCAACGGCTCGATCCACTACAAGGGGATCGACATCACCCACATGCCGACGCACGAGATCATGCGGATGGACATCGCCCAGTCGCCGGAAGGTCGCCGTATCTTCCCGCGCATGTCGGTGATGGAAAACCTGCAGATGGGCGCAGCCGTCGTCGATCCCAAGCACTTTTCCGGCGATCTGGAAAAGGTCTTCACGCTCTTCCCCCGCCTCAAGGAGCGGCGGGAGCAGCGCGGCGGCACGCTGTCGGGCGGCGAGCAGCAGATGCTGGCGATCGCCCGCGCCCTGATGGGCCGGCCGCGGCTGCTGTTGCTCGACGAGCCGTCCCTCGGTCTGGCGCCGCTGATCGTCAAGCAGATCTTCGACGCCATCGCCGAGCTCAACCGCACCGAAGGCCTCACCGTCTTCCTCGTCGAGCAGAACGCCTATCACGCCCTCAAGCTGGCGCATCGCGGCTACGTGATGGTCAACGGTGTCATCACCATGTCGGGAACCGGCAAGGAGCTGCTGTCGAGGGAAGAGGTGAAGGCGGCCTATCTCGAGGGCGGCAGGCACTGATCCGGCGGCCGCCGGCCCTTGCGGCGCGGCGGCCGGAACCCGTGTTCTCATTCTCGCCGGCACCCGGGCCCGTCAGGGCCGGACGGCGGCACAAAGGGAGGTCCTGATGGGATTCCTCTATGACACGACCCTCGCGGGCTTCATCATCCTGACCCTCGTCCTCGGCGGGGCTGCGGCCTGGTCGACGGGCCGGGCCTGCGCCCTGACCTGGCGCCCGCTTTCCGTCCTGGTGTGGTTCATCTTCCTGCTGTCGCTGGCGGTGCGCTTCCTGAGCTTCGCGCTCTATGGCGGCACGCTGCTGTCGATCCAGCACTGGCTGATCGCCTTCGCCTATCTGGTCGCGCTGGCGCTGGCCGGCTGGCGGGTGACGCGCACCAACCAGATGACCAGCCAGTATCGCTGGCTCTACGAAAAGACGAGCCCGTTCGGCTGGCGTCTGCGCCCCGGCGCCGACGACAGCATCGCCTGACACTACGCGCATTGCGGGAAGGTTCTCCTTCCCGCTACCTGATCCGAAACGCTCGACTTTGCCCGAAAAGGGGATAGTGTTTCGGTAGATGGCCGATCCGGAAGGGACGGCCCGCGGGCAAAAAGCCCGCACAACCAGAGTGGTTCAGCTCCCGGCCCGAGGTGGGTCGGGAAAGCATCTGGAGCAAGGGGAGACTACCTTATGAAGAAGCTTCTTATGGCGAGCGTCGCCACCGTCGTCGGCATGGGCCTGTCGACCGCGGCGATGGCCGACATCATCATCGCGACCGCGGGTCCGATGACCGGCCAGTACGCCTCGTTCGGCGCACAGATGAAGGCCGGTGCCGAGCAGGCCGTCGAGGACATCAACGCCGCCGGCGGCATCAACGGCGAGAAGCTGGTGCTGCAGATCGGCGACGATGCCTGCGATCCCAAGCAGGCCGTGGCGGTTGCCAACCAGTTCGTCGGTTCGGGCGTCGTCTTCGTCGCCGGCCACTTCTGCTCGGGTTCCTCGATCCCGGCCAGCCAGGTCTATGCGGAAGAGGGCATCATCCAGATCTCTCCGGCCTCGACCAACCCGACCTTCACCGACGAGCGTCCGGGCCCGGGCATCTTCCGGACCTGCGGTCGTGACGACCAGCAGGGCCAGGTTGCTGGTGCGTTCCTTGCCGAGAAGTTCGGCGACAAGAACATCGCCATCATCCATGACAAGACCGCCTACGGCAAAGGCCTCGCCGACGAGACCAAGAAGTACATGAACGAGGCCGGCAAGCAGGAAGCCCTCTACGAGGCCTATACGGCCGGCGAGAAGGACTACACCGCGCTCGTCTCCAAGCTGAAGTCCGAGAACATCGACGTGCTGTATGTCGGCGGCTACCACACGGAAGCCGGCCTCATCAAGCGCCAGATGGCCGAGCAGGGCATGAGCACCGTCCTCGTGTCGGGTGACGCGCTCGTCACCGACGAGTACTGGTCGATCACCGGCGACGTCGGTGCCGGCACGCTCATGACCTTCTCTCCGGATCCGCGCAAGAACGAGGTCGCCAAGCCCGTCGTCGCGGCGCTCGAGGCCGCCGGCCGTACCGCCGAGGGCTACTCGCTCTACACCTACGCCGCGATCCAGGCCTGGGCCGAGGCCGTCAAGGCCGCCGGTTCGACCGACTTCGATCCGGTCGTCGGCAAGCTGAACGAGATGGAGTTCTCCACCGTGCTCGGCAACCTGGCCTTCAACGACGTGGGCGACGTGACCCTGCCGGGCTACGTCTTCTACGAGTGGAAGGACGGCACCTACGACTACATGCAGTAAGCCTTTCGGCGAGCTGCGGTTTTCTGGCCCCGCCCGGTTCGTCCGGGCGGGGTTTTTCTTTGCCCGCGGCGGGTGCGTAAACCTTAATCCGTAACCATGCGAATCGATTCAAGGGGCGGGCCTGCGCTTGCCGCTTCCCCACGCTCAGCTATTGCGTAAACTTTCGGTAAACCAATACCGGAGCGTGCGATGGGCAGGGTCGTCTGGGGTATCGTTGCGATCTATGTGGCAATCGGGGTCGCGCTGTGGAGCCATTCGGCACTCGCCGCACCCGAGCTTGTCGCCTTTTCCGACACGCGCATTGCGCCGGGCACCATCGTCATCCGCAACAGCGAGAAGCGACTCTACCTGGTGCAGCGCGGCGGCACGGCCCTGCGCTACACGGTTGCCGTGGGCAAGCGCGGCAAGGCCTGGGCGGGCCGCACCTACATCACCGGCATGCATGTGCGCCCGGCCTGGTCGCCGCCGGCCGAGGTGAAGCGCGACCTGCCGCACCTGCCGAAGGTGATCGCGGGCGGGTCTCCGAACAATCCGATGGGGGTTGCGGCGATGACGCTCGCCGGGGGCGAATATGCCATTCACGGCACCAACCGGCCCGGTTCCATCGGCCGGTCGGTGTCCTATGGCTGCATCCGCATGCACAATCGCGACATTGCGGACCTGTTCCGCCGGGTCGGCGTCAACACGCCGGTCATCGCGGTCAACTGAGCCGTTGTCCTCAGCCGAAACGGGCGGGGGCGGCGGTTTCCATCGGCTGGGCCAGCGCCGCATCCTTGCGGCTGACATCGGCAAGACCGGCGCCCAGCACCATCAGCGTTGCCGTGCCCAGCACGAAGACGATCAGCGCGGGCAGCAGCATCCGGCTGCGGCGCGGCGTGGCGGGGTCGTGAGGCTCGGTCAGTCGCATCATCGGTCACTCGGCGCTGTTTACGCGCGGCTCCTTCGCAGTCCTGCAGCAGAAAATGGCGACGATCTTGGCGATTTCAAGTCGTCCTGCCGATCGCCTTGTTCTCTACTGTTCACGTTCGTGTAACTCTCGGCAGAGTCTTTCGGTTCCGCTGCGACAGAGGAAAATGCACGCCCACCCATCCTGCGGCGGGTGCCCTTGCCGGCGGCCGTTCGCCCTTGCACTGTGGGCGCAGTGCCGCAAGGCAAGGGTGCAAGACGGGGGAGCATGCGAATGATCGGGGCCCTGACACTGATACTGTGCTGCCAGCTCGCCGGCGAACTCGTGGTCACCGCCAGCGGCTTGCCGGTGCCGGGCCCGGTGCTCGGCATGATCCTGCTGTTCCTGCTGCTGCTCGTTCGCGGCGGGGTGGGGGAGGATCTCGGCCGGGTGGGCGATGCCCTGCTCAAGAACCTGGCGCTGCTCTTCGTGCCGGCCGGCGTCGGCGTCGTCGTGCATCTTGGCCTGATCGGGCGCGAGGGGCTGGCGATCACCGCCGCGCTCATCGTCTCCACCCTGCTGACCGTGCTGGTCACCGGCCTCGTCATGAGCCGGCTGGCGCGGCAGGAGGCGGAAAGCCCCTCCGGTCCCGAGGGAGGCGCGCAATGAGCGAGCCGCTGTCGCAGATCTGGGTCTATCTGTCGGCGAGCCCGCTCGCCGCCCTGACGCTCACCCTTGCCGCCTATCAGCTCGGCTTCTTCCTCTACCGGCGGGCCGGCTTTCACCCCCTGGTCAATCCGGTTCTGGTGGCGGTGCTGCTGATCGGCGCCGTTCTGCTTGTCTCCGGCACCGCCTACCCGGTCTATTTCGACGGGGCGAAGTTCGTGCACTTCCTGCTCGGGCCGGCGACGGTGGCGCTCGCCATCCCGCTCTACCGCCAGTTCGCGCGGGTGCGCCGCTCGGCGCTGGCCATCGGCGTCAGCCTGCTGGCCGGCTCGCTCACCGCCGCGCTCTCTGCGCTCGCCGTCGCCTGGCTGCTCGGCGCCTCGCGCCAGACGCTGGCCTCGCTCGCGCCGAAATCCGCCACCGCGCCGGTGGCCATGGGCATTGCCGAGCCGCTCGGCGGGCTGCCCTCGCTCACCGCCGTGCTGGTGATCCTTACCGGCATCTTGGGCGCGGCGCTCGGGCCGCTGGTGCTGGATCTGGCGCGCATTCGCGACTGGCGGGCGCGCGGCTTTGCCATCGGCACTGCCGCCCACGGCATCGGCACCTCGCGCGCGCTGCTGGTCAACGAGACCGCCGGCGCCTTTTCCGGCCTTGCGATGGGGCTCAATGCCATAGCGACGGCGCTCTTGGTGCCGCTCGTCTGGCGCCTGATTTTCGGGTAGCGGGTCTTCGGGTGACCGTCAGCTCGCGGCGAGGCGCGCCGCGTCCTGTGCCGCATGCGCTTCTGCCCGGCGCAGCCAGGCGCGCGGGTCGGTCAGCTGGCCGCCGCGGTCGCGCTCGCCGCTGAGCGCGGTGCAAAGGTCGGCGACCGCCTCCAGTGAGTGCACGGCGCGGAACTCGTCGACATGCGGCAGCATCGCCCGCACGCCCCTTGCGCGCGCCTCGAACCCTTCGAAGCGCAGCAGGGGGTTCAGCCAGATCAGCCGCCGGCACGAGCGGTGCAGCCGGTCGATCTCGCGCTCCAGATCCTCGTCGGTGTCGCGCTCCAGACCGTCGGTGACCAGCAGCACGATGGGGCCGCCCGACAGCACCCGGCGCGACCATTGCCGGTTGAAGGCGGCGAGCGCTGTGGCGATGCGCGTGCCGCCGGACCAGTCCTCCACCCCTTGGGTGCAGGCGAGGAGCGCCTCGTCCGGGTCCTTCATCCGCAGCTGCCTTGTGACATTGGTCAGCCTTGTGCCGAACAGGAAGGTGTGGACGTTGCGCCGCTCCTCGGTCAGCGCATGCATGAAATGCAGCAGGATGCGGGTGTACTGGCTCATCGAGCCGGAAATGTCGCAGAGCGCGACGACGGGCGGGCGCTTCAGGTCGTGGCGCCGGTGGCGCAGCTCGATCATGTCGCCGCCGGTGCGCAGCGAGGCGCGCAAGGTGCGCCGCGGGTCGATGCGCCCGCGCGTTGCGCTGACCAGCCGGCGCAGGCGCACCTTCTCCATCGGCAGCACCATTCGCCGGAGCGCCGCCTTGGCCCGGCGGATCTCCTCCGCGTTCATCTGGGCGAAGTCCTTGCGCTGCAGCAGCTCGCGGCCCGACACGGTGAAGCGGGCGTCCACCACCACTTCCTCGCGCTCGTGCTGCTGGCGTTCGCGCGTCGCCTGGAAGGCCTGTGCAACGCGGGTCTGGCCTGCCTTGGGCTTGTCCGGCTCGCCGCGCGCGGGCGCCACCGGCGAAAGGATCGACAGCAGCTTCTCGATCAGCCCGCGCGAGCGCCAGTAGATGCGGAAGGCCTCGTCGAAGACGGCGCGCTGCTCGCGCTTGCGCACGAAGACCGCATGCAGCGTCCAGTACAGGTCCTCTCGGTTGCGGATGCCGGCGACCTCGACCGCGCGCACCGCATCGACCACGCTGGCCGGTCCGACCGGCAGTCCGGCACGGCGCAGGGTCCGCGCGAAATGCACGATGTTGTCGGCGATGCGTCCGCCGGCCTGCTCCTGCAGCGTCGCGAGCTCGTCCGTCATCGGCTCAGGCCGCTCCGCTTCCCGTGCGGTCGTGGTCGCGCTGGATCTCCTCGATGATCTTGCGGGCGCGCGAGCCGCGCACGCGCTCGATGTCGTCCTGGTATTTCAGCAGGACGCCCAGCGTGTCGGACACCATGTCCGGGTCCAGCGCGATCTGGTCCAGCTCGGTCAGCGCGGTCGCCCAGTCCAGCGTCTCGGCAACGCCCGGCTGCTTGAACAGGTCCTCGTCCGTGCGCAGCGCCTGCACGAAGGCGACGAGTTCGCGCGACAGCCGGTCGCCGGCGCCCGGCACCTTGCGGCGGACGATCTCCAGTTCGCGCTCCGCGTCCGGATAGTCGACCCAGTGATACAGGCAGCGGCGCTTCAGGGCGTCGTGGATTTCGCGGGTGCGGTTGGTGGTGATGATGACGATGGGCGGCTCCTCGGCGCGGATCGTGCCTAGTTCGGGGATCGTCACCTGGTTGTCCGACAGCACTTCCAGCAGGAATGCCTCGAACGCCTCGTCGGCCCGGTCCAGCTCGTCGATCAGGAACACCGGCGGACCGGAGAGCGAGGGCTCCAGCGCCTGCAGCACGGGGCGCTTGATCAGGAAGCGCTCGGCGAAGACCGACTTCGACAATTCGCTGTGGTCGGTGTCGCCGGCCGCTTCCGACACGCGGATCTCGACCATCTGCGCGGCGTAGTTCCATTCGTAGACGGCGGTGGAAACGTCCAGCCCTTCGTAGCATTGCAGGCGGATCAGCTCGCGCCCCAGCGCCTGCGACAGCACCTTGGCGATCTCGGTCTTGCCGACGCCGGCCTCGCCTTCCAGGAAGAGCGGCCGCTTCAGCTTCAGCGCCAGCAGCAGCACAGTGGCCAGCGAGCGGTCCCCCACATAGCCCTGGCCGTCCAGCAGGGCGCTCGTCGCATCGATCGTGTCCGGGAGAGGCTGCGCGGTCATCTGGGCTCCTGTTGCTCGGCTCGCCCGCGCAGCCGTCCAAAGGCGCCGGGCTCTTTCCCTGCAACATAGTGCGGGCAGGCGGGGCTTGTCAGGTGTCCTTAGGGACAAGGCGGCCGCAAACGACGGGTTAACCCGTCGTTAACCATGAAGTCCGGACACTTGACGCTGGGTGAGGGACTTCGAAAGGTTCGGATCATGAGATCATCGGATTTTTCCCGCCAGCTTGAGGGCTACGGCCTGCTCACGGCCCATATCCTCTACCACATGCCCGACCATCCGCGGCTGCTGCAGACCTTCCTGTGGCAGACGCTCGACAAGGCTCCGACCTTCCCCGAGCTCAGCCGCTTCCTGCAGTTCTGGGAGCGCGACATCGAGGGCAGGCTGCATTCGGTGCGCATCTCCCATCGCGACCTGATCGGGCCGAGCGACTGGCGCATTCTCGACGCGGAGTTCCCGATCCACTGACGGATCGGTCCTGCCTGCGGTCCACTGCGCGGGGCGTGGCGGAGTGCTATGCCCCGCCGCACGGGCATCCTATGCCGTGCGGCTACCTGCGGCGCCTATAGAAACCCAGGGCGAGCTCGAGAGAGAGCGGCCCGTGCAGGCCAATGCCAAAGAAAAAAAACAGAAAATTCAGCAGCGGATACTCGTCACTATCAAATTTGTGAAAGGCGTATATTGAAAATATTATCCAAAATAAGGAGGAATAAAATTTGTAGTTTTCATATTTTATGTAAATTCTGCACAGTCCGATCCATCTGCATGTCAGATATGAGGATGCAAATATACTGATGGCTACAAATGGCGGGTATTCTCCCAAAGCAAAAATGAGATAGGACATCACGCCGAGGCACGAAATCAGCAACAGCGACTTGATGTTGCCCTGTGCCGTTTGGGACAGACGCCATTCCATGAAACCCCTCCATCATAGGTTGCGAGGAGGGTAGGTATAAAACATGAGTAAAACAATCATGTTTTTGGGCGCGCGGTCCTGGTTCCCCAAAATCGTGCACTCCTGCATTCCGAAATGCCGCCTGCGCCGCGTCTCAGCGCGGCGGGGGCGGCGGCAGGCCGGCACCGTCGCGCATGATCGCGCGTGCCTCGGGGGTGAAATCGGAGCCGGCGCCCTCGTGCAGCACGAAGCCCGGCAGCAGGCGCATCGGCGCCCGGCTCGCCCGCACGCTGCGCACCAGGATGCGCGTTGCCGCGGCCTCAGGGCGCGGGCGCAGCGGAATGACGTCGATGGCGCCGAAGCGGCCGGGCAGCAGCTGCAGGATCTCGCCCAGCCCGTCGGCGCGGAAGATCATGGTCAGCGTGCCGCCCTCGCGCACGATGTCGGTGGCGACCCGCACCCAGGGCTCCAGCCCGCGCGTGTCCAGCACATGCGCCCCGGCGCGCGGCGCGGCGGGCGAGGCGCGAAAGCGCCCGTCGGCATAGTAGGGCGGGTTGACGATGGCGTGGTCGGCAAGGCCCGGCGTCAGGCCGGCGGCATGGCGTTCGCGCCCGCGGGCGGTGATGTCCGCCTCGACGATGGAGACGCGCGAGGCGAAACCGGCATTCTCGGGCACGGCAAGCGCCCGCTCCGCCAGATCCAGCGCCGCCCGGTCGCGGTCGACCAGCAGCACTTCCACCTCGGGCAGGCGTGCGGCGAGGCAGAAGCCGGCGGTGCCGACGCCCGAGCCGAGATCGACCACGCGCCCGCGCGTTCCGGCGGGCACGGCGGCCGCCAGATAAACCGCGTCCAGCCCGGCGCGGTGGGCGCCGCGCGCCGGCTGCAGCACCTGCACCAGCCCGCCGAGAAAGGCGTCCTTGGTGACCGCGGCGCTCTCCTGCAGCGCCTGCGCCACGGGTCCCGGTTCTGCTGCAGCGCCTTCGATGTCGGCCGCGTCCTGCACGTCGCCGCTCACGGCTGAGGGCTCCCGTCGGCCTTTTGGTGGCGGGCCAGCGTGTCGGCATCGAGCTCGTGTGCGAGCTCCATCCGGCGCATGAGACGAATGGCCGCGCCGAGGTCCTCCTCGATCACCATCACCCGGCGAGGGATGATGCCGAGCGAGCCTTCCAGGATGCTCATGTTGCCATCCAGCACGAGATGACCGATGCCGGCTTCGTCCAGAAGCGCCTCGACATAGGAAATCAGGACCATATCGTTGGTCTTGAGCAGAGGAACCATGTAGTCCTTGTCCATTGGGTCTTGCGGGTGGGGCACCTTACAAGACCAGGGCGGTCGAGGCGACATTCCCTGATGCGCCTGTGCGGCATCTGTGCGGTTTGGTCAACGGTGCGTCTCGCGAAAGACGGCTTGCCGTGGGCATGGGCCGGACCTATTGTCCCGCCGTCTCTTACTCGAAACGAGGTTGTTCAACGTGGGCGTGGTGGTTCCCTTGCGCGAAACCCGGTCAGAACCGGCCAGCATCCAGAACCTGGTCGACCTCACCGCCGGCGGCATGGAGGCCGTCAACCAGCTCATCCTGTCCAAGGCGGGATCGAATGTCGAGCTGATCCCGGAGATCGCCCGCCACCTGATCTCGTCGGGCGGCAAGCGGCTGCGGCCGATGCTGACCCTCGCCATGGCCGACATGTTCGGCTACGCGGGCGACGGTCATGTGGGCCTGGCCGCCAGCGTCGAGTTCATGCACACGGCGACGCTCCTGCACGACGATGTCGTCGACGAGAGCGACATGCGGCGCGGCAAGCTCGCGGCGCGCAAGTTGTGGGGCAATCAGGCAAGCGTGCTGGTCGGCGACTACCTGCTCGGCCAGGCCTTCAAGATGATGGTCGATGTCGGCTCGCTCGAGGCGCTGCAGATCCTGGCCAGCGCCTCGGCTGTGATCGCCGAGGGCGAGGTCATGCAGCTCGGTGCGGCGCAGGACCTGGAGACTACCGAAGAGCGCTACATGCAGGTCATCGAGGCGAAGACGGCGGCCCTGTTCGCCGCCGCCGCCGAGGTCGGTCCGGTCATCGCCGAGGCGTCCGACGCCAACCGCGCGCTCGCCCGTTCCTACGGCATGGCCCTCGGCCTTGCCTTTCAGCTCGTCGACGATGCGCTCGACTATGGTGGCTCGGCCGCCGATCTCGGCAAGGACACTGGCGACGACCTGCGCGAAGGCAAGATCACCCTGCCGGTTATCCTCGCCATCCGCCGGGGCAAGCCGGAGGACCGCGAATTCTGGGTCCGCTGCCTGGAAGAGCGCGACGTGCGCGACGGCGATCTTGACCGTGCCATCGCGATCATGCAGGAGACCGGGGCGCTCGCCGAGACGATCGAGCGGGCCCGTGCGTTCGGGGCCGAGGCGCTGGAGGCGCTGCGGGGATTACCCGCCAGCGAGCAGCGCGAGGCGCTGGCCGAGGCGGTCGAATTCTGCATCGCCCGCGTCAGCTGAGTTTTCGCGACGCCATTATCGAATTTGAGCGATTTCGAGACGGGTTTTTGCAAAATCCGTCTCGAAATTTGCAACCGCCCCGCTTGCCTTTGCGGGGCGGGTTGTCCCCGTGGCGGCACCAGCCCCGTGGGGCCGGTTATCCCCTCAGCCCATCCGCTCCGACGCGTAGCTGCCCGGGCTCGCCGGGAAGACCACCGTCTTGTTTCCGTTGAGGAAAACGCGGCGGTGGATATGCGCGTGGATGGCGCGGGCGAGCACCTGGCTCTCCACGTCGCGGCCGAGCGAGACGTAATCCTCGGGCGACTGGGCATGAGTGACGCGCACCGTGTCCTGCTCGATGATCGGCCCCTCGTCGAGGTCGCTGGTGACGTAGTGGGAGGTCGCGCCGATCAGCTTCACGCCGCGCGCGAAGGCCTGCTTGTACGGGTTGGCGCCCTTGAAGCTGGGGAGGAAAGAGTGGTGGATGTTGATGATCCGCCCGGCCATTTCCTCGCACATGCGCGTCGACAGCACCTGCATGTAGCGGGCCAGAACCACCAGTTCCGCGCCGGTTTCCTCGACGATCGCCATCTGGCGCGCCTCGGCCTCCGCCTTGTTATCCTTCGTCACCTTTATGTAGTGGAAGGGGATATCGTGGTTCACCACCAGCTTCTGGTAGTCGAGGTGGTTGGAGATCACGCCGACGATGTCGATGGGCAGCGCGCCGATCCGCCACCGGTACAAAATGTCGTTCAGGCAGTGCCCGAACCGGGAAACCATAATTAAAACCTTCATTTGCGCCTTCTCGTCATGGAACGAAAAGTCCATTCCGAAGGTCTCGGCATGGGGCGCGAAGCCGCCCGACAGCTCGTCCAGGCTCGCGCCGGTCTCGCTGTTGAAGCTGACGCGCATGAAGAAATTCCCGGTCTCGCGGTCGTCGAACTGGGCGCTGTCGGTGATGTTGCAACCATGCTCCGCCAGATAGGTGGAGATGGCGGCGACGATGCCGCGGGTCGAGCGGCAGGTGACGGTCAGGGCGAAGGCGCTCATCAGTGATGATTCCCGGCTGAGAGGACAACAGGTCCACGCGATAGCGGAGTGTCGCGGGTTGTCCAAGTGTTGTCGCGTTCTCGCGCCGGGGACATTTCGAAAAACGGCGCGTTGGCGCCGATTTGCGACGGGCAGGCGTGCGGTTTCGCCTCAGGCGACCGCCGCGACGGGCGCAGCCTGGATCCACCAGCCGGGATGCTGCGCGGCGAGCCTTCGGGCCTCCCGCTCGGCCTCCTCTATCCCCGCGAACAGCGCGAAGCATGTCGCGCCGGATCCGGACATGCGGGCAAGGCGCGTGCCGGGTGCGACGCGCAGCGCGGCAAGCACATCGGCGATCGGCGGTGCCAGCGCGAGCGCCGGTGCTTCCAGATCGTTCCGCGTTTGCTCCAGCCAGGCAACCAGCGCATCGAAGGAGGCGAGGTCGCGGTCGGAAAGCGGGGAGAGCGGCGGGTTGTCCCGGCGCTCCAGCCGGGCGAAAACCTGAGGCGTTGCAACGGGTAAGCCCGGATTTGCCAGCAGCACCGCATGGCCCGGAAAGCGGGGAAGAGGGGTGACCTCGGTCCCGGTGCCCGAGACCAGCGCCGGCTTTGAGGTCAGGCACATCGGCACGTCGGCGCCGAGCGTTTCGGCGATCTCCGCGAGCCGCGCCATCTCGCTCTCGCTTGCCGCGCGGCCGGTCATCGCGGCGAAGCCGAGCCGCAGCGCCGCAGCCGCATCGGCCGAGCCGCCGCCGATGCCGGAGGCGACCGGCAGGCGCTTGTCGAGGGTCAAGGCTAGGGGCGGAAGGGCGGTGCCGAACGCGCGGGCGAGCGCGGCAAGCGCGCGTAGGACGAGATTGTCGCCCGCTGGGTTATCCCCGCCTGTATCGGCGGCGAGAGCGCCGGCGAAGGGGCCTGTGAGCGTCAGCGCATGGTCTGTCCCTGCAGCTCGCTCTGCCGACAGTTGGTCGCCGAATTCGGCAAAGGCGACAAGGCTTTGCAACAGGTGATAGCCGTCGGCGCGCCGACCGGTGACGTGCAGGGCGTAGTTGATCTTGGCGCGCGCGAGCAGAGGAGCGGGGCAGGGCCCGCCTACGGATATCCCCGCGCCGGGCATCTCTCCCGACGCCGGGCTGTCCGCCGGATCGGCAGGGCTCACGGCGGCGTCAGCCGCCGTTCTGCTTCGGCTCGGCCTTGGCCGCGGGCGGCTCGCCGTCTTCCTGCAGGCCCTTCTCGATCTTCTCGAGAATCTTCGGCAGCTCTTCCGGCTCGGGGCCGAGATCGCGGGCGTGGTTCCACTGGAACCGCGCCTCCAGCCGGCGCCCGACCTTCCAGTAGGCATCGCCCAGATGGTCGTTGAGCACCGGATCCTGCGGCCGCAGCTCGACGGCGCGCTCCAGCTCGGTCACCGCCTCCTCGTAGCGGTGGAGGCGATAGTAGGCCCAACCGAGGCTGTCGACGATGTAGCCGTCGCGCGGGCGCAGCTCGACCGCCTTGCGGATCATGTCCAGCGCCTCGGGCAGCTTAAGCCCCTGATCTACAAGAGAATATCCGAGGTAGTTGAGCACCAGCGGCTGCTCGGGCGACAGCTTCAGCGACAGGCGGAAGTCGGCCTCGGCCGGACCCCAGGTCTTCAGCCGTTCGCGGCAGATGCCGCGATAGTAGAAGATCGTCCAGTGCTTGGCTTCCGGCTCGGCAATGGTCTCGATGCCCTTGGTGTAGGCCTCATCGGCCTCCTTGAAAAGCTTGTGAGATCTCAGCACGTTACCGAGCGCGACCACGGCATCGAGGTCGCTTGGATCCTTCTCCACCAGGGCCGAGAGGTGGGCGCGCGCCTCGTCCAGGTTGTCGAGGGCGTTGTAGTTGATGCCCACCTGGATCTCGGCATCGCGCTTGAGCGGAGAGGACTCCGGCACACCGGACAGAACCTCGATGGAGCGCTTGAAGCGGCCCATGCGGTCGAAGAGGCCGGCCAGCGCGATCGCCGCGACATCGGCCTCCTCGTCCAGATGCAGGGCGAGCTGCAGGAAGGTCGCGGAGAGCTCCTCGCCGCCGTCGCGGCCGATGGCCGCGCCGAGCCCGTAGAGCACCTCGGCTGCGCCCACCTTCGGGCTTGCGGCGATGCGCTCGATGGTCTCGCCGCTCTCGATCCGCTTGCGGGTGGCCACCAGCACCGGGTGGTCGGGCAGCATCGCGTTGAACTCGGCCAGTACCTTGAGCGCGGCCTCCTTGTCGCCGTTGCGATAGAGCGACAAGGCGTAGGCATTGACGACGCGCAGGGCGCCCCGGTCGGCGCTGTAGGCATCGCGGAAGTTCGCCTCCGCGTCCTTGCTCCGGCCCGCGTAGTCCTGGATCAGGCCGGTATGGTAGGCGACGAAGACGGTGTACCAGCTCGGCCCGTTCAGCCGCGAGATCCGCGCCAGGGCCTCGTCGGTCTTGCCGTCGCCGGCCAGCGCCCAGGCGGACAGGAGCCCTGCCGCAAGCTCGGCCAGCGGGCCGCGGCCGCCGTCGGAAAGATACTCGCCGGCCTTGGCGTTCTTGCCGGCACGCATCTCCTCGACCGCCAGCATCAGCCCGGCGAGGAAGTGGTCGGCCTGCTCGCCCTTGAGGCGTTCGGCCAGTTCCAGCGCTTCGGCAAGGTCGCCGTTTGCCAGCTTCAGAACGAAGGTGCGGTCGAGCAGGAAGGGGTTGCCCGGATCGACCAGAAGCGCCTCGCCGAAAAAGGTGGCGGCATTGTCGAGATCGTTGCTCTGCCCGGCAAGGCGCCCGGACAGATAGCTGCCGCTCAGCGTGATGGGCAGGCCTTCGGGAGTGCCCGAGCTGAAATCCGGGTCGATATCGGTCGCCTGGGCATGGGTTTCGGCGAAAGCCGGAGGGGCGGATGAAAGGGCCGCGAGCGAGGCCAGAAGGGCGACGCTGCAGGCAAGGCTGCCGCGGCGGGCGGTTCGGGTGAGGCGGCGTGTTGTCATCCGGATTGTCTCAATGCCCCTGCTTTGGCGCGAATGCGGCGAGTCATCCGCCTGATTTTGCCTGCGAGGATGGCCGCAATATGTCTCTCCTGCAAGCAGGTGCGACCGGCGGAGCCGGAAAGCCGGCTCACGCTGCGCGGTCGGCGAGGCGCCAGTTTCGCATGCTGTCAGGCGATATGGGGCGCCACAATGCCGGCGGCAATGCGGCACCTGCGAGAATCGTAAGGCGTCAAACGGCCTGCTGCGCGGGCCCGGGCTCCTTTGCCGGGGGGCGAAAACGGCCCGAACCATAGCCTGCATCAATAACCGGCCGGCCGATTGCGCAAAAAACCTTTGTTTCGTGCACTGCATCATTTATGGGGGTGGGCATCCGGGGAGGGAGGCGCACGCGACCTCAAGCGCAGGGTCCGGCGCCTCCGGGGCGCGCGATCGCAAGCCCCGAAGCGAGAGGATGCAGGCGGCATGACCAAATGGGTGTTCGGTTTCGGTGACGGCAAGGCCGAAGGCACTGCCGAAATGAGGAACCTGCTCGGCGGCAAGGGAGCCAACCTTGCCGAGATGAGCAATCTGGGACTGCCGGTGCCGCCCGGCTTCACGATCACCACCGAGGTCTGCACCTGGTTCGACAGCCACGACAAGACCTATCCGGACGAGCTGCGCGCCCAGGTGGACGCAGCGCTCGAGGAGGTCGGCCGTATCACCGGCCGCCGTTTCGGCGACACCACCAACCCGCTGCTGGTTTCGGTGCGCTCCGGCGCGCGGGTCTCCATGCCGGGCATGATGGACACGGTGCTCAACCTCGGTCTCAACGACGCCACGGTGCCGGCGCTGGCCGAGGCCGCAGGCGATCCGCGCTTCGCCTATGACAGCTACCGCCGCTTCATTCAGATGTATTCCGACGTGGTGATGGGCCTCGATCACCATGCCTTCGAGGAGATCCTCGAGGAGTTCAAGAACGAGCACGGCCGCGACCTCGACACAGATCTGACGGCCGAAGACTGGCAGCAGGTGATCACCAGCTACAAGGCCCTGGTCGAGGACGAACTCGGCACGCCGTTCCCGCAGGACCCGCACGAGCAGCTGTGGGGCGCCATCGGCGCTGTCTTCCTGTCCTGGGAAAGCGCGCGCGCCATCACCTATCGCCGGCTGCACGATATCCCCAACGACTGGGGCACGGCGGTCAACGTGCAGGCGATGGTGTTCGGCAACATGGGAGAGGACTCGGCCACCGGCGTTGCCTTCACCCGCAATCCGTCGACCGGCGAGAAGGCGCTCTACGGCGAGTTCCTGATCAACGCGCAGGGCGAGGACGTGGTCGCCGGCATCCGCACGCCGCAGGACATCACCGAGGCCGCGCGCATTGCCGCCGGCTCCGACGCGCTGTCGCTGGAGCGGGCGATGCCCGAGGCCTTTGCCCAGTTCACCGAGATCTGCGACCGGCTGGAAGGCCACTATCGCGACATGCAGGATCTCGAGTTCACCATCGAGCGCGGGCGCCTGTGGATGCTGCAGACGCGCTCGGGCAAGCGTACGGCGCGCGCCGCGCTGAAGATCGCCGTGGAGATGGCCGACGAGGGACTGATCTCCACCGAGGAAGCGGTGATGGGTGTCGACCCGGCCGCTCTCGACCAGCTGCTGCACCCGATGATCGACCCTGCGGCGGAGCGCGACGTGATCGCGACCGGCCTGCCGGCCTCGCCGGGGGCTGCGTCCGGCGTCATCGTCTTCTCCTCCGACGAGGCGGAAGAGGCGAAGGCTGCGGGCCGCAAGGTGATCCTGGTGCGCGTCGAGACGAGCCCCGAGGACATTCACGGCATGCATGCGGCCGAAGGCATCCTGACGACGCGCGGCGGCATGACCAGCCACGCGGCCGTGGTGGCGCGCGGCATGGGCAAGCCCTGCGTTTCCGGCGCCGGTGCGCTGCGGATCGACTATCGCACGGCGACGCTGACGGTCTCGGGCCGCAAGCTGTCCAAGGGCGACGTGATCACCATCGACGGCACCACCGGCCAGGTCCTGGTCGGCGAGGTGGCGATGCTGCAGCCGGAAATGTCCGGCGAGTTCGCCCGGCTGATGGAGTGGGCCGACGTCCACCGGCGGATGGCGGTTCGCACCAATGCCGAGACGCCGGCGGATGCGCGCGCGGCGCGCGGCTTCGGCGCCGAAGGCATCGGCCTGTGCCGTACCGAACACATGTTCTTTGAAGGAGAGCGCATCGTCGCGGTGCGCGAGATGATCCTGTCGGAGACCGAGCAGGGCCGCCGGGCGGCGCTCGACAAGCTGCTGCCGATGCAGCGCGGCGACTTCACCGAGCTGTTCGAGATCATGCAGGGCCTGCCCGTGACGATCCGTCTGCTCGACCCGCCGCTGCACGAGTTCCTGCCGCATAGCGAGGAGGAGATCGCCGAGGTCGCAGCGGTGATGGGCGTCGACAGCGAGGTGCTGCGGCAGCGAGCGCATGATCTCAACGAGTTCAACCCGATGCTGGGCCATCGCGGATGCCGGCTGCTGGTGACCTATCCCGAGATCGCCGAGATGCAGGCGCGCGCCATCTTCGAGGGCGCCGTTGCGGCCGGCAAGACGACCGGAGCGCCGGTGACGCCGGAGATCATGGTGCCGCTGGTCGGCGTCAAGGCGGAGCTGGACATGGTGCGCGCACGCATCGACGCGATGGCCAAGGCTGTGGCGCAGGAAACGGGCATCACCATCGACTATCAGGTCGGCACGATGATCGAGCTGCCGCGGGCCTGCCTGCGCGCCGGCGAGATCGCCGAGACCGCGGAGTTCTTCTCCTTCGGCACCAACGACCTGACCCAGACGACCTTCGGCATCTCGCGTGACGATGCGGCCTCGTTCCTCGGCCCCTACCAGCGCATGGGCGTGATCGAGCGCGATCCGTTCGTCTCGCTCGACCAGGAAGGCGTCGGCGAGCTGATCCGCATCGGCGCCGAGCGCGGCCGGGCGGCCCGCCCGGGCCTCAAGCTCGGCATCTGCGGCGAGCATGGCGGCGACCCGGCCTCGATCACCTTCTGCGAGAGCGTCGGGCTCGACTATGTGTCCTGTTCGCCGTTCCGCGTGCCGATCGCCCGACTGGCGGCGGCGCAGGCGGCGCTGAAGGCGAAGAAAGCGGCCTGAGGCCATGGCGGTCCGGCGGCCGGGGACCATCGCTGAGCTTGCCGCCGGTGGCAAGCCGGCGCTCGCCCGCACGCTGTCGGCCATCGAGACGGCCGCGGCTGACCCTGCGTTCCTGCAGCTTCTCGATGAGGCGGCAGGGGCGGCGGGCGGCCGCGTTCTCGGGCTTACCGGCCCGCCGGGCGTCGGCAAGTCGACGCTGACCAACGCCCTGATCCGCGCCTATAGGGCGCGGGGCGAGAGCGTCGGCGTGATCGCCGTCGATCCTTCCTCGCAGATCACCGGCGGCGCGCTGCTCGGCGACCGCACGCGGCTTTCCACCGATCCGGAAGACACGGGCGTCTTTGTGCGCTCCATGGCGGCGCGCGACCGGCTCGGCGGGCTTTCCGACCATGCCATCGCTGCCGTCGTCCTGATGCGCGCGGTGATGGACCGGGTGATCGTCGAATCCGTCGGCATCGGCCAGTCGGAGGCCGACGTTGCCCATGTCGCCGACACGCTGGCCCTGTGCATCCAGCCGGGCTCGGGCGACAGTCTGCAATTCATGAAAGCCGGAGTGATGGAACTGCCCGACCTGGTGCTGGTCACCAAGGCGGACATGGGCGCGCTGGCGCGGCGTGCAGCCGCGGACGTGCAGGGCGCGCTATCGCTGGCCCGCCCGGCGGGTGCCGGTCTGCCGGCGGTACTGACCGTCTCGGCGACGGCGGAGCAGGGGATCGCGGAGGCGGTCGCGGCGTGCGATGCTCATGCGGCAAAGCTGGAGGCCGGTGGAGAACTGGCCGGGCGCCGCAAGCGGCAGCAAAGGCACTGGGTGGTCGATGCCGTCACCCGGCGTTTCGGTACGGTGGGGCGCGATGTCTGCGACATCGATGCTGCGCTGGCCGAGAGCGGCGGGCCGTTCCGTGCCATTGCGCGGCTGGATGCGCAGCTGCGGACCCGGATTGCTCCCTGATCACGCTCTCAGCGGCACGCTCTGCTGGTCCTCGCCCGACAGGCGGGCCTCCGCCTGGGCGATGGCTGCCGGCGGGATGGGCCGCGACAGATAGAAGCCCTGCAGGCGGTCGCAATTGGTCCGCTGCAGGATCATCGCCTGCTGTCGGGTCTCGATGCCTTCTGCCACCACCTTCATGCCCAGTGCCTCTCCAAGGTCGATGATCGTCGACAGGATCGCATGGGCGTGCGGGGCGATTTCCAGGTCGGCAATGAAGGAGCGGTCGATCTTCAGCGTGTCGAAGGGGAAGCGGCGCAGGTAGCTGAGGCTGGAATAGCCGACGCCGAAATCGTCGAGGGCGACGCGCACGCCCATTTCCTGCACCTGGGTGAGGATCTTGAGAATGTCGTTGTCGTTGTCGGCAAAGACCGACTCGGTGACCTCGATCTCCAGCCGCGACGGCTCGAAATTGCAGGCCTCCAGCGTGCCGCGCAGATCCTCGATGAAGCGCGGATGGCGGAACTGGGTCGGCGAGACATTGACCGCAAGGCCAAGATGCGGCCAGGCGGCGGCGTCCTGGCAGGCACGGCGCAGCACATAGAGGCCCAGATCGTTGATGAGGCCGGTTTCTTCGGCAATCGGCACGAAGGTCGCCGGGCTGATCGCACCCATTTCCGGATCCGTCCAGCGCAGCAGGGCCTCGACCGACAGGACCTTGGTGCCGTCGATGGTGGTTTGCGGCTGGTAGACGACGTCGAGCTTGCTGCGGGCGATGGCATCGCGCAAGGCGTGCGCAAGGCTCTCGCGGGTGCGCACATGCTCTTCCATGCAGGCCTCGAAGAAGGCCCAGCGGCCGCGGCCGCTCGCCTTGGCCGAATAGAGCGCGATGTCCGCCTTGCGCAGCAGCTCGCCCATCGACAGGCTGTCTTCCGGGGCGATGGCGGCACCGACGCTCAGGCTGACATGCAGGTGGTTGCCGCCGATATACATCGGCACGGCGAAGCGATCCTGCATGCGCTTCAGCACCTGTTCGATCAGCTCCCGGGATTCGCAGCCGGGCAGCAGCAGGGCGAACTCGTCGCCGCTGATGCGCGCGAGCGTCGCCTCTTCTGGCACCAGTACGCGCAACCGGCGGGCCGCCTCGCGGATCACCTCGTCGCCAGCGGCATGTCCGAGCGTGTCGTTGATGTCCTTGAAGTGGTCGAGATCGATATAGATCACGCCAAGCAGGCCCTTGGCGGCATGCCAGCTTGCCAGCTCCTCGCGGAAGCTGCTGGCGAAATAGTCGCGGTTGGCAAGGCCGGTCAGGCTGTCATGCAGCGCGGCGTGCTGGGCCCGGGCCTCGCTTTCGGCGAGCCGGCGCGTGTTCTGGCGGGTGTAGAACAGCACCAGGCCGGTGAGGCCGGCGATGGTCGCGGCAAGGAAGAACAGGATCGGCCCGACGCCCGACAGGATCGAGGAGCCCGGGTTCTCCGCCTGCCAGGCGAGATAGCCGATATTCTGGGCGCGCGGGTTGCGCAGCTCCATGCTGGCGGGGGTGCCGGCCGGATTGGTGATCGAACGCAAGCCGGTGATGCCCGAGCGTTCGGCGAGGGCTTCCAGCCGCTCGGAATCCAGTTTCTTGAGGCTGACGACTACGGCCGGGCCACGGCGCTTGGACAGGAACTGCTTCAGCTCCGGGCTGATCGCCGTCGCCGCGACCATCGCCGGCTCGCCTTCGAAGGAGGCCAGGCCGGTTTCGTACAGCGACCGGGTGAAGCCGCTCGGCGGACGCTCGATGTAGAACAGGCCGGACGGCAGCCGGTCGAAACTGGCGATGAAGCGGGCCCGCGCCCGGGCCACCAGCGGCTTGATGTCATCGAGCAGCGCCGCGGTCTGTTCCACCGGCATGCGCTTGCCACGGACGGAATTGTAGATCGGGTTTCCGTCGATATCGATGATGATGGTCTGGTCGTGGCCGTAGTTGGCGAAGAGCCACAGGCCGATATTGCTGTCGAGCCAGTCGATGCTCAACGTTTCGGGCCGGGCGTAGAAAAACGACTGGTCCCAGACCGCGACGCCTTCCTGTTCCTTGGCCAGCAGCTCCAGCTGGAGGTTGGTGCTGCCTCGCAGAAGGGAGCGTTCGCTGTTGAGGGCGGCGATGTCGGCGGACCGGGACGTATAGGCGATCAGCGCTACCGAAAACGCAATGGCGAGCAGCACCAGTCCCACAACGGGAAACAGGATAGCATTTGCCAGACGTGCGCCTGTGTCGGTTCGTGTCGCTACCATTGCGAGCCCCTCGATAATGCGGCGAAGGTGCCATGGCGGCTGTTAACAAATGACCATCAATGCTTGGTTAATCTGCGTAAACACCTGTTTTGAATTTCTTATCATCCGCAATGACTTAGCCCGTATTCTCATGTTTTGATGGTCGGTTGCGGTTCTCCCGGCAGCGTTGGGAGCAGTGGCGGACTTCGTCCCATGCGAGGCGCCATTTGCGTCGCCACGCAAAGGGACGGCCGCAGGTCGCACAGACTTTCTTCGGCAGGTCGCCAGGCTTGCGCATCTTCATGGTTTGCGATCTTCGGCGGTGTCGAGCGCCAGCGAGAGCTGGCCGGTGTCGGGTGGCGAGCGCTTGCCGCGCGCGGGTACGGAAAGGCCGCTGCGCCGGCTGCCGTGACGTTGCTGGATGCGGTCGGCGGCATCGCGAAACCCGGTGGCGGCGCGCCGCCCCCAGACTGCCTCGCGGGCATGGCGTGCCGCCGCCAGATGGTCGACGATGGGGGCAGGATAGCGGCTGCCGAGCAGGCCTGCCGCGCCCTCCCACTTCCACGGCTCGTGAAGGAACCGGTCCGGCACCTTCGCCAGTTCCGGCACCCAGGCCCGCGTGAAGCTGCCATCCGGGTCCTGGTCGATGCCCTGCTTCACCGGATTGTAGATGCGCACGGTGTTGATGCCGGTGGTGCCGGACTGCATCTGCACCTGCGGCCAGTGAATGCCCGGCTCGTAATCGGTGAACAGGCGGGCGAGATGCTCGCCCGGCCGGCGCCAGTCGAGCCACAGGTGGTAGCTCGCCACCGCCATCAGCATCGCGCGCATGCGGAAGTTCATCCAGCCGGTGGCGGTGAGCGCCCGCATGCAGGCATCGACGAAGGGCAGGCCGGTCTCTCCGCGCATCCAGGCCGCAAGGCGGGCGGGCTCGCTTTCCGCGGGCGGGCGCAGACCGTCATAGGCGCGGTGCAGGTTGCGGAATTCCAGCGAGGGCGCATCCTCAAGCTTCTGCATGAAATGCGAACGCCAGTGCAGGCGGCCGTCGAACGAGGAGAGCGACTGTCGCCACCCGCGAGCGGATGCGGGGCTATCGCGCAAGGCACGCTGGCGGGTGCGGCAGGCCTGCAGCGTCTCGCGCAGCGACAGGGTGCCCCAGGCCAGATGCGGTGAGAGGCGCGAGCAGGCGTCGAAAGCAAGCACGGGGCTGGACATGGCCGCGCGGTACGGCTCGCCCCGGCGGTGGAGGAAGCTGTCGAGGCAGGCGAGGCCCGCCGGTCGGCCGCCAGGCTGTCGGCCGGGGCAGAGGTCTGTCGCAAGTCCGAGGTCGGCAGCAGCCGGAATGTGCCCGGTATCGGCAAGCGAGAGCGGGGCGAGGACGGGAGCCGCGACCTGCGGCGCGGCCATGTCGCGCTCCCATCCTGCCGCCCAGCCGTCGCGGCTGCGCAGCCGGCGGGTCACGCCGTCCTGGCGCAGTTCGTGCCAGGGGACCCCATGCGCCCGGCACCAGGCGCCGACTTGCCGGTCGCGGGCGAAGGTCCAGCCGTTGCCCGTCTCCTGATGCGACCACAGGACGGCGATGCCCCGCGCGGCATGGACGCGGGCGAGGACTTCGACCACCTCTCCATGACGAATGACCAGCGGCTGGCCGAGGCGGGCGAGATCCGCGTTGAGCGCGGTCAGGGCTTCGGCGACGAAAGCCCAGTGACGGGCGGACATGTCCGCTTGCCGCCACAGGTTCGGTTCGACAACGAACAGGGGCAGGACGGGCCCACGCTCCGCCGCCCGCGCCAGCGGCTCGTGGTCATGGGTTCTGAGGTCGCGCTTGAACCACACGACCTGCAAGGCAGGGGCGGGAAAGGAGGTCACGGCAATCGTCTTCGTCGGCAATGTCGAGCGTCGGCGAGCCCGGCGTTCAGGATCCGCCGGCGGGCGAGGTGTGGGTGGCGAGGCTGCGCTCGATGGCGGCGCGCAGGCGCGGGGAATCCGGCTCGGTCATCGGCGAGTACCAGTCCACCAGCCGGCCGTCGGGGCCGATCAGATATTTCTGGAAGTTCCAGCGCGGGGCGCCTAGCGGTCCGGCTTCGCGTGTCACCCACTTGTAGAAGGGCGTTGCCGCCTCGCCGCGCACCGAGGTCTTGTTGGTCAGCGGAAAGTCGACCCGGTAGGCGGAGCGTGTGAAGTCCTCGATATCGCCCTCCGTGCCCGGCTCCTGTCCGCCGAAATCGTTGGAGGGGACGCCGATCACGACCAGCCCGCGGTCGCGATAGGTCTCGTACAGCGCCTGCAGCGGCGCATATTGCTGGGTGAAACTGCAGCGCGAGGCGGTGTTCACGACGAGGACGGTCTTGCCGCGATAGGCGGAGAGCGGCATTGCCGAGCCGTCGATTGCTGTCAGCGAGAAGTCGTGTGCGTTCGCCTCGTCCGCCCGAACGGGCGCGGGCAAGACCGCGCCAAGGGCGATGAGTGCACAGGCAAGGCTTGCAAGCAGACGGTTCATGGCCGGATCCTCCCGTTCGTCATGTGTTACGTTGAAAAAAGGCCGGCGGATTGCCGCTGCGGTTTCCGCGCCTGCTCGTGAAGAGCGGTGCATGGTCCGGAGAACGACGGATTGCATGCTGAGGCAGGGGCCATACATGCTCCCGCGCGACCGACTGCCACCCAAAGACGAGCCGGGACCGAGCTTTCATGGACATTCGAGCGGGCGCCACCAGCCATGACATGGTGGAGAACCGGACCTTCGACGAGATCGCGACCGGCGACAGCGCCGTGTTGCGCCGTACCCTCGTCCAGCAGGATATCGACCTGCTGGCGGTGATCGCGGGCGGGGGCAGCGGCGGAGAGGGGGCCAGCGCCGGCCCGATCGTCACGGGATTGGTGTCGCTGCTGGTTGCGACGGAATTGCCGGGACCGGGCGGCGTGACGCTGGCGCAGGAGCTTGCCTTTCAGGGGCCGGTCTCTGCCGGCGATGCCCTGGTGCTGACGCTTGCCGTCACAGGGCGGGTAGCGGAGACGCGGGAACTGGTCCTGTCCTGCGAATGCCGCACCGAGGCGGGCCGGGCGGTCGCGTCCGGCACCATCCATGTGCGTGCACCGGACGAGAAGATCCGCCGGCCGAGGGTCGAACTGCCCGATATCCGCATGAGCCGGCACGAGCGGTTCCGCGCGCTGATGGCGGAAGCTGCCTCCAGTGCGCCGCCGGTTGCCGCCGTCGCCCATCCCTGCAGCGCGCCGGCCATTGCCGCCGCGGCGGAAGCGGCGGATGCCGGCATCGTCGTGCCGATCCTGGTCGGCCCGCGCGGGCGGATCGAACAGGCCGCGGCCGAGGCGGGCGTTGCCATCGACCGGTTCCGCCTGGTGGAGGCGCCGCACAGCCATGCAGCCGCCGAAGCGGCGGTGGCGTTGGTGCGGTGCGGCGAAGCCGCGCTGCTGATGAAGGGGTCGCTGCATACGGACGAACTGCTGCATGCGGTTCTCGACCGGACCAAGGGGCTGCGAACCGAGCGGCGCCTGTCGCATGTCTACCTGATGGACGTACCCGGCCATCCCCGGCCGCTGCTGGTAACCGATGCGGCGGTCAACATCGCTCCCGATCTCGCGATCAAGCGGGACATCATCCAGAACGCCATCGATCTTGCCCATGCGATGGGAATCGCGCTGCCGAAGGTGGCGATCCTGTCGGCGGTGGAAACCATCAACCCGAAGCTTGCCTCGACGCTGGACGCGGCAGCGCTCTGCAAGATGACGGACCGGGGCCAGATCACCGGCGGGCTCGTCGACGGCCCGCTGGCCTTCGACAATGCGATCAGCCTGGAGGCGGCGCGGGAAAAGGGCATCGTCTCGCCGGTGGCGGGCGAGGCCGACATCCTGGTGGTGCCGGATCTCGAGGCCGGCAACATTCTCGCCAAGCAGCTGACATTCCTGGCCGGGGCCGATGCCGCAGGCGTCGTCCTGGGCGCAAGGGTGCCGATCATCCTGACCAGCCGGGCGGACGCCGAGCGTACGCGCCTTGCCTCCTGCGCGGTCGCCGCGAAGCTCGCGCGTGCCCGTCTTGCCGCCGCCGGCGGGGAGGTCGGGGCATGAGCGGGCAGGGCGATACCGGCGCGATCCTGACGCTCAATGCCGGCTCTTCGAGTATCAAGCTGGCGATCTTCGACCTTGCCGCCGACGGGGCCTTGCAGCTCTGGCGGCGGGGCGAGCTGCGAGAGGATGGGGCGGGGCAGCGTTTCCGCCTGAAAGATGCGCAAGGCGGGCTCCTGGCCGATGAAACCTGGGCGGAAACGCGGTTCGAGGCTTCGCTCGGTCACCTTCTGGCGCGTATCGACACAGAACTGGCCGGGCGGCACCTTGCCGGCATCGGCCACCGGGTGGTGCATGGCGGGGCGGGTCACCGGATGCCGGAGGAGGTGACGCCGGAGCTGCTGGAACTGCTCGGCGATCTGGCGGAGTTGGCGCCGCTGCATGTGCCGCACAATCTGGCGCCGATCCGGGAGATCGCCCGCACGCGGCCCGGCCTGCGGCAGGTCGTGTGTTTCGACACGGCCTTTCACCGCACGATGCCGGCGGTTGCGACGCGCTTTGCCCTGCCGCGCGAGTTCGAGCGGCGCGGCATCCGCCGCTACGGGTTCCATGGCCTGTCCTACGAGTACGTGTCGCGGCGGCTGGCGATGCTGTCGCCGCGCGTCCATGGCGGGCGCGTGATCGCCGCGCATCTGGGCAACGGCGCCAGCATGTGCGGCTTGAGGGGCGGCGAGAGCGTCGACACGACCATGGGCTTCACGGCGCTGGACGGTCTGGTGATGGGAACGCGCTGCGGCGCGCTCGATCCGGGAGCCTTGCTGCATCTGATGCGATGGGAGGGGCTCTCTATCGACGATACGGAGCGGCTGCTCTACACCCGCGCCGGCTTGCTGGGCCTGTCAGGCATTTCCAATGACATGCGGGTGCTGCTGGAGAGCACGGAGCCGGCGGCGGCGGAGGCGATCGACGTCTTCGTCCATCGCATCGTGCGCGAAGCGGGGGCGCTGGCCAGCGTGCTCGGCGGGCTCGACGGCTTCGTCTTCACCGCAGGCATCGGCGAGAACGCGCCGGAAATCCGCGAGCGGGTCTGCGAGCGGCTGGGTTGGCTCGGCGTGCGGCTCGACAGGGCTGCGAATGCGGACGGGGCGCCGGTCATCTCCACGCCGGACAGCGGCGTCGAGGTGCGGGTGATCGCCACCGACGAGGAGGCGATGATCGCGGAGCATGTCCGCGACCTGCCGGCTTTGTGAGGAAAGACCAGCCTTCGCCGGTCAGGCGATGGCGAGAGAGGCGATCTTGAGCTCGTCGGAGACCTCTTCGGCCTCGCGCGCGACCTGCTCTGCCGTCTCGGCCGCGACCTCGGGAACAAGATTGGCGGCGCGGAAGCCCTCGCGGGCATAGTCCTCGAGCGCGTCGCTGCAGAACTCGCTGCAGGCGGCCACGACATCGCCCGGCTGGCGTGCCTGCAGCAGGCGCTCCGCGAGACGGACGTCCTTTTCCACCCGCAGGCGCAGGAAGTCGACCATCTCGACCTGACGGTCCAGCGTCGCGCGCAGCGCCTCGGATTGCATGCGGCCGATCAGGACCAGCGGGTTGCAATAGGCCATTTCGAACGGGACGAGGCTGGCATTGACGCCATCCCCGGAAACGGTCTTTCGAGTATCTGCCATTGTTGCGGACCTCCCTGCGAGCGTCCCTGTGTAGGGGACGGGATCATTGCGGTCGTCCACGACCGCGAGGATCATCCTAGCGTCGGCGTGTGGCAGAACGTTGATAAACGTCAAGCGCAGCTGCGACGGGGTGTCGCTGTCGGTGAGCTGTTTGAAGCGCGCTGCCGGAGCGTCAGATCAGCTGCAGGCCGCGAAAGCTGGCATGGCCGTCGCGCCCGACGATGATGTGATCGTGCAGGACGATGCCCAGCGTGCCGGCAATATCGGCGATCTGCTTGGTCATCTGGATGTCGGCGCGCGATGGTGTCGGGTCGCCGGACGGATGGTTGTGCACCAGGATCAGGGCACTGGCCGACAGTTCCAGCGCCCGCTTCATCACCTCGCGCGGATAGACCGGCGTGTGGTCGACGGTGCCGCGCTGCTGCACTTCGTCGGCGATCAGCGCGTTCTTCTTGTCGAGGAAGAGGATGCGGAACTCTTCCCGGTCGGAGAAGGCCATGGCGGTGCGCACATAGTCGATGACCTGCGACCAGGACGACAGCACGGTGCGCTCGCGAACCTGACCGCGCAGGAAGCGCTCGGCCACTGCATGGGCGAGCTTGAGTTCGTCCACCACCCGGTCGCCGACGCCGCGCACTTCCTTGAGGCGGGCCGGCGGGGCAGCCAGCACCTCGGCGAAAGAGCCGAAACGGTCGATCAGCGCCTTGGCCACGGGCTTGGTATCGGCGCGGCGGATCGGCGAGAACAGCAGCAGCTCCAGCAACTCGTAATCCTGCAGCGCCGCGTGGCCGCCTTCGCGGAAACGCTGGCGCAGCCGGTCGCGGTGCCCATGGAAATGCGGAGCGACGCCAGCATCGGAAAAGCCGTCGTCGGTGCCGTTCATTCCGCCCCCCTCCTGTGGTGCCGTCGTCAGTTGCGACCGAAGGTCAGCGGATTGTCGAGGCCGGCGGGCGACAGGGTGAAGATCTCGCAGCCCGTCGCGGTGATGCCGACCGAGTGCTCGAACTGGGCCGACAGCGAGCGGTCGCGCGTGACGGCGGTCCAGCCGTCGCCGAGCACCTTCACATGCGGCCGGCCGAGATTGACCATCGGTTCGATGGTGAAGATCATTCCCGGCTTCAGCTCGATGCCTTCGCCCGGGCGGCCGTAATGCAGGATGTTCGGCATGTCGTGGAACAGCCGGCCGACGCCGTGGCCGCAGAAGTCGCGCACCACCGAGCAGCGCTCGGCCTCGACGAAACTCTGGATCGCGTGGCCGATGTCGCCGGTGGTCTTGCCGGGGCGGGCCATCTCGATGCCGCGGAGCAGCGATTCGTAGGTGACCTCCACCAGACGCTCGGCCGCGCGCTTCAGCTTGCCGACCGCGTACATGCGGCTGGAATCGCCGTGCCAGCCGTCGAGGATGTAGGTGACGTCGATGTTGACGATGTCGCCTTCCTTGAGCGGCTTGTCGTTCGGGATGCCGTGGCAGACGACGTGGTTGATCGAGGTGCAGGTCGATTTGGTGTAGCCGCGATAGTTCAGCGTCGCCGGCAGGGCGCCGTTCTCGACGCCGAAGCGGTAGACGAAATCGTCGATTTCCTGCGTGGTGACGCCGGGCACGATCTTCTCGACCAGCGCGTCGAGGCAGCGTGCCGTCAGCTGTCCGGCCTTGTGCATGCCGGCGAAGTCCTCCGGGCCGTAGAGGCGGATCTGGCCGGTGTTCTTCAGGGGAGCCGTTGCGGCGTCGATATAGGTGACCATGCGAGATGCTCGTCCGGGCTGTTCGTGTCGCGGGCCCCACCGCCCGCCACGCCGCCGGGTCCGCGGCTGCTCCACCGGTGCGCGGCGCACGGGCGAAGAGGTCGGGGCGGGACTGGCTCCGCCGGGATTTCCAATAGCCTTAAAACGCGCGGGCGCGGGGCGCAATCCGCTTTCGCCGCAAGGTTGAGCGGCGCCGGGTGCGGAGCTGACGCAGGACGCTTGCCGGTGCACGGCGCGCTTCCCTCTTGCGTCCCCCCGAAGGTGCTTGTACCCAAAGCGGGCGCGGACGTGGTGGAACCGGTAGACACAAGGGACTTAAAATCCCTCGGCCTTGGCCATGCGGGTTCGAGTCCCGCCGTCCGTACCAAGGATTGCCGCCACGCATCGCAAGACGGGACGACGATCGCAGATCCCGGACGACGCCAGACGACGAAAGACGCCATTCCGTGATTTCGCTTCGCCCCGTGCTCAACGTCCTCGGTTTTCTCTATGTGGGTCTGGCGACGGCCATGCTGATCCCGGCAATGGTCGACGTCGCCGCGCGCAACGCCGACTGGCAGGCCTTCGTCCTGTCGGCGCTGATCACCGGCCTGATCGGTCTGCTGTTGTCCGTCGCCGTCGGCGGCGCGCTGACCGACGGTCTCGACATCCGCCAGACCTTCATCCTGACGACCCTGTCCTGGCTGACGCTGCCGGCTTTCGGGGCGCTGCCCTTCCTGTGGCTCGGTATCGGCTATGCGGATGCGGTGTTCGAGGCGGTCTCGGGCTTCACGACGACCGGATCGACCGTGCTGTCCGGCCTCGACAGCCTGCCGCCGGGATTGCTGGTCTGGCGCTCCCTGATGCAGTGGATGGGCGGTGTCGGCATTGTCGTCATGGCCATCGTGCTGCTGCCGTTCCTGCGCATCGGCGGTATGCAGCTGTTCCAGAGCGAGAGTTCCGACCGCAGCGAGAAGATCGTCGCGCGCTCGGTCGAACTGATCCGCCTGTTCGGGATCACCTATCTGTTCCTGACCTTCGTCTGCGTGCTGGCCTTCCTTCTGACCGGCATGACCGTGTTCGACGCGATCAACCACGCGATGACCACGATATCGACCGGCGGATATTCCACGCATGACCTGTCCTTCGGCTATTTCACCGATCCGGCGGCCGGCTGGGTCGCGGTGACCTTCATGCTGATCGGCGCGCTGCCCTTCGTCCTGATCATCCAAGCGCTGCGGGGACGCCCGCTGGTGCTGTGGAACGACCCCCAGGTGCGCGCGCTGCTCGGCCTCGTGGTGCTGACCTCGCTGGCGGTAACCGTCTATCTCGGCGCTGCGCTGGAGATGAACTTTTCCGAGGCGCTGCTCGCCTCGACGTTCAACATCGTCTCGATCATCACGACGACCGGCTTCGCCATGGGCGACTACACTACCTGGGGCCCGCCGGTGATCGGCCTTGCGCTGCTGCTGACCTTCGTCGGCGGCTGCACCGGGTCCACATCCGGCGGTATCAAGATCTTCCGCTTCCTGGTGTTCTTCGGCACGGTGCGGGCGCATGTGCGCCGGATGGTCAGGCCGAACCGGGTGATGTCGGAGCAATACGCCAATACCCGCCTGACGCCGGAACTGTCCTTCTCGGTCCTTGCGTTTCTCGTCGTCTACATGGGCTCGGTCGGCACGATCACGCTGGCCCTGTCGGGCTTCGGCCTCGACATTGTCACGGCCCTGTCGGCGGCGGCGACCGCGATCTCCAATGTCGGCCCGGGGCTTGGCCCGATCATCGGGCCGGCCGGCAACTTCGCCCCGCTGCCCGATGGCGCCAAGTGGATCCTGTCCTTTGCCATGCTGATGGGCCGGCTTGAGCTGTTCACCGTGCTGGTGCTGCTCGATCCCGACTTCTGGTCGCGCTGAGCCCGTTCAACTGACTGGAGTTTTCCTTTGCGCTTTGCCTCTCCCCTCGTGCCCGGCCGGCTGGTCAAGCGCTACAAGCGGTTCCTTGCCGATGTCATCCTCGACAGCGGCGAGGAGGTAACGGCGCACTGCGCCAATCCCGGTTCGATGCTGGGGCTGCGCGAGCCGGGCGCCCGGGTCTATCTGTCGATCTCCGACAATCCGGCGCGCAAGCTGAAGTACTCCTGGGAGATCGTGGAGGCGGACGGGGCGCTGGTCGGTATCAATACCGCCCATCCGAATGCCCTGGTCGAGGAAGCGCTTCGCGCCGGCCTGATCGCGGAGCTTGCCGGCTTCACCTCGCTGCGCCGCGAAGTGAAATACGGCCGCAACTCGCGCATCGACATCCTGCTCGAGGGGGCGGATGGCCGCCCGGTCTATGTCGAGGTGAAGAACGTCCACCTGATGCGGCAGGCGGGACTGGCAGAGTTTCCGGATTCGGTCACCGCGCGCGGCGCCAAGCATCTCGTCGAGATGGGAGACATGGTGGCGGAAGGGGCGCGGGCAGCTATGGTCTATCTGGTGCAGCGGCCGGACTGCGACCGGCTCTCCTTTGCAGCAGATCTCGACCCGGCCTATGCCGCGGCCTTTGCCGAGGCGCGATCGCGCGGTGTCGAGGCCTATGCGATCGGTTGCCGGATCACGCCGGAAGAAATCGTCGCAGAGCAGCGGGTGAGCCTGCTGCCATAAACGGAAAACGGGCCCGTTGGCGGGCCCGCGACCGTGTATTCACAAAGCGGAAAATGAGAAGCGACGCCTCCTCAGGCGACGCCGCTATTGTCCTGCAGGACGACGATCGGGGTGTCGTTCGGCACCCGTGCCGCAAGGTCGATGACATCCTGGTTCATCAGGCGCACGCAGCCCGAAGACACGGCCTTGCCGATGGTCCAGTACTCCATCGTTCCGTGGATGCGGTAGATGGTGTCGCGGTTGCCTTCGAAAATGTACAGCGCGCGGGCGCCGAGCGGGTTCTGCAGTCCCGGCTCCATGCCGTTGCGATAGGGTTCCAACTCCGGCTGGCGGGCGATCATCTCGGCCGGCGGGGTCCAGCGCGGCCAGGCGCGCTTGTAGGCGATGCGGGCACGCCCGCCCCAATCGAAGCCGGCGCGGCCGATGCCGACGCCGTAGCGCAGGGCCTGGCCATTCTCCATCACCAGGTAGAGGAACCGGTTCGGCGTGTCGACGATCAGCGTGCCGGCGCGTTCCTGGGTGCGATAGGGCACGACCTGACGGAAGTAGACCGGATTGACGCGGCGCAGATCAACGGCCGGAATCGGGAACTTCTCTTCCGGCATCGCCGCGTACATCTGCAGGTAGTACGGGTCGATCACCTGAGCCGGCGCCGTGGCAGAAGCCGCCTGGATGCGCGGGTTGTTGCCCGTGCTCTGGCAGCCGGCAAGAGCCAACGCGCCGAGACCGACAAGGGCGGTGCGACGCGACATGAGGGTGTTGCCGGATGCGGGAAGAGAGCCGGCGCGCGGGAGAATCTCGTGTGTCATACCGAGGTTATAGGCTGAGAAATTGCGCCGAAATATGGGCACGGTAATAACTTTCCTGCGAGTGCAGGGCTGACCTGCACTCGCAGAAGACCTGTGTGACCAAATTGACGCTGGGTTCTTCAGCCCTGGCTGCTGGTTGCGATCGGCGGCTGGAACTGCCAGCCCATGTCCCAGGGGAAATAGATCCAGGTGTCCTGGGAGACCTCGGTGACGAAAGTGTCGACCAGCGGACGGCCCATCGGCTTGGCGTAGACGGTGGCGAAATGGGCCTCGGGCAGCATTTCGCGGACAACGCGGGCGGTCTTGCCGGTGTCGACCAGATCGTCGATGACCAGCACGCCGGACCCCTTGCCGCCATTGAGATCGACGACCTGCTTGTCGATGGTCTTCAGGACCTGCAATTCGCCCTGGTTCTCGTAGTCATGATAGGAGGCGACGCAAACCGTCTCGATCAGCCGGATGCCGAGCTCGCGCGCGACGATGGCCGCAGGCACCAGGCCGCCGCGGGTGATGCAGACGATGGCCTGCCACTTGCCCTGGCTGGACAGGCGCCATGCAAGGGCGCGGCAGTCGCGGTGGAACTGGTCCCAGGAGACGGGAAAGGCTTTCGGAGCTTGCGGGTTTTCCATGCGGGTCGTGTCCTGTCGTTCGGCAGTACGTAAAGGGTTAGCGGGTGGTGGCGGCGACGGCGGCGCGCACCGCCTCGGCCGCCTGCCGCAGCAACTCTGCGTCGCGCGAACGCACGACGATCTGAGTGGAGAATCGCCCGTCGATGGAGCGCGGGTAGGAGCCGATCATCACGCCGGAATGCGCGTCCTGGATCTTGCGCAGGCTCGCTGCGATGCGGCTTTCCGGCAGATCGGCGTCAACGGTTTCCGACAGCATGCGCGTGCCGGTCTTCAGCGTCGGGGCGACGGCGTCGAGCATCGCCTGCATGATCGAGGGGACACCGGCCATGACATGCACGTTGCCGATGCGGAAGCCGGGGGCCTTCGAGACGGAGTTCTCGATGAGATCAGCGCCCTGCGGGATGCGCGCCATACGCAGGCGCGCCTCGGTCAGTTGGCCTTCGGGATAGAAGTTGCGAAGGATCTCGACGGCGCGCGGGTCGTGATCGATCGGCACGCCGAAGGCCTTGGCCATCGAATCGGCGGTGATGTCGTCGTGGGTCGGGCCGATGCCGCCGGAGGTGAAGACGTAGGTGTAGCGGGCGCTGAGCTCGCGCACGGCCTCGACGATGCGCTCTTCCACATCCGGCACCACGCGGACCTCAGACAGGTCGATGCCGATCGCGGTGAGATACTCGGCGAGGTAGCCGATATTCTTGTCCTTGGTGCGCCCGGACAGGATCTCGTCGCCGATGACGAGAAAGCCTGCGGTCACGATGTCCTGGTCAGCCGACATGCCCACCCACTCCTGGATCCACGTTTCGCATCCGACCCGGCGCCATCGGCATGGGCAGCTGCGCCCGCGGGCGTGGTCAGGCGCCCGGAGGCCGCCATCCATATAGCCAATCGAGCCGCGCGAGAAGACGTTCCGAAGGCAAGGACCGCATCACCATGTCGCGGGCAAAGGCCAAGGGGCCGCTCATGTGGTAGATGCGGTCGTTGGAGCCGGCCAGGCGCACGACCCGCTCAGCCCGATCCTGCCGTTCGGCCTCGTAGGCGCGCAGCGCCCGGGGAATGTCGGCCGAGCCCTGGTCGAGATGACGCGCCAGCGCTTCCGCGTCCTCGATGGCCATTGCGGCCCCTTGGGCGGCGAAGGGGAGCATCGCATGGGCGGCATCGCCGAGCAGAGCAAAGCGCCCGTCTACCCAGCTCGTGCCCGGATCCATCGAGCAAAGGGCCCATTTCAGCCATGAGGCGGGAAGCGAGAGCAGCTCGCGGCAGGCGCCGGGCCAGTCGCGGAAACGTTCGAGCAGGGCATCCCTGTCGGCCGGGCCGGACCACACCTCTTCCTGCCAGTCCTCTTCGACCAGCGCGACGAGATTGAAGTACTCGCCGCCGCAGACGGGGTAGTGGACCACATGGGCGCGCGGGCCGAGCCACAGGCCGGTGACGTTGCGCCAGCGATCGGGAACGTCGCTCGCCGGGATGACCGCACGATAGGCGGTTCGTCCGGAAAACGCGGCCGGGCGCAGGCCCATGACGCGGCGGCGCACGGTCGACCAGACGCCATCGGCGCCGATCAGGGTCGCGCCGGTGTCATGATCGAGCGGAGTATCCGCACCCGCATCGCCGTCGGCGTGTTCGAGTTCCAGCTTGATCCTGTCGGCGTTCTGCGCGGCCCCGCGCAGGCGCGTGCCGAGGCGCAGCGTGATGCCGGCGGAGGCGCGGGCCGCCTTCAGCAGCACGTCCTGCAGGTCCGCCCGGTGGATGACGAGATAGGGCGCGCCATAACGCTTTTCCGCGATCTTCCCGAGCGGGATCTCGGCGACGGGGGCATCGCTGCGCCAGGTCATGACCTCAATGGCACGGGGGGCGACCACATGGGGCAGCAGCGCGTCCTCGAGGCCGAGTTTGCGCAGCACCTGCATCGTATTCGGGGGAAGCTGCAGGCCGGAACCGACAGGGAGGAGTTCGCTCGCCTGCTCGATCACCGTTACGGGCCGCGCGCGCCGCGACAGGCACAAGGCGGCCGTCAGGCCGCCGATGCCCGCGCCGGCGATGAAGATACGGTTCGCATCGGAGTGGGACTGCGCCATGCGCGGGCCTTGCGCCGGACGCTGGTCAGGCGGCTTCCGGGGCCCAGACGCAGTCGGCCGGCTCCGCCTGATGGGCGCTCAGGGACGGATTGTAGCGGTAAAGCGTCGAGCAGTAGGGGCAGATGATCTCGTTGTCGTCGCCCATGTCCAGGAAGACATGCGGATGGTCGAAGGGCGGGCGAGCGCCAACGCACTGGAACTCCTTCGCGCCGATCTCGATCGACTCCAGGCCGCGGTCATTCTGGAAATGGGGAATTACAGCATGCGCCATCGCATCCATCCGTCGTTCAGCATGTCCTGCAGGATTTGCCGGACCATACGCAGGAAGGAGAGGTTTGAACAGGGGGAAGTGGCAGGTTCGCCACAACTGCGGCGACCGGAAGCAGGGAGGGCGGATCGACGCGCGCGACACGGCCGGCGGGCGGGATGCAGGCTTTTCATCCGCAGTCTTGCGCATTATCGTGGGACTCCGTTTTTTACGTTTACGTCAAGGTAAAGGCCCAGATGCCCCATTTCGAATCCGCCGGTCTCCGCCTCGCTTATCTGGACGAGGGGCGGGGCGAGCCGATCCTGCTCATCCACGGCTTTGCCTCCAACAAGCATGTGAACTGGGTCTATCCCGGCTGGGTGAAGCTGCTGACGGAGGCCGGGCGCCGCGTCATCGCCATCGACAATCGCGGCCATGGCGAGAGCGACGGCAGCCACGACCCCGACGATTACGGCGCGCCGACCATGGCCGAGGACGCAAGGCGGTTGCTGGACCATCTGGGCATCGAGCGCACGGATGTGATGGGCTATTCGATGGGCGCGCGGATTTCCGCTTTCCTGACGCTCAATCATCCTCAGCGGGTGCGCAGCGCCGTCTTCGGCGGGCTCGGCTACGGAATGATCACCGGTGTCGGCGATCCCGAGCCGATTGCCGCGGGGCTCGAGGCCGAGAAGCTGTCGGACGTGACGGATCGGGGCGCACGCGCCTTCCGCGCCTTCGCCGAGCAGACCAATTCCGACCGGTTTGCCCTTG
The DNA here is from genome assembly GCF_014252955.1 of Stappia sp. 28M-7. Classification (NCBI taxonomy): domain Bacteria; kingdom Pseudomonadati; phylum Pseudomonadota; class Alphaproteobacteria; order Hyphomicrobiales; family Stappiaceae; genus Stappia; species Stappia quadratibracata. Next base: position 3,184,767 of record NZ_JACMIA010000001.1, on the reverse strand, counting down.
CCGCCTGCATGCGTTCCTCGCGGCAGAAGATCACCGAGGATGAGGTCTCCCGCATCACCCCGCCGGTCCTGGTGGCCGTCGGTACCAAGGACGAGATCGCCGGCTCGCCGGAAAAGCTGGCCGGTCTGATGCCGAGGGCAAAGGTGCTGGAGATCCCGGGCCGCGACCACATGATCGCCGTGGGCGACAAGGTCTACAAGGCGGGCGTCATCGACTTCCTGGAGAGCCTGGCGCGAGAGGGGGTTGCATGAACCGTGAAACCGTCACGCTGACCGGCGCGGAAGACAACCGTCTCGTCGCCGATGTCCATGGTGCCGGCGGGCAGCCCGTGCTGCTGCTCCATGGCGGCGGCCAGACGCGCCATGCCTGGGAGGGGACCGGCGAGCGGCTTGCCGCGCGCGGGCTTGCCGCATGGTGTCTCGACCAGCGTGGTCACGGCGACAGCGACTGGGTCGACAGCGGTGCCTACCAGTTCCGCGACTTCGGCCGCGACGTGGTGGCGGTGTGCGATCAGATCGCCGCGCGGTCCGGCGCAAGGCCCATCGGCATCGGCGCGTCGCTCGGTGGCATGGCCAGCCTGCTGGCCGAGGGGAAGTTGCGGCCCGGTACGCTGGCGGCTCTTGTGCTCGTCGACGTGACGCCGCGGATGGATCCGGCGGGCGTGCACAAGGTGATCTCGTTCATGGCCGACCGGGCGGAGGCGGGCTTCGGCACGGTGGAGGAGGCGGCCGATGCCATCGCCCGCTACCTGCCGCATCGCAAGCGCCCCGAGCGGCTCGACGGGCTGGCCAAGAACCTGCGCCTTCATGATGACGGGCGCTATCGCTGGCACTGGGATCCGCGTTTCCTCGGCGACCGGCGCGGCCGTCCGGTGGACCCGGACGAGGGCATCGAAGAAAGCGTCGAGGACGAGCTGGTGCGCGCGGCGCGGTCGCTGACGATACCGGTGTTGCTGGTGCGAGGAACACGCTCCGAGCTGGTCACCGAGGCCCAGGTGGACGAGTTCCTGACCATGGTTCCGCACGCCGAATACACCGATGTCGCAGGGGCGGGGCACATGGTTGCAGGCGACCGCAACGACGCCTTCGCGGGGGCCGTGGTTACCTTCCTCGACCGGCTGCGGGCCGCCTGAGCACGTTCGCAGCTCAGGGCTTCCCGGGCGACTTCTCCCATATCCCAACCGGAGTCTGAGCTCCTTGAGGTGCCCGGAGCGCTGCCCTTCGTGCTGGGGCGGGTGCGTGCGTTCGCGCGGACATTCCAGCGTGTTTCTTCACAAATCGATTCAGGTTCGCAGGCGGAGCAATCCCTTCGGGTTTCTTCCGATGCAGCAATGGCTTGTATGGTTAATCGGAAGTTAATGTGAAGGATTGGCGCATGCGAAGCGTGAACTTGAAGATTTTTCTTCAAGCTCCTGATCCTGCGATATTTTTCAGTCAGACTTAAAGTGGTCTGTCAGCTGTGCGCTGAGGGTCCGATTCAAGGCCTTCACGGAGAGAATCAAGCCGGATCGGGCGACAGGGAATCATTCCGGATTCCGCCGGTCAAGTGCCCGGTCCGCAAAGCCAGTGCGTGTCCCGGGTCTTTATCGACGCTGCAAGGAATCGGTTAACAAAATGACTCCGCGTCAGCGGGCGTCGCAGTTGCGACGAAGAAAGCGCGCCCGCCACGGCCGGTATCGCCCGTCATGGTTAATTGCCGGTGAATTCCGGTGCGCGCTTCTCCATGAAGGCCGTTCGCCCTTCGATGAAATCGCGGCTGTCGAAGCAGGCATCGGCAAGAGCCTGGCAGGCGGCGAGCTCCTTGCCGGACAGGCGCGCGGTGAGGGCGTCGATGCCGGCTCTGGCCGCGCGAAGGGTGAGGGGCGCGCCGCTGGCGATCTCGCCGGCGAGGCGTCGGGCCTCCGCCTCCAGGGTGCCAGCCGGGGCGACGACGTCGAGGAAGCCGAAACGCTCGGCCTCCTGCACGCCGATGCGCCGGGCGGTGAAGAAGAGGAGCTTGGCACGCGAGGGGCCGAGCAGCCGTACGACATCGGCGATCGCGGTGGGCGGATAGCCGACGCCGAGGCGGGCGGCGGGTATGCCGAAGCTGGCGCCGTCCTCGGCGATGCGCAGGTCGCAGGCAGCCGCAAGACCGAAGCCGCCGCCGAGACAGAAGCCGCGGATCATCGCTAGCGTGGGGAGCCGCGCATTGCGCAGCGCATCGAAGGCGGCCGCGTTCGAGGCCTCGTAGGCACGCGCGGAGGCGGCGTCCTTGCGAAGGGTGGCGAACTCGGAAATATCGGCTCCGGCGATGAACGTCTCCTCGCCCGCGCCGCGCAGCACGATGACCCGCACGCGCGGGTCGGCGGCAAGCTCGGTCACCGCCTTCGGGATGGCCTGCCACATGGCAAGCGTGATCGCGTTCTTGCGGGCCGGGTTGTTTACCTCCAGCCAGCCGATGCGATCCTCGACGACGGTGGCGATGCGGGCGGGGCAGATGTCGGCGGGGCTATCCGTCATGTCGGGTCCGGGGCTGCAAACGGTCGGGTCCTGACGTGGTTATCGCAAGCTGTTGCGACCCAGTCCATTCGAAGAAGACGGAAGACCTGCTCCCGAGACAGTGATGCGTACTGCAAGCTACGTGAAATGACCGTTACGGCAGGCTTGACCTATGGCCTTGCCAGCATAGATCGCGGTAGGATGGCACCAACACTCTGTGCTTGGAGGGAGCGCGATCCGCCTGCCGGACGTGGCTCCATAAGGAGGCGGACATGCCGCAAACCAATCCCCTTGCCGAGGCGCCGGCCCTGCCGCGCCATGACCCTGTCTGGAGCCAGTTGCGCGAAGAGGCCGAAGCGATGGTTCGCTGCGAGCCGGCGCTGGCCTCCTTCGCTTATGAGACCGTGCTCAATCACGACCGGCTGGAAGAGGCCGTCGTCCACCGGCTCGCCGACCGGCTCGGCCATGTGGTGGTCTCGCCCTCGCTGATCCGTCAGACCTATCTGGAGGCGCTGCAGGACTCGCGTGCGCTGGCCGAGGCCTTCCGCGTCGACCTGGTTGCCGTCTACGACCGCGATCCGGCCTGCACCCGGTTGCTGGAGCCGCTGCTCTACTTCAAGGGCTTCCACGCCCTGCAGACGCACCGTTTGGCCAACTGGCTGTGGAAGCGCGGGCGCAAGGACTTCGCGCTCTATCTGCAGAGCCGGTGCTCGGAAGCCTTCCAGGTGGACATCCATCCGGCCGTGCCGGTCGGCGTCGGCGTCTTCGTCGACCACGCCACGGGCATCGTCGTCGGTGCGACGGCGCAGATCGGCGATAACGTCTCGATCCTGCAGAACGTGACGCTGGGCGGCACGGGCAAGGAAGAGGGCGACCGTCACCCGAAGATCCGCAACGGCGTGCTGCTTGGTGCCGGCGCGAAGGTACTGGGCAATATCGAGATCGGCCATTGCTCGAAGGTCGCGTCCGGCTCGGTGGTGCTGATGGACGTGCCGCCGAACTCCACCGTTGCCGGTGTGCCGGCACGGGTGGTGGGGGCGGCCGGCTGCGCCGAACCCTCGCGCACCATGGACCAGCTCCTTTCGGCGGACAGCGAGAAGGGCTGATCCTCCGCACTGGCTCGGTGCTCCTTGTGCGGAGCGCCTGCCAGTTGAGCGAACAGGCAGGGCGCGCCGTTCCTCCATTGGGGGAAAGGCGCGCTTTTTTCTTGGTTCGTGCGGCCGAATGTGTAGGTTCGGGGCCATTCCGGCATGGCCGGCAACTCGTTCGGGCGCGGATGCGATGTCCGTGCCCCAGAAAGGAGCCTTTCGTGAAGCCAGACGAGATCCGCAAGCTCGAGGCCTACCTCCAGAAGAAGTTCGAGCTTCCGAAGCTTGTCGTTCGTGCGCGCCCGAAGAAGGACGATTCCGCCGAGGTCTATATCGGCGAGGAGTTCATCGGCGTGATCTACCGGGACGACGACGATGACGACGACCTGAGCTGGAACTTCCAGATGGCGATCCTGTCGTACGATCTCGACGAGGCCTGAGCCGGACGGCATTCGCAGCGATGAGCTCCGGCATCCGGCCGGGGCTTGAAGAAAAACGGGCGCACCGCTTGGCGGGCGCCCGTTTTTCGTATCGCAAGCGGGATCGGTGATCGTTCGTGCGCAGCGGTCAACGCATGGTCACAGCTTGGACCAGAACGTGGACGTCGGCTCGCAGATATCTTGCACGCGAGCGGCGAAACGCTCCGGATGGTGGATTCGATCGAACCGAAAGCCTCGCGGCGACCAATTGAAGTATTGGCGCCCATCGGTGCCGTCGACCACAAGGAGACCATGGAAATACCAGCCCGATGTCGACTTGTATCCCGAAGCCGTCGTGTAGAAAGAAAAGCCGCGCAGGTCCCAGATCGAGGTGATTTCCGAGGCAGGCGCGTGGCGGCCAATGCAGAACGGATTGCCGGCAGCAATGCGGTTGGCGCCGTATACGACGGCCGGGACCGATAGTAACGAACAGACAGCGGCTGTGGCCGACAGAGCCATGCCGGTAAATGCCAGCCACCTTCCTATCGAGCCGATGCGGCCGGCTGCCAGAAACAGAACGCTCGATGCGGCTGCGAGTGAGAGTGTGATCCCGTTGGCAAACATAAGCGTTGAGTGCGGCGATGCGTCCGCGGCGCTAAGGAGTGTGAGAAGCAGGCCGATGAGAAGCGCCGCAAGAGCTGCTGCCCGTATCAAGGCCGGGGATGCCGGGCTCGGTCGTGCCACCCTCAAGACAGCCATTGCGGCCGGCAAAACTGGAGCGAACCAGACGAGCAGATAGATCAGCCTGAAGATGCCCGTTGATCTTGCAAGCCGCTCTGTATCAAGAGCTTGGAAGAAGCCCAGGAAAATCAGCGCCGCAAAGGCCAGGAGTGCAACTGAAAGCCTTTTCAAGATTTGTCGCCCGAAATTCCTTGAACGCTGCTCATGGCGAGCAGGCTGCCATGCCGCTCCGCGGGCACTCGCTGTCGTATCAGGAGGCGGGCTTGGGCGTCAGGCCGGCGACCAGGGTGGCGACGCCCTCGTCCAGCTTCTGCCAGTGCTCCAGCTGGGCCTGTCGGAAGCGGTAGGTGGCGAACAGGCCGTCTCCGAGACGGATGCTGCGCTCGCAGGTGGCGGCCAGCGCCTTGTCCCGCGGGGTGAAGCAGCGGGCGGCGAAGAGGCGCCCCTGATCGGAGCGGTGCGCGACGAAGTCCGTGCCGCTGGCCGGATCCCCGGGGAGGGGCAGCAGGGCAAGGCCCGCCGGGCCGGGCAGGGGGTCGCCAGAGGCAAGCGACAGCCAGACTTGGGTCAGGCGCTCGCTCGTATCCATGATGTCGGCAGTCAGCGTCGGCTCAAGCGCAACGAGAATGACGGCGGAGGTGTCGCTCGGGTCGGCGAAGGCGCGGGCGTTGATCTCGCTGTAGCCCTCCATGGACGGCCACAGCACCGCAAGGCTCAGCCTGTCCACCGGACCGCCGGCAACGCGCTCCTCGACCCGCCGCATCATGTTGGCGGGCACCTTCAGTTCCGTCGTGCCAAGCGTGACGGGAACGCGTTCGCGGCTATCGCTCCACCCCGTGGGGCCGCGGGTATAGGTCAGCCAGCTGCCGACCGTGTGGGCCACCAGCGCAGTGCCGGCCAGTGCCAGCGCAAAAACCATCGATGTGAAGTGGCGGGCCTCGATGCCCGTTCCGCCGGGAAGGGTCAGCGGCATCATCCGCGCGCTCCCGTCGGTGCCCATTCGGACGCACCTGCGCGCGGCAGGACGCCCTTCGGGCTGTCCCGATGCGGGACGGGTGTCCCGATCTGTGCCGGGACGCGGAGCGCTCCGTTCGCCATCTTTATGGTTACCAGTCCGTTAATGGGTTTGCGGAAACGGCATGCTATTTGCTGGATGAAACGTCGAGTTTCCGGTTAGGGTCCCAGAGAATTGGTTAACGAGGGGTTAACGGCATCATGAGTGAACTGGCACTAGCGGCATATCTTGGCTGCGCGGGCTTCGTCATTTCGGGAATTGTCGGCAGTTTCTATCAGCTTGTGACGGGAGAACCCCTGCGCTTTGCCATCTCGGTCGAGACCTGGATAAAGGGGCTTCTGTCCTGTGTCCTGTGCGTCTTCGCCGGCCCCTTCATCATCATGCGCAATGCGATTCGCGGCCGCAGGATAGAACAGCGCCCGCTCGGCTGGCTGGTGGCCTCGTCCACGATCGCGGGAATGTGGAGCCTTTGCTCCGGCATCATGGTCGTGCATGCTGCGCTAGTTGTTCTCATTTAAGGTGCCGCGTCTGCCGGGCGCCGCGCCTTTCCGCCTCCTCTTGTCCCGCGCGACACCTCAGCCCTGCCGGAGTTTCCGATGCCGCTTTACCGCCTCGACGATCACAGCCCCGTCACGCCGGAGCCGGGGAGCTACTGGGTCGCCCCTGATGCCGCGGTGATCGGGCGCATCGTCCTGAAGCGGGACTCCAGCGTCTGGTTCGCGGCGGTTCTTCGCGGCGACAACGAGACGATCACGGTGGGCGAGCGCTCCAACGTGCAGGATGGCTGCGTGCTGCACACGGACATGGGCTTTCCGCTGGACATCGGGAGCGGCTGCACGATCGGCCACAAGGCGATCCTGCATGGTTGCACGATCGGCGACAACACGCTGGTGGGGATGGGTGCGATCGTGCTCAACGGCGCTCGCATCGGCCGCAACTGCATCATCGGCGCGAACGCGCTGATCGCCGAAGGCAAGGAAATCCCGGACAATTCGCTGGTGGTCGGCATGCCTGGGCGCGTGGTGCGCCAGCTCGACGAGGCCGCCGAGGCTCGCATCGCGGCCTCCGCCGAAGGCTATGTCGGCAAGTGGCGCCGCTACATCACCGGTCTGTCGCCGGTGGCCGAGGGCTGAGAAAAAAATGGGCCGGCCTCCGCGTTAGCGGAGGCCGGCCGGCAACCCGACCTAAGGGAATGGGGGAGGGGATAGGCCCGGTTGCCATCAGTGATGGCGCATTCCTTCGTGTATTTGCCAAGCCGCGAGGGGCGGGGTTTCCGACCCCGCCGACCAGGCTCAGTTTCCGATGCTGGCCAGCGTGCTGGTTCGCAGGTCGGAGATCGCGGCCCACTTTGCCGGATGTGACGCGGACTGCCGCTTCACGAACCGATAGGGGGCCGAATACCAGGGCAGAACGGCCTCGATCTGATTGTCGAGGATGACGTCGCCCTGATCGGTGCGGACCGTAAGAACGGCATGTCCCGCATTGTTGGTGTCCTTGACGACTGTGATCAGCAGCGCGCTGGCGGGCCAGCCGCGGTTCAGCAGCACGCGCTTCTTCTCCAGCACGTATTCTTCGCAGTCGCCCGCGCCGTCGACCGGATAGGTCCAGTATTCCTCGACGCCGAAGAGCTCGACATCCGTCACCGGCCGGATGCGGGCGTTCACCTCTGCATTGACGGCGATGAGTTCGTTCCAGCGCTCTCGGTCGAGCTTCACCACCACGGCGCCCTTGCCGTCGGGTTCGCATTCCGCAGGATTTTCCTGACAGAAGCCGACATGGCCGACAGGGGCCTTTGCCGCTGCGCCGGTCTCCATGAAACGGCCGGCCTGTGCATTGGCCTGGCTGATGCCAACGGCGGCCATCGCGAAGGCAACGAGAGTATACTTCAGGATTTTCGCGTTCATTGTCATGTCTTCGCCCTCCCCAAGGCTGACTAGACAATGACATGTGCGTTTTTATTTGCGTCTAAGGTTGGTCGTGGAAGTTTATTTGAAATATAAGAGATTTATACGATAATTTATACTTGTTTTGATTAAAATTGTAGGGAAATGGACACGGGGGTGGACGCCGTGAGCCCCGGCGCAAAAAGGCCAATGCCCGCAAGCGCTTGGGCGATTGCGGGCAGGGCGGAGCGGGAGCGATGAGATGGAAGGACGTGCGGCGCGCATGGCACCGGCGCCGCCTGGATATCGCTATCCGGCGGGAAAACGCGTGGCGGCAGCTAGGGCGTCAGGATCAGGAAATGTGCTTTTCGAGGAGATCGCGGTTCTGGATGTTCGCGAACTCGACGGCGATGCCGTCCTCGGTGTGGCGCACCACGCGGGCGCGCATCTTGCCGATGCCGATGGCCATGCCGATTTCCGGCTTCACCTCGGTCTTGAGCGAGGCGCCCGACAGCGACACGTCGATGATGCGCGACTTGTAGCTGCGTCCGTCCTGCAGGACGATCTGGGTGATCGGGTTCTTCGGCGTGAAGCGCTCGTGCCGGCGATCTTCCGGCAGATTGAGCACGTCGCGATTGGCAAGCCAGGTCAGGACGTTGGCGAGCTTGTCGCGCTTGCGCAGCGGCGCGTTGATCCGCATGGCGAAGCCGCCTTCGATCTCGCGCACGACCTCGCCCTCGATGCGACCGATATGGTCGATATAGGCAATGATGCGCTCGCCGACGCGCGCCGGGACCGGGGCGATGATGGCCGCGCCGCCCGGAGACATGTCGATGATCTGGCAGGGATATTCGCGGCGGTCCTCAAGCATGAAGCGGCCGAGGATATTGACCGGTACGCGGGAATGGCGCCGACGGTCGACATTCTTGGCTGCGGCAGCTGTCGTGTACATGAGTGCCGTGGCGTGCGCCATTCGTCGTCGACCTTCCCTGGAGCGTGCGCCATGGAGGCTGCACGAACTCTGCGGGTCGAAGATATGGCGCGGCAGTTAACAGTTGGTAAGCAACCGTCTGCGCAGAGCTGCGGATGTCAATACTTTCGGCAGGACCGGTTCAGCTCTTTCCACCTTCGATGACCATCAGATGCTGGACGCGCCGCGCCTCGGCTATGAGCGGCAGGGGCGGTGCGCTCTGCAGGGCGGACGGCTGGCGGCTGAACCGCGGCACGGTGCTGACGGAGCCACGCGGCTGCGGACGCAGGAAAGCCGGCCGCTCGTCCGGCCAGATCAGCCGCACGCTCTTGATCGTCTGCGACAGGATCGGATGCATGCCGGCCCAGTAGGGCTGTTCCAGCGCGACACAGGCGCCGAGCACGCGGCTGCAGCCCTCTCCGGGGATGTGCAGCGGCAGCAGCAGCATTTCCATGTCCACCGCCTGCTTGCGCTCGGTGTAGCCGGTAACGCCGATCACCGCTGCGGCCGCATCCTCGTTCACCGCGGCGAGCAGCGTGGAGAGCGCCTCGCGGTCCTCGTCCGACCAGCCGCGCAGGATATTGCGGTTCTTCAACTCGCGGCAGTGCAGGGCGCAAAGCCGTGTCCCGGCCAGCCGGTAGCGATAGGTGTCGCGGTCGATGAGCTCCAGGATGAAGGTGTCGCCGAGCACGGAGCGGATCCGGCCCGGCTCGATCTCGCCGCGATCCGGCGCCGGCCGATCACCGCGCAGACTGTCCCAGTAGTCGTAGAGCTGCTGTGTCACCGGATGTTTCATGTCCACCAACCTTGCCCCGCTTCCGCTCCTGCCGGCAGATCCGGAGGGAGCTTCTGTCCTGTTTTTGCGCAAGGCCGGCCATGGGACCCGGCGAGTGTGCCGGAACGTGGGACGCCTTGCGCTCTTTCTCCGGCCTTTGCGGGAAACTGTCCGGTTTCGGGACGGTTTTCCCTTTTGTGCCGTGTCTTGGCGCTTACGTAGCAGGGCGCATGCCAAGGAGTTGAACGGTTCGTTTTACCTCTTGTTAAGGTTAACAGGGAGTGTCGGTTGCCGTCGCGTTGATTTGAAGGGCAGGATCGAGGAGTTGGTGAACACGAGCTTACCTGTACTGCACAACGACTGACCTCGTTCGCGGGGAGCCGGCTGAGGCGCCGTTTCCCGCCACTTTTCGAGCCGCCCGGATCGCGTGACAGCGCGGCGGGCGGTTTTTCTTTGAGGCCGGTCGGGCGGCGCCCATGGGCAGGCGACTTGACGGATCGCGTCCGGCGGTCGATCTGGTGGCTGACGATCACCGCCAGGCGCGAGACAATGCACGAACCCACACCCATCGAGAATCACGATCAGGGGCCGCCCCGGGCGGAGCCGGTCTTCAATCTGCCGAAAGTGGTGACCTGGCTGTCGCTGGTGCTGATCGGCGTCCATCTGACGGACACGTATCTGCTCTCGAGGGAGCTGCAATACGAAGTCCTGCTCGCCTTCTCGTTCCTGCCGGCGCGCTATCTGGCGGATGCAGTTGCGCTCTACCAGTTGCCGGGCGGCGAAGCGGCGAAGGTCTGGACGTTTCTGACCTATGCCTTCCTGCATGGCGGCTGGGGACACCTCTTCGTCAACGTGATGTGGATGGCGGTCTTCGGCTCGGCGGTCGCCAGGCGCTTCGGGACGGCGCGGTTCCTGGTGCTCTCGGCCGTGTGCGCCGTCGGCGGTGCGGCATTGCATCTGATGCTGCATTTCGGCGAGACGGTGCCGATGATCGGCGCGTCGGCCGCGATCTCCGGCCAGATGGCGGCGGCAACACGCTTCGTCTTCGACATGGGCGGACCGCTCGGAGCGATGCGGCGGACAGATGAATTCGCCTACCGCATTCCCGCATCCGGCATGGCCGAGACGCTTTCCAATCCGAAGGCGCTGATGTTCCTGCTGGTCTGGTTCGGCGTCAATCTGCTGTTCGGCATCATCCCGCTGCCGGGCGCCGGGGAGGGGGGCAGCGTTGCCTGGGAGGCCCATATCGGTGGTTTCGTAGCGGGCTTTCTGTTGTTTTCGTTTTTCGATCCGGTGCCCCGCCGCAGATAGGCGCTCGTGCCCCCGCAGTGTTGCCGATTGCACGGCGACAGGGATTTGTCATGATGGAAGCGTAATCGGGAGCAGCTTGCTCCCGCCCGCAGCCAGAACCAGCCACCGGGGAGGTCGGACATGACGGTCGCATCAATTCTCAACGAGAAGGGGCGGGACGTGGTGACGGAACGTGCCGAAACGACGATGCGCGAGATCTGCGCCATTCTGGGAGCCAAGCGCATCGGCGCCATCGTCATTACCGATGGCAAGGGCGCCATCCGGGGAATCGTTTCCGAACGCGACGTGGTCCGCGCGATCTCGCAAGACGGCACCGACGCGCTCGACAAGCCGGCCTCGGCGTACATGACCGCCAAGGTGGTGACCTGTCAGGCAACGGAGACCGTGAACACGGTGATGGCCCGGATGACCGGCGGCCGCTTCCGCCACGTGCCGGTGGTCAAGGACGGCAAGCTGGACGGGCTGATCTCCATCGGTGACGTGGTCAAGCACCGCATCGCGCAGATCGAGCGCGAGGCGGAGGACATGCGCAACTATATCGCCATGACTTGATGCTGCGCGGTGCGGCGTGCCGGCGACGGCGCGCCGCGGCTTGCGGGGCGATAGGGAGGCGGATGGCCGGGAGGCGGAGAGAGGCGGCAGAGTGCAGGAAAACCGCTACCATCATCTCGGCTGGCATCACGGGATCGAACTGTTCGAGGCCGCCTTCAGCACCCAGACTTTCGGGCGGCATGCGCATGAAGGCTTCGCCATCGGCGCCATAGCGGAAGGGGCAGGCGGCTACGTCTGCCGCGGGCAGAGCATGATCCTTCCCGCCGGCACGCTGTCCTTGATGAACCCGGAAGAGCCGCATACGGGCCACGCCGCCGCCGGGCGCGTGCGCTACAACATGCTCTATGCCAGCGAGGCGGCGGTTCGCGAGGTCCTGGGCCTTTCCCATCTGCGCGGCTTTGCGGAGATCGCGCCGCGTGACCGGGAGCAGGTCCTGACGCGGGCGCTGGGCGTGGTGGCCGCAAGGTTGAACGCGGCCAAGGGGCCCGATTGGCGGCTGGCGGTGGAAGAGGCGATCCACCGGGTTCTGGCCTGTGCCTTTTCCTTGCATGGGCGCGCGGAGCTGCGTCCTGCTGGGCGGGAGAGCGTCGCCATCCGCAGGCTCCGGGAGCGCATTGCCACAGGTGTGGAGGCGGGAGAAAGCCTGTCGCTGGCGGAACTGTCGGCGGAAGTCGGCCTTGCGCCCTCCTATCTGGTGCGCAGCGTCGCCAAGGTGACCGGCATGACGCCGCACGCACATGTTCTCCAGCACCGTGTCGATCTTGCCCGCCGTCTGCTGCTGGAGGGAATGCGCGCGGCGGAAGCGGCGGTTGCCGCAGGCTTTTGCGATCAGGGCCACATGATCCGGCAATTCCGGCGGCACTACGGGGTCACACCCGGCGCCCTGGTCCGTCACTGACAGGTCAATTTCGTCCAATCCGCGCCGGATCCCGTCATGGCAAGGGCATCCCCTGACAACAAGAGGATGCCATGTCGATCAAGCCTGTGATCATTCTGTCCGACAGCCTGCCGGTGGGGCTGAAGGCCAATTTCGCTGCCGTGCTGGGGATGAGCCTCGGCCGGTTCGAGCCTGACCTCGTGGGTGCCGATACACCGACGAGCGACGGTATCGCGCTCGCCGGGATCACGACGGTGGCGCTTCCGGTGCTCGGTGCTCCGCAAGAGGAACTGCCGGACCTTTTCGCGGCAGCCGAGAACCTGCCGGTTCGCCTTGCCTATATGAGGGCGGCTTTCGAGGCGCGAAACTACGAGGATTACTCGCAGCGTATCGCCGCCGCGCCGCTTGCCGGCCATACGCCGCAGGCGATCCTGCTGGCCGGGCCGCGCAAGGCGGTCGACCGGATCTGCGGCAGGCTGCCACTGTTGCGGTAGTGGGGGAGTGCGGGGAGGAGGCGGTGGTCAGCCGCCGTAGACGTCCTTGGGATCGTAGACCCGCTCGCCGCCAGCCTGTTCCAGGCCGACCGCGCCGTTTCCGCCTGCAACGATCCGCCGGTAGAAGCACGACCGGTAGCCGACATGGCAGGTGGCGCCGTTGCCGGCGACACGCACCTTCATGACCAGGGCGTCCTGATCGCAATCGGTGAGGAGTTCGACAACCTGCTGAACCTGGCCGGAGGTGCCGCCCTTCTTCCAGTATTCCTGGCGGGACCGGCTCCAGTACCAGGCCTCGCCCGTCTCTATGGTGCGGGCGAGTGCCTCGGCGTTCATGTAGCCGACCATCAGCACGGTGCCGTCATCGGCATCGGTCACGACGCAGGCGATCAGCCCGTCGGCATCAAATTTCGGCTGGAAAACGGTTCCGTTTTCCAGCTCGTTCTTGTCGCCGCGCCCGGCGAAGCGAATGTCCGTCATCTGCCTTCCGTCGACGCCGGGCGGCGTCCTGTGCTTGCGTGCCCGATCAGTCGCGACGGCCGCCGCGAACCAGGCTCATGAAGCGTACCTGTTCGCTGGGGTCGTCCCGGAACACGCCGGTGAACTGGGTCGTGATGGTCGAGACGCCCTGCTTCTGCACGCCGCGCATGGTCATGCACTGGTGCTCGGCCTCGATCATCACGGCGATGCCGCGCGGAGCGAGATGGGTGTCGATCGCATCGACGACCTGGGCCGTCAGGTTTTCCTGCGTCTGCAGGCGCTTGGCGAAGATGTCGATCACGCGCGCGATCTTCGACAGGCCGACCACGCCTTCCGACGGGTAGTAGGCGACATGCGCCTCGCCGACGAAAGGCAGCATGTGATGCTCGCAATGCGAGAAGAACGGGATGCCGCGCACGAGGACGATATCGTCGTAGCCGCCGACATCCTCGAAGGTACGCTTCAGGTGCTCCGCCGGATCCTGGAAGTAGCCGGAGAAGATCTCCTCATAGGCTTTGGTGACGCGCTTGGGCGTGTCGAGCAGCCCCTCGCGCTCGGGGTCGTCTCCGGTCCAGGCAAGCAGTGTGCGCACGGCCGCTTCCACTTCCTCGCGGGACGGACGAGGGCGCGTTGCCGCTGCAGTGTCGTCGCGGGTCGTGACCGGCTTCAAGATGGCATCCATTGCGGGATCTCCCGATTGTACTGTATTCCGCATCCGTTACGCCGCCCCCGTGATTTCGGACCACTGGAGTTTCTCAAAGTGCTGGCCGCGGGCGGCGGAGGGGTCGCATGCCATGTTGTTTGAATTACGGCAATTCTTCACGACCTGCCCCACCCGGCCGCGACCTGAGACCTGTGTGTCCATTTCTTTCCCGCGTTCCACCCTATATAAGAAATGCCAAATGGCTGTGAAGCTGGTTGTTATTGCGTCACGCTGTCTTGATGAGGCGCCCATGCTCGACGACATCTACAATTCGAAGATCCTCGAACTCGCCGGCAACATCCCCTGCCTTGGCCGTCTCGACGCACCCGATGCCTCCGCGAAGGCGCATTCCAAGTTGTGCGGCTCGACGGTGGTTGTCGACCTGAAAATGCAAGAAGGAGTTGTGACCGATTTCGCACAGGACGTCAAAGCCTGCGCACTCGGTCAGGCTTCCGCCTCTATCGTTGCGCGGCATATCAAGGGCGCGACGCTGAGCGAGTTGCGCGAGGCGCGCGATGCGGTGCTGGCGATGCTGAAGGAGAGCGGGCCGCCGCCGGGCGGACGTTTTGCCGAGGCCGCCGTGCTGCAGCCGGTGCGCGATTTCAAGGCCCGTCACGCCTCCACCATGCTGGCCTTCGAGGCGGTGGTGGATGCTGCCGAGCAGATCGAGGCGCGGCGCGCGGCCTGAGGTCTGCAGCCATGTGCTCTGCTCATCCTCACCGCAACGGCCCCGCCGGCGGGGCGCCGGGCACTCCGGCCCGCATCGGTCTGCTGCTGATCCGCATCTATCAGCTGACGCTGTCGGCCTTCATCGGCCGATCGTGCCGATATGCGCCCAGCTGCTCCGGATACACGGCCGATGCAATCGCGCGTTACGGGTTGTGGGCGGGAAGCTGGGTCGGACTTGCGCGCCTGCAGCGCTGCCGGCCGGGCGGCGGCAGCGGGTTCGATCCGATCCCCGAGTGCCTGCCGGAGAGCGCCAGATGGTACATGCCCTGGCGTTATGGCCGTTGGACGGGGAACCATATCGACCCGGCAACACGGCTCGATTGAGGGCCACCGCTCGCCGCCATGCGAATTCCGTTGCAGCCATGCGAAAGCCGTTGAAGACGCAAGGCGAATTTGGAGATAGAGGGCTTTCAGGTCATCATCGGACCAGCGCCACGAACCGACAGGCGACAACCGGTGAGCGACCCTGCAGATTTCCCCGGAGATCCGGACTTGAACACTCCTGATACAGGGCCGGCCCCCGCGCCCGAAGCCGGACGCGAGACCGCGCCGGAAACCGATCCCGAACCTCGACCCGGCGGCGACAGCTTTACCCTGCGCGCCGCCAGACCCGAGGACCTTGCCGCGCTCGTCGAGGTTGAGGAAGCCTGTTTCACGCAGGACCGCATCTCGCGCCGCTCCTTCCGCCGCTTTCTGGAAAGCTCGGGCGCCTCTTTCGTCATTGCCGAAAGGGGTAGCAAGATCATCGGCTATGCCCTGCTGCTGTTCCGGTCCGGAACCGCGCTTGCGCGGCTCTATTCCTTTGCCCTTCGCGAGGAGGTGCGCGGGCAGGGTTACGGCCGCGCGCTGCTGGCAGCGGCCGAGGCCGACGCCTTTGCCCGCGACAGAATCGTCTTGCGGCTGGAGGTGCGCGAGGACAACACGACGGCCCGCAGCCTTTACAAGAAGGCGGGATACCGGGTGCATGGGCGGGTTGCCGAGTATTACGAGGACGGCAGCGCGGCCCTGCGGATGGAAAAGCTGCTGCACGATGAGGCCGCGCCTCCCCCCACCGTGCCCTACCACGCGCAGACGACGGAGTTCACCTGCGGGCCGGCCTGCCTGATGATGGCGCTGAAGCATTTCGATGCAGCGACCGATCTGGGCGAGAGGCTGGAGCTGCGGCTCTGGCGGGAATCGACGACCATCTATCTCGCCTCCGGCCACGGCGGCTGCGGGCCGTTCGGTCTTGCGGTCGCGGCGGCGCATCGCGGCCTGTCCGCCGAGGTGCGGCTGTCGCCGCCGGGACACCTGTTCATCTCCTCCGTACGCGATCCCGACAAGCAGCGGGTGATGCAGATCGTACAGGACGATTATCGCGCCGAGGCGCGGCAGCTGGGCATTCCCGCGTTCGAGGAGCAACTGCCGGCGCGGGCGCTGGCGGACGAGGTGCGCACAGGTGCGCTGGCCATCGTGCTGATCTCCGAATATCGCATGCTCGGCCGGCGCGGTCCCCACTGGGTGCTGGTGCAGGGCGAGGATGCCCGCCACCTCTTCATTCACGACCCCTGGCTCGGATACGAGGGCTACGAGACGCCGCAGGACGCCTCGAACCTGCCGGTGCCGGATGCCGAATTCGACCGCATGGCCCGTTGGGGCAAGCCGCCGGTGCGCGCGCAGATCATTTTGAGAAAGGGCTGAGACCGATGGCTACATGGGTCGTTCTCGTCGACAATCCCAAGGATTTTTCCAACGCCGACACCCCCCACAAGGTGATGAGCGTGCGCGACTACATGCTGCGCCCCAAGCTCTTCACCGGTACCAACCCGAACATCATCAACCTGTCGCGGTCCTTCGCGTATCAGGGGGCGGGCTACTATGCCTCGCTGCTGGCGGAAGCCCGGCAGCACCGGGTGCTGCCCAATGTCGAGACGATGATCGAGCTGTCGCGCAAGGGGCTCTACCGGCACGCTCTGCCCGAGCTTGAAGACAGTCTCAACCGCTGCCTGGCGAAGACCGAAGACGTCGGCGACAAGCTGCTGGTCTGTCTCGGCCAGACCGAGATCGCCGCGCTGGAGCCTTTCGCACGTCTGCTGTTCGACTGGTACCGGGCGCCGATCCTGGAGGTGAGCCTTGGCAAGGACAGCTGGCGGGCGATCACCCGCATCCGCGTCGTGCCGATCTCCGATCTCGATCCGACCTCGCGCAGTTTCCTGAGCGCCAGCCTGGAAAGCTACACGCACCGTGCCTGGCGAGCGCCCAAGCAGCGCCTGCCGATGAAATACTCGCTCGCCGTGCTCGCCAATCCCAAGGAGGACCTGCCGCCCTCCAGCCAGGCTTCGCTGCGCCATCTGGCCAAGGTCGCCGCGCGCCAGGGCGTCGAGATCGTGCCGATCGGCAAGGGCGACCTCGACCGCTTGGCGCAATACGATGCGCTGTTCATCCGCGAGACGACGAATATCGACAACCACACCTATCGCTTCGCGCGCCGGGCAGTGCAGGAACGCATGCCGGTGATCGACGACCCGGTGTCGATGATCCGCTGCACCAACAAGGTCTATCTCGCCGAGCTGATGGAAACGCACGGCATCCCGATCCCGAAGACGGCGATCCTGTCGAGCGTCAAGGAGGCGGCGGGACTGGAGGCGCGGCTCGGCTCGCCGGTGGTGCTGAAGATTCCGGACGGCTCGTTCAGCCGTGGCGTGTTCCGTGTCGCGGGCGAGACGGCCATCGCCGACAAGGTGAAGGAGTTGCTGGAAGACAGCGATATCATCATCGCGCAGGAATATTGCCCGACCGAATTCGACTGGCGTATCGGCGTGCTCGACGGCGAGCCGCTTTTCGCCGTGCAGTACCTGATGGCCAAGAAGCACTGGCAGATCGTCAAGCATGAGGACGGCAAGCAGGCGAAGGAGGGTAGCTTCCGCTCCATCTCGCTCGCCGAGACGCCGCCGGCCGTGGTGGAAACGGCCGTGCGGGCGGCTCGCCTGATCGGCGACGGTCTATACGGCGTCGACCTCAAGTCCTTCGGCGACCGGGTGGTCGTCATCGAGGTCAACGACAATCCCAACCTCGATCACGGGGTGGAGGACTCGATGGAAAAGGACGCGGTCTGGGAGCGGCTCGTGCGCTGGTTCGTTCGCCGGATCGAGGCTCGGTAAGGGCGTCGAGGCCGGCCTTGTGCGCCGCGATGGCCACCCTTTGCGCGGATGAAAACGGTTTCCGCTCGTTCTTGCGAGCGGTTCTCGGAGTTTTTCGTCCGTAGGGTAAGTGTTTCTCCTTGAAGTAACTTTCTTCAAAATACGCGACCTGAAAACCCGTCCGGCGGGGAGGTTGCTTTCCCGACGGCCATTTCCGGTCGCTCTAGCGTCATGGTTGTATTATTTGGCATAATGTCGCGCGTAAATCGTTTTAATTCAATTATGGATAGAATTGATTCCATCTTGGGTTTTGAGTTTTGTCTATTTTCGGCGCGCTTAATTCAAGCTTCTTTAATTTTTAATCGGTAGATCTTACAAGTAATTCGCTTTTGGAGGCGTGACGGAAATGAGTTTAAGGGCAGTTCTGATTTCGTTTACTGTGGCGCTTCTGACCGCGGTGACGACTCTTGTATGGGTTGGTCTCTCGGGTTTGACTGCAGTGAACGGCAGCGCCGAGGAAATGGCCAAGAATTGGCTGCCGAGCGTGAGTGTGGTGAACGCCATAAACACTTCCACGTCCGACTTCCGGATCTACCAGGCCGAGCACATCATCTCGGTGGATGACGCATCAATGCGTGCCGCGGAAAAGATGTTGGCAGATATCACGGCCTCCATCGCGGCAAGTTCTGAAAAGTACGAGAAGCTCATCTCTTCGGCCCAAGAGCAGGCCGTCTACGATGGGTTCAAGGTGAAATGGCAGAACTATCTGAAGCGCAGCAACGAGGTGATCGAGCTGTCGCGGCAGAACAAGAACGCGGAAGCCACGGTCATTCTGCGAGATGAAATTCGCTCTGTGTTCGATGACCTGTCCACCGACCTTGCCGAGCTGATCAAGCTCAACGAAGAAGGGTCCAGCGCTTCCGAGGTGGAAGCCGAGACGGTCTATTCCAATATCTTCTGGATCTTCACGGTTGCGGCGGTGGTCGCAGGCGTGATCGGCGTCGTTTACATCTACTACATCGTCGCCAACGTGACCCGGAACATCATCGGCATCTCTGGTGCCATGAGCCAGATTGCCGGCGGCGACTTCGACGCGCACATTCCGTGTGCCGGTCGCAAGAACGAACTGGGCGCCATGGCGAACACGCTGCAGACCTTCCGCGACAGCCTTCGGGAAAACGAGAGGTTGCGTGCGGAGCAGGTCGAAACAGAGGCACGCAACGCTGAGCAGGCCCTGAGCCAGCGCCGGGCCATGGCCGACCAGTTCGAAGCCTCGATGGGGCAGTTGGTCCAGTCGCTGGTCCGTGCCTCCGGTGAAGTCGCCAATGCGGCCGAGGGCCTCTCCGCGAACGCCGAAGAAACCTCGCGTCAGGCTCAGGCGGTTTCGGGAGCTGCCGAGGAGGCTTCGACCAACGTCCAGACGGTTGCCGTCGGAGCGGAAGAACTGTCGGCATCCATCAGCGAGATCACCTCGCAGGTCGAGCGCTCGGTGACCATCTCGAAAGATGCCGCAACAACCGCCGAAAAGACGAGCCGTCACGTCAACTCCCTGTCCGAAGCTGCCCAGAAGATCGGGGAAGTGGTCGAGTTGATCACGACGATCGCCGAGCAGACCAACCTCCTGGCGCTGAACGCGACCATCGAGGCTGCACGGGCCGGGGAGGCGGGCAAGGGCTTCGCCGTGGTCGCGGCCGAAGTCAAGGGACTGGCAAGCCAGACGGCCAAGGCGACCGAGGAAATCTCCGGCAAGATCACGGAGATCCAGGCGGCCACCCGCACGACGGTCGACTCGATCTCGCAGATCGTCACCACCATCGGCACGATCCAGGATGCGGCTCAGGCAATCTCGATCGCGGTGGAGCAGCAGGGCGCGGCGACCAACGAGATTGCCACGAACATCAACCGCGCATCCTCGGGTGCGAACGAGGTGACTCAGAACATCGCCGGCGTGGGCACGGCGGCCGAAATGACCGGCGCAGCCTCGACGCAGCTGATGGGCCTCTCCGGCGCCCTTTCGGGTCAGTCGCGGACGCTGGAGCAGGAGGTGAGCCAGTTCCTCCGCACCCTCAGGGCCGCCTGAGGCGTCAATCTTCCCTCAGGCATTGATGAGAGCGGGCTGGACCACATGGTCCGGCCCGCTGCTTTTTGCGCGATGGAGATTTCGGTCGCGGCGGTGGGGCGGCTGGTCCCGGACTGGCCCCTGACGGAAGGACTTGGCCCTCGCCCGGGTTGTAACGGTTGCCGCCCTTGCCCAAATCCTCTATTCAACCGCGGTTCAAAAACACAACGCTTACCTGCCCTGTTTGCAGGAGTGAGCCGGAGATAGACATGATCCATCTGACCTTCCCCGACAATTCGGTTCGTGATTTCGCGCCCGGTGTGACCGGCGCCGAGATTGCCGCCGGCATCTCCAAGTCGCTGGCCAAGAAGGCGGTTGCCGTCACGCTCGACGGAGAGCTCGCGGACCTGTCGCTGCCGATCGAGCGCGACGCCCGGCTGGAGATCGTCACCCGCGAGGACCCGCGGGCGCTGGAGCTGATCCGCCACGACGCCGCCCATGTGATGGCCGAGGCGGTGCAGGAACTGTGGCCGGGGACGCAGGTGACCATCGGCCCGGTGATCGAGAACGGCTTCTATTACGACTTCAAGCGCGACGAGCCCTTTACGCCCGACGACCTGCCGGTCATCGAGAAGAAGATGCGCGAGATCATCCAGCGGGGCGATGCGTTCACTCGCGAGGTGTGGTCGCGCGACGAGGCGAAGCGTCATTTCCTGGAAAAGGGCGAGACCTACAAGGTCGAGCTGGTGGATGCGATCCCCGCAGACCAGGACGTGAAGATCTATCGTCAGGGCGCGTGGCTCGACCTGTGCCGCGGGCCGCACATGGCTTCCACCCGCCAGGTGGGCGACTCCTTCAAGCTGATGAAGGTGGCCGGCGCCTATTGGCGCGGCGACAGCAACAACGAGATGCTGACCCGCATCTACGGCACCGCCTGGGCGAACGAGGCCGAGCTCAAGGCTTATCTCCACATGCTGGAAGAGGCCGAGAAGCGCGACCACCGCAAGCTCGGCCGGGAGATGGACCTGTTCCATTTCCAGGAAGAGGGGCCGGGCGTCGTGTTCTGGCACGCCAAGGGCTGGAGCCTGTTCCAGAGCCTGGTCGGCTATATGCGCCGTCGGCTCGACGAGGACTATGACGAGGTGAATGCCCCGCAGATCCTCGACACCTCGCTGTGGGAGACCTCCGGTCACTGGGGCTGGTACAAGGAGAACATGTTCTCCGTGCAGTGTGCCGATCCGGAGGCCGAGGACACCCGCCTGTTCGCCCTGAAGCCGATGAACTGCCCGGGCCACGTGCAGATCTTCAAGCATGGGCTGAAGAGCTATCGCGACCTGCCCCTGCGGCTGGCCGAGTTCGGCGCGGTGCACCGCTACGAGCCTTCGGGCGCCATGCACGGCCTGATGCGCGTGCGCGGCTTCACCCAGGACGACGCCCACATCTTCTGCACCGAGGAGCAGATGGCGGCGGAGTGCCTGAAGATCAACGACCTGATCCTCTCGGTCTACGAGGACTTCGGCTTCAACGAGATTGTCGTGAAGCTGTCGACCCGGCCGGAAAAGCGCGTCGGATCCGACGAGCTCTGGGATCATGCCGAAGCGGTGATGGAAAAGGTCCTGAAGCAGATCGCCGATCAGTCAGGCGGGCGCATCAAGACCGATATCCTGCCGGGCGAGGGCGCGTTCTACGGTCCGAAGTTCGAGTACACGCTCAAGGACGCCATCGGGCGCGAATGGCAGTGCGGCACCACCCAGGTGGACTTCAACCTGCCGGAGCGGTTCGGCGCCTTCTATGTCGACAAGGACGGCGAGAAGAAGACGCCGGTGATGATCCATCGCGCCATCTGCGGCTCGATGGAGCGCTTCCTCGGCATCCTGATCGAGAACTTCGCAGGCCATTTCCCGCTGTGGCTGGCGCCGCAGCAGGTGGTCGTTACCACCATCACCTCCGATGCGGATGAGTACGCGACCGAGGTGCAGGCGGCGATGAGGAAGGCGGGCCTGCGGGCCGAGCTCGACCTGCGCAACGAGAAGATCAACTACAAGGTCCGCGAGCACTCGCTGGCCAAGGTTCCGGTCATCGTCGTGTGCGGCAAACGCGAGGCTGAAGAGCGGACCGTCAACATCCGCCGCCTGGGCTCGCAGCAGCAGTCCGTCACGGGTCTCGACGAGGCGATTGCCGCCCTTGTCGAGGAGGCCGTCGCGCCGGACCTGCGCCGAGGCTGAAACCGGCATATGCCCAAATCCAGAATGAGCCGGCCGGGATCTCCCGGCCGGCTCTTTTGGTAAGAGGGCTGGCGGAGTGTCGCGATCCTGTCACGCAAGACGGCCTAGATCGGGGGTTCTTCCGCGCAGGCGAATTCAGGGGCCGGTGGTGAGGGAAACGGAACTCAGCTACGCCAACGAGGCGCATTCGTGGACCAAGCGCGTCTTGATCCGCTGGATAGAGACGCTGTCGGGACGCAATTACCTGCTCGGCTACTATCGCTATTGGCGCGATGCCATCGCTGCGACCTCGACCACAAAATGGGGCGACCTTCTGGCGCTGATCGGTGTCGATGTGCTGGTGGAAGAGGGGAGCTGGCCGCCGGAAAGCCTGCCCGAGGGACCGTTGGTGATGATCGCCAATCATCCTTACGGGCTCGGCGACGGGCCGGCGATCCTGTCGCTCGCCGAACGGCTAGGGCGTCCCTACCGCATCCTCATCAACAACGAGCTCCTGAAGGCGCCGGAGATCCGCCCCTACGCGCTGCCAATCGACTTCGAGGAGACGGCGGATGCGCTACGGACCAACATGCGCACCCGGCAGGAGGCCCTGCGCCTGCTCGCCGAAGGCGTAACGATCATCGTGTTTCCGGGGGGAGGGGTGGCAACGGCCGACCGGCCCTTCGGCCGCGCGCGTGAACTGCCGTGGAAAACCTTCACGGCCAAGATGATCCGTGCGGCCCGCGCGACAGTCATCCCGCTTTATTTCGACGGCCAGAACTCGCCGCTCTTTCACCTGGTCTCGCGGTTCTCGCTGACGCTTCGCCTGTCGATGTATATTCGCGAGTTCCGCAAGATCATGGGCTGCGACCTGCCGGTGCGGGTGGGCGCCCCAATCCCCTACGAGGAGCTGGCAGCTTTCGGCGATCAGAAAGCGATGACCGAGCATTTGCTGGCACGGGTGGTCGCCATGGCACCGGCGGTGCCCAGGCCGCGAGGCAGGCCTGACCGGCGCCGGCTGCGGCGGATCGCTGCCTGAGGCCGGCTTAGGGCTACTGCTTGAGAAGCGAGCTGGTAAGGACCTCGACCTCGCCATGGGCGGCGGTCTTCACCTCGAAGTCGCGCGAATAGAGCTTGTCCTCGTTGCGCGCGATCACCTGATATTCGCCCGAGGCCAGGACGAAGGCCGGGAAGGCGCCCGTACCTTCCACCACCGTATCGCCGCCGGGCGTCAGGACCGACCAGTTGGTATTGGCGATGGCCTCGCCGCCGGGCTGGTTGACCAGCTTCAGCGTGACGCGGGCCGCGTTGTGGTAGACGGTCGCTTCGGTCAGCTTGCCCGGCTCGACGCGGATGTCGGCACGCACCGTCGCGTTGACGGCGCCGTAGCGGCTGACGATGTGATAGGTGTCCGCATTCAGCCGCACGATGTCGCCCGGCTTGACGTTGTTCGCCACGATCTTGCGTTCGCCGCGACTGTTGAACTCGCGTTCGTAGATGTCGAAGACCAGCCGGCCGGCGCGGATAGGCTGGTTGCCCGAGAACTGCGCATCGAGCTTGATGCCGCCGGCATTCAGCACAACGGTCTGGCTGGTGAGGCCGTTGCGCACGGAGATGCGGCTGGTGCGGCCGGCATAGCCATAGGCGGTGTGGACGAAATACTCTCCCGGCGCCAGGCGGAAGTCCGCATCCCCGCCGGTTGCCGTTGCCACCAGCTCGAGCCGGCCGCTTTCATCCAGCTTGGACCGATAGACCCGCCAGGTGACGCCCTGGGTCAGCGCCGGTCCATCCTCGGAGAGACGGGCGACCATGTAGACAGGCGATTCCGTGCCCTGGTCCGGCATGCCGGTATCCGGCGTGATGGCGGGGGCATAGGGCACGACCGGCGTGGAAGAGCCGGGCACGGCATTGCCGCCGAACAGGTCGCCGAGAGGAGGCGCGGCCGGCTCTTCCGGAGCTGCCTCGACCGGCGCTGCATCCGCCGGCGCCGCGTTCAGCTCGTCGGGCTTGGCCGGAGGCGTCACGACGTCCTGCGCCTGGAGCGGGGAGATCGCCAGACCGACGGCGCAAAGCGCGATTGCAAAAGCCCTGAACACCTGCATTGGCCGGCTGCCTGCCCTTGTCTTGAAACGAAACCGCGCGGGGGAAATCCCACCTCTGGGTTCCACTCCAAAACTGGGGCAATTTCAAGTCATCTGTCGCCTCCGGCCCCGGCAAGATTGACAGGCGCGAAAAGCCGTCTAGGTCATGGAGGTGACAGCGCGTTTTGCGCCCCCTCCATCTCGTGCCGCCCCGCCTGTGGCCGGCGCCGACAAAAAGGCTGAAAATGACGACGGAGCAATCCGAAACACTGCGCTTGATGCTCACGCGGCGCTCGCATCCGGCCATGACTATGGTCGAGCCCGCGCCGGAAGGCGAGGCCCTGCGCACCATCCTGCAGGCGGCCTCTCGCGTGCCCGATCACGGCAAGCTGGTGCCCTGGCGCTTCATCCTCATTCGGGGCGAGGCCCGAGCGGAGCTCGGCGAACGCCTGCTGCCGCTGGCCGAGGCGCGCGAGGGCGAGCTGTCCGAGGAACGGCGCGATCAGGAGCTGACGCGCTTCACCCGGGCGCCGCTGGTGGTTGCCGTGGTGAGCCGAGCTGCCGTGCACCCCAAGATCCCGGTCTGGGAGCAGCAGCTGTGCGTTGGCGCCGTCTGCATGAACCTGGTGATGGCGGCCAATGCGAGCGGGTTCGCCGCCCAGTGGCTGACCGAGTGGATGGCCTTCGACGACGACGTCGCGTCTCTGCTGGGCCTTGCCGAAGCCGAGCGGATTGCCGGCTTCATTCACCTTGGCACGGCCTCGCAGCCGCCGAGCGAGCGGCCGCGCCCCGACCTCGACGATCTGATCAGCGAATGGAGTGCTGCATGAGCATGTATAGCTACGAGGTTGCCAAGGGACACGGCCTGCCGCACAACCCGTTCAAGGCGCTGGTGGCGCCGCGGCCGATCGGCTGGATTTCCAGCCGGGCCGCGGACGGGTCGGTGAATCTTGCGCCTTACAGCTTCTTCAATGCCGTCTGCGACACGCCGCCGATCGTGGTTTTCTCGTCGTCCGGCTACAAGGATTCGGTCGCCAATATCGACGAGACCGGCGATTTCGTCTTCAACCTTGCAACCGAGGACCTGAAGGACGCGATGAACACGTCCTCCGCTCCTTTCGACAAGGGCGTGTCGGAGTTCGAAAAGGCTGGCCTGACGCCGCAGGCGTCCCTGCTCGTCGGTGCGCCGCGCGTTGCCGAGGCGAAGGCCGTGCTCGAATGCAAGCATCTGCAGACGATCCGCCTGACCGCCCATGACGGCACTCCGACCAACAACTGGATGGTGCTCGGCGAGGTCGTCGCAGTGCATATCGACGAGGCCATGCTGGTCGATGGGCTGTTCGACGTGACGAAGGCGCGGCCGCTTTCGCGGCTCGGCTACATGGACTATGCGGTGGTGGACAGCGTCTTCCAGATGCGCCGGCCGACGGCCTGATCATCAGCTTCCCGCAAGAGTTGGCTGAAAAGGCCGGAGGGCAGGGGCTCTCCGGCCTTTTTGTCGTCAGGCGATAGCTGAAAGGCCGGCACGCGCCAGGACCTTCTCTGCCCGCCGCAGGTGCGGACGGTCGAGCATTTCGCCGTCGAGGCCGACGACGCCAGGATTGCCGGCTGCCGCAAAGGCGTCGAAGACACGCCTGGCCTTGGCGATCTCTTCGCTCGAGGGGGTGAAGACCTCGTTGATCACCGGCACCTGGGCAGGGTGGATCGCCATCTTGCCGGTGAACCCGTCGTTCAGCGCTTCCAGCGCTTCGGCGCGCAGGCCGTCCATGTCCCGGAAGTTGGTGAAGACAGTATCGATGGGGGCGGCCTCGGCAGCGACAGCGCCGAAGAGGCAGAGGTTGCGCGCCAGCCAGAAGGGCCCCGAATAGCGCCCGTCCGCCGTCCGGTTGCCGAGTGCCCCGAGATCGGCCGACAGGTCTTCCGCGCCCCAGGTGAGGCCGGCAAGGCGCGGGCTCGAGCCGGCATATGTGCCGAGATTGAAGACGGAGGCCGCGGTTTCGGTGGCGACGACGATTACCCGGGTGGCGCCGTCGGCAAGACCGTGCTCGGCCTCGTGCACAGCGAGCTTGGCCGCAAGGTGCTGCACGTCGCGGCCGGAGATGGACTTGGGCAGCATGATGCCGTCGGGCGCTGCCCGCATCACGGCGGCGAGGTCGGCGTCCGTCTCGCCAGTGTCGAGTGCGTTGACGCGGACATAAAGGCGCGGGCGTGCCTGGAGCTCGCGGTTCTCCGCGAGGAAGGCGGTGGCCGTCTCGCGTGCCTTCGGCTTGGCCTCGAGGGCGACGGAATCCTCCAGGTCGATCAGGAGCACGTCGGCGCCGCTCGTCAGCGACTTCTCCAGCTTGCGCTCGCTGTCGCCGGGAACGAAGAGGAGCGAGCGCATGCTCAGCCCTTCTTCTTCATGAAGGCCTGACGGCGGCAGCTGGCGACAAGGATGTCGTTCTGGTTGAAGGCCTTGTGCTCGAACTCGACGATGCCGGCGCCCGGGCGCGACTTCGACTCGCGCTTGGCGACCACTTCGGTCGTGCAGTGCACGCTGTCGCCCTGGAACAGCGGGTGCGGGAAGCGGACATCGGTCATGCCGAGATTGCCGATGGTGGTGCCGACGGTGGTGTCGTTCACCGAGATGCCGATCATCAGGCCGAGGGTGAAGATGCTGTTTACGAGGGGCTGGCCCCACTCGGTCTGCGTCTCGCAGAAATGCCGGTCGATATGCAGCGGCTGCGGGTTCAGCGTCATGTTGGAGAACAGCATGTTGTCCATTTCGGTGACCGTGCGGGTCAGCGAATGGGTGAAGATGTGGCCGATCTCGAACTCTTCATAATACAGTCCCGGCATGCATTCCTCCCTGCGTGCTGGCCGGCATGGGGCCGGCAAATCCGGTTTCCGGACGAATCGAGTCTCTCGATTAAAGAGATAAAGTGCAATTCGCAACGGACCTTAGCTGACGTTAACCACTCGTTAACCAAATGGCCGTGACTCTTAATCAAATCCTAAGACATGCGTTACGCAGGAGAGCGGAGCATGAAAGTCGGCGAACCGATCTCGATCGCATCCAGGATCGAGCAGGCGTTCCAGTCGGCCAGCACGACGACCGGCACCTCCTTCGAGTATCTGGTGAAGACGGCGAAGCGGGAATCCAACTTCGTCGAAACGGCCCGCGCACGGACCTCCAGCGCAACCGGACTTTTCCAGTTCATCGAGAGCACCTGGCTTGAAACGCTCAAGGAATCGGGCGCTCGCCATGGGCTGGGGCAGTATGCCGATCAGATCGAGCGCACGGCCAGTGGCAAGTATCGGGTGGCCGATCCGGCCATGCGCGAGCAGATTCTCAATCTGCGCAACGACGCCAACATCGCCTCGATGATGGCGGGCGAACTGACGCAGAAGAACGCCTCGTATCTGACCGAGAAGCTCGGTCGGCCGCCGAGCGAGGGTGAGCTCTACATCGCGCACTTCCTGGGGGCAGGGGGCGCGCACAAGCTGATCTCGCTGGCCCAGAGCCAGCCGGACCTTGCCGCCGATCAGGTCTTCTCCCGCCAGGCGAAGGCGAACAAGCCGATCTTCTACGACCGTGGCGGCGCGCGCAGCGTCTCCGAGGTTTATGCCAATCTGGTATCCAAGCATTCCGGCCCCATGCCGGCATTGCCCGGGACCGGCGGAACGATGGTCGCAGCGCGCCCGGAGACGAAGCCTGCGGCGGGGCCCGAGCTTGCCTACAATGGCGGCGCCGAGCAGTCCGCAAGCGATGCCCCCACCAGCCGGGTACTCACCGCCTGGTCGGCCACCGGCGACATTTCCTCGCCGTTCCATGCCTTGTTCCGCAATGGCATGGAAGCACGGCGCGTCTCGTTCGACTCGCGCTTCACGTCCGCCTTTGCGGCCCAGGAGGCCGGGCAGGCGGAAGCGCTGGAGCGGGCTGCAGCGCGTCTGGAGGCGAACTCGGGGAGCGATGCCTACGCACAGCGCCGGTCGCGGGTTCTCATCGAGGCGGGCGGCGGGCAGCAGGCCGCGAGCCTTGTGCGCAGTCAGCCGATGGACTTGACGGGCTTCCTCAACTACCAGCCGACCTTTGCGCAGAGGGAGCTTCTGCCCCCGGTGTAAGCTGCAAGACGAGCAGAGATGGACAGAGACGCGCGGACCGGGCGGTTCGCGCGTCTTTCTTTTGCACGGCCGATCATGGTGAACGAAGGCTTTATGGTGAACGAAGCTTTAAGCGTTTCTGCCCCACACTGGTGACCTGCGCGGCGACACGCGGCGCAACCCAGGGGACTACGCATCATGATCGTGCATCAGTTTCTGCGTTGGATGGCAGATGCGCCGGTGGCCCGGCGGGCGGAGGCGACAAGCGCGCTCGCCAAGGCTTATCTCTACTCCGATATGTCCGCGGATGACCGCGATGCGGCCGAAGCGGCGATGATCATCCTTCTCGACGATCCGGCGGTACAGGTCCGCCGCGCGCTCGCTGAGGCGCTGTCGCGCAGCGACAAGGCACCGCGCGAGGTGGTGCTGGCGCTGGTCAACGACCTGCCGGACGTGGCGTTGCCCGTTCTGGAGCGTTCGCCCGTGCTTCTGGATGCCGAACTGGTGGACGCGATCGGTGGGTTCGCTGACCCGCTGCCCGCGGCTGTGGCGCGGCGGTTCCATCTGTCGGTGCAGGTGGCCGCGGCGGTCGCCGAGGTCGGCTCGCTTCAGGCGTGCCGGGCGCTTGCCGAGAACGACACGGCGGACATCCCGCGTTTCAGTCTGGTCCGCCTGGTCGAGCGCCACGGCAAGGACGCGACCTTACGCGAGGCGCTGATGGCGCGCCCCGGCATTCCCATCGAGATCCGCCAGATGCTGCTGAAGCAGGTTGGCGACCTGTTGAGCGACCATCCGCTGGTGCGCCTCGGCCTGAAGGAAGAGCGGGCCCGCGCGGTCGTGACGGAGGCGCGCGAACGGGCGACCGTGAGCCTTGCCAACCAGGCGGGACCGCAGGAAACGGACGCGCTGGTCGGGCATCTTCTGGAATCGGGACAGCTGACCGCAGGCCTGCTGCTGCGGGCGCTGTGCACCGGCAATATCCGCCTGTTCAACGCGGCGCTGGCGCGGCTTTCCGGCATGGGCAGCGAGCGTGTGCGCGGCGTGATGGAGACGGGCAGGGGGCTTGCCGTGCGGGCGCTGCTTGCGCGCGCCGGACTGCCGCCGCGCACCCATGCGCTGATCCAGGTCGCGGTGGGCGTATGGCGCGATCTTGCCCGCGAAATCTCGCCCGACCTCGTTATCCCGTCGAACCCGGCCGTTGCGCGGCTGCTGATCGCCGAGGTGCTGGAGCGCTATCAATCGCAGGATGGGGTCGAAGCGGACGACCTGGTGGTCATGCTGCGCCGCTTCTCGGCCGAGACCGCGCGCGAGGCGGCGCGCGCCTATGTCGACCGCACGCTTGCGGCAGCCTGACACCGGACGAGAACCGGGCGGGGAGGCTCAATCCTCCTCGCCGTCTCCGTGCCGGGAAATATAGTCGTTGGTAACGTCGGCGAGCCGGTCGACCAGCGCCTTGGCGGTGGGATTTTCTTCCTGCTGCCTGGTCTCCGCGACCATCGCGCGGATCGCCTCGACATGCTGGGCGATGAGCGTAAGCGGCAGCTTTTCCGCCGGAACATGGTCCAGCAAATGGCAGAGGCTGCCGGCGACGGAGCCGACCAGCGGGTAGCCGAAGGTGCTCGCCTGGCCCTTGATGTCGTGGGCAGCCCGGAACAGGACCTGGCGGCGCTCGGTATCGACGATGCCGTTCTCCTGGATATCGGTCCAGGCCTCGGACAGCGTCAGAGCTTCGCTCGCCATCCAGTCGTCGAAATCATGGGACAGGCGCTGGAGCGCCGCCTCGGCCGACTTGACCGGGTCGAATCGTGCCGCCTCGCGCTCGCTCAGCACCCGGACCTTGGCGCGAAGGTCACGCGGCGGTTTCACCAGTTCGTAGCCGGCATTCTGCTTGGTCGGGTCGCTGCTCATCTGTTCTTTCGCTCCCGCTGCGCGTCGTCTCCGCCAGCCTTGCCGCCGAATGACACACCGTCCAGGCTGTCACGGGAATGCGGTTTCATCCTGTCGCCGATTCCCTTTTTGCCCGCAACGACTGACTTTGCGGGAGTTCCGATGGACCGTCCAGAGCATATCCGTCCTCGATCGGCTGCCCCCGGCGTTCATCTCCCTGGAAATTGGGGTTCTGGAAGCGGCGCCGGTCGGGCCCGAAGAAGCCTTTGGTGCGAACGAAGTCCCGCTGGTTGAGGATGCAGTTGGCGATCCGCAGGTAGAGGCCGCGGGCGGAAATCGGCTTGCACATCACTTCCGTCACGCCGCTGTCGCGTGCCTGCATCACGCGGCGCTTCTGGGTATGTGCCGTTACGGCGATGATCGGGACGAAGCAGGCCGGCGCCTGCGAGGTGCGAATCCGGTGGGTCAACTCGTTGCCGTTCACAAGCGGCATCAGCCAGTCGAGGATGATGAGGTCGGGATCGTTGCGGGAGATCTCTTCCAGGGCGTCGGCGCCATCTTCCGCCTCGTAGATGGACTTGATGCCGAAGCCCGCAACCATCGTCCGCAGGATCCTGCGCATGTTGGTGTTGTCGTCGACGATCAGAACTCGGATTCCGCTGAGGTCGAGATGGGGTAGCTGCATCTTGCGTCAGTCCTGCACGCGCGCCGTCAAGAGATCCTCGCGGGAGGATCGCGGTCAGAACTTAATTATTTGCGAAATAAGTCGATGTACTTACCGCGGTCAGTAGCGGAACATCTCGGAGAGGATGCGCTCGTCCCAATTGTGATCGGCATCGAACAGGGCAAGGCTCGAAGAGTTCTTCTCCTCGCGCACGCGCACCTCGATGACATTGCGGATCTCGGTATAGTCCGCCGCCGCGCTCACCGGACGCTTGTCCGCTTCCAGAACGCTGATGCGAACATTGACGTAGTTCGGCAGCAGGGCGCCACGCCAGCGCCGGGGGCGGAAGGCGCTGATCGGCGTCAGTGCCAGCAGCTGGGCGTCGATGGGCAGGATCGGCCCGTGGGCCGACAGGTTGTAGGCGGTGCTGCCGGCAGGGGTGGCAACGAGTACGCCGTCGCAGACCAGCTCTTCCATCCGCACGCGCTCGTCGACGGAGATGCGCAGCTTGGCGGCCTGATGGGTCTGCCGCAGCAGCGAGACCTCGTTGATCGCGAGCGCCGAATGGATGTGCCCGAACGTGTCCGTCGCTTCCATCACCAGCGGATGAATGCGGCTGACCACGGCCCGTGCGATGCGCTCCGGCAGGCCGTCCTCGCCGTATTCGTTCATCAGGAAGCCGACAGATCCGCGGTTGAGGCCGTAGATCGGCTTGCCGGTATTCATGAACCGGTGCAGCGTCTGCAGCATCAGGCCGTCGCCGCCAAGGGCGACGATCACGTCGGCCTGCTTGGGGTCATGGGCACCGTACCGGCTCTCCAGTTCGATGCGGGCACGCTCCGCCTCGTCCGTCTCGCTTGAGACGAAGGCCAGTTTCTCGATAGTCTGCGGCAGGCGGTCCATGTTTCTGACGTAGCACGGGCCGGGAAATTTGGGGACCCGTCTTTTGATGCAGGGTGAGATGGATATCCGATTGATCTACGCGACTTTTCCCGACACGGAGAGCGCCCGCGCGGCGGCCGCCCGGCTGGTAGGCGAAGGGCTGGCGGCCTGCGTCAACATGTGGCCGGGCATGACGTCGATCTATCAGTGGAACGGCGCGCTGGAGGAAAGCCAGGAAGTCGTGTTCCTGGCCAAGACCACCCGTTCGCGGGCGCGCGAGGCGATCGAGGCGGTCGTCCAGGTGCACCCCTATGACGAGCCGGCGGTCATGCTGCTGCCCGTGGAGGGCGGCAGTGCCTCGTTCCTCGACTGGATCCGCCGTCAGACGGGCAGCGAGGCCTTCGAGGGCAGCTGATCCGCGCGTGCGGCCGGTTCAGTTTGCGCCGGCGGGGATCGGCGCGATCGTCTTGAGATAGGCGGCAACCGCGGCGCGGTCTTCTGCCGGTACCTTGGCCCAGTTCGCCTGGACCGAGGCCATGCTGCCGCCGACGCTGTCGAAGTCCGGCGTGAAGCCGCTTTCCAGGTAATAGGCGATATCTGTTGCCGACCAGGAGCCGATGCCCTGCGAAGAGGGGGTGATGTTGGGAATGGTTCCCTCGCCATCGGGATTGGGGCCGCCCGCCATCCACCGCGCAGTGTCGAGTCCCCCGAGGAAATTGCGCGGCGTATGGCATTCGGCGCAGTGGCCGGCGCCCGTCACCAGATAGGCGCCCCGTTCGGCTTCGGCGCCGGCATTTGCGGCAAGAGCGGGCGCGCTGGTGTCCAGGAACAGGAGCTTCCACATGCCGAGCGCGCTGCGCCAGGAGAAGGGGAAGGCAAGTTCGTGGTCGGCCACCTGATTGTCTGATGCAGGAAGCGTGTCGAGATAGGCCTTCATGTCGATCAGGTCCTCCGCCTTCATGTTGCGGTAGGAGCCATAGGGGAAGGCCGGATAGTAGTGCAGGCCCTCCGGCGAGGTGCCGTGGACCATCGCGTTCAGGAAGTCGTTGACCGACCATCCGCCGATACCTGCCTGCGACGGCGAGATGTTGGGCACCCGGAAGAGGCCGAAGGGCGTGTTCATTTCAAGCCCGCCGGCAAGCACCAGCTTGTCGTTGCCTGTCGCGCCGGGTGCGGCATGGCATGAGGTGCAGCCGCCGGCCCAGAACATCCGCTCGCCATTGGCAAGGTCTGCCTGATGTACGGGAATCGCAGACGGGTCCACCCGCTCGGGCCGCGTGAAATAGAGACCCGCGGCGATCAGCAGCAGGAACACGCCGACGAGACGGCGGAAGGTGCGGCGGGTCATGTGCTACTCCCGGACACGTCTTTCGGAGGGCCTGCCGACGGGCAGGCCTTTGCCGCGCGCCGGAGGGTCTGCTCCGGCGCGCGGTCTGGCATACTCAAGGTCCTTGTTAGATCAGTTCTTCTTGACGCGGTAGGTCTCGTGGCAGGCGCGACAGTTCTGCGCGACCGAGCCGAAGGAGGCCTTCAGCGCATCGAGGCTTTCGCTTGCCGCGGGGATCGCGGCCATGGCGGCGGTCTGCATGTCGAGGGCGACCTTCTCGAAGCCCGCGCGGTCTTCCCAGATCTTCGGGCCGGCCTCGCTGGTCGGCGAATCGGCCCCTTCCGGGAACTGGGTAACGAAGCCGGACGGGGTGGTGAACAGGACGCGCATGGCCATTCCGGCCAGCTGGGCGTCGTAGGGGATTTCCCCTTTCACCATCTTGCCGAGCGTGCCGGTGGCGGCGCCGACAGACTTCATCATGTTCTGGCGGATCTCGATGGGGTCGGCATTGGCGAGCGATGTGGTGGCCGCGAAGGCTGCGAGCACGGCGACCGTGCGCAGGCAGGACTTGAGCATGTGATGTGTCTCCCTCAGGTGCGGCGCAACAAGCCGCCCGAGCGAGTGTCGACGCATTTCCCATCGCTTCTCAAGATGCCCGATTTCACGAAGACGTGAGACAGAAACGCTCTCCTGCGCGTCCTGCTACCGGTTGGCCAGGTCGCGCAAATGCGAGGCTGCGCGGTCTGGCCCGATGGAGGCGGCACGGATCAGCATGTCGAAATGCCGGGTGAGTGCGCGGATGTGCTCGACCGAATTCACCACCAGATAGAACGAGCCGAGATAGAGCGCGGCGCGCTGCGGGCCGAAGACGGTGTAGGGGGGAGAAAACCGGGCGCGAGCATCATAGAGGAACAGGCGGAACGTGGGATAGAGTTCGTCCACCAGCCGGGCCATGTGGCGGAGCTGTTCGCGGCGGTCATCCTCGGGCAGTCCGGCCCAGATGCCTGTGCCGCCCGCCAGCTGGTCGAGCGTCTGCAGCGGCATGCAGACCTCCATGTCCGTCTCCGGACGGCGCGTATAGGCTAGCAGGCGCCGGCCCTGGTCGGCCTTTGCTGCGGCCTTGACGGTTTCCGGCGCGCCGAACTCGTAGGCAAGCACCGCCTCGGTGCGCAGCAGATCCGGGATCGTGCCCGGCACATAGCGAATCTTGTAGCCGACCGCCTGTTGGTGCCAGTTCGCCAGCAATGTATCGCCGCGACCGTGGTCCGCCTGTTCGATCTCGATGGCCGGCGCGATGGTTGCCGCGTCCGAGGCGCTCTGGGTCAGCCCCAGCAGCCAGTCGGTGGTGACCCCTTCCGAGCGGGCGATGTCGCAGAGCGCCTCCGCCCGCGGCATGCGGGTGGAGGCGGAATCAAGAAAGTGGCTGAGCGCAGAGCGGTCGAGACCGACCCGTGCGGCGAACCGGCTCGGCGGCTCGCCGCGCCGCGCCATCAGGATGCCGAGCCTTTCGCGAAAAAGCGCCGCGAGCTCGCGTTTGTCGGTTCCGGTCATCGCAATGGCGCCTTTCCGGTCGATTGCGGATATGCAGTTTCACATCAATGTTGTGAATTTACATGTACCCCGTGATTTTCCAATAAAATCACATTTGCATTTGGATATCGACACATTGTTCCGCGCGGGCGTTCCGACACTCTGTGCTGCATGCAGACCGCGCAAACCCTCTCCGCCGATGGCTTTCCCCACGACCTTCAGACCTTGCAGGAGGGAGCAGGAGCTGCCTTACCCGCCGCTGTCGAGCCCCACCTGCTCTCACGCGCTGCGTTCGAATGGCCGACATTTGCATTGATCGGCGGGGTCTATCTGGCGTTTGGCGGGCTTGTTGCGGCAGCCTCCATGGTGCAGGGGGCGGGCTGGTCGGCGCTCTTCTGGCTGTGCCTCGTGCCCATTGTCACGCTGCATTCGTCGCTGCAGCACGAGTTGCTGCACGGCCACCCGTTCCGCAATCCGCGGCTGAACGCGCTGCTGGCTGGGCTGCCGCTCGGGTTGTTCGTTCCCTATTGGCGGTTCCGTGCCTTGCACATCGCCCATCATGACGACCCGCGCCTGACCGATCCTTACGAGGATCCGGAGAGCTGGTACCTGCATCCACGCGACTGGCGAACCGCAGGGCGAGGCCGGCGTGCCCTTTTGGCCTTCAACAACACGCTGTTCGGGCGGATGCTGGTCGGGCCGGCGATCGGCATGGCGGGCTTCGTTGCTGCCGAATGGCATCTCGCGCGGAAGGGAAGAGGGGACGTGATGCGTGCCTGGGGCGAGCACCTGGTGCTTGCGGGCGTCTTGCTGGGGCTGCTGAGGCTTTTGCCGGGCTTCTCGCTGCCGGCCTATCTGGCGGTCTGCTACGGCGCGTGGTCGCTCCTGTGCGTGCGCACCTTTCTGGAGCATCAGGCGGAAGAGGCGGTCGGGCACCGGACGGTGATCATCGAGGACCGGGGTCCGCTTGCCTTCCTGTTCCTGTTCAACTCGCTGCACGCGGTGCATCACCGCTTTCCGGCTCTTCCCTGGTATCGGCTGCCGGGTCTTTATCGCCGCCACCGCGACGCGTTCCGGGCGGAAAACGGCGGCTACGTCTACCGTTCATATCTGGAGATCGCGCGCCGCCATGCCTTCCGCGCCAAGGAGCCGGTGGAACATCCGGTCCTGGCGCGGGGGCTGGAGCGCGAGAGATTTTCAAAGGCAGAGTGAGGACGGGGCGCTTCAGACCGAGAATTCGGAGATGCCGCCATGGGCGGCGGACCACTTCAGCGGCTCGTTGAGGAACGACTCGACCGAGGCCAGCGTCTTCTCGTCGAAATGGTTCTCGTCGCGGGCGACCGCCAGCACATCGCGCCAGGTGGCGAGGTAGTGCAGCGTCAGGCCATTGCGGGCCATCGCCTCATAGGTCTGCGGGAAGATGTCGTAGAAGAAGAGCACGATGGCGTGGTCGACCTGGGCACCGGCCTTGCGAAGCGCTTCGGCGAAGCGGACCTTGCTGCCGCCGTCGGTGGTCAGATCCTCGACCAGCAACACCCGGTCGCCTTCCTTCAACACGCCCTCGATCTGCGCATCGCGGCCGAAGCCCTTCGGCTTCTTGCGCACATACTGCATGGGCAGGCCCAGGCGTTCGGCGATCCAGGCGGAGAAGGGGATGCCTGCCGTCTCGCCGCCAGCGACCGCGTCGAGCGATTCGAAGCCGACATTGCGCAGGATCGTGGCGGTGGCAAAATCCATCAGCGTCGCGCGCAGGCGCGGGAAGGAAATCAGCTTGCGGCAGTCGATATAGACCGGGCTGGCAAGGCCGGAGGTCAGCTTGTAGGGCTCGTCGGCGCGGAAGTGGACCGCCTTGACCTCGAGCAGCATCCTGGCCGTCTGGCGTGACACGAAGGCGGGATCCGGGAAACCGATCGGGTTCATGTGCTGTCCTCTCGCTGCTGTATGCGCCGTGTTGCGCCTTCGGCCCGGCTGTTGCGCAGCCGGGCGAAACCGTTCGACCCGCGATGCGGACCGTGCCGTGTTCGGACTGGAAAACATCGGGGAGGTAGTGGTGCCGGCAACAGGATTCGAACCCGTGACCCCCTGATTACAAATCAGGTGCTCTACCAGCTGAGCTATACCGGCATCGGAGCGGCGTTTAGCACACCTTTCCGATGCGTGCATCCGTTTCGAAGGCTGCTTTGCTCAAAAACAAACGTGTTGTGCACGCGATTACGCCACCTGTTCACAAGCTTTCGAGGAATGCCACCAGCGCCTGGATTTCAGCCCGCTCCAGCTCGAGGCGCTTGAGGAGCGGCGAGGTGCGCGCCGCGTGGGGCCAAAGCGGGTCGGCCGCGTCCGCCTCGTTGCGCGGCCGGATGCGGCCACCGCCTTGAACATAAAAGGCGATGACGTTGACGAGGCGGGGCATGGCTCCATTGTGCATGTAAGGCGCCGTCAGCCGTACATGGCGCAGGGAGGGCGTGCGGAACAGGCCGACGTCCTGCGGATCGCCGGTCTCCTCGTAGCGGCCGAGATCCTGCAGCCGCCGGCGAAAGAAGGTGAGCCCCAGATTGTGCATCTTCTGGTCGGTCAGCAGCGGGCCGAAGTGACAATTGGCGCAGCCCGCCTTGCCGCGGAAGAGATTGAGGCCCCAAAGCTCCTCATCGGAAAAGCGGACGGGCAACCCTGCGGCGAAGCGGTCGAATCGGGTTCCGCGCTCCAGCGTGCGCTGGAAGGCGGCCAATGCGTCGGCGACGTGCGAGAAGGCGATGGGCATTTCGCCGTAGACCCGGCTGAAGGCGCGGACATAGTCCGGCCTTGCGCGAAGGCGTTCGACCACCTCATCGAGGCTTTCATTGGCCATCTCGACAGGGTTCAGAAGCGGGCCTGCGGCCTGTTGCTCAAGGGTTGATGCCCGTCCGTCCCAGAAGAACGCGTCGCGATAGGCGACCCCGAAGAGCGAAGGGGCGTTGCGCCGCCCCTCCTGGCGCCCGTGACCGACCGAAACCCTGAGCCCGTCGCCCCAGCCAAGCTGCCGGTTGTGGCAGGACTGGCAAGAGAAGTGCCCGGAAGCGGACAGCAGGGGATCCTCGAAGAGCCTGCGCCCGAGGCGCGCCTTCTGGAGCTCGGCGCCTTGCGGGTTCGGGCGCTGCTCGAGCGGGCCCAGTTCCACGAAGGCGACCTCCGGTTCGACCAGAGCCTCAGGCCACTCGGACGGCGGTCGCGCATAGGCCCTGCGCAACGCCTCGAAGTCTCCTTCGTCCGGCTGGGAAGGAAAGGTCGAAGCGAGCCTGTTGTCGCCGGCTCGCTGCCAGCGCTCCTGTATCAAAAGCGCCGGCATGAGCAGTACAACGGCAAGGCACAGGCCCCACAGACCCGCGAAGAAACGGAAGAAAGGCATTGCTCTTATTCAGAATGTGGTGCTGAGGCCGAGCCAGAAGCTCCGCCCTTTGATGAAAGGATTGCTGTTGTTGGCCGTCGCGTTGCCGATTTCGTTGAAGAGATTGTTGGCAACCAGGTTGAGGCTGACGCTTCTGTGCCCGTCGCGCAGAAGGACAAGGTTGGAGTGCAGGTCGACGGTGAGGGTTCCGTCGAAATCCTTGTCCTCCCAGACGTCGTGGCGAACGCCCTCGAACACCTGCGTGCGCCCCGTGTCTTCGACGCCGGTGAAGGGGAAGTTGTAGTTGGCGGCGAAGCCCAGGTTGAACCGGCCCTCGTACCAGCTCGTCATCATCGCGAGCTGGGCGCGCATGGGGATGTCCATGTTGCCGGTCACGACGGAGAAGCCTGCGACCGAATAGGACCGGCCATTGTAGAGGATCCGGTCGAGGAGGTCGTCCTCGTCATAGAAGTAGCTGTCGGGCGACAGCTCCTGAGCGGACCAGGTGAAGGAGGCGGTCAGCGTCAGGTGATCGAGGAAACGGAACCGCTCCATGTGCCAGGTCTTGGCATATTCCGCGGTGGCGGATTCGTAGGCCCCGGTGCCGGAGTTGGTCAGTTCCCAGACATTGCTGCCGAGATTCGCCCTCGCGTACTGGTCTTTCATCGCGCGGTTGACATAGCGCAGGCGGAACGCACCATCGGTGAGTGGGTCGATGACCTTGAGGCCGGCCACCCATTCGTCCGTGAAGGGGGTTCGCAGGTCCGAGGCCCTGTTGCCATAGACGCCTGTCTCTGCGCGCATCGTCCATTCGTCGGTGACATTGCCGCTGCCGTCGTGGCTGCGGATGTAGGACTGCCCGCGGGGCTGATTGTCACGGATGGCATAGGCAAGGCTTTCGCCGTCGTAATAGCGGTTGAACCCGGCAGAGAGCTCGATCCGGTCGGTGGGCGTGATCGTCGCGGCGATACGCGGCGCGATGTTGATGTTCTTCTGGTAGTCGTCGACCTGGAGGCGCACACCCGGCCGGACGGTCAGCCAGCCGAAGGTCTGCTCGAGTTGCAGCCAGGCATCCGCCGAGTTGAGCGTTGTCGTGTTGTCGAAAGCCTCCCAGATCGACTTTTTGTCGGCATACTGATCGGGGCCGCAGGCCTCGCTGCCCAGGCAGGTGAATTGGCTGAGCCCGAGGGAGCGGGCGTCCCAGAGCGTGTTCACCGAGGTGTAGTAGGTGAAGTCGCTTTCGCGCGCGCGGCGGGCGTTCGTGTGGGTCAGGTCGAAGCCGGCCTCGAATGTGCCGGCCCAGATGGATCCCGTGACGTTCTGGCCGAAGAGATACTGCGTCTGTTCCTGGACCTTGTTCGCGCCAAACCCGCCGTCGTAGCAGATGACATTCGATGTCGAGGTCGGGTCGAGCCGGCACCAGGAGAGGATGTCCGGATCGCTCGACGTCCATTGGGAGGCGGTTCTGGTGCCTTCCCTGATCTGGTAAACGCGGGCGGTGTCGCTGTTCGTCTGGTTCCGCGTCGAGGAGTGGGAGACGACGGCCTTGGTGTCGAGCGTCAGGCCGAGAATCTGGCCGAGCGGCGTTTCGACAGTGTCGAACGTGTAGGAATGCTCGAGCTTGCCGGCATAGGTCCGGGTGGAGACGTCGACATGCATGTCGCGCCAGTTCGGGCTTTCGTACCCTTGCGTATAGTCGGTGACCATTCCCTCCAGCGAGAACAGTCCGTAGTCCGTTTTGGCGTCGAGTTGGAGCCTGAAGAAGTTATTCAGGGAATCTTCCCTGATGTCGCCGGAATAATAGATGTAGTCTTTTTGCTTCTTGGTGGTTGCATCGGTCCTGCTGTACTGCGCAATCATCGAGAAAATTTCGTTGATCGGCCCGCTCAGCGAAAGCGATGACTTGATCTTGGTGAACTCGGGTGGTTTGCGCTCGAGCGGATTGGTGCCGTCGGTCGTCGCGATGTTGTAGCTGACGAACTTGTCGCTTTCGACCTTGACGCTTGCCGTGCCTGTCCAGCGTTCCGTATTGGGCTTCTTCAGTTCGTAGGAAACGACGCCGCCCTGAAAGTTGCCGTATCGCGCGGAGGCATTGCTGTCGACCACCGTCGCGCTCTCCACGAAATCGGACGGCACGAAGATCGTCTGGGGGTGCAGGCCGTAGAAGCGGTCGGCATTGGGCGTATTGGTGTCGCTGGCCAGCTCCGAGTTGCCATAGCGCTCGACCGAGCCGGTGACCGTGTTGGTCGGGATGCCGTTGACGATGAAGTTGTTTTCGTAGGTGCGCCCGCCCGAGATGGAGAGGAGCTCGGGCCGCGTGTCGAGGATCTTCTGGCCGTCGATGCCCGCGTCGGTATCGGTTTCGTCCTGGTATTGGACGTTCGGCAGGCCGCGCAGGGCGGAGTTGGCATCGCCGCTGCCATCCGTGCGTACGGTGAACCCTTCCTGGTCGAGGGTCGTCGTGCCGACATCCGCCCGACTGCGCGGGCTCAGCAGCTCGTAGAAGGGGACGATGATCCGGCTGAGAGGCGTGGCCTTACCCTGCTCGCCGCCCTCTTTGTCGTCGGTTGCGGGAGTGCCGGCCGCTCGGGGATCCGAGTCGTCTTGCGCCTGTTCGCTGGCCAATGTGGCGGGAGAGACGGCGGGCGCCTGCGACTGGGCGAAGGAGGCTGCCGGCAGGGCAAGCACGATCGTCGCGACACCGCTGATCGCGGCGCGCTTCTTGGCATTTTGCACGATGGGGCCCTCAATTATTGTCTTGAGTGGGAGGGTAGAGAGGGTGGCTCGCGCAAAAGCTGGCTGGGGCGATCGAGCGCCCGAAGCCGGCAATATTTAACTTGAGTTATTGAGTCAAGAATTAAGAGGCGGGCTATCAAAGGGTATTTTCGGGGGAGGGGGCGGCTCTTTGGTCTCGACGCGACGCAAAGAGGGGCTCAGAGCCCCATCTTCGCGCGCGTGACATAAAGGGCCAGAACGGCCGCATTCGAGACATTGAGCGAGGCGATGGCGCCGGGCATGTCGAGCCGGGCGAGCGCATTACAGGCCTCGCGCACGCCCTGGCGCACGCCCTTGCCTTCGGACCCCAGAATCAGCAGCACCTTGTCGCTGAGGTCCGTCTCTTCGAGGCGTGCCGGTCCTTCGCTGTCGAGGGCGACGGCCTGGAAGCCGGCCTCGCGCATTTCGGTGACGAAGCGCGCCATGTTCTTCACGCGCACGTGCCGAACCATATCGAGTGCACCGGAGGCGGATTTCGCCAGCACGGAGCCTTCTTCCGGCGCGTGCCGTTCGGTCGTCACCACCGCATCGGCGGCAAGCGCCACGGCGGAGCGCAGGATGGCACCGACATTATGCGGGTCGGTGACCTGATCGAGGGCGAGCACCAGGCGTGCCCTGGCAAGGTCGCGCGGACCGAAGGCGGGCAGGGGATCCGCCTCCAGAACGGCGCCCTGGTGGACCGCATCGCGTCCCACGAGGTGATCGAGCTGCCGCGGATTCACTGTTTCCACAGGAACGTCGAAGGTGATTCCGCGCTCGCTCAGCCGGCGCTGGGCGTTCTCCGTCGCCAGCAGCCGGTGGCGGCGGCGGTCGGAGTTTCGGAACGCCGCCTCGATCGTGTGCAGCCCATAAAGAAGCACCGGTCCCTCGGGCGCATCTCCCTCGCGCGAGGGGCGCGGGCGGGCCTTGGCGAAGGGGCGGCGCCCCTCTCCATCATGGGCCGCGCCCTGGGCCGCCGGCTTGCCGCCTGCTTTCCGGAAGCCGCCCTTGGCGCCACGGCCCTTGGCGTCCCTGTAGTCCCTGCCGCCGCCTGCGCCGCCGTGGCGGGGCTTCTCGCGCGAGCGCGCGGGCGCCTCTGCACCATGATCTTCAGGGCTGGTGTTTGTGCCGGACGGGCCGGCCGGTGTGTCGGAGCGTGTCATGAGCGAGCGATTATCCGCAAGGTGATCCACCGGCAAGGAGAAACCGCTGCCGGACGGGCGGTCGTTTTTGTGTCCAAAGGCTATAAATGGGTGTTGACACCCCCAAGCCGGTTCTACATAACACGCGCCACGGGAGCGGCCTCGCGATTGTTTCGCGGGGCGTTTTCGTGAAGCCATCCAGGACGCTTCGGCGACAGGGCGGTGAAACGGAGGAGTGCCCGAGTGGTTAAAGGGGACGGACTGTAAATCCGTTGGCTTGGCCTACGTTGGTTCGAATCCAACCTCCTCCACCATCCCCCCTTGCGGCAGGCGGCGGGTGTAGCTCAATGGTAGAGCAGCAGCCTTCCAAGCTGATGACGAGGGTTCGATTCCCTTCACCCGCTCCACTTTCGAGTGACGCTGCTGCTCCTGACCGGCTTTACGACAA
This sequence comes from Stappia sp. 28M-7, assembly GCF_014252955.1. Taxonomy (NCBI): domain Bacteria; kingdom Pseudomonadati; phylum Pseudomonadota; class Alphaproteobacteria; order Hyphomicrobiales; family Stappiaceae; genus Stappia; species Stappia quadratibracata. The sequence continues at coordinate 3,142,712 of NZ_JACMIA010000001.1, read as the reverse complement.
ACGCGCATGCCCTGCTTAGCATCCACCGCCCTGGGGCGGTCGGGTCTTGATCGAAATGATGGACTTAACCGCAAGTTAACAGAGAGCGACGCCGATGGCGAAAGCAAAGTTTGAGCGGACGAAGCCGCACGTGAACATTGGCACGATCGGCCACGTCGACCATGGCAAGACGACGCTGACGGCGGCGATCACGAAGTTCTTCGGCGAGTTCAAGGCGTACGACATGATCGACGCGGCTCCCGAGGAGCGTGCTCGCGGTATCACGATCTCGACGGCGCACGTCGAGTACGAGACCGAGAACCGTCACTATGCGCACGTGGACTGCCCGGGCCACGCCGACTACGTGAAGAACATGATCACGGGTGCGGCGCAGATGGACGGCGCGATCCTGGTCTGCTCGGCGGCCGATGGCCCGATGCCGCAGACCCGCGAGCACATCCTTCTGGCCCGTCAGGTCGGCGTTCCGGCTCTGGTGGTGTTCCTGAACAAGGTCGACCAGGTGGACGACGCGGAACTTCTCGAGCTGGTCGAGATGGAAGTGCGCGAGCTGCTTTCGTCCTACGAGTTCCCGGGCGACGACATTCCGATCGTTGCCGGTTCGGCTCTTGCCGCCCTTGAGGGCCGCGACGAGGCGATCGGCGAGACGAAGATCCGCGAGCTGATGGCTGCGGTCGACGACTACATCCCGACGCCGGAGCGTCCGGTTGACATGCCGTTCCTGATGCCGATTGAGGACGTGTTCTCGATCTCGGGCCGCGGCACGGTCGTGACGGGTCGCGTTGAGCGCGGCATCGTGAAGGTCGGCGAGGAAGTCGAGATCGTCGGCATCCGCGACACCAAGAAGACGACGGTTACCGGCGTCGAGATGTTCCGCAAGCTTCTGGACCAGGGCCAGGCCGGCGACAACATCGGTGCTCTGATCCGCGGCGTTGGCCGTGAGGACGTGGAGCGCGGCCAGGTTCTTTGCAAGCCGGGTTCGGTGACGCCGCACACGAAGTTCAAGGCCGAGGCCTACATCCTGACGAAGGAAGAGGGTGGTCGCCACACTCCGTTCTTCACCAACTACCGTCCGCAGTTCTACTTCCGCACGACGGACGTGACGGGTGTTGTGACGCTGCCGGAAGGCACGGAGATGGTGATGCCGGGCGACAACGTGTCGGTCGAGGTTGAGCTGATCGTGCCGATCGCGATGGAAGAGGGTCTGCGCTTCGCTATCCGCGAGGGCGGCCGTACCGTCGGCGCCGGCGTCGTCGCCTCCATCATCAAGTAACCAACAAGGCGGAGCGGGATAACCGTTCCAGCCATGGTTCAAGGGCGTCGCCTCCGGGCGGCGCCCTTTTTCGTTTGCGTTCCCGCTTGGTCGCTCCTTGGCCTCGTCGAAAAAACTGCAAGGATGTGAATAATTTGCCGCCAGGTGCATTTCACGCTTGAAGCGGCGGGGAAAGTTATCTAAGTCAGGTCGCGAAAGGTCTAGGGGTGTAGCTCAGTTGGTAGAGCATCGGTCTCCAAAACCGAGGGCCGGGGGTTCGAGTCCCTCCGCCCCTGCCACCTTTGCTCTTGATCGACGGGCCGTTAGGCCTTAATTAGAGCTTTCGACCAAGGCGCGTGGATGATTCCGCGCGCCTGTGTGTCGTGAAAAGACCGGCAGTTGAATGGCGAAATCGAATCCTTTCACGTTCATCGACGAAGTTCGCAAGGAAACGTCGAAGGTGACGTGGCCTACGCGCAGGGAAACCGGTGTGACCACCGTCATGGTGTTCATCATGGTGTTCCTCGCCGCCATCTTCTTTTTGCTCGCCGACTGGCTGATGGGCCAGGGTATCGGCTTGCTCCTGGGTCTCGGCAACTGAGCGGAGTCCGGTACACAATCGGCTTGAGGGATTATGGCCAAGCGTTGGTATATCGTCCACGCCTACTCGAATTTCGAGAAGAAGGTGGCGGACGCGATTCGGGAAAAAGCGCAGCAGCAGGGACTTGAGGATCTCTTCGAAGAGATTCTCGTTCCGACGGAGAAGGTCGTGGAAGTGCGGCGTGGCCGCAAGGTCGACGCCGAGCGCAAGTTCTTCCCGGGCTACGTTCTGGTCAAGATGGAGATGACCAACGAGGCGTTCCACCTGATCAAGAACACGCCGAAGGTCACCGGGTTCCTGGGTGCTGACCAGAAGCCGATTCCGATTTCGGACTCCGAGGCGATGCGCATCCTGCACCAGGTGCAGGAGGGCGTGGAGCGCCCGAAGCCGTCGATCAGCTTCGAGATCGGCGAGCAGGTCCGCGTCTCGGATGGTCCGTTCGCCTCTTTCTCCGGCCTTGTCGAGGAAGTGGACGACGAGCGGGCCCGGCTCAAGGTCGCAGTGTCGATCTTCGGCCGCGCGACGCCGGTCGAGCTGGAATACGGTCAGGTCGAGAAGCTCTGATTTCTTTACGGTCCGGGAATTGCCTTTCGGCATTCCGGGCCGTTTGCCGCGTTCGCCGATACCATCGGCGGGACGGCAGTGCCGGCGATCCGTCGCCGGTGTCCGCCGCAAGGCGGGCAGACGGGGTTCTGCCCCGCTCCCTGGTGGGAGGTCTGACGCGCTCCATTCGCCGGACGCGTTGCGGCTGCACCACCTGATCTGAAGACGCCGGTTATCCGGCAGCGCCAGTTGGAGATACGAATGGCGAAGAAAATCGAAGGTTACATCAAGCTGCAGGTGCCGGCCGGCTCCGCGACTCCGTCGCCGCCGATCGGTCCGGCGCTTGGTCAGCGCGGCCTCAACATCATGGAGTTCTGCAAGGCGTTCAACGCGCAGACCCAGGATATCGAGAAGGGCGCTCCGTGCCCGACCGTGATCACCTATTACTCCGACCGCTCCTTCACGTTCGTCGTGAAGACGGCGCCGGTCGCGTTCTTCCTGAAGAAGGCCTCCGGCCTGAAGTCGGGTTCGAAGACGCCGGGCAAGGGCGGCTTCGTCGGCAAGGTCACCCGTGACCAGGTCCGCGAGATCGCGGAAGCGAAGATGAAGGACCTGAACGCGAACGACATCGAGGCGGCCATGCTGATGGTCGAAGGCTCGGCGCGGTCCATGGGTCTCGAGGTCACGGAGTAAGACGATGGCGAAGGTTGGAAAGCGCATCAAGTCTGCCCGCGAGGGCATCGACCGCAACAAGCTCTACGCCCTCGACGAGGCTCTGGCGCTGGTCAAGGAGCGGGCAACCGCGAAGTTCGACGAGTCCGTCGAGATCGCCATCAACCTCGGCGTCGACCCGCGTCACGCCGACCAGATGGTCCGCGGCGTCTGCGTGCTGCCGAACGGCACCGGCAAGTCTGTTCGCGTTGCGGTCTTCGCACGCGGCGACAAGGCCGATGAGGCCAAGGCTGCGGGCGCGGACATCGTCGGCGCCGAAGAGCTGGTGAACGAGGTCCAGGGCGGCAAGATCGACTTCGATCGCTGCATCGCCACGCCGGACATGATGCCGCTCGTCGGTCGTCTCGGCAAGGTTCTCGGCCCGCGCGGCCTGATGCCGAACCCGAAGGTCGGCACCGTGACCCCGGACGTCGCTTCGGCGGTGCGTGACGCCAAGGGCGGCGCCGTGCAGTTCCGCGTCGAGAAGGCGGGTATCATTCACGCCGGCGTCGGCAAGACCTCGTTCGAGGCCGACAAGCTGAGCGAGAACATCAAGGCGATCGTCGATGCCGTGGTCAAGGCCAAGCCGACGGGCGCCAAGGGCACCTACCTGAAGCGCGTTGCCGTCAGCTCGACCATGGGTCCGGGCCTGAAGGTCGACCCGTCGACGGTCACGGCCTGATCAGTCAGGCCGGCGGCGCGGTCCTCGCGTCGCCAAACAAGAATTCCGTCCGGCGGTAACGTCGGACGGATCACCTGCCGGGAACGGCAGGTGTCCTGTCCGAGACTGCAGGTGTGGATCCGGCTTCCGTCGGATCGCTTAAGCCCAACGGGCCTGCATAGACGGGTGCGAACCGAATTCGCGGCTCAGGCCGTACCGGTTCGAACCGTTTGTCCTTGCCGCGCCGTCATGGCTCGCGAGGGGGCAGGATCCTCGGTGTTGTCCACCGGTGGTTCCGCAAGGCACCGCCGGAGGGCGGCAGAGACAAACCGGCGGCGCAAGCCGCCAAATGGAGTAGGCAAGTGGAAAGAGCGGAGAAGCGAGAGTTCGTCGCGTCGTTCAACGAGGTGTTGAATAACACCGGCGTTGTCGTCGTTGCGCACTACGCCGGCCTTTCGGTTGCGGAAATGACGGCCTTCCGGTCGCAGGTCCGTGCCGCTGGAGGCTCGGTCAAGGTCGCCAAGAACCGTCTTGTGAAGCTTGCCCTTCAAGGCACCGAGCTCGAGCATATCGCTGGTCTGTTTACCGGCCCGACCGTCATCGCCTATTCGGACGATCCGGTTGCCGCCGCCAAGGCCACGGTTGCTTTCGCCAAGACCTCGAACAACCTGGTTGTTCTGGGTGGCGCGCTCGGCACGACCAACCTGAATGCGGACGGAGTCAAGGCGCTTGCCGAGATGCCGTCGCTCGACGAGCTGCGCGCGAAGCTGGTGGGCATGATCCAGACCCCCGCTTCCCGTATCGCCCAGGTTGTCAACGCTCCGGCCGGGCAGCTTGCCCGCGTCTTCGGCGCGTATGCCAAGAAGGACGAAGCCGCATAAGGCGGACCACAAACACACTGTCGAGACCGATTACGGTTCGAACCATAGGGACTTACGAAAATGGCTGATCTCGAAAAGATCGTTGAGGAACTGTCCGCGCTCACCGTCATGGAGGCTGCGGAGCTTTCGAAGATGCTCGAGGAGAAGTGGGGTGTGTCCGCCGCTGCTCCGGTCGCCGTCGCTGCTGCTGCCGGTGGCGCTGCTGCCGCTCCGGCCGAGGAAGAGAAGACCGAGTTCGACGTTGTCCTGGCCGATGCCGGCGACAAGAAGATCAACGTCATCAAGGAAGTGCGCGCGATCACCGGTCTGGGCCTGAAGGAGGCCAAGGACCTGGTCGAGGGCGCTCCGAAGACCGTCAAGGAAGCCGTTGCCAAGGCCGAAGCCGAAGAGCTGAAGAAGAAGCTCGAAGAGGCCGGCGCCAAGGTCGAGCTGAAGTAATCAGGCTTTTGCCTGGACGCTCCCGGCGCGATTTCGCGCCGGGAGTTCAAGTCTGTCGAACCCCGGCGGGAAATCCTGACCGGGGTATCAGTCCCTAAGAAGGGGCGGCTGTCCGAAGGGCCGTAGGCGTGGGTGTCACGCTGGCGGTTGAGCCTTAACCGGCTTTTCGGAGAGCCGTACCAGATCGAAACGAGGAGCGACAATGGCGCACACGTTCAACGGTCGCAAGCGGGTCCGTAAGATCTACGGATCGATCCGCGAAGTCGCCGCGATGCCCAATCTCATCGAGGTCCAGAAGGCGTCCTACGACCAGTTCCTTCAGGTCGACAAGCCCGAGGCCGGGCGGGGCGACGAGGGACTGGAGGCGGTCTTCCGCTCCGTCTTTCCGATCTCCGATTTCGCGGGTACCGCGTTGCTGGAATTCGTGTCCTACGAGTTCGAGGCACCGAAGTACGACGTCGAGGAGTGCCGTCAGCGCGGCATGACCTTCGCCGCCCCGCTGAAGGTGACCCTGCGCCTGATCGTGTTCGATGTCGACGAGGACACCGGCGCGAAGTCCGTCAAGGACATCAAGGAGCAGGACGTCTACATGGGCGACATGCCCTTCATGACGGACAACGGCACCTTCGTGGTGAACGGCACCGAGCGCGTCATCGTTTCGCAGATGCACCGCAGCCCGGGCGTGTTCTTCGACCACGACAAGGGCAAGACCCACTCCTCGGGCAAGCTGCTCTTCGCTGCGCGCATCATCCCGTATCGCGGGTCGTGGCTCGACATCGAGTTCGACGCGAAGGACATCGTCCATGCGCGTATCGACCGTCGCCGCAAGATCCCGGTCACCTCGCTGCTGAAGGCGCTCGGCCTCGACGGCGAGCAGATCCTCAACACGTTCTACAAGCGGATCGAGTACACCCGCGACGAGCCGGGCTCCTGGCGCGTTGCGTTTGACGGCGACCGCCTGAAGGGCACCAAGGCCTCCTTCAACCTGATCGACGCCGACAGCGGCGAGATCGTGGTCGAGGCCGGCCGCAAGATCACCGCGCGCACTGTGCGCCAGTTGGCCGACAAGGGCGTGAAAGCCCTGAAGGTGATGGACGAGGACCTGTACGGCCAGTACCTGGCCGAGGACATGGTCGATCCGGCGACGGGCGAGATCTACGCCGAGGCCGGCGATGAGCTCAACGAGAAGATCCTCGGCGAGCTGGTCGATCGCGGCTACGACGAGGTCGCCGTGCTCGACATCGACCACGTCACCACCGGTGCCTACATCCGCAACACGCTGGCCGTGGACAAGAACGAGACGCGCGAAGACGCGCTGTTCGACATCTACCGCGTCATGCGCCCGGGCGAGCCGCCCACCGTCGAGACCGCCGAGGCGATGTTCGCCTCGCTGTTCTTCGATTCCGAGCGCTATGACCTGTCGGCCGTCGGCCGCGTGAAGATGAACATGCGCCTCGACCTGCAGTGCGAGGACACCGTCCGCACGCTGCGCAAGGAAGACATCCTCGCGGTGATCCGCGAGCTGCTCGAACTGCGCGACGGCCGCGGCGAGATCGACGACATCGACAACCTCGGCAACCGCCGTGTGCGTTCGGTCGGCGAGCTGATGGAGAATCAGTATCGCGTCGGTCTTCTGCGCATGGAGCGCGCCATCAAGGAGCGTATGTCGTCGGTCGAGATCGACACGGTCATGCCGCAGGACCTGATCAACGCCAAGCCGGCGGCTGCCGCCGTGCGCGAGTTCTTCGGTTCCTCGCAGCTGTCGCAGTTCATGGACCAGACCAACCCGCTGTCCGAGGTCACGCACAAGCGTCGCCTTTCGGCGCTTGGCCCTGGCGGTCTGACGCGCGAGCGCGCCGGCTTCGAGGTGCGCGACGTGCACCCGACGCATTACGGCCGTATCTGCCCGATCGAGACGCCGGAAGGCCCGAACATCGGCCTGATCAACTCGCTCGCGACCTTCGCCCGCATCAACAAGTACGGCTTCATCGAGAGCCCGTACCGCAAGGTGAAGGACGGCCAGGTCACGACCGAGACCGTCTATCTGTCGGCTATGGAGGAGGCGAAGTACCACATCGCCCAGGCCAACGCCGAGATCGACGAGGACGGCCGTTTCGTGTCCGACCTGATCACCTGCCGCCACGCTGGCGAGAACATGCTTCTGCCGCCGGAGCGCGTCGAGTTCATGGACGTGTCGCCGAAGCAGCTGGTGTCGGTTGCCGCCTCGCTCATTCCCTTCCTGGAGAATGACGACGCCAACCGCGCGCTGATGGGCTCGAACATGATGCGTCAGGCCGTGCCGCTGGTGCGCGCCGAGGCTCCGTTCGTCGGCACCGGCATGGAGCCGGTGGTCGCCCGTGACTCGGGCGCGGCGATCGCCGCGCGCCGCTCGGGCGTCGTCGACCAGGTGGATGCGACCCGTATCGTCATCCGGGCTACCGAGGATCTCGATCCGTCGAAGTCCGGCGTCGACATCTACCAGCTAATGAAGTTCCAGCGCTCCAACCAGAACACCTGCATCAACCAGCGTCCGCTGGTGCGTGTGGGCGACGTGATCGGCAAGGGCGACATCATCGCCGACGGCCCGTCCACGGATCTGGGCGACCTGGCTCTCGGCCGGAACGTGCGCGTCGCGTTCATGCCCTGGAACGGCTACAACTTCGAGGACTCGATCCTGCTCTCCGAGCGGATCGTGCGCGACGACGTGTTCACCTCCATCCACATCGAGGAATTCGAGGTGATGGCGCGTGACACGAAGCTCGGGCCGGAGGAAATCACTCGCGACATTCCCAACGTCTCGGAAGAGGCGCTGAAGAATCTCGATGAGGCCGGCATCGTCTATATCGGCGCCGAGCTGAAGCCGGGCGACATCCTGGTCGGCAAGATCACGCCGAAGGGCGAGAGCCCGATGACGCCGGAAGAGAAGCTTCTGCGCGCCATCTTCGGCGAGAAGGCCTCCGACGTGCGCGACACGTCGCTGCGTCTGCCGCCGGGCGTGACCGGCACCGTCGTCGAAGTGCGCGTCTTCAACCGCCATGGCGTGGAGAAGGACGAGCGCGCTATGGCGATCGAGCGCGAGGAGATCGAGCGCCTGGCCAAGGACCGCGACGACGAGCAGGCGATCCTGGACCGCAACGTCTATGGCCGCCTGGCCGAGATGCTGCTGGGCAAGACCGCTGTCGCCGGCCCGAAGCACTTCAAGAAGAACGCTGAAGTGACCGGCGACGTCCTCAACGAGTTCCCGCGCTCGCAGTGGTGGCAGATCGCCGTCGAGGACGAGAAGCTGATGAGCGAGGTCGAGGCACTTCGCGGTCAGTACGACGAGAGCCGCAAGCGCCTCGAGCAGCGCTTCATCGACAAGGTGGAGAAGCTGCAGCGCGGTGACGAGCTGCCGCCGGGCGTCATGAAGATGGTGAAGGTCTTCGTCGCTGTGAAGCGCAAGATCCAGCCGGGCGACAAGATGGCCGGCCGTCACGGCAACAAGGGCGTGGTGTCCAAGATCAACCCGATCGAGGACATGCCGTTCCTGGCCAATGGCGACCATGTCGATATCGTGCTGAACCCGCTCGGCGTGCCGAGCCGCATGAACGTCGGACAGATCCTCGAGACGCATCTGGGCTGGGCCTGCGCAGGCATGGGCCGGAAGATCGGCGAGCTGTACGAGGAGTACAAGCGGTCGGGCAAGATCGAGGCGCTCAAGGGCGAGATCGTCGAAGTGTTCGGCGACAACCTCAAGGGCGAACCGGTCAAGGACTATGACGACGACTCCGTCATTCGTCTGGCCGAACAGCTGAAGACCGGCGTTCCGATCGCGACCCCGGTGTTCGATGGTGCCCGCGAGCCGGACATCGTCAGCATGCTCGAGCAGGCGGGCTACAACGGATCCGGCCAGTCGACCCTCTATGATGGTCGTACCGGCGAGGAGTTCGACCGTCAGGTGACTGTGGGCTACATCTACATGCTGAAGCTCCACCACCTGGTCGACGACAAGATCCACGCCCGTTCGATCGGCCCGTACTCGCTCGTGACCCAGCAGCCGCTGGGTGGCAAGGCGCAGTTCGGCGGCCAGCGCTTTGGCGAGATGGAGGTGTGGGCACTGGAAGCGTACGGTGCCGCCTACACCCTGCAGGAGATGCTGACGGTCAAGTCGGACGACGTGGCCGGCCGCACCAAGGTCTACGAGGCGATCGTGCGCGGCGACGACACGTTCGAGGCTGGCATTCCGGAGAGCTTCAACGTTCTCGTGAAGGAAATGCGCTCGCTCGGACTGAATGTCGAGCTGAAGGACGACAAGGTACAGTTGCCCACTGATCCGGGCGTTCCGGCGGTCGACGCGGCGGAGTAATCCCCGCCTGATGCCGACCACCGCACACACACGATGCCGCATTGCCGGGGCGGGAGGCAGGGTATGGACCCTGCTTCCCTTCCGCGCATTCGAGGAGAGAGCCCATGAATCATGAGGTCATGAACCTGTTCAACCAGCAGGCTCCCGCCCAGACCTTCGACCACATCAAGATCTCGATCGCTAGCCCCGAGAAGATCATGTCGTGGTCCTACGGCGAAATCAAAAAGCCGGAGACGATCAACTATCGCACGTTCAAGCCGGAGCGGGATGGCCTGTTCTGCGCACGCGTGTTCGGTCCGATCAAGGACTACGAGTGCCTTTGCGGCAAGTACAAGCGGATGAAGTACAAGGGCGTCATCTGCGAGAAGTGCAATGTCGAGGTCACCCTGTCCCGCGTTCGCCGCGAGCGCATGGGCCACATCGAGCTTGCCGCTCCCGTCGCGCATATCTGGTTCCTGAAGTCGCTGCCCTCGCGCATCGGCCTCCTGCTGGACATGACGCTGAAGGATCTCGAGCGCGTCCTGTACTTCGAGTACTACGTCGTGCTGGAGCCGGGCCTGACGCCGCTGAAGCAGAACCAGCTTCTGTCGGAAGAAGACTTCCTGCGCGCCCAGGACGAGTATGGCGAGGACGCCTTCACGGCGATGATCGGCGCGGAAGCCATCCGCGAGATGCTGATGTCGCTCGACCTGGAGAAAGAGCGCGACCAGATCCGCAAGGAGATCGCCGAGGCGACGACCGAGCTGAAGCCGAAGAAGCTGGCAAAGCGTCTTAAGGTGGTCGAGGCCTTCATCGATTCCGGCAACCGCCCGGAGTGGATGATCCTCACCGTGGTCCCGGTCATTCCGCCGGACCTGCGTCCGCTGGTGCCGCTGGACGGCGGCCGCTTCGCGACCTCGGACCTCAACGACCTGTATCGCCGCGTCATCAACCGCAACAATCGTCTGCGGCGCCTGATGGAGCTGCGCGCGCCGGACATCATCATCCGTAACGAGAAGCGCATGCTTCAGGAGTCGGTTGATGCGCTGTTCGACAACGGCCGTCGCGGCCGCGTCATCACGGGTGCCAACAAGCGTCCGCTGAAGTCGCTGTCCGACATGCTGAAGGGCAAGCAGGGCCGCTTCCGCCAGAACCTGCTCGGCAAGCGCGTCGACTATTCCGGCCGTTCGGTGATCACCGTGGGTCCGGAGCTGAAGCTGCATCAGTGCGGCCTGCCGAAGAAGATGGCGCTGGAGCTGTTCAAGCCGTTCATCTACTCCCGCCTCGACGCCAAGGGCTTCTCCTCCACGGTGAAGCAGGCAAAGAAGCTGGTGGAGAAGGAGCGTCCGGAAGTCTGGGATATCCTCGACGAGGTCATCCGCGAGCATCCGGTGCTGCTGAACCGCGCGCCGACGCTGCACCGTCTCGGCATTCAGGCGTTCGAGCCGACGCTCATCGAGGGCAAGGCCATCCAGCTGCACCCGCTGGTCTGTGCGGCGTTCAACGCCGACTTCGACGGTGACCAGATGGCCGTGCACGTGCCGCTCTCGCTGGAAGCCCAGCTCGAAGCGCGTACGCTGATGATGTCGACCAACAACATCCTGCACCCGGCCAACGGTTCGCCGATCATCGTGCCGTCGCAGGACATCGTTCTCGGCCTCTACTACCTGTCGCTGATTGCCGACGGGGAGCCGGGCGAGGGCATGGTGTTCGGCAATATCGGCGAGCTGCATCACGCGCTCGAGACGAAGGCCGTGACCCTGCACGCCAAGATCCGCGGCCGTGTCCGCGCGATCGACGCCGAGGGCAACACGTCCAACCGGATCGTGGAGACCACGCCGGGCCGCATGCTGATCGGCGAGCTCCTGCCGCTGCATCACGAAGTGCCGTACGACGTCTGCAACAAGCTGATGACCAAGAAGGACATCAGCCGCATGATCGACGCGGTGTATCGTGCCTGCGGCCAGAAGGAGACAGTGATCTTCTGCGACCGCATCATGGGTCTGGGCTTCAGCCACGCCTGCCGTGCCGGCATCTCGTTCGGCAAGGACGACATGGTGATTCCGGAGACGAAGGCCGGCCTGGTCGATGAGACCGCGACCCTCGTGAAGGAATACGAGCAGCAGTACAACGACGGCCTGATCACCCAGGGCGAGAAGTACAACAAGGTCGTCGACGCCTGGGCCAAGTGCACCGACCGCGTCGCCGACGAGATGATGAAGCGCATTCAGGCGGTCCAGCGCGACGAGGAGACCGGGCGTCAGAAGCAGATCAACTCGATCTACATGATGTCCCACTCCGGTGCCCGTGGTAGCCCCGCGCAGATGAAGCAGCTTGCCGGCATGCGTGGCCTCATGGCCAAGCCGTCGGGCGAGATCATCGAGACGCCGATCATCTCGAACTTCAAGGAAGGCCTGTCGGTGCTGGAGTACTTCAACTCCACGCACGGTGCCCGTAAGGGTCTGGCCGACACCGCGCTGAAGACGGCGAACTCGGGTTACCTGACCCGTCGTCTCGTCGACGTGGCGCAGGACTCGATCATCCTGGAGACGGATTGCGGTTCGGAGAACGGCATCACCATCCAGGCGATCGTCGACGCCGGCCAGGTCATCGCCTCGCTCGGACATCGCGTGCTGGGCCGTACCGCGGCCGAGGACGTGCTGAACCATGCGACCGGCGAGGTCATCGTCCCGCGCGGTACCTTGATCGAGGAGAAGGATGTCGAGGCCATCGAGGCCGCGAACGTCCAGATGATCAAGATCCGCTCGGTGCTGACCTGCGAGACCAAGCGCGGCGTGTGCGCGACCTGCTACGGTCGTGACCTTGCCCGCGGTACGCCGGTCAACATGGGCGAGGCGGTCGGCGTCATCGCGGCGCAGTCGATCGGCGAGCCGGGCACCCAGCTGACCATGCGTACCTTCCACATCGGTGGTACGGCGCAGGTGGTGGACCAGTCCTTCATCGAGTCCAACTTCGAGGGCACGGTGCGGATCCGCAACCGCAACGCGGTTCGCGACTCCGACGGGAACCTGGTCGCGATGGCCCGCAACATGGCCGTCGTCATCATCGACGCAGACGACAACGAGCGCGCGGTGCATCGCATCGCCTACGGTTCGAAGCTGCATGTCGACGAGGGCGACACCGTCAAGCGCGGCCAGCGCATCGCGGAATGGGATCCCTATACCCGTCCGATCCTTTCCGAGGTGGATGGCGTCGTCGACGCCGAGGACCTCGTCGAGGGCGTGTCGGTGCAGGAGACCACCGACGAGGCGACCGGCATCACCAAGCGCGTGGTCATGGACTGGCGGACGTCGCAGCGCGGCAACGACCTGAAGCCGGCGATCGTCATCAAGGACTCCACCGGATCGATCAAGAAGCTGCCGCGTGGCGGCGATGCTCGGTCCCTGCTGTCCGTCGATGCGATCCTGTCGGTGCAGATCGGCGCCGAGGTGCAGGCCGGTGACGTGCTGGCGCGTATCCCGCTGGAGAGCGCCCGTACCAAGGACATCACCGGCGGTCTGCCGCGTGTGGCCGAGCTGTTCGAGGCACGTCGTCCGAAGGACCACGCGATCATTGCGGAAATCGACGGTACGATCCGCTTCGGTCGCGACTATAAGAACAAGCGGCGCATCATCATCGAGCCGCATGACGAGAGCCTGGAGCCGGTCGAGTACCTCATCCCGAAGGGCAAGCACTTCCATCTGCAGGAAGGCGACACCATCGAGAAGGGCGAGTACATCCTCGACGGCAACCCGGCACCGCACGACATTCTGGCCATTCGTGGCGTGGAGGCGCTGGCCGCCTACCTCGTCAACGAGATCCAGGAGGTCTACCGGCTGCAGGGCGTGGTGATCAACGACAAGCACATCGAGGTGATCGTTCGCCAGATGCTGCAGAAGATCGAGATCAACGATCCGGGCGATACGGAACTGCTGTCCGGCGAGCATGTCGACCGCCTCGATCTCGACGAGATCAACGACCGGGCGATCGACGATGCGCGCAAGCCAGCCTCCGGTGTGCCGGTTCTGCTCGGCATCACCAAGGCGAGCCTGCAGACCCGTTCGTTCATCTCGGCTGCGTCGTTCCAGGAGACCACCCGCGTCCTCACCGAGGCGGCGGTCAACGGAAAGCAGGACGAGCTGGAGGGTCTGAAGGAGAACGTCATCGTCGGCCGTCTGATCCCTGCCGGTACCGGCGGCATGATGACCCGCATTCGCCAGATCGCGCAGCATCGCGACGATCTCATCCTGGAGGCCCGCAAGGCGACCTCCACGGTGGACCAGGCGGATGGCATGCTGGAAGACCTGACCGGGGCGGGAGAGTAAGCTCCGTCCTCGGGAACCGACTGAAGGGAAGGGCCGCCATCGTGCGGCCCTTTTCTTTTGGCGATTGGCTGCAAGGCCCGCCTCCGGCACGGGGGCCGGCGACACATGTTTCACGGAGAGGCGAGATGGCGCCACAGTATCGCGACCAGGCGGATGCACCGACCGTCTACATCATCGTCGGTCATGCGCGGGAAGGGGACATCGGTACGCCCGAGCCGGCGATCCCGGTGAACATCCTCCTGCGGGCAGCGGACGAGGACAGCGCCGTGCGGCTGGCGCTCGAGGCGCTGAAGGGGGAGGGGTTCGCCGAAGCGTCCCTCGACCAGATCGGCGTGATCCTGGAAGAGCCGGACGATCCGACCTTCGAGCAGGCATATGAGGATGCGATCGCCGGCGAAGTCGCGGTCATCGCCTATCGGGGCTGACCGACGGCAGGGAATCGTTTTGCCCCCCAGTGCTGCCGCTTCCCCCGAATCCTGAGAGGGAATCTCTCCGCCGGGCGCGGGTCCAGGTTGATAAAGAGTAAATGCGAGAGCGACTTGGAGGCGGGAAGGTTTGCCGCGGACAGGGCTCCCAGCAGCCCGCCACCAGGCTCTACTCGCAGTAAAGACGTAATCTTGCGGATACACGCCTTGCATCGTTCCATATGTTGCGCAAAAAGGCGCGCATGGGACCAAAAGCGCGTTGCGGAGGCTGCCGAGCCGGTGAGGGGAATTAATTCCCCGCCGCACTTGACGCAGGGCCGGCCTAACTGTAGTTTCCGCGCATCCCGAAAGCAGGCGGTAAGCGGCTTTTCGTTCGATGCGCCAAGCGTTGGACACAGGCTGACTTAAACGCTGCTGGGATTACGAGGCGAAAAAATATCGTATGTATGACCGCTCCCGGGTGGTCCTCTCGATTGGTGGCGCCTTTCCCGTTATCCGCGGGAATAGGCGCGATTCCGCATGCTTTGCGGGATCTGCTGGGTCAGAACCTCGGTTCTGGCGTTGCGACCGCCCCGCCTTTCCGTTCGTTCAAGCGGACGGGTGAGATATTCGCGTTGCGCCTGAGGCGGAACGTAACGGAGTTGGGGCCGGTAACGGTTCCTGAAAGCGCAAAAAGGCCAGCCCCGGGTTGGCACTTTGGAAAGTCAAGGTCTGAGGATCTGCCATGTCACGCCGTCACAAGGCTGAAAAGCGCGAAATCATTCCCGATCCGAAGTTCGGGGACACCGTCGTCACCAAGTTCATGAACTCGATCATGTACGATGGTAAGAAGTCGGCCGCCGAGCGGATCGTCTACGGCGCGTTCGATATCATCGAGGGCAAGGTTCGTCAGAACCCGGTCGAGGTGTTTCACGCCGCTCTCGACAACGTCATGCCGCAGGTCGAGGTTCGGTCCCGCCGCGTGGGTGGTGCCACCTATCAGGTTCCGGTCGAGGTCCGTGCGGACCGTCGTCAGGCCCTGGCCATCCGCTGGCTGATCACCGCTGCCCGCAACCGCAACGAGACGACGATGGTCGATCGTCTGTCCGGCGAGCTGCTGGATGCCGCGAACAACCGCGGTTCCGCCGTCAAGAAGCGCGAAGACACGCACCGGATGGCTGAAGCCAACCGCGCGTTCTCGCACTATCGCTGGTAATCCGGACCGGAGAGGCTGACATCATGTCGCGCACTCACAAGATCGAAGACTACCGCAATTTCGGCATCATGGCCCACATCGATGCGGGCAAGACCACGACGACCGAGCGGATTCTCTTCTACACCGGCAAGAGCCACAAGATCGGCGAAGTCCATGATGGCGCTGCCACGATGGACTGGATGGAGCAGGAGCAGGAGCGTGGCATCACGATCACGTCCGCTGCCACCACTGCGTTCTGGAACAACAAGCGCCTGAACATCATCGACACGCCGGGTCACGTCGACTTCACCATTGAGGTGGAGCGCTCCCTGCGCGTGCTCGACGGTGCGGTTGCTCTGCTGGACGCCAATGCCGGCGTCGAGCCGCAGACCGAGACCGTCTGGCGCCAGGCCGACAAGTATCATGTCCCGCGCATGATCTTCGTCAACAAGATGGACAAGCTCGGTGCGGACTTCTACCGCTGCGTCGAGATGATCAAGACGCGCCTTGGTGCCAAGCCGCTGGTTACCCAGCTGCCGGTCGGCGCCGAGAGCGACTTCGCCGGCGTTGTCGATCTGATCAAGATGAAGGCCCTGATCTGGCGCGACGAGTCTCTCGGCGCTGCCTGGGACGAGGTCGAGATCCCGGCTGACCTGGTCGACCGCGCTCAGGAATACCGCGATCTGATGATCGAGACCGCTGTCGAGGCCGACGAGGCCGCGATGGAGGCCTATCTCGAGGGCGAGGAGCCGACGGTCGAGGGCCTGAAGGCGCTCATCCGCAAGGGCACCATCAACAGCGAGTTCGTTCCGGTGTTCTGCGGTTCGGCGTTCAAGAACAAGGGTGTGCAGCCCCTGCTCGACGGCGTCGTCGACTACCTGCCGAGCCCGATCGAGGTTCCGGCGATCAAGGGTATCGACCCCAAGACCGAGACCGAGACCGTCCGCAAGTCGGGCGACGAAGAGCCGCTTTCGATGCTGGCCTTCAAGATCGCCAACGACCCGTTCGTCGGTTCGCTGACCTTCTGCCGCATCTACTCCGGCGTCCTGAACAAGGGCGTGTCTCTCCAGAACACCGTGAAGGAGAAGAAGGAGCGCGTCGGCCGCATGATGCAGATGCACGCGAATTCGCGTGAGGACATCGAAGTGGCTTACGCTGGCGACATCGTTGCCATTGCCGGCCTGAAGGACACGACGACGGGCGACACGCTTTGCGACCCGCTGAAGCCGGTCATCCTGGAGCGCATGGAGTTCCCGGATCCGGTCATCGAGATCGCCGTCGAGCCGAAGACCAAGGGCGACCAGGAGAAGATGGGCCTGGCCCTGAACCGTCTGGCTGCCGAGGATCCGTCCTTCCGCGTCAAGACCGACGAGGAGTCCGGCCAGACGATCATCGCCGGCATGGGCGAGCTTCATCTCGACATCATCGTCGACCGCATGAAGCGCGAGTTCAAGGTCGAGGCGAACATCGGTGCGCCGCAGGTTGCCTACCGCGAAACGATCACCCGTCAGGCGGAAGTCGACTACACCCACAAGAAGCAGACCGGCGGTACGGGCCAGTTCGCCCGCATCAAGCTGGTGATCGAGCCGAACGACCCGGGTGCCGGTTACGCGTTCCAGAGCACGATCGTGGGTGGTTCGGTCCCGAAGGAGTACATCCCGGGCGTCACCAAGGGTATCGAGAGCGTCATGTCCTCGGGCCCGCTGGCTGGCTTCCCGATGGTCGACATCAAGGCCACCCTCATCGACGGTGCCTACCACGACGTCGACTCCTCGGTGCTGGCGTTCGAGATCGCGGCCCGTGCCGGTTTCCGTGAGGCCATTCAGAAGGCCGCTCCGAAGCTGCTCGAGCCGATCATGAAGGTCGAGGTGGTTACGCCTGAAGACTACATGGGCGACGTCATCGGCGATCTGAACTCCCGTCGTGGCCAGATCACCGGCACCGAGAATCGCGGTGTCGTCACCGCGGTGAACGCCATGGTGCCGCTGGCCAACATGTTCGGTTACGTCAACAACCTGCGCTCGATGTCGCAGGGACGTGCCCAGTACTCGATGGTGTTCGACCACTACGAGCAGGTTCCGCAGGCTGTCGCGCAGGAAGTTCAGGCCAAGTACGCCTGATTGCCGTCAACGCCACATCAACTGAATAACGAAGGTACGGAGAAATCCGATGGCGAAAGCAAAGTTTGAGCGGACGAAGCCGCACGTGAACATTGGCACGATCGGCCACGTCGACCATGGCAAGACGACGCTGACGGCGGCGATCACGAAGTTCTTCGGCGAGTTCAAGGCGTACGACATGATCGACGCGGCTCCCGAGGAGCGTGCTCGCGGTATCACGATCTCGACGGCGCACGTCGAGTACGAGACCGAGAACCGTCACTATGCGCACGTGGACTGCCCGGGCCACGCCGACTACGTGAAGAACATGATCACGGGTGCGGCGCAGATGGACGGCGCGATCCTGGTCTGCTCGGCGGCCGATGGCCCGATGCCGCAGACCCGCGAGCACATCCTTCTGGCCCGTCAGGTCGGCGTTCCGGCTCTGGTGGTGTTCCTGAACAAGGTCGACCAGGTGGACGACGCGGAACTTCTCGAGCTGGTCGAGATGGAAGTGCGCGAGCTGCTTTCGTCCTACGAGTTCCCGGGCGACGACATTCCGATCGTTGCCGGTTCGGCTCTTGCCGCCCTTGAGGGCCGCGACGAGGCGATCGGCGAGACGAAGATCCGCGAGCTGATGGCTGCGGTCGACGACTACATCCCGACGCCGGAGCGTCCGGTTGACATGCCGTTCCTGATGCCGATCGAGGACGTGTTCTCGATCTCGGGCCGCGGCACGGTCGTGACGGGTCGCGTTGAGCGCGGCATCGTGAAGGTCGGCGAGGAAGTCGAGATCGTCGGCATCCGCGACACCAAGAAGACGACGGTTACCGGCGTCGAGATGTTCCGCAAGCTTCTGGACCAGGGCCAGGCCGGCGACAACATCGGTGCTCTGATCCGCGGCGTTGGCCGTGAGGACGTGGAGCGCGGCCAGGTTCTTTGCAAGCCGGGTTCGGTGACGCCGCACACGAAGTTCAAGGCCGAGGCCTACATCCTGACGAAGGAAGAGGGTGGTCGCCACACTCCGTTCTTCACCAACTACCGTCCGCAGTTCTACTTCCGCACGACGGACGTGACGGGTGTTGTGACGCTGCCGGAAGGCACGGAGATGGTGATGCCGGGCGACAACGTGTCGGTCGAGGTTGAGCTGATCGTGCCGATCGCGATGGAAGAGGGTCTGCGCTTCGCTATCCGCGAGGGCGGCCGTACCGTCGGCGCCGGCGTCGTCGCCTCCATCATCAAGTAACCAACAAGGCGGAACGGGATAACCGTTCCGCCGTCCCGCTCGGGGATTGAGAGATGAACGGTCAGAACATTCGGATCCGTCTCAAGGCGTTCGACCATCGGGTTCTCGATGCGTCGACCCGTGAGATCGTCAACACGGCGAAACGGACCGGTGCACAAGTGCGCGGCCCCGTGCCGCTGCCCACGCGGATCGAGAAGTACACCGTGCTTCGTGGTCCGCATATCGACAAGAAAAGCCGTGATCAGTTCGAGATGCGCACTCACAAGCGCCTCCTCGACATCGTTGATCCGACGCCGCAGACCGTGGACGCGCTCATGAAGCTCGACCTTGCGGCCGGTGTCGACGTCGAGATCAAGCTGTAAGGCGCTCACAAGGGGACACGCCGATGCGTTCTGGAGTGATCGCACAGAAGGTGGGTATGACTCGCATCTATAACGATGCGGGTGAGCATGTGCCGGTGACGGTGCTGAAGCTCGAAAACTGTCAGGTTGTTGCCCACCGGACGGAAGAGAAGAATGGCTATGTCGCGCTGCAGGTCGGCGCCGGTCTGGCCAAGGTGAAGAATACGTCGAAGGCCATGCGCGGACATTTCGCCGTTGCCAGCGTCGAGCCGAAGCGCAAGCTTGCCGAGTTCCGCGTCTCCTCGGAGAACGTGATCGAGGTGGGTGCGGAGATCACGGCCGACCACTTCGTCGAGGGTCAGTTCGTGGACGTCACGGGCACCTCGATCGGTAAGGGCTTCGCCGGTGCCATGAAGCGTCACAACTTCGGTGGCCTGCGCGCCTCGCACGGTGTGTCGATTTCGCACCGTTCGCATGGCTCGATCGGTCAGTGCCAGGATCCGGGCAAGGTCTTCAAGGGTAAGAAGATGGCCGGACACATGGGCGCCGAGCAGGTGACCACGCAGAACCTGAAGATCGTCCGCACCGATCCGGAGCGCGGCCTGATCATGATCCAGGGCGCTGTCCCGGGGTCGAAGGGTGGCTGGATCGTGGTTCGCGATGCCGTCAAGAAGGCCCTGCCGGATGGCGTGCCGATGCCGGGTGCGTTCCGTGCTTCCGCTGCCGAGGCTGCGGTCGAGAAGGAGAGCGAGTGATGGAACTTGAGGTGAAGACCCTGGACGGGGCCGCCGCCGGTTCGATCACGGTGTCGGACGAGATCTTCGGTCTCGATCCGCGCACCGACCTGATCCACCGCGTCGTGCGCTGGCAGCTTGCCAAGCGCCAGGCCGGTACCCACAAGGCGCAGCAGCGCTCGGAAGTTTCCGGCTCGACGAAGAAGTTCGTCCGCCAGAAGGGTTCCGGCGGCGCGCGTCACGGTAACAAGAAGGCCCCGCAGTTCCGCGGTGGTGGCAAGGCTCACGGCCCGGTCGTGCGCAGCCACGCTCACGATCTGCCGAAGAAGGTTCGCGCCCTCGGCCTGCGTCACGCCCTTTCGGCGAAGTTCAAGGCCGACGGCCTGATCATCGTCGACGTGGCGAGCGCCGAGGAAGCCAAGACCAAGGCTCTGGCCGCGCGTCTGGCGAACCTGGGCCTGAGCAACGCGCTCGTCGTGGACGGCAGCGAGATCGATGCGAACTTCCGCCTCGCCTCGCGCAACATCCCGGCGATCGACCTGCTGCCCGTCGAAGGCCTGAATGTCTATGACATCCTGCGTCGTGAGAAGCTGGTGCTGACCAAGTCGGCGGTGACGGCTCTCGAGGAGCGGTTCAAATGACCAACCTGAAGCACTACGACACGGTCGTTTCCCCGGTGATCACCGAGAAGGCGACCTTCGCTTCGGAGCAGAACAAGGTCGTGTTCAACGTCTCCCCGACGGCGACCAAGCCCGAGATCAAGGCGGCGGTTGAGGCGCTCTTCGGCGTCAAGGTCACGGCAGTGAACACCCTGGTCCGCAAGGGCAAGGCGAAGCGCTTCCGCGGTCGTCTCGGCCAGCAGTCCGACGTCAAGAAGGCGGTCGTGACGCTTGCCGATGGCCAGTCCATCGACGTCACCACCGGACTCTGAGGGCGGAGAAGGAAAGATGGCACTCAAGACCTTTAATCCGACGTCGCCGGGTCGTCGCCAGCTGGTGATGGTCGACCGCTCGTCCCTTTACAAGGGCAAGCCGGTCAAGACGCTGACGGAAGGCCTGTCGAAGACGGGCGGCCGCAACAATCTCGGCCGTACGACGTCGCCAAACCGTGGTGGCGGCCACAAGCGTCGGTACCGCTTGATCGACTTCAAGCGTACCAAGGCCGACATGTTCGCGACCGTCGAGCGGATCGAATACGATCCGAACCGGACCGCCTTCATCGCTCTCATCAAGTATGAGGACGGTGAGCTCGCCTACATCCTGGCGCCGCAGCGCCTGGCCGTTGGCGACAAGGTTGTCTCGGGCAAGCTCGTTGACGTGAAGCCGGGCAATGCGATGCCGCTGGCGTCGATCCCGGTCGGCACGATCGTGCACAATGTCGAGCTGAAGCCGGGCAAGGGCGGCCAGGTGGCCCGTTCCGCCGGTGCGTATGCCCAGATCGTCGGCCGTGACCAGGGTTACACCACGGTCCGCCTGCAGTCTGGCGAGCAGCGCCGCATTCTCGGCACCTGCATGGCCTCGATCGGCGCCGTGTCCAACCAGGACCATGGCAACATCAACCTCGGCAAGGCCGGTCGGTCGCGCTGGATGGGTCGTCGCCCGCATGTCCGCGGTGTCGCGATGAACCCGGTCGACCACCCGCACGGTGGTGGCGAGGGTCGCACCTCGGGTGGCCGTCATCCGGTCACGCCGTGGGGCAAGCCGACCAAGGGCAAGCGCACGCGTCGCAACAAGGCCACGGACAAGTTCATCGTCCGCAGCCGCCACGCGCGCAAGAAGTAAGAGGGGCCTGGAATGGCACGTTCTGTTTGGAAAGGCCCGTTCGTCGACGGCTTTCTGCTGAAGAAGGCAGAAAAGGTCCGCGCCTCGGGTCGCAACGAAGTCATCAAGATGTGGAGCCGGCGCTCGACCATCCTGCCGCAGTTCGTCGGTCTGACCTTCGGCGTCTACAATGGTCAGAAGCACGTTCCGGTTATGGTGTCCGAGGACATGATCGGTCACAAGTTCGGCGAGTTCTCGCCGACCCGGACCTATTACGGCCACGGCGCTGACAAGAAGGCGAAGAGGAAGTAACGATGGGCAAGCCGAAGGGCGGGCGCGCGCTCGCCGATAACGAGGCGAAGGCGGTCGCCCGGATGCTGCGGGTCTCCCCGCGCAAGCTCAACCTCGTCGCGGCAACGATCCGCGGCCAGAAGGTCGAGAAGGCTCTCGCCGACCTCACCTTCTCGCGCAAGCGGATCTCCGACGACGTCAAGAAGACGCTCATGTCGGCGATCGCCAATGCCGAGAACAACCATGATCTCGACGTCGACAGCCTTGTCGTCGCCGAGGCTCATGTGGGCAAGGCTTTTGTGATCAAGCGGTTCCAGGCGCGTGCTCGTGGCCGTGTCGGTCGGATCGAGAAGCCGTTTTCGAACCTGACCATCGTCGTCCGCGAAGTCGAGGAGACTGCCTGATGGGACAGAAAGTAAATCCGATCGGTCTGCGGCTTGGCATCAACCGCACCTGGGATTCGCGCTGGTATGCGGACAAGGGCGAGTACGGCAAGCTGCTGCACGAGGATTTCCGCATCCGCGAGTACATCCTCAAGGCGCTGAAGCAGGCAGCCGTTTCCAAGGTCGTCGTCGAGCGCCCGCACCGCAAGTGCCGCGTCACGGTCCATTCCGGCCGTCCCGGCGTGATCATCGGCAAGAAGGGCGCCGACATCGAGAAGCTCCGCAAGGCGCTTTCCGACATGACCTCTTCGGACGTGCACATCAACATCGTTGAAGTGCGCAAGCCCGAGGTCGACGCCCAGCTGGTGGCCGACTCGATCGCACAGCAGCTCGAGCGCCGCGTGGCGTTCCGCCGCGCCATGAAGCGCGCCGTTCAGTCGGCGATGCGCATGGGCGCCCAGGGCATCCGCATCAACTGCGGTGGCCGTCTGGGCGGCGCGGAAATCGCGCGTACCGAGTGGTACCGCGAGGGCCGCGTGCCGCTGCACACGCTGCGTGCGGACATCGACTACGGCGTGTCCACGGCGCACACCGCCTACGGCACCTGCGGCGTCAAGGTCTGGATCTTCAAGGGCGAAATCCTTGAGCATGATCCGATGGCCTCGGAGCGGCGCGCTGTCGAGGGCGACGGAACGAACCAGGGCGGCGGACGCCGCGAGCGCGAGCGCGGCCGCGCTGCCTAACGGCGCCCGGTCGGTCTTGGACAGAAGCAAAGAGCGAGAGAAGAGATGCTGCAACCGAAGCGAACGAAGTTCCGCAAGCAGCACAAGGGCCGGATCCACGGCACCGCCAAGGGCGGTACGGATCTCAACTTCGGCGCCTTCGGCCTGAAGGCCGTCGAGCCGGAGCGGGTGACCGCGCGCCAGATCGAGGCGGCCCGTCGTGCCATGACCCGTCACATGAAGCGTGCGGGCCGTGTTTGGATCAGGATCTTCCCGGACGTGCCGGTTTCGTCGAAGCCGACCGAAGTCCGTATGGGTAAGGGTAAGGGTTCGCCGGACTATTGGGCCTGCAAGGTCAAGCCCGGTCGGATCATGTTCGAAATCGACGGCGTGCCGGAAGATACGGCACGTGAGGCGATGCGCCTTGCGGCAGCCAAGCTGCCGATCAAGTGCCGCTTCGTCCAGCGTATCGCCGACTGAGGCGCGACCAGGAGACTAGTGCCATGAAGGCGACAGACGTTCGGGCAAAGACCATGGACGAGCTGGGAACGGAGCTCGAGAGCCTGAAGAAGGAGCAGTTCAACCTGCGCTTCCAGCGGGCGACCGGCCAGCTTGAGAACACGGCGCGGGTTCGCCAGGTGCGCCGCGACATCGCCCGCATCCAGACGATCATGCGCGAGAAGCGCGTGGCGACAAGCGCGTAAGGAGATCGAAATGCCGAAACGCGTTCTGCAGGGTGTCGTTGTCAGCGACGCCAACGAAAAGACGGTGACGGTTCGTGTGGAGCGGCGCTTCACGCATCCGCTCTACAAGAAGACCGTTCGTCGCTCGAAGAAGTATCGGGCGCATGACGAGACCAACGCGCACAAGGTGGGGGACACCGTCCTCATCCAGGAGTGCGCGCCGATCTCGAAGACCAAAACCTGGACCGTTGTCGAAGGGTCGACCGCGGACTGACGTGACTTCCGGCGTCCGGTGTCGGGCGCGGTGAAAGAAGAATAAGGCGGCCAGTCATGATTCAGATGCAAACAAACCTCGACGTGGCGGATAATTCCGGCGCCCGTCGTGTCATGTGCATCAAGGTGCTCGGCGGCTCGAAGCGGAAATATGCCAGCGTCGGCGACATCATCGTCGTCAGCGTCAAGGAGGCCAATCCGCGCGGCCGCGTCAAAAAGGGCGACGTGATGAAAGCGGTCGTTGTGCGCACGGCGAAGGATATCCGCCGGCCCGACGGCTCCGTGATCCGGTTCGACCGCAATGCGGCCGTGCTGGTCAACAACAACAAGGAACCGATCGGGACCCGTATCTTCGGCCCGGTTCCGCGTGAACTGCGTGCGAAGAACCACATGAAGGTGATCTCGCTCGCGCCGGAGGTTTTGTAATGGCCGCCAAGATCAAGAAGGGCGACACTGTCGTCGTGCTTACCGGTCGTGACAAGGGCAAGACCGGTGAAATCGTCCGCATGCTGCCGGACGAGAACAAGGCTGTGGTGCGTGGCGTGAATGTGGTTCGTCGCCACCAGCGCCAGACCGCCCAGTCGGAAGGTGGCATCGTTTCGAAGGAGCTGCCGGTTCACGTATCGAACCTGGCGCTTGCCGACCCCAAGGATGGCAAGCCGACGCGTGTCGGGTTCCAGATCAAGGAAGACGGCACCAAGGTGCGCGTGGCCAAGCGTTCGGGGGATCTGATCGATGGCTGAGACCAAGACCGCTCCGCGGCTGAAGACGGAATATCTTGAAAAGATCCGTCCGGCCCTGCAGGAGAAGTTCAACTACAAGAACCCGATGCAGATCCCGTCGCTCGAGAAGATCGTTCTCAACATGGGCGTCGGCGAGGCTGTGGCGGACAGCAAGAAGGCGAAGATCGCCGCTGAGGACCTGGCCATGATCGCCGGTCAGAAGCCGGTGATCACCCGTGCCCGCAAGTCCATCGCCACCTTCAAGGTGCGTGAGGGCATGCCGCTCGGCGCCAAGGTCACGCTGCGTGGCGAGCGCATGTACGAGTTCCTGGACCGCCTGATCACCATCGCGCTTCCGCGCGTTCGTGACTTCCGCGGCCTGAACGCGAAGAGCTTCGACGGGCGTGGCAACTATGCCATGGGCATCAAGGAGCACATCGTGTTCCCGGAGATCAATTACGACAAGGTCGACCAGATCTGGGGCCTTGACGTGATCGTGTGCACGTCCGCGGATAATGATGACGAGGCGCGCGAGCTTCTGCGCGCGTTCAACTTCCCGTTCCGTAAGTAAACGGGAAAGAACGAGGACAGACGATGGCGAAGAAGAGCGCGATCGAGAAGAACAAGCGGCGCGAGCGGCTCGTTAAGAAGTACGCCGAAAAGCGTGCGGAACTGAAGGCGGCGGCGAAGGACGAGAGCCTTTCGCTGGAGGAGCGCTACGCAGCGCGCCTCAAGCTCGCCAAGCTGCCGCGCAACTCGGCGGAGATTCGCGTGCGCAACCGGTGCGAAGTCACCGGTCGTCCGCGCGGTTACTACCGCAAGCTGAAGATGTCGCGCGTTGCGCTTCGCGAGCTGGGCTCCAAGGGCTTGGTCCCGGGCCTCGTGAAGTCGAGCTGGTAAGGAGACGGTCCGATGGCGATTTCTGATCCCTTGGGCGATATGCTCACCCGGATCCGCAATGCCCAGATGCGGCGCAAGAGCAAGGTCTCGACGCCGGCTTCGAAGTTGCGCGAACATGTGCTCGACGTTTTGGTCGCGGAAGGGTATATCCGCGGCTACTCGATGGTCGAGTACGAGGGCGGCAAGTCCGAGCTCGAGATCGAGCTGAAGTATTTTGACGGCGAGCCGGTGATTCGCTCTATCGAGCGCGTCTCGAAGCCGGGTCGGCGGGTGTACTCTTCGGTGAAGAATATCCCGCGCGTCGCAAACGGCCTGGGTGTCTCGATCCTGTCCACGCCGCGTGGTGTGATGGCAGATCATGATGCCCGTGAGCAGAACGTGGGTGGCGAGGTTCTCTGCCGCATCTTCTGATGCGGCGGTCCCCGCCAGGAAGTTGAACTAGACAGGTTGGTCATATGTCTCGAATTGGCAAGAAGCCAGTCCCCGTGCCTAGCGGGGTAACGGCAACGATCAACGGTCAGACGGTTGAGGTTAAGGGCCCGAAGGGACAGATGTCCTTCGTGCTCAACAGCCTCGTTCTGGCCGAAATGAACGACGACGGTATCTCGATCAAGATGCGTGAGGACAGCAAGCCTGCCCGCGCCATGTGGGGCATGTCCCGCACGATGGTCGAGAACCTGGTGACGGGCGTCAGCAAGGGCTTCGAGAAGAAGCTTGAGATCACTGGCGTCGGTTACCGCGCACAGGTGCAGGGCAAGAACCTGCAGCTCGCGCTCGGTTTCTCCCATGACGTGGTCTATTCGATGCCCGAGGGTATCGAGGCCGCTTGCCCGAAGCCGACGGAAATCGTCATCACCGGCATCGACAAGCAGCGCGTTGGTCAGGTTGCTGCGGAAATCCGCAAGTACCGGCCGCCGGAGCCCTACAAGGGCAAGGGCATCCGCTATGCGGGCGAATACATCGTCCGTAAGGAAGGCAAGAAGAAGTAACGGACCGGATCATGGCGAAGACAAACAATGGCTTCGAACGCCGCCGCGACCGCGTCCGTCGTTCGATCAAGAAGGTTCTGAACGGCCGTCCGCGTCTGTCGGTTCACCGTTCGTCCAAGCAGATCTATGCTCAGATCATCGACGATGTGCAGGGTCACACCCTGGCATCCGCCTCGACGGTCGAGAAGGATCTTCGTGGCTCGCTGAAGACCGGCGGCAACATCTCGGCTGCGGCCGAGGTCGGCAAGCTCATCGCAGAGCGCGCCAAGGCTGCCGGTGTCACCAAGGTCGTGTTCGACCGTGGCGGCTACATGTACCACGGGCGCGTGAAGGCTCTGGCCGACGCCGCGCGCGAGGGCGGACTGGAATTCTGATCGTCGTCAAGACGCTCACAGACAAACGGAAGCGAATATTATGGCGAGACAGGATACACGGGAGCGCGGTGGCGATCGCGCCGAGCGCGACAGCGAGTTTGTCGACAAGCTCGTCCACATCAATCGCGTCGCCAAGGTCGTGAAGGGCGGACGCCGCTTCGGATTTGCCGCACTCGTCGTGGTCGGCGACCAGAAGGGCCGCGTCGGCTTTGGTCACGGCAAGGCGCGTGAGGTGCCTGAGGCGATCCGCAAGGCGACCGAGGCTGCCAAGCGCTCGATGATCCGCGTCGCTCTGCGCGAGGGTCGGACCCTGCACCACGACGTCAACGGCCGTCATGGCGCCGGCAAGGTCGTGCTGCGTGCGGCTCCGGCCGGTACCGGCATCATCGCCGGCGGCCCGATGCGCGCCGTGTTCGAGACGCTCGGCGTCCAGGACGTGGTGGCGAAGTCGCTCGGTTCGGCGAACCCCTACAACATGGTGCGCGCCACCTTCGAGGCCCTCAAGCAGGAGGACAGCCCGCGTTCGGTTGCTGCCCGCCGCGGCCTCAAGGTTTCGCAGATCCAGTCGCGTCGCCGCGACATCGACGACAGCGTTCCGGCCGCCGAGGCTTGAACCCGGCAGTTGCCGACCCCAGCTTGAGAAAGGCTTGGTTCCATGGCGAACGAAAAGACCGTCACGGTCGAGCAGGTGGGTAGCCCGATTCGGCGCCCGAAGGACCAGCGGGCAACGCTCGTCGGTCTCGGTCTGAATAAGATGCACCGCCGCTCGACGCTGAAGGATACCCCGGAAGTGCGTGGCATGATCCGGAAGGTTCAGCACCTCGTGCGCGTCGTCGAAGACGCGTAAGGGATGCGGGGAGACATACGATGAAACTGAATGAACTCCGGGACAATCCGGGTGCCACCAAGGAGCGCATGCGCGTCGGCCGTGGCATTGGTTCGGGCAAGGGCAAGACCGGTGGCCGTGGTGTCAAGGGTCAGAAGTCCCGCTCGGGCGTCGCGATCAAGGGCTTCGAGGGCGGCCAGATGCCGCTGCATCGTCGCCTGCCGAAGCGCGGCTTCACCAACATCTTCGCAAAGTCGTTCAACGCGGTCTCGCTTGGCCGTGTCCAGATTGCGATCGATGCTGGCAAGCTCGATGCTTCCCAGACGGTGACTGCAGAGGCCCTCAAGGCCGCTGGCGTCATCCGCCGCGTCAAGGACGGTGTCCGCCTGCTCTCCGATGGTGAGCTGAAGGCGGGTGTGACCTTCGAGGTCGCCGGTGCCTCCAAGAACGCGCTTGCCGCGGTCGAGAAGGCCGGTGGCAAGGTCACGATTATCGGAGCCCAGGCTGAATAAGCCTGGGTTTTCCCACGTCAGATTGCTCGAGAATTGACCGGAGCCCGGAATGGCATCTGCTGCCGAACAGCTAGCGGCTAATCTGAACTTTTCAGCTTTCGCCAAAGCCGAGGAATTGAAGAAGCGTATCTGGTTCACACTGGGTGCGCTTCTTGTGTATCGGTTCGGCACTTACGTGCCGCTGCCCGGGATCAATCCGGATGCCTTCGCGCAGGCCTTTGGCCAGGCGCAGCAGGGCATCGTCGGGCTGTTCAACATGTTTTCCGGCGGTGCCGTGGAGCGCATGGCGATCCTGGCCCTCGGAATCATGCCCTACATCTCGGCGTCGATCATCATCCAGCTGCTGACCTCGGTTGTTCCCTCGCTGGAGCAGCTGAAGAAGGAAGGCGAGCAGGGCCGCAAGGTCATCAACCAGTACACCCGCTACGGCACGGTGGTTCTGGCGACCTTCCAGGCCTACGGCATCGCCATCGGCCTCGAGAGCGCCGCCAATGTGGTGGTCGATCCGGGCTGGTTCTTCCGCATTTCCGCGGTGATCACGCTGGTCGGCGGCACCATGTTCCTGATGTGGCTGGGCGAGCAGATCACCGCCCGCGGCATCGGCAACGGCATCTCGCTGATAATCTTCGCCGGCATCGTCGCGGGCCTGCCGTCCGCGGTCGCCTCGACGCTGGAGCTCGGCCGCCAGGGCGCGCTCGCTACCCCGATCATCATCGGCATCATCGCACTGTCGATCGTTGTGATCGCCCTGATCGTGTTCATGGAGCGTGCGCAGCGCCGGCTGCGGATCCAGTATCCGAAGCGCAACGTCGGCAATCGCATGGTCGAGGGCAACACCTCGTTCCTGCCGCTGAAGCTCAACACCGCCGGCGTCATTCCGCCGATCTTCGCCTCTTCTCTGCTGCTGGTTCCGGCCACCCTGTCGGGCCTCGGCACGACCGGCGACGAGAGCAGCTGGCTGACGACGGTGACCGCGCTGCTTGGCCACGGCCAGCCGCTCTACATGCTGCTCTACGCGGCCCTGATCGTGTTCTTCTGCTTCTTCTACACGGCGATCGTGTTCAATCCGTCGGACACCGCCGACAACCTGAAGAAGCATGGCGGCTTCATTCCGGGCCTGCGTCCGGGCGAGCGCACCGCCCAGTACATCGACTATGTGCTGACCCGCATCACGGTGGTCGGTGCCATCTATATCGTCCTGGTCTGTCTATTACCCGAATTCCTCATTTCCGCGACCGGCGTTCCGTTCTACTTCGGAGGCACCTCGCTGCTGATCATCGTCAGCGTGACCATGGATACGGTTTCCCAGATCCAGGGGCACCTGCTTGCGCATCAGTACGAAGGCCTTGTCAAGAAGGCGAAACTCAGGGGGAAGCGTAGATGAGGTTGATTTTTCTCGGACCGCCGGGCGCCGGCAAGGGAACGCAGGCCGCTCGGCTGGTCGAGAAGTACGGAATCCCGCAGCTCTCCACCGGTGATATGCTGCGCGCCGCCGTTGCGGCCGGCACGCCGGTCGGACTGAAGGCCAAAGCGGTGATGGATGCCGGCGGGCTCGTGTCCGACGAGATCGTCATCGGCATCGTCGCCGACCGGATCGAGGAAGCGGACGCCCAGAAGGGGTTCATCCTCGACGGCTTCCCGCGGACCGTTGCCCAGGCCGAAGCGCTCGACCACATGCTGGCGAGCAAGGGCCTGAAGCTCGACATGGTGCTGGAACTGGAGGTCGATCAGTCGATCCTCGTCGACCGCATCATCAAGCGCGCCGCCGATGCCAAGGCTGCCGGACAGCCGGTCCGCAAGGACGACGATCCGGAAGTCTTCAAGCAGCGCCTTGAGGCCTATAACCGCGATACCGCGGTCGTGGCTCCCTACTACCGCAACCGCGGACAGCTGGTCGGGATCGACGGCATGCAGCCGATCGACGGGGTCTCGGCACAGATCGATTCCGCGCTTGACGCGGTGGCGGCTGCGGGCTAAGGCTCGCGGCTCCAGCAAAACGCCTGCACCCGGGCCGCGCAAAGCGCGCGGCGCGGGTGCGTTTGCGCTTTCCTCCGCAGGGGCCGGGCTCCACCGGACGCGGGGACAACCCGGCGCGCTCCTCACCCCGAGGTCGCGCCATTAACATGGAGACGGCAGTGGCCCGTATCGCAGGTGTAAATATCCCGACAAACAAGCGCGTCGTCATCGCGCTTCAGTACATTCACGGCATTGGCGCGAAGTTCGCGGCGGAGATCATCGAGAAGGTGAACATCGCTCCCGAGCGCCGCGTCAACGAGCTGTCCGACGCCGAAGTGCTCGCGATCCGCGAGACCATCGACCGCGACTACATCGTCGAGGGCGACCTGCGTCGTGAGACGGCCATGAACATCAAGCGTCTGATGGACCTGGGCTGCTACCGCGGCCTGCGCCATCGTCGCGGCCTTCCGGTGCGCGGCCAGCGTACCCATACGAACGCCCGCACCCGCAAGGGTCCGGCGAAGCCGATTGCCGGCAAGAAGAAGTAATCTCACTGGCAATCAGGCCCGGTGGAGCCGCCGAGTTACGGCGGTGACGAGATCGACCAAAGGACAAAGACATGGCTAAAGACACCACGCGCGTCCGCCGCCGCGAGCGAAAGAATATTTCCTCCGGCGTGGCGCATGTGAACTCCACGTTCAACAACACGATGATCACCATCACCGACGCACAGGGCAACGCGATCTCCTGGTCGTCCGCCGGTGCGATGGGCTTCAAGGGCTCGCGCAAGTCGACCCCGTATGCGGCTCAGGTCGCGGCCGAGGACGCTGCCCGCAAGGCTGCCGAGCACGGCATGCGCACCCTCGAGGTCGAGGTTCGCGGTCCCGGTTCGGGCCGTGAGTCCGCTCTGCGCGCCCTGCAGGCCGCCGGCTTCATGGTGACCTCGATTCGCGACGTGACGCCGATCCCGCACAACGGGTGCCGTCCGCGCAAGCGCCGCCGCGTCTGACGCTCAGCCGCATACCGTTCATTCCCATGGCACAGCATGGCCGGCCCTCGAGGTCGGCGGGACAGCCGGAGGATAAGAATTGAGCATTCACAAAAACTGGCAGGAACTGATCAAGCCGAACAAGCTCGAGGTGAAGCCCGGCCACGACCCGCGTGTCGTCGGTACGGTCGTCGCCGAGCCGCTTGAGCGTGGCTTTGGTCTGACGCTGGGCAATGCCCTGCGCCGCGTGCTTCTGTCCTCGCTCCAGGGCGCGGCAGTGACTGCGGTGCAGATCGACGGCGTTCTGCACGAGTTCTCGTCCATTCCGGGCGTGCGGGAAGATGTCACCGACATCGTCCTGAACATCAAGGAAATCGCGCTGCGCATGCAGGGCGAGGGCCCCAAGCGCATGGTCGTGCGCAAGCAGGGTCCGGGCGTGGTGACGGCTGGCGACATCCAGACGGTCGGCGACATCGAGGTTCTCAACCCCGATCTCGTTCTCTGCACCCTCGACGAGGGCGCGGAGATCCGCATGGAGTTCACGGTCAACACCGGCAAGGGCTACGTGCCGGCGGAGCGCAACCGTCCGGAAGATGCTCCGATCGGGCTCATCCCGGTCGACAGCCTCTACTCCCCGGTCAAGAAGGTCTCCTACAAGGTCGAGAACACCCGTGAGGGCCAGGTTCTCGACTACGACAAGCTGACCCTGAACGTGGAGACCGACGGTTCGGTTTCTCCGGAAGATTCCGTCGCATTCGCGGCGCGTATCCTGCAGGACCAGCTTTCGATCTTCGTCAACTTCGAAGAGCCGCGTCGCGAAGTGAAGGAGGACACCGTCCCCGAGCTCGCGTTCAACCCGGCGCTTCTGAAGAAGGTCGACGAGCTGGAGCTGTCGGTGCGTTCGGCCAACTGTCTGAAGAACGACAATATCGTGTATATTGGCGATCTCATTCAGAAGACCGAGGCGGAGATGCTGCGCACCCCGAACTTCGGCCGCAAGTCGCTCAACGAGATCAAGGAAGTTCTCGCCCAGATGGGTCTCCATCTCGGCATGGAAGTGGCCAACTGGCCGCCGGAGAACATCGACGAGCTCGCCAAGCGCTACGAGGATCATCAGTACTGATCGCGCGAAAGCGCGGTCTTCCAAGGGACAGGCGGCGGCACGCAAGAGACGTGACCGCCAGAGAAAAAGGAGAGAGCCATGCGCCACGGCAATCGCGGCCGCAAGCTCAACCGGACATCCAGCCATCGCAAGGCGATGTTTGCCAACATGTCCGCTTCGCTGATTGAGCATGAGCAGATCGTGACGACCCTCCCGAAGGCCAAGGAACTGCGGCCGATCGTGGAAAAGCTCGTCACTCTCGGCAAGCGTGGTGACCTGCATGCCCGCCGTCAGGCGATCGCGCAGATCCGCGACGTTGCCCTCGTTCGCAAGCTGTTCGACACGCTTGCCGAGCGCTACAAGGGCCGCAACGGCGGCTACACCCGCGTCCTCAAGGCCGGGTTCCGCTACGGCGACAACGCCCCGATGGCCGTGATCGAGTTCGTCGATCGCGACGTCGACGCCAAGGGTGCGGTCGACCGGGCGCGCAACGAGGCTGCCGAGAGCGCCGAAGCTGCGGCTTGATCTTGCGGGCGAACCTCGCGTTCGCATTCGCACACGGAAAGGCGGCCTTCGGGTCGCCTTTTTTGTTAGGTTTGGCTCGACTGTCCAAAGGCGGGGCATGAGTCGTTCCGGCCATGCCCGGCGCCGCAAATCGGTGAGGTTTCCAGGGATGTCCGTCTACACCCTCGCAGGCCGCGCTTCGTTCGCGCTTGCCACCGTTCTTCTCATTGCGCTCGCCGGCGTTTCCAGCACAGGCGCCCAGGAGCGGACAGCGCCGCGCGATGCGGCCGAG
The DNA here is from genome assembly GCF_014252955.1 of Stappia sp. 28M-7. Taxonomy (NCBI): domain Bacteria; kingdom Pseudomonadati; phylum Pseudomonadota; class Alphaproteobacteria; order Hyphomicrobiales; family Stappiaceae; genus Stappia; species Stappia quadratibracata. Next base: position 3,109,683 of record NZ_JACMIA010000001.1, on the reverse strand, counting down.
CTGCGCCTGTCCTTCGCGCCGGTGGTGCAGCAGGCCGCGCCTGCGGTCGTCAACGTCTATGCCAGCCGCACGGTGCAGAGCCGGCCGGTCTCGCCCTTCTTCGACGATCCGTTCTTCCGGCGCTTCTTCGGCGGGCCGGGGCAGGACATGGGCCGCCCGCGCGAGCGCGTGCAGTCCTCGCTCGGCTCCGGCGTCATCGTGTCGGCCGACGGCATCATCGTCACCAACAACCACGTGATCGCCGAGGCGGACGCGGTGCGGGTGGCGCTGGCCGACCGGCGCGAGTTCGACGCCGAGATCGTGCTGAAGGACGAGCGCACGGATCTCGCCATCCTGCGGGTGAGGGATGCGTCCGAAACCTTCCCGCATATCGAGTTCGCCGATTCCGACCAGCTCGCCGTCGGCGACATCGTACTGGCCATCGGCAATCCCTTCGGCGTCGGCCAGACGGTGACGCAGGGCATCATCTCGGCGCTGGCCCGCACCCGGGTGGGGGTCTCCGACTACCAGTTCTTCATCCAGACGGACGCGGCCATCAACCCGGGCAATTCCGGCGGTGCGCTGGTCGACATGGATGGCCGGCTGGTCGGCATCAACACGGCGATCTTCTCGCGCTCCGGCGGGTCGAACGGCATCGGCTTCGCCATTCCCTCCAACATGGTGCATTTCGTCGTCGATGCGGCGGAGAATGACGGCCGCGTGCGCCGGCCCTGGCTCGGTGCCAGCCTGCAGACCGTCAGCGCGGAGATCGCCGAGGCGCTCGGCCTCGACCGTCCGAGCGGCGTTCTGGTGACCGTGGTCGGCGACGGCAGCCCGGCGGACCGGGCCGGGCTGAAGGTCGGCGACCTCATCACCCATGTCGGCGATACGGAAGTGACCGATCCGGACAGCTTCGGCTATCGCTTTGCCACCCGCACGCTCGGCTCCACCACCACGTTGACGGTCCTGCGGCCGCGCGGCGAGGTGAAGCTGGAGGTGACGCTGGAGGCGGCCCCGGAGACGACCCCGCGCGATGCGCGCGAGATTTCCGACTATTCGCCCTTCGCCGGCACGACGGTGATGAACCTGTCGCCGGCCGTTGCCGAGGAGCTGCGGCTCGACGGGTTCGACACGGGCGTCGTCATCGCCAAGGTCGAGCCGGGCTCGCCGGCGGCGCGTGTCGGTTTGCAGGTCGGCGACGTGGTGCAGACGATCAACGGGCGCGCGGTCGATTCCAGCCGTACCCTGCAGCGCATCGCCGGCAGCGATCCGGGCGTGTGGCGGCTGGAGATCCGGCGCGGCGGCCGGGTCCTGCGGATCGCGCTGCGGGGCTGAGGCGAGAGGCGAGGGCAAGGCATCCCCCATGAGCGATCTTTTCCAGTCCGCAGGGCTCGGGGCGCAGACCCGGCGGCCGCTTGCCGACCGGCTGCGGCCCGCGCAGCTTTCCGACGTGGTCGGGCAGGATCACCTGCTCGGCCCCGACGGCGTGCTGACCCGCATGCTGGAGACGGGATCGCTCGGCTCGCTGGTGTTCTGGGGGCCGCCGGGCACCGGCAAGACCACGGTGGCCCGGCTGCTGGCGGATGCGACGGACCTGCGCTTCGAGCAGATCTCGGCGATCTTCAGCGGCGTTGCCGAGCTGAAGAAGGTGTTCGAGGCCGCGCGCGCCTCGCGCCTCACCGGCAAGGCGACGCTGCTCTTCGTCGACGAGATCCACCGCTTCAACCGGGCCCAGCAGGACAGCTTCCTGCCCGTCATGGAGGACGGCACGGTGACGCTGGTCGGCGCCACCACCGAGAACCCGAGCTTCGAGCTCAATGCCGCGCTGCTGTCGCGGGCGCATGTGCTCACCTTCCGCACGCTCGATAGCGAGGCGCTGGAGCGCCTGCTTGCCCGTGCCGAGGCGGAGGAGGGGCGGCCCCTGCCGCTCGATGAGGGCGCGCGCGCCGCGCTCCTGCGCATGGCCGATGGCGACGGACGCGCCGCCCTGACGCTGGCCGAGGACGTCTGGCGCGCCGCGCGCGGCGGGGAGACCTTCGATGCAGAGCGGCTGCAGGAGCTGGTGCAGCGCCGGGCCCCAGTCTACGACAAGTCGCGCGACGGCCACTACAATCTCATCTCGGCGCTGCACAAGTCGGTGCGCGGCTCCGATCCGGATGCGGCGCTCTACTGGTTCTGCCGCATGCTGGACGGCGGCGAGGATCCGTTGTTCCTCGCCCGGCGGCTGATCCGCATGGCGGTCGAGGATATCGGCCTTGCCGACCCCAATGCGCTGGTCCAGGCCAATGCGGCGCGCGATGCCTACCAGATGCTCGGCTCGCCGGAGGGCGAACTGGCGCTGGCGCAGTCGGTCGTCTATCTGGCGACGGCGCCAAAGTCGAACGGCGCCTATGTCGCCTACAAGGCGGCGATGCGCGCGGCCAAGCAGCACGGCTCGCTGGCCCCGCCCAAGCACATCCTCAACGCCCCGACCAAGCTGATGAAGTCGGAAGGCTATGGTAACGGCTACGCCTACGATCACGACCAGCCGGACGCCTTCTCGGGGCAGGACTACTTTCCCGAAGCGATGGGCCGCCAGCGCTTCTACGACCCGCCCGAGCGGGGCTTCGAGCGCGAGCTGCGCAAGCGCCTCGACTATTGGGACAAGCTTCGGCGGGAGCGCGGCGGGCGCTCCTGACAGCTTGCCCATTGCGCTTTGCGGCGAACAGGCGGACCATGGCGGCGGCGTCCTGTTCCGGTAGGATCCATGAAACAGATCGAGTTGCGTCTGGCGCTGGTGCTTTACGGAGGGGTCTCCCTTGCCGTCTACATGCACGGCATCACGCGGGAATTCCTGAACCTGGTGCGGGCGTCGCGGCGTCTTGAGGCGAACGGAGCCGGGGCCGGGGCGTCCGCGCGCGACGAGACCAGCACCGAGGTCTACGAGCGGTTTCTGGCGCTGTTCGCGCCGGCGCTGGACCTGCGGGTCGTCGTCGACGTGATTGCGGGGGCCTCCGCCGGCGGCGTCAACGGCGTGATGCTGGCGCGGGCGCTGGCGCATAATCTCACCCTCGACGGCCACCGCGACCTCTGGCTGGAAAATGCCGATGTCACGCGGCTGTCCAACGAGCCCGTCGGCCTCAGCCGCTATCTCAAGGGCTCCATTGCCCCGGTCCTCGACCGGCTGGTGGGCATGGCGCTGAAGTCCGAGCTCGGCGACCCGGAGACGCGCACCAAGCTGCGCCAGTTCATGCAGGCGCGCTGGTTCACGCCGCCCTTTTCCGGCGAGCGCTATGTCGGCTGGATGCTGGATGCGGCCAAGGGGATGCGGCCGGACAGCTCGCCAGGCGCGCCCCACTCGCTCATCCCGCAAGGACAGTCGCTGGATCTCTTCGTCACCGTGACGGATTTCCACGGCGAGAGGCGGCGCTTTGCCATCGACGATCCGGTGGAGGTGGAGGAGACGGAGCACCGGCTGATCCTGCGCTATTCCGCCAGCAGCCGGGGCAATGGCAATATCGTCTCCGACTTCACGGATGCACGTATTCCCGACCTCATCTTCTCTGCGCGGGCGACCTCCGCCTTTCCCGGGGCCTTTCCGCCGATGACGGTGGGCGAGATGGACCGCGTGCTTGAGGCGCGCGGCGAGAGCTGGCCGCTGCGCGGCATCTTCCTGCACCGCGCCTTCGGGCGCAGCGAGACGCCTGCCGAGGCCCGCATCCTGGTCGACGGCAGCGTCGTCATGAACAAGCCGTTCCAGCCGGTGATCGAGGCGATTGCCGGACGCCCTGCAGCGCGCGAGGTCGTGCGGCGCATCGTCTATGTCGACCCGATGGCCAATGTCCTCGGCCGCAAGGACGAGGCGCCGGCCCCCGGCAATGGCCATGGCGTCGCGGAGGAAGCACTTGGCGCGGGGGAGGGGAGTTTGCCCGGCTTCTTCCGCGTCATCCTGGCCTCGCTCGCCCATATCCCGCGCAACGAGCCCATCGGCGACGCGCTGGAGCAGGTTGAGGAGTACAATCGCGACGTCCGCCAGGTGGCGGAAGTGATCGCCGCGGCCGAGCCGGTCGTCGAGCGGGAGGTGGCGTCGATCCTGCGTGCCGATCTCGACCGGCCGATGACGGTTCCCGAGCTCACCCGCTGCCGGATGCTGGCCAACCAGCGCGCCCACGCTTCGGCGGGCTATGCCTATCACGGCTACCAGCGGCTGAAGCTGTCCGGGGTGGTGACGCGGGTGTCGGACCTGCTGGCCCAGCTCGCGACGGCGCGGGCCGGGACGGTGGGCGGAACGGTGACCAGTCCGCGCGACTGCGAAATGCGGATCGAGACCTGGCTGGCGCGCCAGCACGCTAAGGCGGCCTCCGGCCATGGCGGGGTCGAGGGGCCGACGCCGCAGCCGATCATCCGCTTCCTGCGCGGTCTCGATGTCGATTACCGAACCCGCCGGCTGCGCTTCGTGATCCGCCGGCTGAACCGGCTCTACCGTGCGGCGGGCGCGGAAATGGAGCTGCGTCCGGCGGAAATGGACGAGCTCAAGAGCACGCTCTACGAACAGGTCGATCATCTCGGCCAGCGCTGGTTGGTCAGCTTCTACGGTGCGGAGACGGCCGATGCAGCAGCCCGGCTCGCCGCCTGTGCCCCGGACGATGTCGAGACCATCGGCGAGGTGCTGGACCAGCTCGCAACCCGCATGGGGCTGGCCGATCTCGACCAGCTTTGCGACGACGCCTTCTCGGTGATGGCCTACAGCTACCTGCCGCAGCCGCTGCGCCTGCCGCTCGTGGCCGCCTATATCGGCTTCGCCTTCTACGATCTCGTCACGCTGCCGGTGCTGCGCCGGCTTGCAAGCTCGGAATACAACGAGATCCTGATCGACCGCATCAGCCCGTCCGACCCGCATTCGCTGCGGCCCGAGGGCGTCAAGCTGAAGGGCAACAACCTCAACGCCTTCGGCGCGTTCTTCAACCGCCGCTGGCGGGAGCACGACTATCTGTGGGGGCGGCTGTCGGCGGCCGATCGGCTGATGACGATGGCAACCCGCGCCGCCGCTCCGATCGTGCATGTGGATCCGCAGGCGCTGGCCGCGATCCGGCGCGAGGTGTTCCTGGCGATCCTGCGGGAGGAGGATGGCCGCCTGGTCGCCGACGCCCGTCTGGTGCCGGACCTGCTGGCCGAGGTGGAGCGCATGCTTGCCACGGAGGCGGCCGGGGCCGCGCCCGAGGCGGGCGAGAAGATCAGCTCTCTGTCCGCGTCCGCGTGATCTCGACGCTGACGCGGCCGGCGGCGATGGGCAGCGGCGCGCCGGGCTTGTGCACGCGCACGGTCACTTCGCGGATCCGGCCTTCGGCCTCCAGCACCGCATCGGCGATGGCGCCGGCCAGCCGCTCGATCAGCTTGTAGCGCGACCCGGTGACCACCTTCTCGATGGTTCTGGTCAGCGTCGCGTAGCACACCGTCTCCTCGTAGCGGTCGCTGAGCGAGGGAGCGGTGAGGTCCAGCCGGCAGGTCAGGTCGACGATGAAGCGCTGGCCGAGCCGCGCCTCTTCCTCGTGCACACCGTGGAAGGCGTAGAAGGCAAGGTCCTGGAGGTGGATGGCGTCCATGGAAGGGCTCGCTGGTCTGTGGCGGCCCGTCGGGTCCGCCGGAATTGGTTGCCGGCATGGGTAGGCCAGCCGGCCGGCAATCGCAATCGCTCAAACCGGCATGGCGGGGGTGCAGTTCCGCGGCATCTCGTCGTCGCCAGGGGGAGGGCGGCTTACAGAGGGGGAACCGATACGGTCGGGCCGAACCGTTCCTCGAAGCAGCGCCGCAGCACGATGTCGACATCGGCCAGGGTCACCGGCAGGCCGAGATCGACGAGGCTGGTCACGCCGTGCTCGGTGACGCCGCAGGGCACGATGCCGGAAAAGTGCTCGAGATTCGGGTCCACGTTCAGCGACAGGCCGTGAAAGCTGACCCACTTGCGCATGCGGATCCCGATGGCGGCGATCTTGTCTTCCCGGGTGGTGCCCTTGTCCGGGCGGGGCACCCACACGCCGACGCGGTCCTCGCGCCGTTCGCCGCGCACATGGTGCTCCCACAAGGTGCCGATCACCCAGTCCTCCATCGCGGCGACGAAGGCGCGCACGTCTGCCCGGCGGCGCTTGAGGTCGAGCATCACATAGGCGACCCGCTGTCCGGGGCCGTGATAGGTGAACTGGCCGCCGCGCCCGGTCTTGTGCACGGGGAAGCGGTCGGGGGCGATCAGGTCCTGGTCCTTGGCGCTGGTGCCGGCCGTGTAGAGCGCCGGGTGCTCCAGCAGCCAGACCCGCTCGGCCATCGTGCCCTCGGCGATGCCGGTCACGCGCCGCTCCATCTCTTCCAGCGCGACGTCGTAGGCGACCGGCTCGTCGCTGATCGCCCATTCGACGGGGGGAGAGCCGGCGCTGGGGAAGAAGGAGCCGGCCAGTTCCGCACGCTCTGTCATTTTGCAAGCCCGTTAGGAGTTTGTTAACCAGACGCCCGCCAAGGTCGGCGGACGGGGCGGCATCGGCCCGGCCCGTATAGAATGAAGCCGACAGCATTGCCAAGCGACATCGGTCCGGTGGTCATATGGGTACTTTCGATAATATTTCCATCGAGATCTCGGTCGTTCTCGGCAAGGCCGAGATGCCGATTCACCAGTTGCTGCGCATGGGCCGCGGCGCGGTGATCGAGCTGATGTCGCGCGAGGAGGACGACGTCCAGATCCTCGCCAACAACATTCCCATTGCCCGCGGACAGGTCGTTCTGCAGGGCGAGCGGGTCGGCGTTTCCGTCACCGAGGTCCTGATGCGCCCGCCCGAGGCTCGCCCGGCGCGGATGAGCGGAGCTCTGTGATACTGCCCTTGGGGCGACGTGCAACTTTCCCCTTGTGAATATCCTGTCGCAAAGCGCTTGCGCGGGAAAAACCTATTTGCTAGACGAGGGCTCCGCTGAGCCGATGGAGCGCAGCGGAAACGACAAGCGGTCGTGGCGGAATTGGTAGACGCGCAGCGTTGAGGTCGCTGTGGGGTAAAACCCGTGGAAGTTCGAGTCTTCTCGACCGCACCAAAAAAGAACCCGGCAGATATGCCGGGTTTTTTTGTGTCTTTCTCCAGCCTATAAAAATCCTCGTGAAGGCAGATCTCGCCCGATTTTCGCCGTGAGCAACTGCGAAATCATCGGATGCGGCGCAGCATTGTCGCAATTCCCATGTTAGGACTGGGTTCGGGCGTCTTTCTCAAGGAAGGGCGACGGGTTTCATTCTGCGGCGGGCGGGCAAACCTTGCGGCAGGCGAGAGGGGGCACTTGCGTGACCGAGGCCGACCACACCGACATTCCCGAAACCGTCCAGATTCCGGCCGTCCGTGACGAGGACGGGCGCATCAGCGCCGACTTCCTTGCCCTGATCGAGGCGGGAATCGCCGCCGAGGATACGCCCGCCCTGATCGGCCTTGCCGGCGATCTGCACGAGGCGGATGTCGCCGATCTGATCGAGGCGCTGCCGGCCGACCATCGGGTCCCGCTGGTGCGGCTGCTGGGCGACGAGTTCGACTACGCCACCTTGACCGAACTGGACGAGGCCGTCCGCCTCTCCATTCTGGAGAATCTGCCCTCCGATACGCTTGCCGAAGGCATCGGCGAACTCGATTCGGACGACGCGGTCTACATTCTGGAAGACCTCGATGCCGAGGACCAGGCAGCGATTCTCGAACAGCTGCCCTATTCGGACCGAATCCAGCTCCAGCGCTCGCTCGACTATCCGGAGGAATCGGCCGGCCGTCTGATGCAGACGGACTTCATCGCCGTACCGCCGTTCTGGAGCGTCGGCCAGACCATCGACCACATGCGCGAGACGGAGGACCTGCCGGACACGTTCCACGAGATCTTCGTGGTCGATCCCGGCTTCCGCCTGATCGGCTCGGTGCCGCTGGACAAGATCCTGCGTACCAAGCGGGCGACGAAGATCTCCGAAATCATGACGGAGGACCCGCAGACCTTCAAGGCGACCGACGACCGGGAAGACGTGGCGCGGGCCTTCGAGCGCTACAACCTCGTTTCCGCCGCCGCCGTCGACGATGCTGGCCGCTTGGTCGGCATGCTGATGATCGACGACATCGTCGACGTCATCCAGGAAGAGGCGGAGGAGGACCTTCGCGGTCTTGCCGGCCTTGGCGACGAGGAAATCTCCGATACGGTGCTGGTGACGGCACGCTCGCGCCTGACCTGGCTCCTGGTCAACCTGTGCACCGCCGGCCTTGCGGCCACGGTGATTTCCTTCTTCGAGGCGCCGATTGCCGCGATGGTGGCGCTGGCGGTGCTGATGCCGGTGGTCGCGTCCCTCGGCGGCAACGCGGCGACCCAGACCATGACCGTTGCGGTGCGCGCGCTGGCCACCCGCGAGCTCACGGCGCGCAACATGCTGCGCGTGCTGCGACGCGAGGTGCTGGTGGCGTTCCTGAACGGCATGACGCTCGCCGTCCTGCTGGGCGCCGGCGCGACCCTGTGGTCGGGAAATCCGGGCCTCGGTGTGGTCATTGCCATGGCCATCACCATCAATCTGTTCTTCGCCGGTGTGGCGGGACTGCTGATTCCGGTGGCGCTGGAAAAGGCGGGCGTCGACCCGGCGATTGCCTCCAGCGTCTTCGTGACCACGGTCACCGACGTCATCGGCTTCTTCGCCTTCCTCGGCATCGCGGCGCTCTGGTTCGGCCTGCCGCTTTGAGGCACTGTGGCCCGGCATAGGATTGAAAGGAATCGTCATGCCGACACCGCCGCCGCTTCAGGGCATCCTGGAAACCGCCGTCTATGTCGATGACCTCGAAAAGGCGCACGCCTTCTACGCGGGCGTCATCGGGCTGGAGCGCATGGTGGGAGGCGATCGCCTTTGTGCCTACGACGCGGGCCCCGGCGAGACGTTGCTGGTCTTCGCGCGCGGGCATACCGCGGAGGATGTCGAGACCGACGGCGGCGTCATTCCCGGCCATCACAGCGACGGACCGGCCCATTTCGCCTTCCGCATCACCGCCGATCAGCTGGATCCGTGGCGCGCGCATCTTGCCGCCTGCGGTGTTCCCCTTCGCAGCGAGGTGACCTGGCCGGCCGGCGGCACCAGCCTTTATGTCGACGATCCGGACGGCAACGTGGTGGAGTTCGCGGCCCCGCCGCTCTGGGCGAATTTCATGGGGTAGAGCCCGTTTGGCCGATGCTACGGCACCGCGCGGCGACCGTTTCGACGTCGGATCGCCGCCCCAGTCGAGAAGCAGAATTGACTGCGAATTGATCGAAAGGGCTCTAGGTATGCAGCACCTCTTTCTGGTGGCGCTGGGCGGCGGACTGGGAGCGGCCGGCCGCCATCTCGTCAATCTCGCCGCGCTCAGGACCTTCGGCCCCGGCTTTCCTGCCGGCACGCTGACGGTCAACGTGGTCGGCTCGCTGGCGATGGGGCTGCTGGTGGGCTGGCTCGCCTCGCGCCCGGACGGGGTGGGGCCGGGCCTGCGGCTGTTCCTTGCAACCGGCTTTCTCGGAGGCTTCACCACCTTCTCGGCCTTCTCGCTCGACGTCGTTACCCTGTGGGAGCGCGGCGAGGCGACGACGGCGCTTTTCTACGCCGCCGTTTCTGTCGTGGTGTCGGTTGCCGCGCTGTTCGCCGGGCTGATGGTGATGCGCACGCTGACGGCCGCTTGATCCTGCCGCTCTTCGCGCGTTCGGCGTCAGTTCTTCGCCGGAATGCGGGCGATCACCTTGATCTCGAAGTCGAAGCCGGCGAGCCAGGTGACGCCGACCGCCGTCCAGTTCGGATAGGGCGCCTTCGGAAAGATCTCGTTCTTCACCTCCATGATCGTCGCGAACTGGGCCTCCGGGTCCGTGTGGAACGTGGTCACGTCCACCAGATCGGCGAAGCTGCAGCCCGCTGCCGCAAGCGTCGCCTCCAGATTGGCGAAGGCGCGGCGCACCTGCGCGGCGAAGTCGGGTTCGGGCGAGCCGTCCTCGCGGCTGCCCACCTGTCCGGAGACGAAGAGAAGGTCGCCGGAGCGGATGGCGGCGGAATAGCCGTGCGCTTCGTAAAGCGCATGGCGGTTTTCGGGAAAGACGGGGGTGGGGGTGGTCATGATGGCGGCCTTTTTGCTGGCGTGACGGTCGCCCGTTGCGGGGCTGACCGGAGCGCGGGAATTTGATATACGCTTCGTATGTATAATTTCACATACGGAGCGTATGTCAACTGGCATGCACTCCGGATCTGGATGGAGTGCGGGTGATGGCGCCAAGACGGCGTGCCGAGACGATGGAGGAAAACCGCGCGAAGCTGATCGCGGCGGGGCGGAAGGCCTTTGCCGAGAAGGGGTTCGCTGCGGCCTCGATGGATGAGCTGACGGCGGAGGCCGGCCTGACGCGCGGCGCGCTCTACCACAATTTCGGCGACAAGAAGGGGCTTCTTGCCGCCGTCGTTGCCCAGGTCGACGGCGAGATGGCCGCCCGGGCCAAGGCGGTCGGGGCGGGGCTCGGCGATGCGTGGCAGGGGCTGCTTGCGGAAGGGGCCGCCTATATCGAGATGGCGCTGGATCCGGAGGTCCAGCGCATCGTGCTGCTGGACGGGCCCGCGTTTCTCGGCGACCCGTCGCAATGGTCGAGCCAGAATGCCTGCCTGCAGGGCACCCGCCAGACGGTCGCCCGGCTGGTCGAGGCCGGCGTCATGAAGCCTGTCGATGTGGACGCCGCCGCGCGGCTGCTGAGCGGTGCCGCGCTCAACGCAGCGCTCTGGGTCGCGGCGAGCGAGGACCCGCGTTCCGCCCTGCCGCGGGCGGTCGAGGCGTTCCAGGCGATGTCGGAAGGGCTGCTGCGGGGCAGGGACGGGCAGTGAAGCGCTGCGCCGGCACCATGCTGCGCTTGCCCTCGGGCGGCGTCGGGATTAGGTAGGGCGCTTGAAAAAGGGGCGGGGCGAGCAGCTGCGATCAGCGCGCGGGCCCTTTCCTGCAACGGGAAGCATCATGTCCGGTATCGAACAGAAGACCGTCACCTCGGACGAGGCCGGCATGCGGCTCGACCGCTGGTTCAAGACCCACTATCCGGGGCTCGGCCACGGCCACCTGCAGAAGCTGCTGCGCACCGGCCAGGTGCGCGTCGACGGCAAGCGCGCGGAAACCTCCACCCGCGTCGGCACCGGCCAGGTGGTGCGTATCCCGCCGCTCACCGTCGATGCCCATGTGGCGGCGAAGGACAGTGCCAACGCCAAGCCCAAGCCGCGCAAGCTGGTGGCCGGCGACCGTGAGGCGGTCGAGGCGATGATCCTCTACGAGGACCGCGAGGTCATGGTGCTGAACAAGCCGGCGGGCCTTGCCGTGCAGGGCGGCTCCGGCCTGACGCGCCATCTCGACGGCATGCTCGAGGCGTTCCGCGACGCAAAGGGCGAGAAGCCCCGTCTCGTCCACCGGCTCGACCGCGAGACCTCCGGCATCCTGCTGCTGGCCAAGACGCGCAAGGCCGCGTCCGAGATGGCCAAGTCCTTCCGCGCCCGCCAGACCCGCAAGATCTACTGGGCGCTGGTCGCCGGCGTGCCGAAGCCGCGCCAGGGCCGCGTGTCCACCTATCTGGCCCGCGATGAGGGCGAGGAGCGCATGCGCGTTGCCCGCCACGGCGAGGACGAGGCACAGCATTCCGTCTCGCTCTATTCGGTGGTGGAAAATGCCGGGCCGAAGGTGTCCTGGGTCTCGCTGCGGCCGATCACCGGCCGCACGCACCAGCTGCGCGCCCACACCGCCCATATCCATCATCCCATCGTCGGCGATCCGAAATACTTCAACATCGAGAACTGGGAGTTCCCCGGCGGCCTGCAGAACAAGCTGCATCTGCATGCCCGTCGCATCGTCATTCCGCATCCTTCGGGGCGCGGCACCATCGATGTCTCGGCGCCGCTGCCGCCGCATATGCAGCAGAGTTGGAACCTGCTCGGCTTCGATGCCTCGCAGTACGACCCCGAGACGAACGACCCGGAGGAGTAGGCCCTGTATCTGGTCATCTTCGATTGTGACGGTACGCTGGTCGACAGCCAGGACACCATCCTGCACGGCCTTGCCGTCGGGTTCGAGGCCGTCGGTCTCGCACCGCCCTCGCGCGAGGCGGGTCTTTCGATCGTCGGCCTGTCTCTGGAAGTGGCCTTCCGGCAGCTGGCGGCGCCCGAGCATCATCATCTGGTGCCGGCGATGGCGGAGGCCTATCGCCAGTCCAAGGTCTCCCGCCGGCTTGCCGGGCTCGATCACGATCCGCTCTATCCCGGCGCGCGCGAGGCGCTCGACGCGCTTTCGGCCCGCGACGACGTGCTGCTCGGCATCGCCACCGGCAAGGCCATGCGCGGCGTCCACCACATGCAGGAAAGCCACGGGCTGGAGGGGCGGTTCATCACCATCCAGACCGCCGACAAGGCGCCGTCCAAGCCGCATCCGGGCATGATCCTGCAGGCGATGGCGGAGACGGGGGCAGAGGCGGCGCGCACGGTGATGATCGGCGATACCGGCTTCGACATGGAGATGGCGCGCGCGGCCGGCGTTGCGGGGCTCGGCGTCAGCTGGGGCTACCATCCGCGGGCGCGGCTGGAGGCGGCGGGCGCGGCGCGCATTCTCGACCGTTTCGACGAGCTCGTACCGGCGCTGGGCACCCTGCTCGGCTGGGGCGACATGGAAGAAAGGGAGCTTGCGTGATGCGCGACCTGTTGAGCGATATCGAGGCCGGCAGCACCGTCGATCCGGTCAAGCGCGCCAGGGCCCTGTCCCGCCGCGAGCTGCCCAAGCGCTTCTACAAGGAGGTGCAGGTCGCGCGGCAGGACGACGGGCTGCACGCGGTGCAGCTCGACGGACGCCCGGTGAAGACGACGGGGCGCAACCTTCTGGCGCTTGCCGAGGAAGAGATCGCCCGTGGCATCGCCGGCGAATGGGACGCGCAGGGCAAGGAGATCGATCCCGCCACCATGCCGCTTACCCGCATCGCCAATGTGGCCATCGATGCGGTGCCGGAGCGGGCCGGGGAGGTCGCCGACGACGTCGCCGCCTATGCCGGCAACGATCTGCTGTTCTACCGGGCGGAAACCCCGCAATCGCTGGTCGAGCGGCAGAACGCCATCTGGGGGCCGGTGCTGTCCTGGGCCGAGGCGCGGTTCGGCGGCCGTTTCGTGCTGGCGGAGGGCGTCATGCCGGTGCGCCAGGACGCGGCGCTGCTGGCGCGCATCCGCGAGGCGCTGTCGCCGCTTGCGCCCCTGCCGCTTGCGGCGCTGCATGTGGCAACGACGCTGAGCGGCTCGGCGCTGCTGGCGCTAGCGCTGATGGAGGGCGAGCTGTCGGCCGACGAGGCCTGGGCGGCTGCCTTCGTCGACGAGGACTGGAACATCGAGCACTGGGGCGAGGACCCGGAAGCGGCTGCGCTGCGCGCCTCGCGCCGCCGGGACTTCGATGCGGCCGCGCTGATCCTGAACGTCTGCGCGGGCCGCGGCCTCGACTGAGCGCCCGCCTGCATCAGCAGACCATGAAAAGGCCCGCCGGATCGCTCCGGCGGGCCTTTTCAGCATTCGGGCGCTGTGCCGTGCGGCCTTGCGCCTAGGTGAGCTGGGTGGTGATGGTCCACACGGTGCTGGCCGTGCCGTCGCTGGAGCCGGTCGTCGCCACTGCGGTGGCGACGTAGTTGGCGCTCGTCACCTGATCCTGCGAGGTGGCGGTGCAGGGGCAGGAGCCGCGCTTGTTGGCCGCGGTGAAGGCGTAGTTCAGCGTCAGGGAATAGCTGCCGTTGGAGGTGGTGACCGTCACATAGCCCGAGCAGTTCCCTTCCGTGCCGCCGCTGGAATAGGCGGTGCCGCTGGCGCTGCCCTGGTTGGCGATGGTCGTGCCCTTGTCCAGGTCATGCAGGTTGCCGACCACGCCGTCGGATGCGGTGACCGTGAAGTCGGTGCCGGAGTTATTGACGATCTTGACGAGGCTGGCATCACAGCAGCTCATGTTGGCGGTCCTTGCTTGAGGGACGGGGCGGGCCCGCCGGTTCGGAGGCCGGCGGCGGTCGTTCAGCCCATGGCGACGGGGATCTTGCGCATCATGACATCCGCCGGGACCTCGGGCGCGATGAGGTCGGAGATATTGTAGCTCTTGACGATGATCGGGTTCAGGCCGCTGACGATGGAGGCCAGCGGCTGGTAGCTCGGCGAGAAGATCGTGATCACGTCCGTCATCTGCCAGCGCAGCACCGCCAGGTCGTCGGTGCCGGAATTGGTCACCGTGTCGGACATGTAGGACGTGTTCTGCTCGTTGACCGTGACCTGCTGGAAGGTCGTCGATTCCGCATTCAGGCTGGCGGATATGCCGGCCGAGATCGGTCCCCAGCCCGCATGGGCGTCGACGCCGATGCTGGCGCCGACGGTGTCCTGGGTCGAGGAGGTGGTCTGGCGGCCGGAAACCACCGTGTAGCTCACGGTCCGGCTCTCGCCGACGCTCAGGCTGTAGCTGTCGCCCTGCAGGTTCCAGTACTGCTCGCGGGTGATGTAGTTGGTGGTCGATCCGTCCGGCGTGATGGTGGAGATCGCGACCATCACCAGCGGCGAGTTCACCGGCACCAGCACATCGGTGGTCGGCACGGGGATCGAGCCGATATTGTTCGGCGAGGTCAGCACCGAATTGTCGACCGTGTAGCTGCTCTCGCTGGTGTTCAGCGCATAGGCGCTGATGAAGCTGCCGCTGAGAGCCGACGCGATCACCAGATAGTCGCCATCGGTCCCGGTGACGGGGGCGTTGGAGCCCGGCGAGATATGGCCGAGAAGCTGGCGCGCTCCGGTGCTGGTCGAGTTGTAGACCGCGATCTTCACCGGAAGGTTGTTGTAGACCTGTACGGTCACGACAGTGTCCGTCTCGGCGGCGTAGAGCTGGTTGGTCAGGGCCCGGGCGTAGAGATCTTTCATTTGAGGGCACACCTTCTGGCTGAAACGTTACGGAACGCTATCAAGGGGTGCGGAGGTGTTCAATATCAAAAATTGTATTTCATACTGTTGCAATTAACGGGTGCGGATGATTTTCTTGGCCGGCAGCTTCTGACCGTTCGGAGGGATTGCGAATGCGCGGCCGGGACTATCTGACTGTCGGCTTCTGGAACATCGAGAAGCACAATGTGCTGCCCGAAGAGGGGCAGGCGGTGTTCGAAAGCCAGATGCTTCGGCGCAGCAACTACGTGATGCGGACCATCGAAAGCTGGTTCTCGGTCTCGCAGTTCGATGTACTGATCCTTGCGGAGGTCGCGCAGCGGCGAACCGGCGGCGAAGACTTCGCCCGGACGCTGGCGACACGGCTCAGCCGGAGTTTCGGTCTGCGACGGTGCAACATGCAGGGCTCCTTCCATTGGTTCGAGGGCAATGGCGGCCGGGTCGGTCCCTGCAACTACATTGCGATCTGGAATGACGGCCTCCCGGAACTGACCGGGCTCGGGAACCGCGTAGAATTCTACTGGGAGCGCGACTGGGTACGGCCGATGATCGTCCTGCAAGGCGGGACGCTGGTCGTGGGAGGGCTGCACGCCAAGTCGGCGCGCCGCGATCTTGCGCGGCAGGAGATTCTGGAGAGCTGCATCTACCTTTACCGGAACTATCGGCAACGGGCGGTGCTGATCGGCGACATGAACATCCCCTACAAGGCCTTTCCGGCTGAGACGGAGCGCGAGCTTGCGATGTGGGGATGGGAGCGCAGACCGCCCGGTATGCCCGCGACCTTCAAGTCGCGGGGCGCGCGGTACAACTCGTCGGTGCTCGACTATATGTGGCACAACGGCGGCGTGACGGTGAGCCGGGCCGATCCTCCCATGCACCCGTATGACGGCTGGGACGAGAACGACCACGCTCCGATCCAGTACGACGCCGTGTGGAACATGGACGGCTACGACAAGGCCGACGAGATGGACTGGGACGAAGAGGTGGCGTGAGCCGCGTTTGCCCCGCGTCCGTCAGCCTCCCGCCCTTGGCGGCTCGCCCTTGTCCTTCGCCAGCAGGCCCTCCAGCACCATGTCGACATGGGCGGCGAGGAAACGCCGGGTCTCGATCGGCTCGAACCGGTCAAAGGTCATCTTCCACACGATGGTCATCACCGCCGGAGCGACGACGACGATCGGCAGGTCGGTCAGCGCGCTGCGGCGGAACTCGCCGCGTTCCACCCCCCGGCGCACGAGGGCGGCGATTACCTCCTGGCCGCGGCTGATGACGCGGCGATGGTACAGCTCGGCAATCGCGGGAAAGCGCCCGCCTTCCGTGATGATGATGCGCATCAACACGTGCAGCCCGTCCTCGAACAGCGCCTTGTAGATGCGCGGCAGGGCGGTGCGCACCAGCTCTTCCGACGAGCCGGGATAGGCCGCGACCAGCCCCGCCACATCGTCGAAGAAGGGGGTGATGCGCGAGGCGAGCGCGGCCTCGAACAGTTCCTCCTTGCTGGAGAAATAGCGGTAGATCGTGCCTTTCACGACGCCCGCGCGTTTGGCGACATCCTCCAGCCGCGTCGCCGCAAAGCCGTTCTCGGCAAACTCCTGAAGTCCCGCATCGATGATCTCGCCGGGCCTGGCCTCCTTGCGCCGGCGCCGGGGCTTCGGTGTTTCCGCGGCGGAATCGCTCTGCGTCATCGTCCTTGCACTTCCCGTTGCGTACTGTTAATGACTTTCCAGTCATTAACAGGATCGTGTCATGTCCTCAACCTCGAGCCCTGCTGCGGGCGGTCGAGCCGAACCTTCGCACCCCGCCGCATCGTCCGGCGAGACGTCCGACTTGCCGCTGGCGGTGGTGCGGCGCGAGTCGCCGCGCTCCGGGGCGTCCCGCCGGCGACTATGGCCGATCCTCTCCCGCCTGCGTAGTCTTGCGCTCGGGCTGGTTCTCATCGGCGGCGGCATTGCCGCTGGCGCTGCGCTTCAGGCGCGGGGGATCCTGCCCTTCGCGGCCGTCGATACGGGCGCACCGCGCGTGTCGATGTCTGCGGCAACGGTGCAGGAGACCACTGCCGTCTTCGGCCTCGGCCGCCTGCTGCCCGACGGGTTCGTCGTCACCGTCGCCCCGCCCTTCGGGGCGGGGGATGCCCGTGTCGCGCGGTTGCTGGTGGCGGAGGGCGAGGCGGTCGCGCAGGGCCAGCCACTGGCCGAGCTCGACAACCGTCCGCAGCTTCTGGCAGCCCTTGCCTCGGCTGAGGCCGCCGTGCGCCAGCGCCAGGCGGAGCTGGCCCGCCAGCGGGTTTCCGTCGCCGCCAGCCGGGAGGAGGCGCGCGCCGGGCTCCAGCGGGCCGAGGTAGCCGCCGCCACCGCGCGCAGGGACCTTGCGCGCTCGCAGGAGCTTCTCGCCCGCGGCCATGTCACCCGCGCCACCCATGACGATGCGGTCGCAAGATCGGACGCGGCGGAGCAGGAAGTGGAAAGCGCGCGCGCAACGCTCGGGCGCTACCTCGCCGACACGCCGGATGCCCAGGCGGATATCGCCGTTGCCCTGCGCAACATCGAGGCCGCGCAGGCCGCCCTTGCCCTGGCGCAGGCGGACCTTGCGCGCTCGCAGGTTCTGGCGCCCGCCGGCGGCGTCGTCCTCGACATCCATGTGCGCCCCGGCGAAAGGCCGGGCGAGCGCGGCATTCTCGACATGGGCGACATCGACAAGATGATGGCCGAGATCGAGATCTACCAGTCGCGGATCGGCGCGGTGAAGACGGGCGATGCCGTCGCCATCACCGGCGAGGCCTTCGACGGCACGATTGCGGGCAAGGTCCAGCGGATCGGCTGGGATGTCGGCCGCCAGACCGCGACCGGCGCGGATCCGGCCGCGCGCACCGATGCGCGCGTGATCAAGGTCTATGTCGCCATCGAGCCGGCAGACATCGCCCGCGTGCGCCGCTTCACCAACCTGCAGGTCACCGCCCGCATCAGCACGGGGGAGGGCACGTGACCGGCCCGCTCACTCCCATGCTCACCGCGCTGCTCGGCCGGCTGCCCATCGGCTGGCTGCAACTCGTGCACAACAAGGGGCGCCTGGCCGCCGCGCTGTCGGGCGTTGCCTTCGCCAATGTGCTGATCTTCATGCAGCTCGGCTTTCTCGGGGCGCTGGTGGAGAGCATCCGTCTGCCCTACACGGTGCTGAACGGCGACATTCTCGTCTCCGCCTCCGATGCCAACACCCTGTTCGACGGCAGCCCGCTGCCGCGCAACCGGCTCTATCAGGCGCTTGCCGTGGAGGGCGTCGCCTCCGCCACCGGCTTCTACTACGGCCGCATCGACTGGAAGCAGCCCGACGGCACCATCCGCACCATGGACCTGTTCGGCATCGACCCGACCAGCGCGCCCTTCAGCGATCCTCTGCTCGCCCGCCAGGCCGAGAGCCTGATGCTGCCCGACACCGCCTTGATGGACAGCAAGACCCGCAACGTGCCGGGCGACCTGTTCGCCGGCATCGAGGCCGGCACGCCCTATCGCTTCGAGACGCGAGGCCGGGAGATCACGGTGACGGGCACCTTCGAGATCGGCGGCGGCTTTTCCGCCGACGGCTATCTCGTCGTCTCCGACCAGACCTTCCTGCGTCTGTTCCCCGCCCGCCTGCCGGGCGCGCCGAACTACGTGCTGGTGCGCCTTGCACCGGGCGCCGACCTGACGGCGGTACTTGCGGACCTGCGCGCGGCGCTGCCGGCCTCCGACAGCGCGGTGTGGACGCTGGACGAGGCCGCCGCCCGCGACCAGCGCTTCCAGACGACGCAAAAGCCCGTCGGCATCGTCTTCGGCTTCGGCGTGGTGATCGGCGTCCTTGTCGGCGTCATCATCGTCTACCAGGTGCTGTCCACCGACGTTGCCGACCACATCCGCGAATACGCGACCTTCAAGGCGATGGGCTATCCGCAGCGCTTCTTCCTCGGCATCGTCTTCGAGGAAGCGTTCATCCTCGCCCTGTTCGGCTTCGTGCCGGGGGTGCTGGTTGCGCTCGGCCTTTATGCGGCGGTCGCCGCCGGCACCGGCCTGCCGATCTTCATGCCCGCCGGCCGGCCGGTCCTGGTCTTTCTCGGCACGCTCGCCATGTGCGCGCTCTCGGGCGCCATCGCCACGCGGCGGCTGGCGCGGGCCAATCCGGCGGAGCTGTTCTGATCATGGGCAGCGATATGGCGTCCGGGTCCGTGGCCATTGCCGTGCGCGGTCTCGATCACTGGTTCGGGACGGGCGAAGCGCGCAAGCAGGTGCTGTTCGACATCGACCTGGAGATCCGGCACGGCGAATTGGTGGTGCTGATGGGTGCGTCGGGCTCCGGCAAGACCACGCTGCTCACCTTGATCGGCTGCCTGCGCCGGGTCGAGGCCGGGTCGGTGGCGCTGCTCGGGCGCGAGCTCAACGGCGCCAGCGAGGATGATCTCGTCGCATGCCGGCGGGACCTCGGCTTCATCTTCCAGGCGCACAACCTGCATGAAAGCCTGACGGCGCTGCAGAACGTGCGCATGGGGCTCGCGGTGCACGGGGACCGGGTTGCCGGCGACTGGCGCGAGGCCTCGCGCCATGTGCTCGGCCTCGTCGGCCTGTCGGAGCGGGTGGACTACCTGCCGGGCAACCTGTCGGGCGGGCAGAAGCAGCGCGTTGCCGTGGCCCGTGCGCTGGTCGGCAATCCGCCGGTGGTGCTGGCCGATGAGCCGACCGCCGCGCTCGACCGCGACAGCGGGCTTGCCGTCGTCGAGATGCTGCGCCGGCTCGGCCGCGAGCGCGGCACGACCACGCTCATGGTCACCCACGACAACCGCATCCTCGACCTTGCCGACCGCATCGTGCGGATGGAGGACGGCCGCATCGTCGAGGGGTGAGCGGCGTGAGGCAGAGGGAAGGGCGTCAGATCTCGAAGTCGGGAATCTCGGCCACCGCGTCGCGCAGCTTTTCCGACCACATGCGCGACAGGTCCGCGAAATAGGGATCGTCCTCGCGGATGCGGGTCTGGCGATGGGCGGAGAAGCTGTCGGTGTTGTAGAGCAGCATGTCGATGGGCATGCCGACCGACAGGTTCGAGCGCAGCGTCGAGTTGAACGACAGCAGCACGAGCTTGGCGGCCTGGCCGAGGCGCATGTCCGCCTGCGTCACCCGGTCGAGGATCGGCTTGCCGTATTTGTGTTCGCCGATCTGCAGGAAGGGCGTGTCGGCAGAGGCCTCGATGAAGTTGCCGGCGGAATAGATCTGGAAGAGGCGCGGCGCCTCGCCCTTGATCTGACCGCCCAGCAGGAAGGTGACGCTGAAGCTCTCCGAATTGGCGGCCAGCGCCTCGCCGTCGATGGCGCGCACGTCGCGCACGGCGCTGCCCACCAGCCGCGCCGCCTGGAACATGGTGTCCACCGAATGCAGCGTCGGCCGGCCCGGATCCTCGCTCTTCAGCCGCTCGCTGAGCAGGCTCACCACCGACTGGGTGACGGCCAGGTTGCCGGCCGCCATCATGCAGATCACCCGGTCGCCGGGCTTTTCCCACACATGCAGCTTCTTGAAGGTGGCGACATTGTCGAGCCCGGCATTGGTGCGCGTGTCAGCGGCCATCACGATGCCGCGATCGAGCTTCAGACCGACACAATAGGTCATGATCAGGCAGTCTCCGAAAACGGGAAGGGCGCGCGCCCGGCCGGATCGCGCGCGGCGGCGATTCGCGCGTTGCGCCGGCTCCGGCAGATTTGACAGGTTCGCTGCCGTTCCGGCAACGGTCCTATTGCTGAGATTGCTGCGATTCCTGCGAAACCGCCACTTCCACATCCATGTTCTCGCCGGACCCGCCCATGCGGATTCCGCGGATCGGCGCGGCGGAGCGCGAGTCGAGCCCGCAGGTGAGGCGGATGTAGCGGTCCGTCGGGCACATGCCGTTGGAAATGTCGAAGCCGACCCAGCCGAGCTGCGGCAGCAGAACCTCGGCCCAGGCGTGATGCGCCTCCGAATCCTGTCCGCCCTCCAGCAGCATGTAGCCCGAGACATAGCGCGCCGGCACGCCGATGGTGCGGGCCGCGGCGATGAAGATATGCGCGTGGTCCTGGCACACGCCTTCGCCGGCGTTCAGCGCCTCGGCGGCGGTGGTGTGCACCTCGGTGACGCCGGTGCGATAGGCGACCTTGTCGCGGATCGCGTGCATCAGGTCGTGAAAGCCGGCGACCGCGTCCGGCCCGTCGCGCTCGGCGATGGCGCCCAGCCGGCGGATCGCCGGGTTGGCGCGGGTCAGCGAGGTGAAGCGGCAGAACACGTTGTCGGGGGCGGGGCTGCGCGGGTGACCGACGACGCCGGCGCGGTCCTGCGTTTCCACCAGCCCCTCGACGGCGATGGTCAGCTCGCTCATCGCCTCGCGGTGGCTGACGATGGCGACCGGATTGCCGAAGGCGTCGATGTAGCGGGCAGAGCGCTCGTAGCCCGGCACGTCGATGGTCCAGGAGATCACCTTCTGTCCGGCCAGGCTCGGCGGCGTCAGGCGCAGCTGCTGGACCATATGGGCGAGCGGGTGCTCGTACCGATAGCGGGTCACATGTCTGACGTTGAGGCGCATGGCTCTCGGGCTTCCTCGTGTTCGGTCGGCTTCGCGTCTTGTCGCCGCCGGCTTCCGATCGTTCGGTTCGCGTTTCCTGTCAGGCGAAGTGGTAGTCCGCGGCGAGCTGCGCGCCTAGTCCGTTGTTTCTCGCGATCATGTTGCCGAGGAACTCGTGCAGTCCCCCTTGGAAGATCTGCCGCATGGTTCCCTGGTCCAGCAGCTCGTGGGTGCGCTGGGCCATGTCGTAGCTCATCGGCCGCTCGCCGTAGCGCAGGGTGAGCCCCTCCATGCTCTCGGTGATCCAGTCGTAGCAATAGGCCAGCGAGCGCGGCATCTCCTTTCGCAGGATGAGGAACTCGGCAATGTTGAACGGGCGTATCTGCGCATCGCGATAGGCATGGCGATAGCTGCGATGGGCAGAGACCGACCTCAGGATCGTCGACCATTGGTACCGGTCGAGCTCGCCGCCGACCACTTCGTTGTCCGGCAGCAGGATCCAGTATTTCACGTCGAGGATGCGCGAGGTGTTGTCGGCCCGCTCGATGAAGCAGCCGAACTGCGAGAAGTGGTAGCCCTCGTCGCGCATCAAGGTGCCGAGCATGGCGCCGCGGAACAGCATGGAGCGCTGCTTGATCCAGGTCAGGAAGCCCGGCAGCTTGTCGTCGGTCATGTGCTGCGGGCGCACTTCCATGAAGTCGATATAGGTCGTGTTCAGGCTCTCCCACATCTCGCCGGTGATGGCGGTGCGCACCGAGCGGGCGTTGTTGCGGGCCGCCTCGATGCAGGAGCGCACGGAGGAGGGGTTTTCCGGGTCGAACAGCATGTGCGAGACGACGGAGCGCTTTGTCAGTTCCTCGTGCTTCTTGAAGAAGCCCTGGTCGCAGCCGGCGCTGACCAGCGTCGAACGCCAGTCGTCGGCGGCGTCCTGGCCCAGACGCGGCGTCATGGCAATGCGGTATCCCACCTCCAGCAGGCGGGCCATGTTCTCCGCCCGCTCGTTGTAGCGCGAGGTCCAGAACAGGGATGCGGCGGTACGGCCGAGCATGTTTCGTCAGTCCTCCAGAACCCAGGTGTCCTTGGTGCCGCCGCCCTGGCTGGAATTCACCACCAGGGAGCCCTTCTTCAGCGCCACGCGGGTCAGTCCGCCGGGCGTGATGCGCACCTTGTCTCCGACCAGCACATAGGGCCTGAGGTCGACATGGCGGGGAGCCAGCCCCGATTGCACATGGGTCGGGCAGGCCGACAGCGCCAGCGTCGGCTGGGCGATGTAGTTGGCGGGATTGGCCTTTAGCCGCTTGGAGAATTCGGCGATCTCGCGCTTGGAGGCGGTCGGGCCGATCAGCATGCCGTAGCCGCCCGAGCCGTGCACCTCCTTCACCACCAGCTCCGGCAGACGGTCCAGCACATAGGCCAGGTCGTCGGGCTTGGCGCAGTTCCAGGTCGGCACGTTCTTCAGGATCGGCTTCTGGCCGGTGTAGAACTCGATGATGTCCGGCACATAGGCATAGATCGCCTTGTCGTCCGCAATGCCCGTGCCCGGCGCGTTGCAGATCGTCACGTTGCCCGCCCGGTAGGCGTCGAACAGGCCCGGTACGCCGAGCATGCTGTCGGGGCGGAAGGTCAGCGGATCGAGGAAGGCATCGTCGATGCGCCGGTAGATCACGTCGACCCGCTGCGGCGACTGGGTGGTGCGCATCCACACCTTGCCGTCCTCCACATAGAGGTCGCGCGCCTCGCACAGCTCCACGCCCATCGAGTCGGCGAGGAAGGCATGCTCGAAATAGGCGGAGTTGTAGATGCCCGGCGTCAGGATGCAGACGGTCGGATCGCCGTCGCAGTTCTCCGGCGCGACGCTCTCCAGCGTCTCGCGCAGCATGTCCGGATAGTGCTCGATCGGCGCCACCCGGTTCTGCTGGAACAGCTCGGGGAACATCCGCATCATCGTCTCGCGGTTCTCCAGCATGTAGGAGACGCCGGACGGGGTGCGGGTGTTGTCCTCAAGCACGTAGAAATCGTCCTCGCCGACACGCACGAGGTCGGTGCCTATAATATGGGCATAGACCCGGCGCGCCGGGGTGAAGCCGATCATCTCCGGCAGGAACGCCTCGTTCTGCAGGATCAGCTCCGCAGGCACCCGGCCGGCCCGCACGATCTCCTGGCGGTGGTAGATGTCATAGAGGAAGGCGTTGAGCGCGCGCACCCGCTGGTCGATGCCAGCCGACAGGCGTCGCCACTCGGAGGCCGAGAGCACGCGCGGGACGATGTCGAACGGGATCAGCCGCTCGGTGGCCTCGGACGTGCCATAGACGGCGAAGGTGATGCCGAGGCGGCGGAAGATCGTCTCCGCCTCGCGCGACTTCTTGCGCATGTCCGCCGGGGACAGGGTGTCGAACCATTCGGCGAGCCGCCTGTAGGGCGCGCGGGGCTTGCCGTCGGCGGTCAGCATCTCGTTGAAAATGGTGCTCTCCCCCATGCGTGTCTCTAACCCCTCGTGCGAAACGTCGTCTTGTTCTTCTCGTCAGGTCTTCGTTCTGAAGGCGAAGCGGTGTGGCGCCTCGCCGATGGAACCCATGTTTGCAAGCCGGCAAGGCGCCTTCCAAGTCCGAAAATGCGCCAGCAAAGACCCCCATCTGCATGCCCGGCAGGCAGACCGACCGGGAGCGGACCCTGCGGCAACAAGCTTAACGTCCAGGGGGCTTACGTCAAATCGGGAGGTTTCACGCTATGCGAAACGGCACATTCCCGCCGGGAACGCTGCGCGGGAAAGGACCTGGCGCGCTCCGGCCGCTGTCAAATCCGGCCGCGAGACCGGCCATGGATGCAGCCGCCCGACGGTCCATGAAAAAAGGACGGCTCCGCGATGAAGCCGTCCTTGCGCGTGTTGTTTGGGTCGGTTCGTTCAGGCTGCCTTGCCGCTTGCCTCCGAAACGAAGCTGTCGATCGCCGTCTGCAATTGGCCCGCCCGCCGGTTCAGCGTCTCGGCTTCCTCCTGCAGCTTGTCGGCCAGAAGACTGTTGTCCTGCGTCATTTCGCCGACCTTGTTGACGGAGAGCGTCAGGGTTTCGGTGTTGCTCGTCGAAACCTGGGCCGCCTGGGCGATCTCGCCTGTCGCCTCTTCCTGCTGCTGGACCGAGTAGGCGAGGTCGTCGATGAAGCCCTGGATCTCGACCATGATGCTGTTGATCGAGTTGATCGACGTGACCGACGACGTGGTGGACGTCTGGATGGCCTCGATCTGGTTGCGGATATCCTCGGTGGCACGCGCGGTCTGGCTGGCGAGCGTCTTGACCTCCGAGGCGACGACCGCGAAGCCCTTGCCGGATTCTCCGGCCCGTGCCGCCTCGATCGTTGCGTTCAGCGCCAGGAGATTGGTCTGCTCGGCGATGTCCTGGATCAATCCGACCACGGTGCCGATGCTCTCGGCCATCTGGTCGAGGCGGGTCATGTTGTCGCTCGCTTCCGACGACATTCCGGTCGCGGACCCGATCCGCGTCTTCACGTCGGCGATGCGGGACGAAATCTCGGCAAGCGACGAAGTCAATTCGGTCGTGGCCGATGCCACGGTCTGTGCGGCCGACCCTGCCTCGCTGGTTGCGGCCAGCGAACTGCGGGACTCCGTGTCCGTCGCCTGCGCAGACTGCTTCAATTCACCAGACATGCTCTGCAGGTCGTGAACGGAGCCGGCCAGCTCGCGAAAGATCGAGGAAACACGTTCCTGAAAGCTGCTGGCGATCCGGTTGCGCTCGTCGACGAGGCGCTGGTTCATCGCGGCCGTCTCTTCCTGCTGGCGTTCCTCCATGCGCCGCTTGTCGATCAGCGACTGACGGAAGGCCTCGAGTGAAACCGCCATCTCGCCGATCTCGTCCTTGCGCCCGAGCGCGCGGATGCTGGTATCGATCTCGCCGGACGCCACGGCCGTCATCTCGTCGCCGAGGCCGTTCATGCTGCGCAGCACCCGGAAATAGACGATGCCGACAATACCGGCGAGCGTCATGAGTGTTGCCAGAACGCTGGCAAACAGCAGCGTCTGGGCCGCACTCCTGGACGCCTCGGCCTCGTCTACCGCTGCCTGGGTACGCGACTCCATGAGCTGGTAGAACTTGTCGACGGGCGTCATGATCCCGGCCTTGAACTCGTGATACTGCCTGCTGTGCAGCATCCGGATCGGGTAGAGGGGATCGTCGGCGCTGATGGGCTTGCCGTCCTTGTCCAGGCCCTTCACGTAATTCATCGCCTCGACCTCAAGCGCGACGAGACCGTCCGAATTCTTCTTGGCCTCGTTCAGCAGGTCGAATTCCGCCTCGGTGAAGCCGAGGGCGCGCATCTCGCCGAGCAGTTCGACCGGCTGGCCGTCCGGGCGGGGCTTGGCGTTGCCGGCTGCAACGAAGTCCCAGTAGATCCGGTGATAGGCTTCCGGCTTGGGCTTCTTGCCGTCCCGAATGGCGAGGATGTCGTTGTATTGCTGCTCGTAGGCGGGATCGCCTGTCGCGACATAGGTTCGCGCGAGCCGCGTGAGATCGTCCGAGCCCTGGCGCATTTCATCTGCGAGCAGATATGATTTGTACTTGAGATCAATTGCCTCGGCGACGTGCTGCGTCGCGACACTTGTTTCGTTGACGGAGTAGATCAGGGCGACCGACGTCGCCAGTGCCGCACATCCCCCTGCAAGGATGTAGGTAATTATGCGCATAATAACCTCCGCGAGGCATTGATAACTTTACGGAGGGTGACGGTGACAATTGAAAAATGTGTGAACGGGGGCGGGCTAAGTTTCAGGAACCGAGAACTTTTATTCGCGCTGCCCGGCTATGGAGGCAGGACATTGAGCCGCGCGGTGTCACCGAGCCTGAGTCGGCGCATTCCTGCGAAGGAACGCGCCGCTGTGCCGGGCTTCGAAGGCCGGTCTGTTCAGACCAGTTCGCCGAACTCCATGCTTTCCGGTTCGATCAGGGCGAGAAATGCCTCGCACTCCGCGTTGCCCTGCCAGGCGTTGCAGATCGCGATGGCCCGTGTCCGGCTGTCCGCGACGGCGATATCCAGGAAGATGCCGCTTTCGAGCCGCACCAGCCGCTGGCCCAGCCAGCCGGGCTGGCGCGAGAGGTGGTGCTCCACCATCCGGGCATGGGCCGCGCGCATGTTCTCCTCCGCAACGCCGGGTTTCAGGCGGAAGCGGCCGACCTCGATACCGTCTCCGGCAAGGAGACCGACCGGCGCCGGCTGGCTCGCCGCGTAGTGGCCCATGCTGGCAACGCCGCTGATCGTGGCGCGGAAGCCGGCGAAGTCTTCTCCCTCGCCGACCGCGCGCGCGGCCGACAGCGCCGCATCCCTGGTCTTCCAGGCGACGAGGTCGACGCGCCGGGTCGCATCGCCCGTGTCCGTCAGCTGCGTCCAGGCAAGAAACCCGGGAAACGAGCGGACCTTGGCGAGCGCGTGCCTGCGTTCGTCATCGGCGCGGGCCGGATCGTCCACCTGATAGGCGACGACTTCGAGGCAATGGTCTTGCATGCGATGCTCCTGTTCTGCGTGATGCGCAGCGGGAGATACGCCAAGGCTCCTGACACCTTCTGTCAGGGGCACGCGCTAGGTCGTGGACTCATAATTCTGTCGAGAAACGGTATGCCCGAACCCGATCGGATACAAGGAGCAAGGCCGCAGGAAACCATTAGGTTTTCAAGGGCTTGCGACGCTGTTGCCGGCGGGTTCGGGCATACCCGAAGGGCGTCGTTCGAGCTTCGATCTGCGGCGTCGGATCGCTCGGCCGGGGGGGCTGCCCCGGCCATCGCGCTCCTCCTGGCATATCATTGCCCGAACGGACGCCGTTTCCGGCACAATTATGAGTCCACGACCTAGTGATGGCGCCATGAAGGTGTTTCGTCTGTTCTCCCTGCTCGACCGCTTGCGCAGCGCCGGCGGCCCGGTGTCCGCCGAGGAACTGGCCCGCGCGCTCGAGGTGTCGCCGCGCACGATCTACCGCGACATGGCCACGCTTCAGGCGATGGGGGCGCCGGTGCGGGGCGAAGCGGGCATCGGCTACCAGATGGAGCGCGGTTACTTCCTGCCCCCGCTCAGCTTCGACGAGGAGGAGATGGAGGCGATTGCGCTCGGCATGCGGCTGGTGAGGGCGCGGGGCGATGCGCCCTTGCGCGAGGCCGCCTTGCGGGTTTCCGGCAAGATCGGAGCGGCCTCGGGCGATGCGGGCGGGGAGGCGGCCCTGCACCTACCGCTGCGCGCGGTGACGCGCGAGCGCCCGCAGGCGGAGACCGCCAATCGCTGGCTGCCGGGGCTGCGCCGTGCCATCCGCCGGCAGCGGATGCTTCAGCTCGCCTATGTGGATCTCGGCGGTCGGGAGAGCCGCAGGCGGGTGCGCCCGCTCGGCCTCACGGTGTTCGACGAGGTCTGGCTGCTGACCGGCTGGTGCGAGGAGCGCGGCGACTTCCGCAATTTCCGCCTCGACCGCATCACGGCCGTGGAGGAGACGGGCGAGCGGGCACTGAGCGAGCGCGGGCGGCGGTTCGAGGACTATCTTGCGAGCTTGTGATCAGCGCCAGCCGCCGCGCCGCTCCCATGGCGAGAACAGTGGCGTCTCGCAGATATAGCCGACGATGCAGCGGCCCGTGTCGCGGGTGCGCACCTGCGCCGGGCGCACGGTTTCCCAGTGGTCGCACCAGCGCGGGCCGGCGACGAAGCGCTCGTAGGTGTACTGGCCGGTGGTCATCACCACCGCGCCGCGCCGGGCGACGAGGTCCTGTGCCTGGTTGCAGCTCATGCGCCTCAGGTCGGGGCGCTGGGCGGCCGCCGGCTGCGGGGCAAGTGTCATCAGCATCAGGGCGGAAAGGGCTGCCACGGCCAGGCCGGTTCCTGCTTTCGTCAAACGGTCGATGCGCATGCCGGGTCTCCCCCTGTTGTCGCGCCCGGCCTTTCGGACGCCGGGCCACTCCCATTGTCAGTCTTGCCTGCCATCGCGGCAAAGCGATGGCAGGCCGGTGGCGTGCAGCACGCGACCTTGCGGCGGCGGGCAGGGCCTATTCCTTGTCCCAGTCGGGCGCCCAGTCCGGGTCGATGCCGCGTCCCTCCGCGCTGCCGAGCGCGGAGATCGCCGCCATCTCGGCCTCGTCCAGCTCGAAGTCGAAGACGGCGGCGTTTTCGGCCAGCCGCGCCGGCGTGCCGGTCTTGGGGATGGCAATGGTGTTTTCCTGCTGCAGCAGCCAGCGCAGCGTCACCTGCACCTCGCTCTTGCCGTAGCGCTTGGCGATGTCGCGGATCGTCTCGTTGCCGATGACGCGGCCCTTGGCGATGGGCGAATAGGCGATCAGCGCCATGCCGGCGGCCTCCAGCGCCGCGCGCACCCGCTTCTGCGACAGGAACGGATGGTACTCCACCTGGTTGGCGACGAGCTGCCCCTTTGCGAGGTCCTGCGCCTCGCGCACCATGGCGGCGGTGAAGTTGGAAACGCCGACGGCGCGCGTCCAGCCGCGCTGGCGCAGCTCCAGCAGCGCCTCGATCTGCTCGTTCAGCGGCACCCGCGGGTTGGGCCAGTGGATCAGGAACAGGTCGACATGATCGAGCCCCAGTCGGTCGAGGCTGTCCTCGCAGGAGCGGATCAGCTTTTCCGGGTCCAGGTTGTCGTGCCAGACCTTGGTCGTCACGTGGTAGCTGTCGCGGGCGCGGCCCGAGGCGCGCAGGCCCGCGCCCACCGCCTTCTCGTTGGCATACATCGCCGCCGTGTCCACATGGTCCCAGCCGCTTTCCAGCGCGGCGCGGACGATGTCGCGGCACGGCTCGTCCTTCAGCGGCCAGGTCCCGAGCCCCAGCACCGGGATGTCGATGCCGCCGAGAGTGAGATGGTGGTTCATGGCACTGCTCCTGTTCGGAAGTCGCGAAAGGCGGGGAGGGACCCCGCAAACGAAAACGGCCCGGCGGACACCCGCCCCTCCTGCATGGAAGGGCGAGCGTCGGCCGGGCCGGAATGTCGGACCGGCGCCGCCTCTCTAGCAAGGGGGCGCCGGTGGGTCGTCAGTCGAGGTCGCTGACCGAGGCCGCGACCTTGCCGACCAGGCCGTAGCTCATGGCCTCGTCCGGGCCCATCCAGTAGTCGCGGTCCGTGTCCTTCTCGATCCGCTCCATCGGCTGGCCGGTGGCCGCCGCGAAGAGCTTGTTCAGGCGGTCGCGCATCTTGAGGATCTCGCGTGCCTGGATCTCGATATCGGAAGCCTGGCCGCCGGCGCCGCCGGACGGTTGATGAAGCAGGAAGCGGGTGTTCGGCGTGCAGTAACGGCGCTCCTTGGGCACCGAGATGTAGATCAGCGCGCCGGCGCTCGCCACCCAGCCCATGCCGAGGATGCGCACTTCCGGGCTGATGAACTTGATGGTGTCGTGGATCATGTCGCCCGACTCGACATGGCCGCCGGGCGAGGACACGATCACGGTGATCGGGTCGTTGGAGACCTGCGCCATCGCCAGCAGGCGGGCGCAGACGTCGCGCGCCAGTTCCTGGTTGATCGGGCCGGTGATCAGCACCGTGCGGGCGTCGAACAGATGCTTGTCGACCTGGATCGAAGGCGGCGTCTTGGTCTTCTCGTCGTCGTCCTCGTCGTCGAGGCGGCTCGGCACATCGTTCGGCTTGATGGTCATGTGCAAGATCAGCTCCTTCATGAAGACGGAATCGGGCCCCGCCGGGCCCGGTCTCGTTTCCCATACTTAGGCGATGCGTGCCCTCGCGGCAAAGGGGTTCTCGCAATTTGCCGTGCACCGCGTCGATCTTGATGAATGGCGTGTGGAGAGCGGAAAGCACGGCCGCGGGCCATGCGCCGGTGCCTCGCCGCTCGCCCGGCCATCCCGGCGGCGGCTCGAGGCGATTTCCATGGCGGGGGCGAATGGGCTAGATTGCGAGTCGGGTGCTGCCCGCGCCTCCCCCCTCCGCTTCGGGAAAGCATGTGCCATGCCGGGCCTTTCGCATCACCGGACCACCCGTTCGGGCGCCGCATGAGGAGGGATTGCGCTCATCGCCCGCAGACGGAGTTATCCGGCATGCACCTGTCCGCACCCCTTTACCGCCTCAAGCGCGAGGCGCGCCTTCTGTCCCGCGAGGCGGGAATTCCCCTTGCCGCCGCGCTCGACCGCATCGCTGCCCGCGAGGGGCATGCCCGCTGGAGCCTGCTGGCGCAGCGCGCCGCCGAGCGCTCGCCCGCCGCGCTGATCCATCCCCGCCTTCGCCCCGGCGAGATGATCCTCGTCGCCGCCCGTCCCGGCCAGGGCAAGACGCTTCTGGCGCTCGAACTGGGCGTCGAGGCGATGAAGGCCGGCAACCGCGCCGCCGTCTTCACGCTGGAATATGTAGAGCGCGAGGTGGAGGCGCGGCTCGAGCGGCTCGGCGCGCGGGGGGCGCTCAAGGATCTCCTCGCGCTCGATTGTTCCGACGGGATCTGCTCGGCCCGCATCACCGGGCGGCTGCAGGGCTGCGCGCCCGGCACGCTCGCGGTGATCGACTACCTGCAGATCCTCGACCAGCGGCGCGATACGCCGGACCTTCAGACGCAGGTCGCGGAGCTCTCCGCCTTCGCCCGGCGGTCCGGCGCGGTGCTCGTCTTCGTCTCGCAGGTCGACCGCACCTTCGATCCGGCGCTGAAACCCTTGCCGGACCTTGCCGACCTGCGCCTGCCCAATCCGCTCGATCTTTCCCTGTTCGACCGGGCGGTGTTTCTGCAGGCGGGACGGCTGCGAGTTGTGCAATGCGGGGGCGAGGGGAAGTGATTCCCATTTCCCTTGACACCCGCGAGCGCGTGTCTTTTGGTTAACGTGTTCGTAATTTTCAAATAATGGATGGTCAAATGAGAAAAATTGCTTTTGTCTTCTTTCTCCTGCTCATTCCTGCCTCTGCGTTGGCGGGGAACACCGTCCTGAAGAAGGACGGGAAATCCTACACCCTGAACTGCTCGAATGCGGGCTGCTTCCTCAGTGAACGAGTTTCCTTCTTCAAGTCGGGACCTCAAAAGCGACTTGGAGCCGGCGGGTCCGCGAATTTCGAGAAATGGGTGAAGAAGCTGAAAAGCGACGGCTACAAATAGCCCCGATCATGCGGGAGGAGGACGGGCGAGCAGCTTGCCGGTGCCCCCTTCCGCAGTCTGCGCGGGCAGGCCCTGTTCCTGCAGGCGGGTCGGCTGCGGCGTGTTGAGCGAAACTAACGCTCGGCCCTGAGGTCGAAGTGGAGATGGTCGTCGTGGCGGGCGGCGCGGCAGCCCTGGAAGCGGATCTTGGGATCGGCGAGGGCGAAGCGTTCGACCAGATGCGGCTCCAGAAAGATCCTGCCGACCCGCTCGTCCGCGACAAGCTGCCCGACGACGAAGCGCAGCCGCTCCGGCTCGGGTGCAAGATCCGGCCAGAGCGGTTGCAGCGCGGCGAAGTCCCAGCGCAGCGACAGCAAGGCGCCGGGACACTGCGTCGGGCCGTCCTCGAAGGCGAAATAGCCGATGGGCGAGCGGGTCCGTCCGGGCAGGTAGCCGGACGCGTCGCGATAGTAGAAGGCGAGATCGACCTTTTCGCCGTCGTCGTGCGACAGGTGAGGCAGCAGCGGAAAGCCGTTCAGGAACGGGAAGTTCGCATCCAGGACGAGCGTCTGCGTGCCCGGAAACGCGTCGTCGACCGCCTCTGCGGTGTCCACGAGCACGGTCTGCATGGCCGGTGTCACGTAGTTGCGGTTGAGGGCGCAATAGATCCAGGAGCCGACCTGGAGCGGCCCGTTCGCAAGGCAGCTCAGCGGGACGCGGCCCATGAGCGGGGCCGCCCACAGCGCCCCGACGCTCAGCGCGACATAGGCGAGAGCAAAAACCGCCAGTCGCCTGCGGAAGGGCAGGGCGATCAGCCATGCCAGCCCGCCGATCTGGGTCAGCAGCGTGAGGACCAGAACCCAGACAGTATGAACTGCAATTCTCAGCATCCGCAAATCCCTGACATGGCAACCTATCCGGTATGTCCGGCCAGCGATGCCGACGCAAGGTGCCTGCGAGAGGCGGTGGGCTTTCGGGCTTATGCCCGCCCGATCCGCCCTATCGCTGCCCGCCGGCGAAACGCGCTCCGCGGCGGCGGGGAGGGGAGGACGTGGCCGCCAATTTTCTTGACACCTGCGAGCAAGCGTCTTTTGATCAAGGGCCTTTTATTCTTGAGATATTGGAGAATTCGATGAGACGGTTGTTTTTTGTGTTCTTTCTCTTGGTCCTTCCCGCCACCGCCTTGGCAGGTAATGCTGTCCTGAAGAAGGATGGGAAGTCTTATACCTTGAATTGCTCGAATGCCGGCTGCTTCATCGCCGAGCGCATCTCCTTCTTCAAGTCAGGTCCTCAGAAGCGACTTGGGGCCGGGGGCGCTGCGAACTTCGAGAAGTGGAAGAAGAAACTGAAGAGCGACGGCTACAAATAACAGGCCCGGATGACGCGACGCCGTCACCACGCCTGCAAGATCAGCGGCGCAGGCTGAACCGCGAATTTCCGGAAAGGCGGGAAGGAAGTACCTCTCCCGCCTTGCCCGACGGGGTGTGTCGCGTCGGCGGTGGGCAAGCGCCGTCCGGGAGGACGCGGGAGAGGGCCAGTCGGCCAAGTTGCTCCAACACCGCCTTGAGGCTGCTTGTACCTCTCCGGCCCCAGGCCGCAGTTCACGCTTGGCCGGATTGATGCGACGAGAGGTCTTCCCGACACACGCCGGCTGAAGGTGCCAATGGGTCCCGGCTCTCCGGCTTCGCCTTGCCCGGGAGGACCTGCTGAGAAGGTTGCGCGGCCTCGCATCCCCTCGGCCGTCACCCCGGACGAGCCTCGCGAGATCCGGGGCCTATTGGCTGCCAGAGCGGTCGCGAGGAGACGGAGGCCGAGCAGCATCCCCGTTTCGCGCGCCATCCCGAGCGCAGTCCTTTCCCCGCGTCTTCCCGGACGGTGCGCAGCGCCGAGCCGGGATCGGCGAGCGGGTGCGGGAGCGCTCAGGCACGGGCCGCAAACGCCTTGCCTCCCCGGTCCCGGGTCGAGGCTTCGCCTTGCCCGGGAGGACGAAGGCAGGGGCGGAGCCAGCAAGACGGCAGCTGGGAGAGGCACCGCACCTCCCGCCTCACGCTGGCTGAGGGTGCCAATGGGTCTCGGCTCTCCGGCTTCGCCTGCGGCCGGGATGACCTCCTGCGGGTGGTGCACGGCCTCACATCCTCTCGGCCGTCACCCCGGACGAGCATCGCGAGATCCGGGGCCTATTGGCTGCCAGAGCGGTCGCGATGATGCGCTGGTCGAGCAGCTGGCTCCTCTCTTCCCCCAAGAAGGGACGATGAGGGGGAGATGTCGGCGCAGCCGACAGAGGGGGGCGCCCGCGCCAGTCGCTTCCCCGCGCCGGTCATGCCTGACCGCGGCGGCGCAATCGCTCGATCCGGGCGCGATCCGGCGTCCAGATACCAGCCGCGGGCGGCACACCCGGGCCCTGGTTTCCTGACGCCGGCAAGCGCATGCCGGCCGCACGTCCGCGGTTCCCCCCGCCAGGGAGGAGCGCCTATTCCGCCGCGTTCATGCCGCGGGCCGGGCGACGCTCCAGCACCTCGCGCAGGAAGCGACCGGTATGGCTCGCCTCCGCCTCGACGATGTCCTCCGGCGTGCCGGCCGCGACGATGGTGCCGCCGCCGTCGCCGCCTTCGGGGCCGAGATCGATCACCCAGTCGGCGGTCTTGATGACCTCCAGATTGTGTTCGATCACCAGCACCGTGTTGCCCTGCTCGACGAGTTCGTGGAGCACTTCCAGCAGCTTGGCGACGTCATGGAAATGCAGACCGGTCGTCGGTTCGTCGAGGATGTAGAGCGTGCGGCCGGTCGCCCGCTTCGACAGTTCCTTGGCCAGCTTGACGCGCTGCGCCTCGCCGCCCGACAGAGTCGTCGCCTGCTGGCCGACCTTGATGTAGCCAAGGCCGACGCGGGCCAGCGTCTCCAGCTTGTCGCGCACCGCCGGCACGGCGGAGAAGAAGCGTGCGCCTTCCTCCACCGTCATGTCGAGCACGTCGGCGATGGACTTGCCCTTGAACTCGACCTCCAGCGTCTCGCGGTTGTAGCGCTTGCCCTTGCAGACATCGCAGGTCACGTAGACGTCGGGCAGGAAGTGCATCTCGATCTTGATGACGCCGTCGCCCTGGCACGCCTCGCAGCGCCCGCCCTTGACGTTGAAGGAAAAGCGCCCCGGCTGGTAGCCGCGTGTCTTGGCCTCGGGGAGGCCGGCGAACCATTCGCGGATCGGCGTGAAGGCGCCGGTATAGGTCGCCGGGTTCGAGCGCGGCGTGCGGCCGATCGGCGACTGGTCGATGTCGATCACCTTGTCGAGCTGCTCCAGCCCGTCGATATGGTCGTGCGGGGCCGGGGTCTCGCGCGCGCCGTTCAGTCGCCGCGCCGCCGCCTTGTACAGCGTGTCGATCAGGAAGGTCGACTTGCCGCCGCCGGAGACGCCCGTGATGCAGGTGAAGGTGCCGAGCGGAATGTCCGCCGAGACGTTCTTCAGGTTGTTGCCGCGCGCCCCCGCCACATGGATGCGGCGGTGCTTCTTCGGCTGGCGCCGCTCGCTCGGCATCGGGATCGCCATGGCGCCGGACAGGTACTGGCCGGTCAGCGACTTCGGATTGGCGAGGATCTCCGCCGGTGTTCCCTGGGCCACCACCTCGCCGCCATGGATGCCGGCGCCCGGGCCGATATCCACCACATAGTCGGCGGTCAGCACCGCGTCCTCGTCATGCTCGACCACGATCACCGTGTTGCCGAGGTCGCGCAGGTGCTTCAGCGTGTCGAGCAGGCGAGCGTTGTCGCGCTGGTGCAGGCCGATGGACGGCTCGTCGAGCACGTAGAGCACGCCGGTCAGGCCCGAGCCGATCTGCGAGGCGAGCCGGATGCGCTGGCTCTCGCCGCCCGACAGGGTGCCGGAGTTGCGCGACAGCGCCAGGTAGTCGAGGCCGACGTCGTTGAGGAACTTCAGCCGCTCGCGGATCTCCTTGAGAATGCGCAGGGCGATCTCCGACTGCTTGTCGGTCAGCTTCTCGGGCAGCTCCGCGAACCAGGCGGCGGCATCGCGGATGGAGAGCTGCGAGATCTCGCCGATATGGCGGGTGGCGATCTTCACCGACAGCGCTTCGGGCTTCAGGCGGTAGCCGTTGCAGGCCGGGCACGGGCGGTCGGACTGGTAGCGTGACAGTTCCTCGCGCACCCATTCGCTGTCGGTCTCGCGCCAGCGCCGCTCGATATTGCCGACGACGCCCTCGAAGGTCTTGGCGGTGCGGTAGCTGCGCACGCCGTCGTCATAGACGAACTCGATCTTCTCCTTGCCCGAGCCATTGAGGATCGTCTCGCGCACCGCCTCCGGCAGGTCCGCCCAGGGGGTGGCCATCGAGGCGCCGAAATGGCGGCAGATCGCGTCCAGCGTCTGGGCGTAATAGGGCGAGGTCGAACCGGTCTTGGCCCAGGGCAGCACCGCGCCTTCCCGCAGGGTGAGTGTATGGTCGGGGACCACCAGCTCCGGCTCGAAGGCGAGCGTGGTGCCCAGGCCATCGCAGGTCGGGCAGGCGCCGAACGGGTTGTTGAAGGAGAACAGCCGCGGTTCGATCTCGGAGATCGTGAAGCCGGAGACCGGGCAGGCGAACTTTTCCGAGAACACCACGCGCTCATGGGTCTCGTTGCGGTTCTGCAGCACCGCGCCGTCGGCAGGCGCGGGCAGCGCCTTGTCGGCGAATTCGGCGATGGCGATGCCGTCGGCCAGCGACAGGGCGGTCTCCAGCGAATCCGCCAGCCGGCCGGCGATGTCCGGGCGCACGACGATGCGGTCGACGACCACGTCGATGTCGTGCTTCAGCTTCTTGTCGAGGGCGGGCGCCTCGGCGATCTCGTGGAAGGTGCCGTCGATCTTGACGCGCTGGAAGCCCTTCTTCATCAGCTCGGCGAGTTCCTTGCGGTACTCGCCCTTGCGCCCGCGCACGATCGGGGCCAGCAGGTAGAGCCGCGTGCCTTCCTCCAGCGCCAGCACCCGGTCGACCATCTGGCTGACCGTCTGGCTCTCGATCGGCAGGCCGGTCGCCGGCGAGTAGGGCACGCCGATGCGCGCGAACAGAAGGCGCAGGTAGTCGTAGATCTCCGTCACCGTGCCGACGGTGGAGCGCGGGTTGCGCGAGGTGGTCTTCTGCTCGATGGAAATGGCCGGTGACAGGCCGTCGATCTGGTCGACGTCCGGCTTCTGCATCATCTCCAGGAACTGGCGGGCATAGGCCGACAGGCTCTCGACATAGCGGCGCTGGCCCTCGGCATAGATCGTGTCGAAGGCGAGCGACGACTTGCCGGAGCCGGACAGGCCGGTCATCACGATCAGCGCGTCGCGCGGCAGGTCGAGATCGACATTCTTCAGATTGTGCTCGCGCGCGCCGCGAACGCTGATCACGCGCCGGTCGGCGGCGGAAGCGGGCGGCGTGGAGGTCGAACGCGACTTGGACATGCGTGCGGTCCCTGGATGACGGCCTTGCGGCATCTGGAGGGCTGCCGGGCGTCACG
This sequence comes from Stappia sp. 28M-7, assembly GCF_014252955.1. Classification (NCBI taxonomy): domain Bacteria; kingdom Pseudomonadati; phylum Pseudomonadota; class Alphaproteobacteria; order Hyphomicrobiales; family Stappiaceae; genus Stappia; species Stappia quadratibracata. Next base: position 3,072,702 of record NZ_JACMIA010000001.1, on the reverse strand, counting down.
CGGGAGGGCGAGGGCCGGCGGCAGCTTAAGTGAAACGGCCCGGCCGGGCCGGGAATGACAGGCGCCCCGGCGGTCCGGGGCAGAAGCGTACCCGGCACTGCCGGGCGTTTGGTGCGGGGCGGGCGGCGGCAGCGCTCTTCTACGACATGCGCCGGCATCCGTCGATTCCGCTCGGCGGATTCCCGAACGTCCCATCGGCGCACGCAGCATCAGGCCGCCGGCCGACCGGCCCGATGATCGCTCGGCCGGCCGAACCGCCATCCGTACCGCAGTCCGCCATGACCTTCGGGGAGAGTCTACGCAGGCGTTCGCGAATCCGATTGCGTGAACATATCAGGAACATATATTGTTCCGCAAGATCGTCGGCATGTGGTGCGGGTGCGCCCGCCGGGCAAGGGGTGTTCGCCTCTCCGTGCCCGCGCGTCCCGTCCCGCCGGCAAAGCGATTGTGGAAAAACGGGAGCTCCGCGCCCAAAAGCGCAGTTCGAAGGTCGCGGGCCTTTCGCCGGCCTCCTGCCCGGGGCTAAGGTCCTCGGGATGATCACGGGCCCCGGGGCGCGCGCATGCGTGCCGCCGGCCGGCCTCATGCAACGAAGGGATCCCGCCGCTGCTGTCGGCGGATCGCCTCACATCGACGAGCCTGGCCGGGCACCGGCCGGCTCATGGACAGGCCGGCAACGACCGGCAGGCAAGGAGACGACAATGTCGGGAAGCGTCAACAAGGTGATCCTGGTGGGCAATCTGGGAGCCGACCCGGAGGTCCGCCGGATGCAGGACGGGCGCCCGGTGGTCAACTTGCGCATCGCCACCTCGGAGACCTGGCGGGACCGCAGCTCGGGCGAGCGCAAGGAGCGCACCGAGTGGCACCGCGTGGTGATCTTCAACGAGGGGCTGGCCAAGGTCGCCGAGAACTATCTGCGCAAGGGCTCCAAGGTCTACATCGAGGGCCAGCTGCAGACCCGCAAGTGGCAGGACCAGTCCGGCCAGGAGCGCTATTCCACGGAAGTCGTGCTGCAGGGCTTCAACTCGACGCTGACCATGCTTGACGGTCGCGGCGAGGGCGGCGGCGGCGGTGGCGGCGGCCGCTTTGTCGAAGGCGGCGGTGGCGGCGGCTATGAGGGCGGCTCCGGCGGTGGCGGCTACGGCGGCGGTTCGGGCGGCGGCGGCTATGGCGGCGGCTCCGGTGGCGGCGGTTACGGCGGCGGCTCGGGCGGTGGCTCCGGCGGGTCCGGCGGTTCGGGCGGCGGCTTCGGCGGCGGCCCGGACATGGACGACGAGATCCCGTTCTGATCGGGCTTTGATCCGGCCCTTTGCGGCCTTTTGCGATACGTGCCGCCCCGGTTCTTCGCGGGGCGGCACCTTTTTCCAGCCGGCCGGCACGCGCTCCTTCCCTCCGGTGGCTCGCTGCGGCGATCCTGCCTTGGCGCTGCCGGGTTTGAGACGCAAACTCGCCGTCCCACCCGGCGGATGCTCTCATCTGCCAGCATCTTTTCCGGTCTTTCACGGAGGCTCCCATGCTGCAACTCGACCCGGATGCCACCCGCAACGCGCTCGAATGGCGGCCTCTGATCGAGGCGCTGCGGACGATGTTCCGCGACGGCTGCGAGAGCCCGGTGCGTCACCATCACGATTTCGAGGTGCCGGGCGAGGCGGACGGCACGCTGCTCCTGATGCCGGCCTGGGTTCCGGGGCGCTATCTCGGCACCAAGCTTGCGACCGTGGTGCCGGGCAACGGCGCGCGCGGCCTGCCGGCGGTGATGGCCAGCTACCTGCTCAACGATGCCCGCACCGGCGAGATGCTGGCGATGATCGACGGCGGCGAGCTCACCGCCCGGCGCACGGCGGCGGCCTCCGCTCTGGCGGCGGACTATCTGGCGCGCGAGGATGCCCGCCATCTGCTCGTGGTCGGCACCGGCCGCCTGTCGCGCAATCTTGCCGCCGCCCATGCCTCGGTGCGGCCGCTGTCGCGGGTCTCGGTCTGGGGCCGCGATCCGGAGAAGGCGCAAGCTGTGGCCGACGAGATCGCCGAGGAACTCGACATTCTCGCTCAGCCGGCCAGCGATCTGGAAGCCGCCGTGCGCGATGCCGACATCGTCAGCTGCGCCACCTTGTCTGAAACGCCGTTGGTGCAGGGCGCCTGGCTGAAGCCGGGCAGCCATCTCGATCTGGTCGGCGCGTTCAAGCCGACCATGCGCGAGAGCGACGACGAGGCCGTTTCGCGGGCCCGCGTCTTCGTCGACACGCGCGAGGGCGCGATGAAGGAAGGCGGCGACATCGTTCGGGCGCTGGCCTCCGGTGCGCTCGAGGAGGACGGCATCGAGGCCGACCTGTTCGACCTTGCCCGCGGCACCCATGCGGTGCTGCGCCAGTCCGACGACATCACCTTGTTCAAGTCGGTCGGCGCGGCGCTGGAAGATCTCGCCGGCGCGATCCTCGCCTTCGAGACCGCCTCGGCCAAGACCGGCCAGTCCACCTCGCCGCGCATCCTGCCGGTGATGTGACGGCGCGGCGGGGCCTGTTGGTTGCCAGAGCAGCGGCTAAGGCGCGCAGTCCCTTCCACGCTCCCTCTCGCCGCAGGATGTCATCCCGGTTTCGGCGAAGCCGAAGACCGGGATCCAGTAACCCCGAACGGTTCGCGTTGGGCTTCGGCACTGCCGCCGGACCGCCGGTGGCGGCTAGCTTCGCGCGCCATCCGCCCCGGCGGATACTGGATACCTGCCTTCGCAGGTATGACAAGCGAGAGTGGGATGAGCGCCTTCCGCCTCGCACCTGCTGAGGTTGTCTCTGGGCCCCACTCTGTGCTGACGCACGGCCTCGCATCCCCTCGGCCGTCACCCCGGCCAAGCGAAGCGCGCGCCGGGGTCTATTGGTTTCCAGAGCAGCAGCGGGGATGCATGGCTTTTCCCCGGCCGCGGCCGGCACGCTGACGGGGATAAGTCCCGGGTGTTGCCGGCGCGCAGGGGGCTGAAGCGGCCTCTGTTTTGTCGTCCGCGATAATCAATCGATCCTATCGATCATAATCACGAAAACAATCAGTTTGTACGAATGAAATTTCGCTGTCATCTTGCGTGAGAATTGCAGGAGGCAAGGCATGAGTTTCGCCGGAATCTCGAATATTGAGATGAAATTTGCAAAATCCGTCGCAAATTTCGGTCTCGTTTTGCCCGGCGTCCTGCTTTGCGTCGTCCTCGCGCTTGCCGGCAAGGCCCTGCGGCTTGTCCCCGGTCTCGACCTGCTCGGGCCGATGGCGCTGGCGATGGCGCTCGGGCTGGTTATCCGCGCGGCGATGCCGCTGTCCGAGGGCGTCATGCCGGGCGTGCGCCTGTCCGCCGTGACGCTGCTGCGGGCCGCCGTGGTGCTGCTCGGCCTGCAGCTGACGCTGGCCGACCTCCTGTCGCTCGGGCTCGGCGGGCTGGCTGTCACCACGACCGCGCTCGTCGCCACCTTCGCTCTCACCCTGTGGGCTGGCCGGCTGCTCGGCGTTGCGCCGGACCTTGCCCGGCTGATCGCCGCCGGCACCTCGATCTGCGGTGCCTCCGCCGTGGCCGCCACCCGCTCGGCGACCGGGGCCGGGGCGGGCGACACCGCCTATGCGGTCGCCTGCGTCACCCTCTTCGGCACGCTCGCCATGGTCCTGATGCCCCTGGTGCCGCCGCTCGCCGGGCTGGATGCCGCCGGCTACGGCCTCTTCGTCGGCGCCTCGGTGCATGAGGTGGCGCAGGTGGCGGGCGCCGGCTTCCGGCACTCGGCGGAAGCCGGCGAGGCGGCGATGGTCGCCAAGCTCTCGCGCGTCCTGCTGCTGGCGCCCATGGTGCTGGTTCTCGCCGCCTGGTGCCGGCGCGGCCGGACCAACGACATCACGGGCGAGGGCGTTGCCGCCCGCCTTCCCGTGCCGTGGTTCGTCTTCGGGTTCCTGGCCATGGTGCTGGTTGCCAGCAGCGTGGAACTGCCAGATCCGGTCCGCACCGGGGCGGGCGAGGCGACGACGTTCCTGATGACCATGGCGCTCGCCGGCCTTGGCCTCTCCACGGATCTGGGCGAAATCCGCGCGCGCGGCATCCGCCCCTTGCTGCTTGCCGCCATTGCCGCCCTGTTCATCGCCGCGATCTCCCTGCTAATGGTGACCGTTTGGATGTGACCATTTCGGGCAGGATGCCATGACGCTGGAACAGTTGCGGATTTTCGTGGCGGTCGCCGAGCGCGAGCATGTCACCCGCGCGGCCGAAGCCCTCAATCTCACCCAGTCGACGATCAGCGCGGCCATCGCCGCGCTGGAGGCTCGCCACGATGTGCGCCTGTTCGACCGGGTCGGCCGCAGCATCCGCCTGACCGAGGCCGGGCGGGTGTTCCTGGGCGAGGCGCGCGCCGTCCTCGCCCGGGCCGAGGCCGCCGGCGAGGTGCTGGCGGAGCTTGCCGGCCTGCGGCGCGGCAACGTGCGCATCGCCGCCAGCCAAACGGTCGGAAACTACTGGCTGCCGGCCCGGCTCAAGGCGTTTCGCGAGGCGCATCCCCGTCTTGGCGTGTCGCTGTCCATCGGCAACAGCGAGCAGGTCGCCGCCTGGACCCGCGAGGGCGAGGCCGATCTCGGCATGGTCGAGGGGCCGGTGGCCGATCCCGATCTTTCGCCGGTGGAGGTGGGCCACGACCGCATGGTCCTGGTGCTGCCGCGCGACCATCCCGTCGCCCGGCGTGGCATCGTCAATGCCGATGCCTTGACGGCGCTGACCTTTGTTGCCCGCGAGGCCGGTTCCGGCACCGGCTTGATGCTGGAGCGGCTGGCGAAAAGCTTCGGCCTTGCGCCCGGCGATCTGCGGATCTCGATGGAGCTGCCCTCCAACGAGGCGCTGCGCGGCGCCGTCGAGGCAGGGGCGGGTGCGGCCGTCCTGTCCTCCCTGGTGGCGGAAGGCGCGGTGCGTTCGGGTCAGCTTTCGGCGCTGGAGCTCAGCCTGCCGCCGCGCCCCTTCTTCGTGCTGCGTCACCGCGCCCGGCACCTCTCCCCGGCCGCGCGCGCCTTCCTTCAATCGCTGGAAGTACCTGCCGACGCGACGTGAGGGCACGCCTTTCCCGGCGCCTCTTTCCCGGAATTGTTCATGCGTGCCAGTATCATGGCCGAATCTTGCCCAAGGAGCTTCGCCATGCCCATCACCTGCGACTGCCTGATCATCGGCGGCGGCATTGCCGGCATCGGTCTCGCCGCGCATCTGGGCGCGGAGCGTTCCACCGTGGTTCTGGAGATGGAAGACGCGCCCGGCCGCCATGCCACGGGCCGCTCGGCGGCGATCTTCATCCGCAACTACGGCAATGCCACCTTGCGCGCCCTGAACGGTGCCTCGGTCGAGGTTCTGGCCGGCGGCGGCGGCTTTGCCGAAACCGGGTTCCTCAGTCCGCGCGGCGAGCTGGTGGTCGCCAAGGCGGACGAGATGGAGCGGTTTTCGGCCTATCTGCAGGGCGCAGACGGGCTGGAGGAGATCCCCGTCGCCGAAGCGCGGCGGCTCTTCCCGATCCTCTCGGATGACCATGTGGCCGCCGCCCATGAGGCGGGCGCGGCCGATATCGACGTCGACCGGCTGCTGCAGGCCTATCTGCGTGCGGCCCGTCATGCCGGCAGCCGGCTGGAGACTTCCGCGCGCGTCTCGTCGATTTCCCGCAAGGGCGATGTCTGGCAGGTCGAGGCGGGCAGTGAAACCTATGAGGCGCCGGTGCTGGTCAACGCCGCAGGCGCCTGGGCCGACACCATTGCCGGTCTTGCCGGCCTGTCGCCGCTCGGCATCCAGCCCTACCGGCGCTCGGCGGCGATCCTGCCGGCCCCGGAGGGCATGGATGTCGCCTCCTGGCCGGCGGTGGTCAGCGCTTCAGAGGCCTGGTACGCCAAGCCTGAGGCCGGCAAGCTCTTGGTCTCGCCGGCCGACGAAGATCCGCTGGAGCCGCAGGATGCCTGGCCGGACGACATGGTTCTGGCCGAAGGGCTCGACCGCTTCGAGAAGGCGACGACTGTCTCGGTGACGCGCGTTGAGCGCAGCTGGGCGGGCCTCAGATCCTTCGCGCCCGACCGCACACCGGTCGCCGGCTTTTCGGATCGGGCGGATGGCTTCCTCTGGCTCGCGGGGCAGGGCGGCTACGGCATCCAGACCTCGCCGGCCCTGTCGCGGCTGGCGGCGGACCTCATCCTTGGCCGCGCGCCCGCGCTTGCCCCGGCGGTCGTTGCCGCGCTCGATCCCGGCCGCTTCAGCTCCTGAGGCTGGAGCTCCTGAGGCTAGCCGCCGAGCGGCCGGCAACGCGGCCGAAGGCGATGGCGGTCAGCAGCCCATTGCCGGAGAGATACCCGGAAATATCGGGTCCCGACACGCCGCAGGCGGCCCCGCCGGCGGCAAAGAGGTTGGCGAACGGCGTCCCGTCTTCGGCCAGCACCCTTGCGCTCTCGTCGATGCCGAGCCCGCCCTGCGTGTGGAACAGCGCGCCGGTCACCTTGACCGCGTAGAACGGCGCCTGCAGCGCCGGCCGGCCGGTGAAATCGCGGCCGAACGGGTCGGCCTGGCGGCTCGCTGCAAACTCCGCCGCCGTCTCCAGCGTCTCGTGCAGCGCGGTTTCGGGAAGGCCGGTAACCGCGGCAAGGGCGGCGATGTCGCCCGCCTCGCGGATCGCGCCGGCCGCCATCGCGTCGCGGTAGTCCGGAAAGCCCTGCGCGAAGGCGTGGAGCCGCCCGTCGAGGATGTTCCAGGCGATGCCGCCCGGCTGGGCCAGCACGTTGACGGCCTGCTCGGAATATCCGCCATGCTCGTTGGAAAAGCGCCGCCCCTCCGCGTTGACCTGGATCGCGCCCTCCATCATCAGCGCCCAGGAGATCAGCACCCCATGCGGATGGGCGAGCGAGCCATGGCCCTGGCAGCCGCTCAACTGCCAGCGCGCCGCGCCCATCGCCTCGCCCCACAGCACGGCATCGCCCGTATTGCCCGCGTGGCCATAATAGAGCGCGCCGGCCATGCCGGGAATGTTCCGCGCGACGAGCTCCGGGTTGCCGCCATAGCCGTTGCAGGCCAGCACCAGCGCCTTGCAGGCGATGGTCTCGCGCGCGCCGCCCGGTCGGGCCAGCGTCACCGCGCGCGCAGTGCCGGCCTCGTCCAGATGCAGCACCTGCGCATGCGCCTCGGTGACCAGCGGAATGCCGGCCGCCTCAACGGCGGCGATCAGGCGGGCGAGCAGCGCCTCGCCGGTGCGCTCGGGCACCGCGTGCATGCGGTGGCGACTGTGGCCGGGATAGAGGAAGTCGGTCAGCACCTGCCATTCCAGGCTGTGCGCGTCGGCGAGCCAGTCGAGCGCCGGCCCGATCTCGCGGGCGGCAAGGGCCACCAGCGCCTCGTTGGCTGTCCCCTTGGCCTTGGCCTGGATGTCGGCGGCAAAGCGCCCGGCGTCGTCGTCGGATATGCCCGCCGCGCGCTGCGCGGCCGTCGCCGGAGCGGGAATGAAGCCGGAAGACATCGACGTGGAGCCGGAGGGCGAGGCGTCGCGCTCCACCACCACCACCTCGGCGCCGGCATCGTGTGCGGCCAGCGCCGCGGTGAGGCCGCAGGCGCCCGCACCGATCACCAGCACGTCGGTCTCGATGTCGGGCGCGGCCGGGATCTCCCGCGAGATCGCGGGGGCTGTTGCCGGGGGGGCGCCGCTCATCTCACGCGGCCTCGACCAGCGCCAGCGCCTCGGCGCAGGTCAGCGCCCGGGCGACCGTGCCGAGATCGCCGATGGCCCGCTGGTGCGTCTCGGGCGAGAAGGCGGCGCAGCCGTCGCTCAGCACCATCGTACGGAAATCGCGCACATGCGCATCGCGCACGGTCGAGGCGACGCCGCCATTGGTGACGATGCCGCAGACCATCAGCGTGTCGATGCCGGCCTTGCGCAGCACCCACTCCATCCGCGTCATGTAGAAGGCCGAATAGGCGACCTTTTCCACGGTGAGATCGGCCGGCTGCAGCTCGTCGACGAGCTGGTGCCCCCACGCGCCGGGGCAGAAATCCCCCTTGCGCAGGAAGGGGCGCAGCGCCTTCAGGTGCGGCGAGATGAAGGGCTCTCCGCCCTTGCCCGGCACCAGGGTGAACTGGGTGGAGATCACCCAGCCGCCCTTGCGCCGCAGGCTGTCTGCCAGCGGCAGCACGCGCTCGGGGAGCGCGGCGATGTCCGCGCTGGTCTGGCCGCCGCGCGCATAGGCGCCGTCCGCGTGCAGGAAGTCGTTCTGCAGATCGACGATCAGCAGGCCCGTGCGGGCGATGTCGAGAGGAGCGTCGTGCATGGCTCAGCCCGCCCGCGAGATCACGAGATTGCCGAAGCCATCGACCTCGGCAACGAGGCCCGGATCGACGAAGATCGTCGTGTCCGCCTGCTCAAGCAGGGCTGGACCTGCGACCCGCGCACCGACGGCGAGCGACAGGCGCTCGTAGATGCCGGCCTCGTGCCAGGCCCCTTCCGCATAGACCCGCCGCGTGCCGGTGCGGCATTCGGCGGCCGGCTTGCCGCCCTGCGGGGCAAACAGGGCCATGTCGAGCTGCGGCCGGCGGCCGATTACCGCGATCCGGTAGTTCATCACCCGCATCGGGATGCCGTCGAGCAGCCGGCCGAAGGCGCTGCGATAGGCGGCCTCGAAGGCCTCGCGGATGGCATCCGCGGTGACGTCGTCCTCGCCGATCTCCAGCGGCACGCCGACCGTGTGGGTCTGGCCGAGATAGAGCATGTCGAGCTCGACCAGGCGGTCGATGGCGGAGAAGCCGACGCCGGCGCTGCCGAGCACGGCGCGGGTCTCCTCGGCATCGCGCAGGATGGCGCGGCCGAGCTCTGCGGCGTCGAGCTCGGAGAGCAGCCGGTTCACCGTCTGCACCCGGTCGTGCCGCATGTCGGCGACGACGCAGCCGAGCGCCGAGGTGACACCGGGGAAGCGCGGCACCAGCGCCGAGGCAAGGCCGACTTCCTTGATCAAGGCGCCGGTATGCAGCGCGCCGCCGCCGCCGAAGGGCATGGCGGCGAATTTCGCCGGGTCATGGCCCTTCTCGATGGAGACGAGGCGGATGGCGCCGGCCATCTTGGCATTGGCGAGCTTGAGGATCGCCTCCGCGGCCTGCTCGACGGAAAGGCCGAGCGGGGTCGCGATATGGCTGTCGATGGCCGCGCGGGCGGCCTCGATGTCGAGCCGGTCGAGCTTGCCGCCGATGGGGCGGTCCGGGTTGATGCGCCCGAGCACCACATTGGCATCGGTGACGGTGGGCCGGGTGTTGCCGAGGCCGTAAGCCACGGGACCGGGGTCGGAGCCGGCCGATTCCGGACCCACCTGCAGCAGCCCGCCCTTGTCGACGGCGGCGATGGAGCCGCCGCCCGCGCCGATGGTGGTGATCTCGATCATCGGCGTGCGCACCACCATGCCGAAGTCGATGGCGGTCTGGGCGGCCAGCGCCGCCTCGCCGCCGGCGACCAGCGACACGTCGAAGGAGGTGCCGCCCATGTCGCAGGTGATGATGTTGTCGAAGCCGGCGGCGCTGGCGATGCGCGTTGCCGCGATCACGCCGGCGGCCGGGCCGGACAGGGCAGTGCGCACCGGGTAGCGCTTGGCGGTGTCGATGGACATGACGCCGCCGTTCGACTGGACGATCAGGATATCCCCGGCAAAGCCCTCGGCCGTCAGCCCGGTTTCCAGCCGGTCGAGATAGGACGAGACGACGGGCTGCAGATAGGCGTTGAGGGTCGCCGTCGACAGGCGTTCGAACTCGCGGATCTCGGGCAGGATCTCGGTCGCGGCGGTGACATAGGGGTTCGGCCAGACCGAGCGCACCGCCTCCACGGCGCGGCGCTCGTTGTCGTTGTTGGCATAGCCGTTGATGAAGAAGACGCAGACCGCATCGCAGCCGGCGTCGGCCAGCGCCTTCGCCTGCGCCGTTACTTCCGCCTCGTCGACCGCGCGCAGCACCGAGCCGTCGGCGAGCACGCGCTCAGTGACCTCGACCCGGTCGGTGCGCGCGACGACGGGGGTGAAGGCGCCCTTCAGGCCCCAGGTCGTCGGCCGGTCGCGGCGGCGCATTTCCAGCACGTCGCGAAAGCCTTCCGTGGTGATGATGCCGGTGCGCGCGCCCTTGCGCTCCAGCAGCGCGTTGGTGCCGACCGTGGTGCCGTGCACGACGGTGCGGATCTCGCCGAAGTCGGCAACGCGCGAGGCGATGCCCTCGATGAAGCCCTTCGACTGGTCGCCGCGGGTGGAGGGGACCTTCGCCGTGGTGATGCGCCCGTTCGCCTCGTCGAGGATGAAGACGTCGGTAAAGGTGCCGCCGACATCGACGCCGATGACAAATGCAGATCCGCTCATTCGGCGGCCTCCCGGGAACGAAGGGACTGGGTGCGGGCGGCATCGATGCTGCCGTCCTCATTCAGCGCGACGCGGTAATCCGCCTGCGCGCTGTCGCGGGTCACATAGCCTTGCGCCACATCGCGGGCGACGGCCTGCGGATCGCGGGCGCTTGGCGCGCCGTAGCCGCCGCCGCCGGGCGTTTCCAGCCGCAGCCGCTGGCCGCGGGCGATGCGGATGCCGACCATCTTGGAGGCCATCGGCGGCTCGTGCCATCCGTCGACCTGCTCGAAGGAGAAGCGGTTGAGGGCGGCCGGGCCGCCGCCGACGACGCCGGGAGGGGCATGGCGCCCGCGTTCGCCGAACAGGAAGACGTCGGCGTTTTCCTCCAGCAGCTCGATCTCGTAGGTCGCGCCGAGGCCGCCGCGCGTCTCACCGGGACCGGCCGAGTCCGGCCTGAGCGCCCACTGGGTGAAGCGCACCGGATAGGCCGCCTCCAGGATTTCCAGCGGCGGGATCGTCGCGGTGGAGATCGGCGCGTTGCCGTGGTTGAGCCCGTCGCCCCCGGCATGGGCGCCGTGGCCGCCGCCGAAGAAGGAGAACATCACCCAGCGGCGGCCGTCCTTGCGATGGCCGGCCAGCGACAGGGCGTTGATCGTGCCATAGGCGCAGGCCATGGCCGGCTCCGGCGCGATCTTCGCCACCGCCTGGAACACCACGTCGATCAGCCGCAGGATGGTCTCGGTGTAGCCGCCGACGGGTTTGGGCGCGCGCACCGCCAGCAGCGAGCCGTCGTCGATGCGGAACTCCACCGGCTCCAGCACGCCGGCATTGGCCGGCACCTCGCCGAAGATGTGCTTCAGCGCGACGTAGCAGGCGGCGATGGCGGTGGAGCGCGAGATGTTGACCGGCCCCGCGCAAGCGGGCGAGGAGCGCGAGAAGTCCATCACCATGCGGTCGCCGTCGATGGTCAGGTCGAGGGCGATCTTCAGCGGCGTGTCGACAATGCCGTCATTGTCCAGCCAGTCCTCGGCCGAGACGGTGCCCTGCGGCAGCTCGGCGATCTGGGCGCGCATCATCCGCGCCGCGCGCGCCTTCAGCTCGATGAGGCAGGTGGCGACGGTGGCATCGCCGTAGTCGTCGAGCAGCGCGTGCATGCGCTTTTCGCCGAGCTCCAGCGCGTTGATCTGGCCGTTGAGGTCGCCGTATAGCGACAGTGGCAGGCGCGAGTTGGCGGACAGGATGTCCACCACGTCCTGGCGGAACTCGCCGCGGTCGTAGAGCTTCACCGGCGGGATCAGCATGCCTTCCTGGAAGCATTCGGTCGCGGCCGGGTTGTAGTTGCCCGGCACATTGCCGCCGACATCGTGCCAGTGGCCGACCGAGGCGAGGAAGCAGAACAGCTTGCCGTTCCGGAACACCGGCTTGACCAGCCGGAAGTCGGACAGGTGCGTTCCGCCGTCGTAAGGGTCGTTGAAGATCCACACGTCGCCCTCGTGGACGCCGCCGGCCTTCGCCGCCTTGTCGATCACCGCCTTCACGGCGAAGGCCATGACGCCGACGAAGATCGGCAGGCCCGACTTGCCCTGCACCAGGGTTTCGCCGGTCGTGGCATCGTAGATGCCGTGCGAGGCGTCATGAGCCTCGGCGATGATCGGGTTGAAGGCGGAGCGGAACAGCGTCGCGTCCATCTCGTCGGCGATCTGTTCCAGGCGACCCTTGAGGATCGCCAGCGTGACGGTATCGATCGCCATCAGGCGGCTCCCGTGTCGTAGCGCTCGCCGGTCTTCAGCATCTCGGGCGTGCCGATGACGCCGTTGAGGCCGGCGAAGTCGAACATGCGGTTGCGGAACGCCTCGTTGGAGCCGTTCGCGACCAGGTTCCCGTAATAGTCGCGCGCGGTGGCGGCCAGCGCGCGGACGATCCCGCCGGGGAAGATGCAGAAGCTGAAGCCCAGCTCCTCCAGCCCGGCGGCGTTGACGATGGGGGTCTTGCCGCCCTCCACCATGTTGGCCATCAGCGGCACCCGTCCGCCGAAGCGGGCATGGATGGCGCGGATCTCCTCCAGCGAGCGCGGTGCCTCCACGAAGAGCATGTCGGCGCCGGCCTCCAGATAGGCCTCGGCGCGGTCGAGCGCAGCCTCGAAGCCTTCCACCGCGATGGCGTCGGTGCGGGCGATGATCAGCGTGCCGTCGCCGGCCCTTGCATCGCATGCGGCGCGGATCTTGCCGGCCATCTCGCCGGCCGGGATCAGCGACTTGCCGTTCAGGTGGCCGCAGCGCTTGGGGCTCGTCTGGTCCTCCAGCTGCAGGGCGTTGGCGCCCATACGCTCGAAGACGCGCACCGTGCGCTGGACGTTCAGCGCATTGCCGAAGCCGGTGTCCGCATCGACGACGATGGGAAGCGCCACCCGGTCGCGGATCACGGCGATGGTGTCGGCGACCTCGCTCATCGAGACGAGGCCGATATCCGGCCGGCCGAAGCGGGTATAAGCGATGGAGGCGCCCGACAGATACACGGTCTCCGCGCCGCTCTGCTCGGCGATCAGGGCCGTGAGCGCGTCGTAGACGCCGGGCGCAAGCAGGATGCGCGGTCCGGCGAGTCGCTGCTTCAGGTCGGGCAGCGGCGGGGTTGCGGGCGTTTCCAGGCTCATCGGCCTTGCTCCTTCTGGCGCTCTTGCGCAAAGCGCTTCTTCAGATGCGGCACCAGCCCGCCATCGGCGAGCAGGGCCTTGAGATTGTCGGGCAGCGGATCGAGGGGGAGGGCAGGCTTTTCGCCCGCGCGCTCCAGCCGACCGGTGTCGAGATCGAGGGTGACGCGCTCGCCATCCGCAAGATCGGCAAGGCTTGGCGCGGTGAGCACCGGCAGGCCGAGATTGATCGCGTTGCGGTAGAAGATGCCGGCGAAGGACAGGGCGACGACGCCGGCAACGCCGAGATGCTTCAGCGCCTCGGCCGCCTGCTCGCGCGAGGAGCCCATGCCGAAGTTCTTGCCCGCAACCACCACGTCGCCGGAGGCGACGCTTCCGGCGAAGTCCGGCCGCACGCCCTCCAGGCAATGGGCGGCAAGGGCCGCGATCCCGCCCTTCATGTACTGGCCCGGTGCCAGCTGGTCGGTGTCGATGTCGTCGCCGAACAGGAAGACGCGCCCGCTCATGCCGTGCCTCCCGCGCCCTCGGTCAGCATCGGGCGCGGATCGGTGATCCGGCCTGCGACGGCGGAGGCCGCCACGGTCAGCGGCGAGCCGAGCCACACCTTGGAGCTTGCCGCGCCCATGCGGCCCTTGAAGTTGCGGGCCGTCGACGAGATGCAGGTGACGTCCTCGCCGAGCCGGGCGCTGCCATAGCCCGCGCAGATGCCGCAGGCGTTCGGCAGCAGCTTCGCGCCGGCGTCCTCCAGCACGGCCATGATGCCGTCGCGGGCGGCGCGGTCCTGGTCGCGGCGCGAGGCCGGGGCGACCAGCAGCTCGACACCGGAGGCGACGCGCCGGCCTTTCAGGATGCGCGCGGCATTGGCAAGGTCCTGATACTTGGCGCCGGTGCAGGCGCCGAGATACGCCACATCCACCTTGGTCTGCGGGGCGTCGTCCACCGGGCCGCTGTTGGCGGGCGAGTGGGGGGCTGCGACCTGCGGGGCGAGTTCGCCGGCCGCAAAGACGTGATGCTCCATCAGCGGCGCGCCGGGATCGGTGCGAAGGCCCCGCCAGTCGCCCCAGCCGGCCGGGTCGCTGCCGGCCTCTCGCAGGAAGGCGGCCGTCACCTCGTCCGGGGCGATCAGCCCGGCCTGTCCGCCCAGCTCCGCCGCCATGTTGGAGAGCGTCATCCGCTCCTGCATGGAGAGCGCGGCGATGGCCTCGCCTGTGTATTCGACCGCCTGATACTTGCCGCCGTCCATGCCGAGCCGGCCGCATAGGGCGAGCATGATGTCCTTGGCGGTGACCCCGTCGGAAAGCCGCCCGCGCCATTCGATCAGGATGGTCTCGGGCACCTTCAGCCAGATCTCGCCGGTGGCGAGCACGCCGGCCATCTCGGTCGCGCCGACGCCGAACATGTAGGCACCGAAGGCCCCGCCCGTCGGCGAGTGGCTGTCGCCGCCGACGACCAGCATGCCGGGCGCCAGGTGCCCGCGCTCGGGCAGCACCACATGGCAGATGCCTTCGCCGTCGTGGAAGGCGACCTTGCGCTGCGCCGCCCATTGCCGGGTCAGCTCCAGGATCCGCGCGCCCTCGTCGGTGTCGCCGGGCACGAAATGGTCGGAGATCAGCACGACCTTGCTGGCGTCGAACAGGCCGACGCCGAGGTCCTGCAGGATCGGCTCGACCCGGCGCGGGCCGCCGCTGTCGTGGATCATGGCAAGGTCGACACGGGCGGTGACGATCTCGCCGGGCGCGACGCTGGCCCTGCCGGCCGCGCGCGCGACGATCTTCTGGGCGAGGGTGGTGGGGGAGGCGGTCATCAGGCAAGCCCCAGATAGGAGCGCTTCAGCTCGGGATCGTCCATCAGCTGGGCGGTCGGGCCGGACAGGCGGATCTCGCCGTTCTCCATGACGAAGGCGCGCGCGGCGATCTCCATCGACTGCAGCACGTTCTGCTCGACCAGCAGGATCGGCAGGCCGCTTTCGTTCAGCTTGCCGATCAGCGCGAACATCTCCTCCACCAGCAGCGGCGACAGGCCGATGGAGGGTTCGTCGAGGATCAAGAGGTCCGGCTCGGCCATCATGCCGCGGCCGATGGCCAGCATCTGCTGCTCGCCGCCGGACAGGGTGCCGGCCTTCTGGCCTGAACGCTCGCGCAGGCGCGGGAAGGTCTCCATTACCCGCTCCAGGTTGCGTGCCCGGTTCGCCTTGCCCCGGCGATAGGCGCCGAGCTCCAGGTTCTCGCGCACGGCGAGGTTCGGGAAGATGTGGCGGCCTTCCGGCACGTGGATCAGGCCGCGGTCGACGATGGCCTGCGGCGACAGGCCGGCGATCGGCTCCCCCTTGAAGCGGATGGTTCCGCTCCAGGCCGGCAGCAGGCCGGACAGGACCGAGGAGGTCGTGGTCTTGCCGACGCCGTTGGAGCCGAGCAGGGCGACGATCTCGCCGTCATGGATGTCCAGCGAGACGCCGCGCAGGACCTCGACCGCGCCATAGCCGGCGCGCAGGTTGTCGATCTCAAGCATGGGCGCCTCCCGCGGTCATGCGCTGGCGCGCGATGCGCTCGGCCATGCCCTTGCCGAGATAGGCCTCGATGACGAGCGGGTCGCCCACCACCTCGGCCGGCGGGCCTTGCGCGATCAGTTCTCCCTGGTTCAGCACCCAGGTGTGCTCCGACAGGCTCATCACCGCCTGCATGACATGCTCGATCAGGAGGATGGTGACGCCCTCGTCGCGGATGGCGCGGATCACCGGGATCACATCGCGGATCTCCGACGGGTTGAGCCCGGCCAGCACCTCGTCGAAGAGGATCAGCTTGGGGTCGGTGGCGAGCGCCCTTGCGACTTCCAGCCGCTTGCGCCCGGCAACGGTCAGTGCCGCCGCGTCCATGTCCAGCCGGTCGCCGAGGCCGACCTTGCGGGCGACCTCCTCGGCCTTGGCGAGTGCCGCATCGCGCGAGCGGATATGCAGGTGCGCCCCGACGGCGATGTTCTCGCGCACGCTCTGCCCGGCGAAGGGCTGGACGATCTGGAAGGTGCGGATCATGCCGCGCCGGGCGATGTCCTGCGGCGCCATGCCGGTGATGTCTTCGCCCAGGAACGAGACCGTGCCGGCATCGGGCTTGTGAAAGCCGGTGATCAGCGCGAAGAGCGTCGTCTTGCCGGCGCCGTTCGGGCCGATCAGCGAGGTGATCTTGCCCTTCGGCACGGACATCGAGATGTCCTTCGAGGCCTGCAACCCGCCGAAGCTCTTCGACACGCCCTCGACGCGGAGCATGGTATCCGACTGTGCCGTCTCAGACATTCGTCGTCTCCCGCGAGCTGCGGCGTGCCGAGAGGCGGCGCACCAGACCGGCGAGGCCGCGCGGGGCGAACAGCACCATCAGGATCAGGATCGTGCCGTAGAGCACCAGGCTGATGCCCGGCAGGTCGCCGATCAGCGCGCGCGAGGCTTCCGAGACGCCGTGCAGGGCGACGGCGCCGAGCAGCGGGCCGAACAGGGTGCCCATGCCGCCGACGATGGGCACCAGCAGGCTCTCCACCGAGATGGCGGGCCCATAGGCGATGGCCGGGTCGAGATAGAGGAAATACTGGGCGTAGAAGACGCCGGCGAGGCCGGAGAACAGGCCCGACAGCATGATCGCCCGCATCTTCACCGCGAAGGGATCGACGCCGAGGGCGCGCGCGGCGTCCTCGTTGTCGCGCACCGCCATCAGCCGCGCGCCGAAGCGGGAATGGCCGATCCACCACACGGTGAGGAAGGCGGCGAGCGCGATGGCCCAGACCAGCCAGTAATAGCCCGCCTTGGAGGCGAATTGCAGGTTGGCGGCGCTCTGCTCGAGCGGGATCAGGATGCCGACGCCGGCGCCGGTGAAGGGCACGGTGTTGGCCAGGATCCGCAGCACCTCGGCAAAGGCCAGCGTCACCAGTGCGAAATAGGACCCGCGCAGGCCGTAGCGGAACGTGGTGAAGCCGATGAAGGCGGCGACCGCCACGGCCATCGCCCCGCCGGCGACAAGGCCGATCCACGGATTGACGCCGAGCTGCACCTGCAGCACCGCGACCGTGTAGGCGCCGGTGCCGAAGAAGGCGGCATGGCCGAAGGAGAACTGGCCGCCATAGCCGCCGAGGATGTTCCATGCCTGGCCGAGCAGGGCGGCGTAGAGGGTCATCAGGATGGTGTTCTGCCAGGCCTCCGAAGTGACCACGAAGGGCACGAAGAACAGGGCGGCGAAGACGAGACCGAGAAGGGCGAGCTGGCGCATGGGTCAGACCTTGTGTCCGAGCAGGCCGGTCGGCCGGAAGACGAGGACCAGGATGAAGATCAGGAAGATGCCGATCTGGCCGAGGCTCTCGCCGAGAAAGAGGCCGCCGAGCGCTTCGACGACACCGATGATCAGCCCGCCGACCAGCGCTCCGACGAAGGAGCCCATGCCGCCGAGCACGACGATGGTGAAGGCGATCAGCACGAAGCCGTGGCCGACCTGCGGCGTCACGTAGTAGCTCGGCAGGAGCAGGCAGGCGGCAACGCCGAGGCAGCCGATGCCGAGGCCGAAGCTCATGGCAAAGACATGGTCGACATCGATGCCGACGAGTTTCGCACCCTTGCGCTCCTTGGCGAGCGCGCGGATCGCGCGGCCAAGGTCGGTGCGCGACATCAGCAGCCACAAGAGCGCGGCAGTCACCAGCGCCCCGGCGAAGGCGATCACCTTGGGCAGCGGCAGGAAGGCGCCGAGGATCTCGACCACCTCGAAGGAATAGGGCGTGTCGACGCTGCGCGTGTCGGAGCGGAAGACGAACAGCGCCAGGTTCTCGATGACGATCGACAGGCCGAGCGTGACGAGCAGGATGTTCTCGTCGCGGCCGTGGCTGGCGCGACCGATGATGCCGCGCTGCAGGGCATAGCCGAGCGCGAACATGGCCGGCGGCACGATCAGCAGCGACACGTAAGGATCGATGCCGAAGCTGCTGTGCAGGAAATAGACGGCGTAGAGACCGACCATCAGCAGCGCCCCGTGGGCGAAGTTGATGATGTGCAGCACGCCGTAGATGAGCGTCAGTCCGAGCGCGACCAGCGCGTAGAGCGCACCCGTCGTCAGCCCGTTGAGCACGGAAGGAACGATGATCGCCAGGTCCGGCATGGTCACCCGATCGCTGTGCAGGAGGGGGCCGGGCGGGAGTGTCCCCGCCCGGCAGTCATCGTCGATGGGGCGACGATTACGACTTCATCGGGAACACGGTCTGCGCCGAGGCGAACTCTTCGGGGAAGATCACCTCGATGACGCCGTTCTGGACCTGGGTGTTGACCGGCTGGGCGCCCTCGTTCTGCCCGTCGACCATCTTGGTCGGGCCGTAGGGCATGTAGGACATGTCCAGCGTCGAAGCCGCAAGGGCCGCATTCACGGCCTCCTTGTCGGTGGTGCCGGCGCGCTCCAGCGCGTCGGCATAGGCAAGCACCGCGTTGTAGGCCAGGAACACCTCGTAGGTGTAGATCAGGCCCTTGGCCTCGGCGGCGGCCTTGCGCTGCTGGGCGAGGTCCGATTTCGGGTTGAACCAGTGGTTGCAGTCCATGATCAGGTCCGCAGCCTCCGGGAACTCCTTCACGAACTGGTAGCTGGAGGCGGCGCCGCCGAGCACCGAGTAGATGCCCATCGCCTCGACGCGCTGCTGGCGCATGGTGCGGGCGAGCAGCACATACTCGTTGTAGTAGTTCGCCGGGATGATCAGGTCGGGCTTCTTCGACTTGATCTGCAGCACGATGTTGGTGAAGTCGCGGGTCGGGTTGGCATGCTTGATGACGTCGACGACCTCGATGCCCTTCTCCGGCAGGCGCTTCTGCAGCAGCTCGGCGGTGCCGGTGCCGAACAGCGACTCCTCGTGGATGATCATCGCGGTCTTGGCCGGCGCACCGGCGGCCTTGTTGATCGTGTCGAGATTGTCGACGGCGAACTGGGCGATCTTGCCGTAGCCGGGGCTGAAGCGGAACGTGTTCTTCAGGCCGCGCTGGACGATCTGGTCCGAGACGCCGACATCGACGATATGCGGCGTGTTGGTCTTGGCCGCTTCCTGCGAGGTCGCCAGCGAGATTGCCGAGGAATAGCCGGCGACGATGCCGTCGGCGCCTGCCTCGACCATCTTGGTCACTTCGGCCGCGCCGATCTCGGGCTTGCCCTGGCTGTCGGCCAGCATCGCCTCGATCTTGGCACCGCCCAGCGACTTGATGCCGCCGGCGGCGTTGATGTCGGCGATCGCCATCTGCGCGCCCTCGCGGCACTGGGTGCCGGAGAAGGCGATGAAGCCGGAAACCGGATGGATCAGGCCCAGCTTCACCGCTGCCGGCTGCGCCCGCAGGATCGCCGGAAAGCCGGTGATGCCGAGGCCGACGGCGGCCGCGCCCGTGGCAAGGAACTCGCGGCGGCGCAGGCCACCGGTCTTCTTCGTGCCTGTCTTGTTCGTTTCAGTCATTCGCAAACCTCCCACTACAGGCCGCCTCATGCGGCCGGCTGGTGACCCCGGAACCCCACTTTTGGTTATCCGCCGCCGGCCGGGACCGGCGAGGAGCTTGTCGTTGTCCAGCGCGGGCCGCTTTCGGCGCGCACCCGTCGCATGGACATCTCGAAACGGTAGAGATCCGGCCTGTAGAGGACGCGGATGTATTCGACCGGCCGTTCCATCCGATCGCGCACCACGCGGCGCACCTCGATGAGGGGCGAGCCGGCGGGAATGGACAGGACCTCGGCGACCTCGGTGTCGGCGACGGTCGCCGAGATGGTCTGCCGGGCGGAGGCGACATCGACGCCGGCGCGCTCCAGGAGGTTGAGCAGCGGCTGCGAGTTCAGCTCGTCGCGCTCGTACTGGCGACCGATGTCGGCGGGCACATAGGTGACGAGATAGGACATCGGCTCGCCCTCGAGCCGGCGCACGCGCACCGCGCGCTGAACCTCGGTGCCCGGCTCGATCTCGAGCGCGGCGGCGATTTCCTCGCTCGCCGGCGGATAGGCGAAGGACAGCACCTGCGCGGTGGTCGACTGGCCCATCAGCGAGATGTTCTCCAGCCAGCCCTCGATGGAGGAGGTGACGGCCGGTGCGGGCGGCCGGTTGACCACCCTGGTGCCGCGGCCGCGTTCGCGGATGACGAGGCCGGCATCGGCCAGCTCGTTGAGCGCGCGCTTGGCGGTGATGCGCGAGACGCCGAACTCGGTCGTCAGGTCCTGCTCGCTCGGCACCCGTTCGCCGGCGGCCAGATCGCCGCCGTAGATGCGATTGCGCAGGATCAGGAAGATCTGGTGGTAGAGCGGCACCGGGCCGTTGGGGTCGAGGGCGCTGGTCGCGGGCGCTGCCATGCTGCCCGCATCCGAGCCTGCCGCCGATCCGTTCCGGGACTTCGTCGCTGCCACCTGTGGCCCGCCTCGCGCTCTGGAGCAGCCGTCTTGTGCGGCCGTTCTTTCCGGTTGATGTGTGATAATGGTATGTCATTATATCAATATGTCAACTGGCTGCTCTTTCGCGAAACATCCTTGTTTTCGGCAGGGGCGGCGGCGGGCCAAAGACTTGGCCAGAGAACAGGGAGGAGAGGCGGATGCCGGTGGTGCGCGTGACCTTGATCGAGGGCTATCCGGCCGAGACGCGGCGGCTTCTGGGCGAGCGGCTGACCGCCGCCGTGCGCGGCACGATGGCCGCGCCGCTGGAGGGAATCACCGTGGCGATCGAGGAGGTGCGGCCCGACAACTACATGCGCGGCGGCACGTCCCGCGTGCCGGGCGCGCCGTCTCCCGACCCGCAGGCGCTGGTTCGCGGCTTCCTCGAGGCGATGGAGGCGCGCGATCTCGCCCGCGCCTCGGAATATCTCGCCGAAGGGTTCGTCATGACCTTCCCCGGCGGGGTCAGCTTTTCCCGACCCGAGGAGCTCGCCGCCTGGGCGAAGGGGCGTTACCGCTTCGTGCGCAAGAGCTATGAGGGGTTCGACACGGCGCTGGGCGTCGAGGGCGCCACGGTGTTCTGCTTCGGCACCCTGTCGGGCGAATGGCCGGACGGCACCGCCTTTTCCGGCGTGCGCTTCATCGACCGGTTCGAGGTCGAGGCGGGCAAGCTGACGCGGCAGATGGTGTGGAACGACCTAGTCACCCGAATCTGAAGTTCGTCGTATTTCACGGCATGCTCTGAACGAACTTCAGATTCAAAAGGGTGACTAGCAAGTTTATGTTTCTAGTGTGGTTTTCGAATTTGAAATACGCTCTGGGTGTGCTGCCAAAGTGAGGCGTATTTCAAATTCACCACACTAGCCGAGACCCTGCGCGGCTGAGATTGCCGGCGCCCGCTACAGGCCCTGCAACAGGTCCTGCAGCATGTGGGTGATCAGGTCGATCCGGCCGAGCGCCTCGCGCAGCTCGTCCTGGTCGCGGTGGCTCAGCGCGTCGAGCCGCACCCGGTTGGTCGGCGGCACGCCGGCCTCCAGGTCGACGATCTGCTGGGTCAGGATCAGTCGCATCAGGAAGCCATGGATGTCGGCGAGCAGGTCCGCATCCGCCTGCGAGCGGCCGGCCTTTTCCGCCGCCTGGCGCAGGCGCTGGGGCGTCGACAGCGAGGCGACGCCGTGGCGCAGGGCGATGGCGCGGGCGCCCGAAACGATGGGCAGCAGCCCGCCGGCCTTGAGGTCGACGCGGCCCGTGTCGTCCTTCTTAATCCGCCCGAACAGGCCGAGCGGCGGGGCGTGGCTGCCGGCCGCATTGCCGAGCGCCCGCAGCATGGAGAGCGAGCCGCGGGCGATCTCGCCGGCGTCCCGCCGCAGCTGCCCCGCCAGTCGGCTGCCGCCGCTGCCCGACACATGCGCGGGCGTGAAATCGTAGAAGATGTCGACGCTGAGCAGCGCCTGCGGCGAGGGGTGGCCGGCCCAGTCGCGCGCCTGATCCAGCCATTCGCCGAGGCGTCGCCGCCAGGGCCGGTTCTTCGCCATCACCCCGCCCTTGCAATAGGGGATGCCCGCGCGGTCGAGGATCTCGTTGATGCGCGCGGCAAAGCGGGTGAACCAGTCGTCGGGGTCGTCGAGATCGCCCGTATAGTCGTCGGCGATCACCAGCGCATTGTCCTGGTCGGGGGCGAGCAGGCTTTCGCCGCGCCCGCCCGAACCCAGCACCAGCAGCGCATAGTCGGCCGGCGCCGGGCCACGGCCGGCGGCCACCAGCTCCGCCTCGGCCAGTTCCGCCGCGCGCGCCGTCATCGCCCGCGCTTCCGCCGCGATGATCGCCGCCACCTGCCGTGCGTCCTGGCCGTCGGCCAGCAGCCCGGCGGCGAGCGAGGGCAGGGCGGCCTGCACCCTTGCAAGATCGCGCGGGCGGGCGGCGGTGGCGATCTCGTCGCCGACGGTCAGCGTTGCCAGCGCGCGCTTGCGCAGCAGCGTGCGCAGAGTGAAGACGCCGGCCAGCCGTCCGGCGCCGTCGGTGACGCCGATATAGCGCAGGTTGCGCCGGGCCATCAGGCCGAGGGCGCGATAGAGGAACGTGTCGTCGGGCGCGCTGATCACCGGCGCGCTCATCACCTTTCCGACCGCAACCTCGCTGGCGCCAGGTCCCTCTCGGGCCAGCGCATGCAGCACGTCGCGTTCGGTGACGATACCGGGCTCCCCGTCCTCGTGCGCGGGATCGACGATCAGGCAGCCGATGCCGCGGTCGGCCATCAGCTGCGCGGCCTCGTGCAGACTCGCCTCCGGCGCGATGCAGATCGGCGGGCTGTTCATCACGTCGGCCAGTCGGTGGCGGTAGAGGAAGCTGTCGATGGCGCGCTGGCTGCCCGAGCGCATCACCGCGCGGGAGAAGTCCGGCCGCTCGGAGGGGCGCTCGAACCAGCCGGCCTCCTCCTGCCGGGCGATCAGGCCGGCGGGCTTGCGCGACAGGTTCTCCGCCTCCGCGAGCGTGCGCACGTCCTTGGCGAGCAGCCTGGGGATCAGCGCGGAATAGATCCGCGCGGTCGCGACTGCATCGCCGAAGGCGGTGTGCCGCCCTTCCACCGGGATGCCGTAGCCGAGCGCCAGACTGTCGAGCGAGGTGTCGATCATCGCCCGGTCGAGGCCCGCGACCAGCAGCGCCACGTCGAGCGAGCGCGGCTCGCGCCAGGCGATGCCGTGCCGGTCGGCCTCGTGGCGCAGCACGGCGAGGTCGAAATGGATCGAATGGCCGACGACGACGGAATCGCCGATGAATTCCAGCAGCCGCGGGCCGACTTGCGAGAAGTCCGGCTTGCCGGCGACGTCCTCGTCGCCGAGCCCGTGGATGCGGCGGGCGACCTCCGGGATCGCAAGGCCGGGGGCGACGAGTTCCTGGAAGCTGAGTTCGGGATGGACCTCCACCCCTTCCATGCGCACCGCGCCGATCTGCACGATGCGGTCCTTGCGGATGTCGAGACCGGTGGTCTCGGTGTCGAGCACGACCACATCGAGCGCGATCAGGGGCGTCGCGCCGGCGCGTTGTCCGTTGCCTTGGCGCGACGCCGGGCTCACGACACCGCCACCATCCTGTCGGAAAGCTGGCGGGCGAAGGCGACGAGGTCGATGCGCTTGCGCAAGGTGGCCTGGTAGTCGATGAAGCGGAAGGCGACGTTGTTGACCACCATCATCTTGTCGGCCTCGCGCACGGCGCTGTCGATGGGGGCGTGGTCGAGCAGGCGCAGGGCGGTGGCGATGGAGATCGCGTCCGGCTTGAGCGGCGGCTTGTCCATGTAGACCTCCAGCCGGCGGTCGAACTCCTCGATCACGTCGTCCCAGCCGCGCTCGGCGCGGTGCTCGGGCATCTCTTCGGCGGCCAGCACCGTGCGGTAGAGCTCGGCAAGGCCGGCGGCGCGCAGCTTCGGATCGGCGGGAAGATGCGGGCGCACCTCCGCCTCGATCATCAGGATCAGGTCCTGCGCCGCGACCGCGAATCCCTCCCATTTGCAGATCTTCAGCGCCATGCCGAATCCCTCGTCCTGGAAGAGACGGGGCCCGGCGAGCAGCGAGCGGGCGCGCAGGTACGAGTAGCTCGCCCCTTGCGCGAGAAAAGCCGCGCCGGCGCGGATCGCCTCGACCGCCGAGTCCCAGTCGGAGCGCTGCCGTCGGGGCAGGATGGATCCAATCAAATCAAGCACTTGGTGCTACTCCCTGGTGGCCGGCCGGTTGGTCCCGGCTTTCGTGATTAGTCTTTCGGATAACTTTCCTTTTCTACATTGAAGAGAATAACCTGACGGCGCAAGTGCCCCTGCATTGCAATATATCGCATGCTGCTAGTGCGAAAAGGTCGGGGAGGACCCTATTAGACTTTGTGATTATTGCGGGCGGGGAAGACCGGGCTGGCCGAGGTCGTTCAGCCGACGGTGCATTCAGTGGGAGGATTTGTTTTGACCGAGAAACTGCCACCGGAAGTGGCGGAGGCGCACTGGTCCAAGACGCGCAACCTGATGTGGGTTTCGCTGGCCATCTGGGCGTTCTTCGGCTTCTTCATCCACTTCTTCGTGACGGCGTTGAACGACGTCGTGATCCTTGGCTTCCCGCTCGGCTTCTACATGGCCGCGCAGGGGTCGCTCATCGTCTTCGTCATCCAGATCTTCTGGTTCGCTTCGCGCCAGAATGCGATCGACGAGGAATTCGGCGTCGCCGAAGACTGAGGGGGATCCAATGGCACTTTCCATGAAGGGTGATTTCACCGACAACCTCGGGAAGATCTACGGGATCTACGTCGGCGGCTTTGCCGCTTTCGTCGTCCTGATGGCGATCTTCTCCATGATCGGCGTGCCCGACAGGTTCATCCTGTGGTGCTACATGGCCGCCACGATCGGCATCTACGCGTTCATCGGCATCATGTCGCGAACGGCGCAGGTGGCGGAATACTACGTCGCCGGACGCTCGGTGCCTGCCATCTACAACGGCATGGCGACGGGCGCGGACTGGATGTCCGGCGCGTCCTTCGTCGGCATGGCCGGCACGCTCTTCGTGCTGGGTTATGACGGCCTCGCCTTCGTGCTGGGCTGGACCGGCGGCTACGTGCTGGTGGCCGTGCTTCTGGCACCCTACCTGCGCAAGTTCGGCGCCTACACGGTGCCCGACTTCCTGGGCACCCGCTACGGCGGCAACATGGCCCGGCTCGTCGGTATCGTCGTGCTGTTCTGCTGCTCGTTCACCTACATCACGGCGCAGGTCTACGCCTCGGGCATCATCGCCTCGCAGTTCCTCGGCATCGACTTCCGCTATGCGGTGTTCGCCGGTCTTGCGGGCATTCTCGTCTGCTCGATGCTGGGCGGCATGAAGGCGGTGACCTGGACGCAGGTGGCTCAGTACATCGTGCTGATCGTCGCCTACCTGCTTCCGGCGATCTGGATGTCCACCGTGCAGTTCGGCATTCCGGTGCCGCAGCTGACCTACGGCGGCGCCCTGTCGCAGATCGCGGAGTACGAGCGGCTCCTGGAGGTCACGCGGACGCACGTCGCGCCGTTCCAGACCTACAGCGCCCAGGACTACTTCTTCCTGATCTTCTGCCTGATGGTGGGTACGGCCTCGCTGCCGCACATCCTCATGCGCTTCTTCACGACCCCGACGGTTCGTGAGGCGCGCAAGTCGGTGGGCTGGTCGCTGCTCTTCATCTTCCTGCTGTACTTCACGGCTCCCGCCTATGCGGCCTTCTCGAAGTTCAACCTGATGGGTCTCTTCGTGGGTGCCGGTGCGGAGGCGAACTACCAGCTCGCCTTCTCCGCCATTCCGCAGTGGATGATCCAGTGGGGCTCTATCGCCGGTCACCAGCTGGTGACGATCTGCGGCGTGAAGGCGGAAACCGTCGCGGCGATCCAGGCGGCCTGCGAGGCCAAGGGGTTCGCAACGGGCTTCCCGTATACCGAGCTGAAGCTGAACAACGACATGATCGTGCTTTCGACCCCGTCGATCGCCGGCATGCCGATCTGGGTTGTCGGTCTCGTCGGTGCCGGCGGTTTCGCCGCGGCGCTCTCGACCGCCGACGGCCTGCTGCTGGCCATCGCCAACGCCCTGTCGCACGACGTCTACTACAAGATGATCGACCCGAATGCGGACGCCAAGCGCCGCC
This sequence comes from Stappia sp. 28M-7, assembly GCF_014252955.1. Classification (NCBI taxonomy): domain Bacteria; kingdom Pseudomonadati; phylum Pseudomonadota; class Alphaproteobacteria; order Hyphomicrobiales; family Stappiaceae; genus Stappia; species Stappia quadratibracata. The sequence goes on along the minus strand of NZ_JACMIA010000001.1, from coordinate 3,046,698 downwards.
TGTTGGTCGCCAAGATCCTGCTTGTGGTGGTCGCGCTTGCGGCGGCCTTCCTGGCGCGCACCAAACCGTCCGACATTCTGTCGATGGTGGCGTGGGCGTTCTCGATCGCGGCTGCCGGCCTCTTCGCCCCGCTCGTCATGGGCGTGTGGTGGAAGCGGACGACGACGCTCGGCGGCGTGCTCGGCATGGCGTCCGGCTTCTGCGTCACGATGTACTACCTGATCGGCAACGTGTACGGCTTCGACTTCGTCAAGGGCACGGGCGACGAGATCTCGTGGTTCGGCGTGGCGTCGATCTCTGCCGGCGTCTTCGGTGTCCCGGTCGCGTTCGTCGTCACCTATGTGGTGTCGCTGATCACGCCGGAGCCCAGTCAGGAGATGCAGGACTTCGTGGATCGTCTGCGCCTGCCCAAGGGCGGCACGATGATGGTTCAAGGCCACTGACAAAGCGGCTATAGAACAAGGCGCAGGGCCCACGGGCCCTGCGCTTTTTTATCCTCGAAGGGACGGACATTCATGCCAGCTTCCGCGTTCGGCGGCGTTCTTCTGCTCATCGCCACCTACCTGCTCGCCCTCGTCACCTTCATGGTCGCCGGCGCTCCTGCCGAAGTGGCGATCTTCCTGGGCGGAACCTATGCGTTGACCGGGCTTGCCGCCTTCCTGTTCTCGCGCGGGGTGCTGGAGTTCTTCGTCGGCTCGGACCGCGATCTCACCTTCTTCGTGGTGCTGAGGAAGCTGACCGATCCGCTGCTGGCGCTCACGGCGCCGATCACGCCGGGCTTCCTGATGCCCTTCGCGGCGTGCCTCTACTCGGCCTTCCTGTTCTTCCTGCTGAAGCTGTTCCTGTTCGGCGACGCCTTCCTCGGCGTGCCGCCGCTGTTCATCCTCATCTACCTGGTGGTGATGTCGGCGGCCTGAGCGTTGCGGGCCGGCAGGCTCTCCGTGCTCGGGCAGGGGATGTCGAAGGCATCGACGAAGCGGCTGATCGCGGCGCAGATCGCCGGATCCTGGTCGTCGGGGCAGGGCACCTGATAGACGTAGCGGCGGATGCCGATATAGATGATCCCGCCGTGCAGGTTCCAGATGTCCTCCATCTCCGGCTTGCGGGGGCCGGGGGCGGCGTGGCGGAACTCCTCCATCAACGGACGCAACAGCAGCCCGCTGACATGTTCCAGGTAACGCCGGTTCAGCTCCGCGCCGGCAAGGCCGGAGAACATGAAGATGCGCATCCATTCGTAGCTGAAGATCGCCTGCGTGTATTCGCGGTAGAAGGTCAGCGCCCGGTCGTGGATCGAGCGGCTGCGGTCGGCGATCAGCGCCGGCCAGTCCGGCGAGATCCGGTCGAGATAGACGCTGCGATAGACCGCCTCCAGCAGGTCGGTCTTGGTGCTGAAATAATTGAAGATCAGCGACTGCGTGACACCGAGCCGCTTCGACAGCTCGCGCGTGTTTCCTTCCAGCCCCACTTCGGAAAAGTAGGCCGTCGCGCCGGCCAGGATCATCGCCCGTCGCTCTTCGGGGGACAGGCGCTTGCGATCGCCTGCGGAAGGGGAAGCTTTTGTCATCGTGCTGCGCTCTTCGGGGCAGAATTTCTGGGCTGACCTCTTGTTGAGGGCGGAAACCGCTCCGTCAAGTTTTCTCTTGCAATTTCTCCGGCCGCAATAGATCATTTGATCAATAAGAGTGTGCCGCCGATCCGGGACAACCTTTCCGGGGGGAAAGGGCCGGGTCGCCATGGCGGCGCGGGGGAGGAAATCGAGATGAAAGCCGCAGCGGCCGGGTACATCCGGGCGAACGATCTTGCGCACGCCATTTCCCTGCTGGAGCAGTCGCGGGGCGAGGCGCGCATCCTTGCCGGCGGGCAGAGCCTCGTTGCATCGCTCAATCTGCGACTGGCCGGCGAAACGTCCCTTATCGACATCAACGGCGTTGCCGAACTGTCGGGCATCGAGCTCGTCGGCGAGCTCCTGCGCATCGGCGCGCTGACCCGTCACCGGGAGCTCGCCACCTCCGACCTCGTCGCCCGCCATGTGCCGGCGATTGCGCAGGCCGCACCCCTGATCGCCCATGCGGCGATCCGCAATCGCGGCACCATCGGCGGCTCGCTCGCCTATGCGGACCCGGCTGCCGAGCTGCCCGCCTGCATGCTGGCGCTGGATGCTGTGATCGTGCTGCGCGGTCCGGCCGGCGAGCGCCGCGTGCGGGCCGGCGACTTCTTCATCGACCTGTTCACCACGGACCTTGCCGAGGACGAGATGATCGTCGCCGTCGAGGTGCCGGTGGCGGTGGCCGGCGAACGGCAGACCACCATGGAGCTGGCGCGCCGGTCGGGCGACTACGCGCTGGCCGGCATCGTGCTGGTCGACCGTCCGTCCGGTGTCCGCGCGGCCTTCTTCGGCGTCGGACCGACGCCGGTGCTGGCCACCGGCGCGATGTCCGCCATCGACCGCGGCGCCTCGCCGGACGAGGCGGCCGAGCTGCTTGAGGGCGACCTGCAACCGCTCGACGACGTCCATGCCCCGGCTGCCGTCCGTCTCCATCTGGCGCGGGTGCTGCTGCGCCGCGCCCTTGCCGCGACACGTTCCTGAAGGTCCGACATGTCCGATACAGCGCAGAGCTTTCCCACCCGCGTCGACATCTCGCTCAAGGTCAACGGCGAGCCGGTCGACGCCCGTGTCGACGTCTCCCGCCATCTCGTCGACTTCCTCCGCCTCGATCTCGGCCTGACCGGCGCCCATGCGGGCTGCGAGCACGGGGTGTGCGGCGCCTGCACGCTGCAGGTCAACGGCGAGATCGTGCGCGGCTGCCTCATGCTGGCCGCCCAGCTCGACGGCGCCGAAGTGTGGACCGTCGAGGGCCTGACCGAGACCGGCGCGCTTGCCGACCTGCAGGCGGCCTTCGTCGAGCGCAACGCCCTGCAGTGCGGCTTCTGCACGCCGGGCATGCTGTTTGCCGCCGCCGACATCCTGGGGCAGGGCGGGCAGCCCAGCCGCGAGGAGATCCGCGAGCACATTTCCGGCAACTACTGCCGCTGCACCGGTTACGAGGCGGTGGTCGATGCCATCGAGACCGTCGCGGGGTCCCGCGCGCGGGCTGAGGAGGTCTCGGCATGACCATCAATTTCGGCAACCCCGACCGCCCCAACAGCTATATCGGCCGCACGGTTCCCCGCCCCAATGCCCGCCGCCTGGTGGAAGGGCGCGGGCGCTATGTCGACGACATCGTGCTGCCGCGCATGCTGCATGTCGCCTTCGTGCGCAGCCCCCATGCCCATGCGCGCATCCTGTCGGTGGACACGCAGGCCGCCGCCTCCGTGCGCGGCGTGCGCCGCATCTTTACCGGCACCGAGCTTGCCGAGCATTGCACGCCCTGGGTGGCGGTGCTCGCCCATCTCAAGGGGCTGAAGTCGGCGCCCCAGCATGCGCTCGCCATCGACCGGGTCACCTGGACCGGCGAGGCGGTGGTCGCGGTCGTTGCCGACAGCCGCGCGGCGGCCGAGGACGGGGCGGCGCTGGTGGAGGTGGAGTACGAGCCGCTGCCCGTCGTCACCGACATCCGCACGGCGCTCGATGAGGCGACGCCGCTCATTCATCCCGAGCTCGGCGACAACCTCACCTTCCGCCGCCTGCACGAGCAGGGCGAGGTCGACAAGGTCTTCGCCGAGGCGCACACGGTGGTCGAGGCCAGCTTCAAGACCGGCCGCCACACCGGTGTCTGCCTCGAGCCGCGCTCGATCCTTGCCGACTACAATCCGGCCGAAGGCCAGATGACGGTCCACCATTCCACCCAGGCGCCGCACATGATGCAGAGCATCATCGCCCGCCATCTCGACCTGCCCGAGGGCAAGGTCCGGGTGATCTGCGGCGATGTCGGCGGTTCCTACGGCATCAAGGTCCACGTCTATCCCGACGAGATGGCGACGGCGGCGATCGCGAAGGCAATGGGCCGGCCGGTCAAGTTCATCGCCGACCGGGTCGAGAGCTTCGCCACCGACATTCACGCCCGCGACCACGAGATCGACGCGCGCATCGCGGTCGACGGCGAGGGGAAGATCCTTGCCATCGACGTCGACGACTGGACCGGCATCGGCCCCTATTCGGTCTATCCGCGCACCTCGGCCATCGAGGGCAACCAGGTGGTCAACCTGTGCGGCGGCCCCTACGACTTCGCCGCCTACCGCGCCCGCACCACCGTGGTGCTGCAGAACAAGACGCCGACCTGCCAGTACCGGGCCGTCGGCCATCCCATCGCCGCAGCGATCACGGAAGGGCTCGTCGACTTCGCGGCCGAAGCGCTGGGCATGGATCCGGTCGAGATCCGCCGCCGCAACCTGATTGCGGACAACGCCTATCCCTACACCTCGCCGGCCAACATGCGCTTCGAGGGCCTGTCGCATCACGCCTCGCTCGCCAAGCTGCTGGAGCTGATGGATTACGAGGGCCTTCGGGCCGAGCAGGCGGCCCTGCGCGAGAAGGGCATTTATCGCGGCATCGGCATCGCCAGCTTCATCGAGCTGACCAACCCCAGCCCGTTCATGTACGGCATCGGCGGCGCGCGCATCTCGGCGCAGGACGGCTGCACCGTGCGCATGGACCCGGACGGCAGCGTCGTCGCCATGTCCGGCGTCACCGAGCAGGGCCAGGGCACCGAGGCGATGCTGGCGCAGGTGGTTGCCGAGGCGGTCGGCGTGCCGGTCGAGCGGGTCAAGGTGATCACCGGCGACACCCAGACGACGCCCTATGGCGGCGGCACCTGGGCCTCGCGCGGCGCCGGCATCGGCGGCGAGGCGGCGCTTCAGGCCGGCCTTGCGCTGAAGGAGAGCATCCTCACCGTTGCCGCCTCCATGCTGCAGGCCTCGGCCGACGGGCTCGACATCGTCGACGGTGCGGTGACCGACAAAACCACGGGCGAGGCGCGCATGCCGCTGGAGGAGCTCGGTCGCATCGTCTATTTCCGCGGCGACACGCTGCCCAAGGGCCTGCCGCGCGAGCTGGTGCAGACCCGCCACTTCATCACCTCGGACTATCCCTTCGCCTTCACCAACGGCGTGCAGGCGAGCTATCTCGAGGTCGACACGGAGACGGGCTTCGTCAAGCTCCTGAAGCACTGGTGCGTCGAGGATTGCGGCCGGGTGATCAACCCGCGGCTGGTCGACGAGCAGATCCGCGGCGGCATCGTCCAGGGCATCGGCGGGGCGCTCTACGAGGAGTGCCACTACGACGAGGACGGCCAGCTGCTCAACGCCAACATGGCGGACTATCTCGTGCCGATGGCGGCGGAGATGCCGGACATGGTCATCGGCCATGTCGAGACGCCGACGAAGGAGTCCGTGCTCGGCGCCAAGGGCGCGGGCGAGGCCGGCACCGCCGGCGCGCCGGCGGCCGTGATGAACGCCATCAACGACGCCTTGCGCCCGCTGGGGGGGCGGGTGACCGAAATGCCCTTCACGCCGGCCAGGATCCTGGCGGCGCTCGGGGCTGTGTAACGCGCCCTCAAGGGTGCCGGGCTCCGTCCGCTGACGGGGCCGAACTGGGGAGGAAGACCATGAAGTTCAAGCATCTCATCGTGGCTGCCGCGCTCGCGGGAACGGTCTTCGCCGTTCCGGCCAGCGCCCAGCAGACCATCACCGTCAACATCGGCTCCAGCCATCCGGAAGCGAATATCTGGGCCTGGGCGATGAAGAACGGCTTCCAGCCGGAGGTCGACCGCCTGCTCGCCGAAAAGGGCGAGTACAAGGTCAACTGGGTCGAGTCCTACGGCGGCACGCTCTACAAGTTCACCGACACCCGCGAGGCGGTGCGCGACGGCATCGTCGATGTCGGCATGGTCGGCACGGTCTGGGAAGGCGCAACCATGCCGCTCCAGAACGTCACCTACTTCACGCCCTTCGCCACCGGCGACCATGAGCTCTTGATCGAGATATTCGACAAGCTCACCGACGAGCTGCCGGAGCTGCGCGACAGCTGGGCCGAGCAGAACATGGTGCACCTGTCGTCGCTGATCACCGACAGCTACGACATCTACGCCACGTTCGAGGCCAACAGCCTCGCCGACCTGCAGAACCGCAAGCTGAATGCGCCGGGCACCTCGGCCAACTGGCTGCGCGACACCGGCGCCACGCCCGTCGACGGCGCGCTGACCACCTACTACACCAACATCCAGACCGGCGTGACCGAGGGCACGCTGTCGTTTGCCTCGGGCATCCTGCCGACCCGCGTCTACGAGGTCGCGCCGAAGCTCACTCGCGTCGGCATCGGCTCGATGTATTTCGGCGGCATCGCCGTCAACAAGAGCTTCTTCGACGGTCTGCCGGAGGACGTGCAGGCGGCGTTCCGCGCCGCCGGCAAGGAGACCTCCAAGCGTCACGGCGCCTATGTCACGGAGAAGGCGACCACCGCCATCACCGAGATGCAGGCAGCGGGCCTGGAGATCCGCGAGCTTCCCGAGGAGGAGAAGCGCAAGTGGGTGAACAACCTGCCGAACATCGTCGAGCCCTGGCTGGCGACCGGTGGCGAGCCGGCGAAGACCGTTCTGAAGGCCTATTTCGCGGCCCTGCGCGAGCGCGGTGTCGAGCCGCTGCGCGCATGGGACGAGGGCCTGTAATATCCTTGGTGCTGCGATGATCGTCCCGCCCGGCCGCTTGCCGGGCGGGACTTGCTTGCCGGGGGGGCGGGACATTGCATGCGGGAAAAGCCAGCGGGGGAGACGATGGCTGAGGAAATCGACCTGGAGGCCGGCGAGGCGAGCGCGCCGCCGGTAAGCGCCGGGGTGCCGGGCGCAGCCGCGCTGGCCCTTGCCGCCAATGCGCTGGCCGCCATCGGCACCGTGTGGATCTTCGCGATGATGCTGGCCATCGTCGCCGATGTCGTCGGCCGCAACCTGCTCAATGCCCCGATCACCGGCGTCGCCGAGGTCTGCGCCCGCTCGGTCGTGGCCATCGTCTTCCTGCAGGTCGCCTCCGCCATTCTCAGCGGCCGCATGACCCGGGCCGACTTCTTCGTGCGCGGGCTGGAGCGGGCGACGCCGCGGCTGATGGCGCTGGTCGACGCGCTGTTCTCGCTGGTCGGCGCCGCCGTCTTCCTGGCGATCCTCTATTCCGCCTGGCCGGACACGGTCGGCGCCTGGCGCGGCAGCGAGTATTTCGGCGTCCAGGGCGTCTTCACCATTCCCACCCTGCCGTTCCGCGCCATCATCGTCGTCGGCTCGGGCTTTGCCGTTGCCGCCTATATCGCGGTCGCCGCCTCGCATCTCGCCGCCTACCGGAAGGCCCGTCCATGACCGCCCTGACCATCGGCGCCCTGCTGATCGCCGCGCTCATCTTCCTGGTCCTGCTGGGCATGCAGATCGCGGTGGCGCTGTTCGCCGTCGCCTTTGCCGGCGTGTGGATCATCCGCGACAATTTCGAGCTCGCCATGCGGCTCCTGTCGATCACCGCCTATAACGGCATCGCCGACTATCTCTTCGCCACCATCCCGCTCTTCGTGCTGATGGGGCTCCTGGTCAGCGTCTCCAATGTCGGGCGCGACACGTTCGAGGTGGCCGAGAGCCTGCTGCGGCGCATCGCCGGCGGGCTGGGCGTTGCCACCGTTGCCGCCAACACGGTCTTTGCCGCCGTCACCGGCGTCTCCATCGCCTCGGCCGCCGTCTTCACCCGCGTCGCGGTGCCGGAAATGCGCCGCCACGGCTACCGCGCGGGCTTTTCCGCCGGCACCGTCGCCGGCAGCTCCGTCCTCGGCATGCTGATCCCGCCGAGCCTTTTGCTGATCATCTACGGCGTGCTCGCCGAAGTCTCCATCGGCCGCATGTTCGTCGCCGGCGTCATTCCGGGCGTGATGCTGGCCCTCGGCTTCGTCGCGGTGATCATGCTGCTCGCCCGCTTCCGTCCCGCCTTCGTCTTCACCGATCCCTCCGCCGCCGCACGCACCGCCACCCGCGAGCGCGAGATGGGCGGGCGCGAGATCGCGGTCAAGCTGCTGCCGATCCTGATGCTCGTCGTCCTCGTGCTCGGCGGCCTGTACAGCGGCTTCTTCACCCCGACCGAGGCCGGCGGCGTCGGTGCCTTCGGCGCGCTGGTCATCGCGCTTGCCCGCCGCAAGCTCGACCGCCACCGCATCTGGGAGGTCCTGAAGCAGACCGGCACGGTGTCCGTCGGCATCCTGATCCTGCTGATCGCGGCCGGCTTCTACAGCCGCATGCTGTCGGTTGCCGGCATTCCCAACGCCATCGGCGACGTGGTGCGGATGAGCGGCTTCGGCCCTTACGGCTTCCTCGTGCTCTATGTCGTGCTGCTGCTGCTGCTCGGCATGATCCTCGACAGCAGCTCGATCCTGCTGATCATGGTGCCCATCGCCGCGCCTATCGCCCAGTCGATGGGCTTCGATCTCATCCATTTCGGCATCGTCACCGTCATCGCGGTGGAGATCGGCCTGCTGACGCCGCCCTTCGGCATCTCCGTCTTCACGGTGCACAACACGCTGGCCGATCCGAGCGTCGGCGTGGAGCAGATCTTCCTCGGCACCGTGCCGTTCATGTTGGTCATGCTCGGTTCGCTGGCGCTGATCGCGCTGTTTCCCTTCCTGACGCTCGCCCTCGTGTGAGGGCGATAACAGTTATCACCGGGGCGGAATTGACCCGTTCCGGTGGGCATGCGAGCCAGAAGGGGAGATATGCGAGCCGGGGTTTCGCCGGCCTTCAGGAGGGAACGACATGCTGGATCTCAAGGGACGGGTTTCGATCTACCAGCCGGAGCAGGAAGGCCTGATCTTTCCGTACGAGCCCTCGTTCGAGAGCGTCGAGGAAGAGCGCCGCCACCGCAAGGAGCGCCTGGTCGGCGCCTGCCGCGCTTTCGCTCAGCAGGGCTTCGACTACGGTTTCGCCGGCCACCTGACGGTGCGCGACCCGGAGCGTCCGGAGCTCTACTGGACCAACCCGATGGCGATCCACTTCGACAAGGTGAAGATGTCGAACCTGATCCTCGTCGACCATGCAGGCAATGTCATCGAGGGCACCCATGCGGTGAACCGCGCCGGCTTCGTCCTGCATGCCAATGTGCACGAGGCGCATCCCGACATCATCGCCATGTGCCATGCGCACACGGTCTACGGCACCGCCTATGCCGCGCTCGGCCGGCCCATCGAGCCGATCACCCAGGATGCCTGCGCCTTCTTCGAGGACCATGTCATCATCGGCGACGAGGCCGGTGCGGTCGCGGTCGAGAACCATGCCGGGTCCAACGTCGCGACCGCCTTCAAGGGCGTCAAGGCGGCGATCCACCAGAACCACGGCCTGCTGACGGCGAGCCGCCACAGCATCGAGGCGGCGGCCTTCTGGTTCATCGCGCTGGAGCGCTGCTGCCAGCAGCAGCTGGCGATTGCCGCCGCTGGCATCCCGCCGATCTACATCCGCGAGGACCGCGCCCGCTACAGCCGCGAGCATGTCGGCAGCGAATATATCGGCTGGCTGCATTTCCAGACCATCTGGGACCAGCTGGTCCAGGATTGCCCGGACATGTTCGACTGACGATTGTGTCCCCTGCTTACACCGCTTCAGCGGCCGGTGCGTCCCGTGCGCCCGGCCGTCTTTTTTTGTCTCCCGGCTGACGCCGCCCGCCCGCCTTGCTAGTGTGTCCCGCTGCCTGAGGGGGGGCGGCGAGGGGGACATGGACGGGGCATGAAGGACAATCGCTTGCTGGAAATGCGGGTGTTCCGCGCGGTCGTCGAGGCGGGGGGCTTTCGCCATGCCGCCGACATGCTGCGCGTCAGCCAGCCCTTCGTCAGCCAGAGCGTTTCGGGGCTGGAAAAGCGGCTCGGCGTCAAGCTGCTGCACCGCTCGACCAGGGGCCACCGGCTCACCGACGAGGGACAGACCTATTTCGAGGCCTGCGTGCGCGCCATCGACACGGTGGAGGCGGCGGAAGGGGAGGTCTCCTCGGCCACGCGGGCGGCCGCCGGCGAGCTGCGCGTCAGCGCGCCCATCGCCTTCGGCACCGATCAGATCGTGCCGCGCATTCCCGACTTCCTGAAACGGCATCCGGGGCTGACTCTCGCCCTGTCGCTCACCGACCGCTTCGCCAATCTCATCGAGGAAAACATCGACGTTGCCGTGCGCATGGGGCGGCTGGAGGATTCCTCGCTGATGAGCCGCAAGCTCTGCGACCTGCAGCGCGTCGTCGTCGCCGCGCCCGCCTATCTCGCCGCGCACGGGCCCATCGCGCATCCGCGCGACCTTGCCCGCGCCAACTGCCTGATGTGGGAGGGGCGGCGCGGCCATCTCAACCGCTGGCCGTTCCTCGTCGATGGCGCGGTGGAGACCGTGGCGGTGGAGGGCGACTTCCGCAGTGCAAACGGCTTGTCCCTGGTGCAGATCTGCCTTGCCGGCCACGGCGTCATGCGCATGGCCGAGCACCTGGCCAATCCCGCCATCGCGCGCGGCGATCTGGTGCCCTTGCTGAGCGAGTATCAGGTGCGCGACGACACCGCCTTTCACGCGGTCTACCTGCCCGAGCGCCAGCTCCTGCCGCGGGCGCGCCTCTTCATCGACTATCTGGTCGAGACCTTCCGCGTCCCGCCCTGGTCGGTGCCCTGATCCCGTCCCATATCCCGCAAGAGCCCCGCCCGGTTTGCCGCGTTTCCCGCGCGGTGATACACGGAGGGCGCCGGCAGCGGCCGGTTTCCCTCAACGCTTTCTAGCGATGGACGGTGTGCGATGAGCGACAAGGATATCTATTCCGGCCTGACCCAGCTCGGCAGCGCGACCGAGATCCCGGCAAGCCCGAAGGACGCCGTGTTGGAGCGGGTGCCCAATCCGCAGCCGGACGTGCGCTATGCCGTGCGCTTCACCGCGCCGGAATTCACTTCGCTCTGCCCGATGACCGGCCAGCCCGATTTCGCACATCTGGTCATCGACTACCTGCCGTCCGGCTGGCTGGTGGAGAGCAAGTCGCTGAAGCTCTACCTCACCTCGTTCCGCAACCACGGCGCCTTCCACGAGGACTGCACGGTCAGCATCGGCCGGCGGCTCGTCGACCTGCTGGCGCCGGACTGGCTGCGCATCGGCGGCTACTGGTATCCGCGCGGCGGCATTCCCATCGACGTCTTCTACCAGACCGGCCCGGCACCCGCTGATGTGTGGATCCCCGACCAGGGCGTGCCGCCCTATCGCGGCCGGGGCTGAGCGGACTAGGCCGTCTCCTCTGCAATCGCCAGTGCGCCATAGTCGGTGACCGTCGTCAGCCGGCTCGCGAGCACCACGGCGAAGGAGAGGGCGAAGAGGGCCGCCACCACGACGAGCCCGGTTTGCGGGGCGAAGGCCGTGCCGATGGCGCCGGCCGCCAGTGCGCCGAGCGGCCGCGTGCCGTAGATCGCCGTCTGGATCACCGCGTTGACGCGCCCCAGCATCTGCGCTGGCGTCACCAGCTGGCGCACCGTGTTCTGCGTCACCAGCCACATCGACGGGCCGAAGCCGAGCACGAAGAAGGCGGTGAGCAACAGCGGACCTGGATTGCCTTGCGGCAGCACCAGAAGCATCAAGGCGGCGATGGCCGAGCTGCCGGGGCCGAACATCAGTACGACGCGCGGGGCGATGCGGTTTGCAAGGCGTCCGGCCACGAAGATGCCGGCGACCGAGGCGAGACCGAAGGCGGCCATCGCACCGGCAAAGAGCGTCGCCTCGCCACCGTGTGCTTGGGTGATCACCGGGACGGCCAGCACCACCAGCATCGAGAACGCAAAGTTCCAGAACACGGCGCAGAAGGTGATCGGCAGCAGCATCGGGTGACGCAGCACGAAGCCGGCGCCTTTCGCCAGCCGGACCGCCAGCGCCTCGCGCTGCACGGGGCGCAAGGGAAAGACCGGCAGGCGCACCGTCAGCACCAGCGCCGACAGCGCGCAGGTCGCCGCTGCCCAGAACACGGCGGCAGCGCCCGCCCGGTCGAGCGCCAGTCCGAGGGCGAGCGGCACGGCCAGCGAGGCGACCGAGCGGGGCAGGGAGATCGCTGCGTTGGCGCTGGTGAGCTCGCCCTGCGTCACGATCCGCGGCAGGATCGACAGGCTCGCCAGTCCGTAGAGCACGATGCCGAGGCCGGCGAGCGCGATCGCCCCGGCAAAGGGCAGGATTTCTCCGGCAGCGATGGCAAGGGCCGCCGCCGCAAAGCCACTGAGCGACAGCACCGCCGAGGCGAGCACCGCGCTGCGCGGCTGGATGCGGTCGATCAGAACGCCGAAGGGGAGGCTGCCCACCAGATGCGCCATCGACTGGCAGGCGACCAGCAGCCCGATGGTGCTGGCGCCGGCACCGAAGGCGGTCGCGGCGACGATGGGCACCGCGACCAGCGCGATCTGGTCGGCGATGTTCAGTCCGTAGGAAGAGGCGACAAGTCTGTCGAGGGCGCGCATGGCAGGCTCCGTTGGCGGTGTTGCGCGCGACCTTAACGAGGGGCGCCCGGCGGGCTCGACCCGATTTGCGAGCGGGCGGGGGCCTGTTCGCGGCCAGCTAACGGGTTGATCCCGCCTGCTGCGGATGCGAAGAGGAAAGCCCGTCCTCCTGGGGCCGCCCGCCGTGACCTATCTGCTGCTCAAGTATCTCCACGTCCTCGGCGCCATCGTCATTCTCGGCACGGGCACCGGCATCGCCTTCTTCATGCTGATGGCGCATCGCTCCCGCAGCGCCGCCTTTATCGCCGAGACCTCGGCGGTGGTCGTGCTGGCCGACAAGCTCTTCACCGCCACCGCCGTCGCGGTGCAGCCGGTCACCGGCTATCTCTTGATGCGCGAGAGCGGATACGCCTTCACCGACGGCTGGATTGCCCTGTCGCTGGGGCTCTACCTCGTCGCCGGCGTCTTCTGGCTGCCGGTGGTGTGGATCCAGGCGCGCATGCGCGATCTTGCGCGCGGTGCCGCCGCTGAGGGCGCGCCGCTTCCCGCCGCCTATCACCGCCTGTTTCGCATCTGGTTCGTCTTCGGCTTTCCCGGCTTCGGCTCGGTCGCGGCGATCCTCTGGCTGATGATCGCAAAACCGGAGATCTGACCGATGGCCGCCGCTGCTCCCACCATCGCCGTTCTCGGCGCCTCCGGCCTGATCGGCCACGCCGTCGCGCTCGATCTCATGCACCGGGGCTTTCCCGTTGCGGCGTTCGCCCGCCGCTTTACCCGCGCACAGAAAGCCGCGCTCGGGGACGCTGCCGTCGAGGCACCGCTGGTCGATCTGGACGCGCGCGGCCTTGCCGCCCTGCTGGCCGGGCGCAATGTCGATATCCTCGTCAACTGCATCGGCGTGTTGCAGGACATGCCGGGCAAGGGCACGGCAAGCGACGCGCATGGCGGCTTCGTCTCGCGTCTGCTCGCCGCGATCGGGCAAGAGGGCGCGCGGCCGCAGCTTCTGGTACAGTTGTCGATCCCCGGCACGCCTGAGGGCGACCGCACCGCCTTTTCCGCCACCAAGCGCGAGGCGGAGCGGCTGATTGCCGACAGCACCGTTCCCTTCGCGATCCTGCGGCCGGGCTTCGTCGTTGCGCCCGTCGCCTATGGCGGCAGCGCGCTGATCCGAGGCCTCGCCGCTTTGCCGGTCCGCCTGCCGCAGGAGGAAGCCTCGCGCCCCTTTGCCGCGACCGATGTCGCCGACATTTCCCGCAGCATCGCCTTTCTCGCGGACGCCTGGGGGCAGGGGCGGCGCGATTGGCGCGAGACCTGGGAGATCATGGAGCGCCGCCCGCACACCGTCGGCGAGGTGGTGGAGGCATTCCGCGCCCGCATCGGCGGCCCGGCGCCGCGCTGGCTTTTGCCGGGTGTGCTCCTGTCGCTGGGGGCAAGGGCGGGGGATCTTGCCGCGCGTCTCGGCTGGGCGCCGCCCGTGCGCAGTACGGCGCTGGCCGAGATGCGGCGCGGCGTTGCCGGCGATCCCGGCCCCTGGTCGGCGGCGACCAGCCTCGAGCCCCGGTCGCTGGAGGCCGCGCTCGCCCGCTATCCCGCCGGCGTGCAGGAGCTCTGGTTCGCCCGCCTCTACATGCTGAAGCCGGCGATCCTCGGCATTCTCGTCGTCTTCTGGTTCGTCTCGGGGCTGATCGCGCTCACGGTGGCCTTCGACGCGGCGGTGGCGATCCTGACGGCGCATGCCTTCCCGCCGCTTCTGGCGAAAGCGATCACCGTGGTCACCAGCCTTGCCGACATGAGCATCGGCGCGGCCATCGCGGCCCGGCGCAGCTGCCGGGCCGGGCTTCTCGCCGGCATCGCCCTGTCGCTCTTCTACATGGCGGGCGCGGCGGTGCTGACGCCGGACATGTGGATCGAGCCGCTCGGCGCGCTGGTCAAGACCGGCCCCGCCATCGTGCTGATGCTCGTGGCGCTGGCGATCCTCGACGACCGCTAGCGCGGCCGCTCGAAGGTCCCCAGTCCGTTCTCGTCGAGATGCTCGATGGTCACCGAGGCGGCGCTGGCCGGGGCCGTGCGCGAGAAGTCGACGCGCGAGATCGACCCTTGCGGCTGGTTCTCGCTCATCGGCTGCACGATGAAGCTGTCGCCGTCCCAGTGCTGCATCGCCAGCGGCGCCTGTCCGGACCCGAGGCGCAGCACCAGGCCGCCATCGGCCTCTTCCACCGTCGCCGGGCCGAAATAGGCGTTGTCGTAGTGCCCGACATAGGCCTCGGCCTGCTGCGCGGGAGCCGGATCGGCGGGCTTCTGCACACCGACGAGGCTGCCGAACGGGCGGCTCAGCGCCTTCAGCCGCGGGCCGTAGCCGGCGAGCCAGTCGCGCGTCTCGATCCCCAGTTCCACACGGTCGAGGAATGAGGCGGTCACCGCTTCCGGGACGCCGCTCGGCGCGGCGTTGGTCAGCACGACGATGCCGAGCTCGAGATCCGGGACCAGGACGAAATTGGTCGAGGCCCCCAGCGCGAAGGCGCCCGAATGGCTGATCGTCACCCGGCCCGAGGGGCGAACTCCCACTCCGAATCCGAACCCGTAGGTGCCGGCCCGCGCGTCCGCCGTTCCGGGGGCGCCGCTGATCACCTGCGGCGAGGTCGCCGCCAGCAGCGCCTTGGCGTCCACCACCTGCCTGCCGTTCGCCTCGCCGCCGGCCAGCACCATCGCCATCCAGCGCGCCATGTCGCTGACGCTCGAGCTGACGCCGCCGGCCGGGCTCTGTGCGTCCGGCTGCCGCATGTCGGTGAGGGCATAGCCGTCGCCGTCGATCATGTGGCTGGAGGCGCGGTTGTCGCGCGCCATGTAGTCGGCGTGGCGGGAGCTGGTCGAGGTCATGCCGAGCGGCGCGTAGAGCGTTTCCTCCGACAGGCTCGCCCAGTCGGTGCCGGCAGCGGCGGCCACCGCCTCGGCCGCGGCGGTCAGCCCGAAATTGGTATAGGCGTAGTGCGCGCGGAACGGGTGCTTCGGCAGCAGGGCCAGCCGCTCCAGCACCGTCTTGCGGTCATAGCCGAGATCCTCCAGATCGTCGCCCGCATGGTCCGGCAGGCCCGAACGGTGGGCATAGAGATCGCCGATGGTGACATGCGCGCTCACCCAGGGATCGCCCATGTCGAAGCGTGGCAGATGCGCGCGTACCGGGGTGTCCCAGGCGATGCGCCCGGTCCCGACCTGCCCGGCGACCACGGTCGCCCCGACGGGTTTCGACAGGGAGGCCAGCAGGAAGACCGTGTCCGCATCCACGTCCGCATCGCCGTTTGCCGCGCGCTTGCCGAAGCCGCGCGCATAGACCGTCTCGCCCTTGTGCACCACGGCGACAGCAAGGCCGGGAATGCCGGAGCGCTCCAGCATCGAGGTGCTGAGCGCGTCGAGCGCCGCCACCGCCGCATCGATCCTCTCCTGGGTCACCGGGAGCCAGACCATCTGGTCGGGGGCGGGCATCGGATCGGGCAGGCCGAGGGTGGGCAGGGCGGTGTCGGCATGGGCGGCCGAGCCGGCGCCAAGGCACACGGCAATCGCGGTACGGGCAAGGATGCTGCGGGCAGGCGGGATGAAGAAAGACATGGGGGGAAAGTTCAAGATCCTGTCCTTTGTCGTTCGGCGACTGAAACGGCATGCTGGCGTAAAGGCGCGGGCTGAAATGCCGGTGCGGACCGGACCGCCCGCACCTTGCGCGGCGCGATGGCGGCCCGTTTCCTCCTGCGGTCCTCCGGTCGGGCCCGCAGGTCTATTTCTGGAGCCATGCGGCCGGCATTGCCAGCCCCTTCTTGCCCGTGAGGGGATGGCGGGGTGCTAGCGCCGTGTCCAGCGCCAGGCCTGATAGGCGGCTATCGCGAACGCGGAAATCGCGAGCGCCAGCCAGATGGCGCCGCTCTGCTCCAGATAGACGACGCCCGTTTCCGGGTCATAGCACCGGCCCAGTTGGTTGAAGCAGTCGCGCCATTTGAAGTGGGTCGAATAGTAAAGCTGCGCGGAGAAGCCGGAGAGGGCGAGAAACGCCAGCGATAGAATTGCGCGCAGCAAGGGCCGTCTCCCGGTTCCGATGCGGCCCATCGTTTCGAGGTCGAGCGCCGATTGCAAGCCTCGGGTGCCTCTTCGAGCGGCTCCCGGCTCTCCGGTCCCGTCGGGGTGTACGGCTCGGCGCTCACGTGCGGTCCGGGAGGCCGCGGGCAAGACTGCGTGTCCAGAGGCACGCCTTGCGGGACAAGTGCCTCATGGAATTTTCAACGGCGGTTTGCAACCGGGATGGCTATATGAGGACTCGATAAACGATATCGGCTGTGCCGCCGAAGGTCTTGAAGTATGGCACTGAATATTTCCTGCGAAGGCTCTCCATATGATTTGCGCGGGAGAGATCGCCTCTGGATCTCCGACGTCCTCGTTCAACTAAAATATCTTCTGGAGCCTCCACCAGGACCATCAGGTCCAGTTCATTCCTGACCGCCGGGTGTAACAGGTAAATGCAATCGCAGAGCACTACTGCCGGGCGGCCGGTGGGGACCGTCAGACAGTATTGCCCGTTCAACTCACCCGTCTGCCTGTTCCAGGCGCGATTGTAGGTGTGGATGCGATTGGACTTCAAATCATCGAGGGCGGAGAGGATGTCCCCGAAGGCATACCAGTTGAGCGGGTTTTCGATGGCCTCGATCTGCTGAGGATTTCCCGATTTCGTAGCTTCCTCGATGAGTGTCTGCCGCTCGGCCAGGCTATGGGAGGAGAACTGGTCGCAGTCCAGGCGAACTGCATCGAAACTGGCGATTTCAGCTATTTGATCGCACAGCGTCGACTTCCCGGAACCCGCCATGCCGCAAACTCCGACCACCAGAAGGTCTTTGTCATGCAACCTCGCCGCGATGTGAGCGCATAGATCGGCCGGAGAGTGGACGGCGTTGATTGAGGTTTTCATTTTTGTAGCAGGCCTTTGATCTCGCCGCATTTTTTTGGACATCCAGCCAGACCGCAATGAGAAACGGGTCGACTGTCTACCAACGCGCTGCTGCCGGCTTCCATGTTCAGATCGATGCGAACAGAATGCTCACCTCGCTCCCGGTTTGTCACGCCCGCCGAGGGGGCGCCGCCACTCCGTCGCTCCTGCCTCTCCCGCCGTCATCCCGGCCGCAGGCGAAGCCGGAGGGCCGGGATCCATTGGTCCCCTCAGCAGGGGTGAGGTGGAGGGTGCGGCCACGCCCACGGCTGTCATACCTGCGAAGGCAGGTGTCCAGTATCCGCCGGGCGGGCGGGTCTTCGCCCCAATCTCTCCCTCGTCATTCCGGACGAGGCCGGAGGCCGACGATCCGGAACCGGGGAGGCACGGCGCCTGCCACTCTCGCCTCCGGGGGCTCCCCATTTCCCCGCCCAACCCTCCGATCCAAAAAATCCCCTTTGACTCCGATCTCCCTTCAAAATATGAAACTGATGTCAGTTTTAGTTATGAGGTCGCCGCCATGCTGCGTGCCTTGCCCCGGAAGGGGGAGGATCAGGTGCTGTTCTATCCGCAGGCTCTGACCGCGCGGGCCGCCGGGCGGCCCAAGGGCGAGCGCACGCGCGCCCAGATCCAGGCGGCCGCCTGTGCCGTGCTCGACCGGCAGGGGCCGCAGGAGTTCACCGTCTCCGCCGTGTGCGAGCAGGCGGGGATCTCGAACGGCACCTTCTACATCTACTTCGCCGACCGCACCGTGCTGCTCGACGATCTGCTGGTCGGCTTCGTCGGCTTCCTGCAGGCGGCGATGCGGGTGGCTGGCTCCGCCCAGCCGGAAGATCCGGTGCGCGCGGCGACCAGCGCCTATGTCGAGCTGTTCCGCCGCAATCCCGGCCTGATGCGCTGCCTCGTCCATCATCTCGACACGCTGCCGCAGGCGCGCGAGGCCTTTCACCGGCTGAACCGCGACTGGCTGGAAACCGTGGTCGCGGCGGTCGAGCGCCGGCTGCATCGCCTCGGGCGCGGCGAGGCGGTGGACCGCGAGGAATTGCTGCGCCGCGCCTATGCGCTGGGCGGCATGGTCGACCAGTACCTGTCCGCGCTGATCCTGTCGCAGGACCCGGCGCTGGTCGCGATCTCGGCCAGCGACGAGGCCGTCATCGACACGTTGACCCTGATCTGGAAGCGGGGGATGAGCCTATGAGCACGCTGGCGCGGGCGGACTTCGCGTCCGCCGAGGATCTGCGGCCGCATGTCGAGGCCGCCTGGGAGCGCCAGCGGGCGCATGTGATGGCGAACTCTCCCTTCTATCGCGCCCTGTGGCAGGGCGAGGCGCCGCCGCCGGTGCTGTCCGACCTCTCCCGACTGCCGCTCTCCGACAAGTCGCAGCTGCGCCTGTCGCAGGCCGCGCATCCGCCCTTCGGCGACTATCTCGCCGCCCCGCGGGACACCGTGCGCCGGCTGCACCGCACCTCCGGCACCACCGGGCAGGCGATGAACCTTGCCCTGTCGGCCCGCGACACCCGCGTCACCCAGGAGATCGGCGGCCGCTGCCAGAGCGCGGCCGGCCTTGGCCCCGGCCACACGGTGGTGCACTGCCTCAATTACCAGATGTGGATGGGCGGGCTGACCGATCACCTGACGCTGGAGGAGACGGGGGCGACCGTCGTGCCCTTCGGCGTCGGCTCGACCGAGCTGCTGGTGCGCACAATCCTGGAGGTCGGGGTGACCGCGATTTCCTGCACGCCGTCCTATCCGGCGGTGCTGGAACGGGTGATCGCGCAGAAGTTCCCCGGCCTTGCCCCGCGCGACCTCGGCCTGAAGCTCGGCCTTTTCGGCGGCGAGCCCGGCGTCGACGACCCCGCCTTCCGCGCGCGGATGACCGCGACCTGGGGCCTGCAGCCGCGCAATTCCAACTATGGCGTCTCCGACGTCTTCTGCAATTTCGCCTCCGAATGCGAGCACGACACGCATCTGCATTTCATGGCAGCGGACGTGCTGCATGCCGAGCTGATCGACCCGGACAGCGGCGCGCCGAAGGCCTTGGAGGCTGGCGAGAGCGGCGAGCTGGTGCTCACCCATCTGGTGCGCGACTGCCAGCCCCTGGTGCGCTTTCGCACCGGCGACATCATCCGCGTGGGCAGCACTTCGCCGTGCTCCTGCGGCCGCACGGGCTTCCGCTTTTCCGTCGTCGGCCGCTCCGACGACATGGTGGTGGTGCGCGGGCTCAACATGTTCCCGACCATGGTCGCGGCGGTGCTCAACTCCTTTGCCGAGCTGTCGGGCGAGTACCGCATCCGCCTTGCCGCGCCGCCGCCCTACGACACGTTGCCGGTCGAGGCGGAACTGGCGCAGGGCGCGCCGGAGAGCGGGGAGCTTGCCGCCCGGGTGGCGGCCGAGATCAAGGCACGGCTCGGGGCCAGTGCCAGCGTCACGCTGCTGCCCGCCGGCAGCATGCCGCGCACCGAAGGCAAGACCCGGCGGGTCATCAGGGGGGACCAATGACCGATTTTACCTACAAGACCGTGCTGAGCACGCTCGGTGAGGGCGGGGTGCGCACCATCGCCCTCAACCGGCCGGAAAGCCTCAACGCCATGAACCGGCAGCTGATCAACGATGTCGCGCGCGCCTTCGACGATGCCAACCGCGACCCGCAAACCCGCGCGATCCTCTTCACCGGCGCCGGCAAGGCGTTCTGTGCCGGCGACGACCGACGCGAGCATGTCCACCCGGAAACCGAGGAGGCCGCGCGCGATCTCGTCCTTGCCATCCAGCGGGCGACCCATGCCATCACCTTCGGTCCCAAGCCGGTGGTCGGGGCGATCCATGGCTGGGCCGTCGGCGGCGGCTTCGAATGGGCGATCAACTGCGACTTTCCCATCTGGGGCGAGGGGGCGAAGGCCTTCTTCCCGGAAGTCTCGCTGAACGTTTTCGTCACCGGTGCGGTGACGGCGCTGCTGCCGGCGCTGGTCGGCCTCATGAAGGCGCGCGAGATGCTGTTCTTCGGCGAGCGCTACACGGCGGCCGAGCTGGGCAGGCTGGGCCTCGCCCACAAGGTCGTGGCGGACGACGAGGTGATGGACGAGGCGCAGGCGCTGGCCCGGCGGCTTGCCGAGCTGCCGCCGCTCGCCGTGCGCTCGATGAAGCGAGTGCTCAACGCGGTTGCCGCCGGCGACCTTCACCGCGCGCTCGATCTGGAAACCGAGGCGACCGTTGCCGGCTTTCTCGACCCGGAGACCACCCGCCGGATCTCCGCCTTTTGAGCGGGACCCGGCGGTCTGTCTTGAGATGCGTTTGCGGTCAAAGGCTTCTGATCGCGCCGCCGTCGACGCGCACCCGGCTTCCCGTCACATAGGACGCGCGCTCGGACGCCAGGAACACCACCATGTCGGCGAATTCCTGCGGCCGGCCGTAGCGCCCCGCCGGGATCGAGGCGGCGGACGCCTTGGCGATTTCCTCGAGGCTCTTTCCGGTGCGCTTGGCGGCGGCCGCGTCCAGCTCGTCGACGCGGGCGGTATGGATGCGCCCCGGCACCACCATGTTGACGGTGACGCCGTCGCTCGCCACCTCGCTCGCCAGCGTCTTCGACCAGGCCAGCACCGCCGCGCGGATGCCGTTCGACATGGCAAGGTTGGGGATCGGCTGCTCGACGCCGGACGAGCCGATGGTGATCACCCGGCCGAAGCCGCGCTCTCGCATCGCTGGCACCAGCTTCGAGGTGATGTGGAAGAGGCTTGCGGCCATCGCCGAGAAATTGGCGGTCCAGGCGGCATGGTCGGCATCGAGCGCCGTTCCCGGAGGCGGGCCGCCGGCATTGTTGATCAGGATGTCGACCCCGCCATCGGCCAGGATCGCCTCCAGCGTGCCGTCGATCGAGGCGATGTCGGCAAGGTCGATCCGCAGCGGGGTGATGTCGCAGTCTGGCATCGCGGCGGCCCATTCGGCAATCGCCGGTTCGTTGCGGGCGGCGGCGATGACGCGAACGCCCTCGCGCGCCAGCGTTTCGGCGATGGCCCGGCCGAGGCCGCGGCTGGCTCCAAGGACGAGGGCGCGTTTGCCCTTCAGGCCGAGATCCATCAGTTGAGCTCCTTCAGGCGTTTTTCGAGACGGGCCATCAGGCGGTCGACCTCGGCCCGCGACAGCGGATCGAGGGCGGCGCCCGGCTTGCGCAGGGTCGGGTTGGCGAGCACGCCGCGCCGGTAGAGGACGTATTTGCGGATGGCAAGGCCTAGGCCCGGCTGCTGTTCGAAGCGGGCGAGCGGCAGATAGGCGTCGAACAGGTCGCGGGCCCGCTCCATGTCGCCCTTCGCGTGGTTCTCGACGACGCCGGTCATCATCTCCGGATAGGCGAAGCCGGTCATCGCGCCGTCGGCGCCGCGCTCCATCTCCTCGGGCAGGAAGACGCCGCCATTGCCGCACAGGATCGACACCCGGCGGGCGGTCGCCCCCTCCTTGCGCAGCGCCGTGATCTTGGCAAGGCCGGGCCAGTCCTCGTGCTTCAGGCACACGCAGGTGGGGATATCTCGGATTATGCGGGCGATCACTGGCACGGACATCTGCACGCCGGTGGTCAGCGGGAAGTCCTGCAGCACGAAGGGGACATCCCCGATCATCTCGGCCGCCTGCTCGTAATAGCCGGCGATCTGGTCGTCGGTGCGAAGGCTGCCCGGCGGGGCGATCATCACGCCGGCGGCGCCGTCGTCCATCACCCGCCCCGTCAGCGCCTGCATCTGGGCGAAGCCCGGCGATGACACGCCGACGACGATCGGCACGCGCCCGTCGACGCGCTTCAGCACCCGGTTGACGATGGTGGCGGACTCGTCGGTCGTCAGCTTCGGCGCCTCGCCCATCACGCCCAAGAGGGTGAGGCCGGTGGCTCCCGCCTCCAGGTAGAAGTCGACCATCCGGTCGCAGCCCTCGAGGTCGAGCGCGCCGGTTTCGGTGAAGGGGGTGACGGCGATCAGGTAGACGCCGCGGGCACTTTCGTCCAGTCGGGCCATGATGTCCTTCCGCATGAGGTGAATTGAGACGGGCGTCTCGAATTTCAGCGATTTCGAGACGGAGTTTCGCAAAATTCCGCGCAAAATTTGCAAGGCCCTGCCAAGCCCCTGCGAGAGACTGCAGGCCGTGGACAGGTGGTCAGGCAGGCGGGGAGTTCCGTGTCCGGCCCGCCTCGGGGAAGGGGATGGTAGGCCGCACGCGGCAGGAGTCAATTGCGGGCAAGCCTCTGCTGCCAAACAAAAAAGGCGCGGCGGAAGAACCGCCGCGCCTTTCGCGTTCGGGGCCGGCGGGCGGGGAGAACCCCGGCCGCCAGCGGGCATTGCGGTGCTTACGCGAGGTCGAAGCGGTCCGCGTTCATCACCTTGGTCCAGGCGGCGACGAAGTCGCGGGCGAACTTCTCCTTGGCATCGTTCTGGCCGTAGACCTCGGACAGGGCGCGCAGCTGCGAGTTCGAGCCGAAGAGCAGATCGACGCGGGTTCCGGTCCACTTCGGGGTGCCGGTGGCCCGGTCGGAGCCCTCGAACACGTCCTGCTTATCCGACACCGGCTTCCACTTTGTCCCCATGTCGAGCAGGTTCACAAAGAAGTCGTTGGTGAGGGTGCCCGGACGCTCGGTGAAGACGCCGTGCGCCGAACCGCCGTGGTTGGCACCGAGGACGCGCAGGCCGCCGATGAGCACGGTCATTTCCGGCGCGGTCAGGGTCAGCAGCTCGGCCCGGTCGATCAGCGCCTCTTCCGGCGACAGGACCGAACGGCCCGAGACGTAGTTGCGGAAGCCGTCAGCGGCGGGCTCCAGAACGTCGAAGGACTCGACGTCCGTCTGCTCGGCGCTGGCATCGGTGCGACCCGGTGCGAAGGGCACGGTCACATCGAGGCCGGCATCCTTGGCCGCCTTCTCGACGGCGGCACCGCCCGCCAGCACGATCAGGTCGGCGAGGGATACCTTCTTGCCGCCCGACTGGGCCGCATTGAAGGCCGACTGGATTTCTTCCAGCTTTGCCAGCACCTTGGCGAGCTGGGCCGGCTGGTTGACGTCCCAGTCCTTCTGCGGGGCGAGGCGGATACGCGCGCCATTGGCGCCGCCACGCTTGTCCGAACCGCGGAAGGTCGAGGCCGAGGCCCAGGCGGTCGAGACCAGCTCGGACACGCTGAGACCCGAGGCCAGGACCTTGCTCTTCAGCTCGGCGACATCCGCATCGTTGACCAGCGGATGGTCGACGACCGGGATCGGGTCCTGCCACAGCAGGTCCTCGGCCGGAACCTCCGGGCCGAGGTAGCGCGACTTCGGGCCCATGTCGCGGTGGGTCAGCTTGAACCAGGCGCGGGCGAAGACGTCGGCGAACTCGGCCGGGTTCTCCAGGAAGCGGCGGGCGATCGGCTCGTAGATCGGGTCGAAGCGCAGCGACAGGTCGGCCGTCGTCATCATCGGGCGATGCTTCTTCGACGGGTCGTGGGCATCGACGATCATGTCCTCGTCGTCCACGTCCTTGGCCAGCCACATGTTGGCGCCGGCCGGGCTCTTGACCAGTTCCCACTCGTATTTGAACAGGACCTTCAGGTAGCCCATGTCCCAGGTGGTCGGGTTCGGCTTCCAAGCGCCTTCGATGCCGCTGGAGATCGTGTCGCCGGCAAGGCCCGAGGCAAAGCGGCTGGTCCAGCCGAGGCCCATGTCCTCAAGGCCTGCGCCCTCCGGCTCGGAGCCGAGCAGCGCGGCATCGCCCGCGCCGTGGCACTTGCCGAACGTGTGGCCGCCGGCCACCAGCGCGACGGTCTCCTCGTCGTTCATGGCCATGCGGCCGAAGGTGTCTCGAACATCGCGGCCCGAAGCGACCGGATCCGGGTTGCCGTCCGGGCCTTCCGGATTGACGTAGATGAGGCCCATCTGCACCGCGGCGAGCGGGTTTTCCAGCTCGCGGTCGCCGGAGTAGCGGCTGTTCGGCTTGTCGCTGGTCGCCAGCCACTCGGACTCGGCACCCCAGTAAACGTACTCTTCCGGCTCCCAGGTGTCGGCGCGGCCGCCGGCAAAGCCGAAGGTCTTGAAGCCCATGCTCTCCAGGGCGACGTTGCCCGTGAGGATCATCAGGTCGGCCCAGGACAGCTTGTTGCCGTACTTCTGCTTGATCGGCCACAGCAGGCGGCGGGCCTTGTCGAGGTTGACGTTGTCCGGCCAGCTGTTCAGCGGGGCGAAACGCTGCTGGCCGTTGCCGCCGCCGCCGCGACCGTCGAACGTGCGGTAGGTGCCGGCGCTATGCCAGGCCATGCGGATGAAGAGCGGGCCGTAGTGGCCCCAGTCGGCCGGCCACCAGTCCTGGCTGTCGGTCATCAGCGCGGTCAGGTCGGCCTTCACGGCCGCGAGGTCGAGCTTCTTGAACTCCTCGGCATAGTTGAAGCCGGTGCCCATCGGATTGGACAGCGAAGAATTCTGGTGCAGGACGCGGAGGTTGATCTGGTTGGGCCACCAGTTCTGGCGCGGCTGCTGGGCGGTGTGAACGACCGGGCATTTGCCGGCGGTGTCGAAATCGGGTCTGTCCATGTTTCTCACTCGTCAGGTTGTTCAAACGACTGTCCGAGAAGGAGAAAATCATGGCGTGCAGCGCGGTGACCCGCCCTGCGACCCGCATGGCGACCGTGTCGCGCTGCCATGCACTCTCCCTCTCGAGGTCGTCCCGAAGCATTGCATGCCGGGAGGGGCGGCGATCCTTCGGGGTCCTGCAGCGCACGGTTGCGCGCGGCCGGAACCCGTTGCGCCAGCGGGGCGCCAAGGTCGTCGCTTCTCATCCTCGCAAGGGCACTATGCCCCAGCCGCTTCATTAATTTAAGTTGTATTTTTTGATTGTCGCGATAGTTTTTTGTTATGAGAAACCTGACGCTCAAGCAGCTGCGCTATTTCCGCGCCCTGGCCGAGCACGGCCACTTCGGCCGGGCGGCGGAAGCCTGCTCGATTTCCCAGCCCGCGCTGTCGGTGCAGATCCGCGATCTGGAGGATGCGCTCGGCACCGAGCTGTTCGAGCGTACTGCGCGCCAGGTGCGCCTGACCTCGTTCGGCGAGGAATTTGCCAGCCGGGTCAGCGACATCCTGCAGGCGGTGGACGAGCTCGGCGATCTGGCTCGCGCCTCGCAGGACCGGCTGGCCGGGCGCCTGCGGATCGGCATCATTCCGACGATCGCGCCCTATCTCCTGCCGGCGGTGATCGCCCGGCTGACCCGCGCCAACGAGGGGCTGGACATCCATGTGCGCGAGACCGTCACGTCGCGCCTGGTGCAGGAACTTGCCGAAGGGCGCCTCGACACGGCCATCGTCGCGCTGCCGGTTTCCGAGCCGGCGCTCAGCGAGGTGGCGCTGTTTTCCGAGAACTTCGTGCTCGTCCGCCCGACGGAGGACGAAGGCAAGCCCGTGCCGAACCGCGAAGCCTTGCGCGAGATGCGCCTTCTGTTGCTGGAGGAGGGGCACTGCTTTCGCGAGCAGGCGCTGTCCTTCTGCAACATGGGCCCGGCGCAGCCGCGCGAGCTGATGGACGGCAGTTCGCTGTCGACGCTGGTGCAGATGGTGAGCGCCGGCATCGGCGTGACCCTGATTCCGGAAATGGCGCTGCCGGTGGAGACCCGCTCCGCCTCGGTTTCGGTCTCGCGCTTCGACGAGCCGCAGCCCTCGCGCACCATCGGCATGATCTGGCGCAAGGCCAGCCCGCTTGCCCGCCAGTTGCAGCAGATCGCCGATGCGGTGCGCCAGACCGCGCAGGAAATGCGGGCCCGGCCGCTGCCGGACCCACTGGGGGCGTCCGCCGATATGCCCGTCAGCGGATGAACTTGTCCACGGCCTGATTGAACGTGTCGGGATCGATCTCGGCGAGCCCGTGGCTGCCGCCCTCGATCACCAGAAGCTCGCCCTGCGGCAGCAGCTTCACGGCCTTTTCCGCCGAAGCGGCAATCGGCACGATCTGGTCGTCGGATCCGTGGATGACCAGCGCCGGAACGTCGATCTTCTTCAGGTCTTCGGTGTAATCGACTTCCGAAAACTCGCGAATACAGTCGTAGTGGCCCTTGATGCTGCCGGCCATGCCTTGAAGCCAGAATTTTTCCTGCATTCCCGGCACTTTCGGTGCGCCATCACGGTTGAGGCCGTAGAAAGGCGTCGTCAGATCGAGGAAGAACTGCGCGCGGTTCTTTGCGGTGCCCTCACGGATGCTGTCGAACACTTCCATCGGCGTGCCTTCCGGATTGCTGTCCGACTTCAGCATGACCGGCGGCACGGCGCCGACCAGCACGACGCGGGCAACGCGGGCCGTGCCGTGGCGGCCGATGTAGCGGGCGACCTCGCCGCCGCCGGTGGAATGGCCGATCAGGATCGCGTCCTTGAGGTCGAGATGCTCGATCAGCTCGGCCAGGTCGTCGGCATAGCGGTCCATGTTATTCCCGTCCCACGGCTGGGAGGAGCGGCCGTGGCCGCGCCGGTCATGGGCGATGACCCGGTAGCCGTTCATGCCGAAGAACAGCATCTGCGCGTCCCAGGCATCGCCCGACAGCGGCCAGCCATGGGAGAAGAGGATGGGCTGGCCGGAGCCCCAGTCCTTGTAGAAGATCTCGGCGCCGTCGCTGGTGGTCAAGGTGCTCATTTTCTTGCCTCTTCAGGTGGTGGTGGGTCGAGGGTCAGGTAGTGGCGAACCTGCGGCGGGCTGTCGCCGGAATGGAAGCGCTGCACCTCGCGCTGCAGGTCGGCATCGTGGCCGGCGACGCGGCGGTGCTGGCGCAGGTGCTCGGCCCAGGACGAGACGAGGAACCATTCCAGCAACACGCCGGGCTCGGCGACATCCTCGGTAATGCCCCAGGCAAAGGCCCCATCGCGGCGGCGCGAGCCGGCGAGCCGATTGACCGCCTCCAGGAAGGCGGGGCGATCCTCGGCCGTGACGCGATAGGCGATGGTGATCAGCACGGGGCCGCGGTCGGCTTCGAGACTGCCTGCGAGGTCGCCGGCGACCAGGGGCTCGGGCCAGTGGTTCGAGGGGGTGAGGTCCGCTTCGCCGCGCGGCAGGCGGATCCGGTGGAAGATCACTCCGGCAAGGGCGAGCGCGACAGCCGCCGCAACAAGGGCCGCGGCAATGCCGAAGAGCTGCGCGACGCCGCCCCAGGCGAGGCTGCCGAGCGTCATTGCACCATTGAAAACAGTGAGATAGACGGCTAGCGCCCGCCCGCGCACCCAGTCCGGCAGGACGGACTGGGCCGTGCCGTTCAGCGTCGTCAGGGCGGTTATCCACGCAGCGCCGAGCATTGCGAGGAGGGCGAGCGCCGCCTCTTGCGGCGGGCCGAGGGCGAGCGCCAGCATGACCGCGCCTGCGATGAGCGAGGCGGCCAGCAGCAACCCGTCGGCATCCAGCCGGGTGCGAAGGCGCGGCAGCAGCACCGCGCCGCCGATGGCACCGAGCCCGACGGCGCCGAGCAACAGGCCGTAGAGGCCGGAACCTCCGCCCAGCAGCTGGCGGGCGACGAGCGGCAGCAGGGCCCAGACAGCGCTGGCGCACAAGAAGAACACGGCAGCGCGAAGCAGCACCACATGCAGCTCCCGGCTCTGGCGCGCGTAGCGCAGGCCGGCGCGGAAGGCGCCGCCGAAATGCTCGGCCAGCGGGTCGCTGCCCTTCGCCTTGCGCGGCCACCAGGCCAGCGCGGCGACGACCAGCACGTAGCTGAGCACGTCGACGCCATAGGTGATCGTGGTGCCGGCGGCGGTGAGCAGCAGGCCGCCGGCGGCGGGGCCGATGGCGCGGGCGACGTTGATGCCGAGCGAGTTGAGCGCGACGGCGGCCTTCATCTGCGGGCGTTCGACGAGCTCAGGCACGATGGCCTGCCAGGTCGGCGCCATCAGGGCCGCGCCCGTGCCGCCGAGAAAGGTGAGGGCGACGAGCGCGGTCAGCGACATGGCGCCGAAGGCCGACAGCAGCATCAGGGACAGGCTGACGAGGCCGAGGAAGATCTGCACGACGATGAGGAAGCGGCGGCGGTCGAGAATGTCGGACAGGACCCCGGCGGGGATGGCGAGCAGGAAGACCGGCAGCGTGGCGGCGGCCTGCACGGTGGCGATGGCGGCCGGAGAGGCGCTGAGGTCGGTGGCGATCCAGCCGCTCGCCGTATCGCGGATGAAGCTGCCGACATTGCCGATGACCGTCGCCACCCACAGGACCAGGAAGACGCGCCCGGCCAGCGGTGCGAAGGCGCCGGGGGCGGCGGCGGAGGCGGGCGTGGAGGGCTTGCTCATCCGCGTCACATCCAGCAGGCGCAGCCGAGCGCGCCGAAGAAACCCTTGAGGTCGCTGACCGGCAGCGCGGCGCCCCAGGCGCGGGCATGGTCATGGCCGTGGACATGACAGGCGCTGGCGCAGCCGCATCCGGCCGCCGCCGTGCGGGCAAGGCCCGGGTCGGGCTTGTCCGCCGCCCAGGCCGCGAAGCCGCCGTAGCGCCGCACGGGCGACCAGTCGGGCATTGCAGGCGGCAGCGGATTGTCGTCGAGGGCGGCGAAGTCGCCCGAGCCCCAGACCACGCGACCGCCGACCATCGTCAGGTCGGAGACGAGATGCGACAGCTCCGCCTCGGGAACCGAGAAATAGTCGCGGTCGGGCACCATCAGGTCGGCGAGATAGCCCGGCGCGATGCGTCCGCGCCGGCCCTCGTCGTTGCTGAACCAGGCGACCTTCTCGCTCCACATGCGCAGCGCGGTCTCGCGGTCGAGGCAGTTGGCCGCCGGCGTCACCCGCAGGCCGCCGACCGTGCGGCCGGTGACCATCCAGGCGATGGAGACCCAGGGGTTGTAGGAGGCGACGCGGGTGGCATCCGAGCCGGCGGAGACGTTGACGCCCTTGTCCAGCATGCGGGCGATGGGCGGGGTGGCGGCGGCCGCCGCCGCGCCGTAGCGCTCGACGAAATATTCGCCCTGATAGGCCATGCGGTGCTGGGTGGCGATGCCGCCGCCGAGCGCGGCGACCCGGTCGATGGAGCGCTCCGAGATCGTCTCCGCGTGGTCGAACATCCAGTTGAGGCCGGCGAGCGGGATGTCGCGGTCGACCTTCTCGAAGACGTCGAGGGCGCGGGAGATCGTCTCGTCATAGGTGGCGTGTAGCCGCCAGGGCCAGCGGTTCTCGGCGAGGATGCGCACGACCTCCTCAAGCTCGTCCTCCATGCTCTCGGCCATGTCCGGCCGGGGCTGGCGGAAATCCTCGAAGTCGGCGGCGGAGAAGACCAGCATCTCGCCGGCGCCGTTGTGGCGGAAATAGTCGTCGCCCTGGCGGTACTTCACCGAGCGGGTCCAGGCGAGGAAGTCCTCCTTCTCCTCGCCCGGCTTCTGGGTGAAGAGGTTGTAGGCGAGGCGCACGGTCATCTGCCCGGCCTCGGCCAGGGTGCGGATGATCTCGTAGTCCTCGGGATAGTTCTGGAAGCCGCCGCCGGCGTCGATCACGCCGGTGATGCCGAGCCGGTTGAGCTCGCGCATGAAATGGCGGGTGGAGTTGAGCTGGTATTCGGGCGGCAGCTTCGGCCCCTTCGCCAGGGTCGAATAGAGGATGCCGGCATTGGGCTTGGCCAGCAGCAGGCCGGTCGGGTTGCCCTTCGCATCGCGCTGGATCTCGCCGCCCGGCGGATTGGGCGTGTCGCGGTCATAGCCGACGGCGCGCAGGGCCGCCCCGTTCAGCAAGGCGCGGTCGTAGAGATGCAGCAGGAAGACCGGGGTGTCGGGCGCGGCGGCATTGATCTCGTCCAGCGTCGGCAGGCGCTTTTCCGCGAACTGATGCTCGGTGAAGCCGCCCACGACCCGGACCCATTGCGGCGGCGGCGTGATGGCGACCTGGGCGCGCAGCATGGCCATGGCGTCGGCGAGCGAGGTCACCCCGTCCCAGCGCAGCTCCATGTTGAAGTTGAGGCCGCCGCGCACGACGTGGGTGTGGTTGTCGATGAGCCCCGGCAGGACCCGCCGGCGCTGCAGGTCGATGCGGCGGGTCTGCGGGCCGGCGAGCCCAAGGATCGCGGCGTCCTCACCGACGGCGGTGAACGCACCGTCGCGGATCGCCACGGCGGACACTTCCGGCCGGGTGCGGTCGAGCGTGGTGACGCGGCCGTTGTAGAGGACGAGATCGGGGGTCATGGCATGGCCTTGCGTGAGGTCGTGTCGGGACGGGATCAGCCGGCAGCGCCGCCGCGATCCGGCGGGGCGGAGGTAGCGGTTGCCTGACGAGGATCGGTGCCGCTCGGCAGCTCGCCGCAGATGTGCGGAAGGCGATGCTCGGCGATCCAGCCGAGGGTCATGGGCGCACCGCGCAGGGCGTGGCGAACCATTGGCACCACCTGCTCGCCGAGCAGAATGCCGAGAAGGCCGACCAGCGCGACAATGGGAGGGGCGGGCGAGCGGACGTTGAGCAGGCTGTATACGATGCCGACGAGGATCCCGGCACCGAGCGAGAGAAGGTACATCTTCATGGTCGGGCACTCCGGCAGCGAGAGAATACAAAGACGGGAGCGAGGCCGCGCGGACGCGGCCCCGCCGGACTTGCCCGTCAGTGCCCTTCGGAGGCGCCGAACATCGACTTGGCGTAGATGATGCCGAGGCCGTAGGCGCCGCCGAACCTCTTCGCGATGCCGGTGGTCATGTCGTAGGTTTCGGTGCGGGCCCAGTCGCGCTGCAGTTCCAGAATGTACTGCAGCGAGGTCATCGGGCGTGCGCCCGCCTGCACCATGCGCTCCATCGCGCGCTCATGCGCCTCGTCGGAGATGTCGCCGCAGGCATCGGCGATGACATAGACCTCGAAGCCCTGCGACAAGGCCGAGAGCGCCGGGCCGACGATGCAGACGCTGGTCCACAACCCGCTCAGCACGATGCGCGGCTTGCCGATGCGGTTGACCTCGTCGATGACGGCGGCGTCCTCCCAGGTGTTCATGGAGGTGCGGTCGAGCAGCGCCTGTCCCGGGAAGGCGTCGGTGATCTCGGAGAACATCGGGCCAGAGAACGATTTCTCGGCGACGGTGGTCAGGATCGTCGGCACCTTGAAGCCGGCGGCGGCATTGGCGACGAGGGCCGCGTTGTTGCGCAAAAGCGTGGCGTCGATCGATTTGGTCGCGAAGGACATCTGCGACTGGAAGTCGATCATCACCAGCATGTGGTCGGTCGGGGAAAGCAGCAGGTCGCCGGGGGTGGGCGTGGCGGTCGGGGCCATGGACATGGATCCTCTTGCAAGGTGTGTCGGATGGCCTGACGGTAGTGTTGGCATCCCTCGGCTGTCTTGAACGGCAGTCGCCTGCACCTTGAAGGATTGTCCGTAAGTCTGCTTATGCGATCGCCGTGACGCCGTATTCGGCGCGCCAGCGGCCCGGCGACATGCCGAAGCGGCGGCTGAAAGTGCGGGTGAAGTGGCTCTGGTCGGAAAAGCCGCAGCGCCCGGCAATCTCGGCCAGCGTCAGGTCCGGCCGCCGCAGCAGGGAGCGCGCCTGCTCGATACGCATGCGCATCAGCCATTCGTGCGGCGTGCAGCCGAGTTCCTGGCGGAAGACCTGATAGAAATGCGAGCGCGAGACATTGCAGCGCCGCGCGATGTCGTCGAGCGAGACGTTGCCGTCGAGCGAGTCGCGCAGGATCTCCAGCGCCTGCCGGACCAGCGGGGAGGGCGTGCGCTCGCGCTTTTGCCGAGGGATGCGGATCGGGGCGTAGCGGTGCCGCAGATAGGTGATGAGCGCCTCGGCGACCTGGTCGATGAAGAGCTGGTCGGCGGGCTGCTGGCCGGACAGCATAGGCTGGATCGCCGACAGGAGATGGGTGACCGTCGGATCGGTCATGCCGGTCTCGAAGTCGATGCGGCGCGGCATCAGGCGCGGGCCGCTGTCGTCCTGCGGCAGGAAGCGCGCCCACGGAATTTCGACCAGCAGGAAGTCGAACTGTCCGCCGAGCTCGGCCCGGTAGGCGATCTCGAAGTCGCGCAGGTAAAGGCTGTTGCGCTGGAAGTGATGGCGATGCGCGGCCTTGCCGATGCGGATGTCGCGCCAGTGGTTCTCGCCGAGCGACATGCCGAGGACGAGGCCCTGTCCGCTCGGCGGCGTCTCGACCTTGACCGGGCACGGGCTGGCGGAGGTCTTGCGCAGGAAGGTGACGTCAGAGAGGGCGATCTCTTCGTCGCGCGCCAGATCGGTCGCGCGGCAGCCAAGACGATCGCGGGACGATGCGACAACGGTCATCACGGCACCCCTTTGATTGGGTTGTCGAGGAAGAGTTCCGGTCTTTCCGCCAATTCTGCGAAGTATTTTCCGAGCCTGTGCGACAGGCAACGGGATTTTGCATCGCACACACCTTTGCCGGGTGGCGCGCGGCGCCGATCCGGACCGGTCTCCGGCCCGGATCGGCAGTTCCGCAAGGCGGTTCAGGCGGCGGTGCGGCGGGCGCCCATGTCGAACAGCAGGGCGCGGCCGTCGGTCTGCCAGAGGAGGTCGCCGATCTCCTCTTCGCCGACCTGTAGTCCGTCTCCGGCGACCAGCCGTTCACCGTCGACCGTGGCGATGCCTTCCACCAAGTGGAGGAAGAGCCGCCGCCCGCCGGCAACGGGAAGCGCGGTGGTATCGCCCGCCAGCGGTGTCGCGATCGACACGCGGGTGTCGGACAGGAGCTTGAGCGGGGCCTCTCCTTCCTTGCCGCTGGCAAGAAGGAACCAGGTCCGGGTGGTCTCCGCCGCCGGTAGGTCGACCTGCTGGTAGGTCGGCGCGCCGCCGGTCGTGTCCGGGATCAGCCAGATCTGCAGCACATGCGCCTGCTCGCTGTCGGAGGCGTTCATCTCCGCATGGCGGATGCCGCTTCCCGCCGACATGAGCTGGAGTTCGCCAGCAGCGATCTCCGTCTCGTTGCCGAGCGTGTCGGTGTGGCGCAGCCGACCCGACAGAACCATGGTAAGGATGTCCATGTCGGAATGGCCGTGCTCGGAAAAGCCGGCGCCGGGGACGACGTGGTCCTCGTTGATCACCCGAAGGGCGGCGTAGCCTATCCGAGTGGGATCGCGGAAGCCGCCGAAGGAGAAGGTGTGCCAGGCGTCGAGCCAGCCGCTCTGCGTGCGGCCCCGGCTCATGTTCTCGTGGATCAGGACCATCGTACCGTCTCCTTGGCTGATGCGGCTGGCGGCTATTTCAGGAAGCCTACCAGCGCGTCGATTTCGTTCTGTCGGAGCTCGTGCCCGCCCTCATGGACGGCGAGCGTGATCTCGGCGCCCTGGGCCTTGAACCAGTCGATCAGGGCGCTGGTCGCGGCCGGAGGGCAGATCGGGTCCCGCTGGCCGGCGGAAATCAGCACCCTTCGCCCGGCAAGACCGGGCTGGGGCGCGGGTTCGAACGGGATCAGCGGATGCAGCAGGGCGATCCGGTCGAACAGGTCCGGCCGCAGGAAGGCGACCGAGGCCAGGATATTTGCGCCGTTGGAGTAGCCGAAGCTGTAGACCGGGCGGCCCGGATGGACCTTGCGGTGGGCCTCGACGAAGGCGGCCATCGCCTGCGTGCGGCGGGCAAGGTCGTCCATGTCGTAGACGCCTTCGCCGGTGCGGCGGAAGAAGCGTAGCGCTCCGTGCTCCGATACGTCGCCGCGCGGGGCAACGAGGCCGGCACCGGGCAGGGCTTCCTCGACGAAGCGGGCGAACTGATGCTCGTCGCCGCCGGTGCCGTGGAAGGCGAAGACCAGCGGCGCGCCGGGAGCCGGCTCCGTGGTCAGTGCGTGATAGGTATCCGTGGTCATGACGCAAGTCCCAGATGGACCGAGGGAGCAGCCTCCCGCACGGCCCTCGGGAGCCGTGCGGGAGCGTGGGATGTCAGTCCCGGATCGGGGTGAGGATCTCCTCGATCTGCGCGCGGAACTGTTCGTAGCGGGTCGGCAGCTTCAGCGCCTCGCCGAGATGGGCGGTGTCCTCGTCCCGATCGAAGCCGGGCTCGTTGGTCGCCACCTCGAAGAGGATGCCGCCGGGGGTGCGGAAGTAGATCGCCCAGAAATAGTCCCGGTCGATCACCGGCGTGACCTGGTATCCCGTGTCGAGCAGGGCCTTGCGGACCTCCAGCTGGGCCGCCCGGTTCTCCACCGCGAAGGCGATGTGATGGACCGAGCCGGCGCCCTGGCGGGCATGGCCGGCGGAGGGCGCTTCCTCGATGTCGATGACATCGGCGCCGTTGCCGCCCTCGATGGCGAAGCGGGTCCAGTTGCCGCTCCGCTCCACCTCGCGGTAGTTCATGAAGCGGAGCAGCTCGGCCGTGCCGCCGGCATCCTGCAGGCGGAAGGCCGCGCCGCGGAACCCCTGGATCGCCTCGGCCGAACCGACGCCGCCGGCTGTCCAGCCGAGGCGCTCATCGTCCGTCGTCTCCACCAGAGAAAAGCCGTCGCCGTCCGGTCCCTTGAAGCGCAGGCGCTTCTCGCCGAAAGCCTCGTACTCTTCGAGACCGCCGACGCCGAGGCCGGACAGGCGCTCCTTCCAGTAGGGCAGGGAGCCCTTCGGAACCGCAAAGTAGGTATCGCCCACCTCGCCGACGCCGGGCCGGCCTTGCACGATTTGCGGGAAGGGGAAGTAGGTCATGACTGAGCCCGGCGTGCCGGTCTCGTCGCCGTAATAGAGGTGATAGACCTCCGGGTCATCGAAGTTGACGGTCTTCTTGACGCGCCTCAGGCCGAGGCTGCGGGTGAAGAAGTCGTTGTTTTCCTGGGCATCGCCCGCCATCGAGGTGACGTGATGCAGGCCCTTGATCTGCGTGAGCATGGCGCTTGTCCCTTCTGTCGAAAAGCCGCCGGCTTGTGCCGTTGACGTGAAGATGGGGCAGGAAGGGCCTTTTGAGAATGGAATTAATTTCGCTGAGATTATTGCAGAACATGTAATAATAGTCGGCATGATCGATCTCGACCACATTCGCATCTTCCTGGCGGTCGCCGAGCACAGGAGCTTCGTGGCCGCCGCTAGGCAGCTGTCGATGACGGCGCCGACCGTGACGCGCGCGGTGAGTGCGCTGGAGCAGCAGCTCGGCGTGCAACTGCTGCTGCGCACCACGCGGCAGGTGTCGCTGACCTCGGCGGGCGCGGTCTATGCCGCGCGCATCGCGCCGTTGCTGGAGGAGTTCCGCCGCACCACCGAGGACCTGCAGGAACAGCATGGCGACGTGGCCGGCACGATCCGCATCAACGCGCCGATGTCGCTCGGCCAGCAGGTGCTGCCCGACGTGGCGGCGGGGTTCCGCAGCCAGTATCCGCAGGCGTCGCTGTCGATCAGCCTCACCGACCGCTTCATCGACATCGTGTCCGACGACTTCGACCTGGCGATCCGCATCTCCGAGGCGCCGCGCGACAAGTCGACGATCTGGCGCAAGATGTGCCTGGTGCGCCGGGTGATGGTGGCATCGCCAGCCTATCTGGCCTTGCGCGGCGTGCCCGAGACGCCAGACGACCTTTCAGGCCATTCCTGCATCGCCTATGACGAGCGCTCACAAGCCGAGACCTGGGAGCTGCGCCGCGAAGGGCGCACGCGCCGGGTGCGGGCCGGGGGCACGATCGCCGGCAACAACGGCGACCTGCTGGCGCGGCTTGCCGAAAACGGCGAGGGCATCGCCCTGCTGCCGCTGTTCATCGTCGAGGATGCATTGGCGACGGGTCGGCTCGCCCAGGTGCTGACCGATTGGGAGGCGCCCGAAATCTGGCTGACGCTCTACTATCCGCCCTATGAGCGCCTGCCGATGCGGGTTGCGAAATTCTCCGACTTCTTCGAGACCTATGTGACGAAGACGCGGCCTCTCTAGGGAGAGGCCTTCCGCGTCGTGCCTCAGGCCTGCGCCATCCGCGCCGACCGTGCCGCCCGCGAGCGGCCCCACAGGACGGCGAGAGAGCCGAGCGTCATGATCAGGCCGAACGCGGTGGTGGGGCTTGCCAATGTCACCGGCGGCAGCCAGCCGACGGCATAGGCGATGCTCTCCAGCAGCATGCACATGAAGGGGAGCGTGGCCATCGCGGCGAGATAGTTCTCGGTGCGCACCAGATAGATCGCCTTCAGCGAGAAGAACATCGAGGGGCCGCGCAAGGCGATGCCGACGGCTGCGGCAAGGATCCAGAGGAACGGATCGAGGGCAAGAGCGGGATCGGTGAGCCACGGCAGGCTGACGGGCACCAGCTCCCGCAGGCCCGGCAGCCAGGTGGCGGCGAACGCAAGGCCGAGGGCCGAGGCCAACATGACGAGTGCGCTGGCGAGCAGCATGACGCCGGTCAGGCTGGCGCGCTGGCGCATGTCGTTGGTGCGGTTGAGCGGGTGCAATTCGGCAATGGCGGTGGTGGCGACCACGCAGATCTCCGAGCCGGCCATCAGCAGGATCGCCGGATTGTGCCATCCCCCGTCGAGAGTGAAGACCAGCAACACCAGCCCGCCGACGATCAGGGCGTGTCCGGGCAATTCCTGGCGCAAGGGGCGCCGGGACAGGACGAGCCAGAGCATGACAGCGCTGATCGGCACGGAGGTGACGGCGAGAAAGGCGGCGTTCGCGGTGCTGATATGGACGAGGGCCGCGGTGAACAGGGCGGCAGTGACGATGCGCAGCGTGCCGTAGACCCAGGTCCAGGGGTTGCGCAGGGCCCCGCCGACGGCAGGCCCACGCCCGGCAACGGCGATCAGAAAGATCCCGCCGGTCAGCATCTGGATGAGCGTGAAAAGCCAGGGATCGAACCCGAAACCGATCAGCAGCATGCGGCTGACCACAAGAACAAGAGCCCAGCCGAACAGGGCCGAGACGAGCACGGTTAAGGACGACGATGTCAAGGCGGGATCCTGCCGCCACGCCGATCCGAACGGTTCGGCAGCGGTCTTGAAAAGAGGGAGGGACGATGGCTGAAGCTGGCGGCGCATGCGCCGAACCTGGCTGGGCCGCAGTTTCTCCTGCTTCATCGCCGGCGGCAAGAGGGGCGGCGGCATCCGCGCACCGGCACAAGGCGAAACCTGTGTCATATGCGTGGACAACTACTGATATATATATCGACTCCTTCCTCCTGCGTGTGTTTCAGTCCCTCCGTATTTTGTGGGGGTAGTAATGAAGGTAATTATTTGTGGTATTGCCTGCGCCGTCCTGGTCTCGGGCTGCGCATCGGTCGTTCGTGGCACCAGCGAAGACGTCATCATCAACGTGGAACCGGGAGATGCGCTGGTCACCACGACGCTTGGACACTCCTGCAAAAAGTCGCCTTGCACGGTCGAGGTGAGCCGCAAGAAGACCTTCATGGTGCGAGCGGAGAAGGAGGGCTACAAGCCGGGGCAGGTCTTCGTCGACACCAAGGTGAGCGGTGGAGGGGCCGCAGGCCTTGCTGGCAACATCCTGCTGGGCGGCGTGGTCGGTGTCGGTGTCGACGCCATTTCCGGCGCGACGCTCGACCACACGCCGAATCCGGTCAACATCACGCTGGTCCCGGTGGATGCCGAGGGCGAGAGCACCAACATCACCAAGCCGGAGCCGCCGGTGACGAAGCCCAAGGCCGTTCCCGTTTCGTGAGGGGCGGTGTGCCCTTGCCTCAGGCGTAGGGGTCCGAGGCAAGGGCGGCGCAGGCAGCGCGGTATTCGGCGCGCAGGCGCTCGCACAGCTCGGCCGCAGGCGGCAGGTCGGTGATCGTCCCGGTGCCCTGGCCGGCGGACCAGATGTTCTTCCAGACCTTCGCCTCGCTGCCCATGTCGAGCGAGCCCGCATGCTGCAGGTTGTCCGGGTCGAGTCCGGCGCGCTCGATGCTCGGGCGCAGGAAGTTGGCGTTCACGCCGCTGATCGCCGGCGTGTAGAGGATGTCGGCAGCGGTCGCATCCAGGATCATCTGCTTGTAGTCGTCGACGATCATCGCTTCCGCGGTGGCG
The DNA here is from genome assembly GCF_014252955.1 of Stappia sp. 28M-7. Classification (NCBI taxonomy): domain Bacteria; kingdom Pseudomonadati; phylum Pseudomonadota; class Alphaproteobacteria; order Hyphomicrobiales; family Stappiaceae; genus Stappia; species Stappia quadratibracata. The sequence continues at coordinate 3,008,523 of NZ_JACMIA010000001.1, read as the reverse complement.
AGGAAGCGGGTGCCCAGATAGGCGAGGTCCGCGCCCATCGCGCGGGCGGCGGCAATCTGCGCGCCGGTGTTGATGGCGCCGGCCAGAATGATGGCGCCGTCGTAGAAGGCGCGGATTTCCGAGACCAGCGCGAAGGGGCTCATGGTGCCGGCATGACCGCCCGCGCCGGCACAGACCGCGATGATGCCGTCGACGCCGGCTTCGGCCGCCTTGCGCGCATGGCGCGGGTTGATGACGTCATGGAAGACGAGGCCGCCATAGGAGTGGACGGCGGAGACGACATCGGGATTGGCGCCGAGCGAGGTGATGACCAGGGGCACCTTCCGCTCGACGGTCACTGCAAGATCGGCCTCCAGCCGCTTGTTGCTGCGGTGGACGATCAGATTGACGCCGTAGGGGGCGGCATCGTCATGGCCGGACAGACGATCCTCGATTTCGCTCAGCCACTCGCCGTAGCCTTCGCTCGTGCGCTGGTTGAGCGCCGGGAAGGTGCCGATCACGCCGGCGCGGCAGGTGGCGACGACAAGGTCCGGGCCGGAGGCGAGGAACATCGGCGAGGCGATCGCCGGAACCTTGAGGCGGCCGTCGAATGATTTCGGCATGGTCATGCGGGATCCCTCCGGTATCTGCCGGGCGTGCCGGTCACTCGCCGCGGAACTGCGGCTGGCGCTTTTCGAGGAATGCCGAGACGCCCTCGCGGAAATCGCGGGTCCCGGTCATGCGGATGAAGGAGGCGCGTTCGGCCTCCAGATGGGCGGCGAAGGGACGGTCCAGCGCGCCGTCGACGAGGGCGCGGACCGCACCCTGCGCCTGTGTCGGGCCGCTGGCAACGCGCATTGCCAGGGCGAGGGTCTCGGCGTCGAGGTCTTCTGCCGGCACCACCTTGTTGACGATGCCCGCCGCGTGGGCCTCCTCCGCGCTCAGGGCATCGCCGAGCAGCAGCAGTTCCATCGCCTTGGCCCGGCCGACCTTGCGCGGCAGCGCCCATGTGCCGCCGCAGTCGGGCGAGGCGCCGATGCGATCATAGGCGACGACAAAGCGCGCGCCGGCCTCGGCGACCACGAGATCGGCGCCAAGCACCAGGCTGAAGCCGGCGCCGGCCGCCACGCCGCGCACGGCCGCGATCACCGGGGCGGGGGATTCTCGCAAGGCCGTCAGGGCAGGATGCAGGGCATCAAGCAGGTCGTGGACGACCTCTGCAGCGCGGTCCGGGTCGGTGCCGAAAGCCGCGACATCGCCGCCGGCGACGAAGGCGCGGCCTGTACCGGAAAGGACGATGCAGCGAACGCCCTTGGTCGTTGTGACCTTGCGCACCGCCTGCAGGAAGGCACGCGCCGTCGGCACGTCGAGCGCGTTCAGCACCTTCGGCCGGTTGATGGTGATGGTGGCGATGCCGGTTGCGGCATCGATCTCGGCAAGAACCGGTTCGTCGCTCATGCGGCGGCCTCCTTCGTGGAATGGAACCGGCTGCCGTCCCGGGCCATGGCGGCAAGGCCGACCGGGACCTCCAGCTTGTCGACACGGCAGGCCGCGACGAATTCCGCCGCTCCTTGCGTGTCGATCAGGCTCAGTGGCCCGCCGGTCCACACGGGAAAGCCGGCCGCGTCGATGGCGTGGACATCGGCCTCCAGCGCCGAGGCGACGTCGCCTCGGTCGAGCGTTGCGGCGGCAGCAAGGGCCATGGCGCGCAGCAGCCGCATGCCGGCGGGGCGCAGGGCCGCGCGCGCGCTCGCATCGTCGGTGGCCGCAAGGGGGGCATCGGTCGGCAAGGCGGGCAGGGCGGACAGGCCGACAGCCTCGGCGGCATTGCGGATGAAGGCGGGACTCATGCCCTCAGCCTGCATGCGAAGCGCCTCGGCGTCGAGCGCGTTTCGGCAGGCGTTGGCAAGGGGGCCGTCCTTGTCCGCGCGCGCCCGTCCCTCGCGGGCCAGCGCCTGGCGGGCGAAGAACTGGGTGCGGATCATCGCCTGCGCGACATCGCCGTGGACGAGATGGCCGAAATACTGGCGCTCCACCTTGAGCGCCTTGTCGATGGGCAGCCGCAGACCCTCGTAGACGCAGGAGAGGATTGCCTCCAGCGCGGGATAGTTGCGGTGGCCGCTTGCGCGAACCTTTGCATTGGCGAAGAGGAAGACGTTCGATGCGGCCTCGGAGGTCACGGGCGGACCCGGCGGGGCGAAGCCCCTGGCGTCCCACGGGGCGGCGGCTGAAACCCGGCCTTCGGTGAGCGCGCGCCGTGCCGCGGCGACCAGATCGTCCGGTTCGGCCATCTCGTCGAGAATGCCGAGCGACAGGGCCTCGTCGGAGGACAGGCGGCGCCCCTCCAGCAGCAGGGGCAGGGCCGCCTCGATGCCGATGACGCGGGGCAGGCGCTGGGTGCCGCCGGCGCCCGGCAGGATGCCGAGCGTGACCTCGGGCAGGCCGAAGACGGCCTTGGGATTGCGCGCGGCGATCCGGTGGTGGCAGGCGAGCATCAGCTCCAGCCCGCCGCCGAGCGCGGTGCCGCTGGCCGCTGCAACGACCGGCTTGCCGCAGGTCTCCAGCGCGCGGAAGGCATCGGTCATGGCGCGAATGCGCTCGGATGCGGTGGCCGGCGAGGTGCCCGGACCGGTCATGCCGTTCATGATCGCAAGGTCGGCGCCGGCGATGAAGCTGTCCTTGCCGGACGCGACGATGATGCCGGTAACCTGCGGATCGGCGGTGAGCCGAGCGATCTCCTCGCGCAGGGCCTCGGTGAACGCCCAGTCGATGACATTCATCGAGCGGCCCGGCATGTCGATGGTGAGAAGGGCGATGCCGCCGCTATCGATCTCGCTTGTCAGCATGGAGCCTCTCCTCAGATCCGCTCGATGATGGTGGCCACGCCCATGCCGGCGCCCACGCACAGGGTGACGAGGGCGGTCTGGCGATCCGTCCGCTCCAGCTCGTCCAGCGCGGTGCCGAGGATCATCGCACCGGTTGCCCCCAGCGGGTGGCCCATGGCGATGGCGCCTCCGTTGACGTTGACGATCTCCGGGTCGAGGTCGAGCGCCTCGATGAAGCGCATGGCGACGGCCGCGAAGGCCTCGTTGATCTCGAAAAGATCGATGTCGGCGGCGGTCATGCCGGCCCGCTTCAGCGCCTTTTCCGCCGCAAAGGAAGGCGCTGTGAGCATCATGGTCGGCTCGGAGCCGATTTCGGCGAAGGCGCGGATGCGGGCACGCGGGACCAGGCCGGCGCGCGCTCCCGCCTCGCGCGTGCCGAGCAGCACGGCCGAGGCGCCGTCGACGATGCCGGACGAATTGCCGGCATGGTGGACGTGGCGGATTTCGGCAAAGCCGGGATAGCGCTCCAGCGCCACCGCGTCGAAGCCGGCCTTTTCGCCGAGCCCGGCGAAGGACGGCTTCAACCGGCCAAGGTCCTCGACGGTGGAATTGCCGCGAATGGTCTCGTCGCGGGCGAGCAGCACCTCGCCGACCCGGTCGCGCACGGGAACGATGCTGCGGGCGAAGCGGTCCTGCGACCAGGCCTGTGCGGCGCGGCGGTGGCTTTCCACCGCATAGGCGTCGAGCTGTTCGCGGGAGTAGCCCCATTTGGTGGCGATGAGATCGGCGGAAATGCCCTGCGGCACGAAGGTGGTGGCGGCCGCGACCTGCGGGTCGGCGCCCCAGGCGCCGCCGTCGGAAAGGATCGGGATGCGCGACATGGATTCGACGCCCCCGGCGACCATCATGTCGGCCTGGCCGGCCATCACCTTGGCGGCGGCCATGTTGCAGGCCTCGAGCCCCGAGGCGCAGAAGCGGTTGATCTGGACGCCCGCGGTCTCTTCCGCATAGCCGGCGGCGATGGCGGCAACGCGCGGTAGGCACTGGCCCTGTTCGCCGACGGGCATGACGATGCCCATCACCACGTCGTCGACAAGGGCCGTGTCCAGCGCGTTGCGCTCGCGCACCGCCTCCAGGACGGTGGTGGCGAGGCGGATCGGCGTCACCTCGTGCAGGGCGCCGTCCGGCTTTCCCCTGCCGCGCGGCGTGCGCAGGTGGTCGTAGATCAGGGCGTCGGGCATGTCGGGGTGTCGGGCTCCGTTGGATCCGGGGCGGGGAGGCGTCAGCCGGTCGGATAGAGGCTGGCGATCTCGCCCGCATACTTGGTCTGGATGCTGGAGCGACGCACCTTCATGGTCGCGGTGACCTCGTCGTCGTCGTGGTCCAGCTCCTTGGTCAGCAGGTGGAAGCGGCGGATGTGGGAGACCTGGGCCAGCTGGTCGTTGGCGGCGCGGATCTCCGTGTCGACCAGCTCACGCACCGCCGCGTTCTCGGCAAGGCTGCGGAAGTTGGTGTAGGACAGGCCCTTCTCCTCCGCCCATTTGGCGACGGTCTCGAAGTCGATCTGGATGAGCGCCGCCACGTATTTGCGGGCCTCGCCGATGACGATGCATTCCTTGATGTAGGGGCTGCCCTTGACCGTGTTCTCGATCTCCGAGGGGCTGAGGTTCTTGCCGCCGGCGGTGATCATGATGTCCTTGAGGCGGTCGACGATGCGGAACTCGCCGTTCTCCACCTCGACTACGTCGCCGGTGTGGAGCCAGCCGTCGCGCAGCGAACTCTCGGTGGCGGCCGGGTTCTTGTAGTAGCCGACGAAGACGGTATCGCCCTTCAGCTGCAGCTCGCCGTGTTCGCCGACGCGCGCCTCGACGCCCTTGGCGGCCGGGCCGACCGACCCCGGAATGAGGCGGTCCAGCGTCTGGCCGAGGGCGACGCCGCTCGATTCCGTCATGCCGTAGACCTCGACCAGCGGCACACCGATGGTGCGGAAGAAGCGGACGATGCGCGGGGAGATGGGCGCGGCGCCCGTCATGGCGATATGGGTCCGGCGCAGGCCGATATAATTTTGCAGCGCGCGGAAGACCAACAGGTAGCAGAGCGCGAAGGTGATCCGCTCGCTCACGCTGCGCTCGGCTCGGGACTTTTCGGCGAAGGGCTCGCAGGCGCGATAGGCCCATTCGTAGAGCGCCCGTCGGTAGCCGCCGGCCTCCAGCATGCGGATATGGATCGAGGAATGCAGCTTCTCCCAGATCCGCGGCACGCCGAGGAAGGAGGAGGGGGCGACCTCGCGCAGGTCCTCCTGGACGGTGCGCAGGGACTCGCCGAAGCAGATCCGCGAGCCGAGGTAGATCGGCGCCATCACCGTGACCATCTGCTCGGCAACGTGGCAGAGCGGCAGGTAGGAGAGGTGCACGGTCTCGGCGTCGAGATCGATGCGGTCGGCGATCGCGATCGCCTGGGCGCGCAGGTTGCGATAGGACAGCATCGCGCCCTTCGGCTTTCCGGTCGAACCCGAGGTGTAGATCATCAGGGCGATGTCATCGAGGCCGCGATCGGCGGAGGCGCTGCGTTCGGGACCGGGCGCCTTGGCACGGCGCGCGTGCCCCATCGCCTCCATGGCGGCGAAGGAGATCACGAAGTCCTCCGAATAGCCGCGCAGGCCCTTGGTCTCGATGACGACGACGCGGCGCAGCTTCGGCAACTGGTCGCGCACCTCGATCACCTTGTCGAGCTGCTCCTGGTCCTCGCAGACGATGATCTCGCTGTCGGAATGCTCCAGCACATAGCCGACCTCGTTGGCCGGGCTGGTCGGATAGACGCCGATGGCGACGCCGCCGACGACATTGACGCCGAGTTGCGCCAGCACCCACTCCACCCGGTTCTCGGACAGGATGGCGACATGGCCGCTTTCGCCGAGCCCGAGCGCCAGCAGGCCCTCGCCGACATCGCAGGCACGCTCGTGATACTGGCGCCAGGTGAGGGGATTCCAGATGCCGAAATCCTTCTGCAGGACGGCCACCCGGTCGGGTGTCGCCTCGGCATGGGCGCGCAGCATCTGTGGCAGGGTGAGTTGGGGAAAGTCGGCCATGTCGTCTCGCCTCAGGACAGCCAGCGCTTGCGGCGCTTGTAGTGCTTGATGTCGCGGTAGCTCTTGGTGCCTTCGCTGCCGCTGGCACCGAGGTAGAACTCGCGCACGTCGTCGTCCTTAACCAGCCGCTCGGTCGGTCCGTCGAGCACGATCTTGCCGGTCTCCATGATGTAGCCGTAATGGGCGACGGCGAAGGCCACGGCGGCGTTCTGCTCGACCAGCAGCATCGAGACGCCGAGATCGCGGTTGATCGAGGCGATGATGGTGAAGATCTCCTCGACGAGAACGGGCGACAGCCCGAGCGACGGCTCGTCCAGGAGGATCAGCGACGGCTGGGCGATGAGCGCCCGCCCGATCGCCAGCATCTGCTGCTCGCCGCCCGACAGGTAGCCGGCGCGCCCATTCCGCCGCTCGAACAGACGCGGGAAGTACTGGTAGACGAGGTCGAAGGGCGTCGGCTTGAGCCCGCGCCCGGACAGGGCGAAGGTCGCCGCCGTCAGGTTTTCCTCGACCGTCAGGTCCTCGAAGATGCGGCGCCCCTCCATGACGTGGAAGAGGCCGCGCCGCACCAGGGCGTGGGGCGCCAGGCGAGAGATGTCGTCGCCGTCGAAGCGGATGGCTCCGGCCGTGACGGCACCGTTCTCCAGCGCCAGAAGGTTCGACACCGCCTTCAGCGTCGTCGATTTTCCCGCGCCGTTGGAGCCGAGCAGGGTGACGATCTTGCCCCGCCCGACACTCAGTGACAGGCCGCGGAGCACCTGCACGGTCTTGTTGTAGACGACCTCGATGTTGTTGATGTCGAGGAGGATGTCCGCGGCCATCTCACTTACTCCTGAACGCTGATCCAGTCGGACGCCGGCTTCATCTGCTGAGCGCTGGCGTCGTAACGGTAGATGCGGCCGACCGGGATCGAGTTGCCCGGGATCGAGATCGGCACGCCGATGATGCCGCCGGTGTCGAAGTTCTCGATGGAGTTGAGCGCGGCCTTCAGGTTGGCGCCGTTGAGCTCCTTGCCGGCCTCCAGCGTGCGCTTGGCCGCCTCGGTGAACAGCATGGCGGTCAGGAAGCCCTGCATGTACGGGGTCGACTGGTACTCGGGGCGCATCTCGCGGATGCGGTCCATCATCGGCGCGTTGTCGGCGTCGTCGTAGTAGTAGCGATAGGGCATGACGCCCATGAAGCCGTCGGCAGCCTCGCCGACCTTGGCCCAGATGCTGGAGTCCATCGACCAGAACGTGCCCATGAACTTGGTTTCCAGGCCGAGCTGCTTGGCCTGGCTCATGAATTCGGGCAGCGGCGCCAGCACGTAGCCGTGGAAGATGGTGTAGTCCGGGCGGGCGCGGCGCAGCTTCAGCACCTCGGTGGAGACGTCGACGGCGGTCGGCGGGGTGATGATCTCCTCGACGACCTCAAGGCCCAGTTCGCCGGCGCGCGCCTTGGTGGCGGCGATCGGGTCGCGGCCGAACTCGGTGTCCGAGTTGACCAGCACGATGCGGGCGCCCGGCTTCTCCTTGGCGATGTATTCCAGCAGGATGCCGGTCATTTCCGAATAGTCGGGGCCGGCCATGAACTGGTGCGGGAAGGCTTTGGGATCGTTCAGCTCGGTCGCGAAGGACGCGCCGGCCATGATCATCGAGCCCCGGCGGTCGATCTCGCCGTTGATGGTCTTCGCGAAGCCGGTGGAGTCGCCGTAGTAGAGGTGGATCTCGTCCTGGCTGGTCAGCTTGTTGAACACGGCGACGGACGCGTCGACCTTGTAACCGGTGTCCTCGTAGGCGAGGCGCAGCTTGCGGCCCTGGATGCCGCCGGCCTCGTTGACGATCTTGATGTAGTCCTGCATGCCGGCCTCGATGCCGACGCCCGCGAAGGCGAAGACGCCGGTGAGCGGGATCGAGCCGCCGATGACGATGTCGTCGGCCGCAACGGCCGGAAGCGCGGTGGCAATGGCTGCCGATGCCGACAGGGCAAGCAGCGTTCTCCTGGTAAAGCTAAGCATTGTTTCCTCCGGTTTTATCGCGTGACTTTTGTTCATTCACTTCTTGAAGGGCCAGAGATGGAAGTAACGCCGGGATCTCTGGACGATTTCGGCAAGTCCCTTCGGCTCGAAAATGAGAAAGCCGACGATGAGGAGGCCGAAAACGATGGTGCGAACCGGCGAGAGCATCGCCGCCGCATTGGGAAGAACGGGGGTGAGCCAGTCGATGCCGAAGCGCAGCAGCTCCGGGACGAGGGTCATGAAGACGGCGCCAAGAATGCCGCCGAGGATCGTGCCCATGCCGCCGACGATGATCGCGGCGAGGAAGAAGATCGAATAGACGAACGGGAAGCTCTCCGGCGTCACGACGCGGAAGAAGTAGGCCCACATGCCGCCGGCAACGCCCGCATAGAAGGACGAGATCGCAAAGCTCATCAGCTTGTAGCGCAGCAGCGAGATGCCCAGCACCTCGGCCGAGATGTCGCGATCGCGGATGGCGATGAAGGCGCGCCCGACGCGGGTGCGGAAGAGATTGGCCGCGCCCAGCACCATCAGCGCGGTGATCGGCACGAAGACGAAATAGAGCTGGGAGTAGTCCGTCAGCGGCGTGCCGAAGAAGCTCGCCGGTGTCAGCGTCAGGCCGCTGTTGCCGTTGGTCACGCTCTCCCAGTTGACGAAGATGAAATGCAGGATGAACGAGGCGGCGATGGTGGCGATGGCCAGGTAGAGGCCCTTGACCCGAAGGCTCGGGATGCCGACCAGGATGCCGACCGCCGCGGCAATGATGCCGCCGGCGACGAGGTTCAGCAGGAAGGGCGTGCCGAGGTTCAGCTGCATCCAGCCGACCGTGTAGGCGCCGACCGCCATGAAGGCGGCCTGGCCGAGGCTGACGAGGCCTGTATAGCCGGTAAGGATGTTGAGGCCGGTGGCGCTCGCCACGTTGATGGCCACGAGGCAGGCGAGATAGAGCCAGTAATTGTCGAGCACGAAGGGCGCGATGCAAAGGCTCAGGGCGAACAGGGCCATCCACACGCGCTGCGGCCGGGTGGTCAGCAGCGCCTCGTCGGCCTGGTAGCTGTGCTTGGCGGTTCCGATCTGCATGTCAGAGACGCTCGATTTCTGTCGTGCCGAACAAGCCGTAGGGACGGATCATCAAGGCGACGAGGAGGAGGCCGAATGTGGTGACGAGCTTGTATTCGCCGCCGAGATAGGTCCCGGCCCAGGCCTCGATGAGGCCGATGACGAGGCCGCCGACAAGGGCTCCGGCGACGGAGTCGAGACCGCCGACGATGACCACGACCAGCGCGGACAGGCCGAAGACGCCCATGGCCGGCGAGATGCCGCCGATGGAACCGAGCAGGACGCCGGCGCCGGCGGCAGTGCCGCAGCCGATCACCCAGGCGAGCGAGAAGACGCCCGGCACGTTGATGCCACAGGAATACGCCGCGGCCTGGTCGGTTGCCGTCGCCCGCAGCGCGACGCCGCCGCGCCAGAAGCGGAAAAGGGCGAGAAAGACCGCGATCACCACGGCGGCAACCGCGAAGGCGATGGCGATCTTGCGCGAGACATAGGCCTCGCCGATGAAGATCGGCGCATTGCCCATGAAGGCGGGCAGGGCGCGCGGATCGGTGCCCCAGACGAGTTCGACGAGGCCGACCAGGACCGAGCCGAGGCCGATCGTCACCATGAAGACGGCGATCGGGCTCTCGCCGAGCATCGGACGGATCAACCCGCGCTCGACCACCGCGCCGACGAGACCGCCGCCGGCGATGGCGAGCGGGATCGCCGCCCAGGCCGGAAGGCCGAGACCGGCGGCGAAGGCGAAGAAGAGGTAGCCGCCGAGCATCAACAGCTCGCCGACGGCAAGGTTGATCACCCGCGTCGCCTTGTAGATCAGCACGAAGGCAAGCGCCGTCAGCGACAGCAGGGCGCCGGAGCCGAGACCGGCCAGCGTCACCTCGGTGAAGAAGAGAAGGTCGCTCATGCCACGTCCTCGCGCGTTTCGCGCTCTGCAGCGGCAGTGCCGCCAGATGCGCCGGCCTCGCCCTTGAGGCGGGCCATCAGTGCGGCGGGATCGCCGCTGCCGAGATAGGCTTCCGTCACATGCGGATCCGCCTGCACTTCGTGCGGCAGGCCGCTGGCGATGACCTCGCCGAAATTCAGCACGACCACATGGTCGGAGATGTCCATGACCATGCCCATGTCGTGCTCGACCATCAGGATCGTGGTGCCCCATTCCTCCTTCACGTCGAGGATGAAGCGGGCCATGTCCTCGGTTTCCTCGCGGTTCATGCCGGCGACCGGCTCGTCGAGCAGCAGGATGCGCGGGCGCATGGCCAACGCGCGGGCAAGCTCGACCCGCTTCTGCAGGCCGTAGGACAGCGAGGCGACCGGCATGTTGCGGATGTGGTCGATCTCGAGGAAGTCGATGATGCGGCGCTCGATCTCGGCGCGCAGCTCCACCTCCTCGCGCTGGGCCGGACCCCAATAGGCGAGGGCCTGCAACAGGCCGGTCTTCATGTGGGCGTGGCGGCCGAGCTTGATGTTGTCGAGCACGGTCATGCCGCGGAAGAGCGCGATGTTCTGGAAGGTGCGGGCGAAGCCGAGGGCGGCGCGCTCGGGCGGATGCATCCGCGTCACGTCGCGACCGTCGAAGCGCACGCTCCCCTGCTGCGGCTTGTAGAAGCCCGAGATGCAGTTGAACATGGAGGTCTTGCCGGCGCCGTTCGGGCCGATCAGCGCCGTGATTGAGCCGGGCTCGGCCGAGAAGGACACGCCGCGCAGCGCCTTGAGGCCGCCGAAGGACAGCGACAGTCCCTCGACCTCCAGGCGCGCGGCGCCGGTCTCGTGGGGCGCGGTCATCGGTGCCCCTTCCTGGTGCCTGCAACGGCAACCTGGCGGCGCACGGGCGCGATGGAGCCGGCCGCCAGCGGCCGGTCATGCAGAACCTGCGACATGTTCCTCCCAGTCCTTTGTCTTTCCGGTCGCGACCGGCGGCCCCCTCCAGAGCCGGAAAACCTCAATTCACGATGCGTATTGTCTCACCCCCGACAGACGCTCGAAGATGCTCTCCACCGGCTCGTCGATGTCGCGACCGGCCCGCTCGAAGCCGCGCTTCCAGTCGACCACATGCCGCCGCATCCACAGGCACGCTTCCTCCTTGTCGCGCGCGGCGACGGCATCGATCAGCCGTCGGTGGGCAGCGACCATGCGGCCGGCGCCTTGCGGCACCCGGCGGCAGATCAGCTCCGAGGTGGGAAAGAACAGGAGTGCGGCCGGCTCGCGCGCCAGTTCCAGCACCCGGTTGCGCGAGGCCTTGGCCATCAGCGCATGAAATTCCGTGTCGAGACCGGCAAGGCGCACCGGATCGTCCAGCGCCGCCTCGGCCATCGCCTGGTTGGCCTCCAGCGCGGCAAGGTCCTCTTCCGTTGCCTCGTCGACGGCGCTTTCGATCACCCCGAGCTCGAGGATCACGGCCGCCTCGAACAGCTCGCGAAAGGTCACCTGGTGCAGGACCAGGGCGCGGCTCATGCGGTCGGACAGTTTGCGGTAGTGGGGAAGGCAGACATAGAGCTTGCGGCCGGCCTCGCGCTGGACCAGTCCCGCCTGCTCCAGCAGGCGGATGCCCTCGCGCACCGTCGAGCGGTTGACGCCGAACTGGCGCACCAGCTCTGCCTCGGTGCCGATCTCGTCGCCCGGGCGCAGGCGCCCGGCCATGATCTCGCGCTCGATCGCCTCCGCGACCATCTGGTAGGCGGAGGGCACCTTGATCTTTTCGAAGCGACCCGGCTCCGCCATCGACATTGCTGAACGTCTCCTCCCGGACGGCTGCGGCACGCATCTTGGCGGCGCGCCTTGTCAGTTAGTCCCTTTGTCGGACAAAGGTTGGCACAAGCAGGTTTTGACCGTCAAGCGGATATTTCTCGCCTCTTTCGCCTCCGAATTTCCGCCAATGAGCTGCTGCTCGGTGACGATTTCGCGCTTTGCCGGTTTGTCGGACAAACACAATCTAGCTGCGTCGCGCGGCCATGGTCCGGCCGCGTCGCACGCTCGAAGGCAGGGGAAAATCCGAAGGAGACGCAGCGTCGGCTGCGATCAGCGCTCCCAGGCCTCGCTGGCATCCTGGACGGGTGCGCTCGCCGCCGGCTCCTGCGGTGCAGGCGCGTTCTCGTCGATGCGGAGGAGCCGGGAGCGCGGCTCGGCCGGGGCATCGTCCGACGCGTCGAGAATGACGGAGCTGGAAGCCGAATCGAGAATGATCGGCGCAGGATCCTGCGGCAGGCACGGGAGAGGTCGAGACGGGCTGAGACTGGCGCCGGCAACGGGGCGCACCTCGATCCGCGACCCGGCGGACAGGTTCAGCCTGACCTCGTGCTGGATCCGAGGCCGCTCGCCGTTGAAACTCAGAGTGAGCGAGTTGCCGCGCACATGGGCCAAGAAAAAGCCGCCGGCTATATAGGTATGGAAATACTGGTAAAATCCGGAACCGTCCGGCTGCTGGCTCAGCTGCAGCCGCCGCTGATGGCCCTCGCTGGCATCCTGATAGGTGACGGTGATCTTGTCGCCGGCTGCACGGCCGCGGTCGTCGATACCTTCGGCGAAGTAGACGGGCTTCGGCGTGGACCCGAGTTTCTGGCCATAGGCGGTCTCTCCCGAGATGCCTCGACCGACCTCACCGTAAGGAGAGGATCGGTCTCCGCCCGCCAAGGCCTCTTGCGCCCGCGCGGCTGCGGTCGCGGAGCGCTGGACGAGCCGTTCGAAGAGCGGCTGGAAGTAATAGTGCAACGCAATCAGGCTCTGGTCGCCGAGAACCCCGTCGATTGTGCCCTGGTAAAGCCCCTTGTCGCGCAGCGCCGACTGCAGGGCACGCCAGGCCGCAGCATCTCCCCTCCGCGGATAGGGGAGGTCGATTTCCAGCGGAGGCAGGTCGTTGGCCGGGAAATGCTTGTCCTGGAAGACATCGCTGTAGCCGAGCCTGCTTGCCACCGCGCGATATCGCGGCATGTCGCGGGCAAGGTTCCTGGCATGCGAGAGGGCGCATACAAGTTCGTCGGCGCGGCTCTCCTCCCGTTTGGCGCCGCCCACCAGAGCCGCGACGACCGCATCGAGCTTGCCATCCACGGTCGGCAGAGGGCCGTCCTCCTCGCCTGCCGCTCCTGCAGTCACAAGATGGCGGACGATGTCCGCGTGGCCGCCGAGAGCCGCGATCATCAGCGGCGTCCAGCCGTTGGCGGCCCGCGCGGAAACATTTGCGCCGTGATCGAGCGCGAAGCGGACGCTGTCGAGGTCGCCGAATTCCGCTGCCTTGAGCAGGATCGTGTCGGCGGCATCCGGGGAGAGCTGCAGGGAGGGCGGGGGAGGCTCAGGGCCGAAATCCTCCAGTCCGGCGACCTCGGCAAGGACCCTGACGGAGTAGCCGTCCTCGGTGATCCCTTCGAGACTGGCGCCGAGTTCCCGGAGCTTCAGCGCATTGTCGGTGCGGGCCTGCTGCAGTGCCCGCATGACCGGCGTGTAGCCTTCGGCGTCCTTCAGGTTCAGGTCGACGCCTTGAGCTGCAAGGAAAGCCAGCGTGTCCGGCGAGCCGCGCATGGCGGCGATGGTTGCGAGGTTGGCGCCGTCATGCTCCACCGCGGCGAGATCCAGTCCGGCCTCGGCGAGCTGTTTCAGGGTGTCGAGGTCGTCGGCACGGGCGGCAGCCATCACCGCCGCATCGGTTCTGGAGATGCTTTCCTGGGCGGTGAGGATACCGGTTCCGACCTGCGGGCAGGTCATCAACAACACGGACAGGGAAACCGTCCGCAGGGCATTGGTCATCCTTCGCATGCCGCTCCCCCTGTCCACCGCCTCAGAAGACGCCGCATGTCCGGCTGCCGCAATTGTTCCTGCTGCCGTTGGAGCCGGAATTCCGCCTGTCCGGCCTGCTGCTGCTCGTTGGGGTATCGCGCCCCTGCAGGCAGTTGGTCCAGCTCAGATGCGGATTTGCCTGGCAGTACTCGTAGCGGGATCCGCCGGGGTGCCCGCTGCTCCCGCCGCCCGAAGCCGTGCCGGACCGCGTTCCGCCCGCGCCGTTGCCGCGTTGGCGCGCGGCCTCCTGTTCTGCGGCCCTCCGGCGTGCTTCGTCCTGCCGTCGGCGCTCGTCCAGCACCTGGAACGCGGCGTTCGCAAGCGCTCGCTGCTGCGGCAAAAGCGCCTCGAGTTCTCGCGACACCCTTGCGCGCTCGGCGTTTCCCCACTCCGTTTCCGCCCGCTCCACTTCGCTGGCGATCCAGCGGGTCACTGCATCGACGCTATCGGCGGGCAGGGTGCCATTGGCCTGCGCTTCGACGATCTGCGTCATCAGCACCGAGTACGCGCTGTCCATCGGGGGCGTGCCGCCGGCCGCTTGCAGGTCCTGCATGGCCTCGATCCGCTGCAACTGGGTCGTGCGGCTGTGGAGCGCACGGTCCAGCTGCGAGGCGGAGCGGCGAGGATTGGCGGCGCTGTAGCCTCGCGTGTTCGGCGGGCTGTGGAGCTGGAAGCTGGAGGTCGCTCCTTCCAGATAGGCGAGGGCTGCGGCCTGGATGTCCTGCATCCGAGCCGTGCCGTGCTTGACGAAGGCGCGCGAGAGCTTTTCGGCGCCGCCCGGGCCGGGCAATCCGCGCGCGTGGCGCAGCCGGTCGGACACCTCCAGCGGCAAGGCCTGCCCGTCGCGCAGCGCGGCATAGGGCTCCTGCTTGTGGCCGGCTCTGGCGCCTGTCTCGTTCAGAAAGCGCTGGGCGTCCTTGCGGGCCTGTTCTTCGGCTTCGCGGCGACGCGCTTCGGCGGCCTCCCGAATCTTCCAGTTCTCGAGGGTCTGCCGGCATTGCGCCTCGATACGGGCCATCTGGCCCCTCAAGGCGCAGGTCTGCTGGTAGATCGGCAGGCATGCATTCGGGCCATAATGTCCGCATGCGCTCGTCCAGCCCAACTGGCTGTGCGACTGCTCGCATTGGCTGGCGCGGGCGTCGATCGCGTCCAGCCTTGCCTTGAAGGGATAGGCGGGGGTGTAGAGGTTGCAATCAGAGCTGCTGCGCGGCGACAGATAGTCCGCCGATGCGGGAGCCGCCGCAAATGCCAGCAGGGCGCCGGCGAGAATGCCCAGGACTTCGCGTTTCACCGGCGCATCCTCCGGAGCGGACAATGTCACGTAGAGCAACAGACCCGCTTGCAGCCTAACCGGGCAAAGGGCTTCTCTCAAGCGTCAACGCACGGACGCATGCGTGCATTGCTGCAAGTGCAGGGAAATGACCCTCAGGGCAGGCGCTGTGGTGATATCCGGGAGAGAAGTTGGCTGGGGAACCTGGATTCGAACCAGGACTAACGGAGTCAGAGTCCGCGGGTCTACCGTTAACCTATTCCCCAATGCCGTTGGATGCCTTATCCGGATATGGCCGGAAATCGAGGATTTTCAAGGTGCCGAGGCCTTTTGGGCCGCTTTGTCCCTGAGATCCTGCCGGAAGGTTTTCGGTAAAAACCGTCCGGCGCCCACCGCGAAGCGGCAGCGCATCCATGGGCGGCTTTTTATGAATGCGTGCCTGCGCTGTCAAGCATGGATGCCGGCTCAGCGAAAATTTGATCGCGCGTGCCTGTGTATATCCGCTCGCTTCATTCCCATATCGCAGGTAACGCCGCCGTTGGCGGGTCACTGGCTCTCGTCGAGGAATGCGGGGGCTCGCAAGTTGCGGGCTGCGGATATGGTGGTAAACTCTACCTAACGACAATGCGTTTCCGGGCGGCGGCTGCAAGCAGGCTGCCGCAGGGAAAGCAGAGGCACCTGAGGGTGCCGGCAAGGACAGACTGTGAGCGAATCGGGACAGATGAGGCCGGGCAACGACCGGCTGCATCCCGGCTCGACACCGGGACAGGACGACGCGAGAGGCGCCGGCACAGAGCCCGCCAAGCGCAAGCGGTCCCGGAAGAGACGCAGGCCGAAGAATGCCGGGAGCATTCAGGCCGGGGTCTCCGGACAGGGTGCGGGACGCGCCGCCGGAGATCGGGATGCGGATGGACAGGCAGCCGACGTGCCCATCAAGGGCGGCGCGGACAGCAAGACTGCGTCCGCCGGCAGCCGGAAGCGGAGCCGCAAGCGCCACCGCCCCAACCGGGCCGAGCGCCGTGCGGGCGCTGCTCGTACCGACGGACATTCGACGGCGGAAGCACAGCCGCCTGCAAGCGGGCCGCAGCCAACCGCCGGCCGCCTTGGGGAGGTGGTGCGCGCAGCAAGAGCGCAGGCGGGCGATACAAAGGAGCGTCGTTCGCGCCCCATTTCCGATTGCGAGAAGGCCGTCAGGCCAGCTGCAGCGCGAGCGCCGGGAACGGAACCTGTCGGTCGCGATCGCCGGGAGGTGGCGGCGAGCGGGCACGAATCACCTTGCGCTTCCGGTTCGCCGCGACATGTCTCCCGCGATGTACCGGACGTCTCCGACGAGGCGCAGGGACGCCTCTACGCGGCACTCGACCTCGGCACCAACAATTGCCGCCTGCTGGTGGCGCGCCCAGAGCAGCGCGGCTTTCGGGTCGTCGATGCCTATTCGCGCATCGTCCGGCTGGGCGAGGGGCTCGGCCATACCAACCGCCTGAGCGATGCGGCGATGGAGCGGGCGATGGAGGCGTTGGCCTGTTGCCGCGACAAGCTGGAGGATCGCGGCGTCGAGCGGTTCCGCCTGATTGCGACCGAGGCGTGCCGGGCGGCCGAAAACGGCCCGCAATTCATCGAGCGCGTGCGGCAGGAGACCGGGCTTGCGCTGGAGATCGCCTCGCGCGAAACCGAGGCGCGTCTGGCTGTGGCGGGCTGCGCCTCGCTCGTGTGCCCGGATGCCAATGGCGTTGTGCTGTTCGACATCGGCGGCGGGTCCTCGGAGATCGTCTGGCTGGACCTGCGCAACCGCTGCGGTGCGCGCGGCGTGGCGCTCACCCGCTTCATCCGGGCGTGGATCTCGCTGCCTGTCGGTGTCGTCAACCTTGCAGAGCGTCACGGCGGACGCCATGTCACCGCCGATACGTTCGAGGCTATGGTCAACGACGCGCGCGCGCATCTGGAGGCCTTCACGCTGGGGCGCGAGCTGAGCGCCGCCATCTGCGACGGCAAGGTGCACATGCTCGGCACCTCCGGCACCGTCACCACGCTGGCCGGCGTGCATTTCGGCCTGAAGCGCTACGACCGGCGCCGGGTCGACGGCGCGTGGATGGACAACGAAGACGTCACCGCGATGATTGAGCGGCTGCGCGCGATGCCCTATGAGGAGCGCGTCGACAACCCGTGCATCGGCGCCGACCGGGCCGATCTGGTGCTGGCCGGCTGTGCGATCCTCGAGGCGATCCGGCGGCGCTGGCCCTGTCAGCGGCTGCGTGTCGCCGATCGGGGCTTGCGCGAAGGCATCCTGATGGAGCTGATGGCCGCCGACAATGTCTGGCGCCGCAAGCCGCCGCACCGACAGCGCCCGCGCGGGCGCACGAGATAGGACAAGGCAATGACCACTTCGAGCCGCGGACGCGGCGACCGCGGCATGTTCGAGCGGGTGAAGACCGCGCGCAAGCGGTCGAACTCCTCCACCCGCTGGCTGCAGCGCCAGCTCAACGATCCTTATGTCCGCCGGTCGAAGATCGACGGCTATCGCTCGCGTGCGGCCTACAAGCTGTTGGAGATCGACGAGAAGCACAAGCTGCTGAAGCCGGGGCAGCGGATTGTCGACCTGGGCGCAGCGCCTGGCGGCTGGTGCCAGGTGGCGGCGGCCAAGACCGGCTCGACCGACGCTGACCCGCTGATCGTCGGTATCGACTATCTTGAGGTCGAGCCGCTTCCCGGCGTCGTGCTGCTGCTGAAGGATTTTCTCGACGACGATGCACCCGAGGCCCTGTTGCAGGCGCTCGGCGGGCATGCGCCGGACCTTGTGATCTCCGACATGGCGGCGCCGACCACCGGGCACCGTCAGACGGATCACCTGCGCACGACTCACCTGTTCGAGGTCGCCGCTCTCTTTGCCCGCGAGAATCTGGCGCCGGGCGGTGCCTTCCTGTCGAAGGTGTTTCGCGGCGGTGCGGAGAACGACCAGCTCTCGGAGCTGAAGCGCGACTACCAGACGGTGCATCACATCAAGCCTCCGGCGAGCCGCAAGGAAAGCCCGGAACTCTATGTGCTTGCGAAGGGTTTTCGCGGCCGCAAGGACTGAGACGAGGCGCCGGCCGTATCGGCTCCTGGAAGAAAAGCTCGCGGAAGGACCGCTCCTTCCGCGATCCCGCTTCCCTTCCCGTCGCACGCGTGTTAATGACCCGCGCCAACTTCTCCCATCTGCGATCGCTCTTCCGGACGCCTCCCGACCGGACGAGGTTCGTTTTTCCTGAAAGGGGAATTGGCCTATGCCCGCATTCTACCAGTCCATTCACGGTACGGAGGCTCTGACCTTCGACGACGTCCTGCTGATGCCGGGCCATTCCGAGGTCCTGCCGGCGGAAACGGACCTGCGCACCCGCATCACGCGCGAGCTCGAGCTGAACCTGCCGATCCTGTCGAGCGCGATGGACACCGTCACGGAAGGGCGTCTCGCCATCGCCATGGCCCAGGCCGGCGGCATCGGCGTCATTCACCGCAACCTGACCGTCGACCAGCAGGCCGAGCAGGTCCGCCAGGTGAAGAAGTTCGAATCCGGCATGGTGGTGAACCCGCTGGTGATCGGCCCGGACGCGACGCTTCAGCAGGCGCTGGACCTGATGCAGCGCTTCGGCATCTCCGGCGTGCCGGTGGTGGAGAACGGCGGCGCCGGCGGCCAGCATGTCGGTCGTCTGGTCGGCATCCTGACCAACCGCGATGTGCGTTTTGCCTCCGATCCGGCGCAGCGCGTTGCCGAGTTGATGACCCGTGAAGGACTGGTGACCGTGCGCGACACGGTCAGCCAGGCGGAAGCCAAGCGCCTGCTGCACGCCCATCGCATCGAGAAGCTGCTTGTCGTCGATGATCGCCAGAACTGCGTTGGCCTGATCACCGTGAAGGACATGGAGAAGGCGCAGCTCAACCCCAATGCCTCGAAGGACGAGCAGGGCCGCCTGCGGGTCGCGGCTGCGACGAGCGTCGGGCCGGAGGGCTTCGAGCGGGCGGAACGGCTGATGGATGCGGGCGTCGACCTGCTTGTCG
Organism: Stappia sp. 28M-7; assembly: GCF_014252955.1. Taxonomy (NCBI): domain Bacteria; kingdom Pseudomonadati; phylum Pseudomonadota; class Alphaproteobacteria; order Hyphomicrobiales; family Stappiaceae; genus Stappia; species Stappia quadratibracata. The sequence goes on along the minus strand of NZ_JACMIA010000001.1, from coordinate 2,989,510 downwards.
TCGACACAGCGCACGGTCATTCCGAGCGCGTGCTGGAGATGGTGCGCCGGGTCAAGGCGCAGTCCAACGCGGTGCAGGTGCTGGCCGGCAATGTCGCTACGGGCGACGGCACGCGGGCGCTGATCGACGCGGGCGCGGATGCGGTGAAGGTCGGCATCGGGCCCGGCTCGATCTGCACCACACGCATCGTTGCCGGCGTCGGCGTTCCCCAGCTGACGGCGATCATGGAAGCCTGTGCGGCGGCCGAGAAGGATGGCGTTCCGGTCATCGCCGACGGCGGTATCAAGTTCTCCGGCGATCTGGCCAAGGCGCTGGCCGCCGGCGCGTCCGGAGCCATGGTCGGCTCGCTGCTCGCCGGTACGGACGAGAGCCCGGGCGAGGTCTATCTGCACCAGGGCCGCTCCTACAAGGCGTATCGCGGCATGGGCTCGGTGGGCGCGATGGCCCGCGGCTCCGCAGACCGCTATTTCCAGGCCGAGGTGCGCGACACCCTGAAGCTGGTGCCGGAAGGCATCGAGGGGCAGGTGCCCTACAAGGGACCGCTCGCCAGCGTTCTGCACCAGCTCGGCGGCGGCCTGCGCGCGGCCATGGGCTATGTCGGCGCTCGCAGCATTCCCGACCTTCAGGAGAAGGCGCGGTTCGTGCGCATCTCCGGCGCGGGCCTGCGCGAAAGCCATGCCCACGACGTGACCATCACCCGCGAGAGCCCCAACTATCCCGGCGGCGTCTGAGCGCGGGGCGGCTGACAGCTGACAGTAAAAAGCAGCGGGCGGGAGACATCTCCCGCCCGCTGCCGTTTCCGGCATCTCTTGCCTTGAACGCCGGTCGATCAGCTCGCGCCAGCTTCCGCGGCCGCGACAGGCGCGGCACGGCGCCGGCCTCCGCGACGGGGCGCGCGCGGTTCCCGCGACATCTCCAGAAGGCGATGGGCGCAGGCGACGAGGAGCTCTGGGGCCTCCGCGGTCACGTCCTGCGCGGCATATGCGAAATACGCCTTCCAGGCGCGAATTTCCTTTTCGGGATCCGTTGTGGGGTTTGCTGATGGCTGGTTGATGTCTTTGCGCATGGCATCCTCCCTCGGTCGGCAAGATTTGGCGCTGGAGGACGTTATGGAAGCGTTATTTCTATTCTACTGATTGACACGTATTGGTTGAGTTAAAGGTGTTCTCTGTAAATAATAACAAGTCATTCCTACCTCAGGTTGATCATTAATACAATCCCTGCGGGAAGATGACCGGGAAATCAGCAGGGCACACGCCAACCCGGAAAGGCGCCCAGAGATTGGCAATCCGAGATGGATCGGCTAAAGCAGCCGAAAGGGCGCAGTGCCGACCGATGGGGCGGTGACGGGCTTGCCGGCAGATTTTGTGCGTCGCGCCACAGGGCAGCGGCTGCGCGTCGCGGGCAAATTCGCGACAGGCCGGCGCGCATGGATGGATTTCGAGGGCACGGAAGATGAAGGACGGAGGCCGCCTTGCGGCGGCAATCGAGATTCTCGGCGATGTCGAGCACGCGCGGCGCCCGGTGCAGGATGCGCTGCGCGACTGGGGACGGCAGCATCGCTTCGCGGGATCGGGTGATCGACTGGTCATCGCCAATCTCGTGTTCGACGCTCTGCGGCGGCGGCTGTCGCTGGCCGCGACGATGCAGGACGACAGCCCGCGCGCGCTGGTGTTCGCCACCTATGCGCGGATCTGGGGCTTTGGCGTGGAGGGCCTTCTTGCGGTCCTCGACGGCGACCGTTTTGCTCCCGAACCGCTGAGTGAGGACGAGGTCCTGCGGCTCGGAGCCGAGGCTCCTGCGGACATGGCTCCGCATGTGGCGGCCGATATTCCCGAATGGCTCTGGCCGCAATTCCACGAGGCTTTCGGCGATGCCGCGATCGAGGAGGGCAGGGCGCTTGCCGCTCGCGCGCCCATCGATCTGCGCGTCAACCTGCTGAAGGGCGACCGCGAGCGCATGCTGCGCAAGCTTTCGCACCTGTCCTTGCACGAGACGGTGATCTCGCCGGTGGGGCTGAGGATCGAGCCGCCGCTGGGAAAGGAGCGCGCGCCGCATGTCCAGGCGGAGGAGGGATTCCGCAAGGGCTGGTTCGAGTTGCAGGACGAGGCGAGCCAGGTGGCTGCGCTCGTTGCCGCATCGGTCGAGCCGGCGCAGGTGCTGGACTACTGCGCGGGCGGTGGCGGCAAGACGCTGGCGCTGGCCGGTGCCATGGGCAATCGCGGGCAGATCTATGCCCATGATGCCAGCAAGCTGCGCCTTGCGCCGATTTTCGAGCGGCTGCAGCGGGCGGGCGCGCGCAACGTTCAGGTTCGCGATCCGGACGCCACATCGCTTGCCGATCTGGAAGGGCGGATGGATCTCGTCTTCGTCGACGTGCCGTGCTCGGGTACTGGCGTTTGGCGCAGGCGGCCCGATTCCAAGTGGCGCATCACGCCCAATGCGCTGGCCGCGCGCGTGCGCGAACAGCGCGAGGTGCTGGCTGCCGCAAGCCGGCATGTGCGTCCGGGCGGGCACCTTCTCTATGCGACCTGCTCGCTGCTGCCTTGCGAAAATGGCGAGCAGGTGCGGGCGTTCCTGGCCGAGGCGGGTGAATTCGAGACGGTTTCGCTGGAGCCGCGCTGGACGGAGTTGTTCGGCGATGCCGCGCCGCGTCCGCGCTTCGAGGAGCCGGGCTTTGCGACGCTGAGCCCTGCGCGCACCGCGACGGACGGCTTCTTCATCGCTCTGCTGCGGCGGCGCGAAGAGGGCTGAGCCGAAAGTGTGAGCGATATCTGATGCGAGAGGCCGCCTGCGGGCAGCCTCTTTCGTTTCGGGAAGGCTGTGCGCCGTCAGATGCCGGGAAAGAGCGGCAGGTTCTCCGGCTCGCGCGCGGGCTCGTCCTGCTCTGCAGCTTCGCTGTCCGCGTGGCTGATCTCGCCGCCTTCGCCTGCTTCCGCAACGGCCTCGGGGAACGTGTCGTCCGCCGCGGGCTGTTCCTCGGCGTGATGCTGGCGTTCGGCCAGCAGCCGTTCGGCACGTTCTGCGGCTTCCTGCGCCCGCACCACCGCCTGCTGTTCGAGCTGGGGCACCAGCACGTCGAGATCGCGCCAGACCCCGGTCGGGACGCGGTCGCGCTGGCCGGAGGCCATCAGCACGCTGCGGGCCTGCAAGCCGGCCCCGGCCGCGGCCAAGGCGGTGCCGAGCGCGTTGCCGGCGGCGCGGTTGTCGGCATCCAGTTCCCAGGCGGCGCGCGCGTTGGACAGGGCGCCGGCGAGATCGCCGGCCTTGCGGCAGGCATGGCTGAGCTGGATCGGGTGCTCCGGATTGTCGGGCTCCAGTTCCTGGGCATCGGCAAAGGCCTCGATTGCCTCGCTCCAGCGCTCGCCGGCAAGGTGGATGGAGCCGAGCAGGGCCATGATCTCGGCATCGGCGGCGCCACGCGCCACCGCGTGGGTGGCCGCGTCCAGCGCCTCATCGTGCCTGGCCTGGCGGAACAGGGTCCGGGCCAGCCCCTTCAGGGCCGGCACATAGGTCTCGTCGAGGCGCAGGGCATGGCGATACTGGGCGATGGCGGCCGCGACATTGCCGAGCGGCGCCTGGGCATCGGCATCCAGCGTCAGCGCCGCGGCGCTTTCCGGCATGGCCTTGAGCAGGCGGCGGGCATGGGGAGCGGCCTCGGCATGGCGTCCGGAGCGGATCAGGATCGTCGACAGGCCGTAAAGAGCATTGCGGTTGTCGCGGTCGAAGTCGAGCACGGCCAGGAACGCCTCGCGGGCCTGGTCGTAGCGCCCCAGCAGCAGCAGGGCATTGCCCAGATTGGCGCGGGCAGGGCCATGCTCGGGGCGGGTGAACACCACCTGGCGCAGCAAGGTCACCGCCTCTTCAAGGTCGCCCTTGCGCATCATCGCGGTGCCGGCGCGGTAGCGGGCCTCGAAATCCTCCGGATCGCGGGTCATCAGCGCACGGTAGATGTCGAGGGCGCCGTTGAAGTCGCCGGCGGATTCGCGTGCGGCGGCCGCGATGAGAGCATCTGAGGCTTCGGGCGGCGAAAGGAATGAGGCCATGGATCGGGTGGGCTCCTGAGCCGCGCTAGTGCCATTGCGGTCCGACAGCGGCGATTCGGCCGCGCGGTCTTCAAGGCAGGTCATTGCGGGAGCGTAGGGTGCTTCGTCCAGATGGTCAAAGTTCCTGCGCCCGTTCCCGCAGTTATCCGCAGCCGTCCGGCAAGATTGCGGCATTGCGACAAATGCAGGGCTGAGGGCACAAGATTCCTGTTCAAAACCCGCCACGCTTTGGCTATTAGCTGCCCATGACCGACCAGCTCCTCATCATCGATTTCGGCTCGCAGGTAACCCAGCTCATCGCGCGGCGTCTGCGCGAGTTGAACGTCTACTGCGAGATCCATCCCTTCCAGAACGTCACCGACGATTTTCTGGCCGAGTTCCGGCCGAAGGCGGTGATCTTCTCCGGCGGCCCGGATTCGGTGACCCGCCAGGGATCGCCGCGTCCGCCGGCCTCCGTCTACGAGCTCGGCGTGCCGATCCTCGGCATCTGCTACGGACAGCAGGTGATGATGCAGGATCTCGGCGGCCAGGTCGAAGGCGGCAAGATCTCCGGCGGCGGCGGAACGGCGGAGTTCGGCCGGGCCTATGTCACGCCGACCGAGCAGCGGCTGCCCTTCCTCGACGGCTGGTTCGACGGCGGGCGCGAGCAGGTCTGGATGAGCCACGGCGACCATGTCAGCCGGCTGGCCCCGGGCTTCGAGGTGTTCGGCACTTCGCCCAATGCGCCCTTCGCCATCACCGCCGATCCGCAGCGCCAGTTCTTTGCCGTGCAGTTCCACCCGGAAGTGCACCACACGCCGAACGGCAAGCGGCTCTACGAGAACTTCGTCAAGCTGGCCGGCTTTACCGGCGACTGGACGATGGGCGCCTATCGCGAGGAGGCGATCCGCAAGATCCGCGAGCAGGTGGGCGACAAGAAGGTCATCTGCGGCCTGTCCGGCGGCGTCGACAGCTCGGTGGCGGCGGTGCTGATCCATGAGGCGATCGGCGACCAGCTCACCTGCGTTTTCGTCGATCACGGCCTGCTGCGCCTCGGCGAGGCGGAAGAGGTCGTGACCATGTTCCGCGACCACTACAACATTCGCCTGATCCATGCCGACGAACAGGAGCTGTTCCTGTCGGCGCTGGAGGGCGTCAGCGATCCGGAAGTGAAGCGCAAGACCATCGGCAAGCTGTTCATCGACGTGTTCCAGAAGCATGCGAACAGCATCGAGGGCGCTGAGTTCCTGGCGCAGGGAACGCTGTATCCGGACGTGATCGAGAGCGTTTCCTTCTCGGGCGGTCCGTCGGTGACGATCAAGAGCCACCACAATGTCGGCGGCCTGCCGGAAAAGATGGGGCTGAAGCTGGTCGAGCCCCTGCGCGAATTGTTCAAGGACGAGGTGAGGGCGCTCGGGCGCGAGCTCGGCCTTCCCGACAGCTTCATCGGCCGTCATCCGTTCCCCGGACCCGGCCTTGCGATCCGCTGCCCGGGCGAGATCACGCGGGCGAAGCTCGACATCCTGCGCAAGGCGGATGCGGTCTATATCGACCAGATCCGCCGTCACGGGCTCTACGACGAGATCTGGCAGGCCTTCGTGGCGATCCTGCCGGTGCGCACCGTCGGCGTGATGGGCGACGGGCGGACCTACGACTATGCCTGCGCCCTGCGCGCGGTGACCTCGGTCGACGGCATGACGGCGGATTACTATCCCTTCACCCACGAATTCCTCGGCGAGACCGCGACGCGGATCATCAACGAGGTCGAGGGCATCAATCGGGTGACCTACGACATCACCTCCAAGCCCCCCGGAACCATCGAGTGGGAGTGAGGGATACTAACGGCGGCAATAGCGTGATTTCGGCGGCGGGTCTGATCTCGGGATAGGAACGGCCTCCTGCCGTTCCAGGAGATAGCGGCCGGGCGGCTTGCCGACCATCTTGCGAAACATGGTCACGAAACTGCTGGCGCTCTCGTAGCCGAGGTCGAGTGCGACGGTCTGGACCGTCTGGCCGGCGCTCAGCCGCCGAAGCGCGAGGATGACGTGCAACTGGCGACGCCAGCGGCCGAAACTCATGCCGATCTCCTCCATCAACATGCGGCTGAGACTGCGCTCGCTGAGCGCGACCCGGCAGGCCCACTCGGCAACCGTCGCATGATCCGCCGGCGATGAGACCAGAAGCCCGGCAAGATGTTTCAGGCGCGGGTCAGAGGGGATCGGAAGGCAGAGTTCCTCGACTGGGGCCTTGGCCAGTTCGTCGAGAAGGACAGAAACGACACGACCGTCCGGGCCGTCGATCTCGTAGCGCTCCGGAAGCTCGCTGGCCCTGACCAGCAGATGTTGCAGCAAACCCGAAACCGCGATCGTACAACATTTGACCGGCAGGTTCGCAGCCGCATCCGGCGCGACGAAAAGGCAGATGCACTCCACCTCGCCCGAACCGAATGCGGCATGCGGCAAACTGCCGGGAATCCAGATGGCGCACTGCGGCGGCACGATCCAGACGCCGTCATCGACCTCGCAGTTGATGACGCCGCGGGCGGAATAGAGCAGCTGCGCCTTTTCATGATGGTGACGCTTTGATCGCTCCATGCTCTCCAGGCTGCCGACACCATTGATCGCGACGAGATCGCGGGGGACCTCATCGACATACGAAGACCAATCTCCACGGAGATCCAGATGCACGGGGGCCTCGCTGCGACACTCATTTGGCCGAAATGAAACATATAATGTCTGCATTGCGCAATGACGCCATTCGCAGATCTATCTATCCATCTATCGTCGGTGGCAAGGCTCCGGCCCGCGTGGGCGCCGCCCGCGAACGAGATTGCGGATGGATGGACCTGAGATGGACGAAAAGAGACAAAGCCGACTTCCGCTCGTTTGGCTTGTCACAGCGGTTGGCGTGACAATCTACGGTACGATCCAGATTTTCTCCTCCTTGAACGTCTCCGCCGTGGCGCAAGGGGCGATGCCTTCGCTCAATTTCAACGTCGCGCAAGTATGGGCGATCTCTGCCTTCTATTGTGCCTGGGTGATCCCGGCTCTGCTGGCGCAGATCGATCGGCCGGCCGCCAATCGGGCGTCTCTCATCTTCGGCGGGGTTCTCGTGGTCTTGACCACGCTGTCTTGGCGGCGCCTTCGGACCGCATGATCTGCATGAATGACCGACAAAGGACGCAACCCATGCCAATGGACAACTCAAATTTTCCCTTCGTCTGGATGAGTTATGCAGACGCCCCCGATCATGACCACGATGAAGACTTCGCGTCGTTTGAAGAGAATCTGAAGCGGGGAGAGCCGTTCGTGGTGCTGACGGATTCCGTCCCGAGCGAAGACCATGAGCATTCGCCGGAGGACAGAAAGCGTACGGCGTTGTGGATGAAGAAGAACAAGGCTGGCCTGCGCAAGCTCGTGCTGGCGATGATCATCGTCGAGCCGAGCGCGGCCAAGCGTCTCGCGTTCAAGGCGTTCGGCATCACCTTCGCAAAGTTCTGGGGTTACCCAATGATGCTTGCCCCGTCACGTGACGAGGCCATGGCGATCGCGCGAAAACTGCTGTCGGATCACGCTGGGTCGACCGCTACCTGACGAAAACGTGACGATACATTCTTGGTTCGCAACGGGTTTCATCCACGCCGCCGAAGATGGCTCCTGAGAGCCGCCCCCGCGCAAGCGCATGGTGGTTCGCTTGCTTCATCCGGCTTTCTTTCTCGTGATCCAGACGATGAGGGCAACCGCGACAAGGACGGCGGCGAGGTTGTAGAGCATCGCGCCGGAGAAGGCGCCGGCATAGCGACCTGCTTGGCCTATGCCTTCGCCGGCATCGCTGGCGAGAATGCCGACGAAGAAGATGCCGACAACGGAAACGCCGAAGGCTCCGCCGACCTGTTGCATGGTGGAGATGAAGCTGGCGGCCATTCCGGCATGGTTTTCCTCGACATAGCCGATGACCAGATTGAGCAGCGGGGTCATCGAGAGGCCCTGGCCGAAGCCGAACAGCACCAGCGGCGGCAAGAGCGCGAGTGCTTCGGCGCTGCGTTCCAGACCGGATGCGGTGACGATCAGCCAGCCGATCCCTGCCGCGTAAACGAGTGCGCCGCCCGCGATCGCCCTGTTTCCGAAACGCGTCGCCAGCTTCGGGGCCACCAGCGAGGCGACGACGAAGCCGACGCTTGCCGGTGCGAACAGCGTGCCGGCCGCGAAAGGTGTCAGGCCAAGGCCGGACTGCACCAGCAGGGCGAAGCACAGGAACAGCGACGTCGATGTCGAGTAGACCAGAAGCACAACCACGGAGCCTGCGGAAAACCCGGCGTTGCGGAACAAGGCGAGGTCGATGGCGGGATCGCCGCCGCGTCGTGCAAGCAGATGCTGCCAGGCGAGAAACGCGGCCAGCAGTACCAGCGAGGCGGCCATGCTGGCCCATGTCCACAGCGGCCAGCCGATATTGGGGCCTTCGAGCAGCGGCAGGAGCAGGAGCAGCAGACCGGCCGTTGCAAGCCCGATCCCCGGCCAATCGACGCTCATGGCCCTGGAAGACCGCGATTCCGGAATGACGCGTGCCACCAGCAGGGCGAGGATGCCGATCGGCAGGTTGATGAGGAAGATGATCCGCCAGCCGAGCCCGAACAGATCGCTCTCGACGATAAGACCGCCGAGGACCTGTCCGGCGATTGCCGCCATTCCGAGCGTCATGCCGAGAAGGCCGAAGGCCCGGCGACGGCCTGCCTCGTCATACATGACGCGTAGCAGCGCATAGACCTGCGGAAACAGGATCGCTCCGGTCGCGCCTTGCAGAAGGCGGGCCACAATCAGGCTCGTGGCGTCGGGGGCGAGGCCACAGAGCAAGGAGGTGAGGGCAAATCCAGCCATGCCGAGCGCGAACAGGCGCCGCCGGCCATGGCGGTCGCCAAGCCGTCCGCCGGCGATCAGCAGCACACCGAAGGCCAGCTCGTATCCGGCGATGACGAAGCCGATTTCGGCGAAGCTCACGCCAAGGTCGGCCTGCATCGACGGTATGGCGACATTGACGACGAACAGGTCGAAAACGGTGATGAACCCGCCGAGCAACAGGATGGCCAGCGCCAGAGCCGAAGGGCGGGTTTCCTGTGCGGCTCGAGAGGGGCAGGGGGCGGTGGTGGGGGTATCGATGGTCATGACAACTCCAGTTTCTTGAAGTCGCATGCCACAGCCTCTAACATGTTACTATGGAACAAGTTATGGTGTTACTGGGAGCGATATGATGGACAGCCGGCTGGATCGTACGCGCTCCAAACTGGCGGATTTCCTGAGGCGGCGGCGGGAGAGCCTGTCCCCGCTCGACGTCGGTTTGCCGGTCGGGAAAAGGCGGCGGACGCCGGGGCTTCGCCGCGAGGAGGTCGCCGCGCTCGCCGGTGTTGGCATCACCTGGTACACGTGGCTGGAGCAGGGCCGGGCCATCACGGTCTCCGCCGCCTTTCTCGACAATGTGTCCCGCGTTCTCAAACTGGATGAAATCGAGCGGAGGCACCTGTTCCTGCTCGCCCACCAGCGCCCGCCCGCCGTGGCGGGGCAGGCCTGGTGCGAGTTGCCCCCGCTGGTGCGGCTGTTGCTCGACGACCTCACGCGGCGCCCTTCCTATGTGCTGAACCTGCGCTGGGACGTGATCGGGTGGAACGCTGCGGCCGAGCAGCTGTTCGGGTTCGAGCCGCGAGATCCCGGTGAGCGGAACATGCTCTGGATGCTGTTCGCCGATGACCGGCTGAACAGCCGGATCGTGGAATGGGCGGTCCAGGCCCCGCAGGTTCTGGCGAGTTTCAGGCGGGACTTTGCCAGGGCTCCGGAGGACGAAAGCATGGTCGCGCTGGTTGGGGCGCTGGAAGAGGTCTCCCCCTCGTTCAAGGTGCTGTGGAACCAGCACGACGTGCATGGGCGCTGCGAAGGCCGTCGGAGCTTCATGATCGAGGGCAGGGGCGCGGTTGTCTTCGATCACTCGTCCTTCATCGTGGATGAGGAAACGCACCTGCGGCTCGTGTTCTACGCGGAGGCCGAAAGCGAGCAGCCGCTGCCGATGCGCGGAGAAAGCGCCGAGGCCAGCCGTGTCTAGAGCCTGCCCATCTTCGCGGACCTAGCTCGCCGGTTCGGCGGCCAGGCCTCTGGCCATCTCGACAAGGGCCCTGAACGCGGCGGAGGGGTTTTTGCGGCCCGGATAGTACAGGCAAAGCGGCGGTTGCCGGGGCGTCCAGTCCTCCAGCAACCGCACCAGCCGGCCGGCCGCGAGGTCCTGCTGCACGTCCTCTTCCATGAAGAAGCCGATGCCGGTTCCCTCCAGCACAGCCATGCGCGCAAGGCTCGCTTCATCGAGCGTCAGGCGGCCCTTCACGTCGATCTGGACGGGCTTTTCGTCCTTCTCGAACTTCCAGCGGAAAAGGCTGCCGTCGGGCAGCCGGACGCGCACGCATTCGTGCCGCAGAAGGTCCGTCGGGACGCGCGGTCTTTCCCGCTCCTTCAGATAGTCCGGCGATGCGACGACGGCGAAACGGCGTTCCGGTCCCAGCCTGACCGCGATCATGTCGCTGGGAACAAGATCGGCGCTGCGCAGCCCGAGGTCGAAACCTTCGGCGACGATATCGACCAGCCGGCCTTCGGTGACGATATCGACCTGCACCTGCGGATAGCGCTGCAGGAACCGGAGGATGAGCGGGGACAGGATCGCGCGGGCGGCGGTGGCGAAGGTGTTGATCCGCAGCACTCCTGAAGGCGTGTCCTGCTGCGAGCGGACAGCATCCATCGCGCCGTGAATGTCCTGGAGGGCCGGTCCGACCCGTTCGACGAAATTCCTCCCCGCGTCGGTCAGCGACACGCTTCTCGTCGTGCGGTTGAACAGGCGCACTCCGAGTTCGCGCTCCAGCTTGGCGATCGTGTTGCTGAGCGCCGTCGTCGACATGCCGAGGTCCAGCGCCGCGGCGCGAAACGAGGCGCGGCGGGCGATGGCGAGCACGGCGTCCAGTTCGATCAGGCTGTGTCGGATCATTGTCCCGTTTTTCGAGATTTAACGTCCCTCTTTATCCCGCTTATCGGGGCGCCGGTCCATCCATAAGTTGGTGCGACAAGCGCCGGCAGACGGGCGGGGTCCGCACCCTTGGGCCCCGTGCTTGCCGCCGCCGGAACAGGCGAATGAAAGGACACGGTTATGACCATCGGTCTTCCCTCTGTTGTCGCGACATATTTCGCGGCCGACAGGGACAATGAAGTCGACGCGATGCTGGGCTGTTTTGCCCGTGACGCCGTCGTCAGGGACGAGCGCAGGACGCATTCGGGCCTTGAGGAAATCCGGCGCTGGAAGGCCGATGCCTCGGCGAAATACAGCTACACCTGCGTGCCGTTCTCCTGTGCCAGAGATGGCGAGCGGACAGTGGTGACCAGCCATCTGGAAGGTGACTTCCCGGGCAGTCCCGTCGACCTGCGATATTTCTTTCTCCTCAGGGAAGGGAAGATCGCGGAGCTGGAGATCGTCCCGTGAGCGGCCGTCCGCCGGTCGCCACCGGCCAGAGGCAGGCATCAGCACGTTCGGACGCGCCCCCGTTCCTGAGCCTTGAGGGCAAGCGGGCGTTGATAACCTCCGGCACGCGCGGGGCAGGGGCCGCAACCGTCGAGCTGTTTCGCCAGCTTGGTGCGCAAGTCCTGACCTCTGCCAGAAACAGGACCGAGGGGCAGTCCGACGACGGGTTCTTCGCGGCAGACCTGACCACCGCGCAGGGATGCGCAAGCCTGGCTGCTGCAGCACGCGAGCGGATGGGCGGGGTGGATCTCCTCGTGCATATGCTCGGTGGCTCCTCTGCCCCCGCGGGCGGCTTTCTTGCTCTCACCGATGAGGAGTGGGGCCGGGAGCTGAACCTCAACCTGATGCCGGCGGTCCGCCTCGACCGGGAGCTGGTGCCGGACATGGTGTCGCGCGGCAGCGGCGTCGTCATCCACGTGACGTCGATCCAACGGGTACTGCCCCTGCCGGAGGCGACGACCGCCTATGCGGCGGCGAAGGCTGCCCTGTCGACCTACAGCAAGGCTCTTTCGAAGGACGTCTCGCCGCGCGGGGTGCGGGTCGTGCGGGTGTCGCCGGGCTGGATCGAGACCGAGGCCTCCGTGCATCTGGCCGAGCGGCTGGCGGCGGAACAGGGTGTCGGGATCGAGGAGGGCAAGAGGCTGATCATGGCCTCGCTCGGCGGCATCCCGCTCGGCCGGCCGTCAACGCCGCTGGAGGTCGCCAATCTGGTCGCCTTCCTCGCATCCGAGCGGGCCGGCAGCATCACGGGCACCGAATATGTGATCGACGGGGGCACCGTGCCGACGGTGTGAGAGCTGCACTGCAGGACGGGCGGATGGGGGGAGATCCCGTCCGCCCTTCTTCTCGAGTTCGTCCGGTAGCGATCTCGGCGCGCGGGCAAGGCCGGCTGCGGCCGAGCGATGGCGTCAGGGTGCGTAGAGCTGCGCGAAGGCGTTGCGCACGTTCTCGGTGATCGATTCCAGGCGCCGTTCGATATGGGCGGCCATTTCGGCCCGCGCGGCGTCAGCGTCGCCGCGCTTCACGGCTTCCAGGATCCGCTGGTGCGGGTCCGTGGTCACGCTGTCGGGCCCGTCGCGCTCGCACAGCGTCTTGAGGTCGATCAGACGGACGTAGTGAATGCGTCCGTTCATGTTCTCCAGCATCCGCACCATCTCGGCATTGCCGGAGAGCGCGGTCAGCCGCGTGTGGAACTCCTCGTCCAGCCGCACGAGATCGACGGGCGACGTGCCGGGCTGGTAGTCGACACGGGACTCGTTGAGGAACGTTTCCAGTGCCGCGACATCCTCGGGCTTGGCCCGCAGGGCCGCGAGCTTGGCCGCCTCGCACTCGATGGCGGCGCGGGCCTCGTAGAGGTCCATGATCTCGGCTGGCGTCAGCGAGCGACAGAAGAAGCCCTGGCCGCTGCGGAAGGTAAGGAACCCTTCGGCGACCAGACGGTTGAGCGCCTCGCGCAAGGGAGTTCGGCTGGTGTCGAGCTTCTTGGCCAGCTCGCTCTCGTTCAGGCGTGAATCCGGCTTGAACCGGTAATTCGCCGCCATTTCCTTGAGCTCCCGGTACGTCCGCTCAACACTTCCTTCGGTTCTTGTCATTTTTTCAATGAGTTCCACTTCCCGCGCCGTCCCTGCAAATCACTCTAGCCATCGGTCCCGAAAAAACAATTGAATTGTGTTTTGTTCTGTGTATCGTCCTGTATACAGAATGGAATGCAAGATCGCGCGCGGCGACGAGAGAGGCTTTCGTGACACAGACGATGAATGGCGCTCAGGTCATCCTGAAGATGCTGGAGCTGCATGGCGTCCGGCATGTCTTCGGCCTTCCGGGGGAGACGACCATCGGTTGGTACAAGGAATGGCAGGAGCACTCGAACATCGAATACGTGCTCACCCGCGACGAGCGGACCGCTTCCTTCGCCGCGGAGGCCTATGCCAAGATCACCGGCCGTCCTTGCGTGCTGGAGGCCCCGAGCCCAGGCGTCACCCATTGCACGCCGGGTATCACCGAGGCCTATCTCAGCTCGGTTCCGGTGATCTATTTCAGCTCCGACATCCCCATCAACCAGGACAAGAAGCACGGCCTGACCGGCGTCGACCAGACGGCGCTCTACGCCGCCATCTGCAAGGAATCCTTCGTCCTCACCAAGGTCGCCGAGATCCCGTTCCTGCTGCGCCGCGCCTTCCGCGTCGCCACCTCCGGCCGTCCGGCGCCGGTGCATATCCGCGTGCCCATCAACGTCTTCCATGAGGAGGCGGAGATCACCGACCTTTATGCCGAGCCGGAGTACCAGTTCTTCCCCGCCCACCGTCCGGTCGCCGATCACAGCCGGATCCGTGCCGCAATCGATGTGCTGCTGGCCGCAAAGAAGCCGGTCATCGTCTGCGGACAGGGCGCGCTCATCTCCAAGGCGACGCAGGCCGTGCTCGACCTTGCCGAGTTGCTGCAGATCCCCGTCGGAACCACCACGCCCGCCAAGGGCGTGATCCCCGAGACCCACCCGCTGTCGCTGCGGGTGATCGGTGCGCGCGGCGGCATGGAGTATTCCAACTCCTATGTCCGCGAGGCCGACACGGTCTTCTTCATCGGCTCGAACACCGATTCCAGCGGCACCGATCACTGGAAGCTCTACGGCGACCCGAAGACCAAGACCTTCCTGCACCTCGACATCGCCGAGGCGCATGTGGGCAACAACTTCCCGCTGAAGGTCGGCATGGTGGGTGATGCGCGTGCCACGCTCGAATACATGGTCGAGCTGATCCGCGCCGAGCATCCTGCCGTCAAGCGCGACAAGATCGACCTTACGGACATGAAGCGCACCGCGCTCGATGCGGTGTTCAACTCCAACATGCCGATGCCGGAAGGCACCGTCTCGCCGGTCAAGCTGACGCAGGTGCTGGACCGCATCCTGCCGGCCGATGCCATCGTCACCGCCGAGCCGGGCGTGAGCGCCATCTATCCGTCGGCGCTGATGTCGGTGCGCGAGGCGGGGCGCCGCTACATCACCAACTACTCGATGGGCTCGCTCGGCTATTCGGTTCCGGCCGGCATCGGCGCGGCCTTCGCCTCGGACGGGCCGGTGATCTCCTTCACCGGCGACGGCTCGCTGGCCTTCGTGCTCGGCGACTTCGAGACCATCCGCCGCAGCGGCAAGAACATCACCGTCATCCTGACCCGCAACGACACCTATGGCTGGATCCGCGGCGAGGCGATCCTGCTCGACAATGTCGATGCGCCCTGGACCACCGATTTCGGCGCCGTCGACTACGTGAAGGTGGCGGAAGGCTTCGGCTTCAAGGCGGCGCGGATCACCTCGGAGGACCAGATCGAGGCGGTGCTCAGCGAGGCGATCGCCAATCCGGGCGCCAACTTCATCGAGATGATGGTGCCCTCGCAGGACAAGATCGTCCCCTTCGTGCCGGCCTGGGTTCGCTCGGCCAAGGAGCGGAAGCTGCCGTATTTCGCCTGACCCAGAGGCGGGCAGGGCCTGCCATCCCCTTTTTCACCGGGCTTTCAATCAACACCAGCAAACCAGAGGGAATGAGCTCATGAAATTCGCTAACCTGTCCAAGGCCCTGATCGTGGCCGCGGCGATGTCGCTGCCGTTCGCGCCGGCGGCCGGCGCCCAGGATTATCCCAGCAAAGACTTCGTTCACATCATGCCGTGGAGCGCTGGCGGTGGCACGGACACCGTCATGCGGACCTTCATGAGCTTTGCCGAGAAGTCGCTCGGCGTCGGCATCAACACGCAGAACATCACCGGTGCGCAGAGCGGCGTCGGCACGCTGCGCCTGATGAAGTCGCGTCCCGACGGCTACACCATCGGCTCGCTGACCTGGGACAGCGTGATCACCGTGCCGTATTACGATCTGGTGCCGGGCTTCGATACCAAGCAGCTCGCTTATCTCGGCTCGGTCACCGTCCACCCGACGGCGATCGTGGTGCGTGCCGACTCGCCCTGGCAGACGCTCCAGGAGTTCGTCGAGGCCGCCAAGGCCGCGCCGGGCACGCTGAAGATCTCGAATGTCGGCACCGGCGGTGTCTGGCACCTTCCGGCGCTCGACTTCGCCAGCCAGGCGGGCATCGAGGTGCAGCACATCCCGTATCCGGGCGGTTCGGCCGCGCAGCGCGAGGCTCTGCTTTCCGGCGAGACCGAGGCGGCCTCCATCAGCATCTCCGCCGCCTATGCGGCCATCGACAGCGGCCAGGCCCGTGTGCTCGGCGTGATGGCCGACAAGCGCGATCCGAACTTCCCCGAGGTCCCGACCTTCAAGGAAGCCGGCTATGACGTCGTGTGGGGCGGCTTCCGCCTGGTCGGCACCCAGGCCGAGGTCGATCCGGCCATCCGCAAGACCCTCGAGGAAGGCTTTGCCGCTGTCTTCGAGATGCCCGAGTTCCAGGCGACCGCCAAGGAGACGGGCATGGGCGCGGTGTGGATGAACGCGGACGAGACCGCGGCCTATGTCGAGCAGTCGCAGAAGAAGGCGTTCGCGCTGATCGACCAGCTGATCGCCGACGGCCTGCTGCAGAAGTAAGGCCTAGTCGGGCGGGGCCGAGTGGTCCCGCCCGATTTGCGTTCCTGATCCGCCTTGGGACTGCGTCTTGCCGGCGCAGGAGGGTATGCCAATGACGCGACGTGTCACGGGGCAGGTGCTGTTTGCATTTGTCCTGCTCGGATTGAATACGGTTTATGCCAGCCAGGTGCTGATCATGCCGTTCCCCTTTGTGACCGGCGAGCCGGGCCCGGCCTTCATGCCGATGCTGCTGTGCGGCTTCGTCTATGTCGCGGTTCTGAAGATCCTGGTCGACGAATTCCGCAGCCCCGAGCCGGTGCCAGATGCCGAGCGCGCCCTGAGCGCGATCCCGCGGGTCGGCATTGTCGGCCCGTTGGTGGCCATCACCCTGATCAGCCTGTTCGTGATCGTGTTCTTCTACGCCGGCTATATCGTCGCCGCCGCGCTCTACACCTTCGCGATCTCCCTGTTCTTCAACTACGAACAAAGCGGCAGTTGGGGCCGGTCGGTGATCTTTGCCGTCCTGACCTCCGCCGCGATCACGGTGTTCGGCTGGCTGTTCTTCGTGAAGCTGTTCGGGCTCTACCTGCCGATGTGGGAGTTGTGAGATGTTTGGACAGCTTGCCGACGGTTTCCTGGCGCTCACCGACCCCGTAACCTTCCTCTATCTCATCGGCGGTTTTCTGCTGGGCATCGTCTTCGGTGCCATTCCCGGTCTCACCGCGACGCTCGCCATCGCCCTGCTGCTGCCCTTCACCTTCGGGATGAAGGTTGCCGATGCGCTGGTGATGGTGGCGGGCATCTACATGGCCGGCATTTATGCGGGCTCGATCACCGGCATCACGCTGAACATCCCGGGCGCACCGTCCGGGGCGATCACCACGATCGAGGGTAATGCCCTGATGAAGCGCGGCGAAGGGGTACAGGCGCTGGGCGTCAGCGCGCTGTCCTCCGCCATCGGCGGGCTGATCGGCACCGTGGTGCTGATCTCGCTGGCCCAGCCCGTCAGCAGTCTGGCCCTTCTGTTCCGCACGCCGGACAAGTTCTCGCTCGTTCTGCTGGCCATCGTCACCGTGACCATCGTCTCGCAAGGGTCGTTGTTGAAGGCGATGGTCGCCATGGCCATCGGTCTGATGATCTCGACCGTCGGCATGGATCCGATGGCGCCGGTCGGGCGCTTCGATTTCGGCAGCTACCATCTGATCGAGGGCGTCGGATTGCTGCCGGCGGTGATCGGCCTGTTCGCCATCTGCGAGATGATCGCGCAGTCCGGCATGCCGGCGAAGCTGGTGCAGGGCGTATCTGCCGCGCAAGTGGCGCGGCCGCGCCGGCGCGACTTCATTCCCCGTCGCGAGCACCTGCGCCAGATCGGCGTGTGGAACTCGGTCAAGAGCTCGGTCATCGGCGTCGTGATCGGCATGTTGCCGGGCGGCGGCGCGTCGATGGCCTCCTTCATCGCCTATGCCGATGCCAAGCGCGGCTCGAAGCATCCCGAACAGTACGGCAAGGGCTCCTATGAGGGCCTGGCGGCTTCCGAAAGCGCCAACAACGCCATGTGCGGCGGTGCGGTGATCCCGTTGCTGACCATGGGCATTCCGGGCGATGCGGTGACCGCGATCATCTTCGGCGTGCTGCTGATCCACGGCCTGGTTCCCGGGCCGGCGCTGCTGGGCGCGAATTTCCCGCTGATCGCTCCGATGTTCGCCGCACTCTTCGTCGCCTCGATCTTCGTCTTCGTGTCGGTGCTGGCCTTCGGTCCGGTCTATCTGCGCCTGTCGCAGATCAACCGGGGTTTCCTCTATGCCTTTATCGGCCTGATCTCGATGGTTGGCGTCTATGCCTCGTCCTTCTCGATCTTCCAGATGTGGATGGCGCTGGCCATCGGCGTGCTCGCCTACTTCCTGCGCCGCTTCGGCTATCCGGTCGTCCCGGCGCTGATGGGCGTGATCCTCGGGCCTTATTTCGAGGAGTTCCTGCGCCGCTCGCTGATCGTCTCCGAAGGCGATCCGACGATCTTCCTGCGCAGCCCGGCGAGCGTCATCCTGCTGTTGATGACGGCGGCCTTCGTCTGGTTCCTGCGGATCCGGCCAGCGCGCCTTGCTGCTGCAGCTCAAAAGGGGGAGGGGGCGTAACAGCCCGCTTTCCCGGCCGTGGCTTCCCCTGGCCATGGCGTCCCCCGGCCTTGATGGCCCCATGTGCCGGGGGACAGTTCCTTGCCGCAGCGCCCTGCCGCCTGCATACCGCGCAGCGGCTCCAGGCCGTGCCGACCGCCCGTGCCCGGCGGCTTACCAGTCCCGCCTTGCGGCGAGCTCGGCCAACTGGCCGGCCAGCTCCGCGGCGAATTCCTGCACCAGCATGGAGAGCGGACGGTTGGCGGGCGTCATCAGCGACAGGTCGAGCTTCACTTCCGGTTCGAACGGGCGGAAGACGATGCTGCTGGCTCGTCCGAACGTTTCCTCATGGCTGATGGCGGTGAAGCTGTCGCAGATCGCGCAGCACAACCCTTCCGAGACGAGCTGTAGCGCGGGCAGGAAGGTGCGCAGCTCGAAGCGGCGGTTGAGCCGGACGCCCGCATCGCGAAACGCACGATAGGTCTGCACCGCGGTGACGTGATCGTCGTACAGCATCGCGAGCGGCCGCCCGTCGAGATCCGCCGGAGTGATCACCTTGCGGGCGGTCAGCGGATCGTCCACGGGCATTGCGCAAAGCCCGGGAAAGGCGAAATTCTGCGCGCGGATCGTGCGTCTCGGCTCGGACGTTTCGGCAAGGCCGATGTCGTATTGCTGCGAGGCGATCCAGTCGGTGATGACCACCGAGGACTGCATCATCAGCGACACCTCGACCTGCGGCCGCTCGCGCAGGAAGCCCGCCACCACCTTGGGCATGAAGAAGCCGGATGCCGCCGGATTGCAGGCGATCCGGAGCTTGCCCTTTTCCAGATTGCCGATTTCCTGGAGCGTGCGTGCCGAATGCGACAGCCGTTCCAGCACGAACTCCGCTTCTTCCAGGAAATAATGAGCCTCTGGCCGGGCGATCAGCCGGCCGCGCTCGCGTTCGAACAGCGGAAAGCCGATCTCCCGTTCCAGGCCGGAGATCATGGCACTGACCGCCGGCTGCGTCCGGCCGAGGGAGCGCCCCGCCTCGGAGACCGAGCCGGTGCGCATCACCTCGACGAATGTCTGCAACTGGCGGAACGACAGGTTCATGCCCGACCTATAGACCCACTCTATGGATATAGCAGTAATTCTAATTTGATTTTATGCCATAGCAAATCCGACAATGGCAACTGCAATGGAGGTTGCTGTGGCGCTCGCAAGACCGTCATGAGAGGGAGGAGTGTTTTGGACAGGTTTGCAAAATACCTGCTGACCACGCTGATATGCATCGTGGCCCTTGGCCAGTTTGCTCAGGCGCTCACGCGTTATGTCTTCCAGGTTCCTGTGATGGGGCTCGAGGAGACGATGATGTATCCGACGCTCTGGCTCTACATCCTGGGCGCGGTCAATGCTTCGCGGGAGAACAGCCATATCAGGGCAAATGTTCTCGAGATCTTCCTCAAGACGAAGCGACAGCACACGATCCTCGCCATTATCGGCGAGATCCTCAGTCTGATCATCGGCCTCTGGCTGCTTTACTGGGCCTGGGACTTCACCCGCTACGCCTGGCGCGTGTGGAAGGAGAGCCCGACACTCTACATCCCGACCTTCTATTCGGATGTGGCGCTGGTGATCGGCCTTGCGTTGATGATGTTCTACACGGTGATCCACATGGTCGGCCATGTCCGCGCCCTGGCAGGGGAGGCGGCACGATGATCGAGATCGCGTTGCTGGCCATTGCCGCCCTCGTCGTCACGCTGTCCTTCGGCGTTCCGCTGCCCTGGTGCTTCGGCGCCGCGCTGATGGTGATGTACTATCTCGGCGACGTCACCATGAAGGGCATGGTGCTTTGGGGTTTCCAGCAGTTGGGAAATCCCGTTCTGCTGGCCATTCCGCTCTTCGTGCTTGCCGGCGCGGTGATGTCGGAAAGCGGCATCGCGGCCTCGTTGCTGCGCTTCGTCAACGCCTTTGTCGGCCATGTGCGCGGCGGCCTCGGCATCGTCGCGGCGGTGAGCTGCGCCGTGATCGGTGCGATCTCCGGCTCTGGCCTCACCGGCATCTCGGCGATCGGCCCGCTCCTGATCCCGGAGATGGAAAAGCGCGGCTACCCGCGCGAATACGCAACGGCGCTGATCGCCAACTCCTCGATCCTCGGCCTCTTGATCCCGCCATCCCTCAGCATGATCCTGTTCGGCTGGGTGACCGAGACCTCGATCCTCGCCTGCTTTCTGGCGACGCTCGGGCCGGGCCTCTTGATCATGTTCAACTTCTCGGTCGTGAACCTGTGGATGTCGCGCAAGTTCAACCTGGTGCTGGATGAAAAGCCGGCGCTCGGGGAGCTTGCCGGCGAGGTGGCGCGGCGCGGTGTCCACGCTTTCCCGGCGATGCTGATGCCGGTGATCATTCTCGGCGGCATCTATGGCGGCATCGTCACGCCGACAGAGGCGGCGGCGCTCGCGGTGATCTACGCCGTGCCGGTCGGCTTCCTCGTCTACAAGGGGCTGAAGCTCGAGAACTTCCTGTTCGCCGGCAAGGAAGCGGCCACCGCGGTCGGCGCGATCATGCTGATGATCCTGTTCTCGATGATCGTCGGCCAGATGTTCGTCTACGAGGGCATCCCGCAGCAGATCGTCCAGGCGATCTTCGGCATCACCGAGAACAAGGTCCTGCTGCTGATCCTGATCAACCTGCTGCTCTTCCTGATCGGCATGGTGGTCAACGACACGACGGCCATTCTCCTCGTCGCCCCGCTCCTGATGCCGTTGATGCAGGCGATGGACGTCTCGCCCGTGCAGTTCGCCGCGATCATGGGAGTGAACACGGCCATGGGCGGTGTGACGCCGCCCTATGCCTCGATCCTCTATCTCGGTGCGCGCATCGGCAAGGTGAAGGTCACCAAGGTGATCCCGCCGGCGATGATGCTGATCGTCACGGGATACCTGCCGGTCGTCTTCCTGACCTCGTTCTGGCCGGACCTGTCGCTCTACCTGCCGAGGCTCTTCGGCTACTGACCCCGACAACAACAAGAAGAAACCCGACCTTTTAGAAACCCAAAGAGGAGGTACCATGAAACACGTTCTGCACATCACCGCCGCTGCAGTCTGGCTCGCCACCGCCGGTCTTGCCCAGGCCGCAGACCTGAAGATGAGCCATGTCCGTCCGCAGGGCACGACCATCGACACCGAGCTGAAGGTCTTCGCCGATGCGATCCGCGAGGCGAGCGCCGGGGAGGTCAATATCCAGATCTTCGCCGCCTCTGCGCTCGGCGACTACACCACCGTGCAGGAGCGCGTGTCGGTCGGGGCCATCGACATGTCCGTCCAGCCGGCGGCGACCGCTGCCGACCGCCGGATGCAGATCGCTTCCCTGCCGTTCCTCGCCTCCAACTGGGAGGAAGCGCGCAAGGTCTACGGCCGGGGCGGCGCGATGCACGCCACCATGGCGGAGCTCTTTGCCGGGCAGGACATCACGATGTTGGCGGCCTATCCGGTCTATTTCGGCGGCATCGCCCTCAACCGCGACGCGGTGACGCCCGGCACGACCGAGGCCAAGGGCATCAAGGTGCGCGTCCCCGGTATCAAGAGCTTCCAGCTCACCGGCGAGGCGCTCGGCTACATTCCCTCGCCGATCCCGTTCTCGGAAGCCTTCACCGCGATCCAGACCGGCGTGGTCGACGGGGTGATCGGTTCGGGCGCGGAGGGCTACTATTCCTCCTTCCGCGATGTGACCAAGACCTACATTCCCGCCAACACCCATTTCGAGGTCTGGTTCATGATCATCTCGACCGAGGTGTTCGAGGGCCTGAACCCCGACGTCCAGGCGGCGATGCAGCGTGTCGCGACCGAGTTCGAGACCCTGCGCTGGACCGTTGCCGAGCAGGACCAGGCGAAGAACGAGAAGCGGCTCGCTGACGAGCTCGGCACCACTGTGGTGGAGCTCTCCGACGAGCAGCTGTCGGCGATGGCCGAGACGGTGCGCGCGGCCGTTTGGCCCGAGGTGCTGAAGGACATCGGCGAGGACTGGGCGCGCTCCGTTCTCGACAGCGCCCGCAACTGACCTTGCCTCTTGCCTGCCGGGCGGCGCCGCGCTGCCCGGCATCCTTTTCAATCTGATCGGACATCGTCATGGATTCTGACTACGCCATCATCGGTGGGGGCGTTGTGGGCCTTTCCGTTGCCTGGGGCCTGCTCGGGCGCGGGCGCTCGGTCACCGTGATCGACGGCGACGACGGCAGCTTTCGCGCCAGCCGCGGCAATTTCGGTCTCGTCTGGGTGCAGTCGAAGGGCATGAACCAGCCGCGCTATGCCAGTTGGTCGCAAAGCTCGGCCGCCGCCTGGCGCGACTTTGCCGACGAGCTGCGCGAGGGCACGGGCGAGGATCCCGCGCTTCAGCAGAACGGCGGCTACGATCTGCATTTTTCCGAGGAAACGCTGGCCGAGACCGTCACCCGCTACGAGGTGCTGAAGGCGAAGCTCGACGGCAATTATCCTTACGAGGTGCTCGGCCACAACGAGCTGCGGATGGAGGAGCCGGCAATCGGGCCGAAGGTCGTCGGCGCGATCCTGCATCACCAAGACGGCCATGCCAATCCGCTGAAGCTGCTGCGGGCGCTGGCCGCTGATGTCCGGCGCCGGGGCGGGCGGGTGCTCAACGGCAAGAGCGTGCAGTCCATCACCCGCAACGATGTGTTCCGCATCGAGTGCACAGACGGCACCATCGTGGAGGCGGCGCGCACGGTGCTCTCCGCCGGCCTCGGCTCTGCGGTGCTGGGGCCGCAGATGGGCTTTCGCGCGCCGATCCGGCCGCAGCGCGGCCAGGTGCTGATCACCGAGAAACTGCCGAAGATCTTCAACCGCCCCTCGCTGATCGCCCGCCAGGTGGACGAGGGCGGCGTCCAGATCGGCGTGACCAACGAGGAAGTCGGCCACAACGACACGGTGACGGTGGACGGCATGGCGGGGATCGCCGCGCAGGCCATCACCGCCTATCCGGTTCTGGCGAAGGCCCAGCTGGTGCGCTCCTGGGGCGCGTTGCGGGTGCTGTCGCCCGATGGGCTGCCGATCTACCAGCAAAGCCGCGAGATGCCCGGCGCCTATCTCGTGACCTGTCACAGCGGAGTGACGCTTGCCGCCGCTCATGCCCGCTTCCTGCCCGACTGGCTGGAAGGCACGGCGCAGGCCCCCGACCTGGAGGTGTTCAGTGAAGACCGCTTCGACCTTTCGTGAGCTGGAGCCGGAGGGGGCAAGGGTCCGCGTCCGCTTTTCCGGCCAGGACCTGATGCTGCGCGAGGGTGGAAATCTTGCCGCCGAGCTGCTGGCCGCCGGCGTCACCCCGTTTCGCCGCACGCCCGTTTCCGGCGCGCCGCGCGCCCCGTTCTGCATGATGGGCGCCTGCTTCGACTGCCTGGTGGAGATCGACGGCGTCACCCGCCAGGCCTGCATGTGCGAGGTCGGCGCGGGCATGGAGATCGCGATGCCGGCCGCGGGGAGGGACGGGGATGCGTGAGGCCGATCTTGTCATCCTGGGCGCGGGACCCGCGGGCATGGCCGCTGCCCGGACGGCGGCGGAGGCCGGCCTTGCGGTGGTGCTGCTCGACGAGCAGCCGCGCGCCGGCGGCCAGATCTACCGCGATGTGGAGCGGGCGGGAGAGAGCCGCGCCGCGATCCTCGGGGCCGACTATCTCAAGGGTGCGGAGCTCGTCCGCGACCTGCCGCATCCGAATATCCGCCATCTGACAGGCGCCACCGCCTGGCAGGTGGAGGAGGGGCGCCGCGTTGCCTTCACGCTCGACGGCGAGGCGGAGCTGCTCGAGGGACGCCGGCTGCTGATCGCGACCGGCGCGCTGGAACGGCCGATGCCGATCCCCGGCTGGACGCTGCCCGGCGTCATCACGGCAGGTGCCGCGCAGATCCTGCTCAAGCAATCGGGCATCGTCTGCGAGGGGGCGGTGCTCGCCGGCTGTGGGCCGCTGCTCTATCTCGTGGCGGCGCAGATGTGCCGGGCCGGCACGCCGCCGCTCGCCCTGGTCGAGACGCAGACCTTTTCCGACGGGCTGGCCGCGCTGCGCCACATCGGCGGTGCGCTGCGCGGCTGGCGGGCCCTTGCCAAGGGGCTCGGCCTGCTGGCCGAGTTGCGCCGCGCCGGCGTGCGCCGCTACACCGCTGCGAGCGAACTTGCCGTGGACGGGGCCTCGCGGGCACAGGCACTGCGCTTTACCGCCGGCGGGCGCACCCATTGCATCGACTGTTCGACCGTGCTGCTGCATCACGGCGTCGTGCCCAACACCCAGGTCGCCCGCTCCATCGGCGTTCCGCACCGCTGGGACGATGCTCAGCGTGCCTTCTTGCCCGAGCGCGACCTCTGGGGCCGCGCGGCGGGACTGGAGACAGTCTTCATCGCGGGCGATGGCGGCGGCATCGGCGGGGCCGGGGCAGCCGCGCTTTCCGGCCGGCTCGCTGCGCTGGCCATTGCCTGCGACCTCGGCCGCCTGAGCCCTGGCGAGCGGGATCGCGCCGCGCGCCCCTTGCAGGCGGCACTGTCGCGCGAGTTGGCGGTGCGTCCGTTCCTCGATCGTGCCTATCCGCCCTTTGCCGGCGCGCTGCTTCCGGGGGATGACACGCTGGTGTGTCGCTGCGAGGAGGTGACGGCGGGCGACATCAGGCGCTATGCCTCCATCGGGTGCCTCGGTCCCAACCAGACCAAGGCCTTCGGCCGCGTCGGCATGGGACCGTGCCAGGGGCGCTATTGCGGATTGACCGTGACGGAGCTGCTGGCCGACGCGAACGGGCGCACCCAGGACGAGACCGGGTACTACCGCATCCGGCCGCCGTTGAAGCCGGTGACATTGGGCGAACTGGCGGCACTGGCCGCCTCGCAAAGCAAGGAGACTACGGAATGATCGAACGCATTGATGTGGCGACGCGCATGAGCAAGATCGTCAAGCACAACGGCGTTGTCTATCTGTGCGGCCAGGTCGGCGAGGGCGAAACCGTCGCGGACCAGACCCGCGAGTGCCTTGCCCGGGTCGAGGCGCTGCTCGATCGCGCCGGCTCCTCGCGCGAGAAGATGCTGCAGGCCATCGTCTGGCTGGCGGACATGAACGACTTCGTCGAGATGAACTCGGTCTGGGATGCCTGGGTGCCGGCCGGCTGCGCGCCCGCCCGTGCCTGCGGCGAGGCCAAGCTCGCCCGCGCCGACCTCAAGGTCGAGATCATCGTCA
Source organism: Stappia sp. 28M-7 (assembly GCF_014252955.1). Taxonomy (NCBI): domain Bacteria; kingdom Pseudomonadati; phylum Pseudomonadota; class Alphaproteobacteria; order Hyphomicrobiales; family Stappiaceae; genus Stappia; species Stappia quadratibracata. The sequence goes on along the minus strand of NZ_JACMIA010000001.1, from coordinate 2,964,120 downwards.
CCGCTGCCTGCGACTGACGGGTTCTGCGGCGGCGGGCAAGTCTCGCCGCCGCAATCATCTTCTACAAGCGGCCTCAGGCCTGCAGTTTCGAAACTCCGCACCACTGCGCGATGATGCCGGCAACCGCGCCGACGAAGCGCACGTGATCCTCAGTGTCGACCCATTCGTCGACGCCGTCATTCTGGCTGAGATCGCCGCACAGCGGGCCGATGCCGATGGTCGGAATGTTCTTCTGGATCATCGGGTTGCGGATGTCGCTGCCCGTGTGCATCGGGTTCACATGCGCTTCCAGACCGCAGACGCCGCGGATCGCCTCATGGGCGGCGAGCAGCAGCGGATGGTCGCCCGGTACTTCGGCGCCTGTCGTGCCGCTGTCCCAGACGATGCGTGGCGGGTTTTCCGAAAGCCAGGGATCGCTTGCGGCCGCCTCGGCCACCGCCGCCTCGATCTGCGCGCAGACGTCCGAAAGCTTCTCCGGCGGCGGGAAGGCGAGAGCAGCGCCGAGCGTGCAGCTGGTCGCAAGACGGGCGAGCCGCTTCGGATCGCCGGCCGAGATGTAGGACATCATGATGTTGGTCGAGCGGCCGACCTCGCCATGCAGCGCGGGGTGGTGCACCTCTTCGCCGCGCCGCGCGTCGAGCTTCTTCAGCGCCTCCCAGACGACGAACGCCTTGTCGATGGCGTTGACGCCCAGATGCCCGAAGGCGGTCTGGAGCGGCTCGGTCGTCGGCGGATGCTGTCCCTCGACGATCACCCGAAACTCGACCTGACCGGAGGCCAGCGCCTTGATCTCGCGCAGCCCGACGCCGGACTCGGCCGGGTGCAGGTAGAGCGCCGCGTCCGCCGTCATTCCCTCCTGCATCAGCCGCGACACGCCGCGCGCATGTCGCTTGCTTGGCGTGCTGGCGATGAGCACATCGCCGTCCGGGCGCAGGCCGAGCGAGGCGAGCAACTCCAGCGCCTGCAGGCCGGCGGCAACGCCGGAGAGATCGTCGGCAACGCCCCAGCCGTAGAGCCGGCCGTTGTCGACCTCGCCGGCGAACGGATCGTGCCGCCAGCGGTCGGTGCCCGTGACCGGCTCGCCGTCGGGATGGGCGAAAAGGATCAGGCTGCGTCCGTTTCCGGTGCCCTTGCAACGCGCGATGATGCTGGTGCGGGCCTGCGGATCGATGGCCGCCTCGCCGGCGAACTCCTCGATCATGCGCACATCCGCGGGATTATAGGAGCTGGCCTCGACGCTGCAGCCGCGCGCCTCGGCGGTCTCGGCGAACAGGCTCTGCACCGCGGCCTCGCCATCCTTGCCGGCGCGGACATAGGTCCGCAGCCCGTCGAGAATGCGCGCACGTTCGCGCGCCGAAGCGTCGGCGATGTCCTGCAGGATCGATGTCACGGTGGTCTCCCTGTCGGTCTTTTTGTCCGCCGTCACGTTGCAATGGCCGCCGAGCGGCGCTGCAAGAGGCGGATGACGCTGAACGTTGTGTAGTCGAGCGGATCCTGGTGAACGGGGGCGTCCCGTCCGTCGACGCGAAGATGCACGGGCCCGGAGGCGGAGTGGGCCTCCAGCTCGAACCAGGCCTGGGTAACGGTTGGATCGGCGAGCAGCGTTACCTGGGTGTCGTCGAGGCCGAGACCGGCCAGCGCGACGCCGATGGTGACATTGAGATGGCCGGGAAACTGCGCGGCGATCTCGCGGGCGCTCGCCTCCAGAAAGACGGTCGGTTCGCGCAGGCCCTTGAGAGTGACGAAGCGGTCCGCCCCCATCATCTGCCAGCGCTCCAGCGGATAGCCGATGCGCATCTCGACGCGGGCAAGCCCGTTCTCGCGGGCGGCGGTCAGGAAGCCGATGGAGCCCAGTGCTCCCGCAGGCACCTCGATGCGTCCCGGGCCCTTGGCGGCGGCTTGCTTCAGAAGGGTTTCCGCATCGCGGTCGGCGAAGGCGCCGAGCGACAGCGGCAGGATATCGCAGCCGGAGGCGAGCAGGGCGGGCGCCGCCTCGACCAGCGTTGCGGCCGAGGCGCATTCCACCGCGACGGTCGGCCGGGCTTTCAGGAAACTGTCGATGTCGGTGCAGATCGCAGCATCGGGGGCGAGGGCGGCCGCATCGCTCGCCTGGCGCTCGCGCACGAGAAGGGCTGCAAGCTGCGGTCCGTCGTCCGCATCGCGGAAGCGGGCGGCAAGTCGTCTGCCGATGGGCCCGAAGCCGATGACCCCGAGCCTGTCCCGGGGGCGGGTGCTCATCACGATGTCCAGACCGTATCAGGGAAAGGGGGGCGGCGGCGGTGATGGGGCACCGCCTGCCGCAGGACCTGCCGGGCGCAGGGCACCTGGCAGGTCCGGGAGAGTGTTGCGCGTCAGAGCGTCTGTCTGGCCGCGCGCCGGTCCGGGGTTAAGCCGGTCCGGGGCCGCTGATCGCGAACTTCTCTTCCTCGATGGTCAGCACGCCGTAGCGGGTGAACAGCTCGTCGTAGAAGCCGCTGGCGCGCAGGTCGTTCAGCACGCCGACGACCGATTCCGCCAGCGTCTTGTCGGCGAAGGCGAAGGTCGCGGTCTGCGGGAACAGGCCGGCGATGGCGCGGGTGAAGTCGTCGCGGTCCTCGAGGAACTTCGCGGTCGCGTCGATCGAGGTCGCCGCGTCGACCTGGCCGGCGCGCAGGGCCTGGAAGGCTTCCGAGAAGTTGTTGAACACGCGGACGGTGATGCCCTCGAGACCGGCATTCTTGAGCATGGTGTCGACTTCGCGGGTGCGGCGCTCCTCGATGCCGCCGAGCTCCACGCCGACGGACAGGCCGGCCAGCTCTTCCCACTTGGTGATGTTCTTCGGGTTGCCCTTGGGAACGAGGAAGCTCACGGCGGCGCGCTCGTAGGGCACCATGTACATCAGCTTCGAGCGCTCTTCGGTCCAGAAGATGCCGGTGTTGATCATGTCCCAGCGGCCGGCGGCCAGGCCCGGCACCATCGCCGCGAACTCGACCTTGATGTATTCCGGCGTCAGGCCGAGCTTGGAGGCGATCTCCTTACCGAGCTCGATGCGCATGCCCTGCACTTCGCCCTTGTCGTCGACGAACTGGAGCGGGGGCAGCGTCGGGTTGGTGCTCATCACGAGCGTGCCCGGCTTGATGATGTGCGGCGGGGCGAGAGCCGGCTGGGCAAAGGCCGCCCGGCTGCCGAGGGCGAGACCGGCGCCAGTGGCCGCGGCGCCCAGAAGCACGCTGCGACGCGAAATTCCGGCGCTCAGGATGCGATCGAATCCATTGTTTTTCATGAGGTTATCTTCCGCTCTGGTTGGTTTGATGAGGCCTGTTTTTATATTGTATTAGGACGGTATACCATTTATATGCGGTCTGCAAGCGGTCAAAATCAACGGAACTCGGAGAGAGTGGCATGGCGCGTGCGGGGACGGTTCAGACAGTGTGCGGACCGGTCGCGCCGGAGGCGCTCGGCTACACGTTGATGCACGAGCACCTGCTGTGCGACCTGACCCCGCCGGCGCGGCGAAACGCAGGCCTGCCGGAGGTCGAGATCACGCTGGAGAACGTCTTCGACGTCACCTACCGGCCGAACGACTATCACGGCAATCACCGGCTCCAGGACCTTGCCATCGCGACCTCCGAGACCCGCCGCTTCGCGCAGGCGGGCGGCGGCGCCATCGTCGAGATGACCACCGGCGGGCTTTGCCCGGATCCCGAGGGGCTTGCGGCGATCTCGGCCGAGACCGGCGTGCATGTGGTGCTCGGCGCCGGCTTCTACACCGAGGGCTATCAGGACGAGGCGACGCTGGCGCTGCCTCAGGAGGCGCTGGCCGATATCGTCACGGCGCAGGTCGAGGAAGGCGCCTGGGGCACGGATATCCGCTGCGGGATCATCGGCGAGATCGGCTGCTCCTGGCCTCTGACACCGTTCGAGCGGCGCTCGCTTGCGGCCGGGGCCATTGCCCAGCAGCGCACCGGCGCGGCGATCACCGTCCATCCCGGCCGCCATCCCGATGCCCCGCACGAGATCCTCGACGTCCTCCATGCCGCAGGCGCCGACCTTTCCCGCGTCATCATCGACCACATGGACCGCACCTATGACAGCGTGGAGCAGGTCGTCGCGCTGGCGCGGCGCGGCTGCGTCGTGGAATACGACTTCTTCGGCATCGAGCAGTCGCAATACTGGATGGCGGTCGCCGACCTGCCGACCGACTACATGCGCATCCATGCGGTGCGGCGGCTGTTCGAGGAAGGGCTCGGCGGCAATGTCGTTCTTTCGCATGACATCTGCACCCGTTCGCGCCTGCAGTGCCATGGCGGCCACGGCTATGCGCACATGCTGCGCAACGTCATTCCCCTGATGCGCGACCGGGGCTTTGTGCAATCCGAGATCGATCTGCTGCTGAAGGAAACGCCGGCGCGGCTGCTGATGCTGGTGTGAGGCGGGCGAGGGGCCGTACTTCAGTCGGTCATGTTGAGGTGCTTGCGGGCGAAGTCGATCAGGCTGACGATGTGGTTGGCCACCGTCCGGCGCACGTCGTCGGCGTCCTGCCGCTGAAGCGCGTCGATGATCATCAGGTGCTCGGTCGAATCCGGTGTCAGGCGATCCTTCAGCTGGCCGATCTCGAACAGCCGCGTCGTGGCGCGCAGGTTGCGCAGCACCTGGGCCATCACGTCGTTGCCGCAATGGTCGATGATCAGCCCGTGCAGATGGTCGTCCGAGAACCAGTGCGCATCCGTGTGGTAGCTGGTCGTGCCCATCAGGTCGTCGATCTCGCGGCGCACCTCGATCAGCTTGCGGCTGGGAATGCTCCCCATGGCCTGCACGGCCGCTTCCGGCTCGATCAGCAGGCGCAGCTTCAGGCTCTGGATGTACTCGCCGATATCGACATGGCGCACCACGTAGTTGCGCCCGTCGCCCTTGTGGACGAGGCCTTCGCCTTCCAGCCGCTGCAGGGCTTCGCGCAAGGGGGTGCGCGAGACGCCCAGCGTCTCGGCGAGCCGCGCCTCGACGATGACATGGCCTCCGCCGAGCTTGCGGTGGCGAATCATGTCCGACACGGCGTTGTAGGCCAGCGCCGCGAGGCTGTGGCTTCCGCGGGCGGACGCGCCGCCGCTGTTTTCCTCCGTAACGCTCACTTGGCTTGCCCCTCCGAAGGCGTGGTATTGCGCGGGCTCGACCTCATGCGAAATGCTTTCCTTGGCAAGAGGCATGCGTCATAGCAGTCATGATCGTCAAATAGTGAAGTGGAGACGGCACATGGCCGAACAGGAAACCGGCACGGAGACGAGTCTCGCGGACGAGACCTATCGCGCCCTGCTGGAGGAGATCCTGTCGGCGCAGCTGGCCGGAGGCGTTGTCGTCCAGGAGCGGCGGCTGGCCGCTCGCCTCGGCGTGTCGCGTTCGCCGATGCGCGATGCGCTCGGCCGGCTGGAAGGGCAGGGGCTCCTGGTGCGCAACGGCAAGAGCATGCTCACCGTGCGCGTCATCACCTTGAAGGACTATCTCAACAGCCTCACCATGCGCCTGCTTGTTGAGCCGACGGCGGCCGCGCTCGCCTGTCCCGAGATCACCGAGAGCAAGCTCGCCGAGCTTGCCGCCATGCTGCACGCCATTGACGAGGATCCCGATCCCGATCCGGCGATGATCTGGCGCTTCGACGATGCGCTGCACCAGGGGCTGGGCGAGGCGAGCGGCAATCCGTTCATGGCCGAGACCATCGTCCAGATGCGCCGCTACACGACGATCTTCGAACGGCAGCGGCGGCTGGCACAGCGCAAGCCGGGCCTCGAGGACCATCGAGAGATCCTGGCCGCGCTTGCCGCGCGCGATCCTGAGGCTGCGCGCCAGTGCATGACCCAGCACCTTGAAAAGGTGCGCCAGCGGGTTCTTTCCACCTATTGAGATCCCCGCCGGGCGGGACGAGACGGGCGACATCGGTGCCTTTCGAAGCTGCCTTAGCAGGGCTGTGAGGGAGAGGCGTGCACAGGTCCGACAAAGGGACTTGCGCAGGCCTTGCTGCTGTGTATTAAATCGGTATACCAAATGAATGCGGGAAAAGCAAACCAACCCGTGGCCCCATCTCACCTCGTTGTCTCTTCCTTCTTGGAAGGGCGCGACCCTGTCGCTGGCGCTTGCATGTCGTTCGACCCGTTCCGTCCCCGAAAGCCTGCAGCCGGTCTCCGGCCTGCTTCCTTCGGGGCGGCGGTGCCGCTCGCCTCCTGCCGCACCCGATAGAAAGGCCCGCCATGTCAGTCTGGAACTGGTCAGGTTTCTTCAACTATCTCACCAACGCCTACATTCTCGAAGGCGTCTTCACGACAATCTGGCTGACCTGCGTCTCGTTGTTGTGCGGCCTGTTCCTCGGCTTCCTCATCGCCCTGATGCGCCGGTCGAAGCTGCAGGTGGTGCGCGGCATCGCCTGGTTTTACATCTGGCTGTTCCGCGGCACGCCGCTCCTGGTGCAGCTCATCGTCATCTACACCGCGTTGCCGCAGCTCGGCATCCGCTTCTCGGTGGTGGAGGCGGCCCTGATCGGCCTTGCGCTCAACGAGGCGGCCTATCTCGCCGAGATCATCCGCGCGGGCATCGAGGCCGTGCCGGAAGGCCAGTCCCGGGCCGCCCGGGCGCTGGGCATGACCGAGCGCCAGATCATGCGCTACATCATCATGCCGCAGGCCTTCAAGGTCATCATCCCGCCGCTCGGCAACTCGGTGAACGGCCTGCTCAAGACCACCTCCGTCACCTCCGTCATCTCCATGGAAGAGCTGCTGCGCCGCACGCAGGTGCTCATCCAGGAGAAGTTCATGGTGCTGGAGCTCTTCGCGGTCGCGGCCCTCTACTACCTCATCCTGACAACGCTCTGGGACTTCGTCCAGCGACGCATCGAACGCCGGTTCGGCCAGTCGACCGCCGCCGTGGGTCTCACGGAAAAGCGCTGAACTTTCATAAGGGTAACTTCAAGATGTCTACGAAATTTCGCGGTGTCTTCACCGTGATGATCACGCCGGTCGACGGCAACGGCAGGCCCGACCTTTCAGCACTCGCGGCCTTCACCGACTGGCAGATCCGCGAAGGCGTGCACGGCCTCATCCCGCTCGGCTCCACCGGCGAGTTCCTGTCTCTGTCCGAAGAGGACAAGGACGCGGTGGCGCGCACGGTGATCGACACCGCCGCCGGCCGGGTGCCGGTGCTGATCGGCACCGGCGCGGAGGACACGCGCGAATGCGTCCGGCTCGCCCGCAAGGCGCAGGAGATGGGCGCCGACGGCGTGATGATCATCCCGCCGTTCTACTCCACCCCCACCGACGACGAGCTGGTCGAGCATTACCGCACCATCGCCGCGGCGATCTCGATCCCGATCATGGTCTACAACAACCCGGCGACGTCGAATGTCGACATGAAGCCGGAGCTGCTGGCCCGCATCGCCGAGATCGACGGCTGCGACTACGTCAAGGAATCCACTCTCGAGGTGACGCGTATCCGCGACATCGTGCGCCTTGCCGGCGACCGCATGGTGCCGTTCGGCGGCATCCTCGGGTTCGAATCCTTCGTGATGGGCGCGCAGGGCTGGGTGGCGGTCGCCTCCAACGTCGCGCCGGGGCCGATGTCGCGCATCTTCACGCTCGCGGCCGACGACAAGGATTACGATGCGGCCCGCGCGCTCTATCTGGAGTGGTTGCCGATCATCCAGGCGGTCGGCGGCCAGGCCTATGTTGCCGGCACGAAGTCGCTGCTCTCGCATATGGGCTTTGCGACCGGCGCGCCGCTGCCGCCGCGCCTGCCGCTGCCGCCGGCGCAGGATGCGCAGATGAAGGCGCTGGTCGAGCAGTTCGGCCTGCGCTTCGAGAACTGACCGGAGGCAGACGCCCATGTCCGCTGCGGCCCCGCACAACGCCAGGCCGGCCCCAGACCTCGTGACCGTCCATCTGGACGGCGAGGTGCACCGTGTCGATCCGGGCACGTCCGTCGCCGCAGCCCTTGCGGCCGGCGGGCGCTCCGCCTTCTCGCGCGATGCGGCGGGCCGTTCGCGCGGGCTCTTCTGCGGCATGGGCGTGTGCCACGACTGTCTCGTCACCATCGACGGGCGCACCAGCCAGCGCGCCTGCATGACCAAGGTGCAGGACGGCATGCGGGTCGAGCGGCAGGCTGCGCGTCCCGACATTCTCTCGTCTTCGCTCTCCGATCTTGCACCTGTGCCTGCGGAGCTTCCCGCGCGCACCGTCGACGTTCTCGTCGTCGGTGCGGGGCCGGGCGGACTTTCCGCCGCCATCGCCGCGGCCCGTGCCGGTGCCAGCGTCACCCTCGTCGACGAGCGGCCCGCCGCCGGCGGCCAGTTCTACAAGCAGCCGGCAACCGGGGAAGCGCGGGCAGCGCTCGCCCGCGACCGGCAGGCGCAGGACGGTGCCGGCCTTGTCTCCGAGGCCCGCGCCTGCGGCGTGGAGCTTCTCTCCGGCGTCACGGTCTGGGGCGCCGAGCGCCAGGCGGACGGAGCTTCCGTGCTCGGTTGCCTCGGCCCCGACGGCGCCTTCTACATGCGCCCGCGCATGCTCGTTATCGCCACCGGCGCGTTCGAGCGGCCGGCCGCGCTTCCCGGCTGGACCCTGCCGGGCGTCATGACCACGGGCGCGGCGCAGACCCTCCTGCGCAGCTATGCCAGCCTTCCCGGGCGCCGGTTCGCCATCACCGGCAATGGCCCGCTCAACATCCAGGTGGCCGGCGAGATCCTGCGCCATGGCGGCAAGGTCGTGTGCCTGGCCGACCGGGCCCGCGCGCCCTGGTCGAGCCCGCGCGATGCCATCGCCATCCTGCAGGCCGATCCGGCGCTTGCGCTGAAGGGCATGGGCGAGATCGCCGCCCTGCAGCGCGCCGGCGTTTCCATCCGCTGGCAGACCTGCGCCGTGGAGGTACTGGGCGAGGCTCGTGCGCAGGCGGTGCGCCTCGAAGGCCCGTCCGGCGAAGAGGTGCTCGAGGTCGATACGGTATTGGTCGGCGGCGACTTCGTCCCGTCCAACGAGCTGTCGCGCCTGCTGGGCCTTGCCCATGTGGTTGCCGGCGACGGCACGCTGGTCGCGCATTGCGACGAGGCCGGCGAAAGCTCCGATCCGCACGTCCATATCGTCGGCGAGGCCGCGCGCTTCGGCGGCGCCCATGTCGCCATGGCGGCTGGGCGTCTGGCCGGCCTTGCCATTGCGCGCAAGCTCGGGCTCGGCGTCGAGCCCGATCCGGCCGCGCAGCGCCGGCTTGCCCGCGCCCGCCGCTTCCAGCAGGCGCTGTGGCAGCTGTTCCGCCCGGCGGAGGACGCGCAGGCCGACGCTGGCGCCACGCTGTCCTGTCGCTGCGAGAGCGTCGGCTTGAGCGTGTTGCGCGAGACGGCCGCCGGCGGTCCGCCGGACATCGCCACCTTGAAGCGCCTGACGCGCGCTGGCATGGGCCGCTGCCAGGGGCGCTATTGCGGGCGCACGCTGACCGCGCTTGCCGGCCGTCCGGCCAACGAGACGAACGGCCTGCTCGCTCCGCAGATGCCGCTGCGCCCGGTGCCGCTTGCCGCGCTTGCGCTCGAGAAGCCCGAATGGGGCGGCCACAGGCGGGCCTTGCTGCCGGAGCGTCCACCGCTGGAGGCTCCGGGACCGCTGCCGATCCGTGAGGTCGCGACGCTCGTCATCGGCGCCGGCATTGCCGGCCTGTCGACCGCGCTCTTCCTCGCCGAGGCGGGGGAGGAGGTTGCGGTGGTCGAGCGCGGCTTCCCCGGCGGGCTCGCCTCGGGCGGCAATGCCGGCAGCCTGCATGCCCAGCTGCTGTCCTTCGACCATGGCGCCAAGGCGGAAGGCGACGGCGGTGCCGCCGCCCGCACCCTGCCGCTGCAGCGCGATTCCATCGACCTTTGGCGGGAGCTCGAGGTCCGGCTCGGCCGCGACTTCGAGATGAAGATCACCGGCGGGCTGATGGTTGCCGAGACCGAGGCGCATCTGCGCTTCCTGGAGGAAAAGACCCGCGTCGAGCGCAGCCACGGCATCGACTGCCAGGTGATCGGCCGCGAGGATCTCGCCCGGCTCGAGCCGGCCCTGTCGCCGGCGATGATCGGCGCGGCCTATTGCCCGCAGGAGGGCAAGATCAATCCGCTGGTCGCCACCCGCCATGTGCTGGAGGCCGCTGTCGCGGCCGGCGCCCGCGTGTTCGACCGCACCGAGGTTCTGGCGATCCGGCGCGAGGGCTCTGGCTTCGTCGTGGAGACCTCGCGGGGCACCTTGCGCGCCGGGCGTCTCGTCAATGCCGCCGGTGCCTTCGCCGCGCGGATCGGCGCCATGCTCGGGCTCGACGTTCCCGTCTTCGGCGCGCCGCTGCAGATGGTGGTGACCGAGGCCGCCGCGCCCGCGGTCTCCCATCTCGTTGCCCATGCCGACCGGCACCTGACCTTGAAGCAGGCGGCCAACGGCAATTTCCTGATCGGCGGCGGCTGGACTGCCGGCCTCGATCCCGTGCACAGCCATCCGCGCCCGCTGTTTTCCAGCCTGGAGGGCAATCTCTGGGTCGCCCAGCACGTGGTGCCGGGCCTGCGCAAGCTGCATGTGATCCGCAGCTGGGCGGCGATGAACATCAACATCGACGGCGCGCCGATCCTGGGGCAGCACCCGGTCATGCCCGGCTTCTTCAATGCCGTGACATCCAACGGCTACACGCTCGGCCCCATCGTCGGGCAGCTGACGGCGGCGCTCGTGCGCGGCCGCGATCCCGGCCGCGACCTCACGGCCTTTTCCATTTCCCGGTTCCAAGGAGGGTGACCATGATCGAGATCACCGGAGTTACGAAGTACTACGGCAAGTTCCCCGTCCTGAAGAACTGTTCGACCAGCGTTGCCAAGGGCGAGGTCGTCGTCGTCTGCGGCCCGTCCGGTTCGGGCAAGTCCACCCTGATCAAGTGCGTCAACGCGCTGGAGCCGATCCAGGAAGGCTCGATCCGGGTCGACGGGGTCGAGGTCAACGACCCGCAGACCAACCTTCCCGAGCTGCGCTCGCTGGTCGGCATGGTGTTCCAGAATTTCGAGCTGTTCCCGCATCTCACCATCGAGAACAACATCATGCTGGCCCAGCGCATCGTGCTGAACCGCAACCAGCAGGTCGCCCGCACCAGGACGATGGAGCTTCTGGAGCGCGTCGGCATGAGCGGACACGCGCACAAGTATCCGGGCCAGCTGTCCGGCGGCCAGCAGCAGCGTGTGGCAATCGCCCGTGCGCTCGCCATGAACCCCAAGGCGATGCTGTTCGACGAGCCGACCTCCGCGCTCGACCCGGAGATGATCTCCGAGGTGCTGGACGTGATGACCTCCCTGGCAAGCGAGGGCATGACGATGATGGTCGTCACCCACGAGATGGGCTTTGCCCGCCGCGTCGCCACCCGCATGGTCTTCATCGACCAGGGCGAGATCGTCGAGGACCGCCCGACCGAGGAGTTCTTCACCGCCCGCCACAACCCGCGCACCGAGGCCTTCCTCGGCAAGATCCTGCATCACTGAGGGGGCGGACATGGACCGTTTCGACCTGATCGTGCGCGGCGGCACCATCGCCACCGCCTCGGACGTGTTCCGTGCCGATATCGGCATTCGCAACGGGCGCATCGCCCAGATCGGCGAGGCGCTGACGGGCGATTGCGAGGTGATCGACGCGAGCGGCAAATATGTGCTGCCCGGCGGCATCGACAGCCATGTCCACGTCTCGCAGCCCTCGGGCGAGGGCATCGTCATGGCCGACGACTTCGAGAGCGGCACGCTCTCGGCCCTGTTCGGCGGCAACACCACCATCATGCCCTTCTGCCTGCAGGAGAAGGGGCGGCCGATGCGCGAGGCGCTGACCGCCTATCACAAGCTGGCCGAGGGCAACTGCTACACCGATGTCAGCTTTCATCTGATCGTCTCGGACCCGACGGACAGTCTGCTCGGCCAGGAGCTGCCGGCGCTCGCCGCCGACGGCTATTCCTCGTTCAAGGTCTTCATGACCTATGAGGACCTGCGGCTCAGCGATGCGGAAATCCTCAAGACGCTGGACGTCGCCCGTTCGACCGGCGCCACCGTCATGGTCCATTGCGAGAACGAGGACGCGATCCGCTTCCTGATCGCCCGGCACGAGGCGGCCGGTGACGTCGCCCCGCGCGCCCATGCCTCCACCCGTCCCGTGGCGGTGGAGCGCGAGGCGACGCACCGGGCGCTGTCACTCGCCGAGATCGCCGATGTGCCCATTGTCATCGTCCATGTCTCCAACGGCGAGGCGATGGAGGAGATCGCGCGGGCCCGCGCGCGCGGGCTGAAGGTGGTCGGCGAGACCTGCCCGCAATACCTGGTGCTGACGGCCGAGGATCTCGACGGCATGGACTGGGAGGGGGCGAAGTTCGTCTGCTCACCGCCGCCGCGCGACAAGGCGGCCCAGGCCGAGTGCTGGCGCGGCATCGAGACGGGCGTGTTCGACCTGTTCTCGTCCGACCATTGTCCGTTCCGCTACGACGACGAGCGCGGCAAGCGCAATCCGAAGGGTCTCACCAGCTTCCGGCACATCCCCAACGGCATTCCCGGCGTCGAGACGCGGCTGCCGATCCTCTTTTCCGAAGGCGTGATGAAGGGGCGGATCGACCTGCCGCGCTTCGTCTCGCTGGCGGCGACCGCGCATGCGCGCACCTACGGCCTCTATCCGGAAAAGGGCACCATCGCCATCGGCTCCGATGCCGACCTTGCGATCTGGGACCCGACGGAAAAGCGCACCATCCGCCATGCGGACCTGCACGACGGGGCCGACTACTCGCCCTACGAGGGGCTGGAGGTCACCGGCTGGCCGACCACCGTCATTCTCGGCGGCCGGGTGATGGTCCGAGACAACACGCTCGTCGGCGCCAAGGGCGACGGCACCTATCGTTCGGCCCGCACCCGCGGCGCCGCACCGCTTTGACGTCCAAAGGAGGAAACACCATGAAGATCAAGATCACCGCCGGCCCCTTCACCTTCGATGCGGTGCTGGAGACGGAAAAGGCGCCGGAGACCTGCAAGGCCTTCCTGGCGCGCATGCCCTTTGCCGGGCAGATCGTGCATGTGCGCTGGTCCGGCGAGGGCGTGTGGATCCCGCTCGGCGACCTGTCCTTCGGCGTCGGCTACGAGAACCACACCAGCCATCCGGCGCCGGGCCACATCCTGCTCTATCCCGGCGGCATCAGCGAGACGGAGATCCTGCTCGCCTATGGCGGCGTCGACTTTTCCTCGAAGATGGGCCAGCTCGCCGGCAACCACTTCATCACGCTGACCTCCAACCTCGACAAGCTGCCGGAGCTCGGCCGCAAGGTCCTGTGGGAAGGCGCGCAGGACATCCGCTTCGAGGCGGCCTGACCGTTCAGGCTCAGTCCAGCACGGCGAACTGGTCGAGGATCCAGAAGACCTCCGCGGCCAGCGCCACCACCATGAAGGCGATGTGGAAGCGCGATGAGCGTATCCACATCGCCGCGACGGACAGGGCGGCAAGCACCGTCTGTCGCAGCGGGTAGAACGCCCCGAACGAGCGGAAGTGCTCGGCTCCCTTCATCGCCGTATCCAGCATGTCGATGCAGAACAGCGTCGCCAGCAGCCCGTAGAACCACTTCTGGCGGGTGTGGAAATAGTCCCGGTAGCTCGCATTCTCGCCGACCTTGTCCGGAAACAGGATGGCGCAAGTGAAGAAGAAGCACGAGGCGTAGGCCACCACCAGGAAGTAGAGGTCGAACGTCCAGCGTTCGATCCGGGCCAGGCCGATCTCGAACCACCAGAAATGCATCACGGAAAGCAGCAGGAACAGCGCCCAGCCGATATGGACGCTGTAGAGATGTTCGCGGCTCGGGTTCTGCACCAGGTTGGCGAGCCCGTTCAGCAGGCGCGCCACGCACAGGCCCGTGATGATGCCGATGAACACCCGTACATGCATGAAGGCGCCGGCATTGGGGACGATCGTCTCCATCGTGTCGCGTTCTCCAGTCTCGCTTGTTTCACGGCGCCAGCCTGATCGCCGTGGTCTCCTTGCCGGTGCGGATCACGAACATCGTGTAGAAGCGTGCCACATTGGTCTCGTTGCGGAACAGACGTTCGCACAGCCCGTCGAATTCCTCCATGCCCGACAGCCGGAGCATCAGGACGACATCCGTCTCGCCGCTGACGCTGTAGGCCTGCACCACCGCCGGCTCGTTCTCCACCAGCGCCAGGAAGCGGCGGGTCTGCTGCTCGCCGTGGCGCTCCAGCTCCACCGTCACCACGGCCTTCAGGCCCTTGCCGGCGCGTGTCGGGTTGAGGATGGCGACCGTGCGGTCGATGACGCCGGCCGCCTTCAGCCTGCGGATGCGGCGCAGGCAGCTCGACGGCGACAGGCCGACCTCCTCGGCAAGGTCGGCATTGGTGCGCGCGGCGTCCGCCTGCAGCAGGTTCAGCAGCTTCCTGTCGATGCGATCCATGGCGTCTCCAGCGTTCGGATCACTATGCAATAAAATTGCACGAAGCTGCAAAGTTTGACCAAAAATGCCGCGCGGCTGCGGTATCGGTAGCGCACGAAAATGTCGGAGTGACTCGAATGTCTGTGCGTGCGCAGCTGATCCAGCGGACCCGCGATACCTTTGGAATCTATTGGGAACTGGTGCGTATCATCGTGCCGGTCATGGTGATCGTGGAGATCCTGGCGCGTCTGGGTGCCATCCGCGCCATGTCGCCCTATTTCGAGCCGGTGATGCAGCTGTACGGCCTGCCGCCGGAGATCGCGCTCGCCTGGCTCACCGGCCTGCTGATCGGCCTGTGGGGCGCCATCGTCATCGTCTTCGCCCTGGTGCCGGTGTCCGAGCTGACCGTGGCCGACATCACCGTCTTCTCGACCCTGCTGCTCTTCGCGCATGCGCTGCCCATCGAGCAGCGCATCATCCAGCGCGCCGGGCCGGGCTTCTGGATCACCACGGTGCTGCGGATCGCCGGCGGTCTCGCCTGCGCGGCGCTTCTCCACCAGCTTTACGAGGCCACCGGCTGGCTCTCCACGCCGCTGTCGCCCGTGTGGATGCCGATGGAGGAGACCTCGACCTGGACCGGCTTTGCCATCGGCCTCGGCAAGACCCTGCTGATGATGCTGGTGATCCTGTTCGGCCTGTGCTGGCTGATGGACATCCTCAAGGTCACCGGCATCATGGACCGGCTGATCCGCGCGCTGGTACCGCTGTTCCGCCTGGCGGGCATTGCCCCGCCGGCCGTGCCGTTTGCGTCCGTCGGCCTGCTGCTCGGCATTTCCTATGGCGGCGGCTTGCTGATCCGCGAGGCGCGGGAATCGCGCGTCGACCCGCGCCAGGTGTTTCTCGCCAGCGCCTTCATGGGCTTTGCCCACAGCCTGATCGAGGACACGCTGATCGTCGTCGCGGTGGGCGCGGATTTCACCAGCGTCTTCTTCGGCCGGCTGCTCTTCGCCGTCGTTGCGACCGCGCTGCTGGCCAAGGTCGTCTCGCTGATCCCGGACTGGATCCTGTTCGCCGAACCGGCACAGGCCCGCGCCGCGCGCGAAGCCGGGGCGGATGCCGCCTGAGCCTTGCCGCCTGACACTTTACGCTTGAGGCTCGCGGCAGCCGGTGCCGCCGCGAGCCGTTTCCGATCTGCCGTCAGCGCGCCGACAGGCGCGTGCCGAGCGGGCGGATCACCAGGAGGTCGACGGCCAGCATCGCGATTAGCGACAGGCCGACCAGCGGGAAAATGATGCCGCCGATAGCGAGGATCGCCAGCAGCCCGCGGAACACCCGTTTGTCCGTCGGCATCGGCGGCACGCCGAGGCTTCCCGCCGGCCGCCGCTTCCACCACATCACGCCGGCGGAGACGGCCAGCATCACGATGGCCAGGCACACGACGACCAGCAGAACCTGGTTCGCCAGGCCGAACTGCTGGCCCATATGCGTGTTGATGCCGAATTCCAGCCATCTGCCGAGCGGGCCGTAATCGGCATAGCTCATGTCGACCAGCGGCTTGCCGCTGTACTGGTCGAGATGCACCACGCGCTGCTGCGCCAGGTCGTCCGGATAGACCGAGGCCGAATAGACGCCGGTCGGCGAGGAGGGCAGGCCGATGGTGTAGCCCCGGTGCAGGCCCAGCCCGTCGACGATCTCCACCGCCCGGTCGAGGCCGATATCGCGCGCCTGCGGTGCCGCATCGGTGGACTGCGGGATCCGAGCCTGTTCCAGCGACCATGTGGTCGGTGCGATCTCGGCGAGCTTTGCGTCCGACATCGGCACCTCGACGCGCACGCCGGACGGATAGCCGAAGTTGTTGCCGTTCGCCCATTCGTTGACCTTGGCGCCCCAGTTGCCGGACCACGGCATGCCGGTGATCGCCAGGAACACGATGAAGAAGCCGACGAAGATGCCGGTCACCGCGTGGGTGTCGCGCCAGAACATCCGGGTCTTCGGCGTGCCGCGCACGCTGGTGACGCCGCCGCGCTCGCGTTTGCGCGGCCACCACATGTAGATGCCGGTGCCGACCAGCAGGATCGACCAGCCGCCGACGATCTCGATCACGCTACGCACGGTGGGTCCGAAATAGCGCAGGCTGTGCAGGTAGCGCACGGTCCACATCACTGTGCCGCGGTCGGGCAGGGCGCCCAGCACCTTGGCATCATAGGGATCGACATAGACGGCCAGCCGCTCGCCCGTGTCGGCGCTGACGGTGATCTCGGCAGAGTCTCTGTCTCCTGCCGGTGAGATGTACTTCGCTGCCCGGCCGGGATAGGCGTCGAGCGCCGCCGCGACGATGGCGGACGGGGCGGCTCTGGCGACATTTTCGCGGACCTCCACCCGCTTCAGGTCCGCGTGCAGGAGCGCGTCCAGCTCGTCGCGGAAGAGATAGAGCGCGCCGGTGACGGCGAGCGTGATCATGAAGGGCAGGACCAGAAGGCCCGCATAGAAGTGCCAGCGCCAGACAGCGCGATAGAGGTCGGAGCTGGAAGCGGGGGAGGCGAGCGCCCCCGTTCCGGCGCCCTGCGCGGTGGTATCGGTCATCGATGGATCTCCGGGCACAGGGCGTCCTTCGCCGCGCGCTTCGCTGCGGCGGCGGGACGGCCTCGTTGCCGTTCTTCTGGGTGACTGAAGCCGGGGCAGCCCTGCTCAGTGGGTGCTGTGGTCCTGTTTCATGTCGCCGTGACCATGGGCTCCATGGTCCTGCGCCTTGCCGCCGGCGCCCATCTTGTCGGCCGCCAGTTCGACCTCGATGTCGCCGCCCTTCTCGAAGGTGAGGGTCAGCGGCACCTTGTCGCCTTCGGCGATGGGCTGCTTGAGGCCGATCAGCATGATGTGGATGCCGCCGGGCGCGAGCTCCACCTTGGCGCCGGCCGCCACCTCGAGGCCATCGGCAAGCGGACGCATCTTCATGACGCCGCCGGCCATTTCCATCGTGTGGATCTCGACCCTTTCGGCAATCGGCGAGGTGCCGCCGACCAGACGGTCGGTCGCGCCACCCTCGTTGGTGAAGCTCATGAAGGCGCCGGCCACCTTGGCGGCAGGCGGGGTGGCGCGGGTCCAGGGATGACCGATCTGGATCTCGCCGACCCGGTAGCTGTGGGCCTGGGCACCGACGAAAGCGACGAGCGTCAGGGCTGCCGCGAAGACAAACTGAAGAATACGCATGGGATAGGCTCCATAAGTCGCAAATAGGCTGACCGGCGGCCCTCGGGCGCGGCCGGTCCTTGAGTGTTGGTTTGCGTCAGATGGAGATGTGCGGCGGTGCGCGGGCCGGTGGCGGCGGTCCTTCCGCGTGCTCAGGCGCGGTCGGTGCGGGAGCCGGCACCCAGGCGGGCGTGACGGAGGTCTCGGGCGCGGGCAGGACGATCGCGGCAGGGGCCGCCAGCGTGCCGCCGGCGCAGGCGAGCTTGCACAGCGTCGAGCAGCAGTCGCGGGCAAGATCCTTCAGCGGATGGTCGTCGCCCGGATCGGCGATTGCCGTCGGCGAGCACAGCACATAGGCCGGGCTGGTGCCGTCGGCGGCCATGACCGTGCGCGCATTGGCGGCGACAAGGCCTTGCAGCAGCATGGCAAGGACGATCGTCGCGGCCATCGACCACGTCAGCAACCGGTCCTTCAGGAGTTCCCTCATGCTGTGCATTGCCGCTCTCTAGCGGCCCCGGGCGCGTCTGTCACGAGGGGAAATCGTCGCGGAGCCGATGGCTCCACGGGACGCGCGCTTTTATAGTCGTCGCATGGGCGCCGGCGCAGGGTCGGCATTTGCGAAAGGCGAAGAGGTGGACGGCAGCGAGGGCATCAAGGGAGCAACCGGCATCGGTGCCGTGGTCGGCGCTGCGGTGCGCCGCGAGCGCCAGCGAGCGGGCCTCTCGGCAAGCGAGCTTGCGCGCGCCGCGGGCCTTGCCAAGTCGACCCTGTCGCAGCTGGAGGCCGGGAGCGGCAACCCGGCCATCGAGACGCTTTGGCTGCTCGCCAATGCGCTGGGCGTCAGCGTCGCCGCGTTGCTGGAGGCGCCGCGCGCCGAGGTCGAGGTGATCCGCGCCGGGGAGGGGCCGTCGACCCGCTCGGACCATGCCGACTATCTCGCCCGCCTGCTGTCCGCGGCCGGACCCGGCACAAGGCGCGATCTCTACGTGATCGAGGCCGAGCCCGGCACGCCGCATCTCTCGCCCGGTCATGGGCCTGGCTCGCGCGAGCATGTGGTGGTGACGCGCGGCCACGCCCGTCTCGGCCCGCAGGGGCGCGAGGTGGAGCTAGCCGCCGGCGACTATGCCGCCTATCCGGCGGATGTCCCCCACGCTTTCGAGGCCTTGGAGCCGGACACCCGGGCCGTGCTGATCATCGAGCACGGCTGAAAGCGCTTACGACTCCACCGCGTGCCGCAGGGCGGCGAGCGCCAGCAGCCGCGTCGAATCGAGCGTCGGCAGCGGCGAGTTGCCGTCGTTCATCAGGAGCGGGATTTCCGTGCAGCCGAGCACCACGGCGTCGCATCCGTCCTCGCGCGCCATGCGGCCGATGACGTGCTGGAAAAAGGCCTCCGCTGGGGCCTCCAGCTTCCCGCGCACCAACTCGTCCATGATGATGCGGCCGATCTCGGCCCGCTCCGCCTTCGTCGGCAGCACGGTCTCGATGCCCTGCTTGCCGAGCGCCTGCGGATAGACGTCGCTTTCGGTCAGCCACACCGTGCCGGTCAGCGCCAGCCGCCGGAAGCCGCGGCGCGCCGCCTCCTGCGCTACCACCTCGGCGATGTGCAGGAAGGGCAGGGGCATGCGGTCCGCCACATGCGGCAGGCCCTGATGGATGGTGTTGTCGGGGCAGATCAGCACGTTCGCGCCGCAGGCTTGCAGCCGCTTGGCACTGTCCAGCATCAGCTCGCCGACGAGATCGGCGCGCCCGGCCTCCAGATGGCTGACATACTCGGCAAGCGGCTGCATGTGCAGGCTGACCGGCGGATTTCCGTGGGCCCCGAGCAGGGGCTCGGCTTGCGCGCAAAGGGCGCGGTAGCACTCCGCCGCCCCTTCCGCCGAACAGGCGATGATGCCGACATGCCGTACCATTTCCGCGCTCCATCCATCGTTTCGCACAATTGTTCATTATATCGAACGATTGTGTCGGTCAACCGGACGGGCAGAGAAGCGCTCACACCTTCCGGGCAACGGCGCGGAACACCAGCTCCCACAGGCAGGTGGCACCGTTCGCCTGCCGCTCCTCTCGCAGCCGCTCGTCCAGCGTGTCCGGATCGGCGCTGGCCATGTCGGTGATGCCGAAGCGCTCCAGCCGGGGCATCACCGCCCGCACGATCATGCCGACGGGATAGCTGCTGTCGGGGGTCAGGAGGTTCGCCTCCGCCCGCACGCTCTCGACGGCAAGGCCCGCCGCGCTCATCACCTCGTGCAGCGTCAGTCCCATGTCGAGCCGCGCGCCTTCTCGGCTCAGCATCCTTGCCAGCCAGTCACGCACCTCGTCATGCAGGGGCAGGGGATGGCGCCCGGTCGCCAGCCGTGAGGCGTCGTGCTCATGAAAGGCGACGACCCCGCCGGGCCTGAGCGCGTGGGCAAGCGCTTCGACCGCCGCGACCGGGTCCGCCTGGTACATCAGCACCCTGCGGCCGACGACGGCGTCGATCATTCCGTGACCGGGAATCTCCGCATCGAAGCCGCCCTCGATGACGCTCACATTGGCAAGGCCTTCGTCCGCCGCCATGCGCCGGGTGATGTCCAGCATGGCGGGATCGCGGTCGACGGCCAGCACCCGGCCCCCAGGGCCGACGCGGCGGGCGATCATCCGCGTCACCGCGCCGGGCCCGCAGCCGATATCGACCACCGTCCAGCCGGGGGCGATTCCCGCCTCGTCCAGCAGACGTTCGGTCATCAGGTCGACGGGGTTCGTGCTCATGCGGAAGCGTCCTTGTCTGCGGTTCGGCGGGCATCCTCTGCGGCAGCCGCGATATCCGCAAGGCCCACCTCGGCCAGCGGCAGGTGCAGGCGCAGCCGGCGCGTGGGCGCGCCGGCCTCGTGGATGCCGATCACAGTTTCCACGTCCGGGCAGCCATCCTCGCCGCAGGCAAGCTCGCTGATGGAAATCACCGCGTCCTCGCCGGGCGCCAGCACCTTGCGCACCGCCTCCTTGATGCGCTGGCGCTGGGCGTGCCGTTCCGCCTCCGCCTCGGCGCCGTTTGCGGCCGTCTCGGGGCGGGAGGGGCGCCGGTCGCGCGGGGCGAACGGATTGACAAAAAGGCGCATGCTTCGGGATCCTGATTTGTTATGTAATAACGTTTCAAGATTGGCGAATGCGGATGCGCGCGTCAAGCCGCTTGCGGAGGGTGTCTTCTCAATGTATCGATATATCCAGAAGGAGAGATAAATGGATAAGATATCCGCACTCGCCGCCCTTGCAGCTCTCGGGCAGGAGACCCGGCTCGACATCTTCCGCCTGCTGGTGCAGGCCGGGCCGGACGGCATTGCCGCCGGCGATGTCTCGGCTCGCCTCGGCGCGGTCCAGAACACCGTCTCCGCCCATCTCAAGACGCTGACCCAGGCCGGTCTCATCCGCGCCGAGCGGGAGGGGCGCAGCGTGCGCTACACCGCCGACATGACGGGCTTCCGCGATCTGCTGGCCTTCCTGATGGAGGACTGCTGCAACGGCGCGCCCGAGCTCTGCCGCCCGGTGATCGACGCGGTGACCTGCAAGTGCTGACCCTCGGCCGGTCGTCCGCGCCGGAGGAAACATGGAGAGCAACATGAGCGATCGCATCTACAACGTGCTGTTTCTGTGCACCGGAAATTCCGCCCGCTCGATCCTGGCCGAGGCGATCCTCAACCGGGACGGCAAGGGACGGTTCCGTGCATTTTCCGCCGGCTCGCAGCCCAAGGGCGAGGTCCATCCGCAGGCGCTGGCCCTGCTCGGCAAGCTCGGGATCGAGACAGTCTTTGCCCGCTCCAAGAGCTGGGAGGAGTTCGCCGCCCCGGACGCCCCGGTGATGGATTTCGTCTTCACCGTCTGCGACAACGCGGCCGGCGAGGCCTGCCCCGTCTGGCCGGGCCAGCCGATGACCGCCCATTGGGGCGTGCCCGATCCTGCGGCCGTCGAGGGGACGGAAACCGCGCAGGCGCTTGCCTTTGCCGACACCTGGCGCATGCTTTCCACCCGCATCTCCATCTTCACCGCTCTTCCGCTGGCCTCGCTCGACCGCATGACGCTTCAGGCGCGGCTCGGGGAGATCGGCCGCGACCTGCCTCGCGCAGGCTGACCGCATTCAGGGACAGTCACATGACGGATCACGCTCTCGTGGCGGAGGCGCAGGATGCCCCGGCCATCGGTTTCTTCGAGAAATACCTCACGGTCTGGGTTGCGCTGTGCATCGTTGCCGGCATCGGCCTCGGGCATCTGCTGCCCGGCGTGTTCGGCGCAATCGCCTCCGCCGAGGTCGCGCAGGTCAACCTGCCGGTCGCCGTGCTGATCTGGCTGATGATCGTGCCGATGCTGCTGCGCGTGGATTTCGCCTCGCTGGCCCAGGTCGGCACGTTCTGGCGGGGTATCGGCGTCACGTTGTTCATCAACTGGGCGGTGAAGCCATTTTCGATGGCGCTGCTCGGCTGGCTGTTCATCGGCTTCCTGTTCCGGCCCTGGCTGCCGGAGGGCGAGATCGATTCCTATATCGCCGGCCTGATCATCCTGGCGGCCGCGCCCTGCACGGCGATGGTGTTCGTGTGGTCCAGCCTGACGCGCGGCGAGCCCAATTTCACCCTGTCGCAGGTGGCGCTGAACGATGCGATCATGATCGTCGCCTTCGCGCCCATCGTCGGTCTGCTGCTGGGCCTGTCCGCGATCACGGTGCCCTGGGATACGCTGCTGATCTCGGTGGTGCTCTATATCGTGCTGCCGGTGATCGTTGCGCAGCTGGTGCGCCGCCGACTGCTGGCGAGCGGCGGACAGCGGGCGCTCGACCGGCTGGTCGGGCTGCTGCAGCCGCTCTCGCTGGTGTCGCTTCTGGCGACCCTGGTTCTGCTCTTCGGCTTCCAGGGCGAGCGCATCATCGCCCAGCCGCTGATCATCGCGCTGATCGCCGTGCCGATCCTGATCCAGGTCTATTTCAACTCGGGCCTCGCCTACCTGCTTAACCGGATCTCTGGCGAGCAGCATTGCGTCGCCGGCCCGTCCGCCCTGATCGGCGCCTCCAACTTCTTCGAGCTCGCGGTCGCGGCGGCCATCGCCCTGTTCGGGCTGAATTCGGGGGCCGCGCTCGCCACCGTCGTCGGCGTGCTGGTCGAGGTGCCGGTGATGCTGTCGGTGGTGTGGATCGTCAACCGGTCGCGCGGCTGGTACGAGCGCGGATCGCGGGTGGCGGGCAGGGCGGACTGACGCCGGCCTGCCGTTTCGCGCGAAGGAAAGCTCTTGCCGGGCGGCAAGCTGCGCCGTAACCCTTGTTCTGGTTTTCGAAGAAGGCGTGCGGCGCGGCCCGGTGTTCCTGTCAGGGGAGGACTGCGCCGACCGTACCCGCCCCGCCGATCCTGCCTTTCCCTTGCCGTTCTTGCCTGCGGCTGCCCGTTTCGAACGTTCGACCCGCCAATGCCCGGCGCCGCTCCGGCCCGGTTTCACAAGGACCATGTGAGATGTCGCAGCGCCCCCTTGGCGTTGATGCGCAAGCAGCCGGAACCGGCTGGTTCATCACGGCGCTCGGCATCGCGCAGATCTGTTCCTGGGGCACGCTGTTCTACGGCTTCCCGCTGATCGCCGAGGCGATGCGCGGCGATCTCGGCTGGTCCAAGCCGGTTCTCTACGGGGCCGCAACCCTCGGCGTGGTGCTCGCCAGCATGGCCGCCTATCCGGTCGGCGCGGCCATCGACCGGGGGCGCGGGCGCTACATCATGGCGGGCGCCTCCGTGCTTGCCGGCCTGCTGCTTCTCGCCTGGTCGCAGGTGGAAGAGGTCACCGCCTTCTATGTGGTGCTGGCCGGGCTCGGCATGCTGCAGGCGGCAACGCTCTACGAGCCGGCCTTTGCCGTCATCGCCCGCCGTGTCGGCCCCTTGCGGGCGCGCGGCGGCATCACCGCGCTCACCCTGTGGGGCGGGTTCGCCAGCACCGTCTTCATTCCGGTCATCCAGCTCCTGATCGAGACGCAGGGCTGGCGCGGCGCGCTGGTGGTGATGGCTGGCGTCAACGGCCTGCTGTGCGCCTCGCTCTATTTCCTGGCGATCAATCCGGCGCGCGATGCGCCCGCTCCGGTGTACGAGGACGGCAGCGCGCCGCTCTCGGGGCGCCGTGCGGTGGCGGCGGCGATGCGCCGGCCGTCCTATTGGGGCCTGATGCTTGCCTGGGTCTCCTATGCGGCGGCGTTTTCCTCGCTGACCTATCATCTCTATCCGCTGCTGCTGGAGCGGGGGCTGGATGCGGCCGGCGTCGTTGCGGTGATGGCGGTGATCGGCCCGGCCCAGGTCGCCGGGCGCATCGCCATCCGCATGCTGGCACCGGCGGCACCCGTGCGGGTCATCGGCTCGGCGGTCGTCATCGTCTTTCCGCTCGCCGCTGCGGCGCTCGCCTTCGCTCCGCCCTCGGTGCTGGTGATCGGCGCCGTCGCCGCCGTCTACGGTGCGGCCAACGGCATGATCACCATCGTGCGCGGCCTCGCCGTGCCGGAGATGGTCAGCCGCGAGGCCTATGGCGCGGTCAGCGGCTCACTCACCGGGCCGATGAACCTGATGCAGGCGCTCGCCCCGCTCGCCGCCGCGCTGCTGTGGCAGGCCTCAGGCGGCTATGGCGCGGTGCTGGCGGCGATCTTCGTCGGCGCGCTGTCGCTGTGCCTCGGCTTCTGGTTCGCGGCGCTTAAGGCTCCGCGCTAAGGCCTTTCACGCCTCGTCCTGCAGGTCCTCGGCCAGGAAGTCGATCAGCGCGCGCACCTTCGGCAGCAGGTAGCGGCGCGAGGGATAGACCGCATAGACCTGCGTATCCGCCGCAGCCCAGCCGTCCAGCACCGTCTCCAGCCGCCCGGAGGCGATCTCCTCGCGCACGTAAGGGGCGGGGATCAGCGACAGGCCGTAGCCGTCCAGCAGCGCCTCGCGCACGGCAAGGCTGGTCGACACCCGGTAGCGGCTTGCGACCGGCATCGTCACGCGCTCGCCCGCGCGCTCCAGCATCCATTCCGTGGCATTGCCGGACAGCGAGAACTGCACGATCCGGTGGCTCGCCAGCTCCTCCGGGTGGCGCGGCCGTCCGGCCTTGTCGAAATAACCGGGCGCCCCGCAGATCACGTGGCGCATCACCATCAGCCGCCGGGCAACGAGACTGGAATCCTCCAGCTTCGGCGTGCCGCGAATGGCGATGTCGAAGCCGTCCTTGACCAGGTCGACCCGCCGGTCGTCCAGGTGCAGGTCGATCTCCACCTCCGGATAGGCCTGCATGAAGGCGGTGAACGTGCGCGACAGGCGGGTCACCGTCAGGCTGATCGGCGCCGCAACCCGCAGCAGGCCGCTCGGCCGGTGACGCAGCGGCTGCATCGACCCGTCCGCCTCGGCGAGATCGTCGAGAATGCGGGCCACCTGCTCATAGTAGAGCCGGCCCGGCTCGGTCAGGCTCATCCGCCGGGTCGTGCGGTTGAGCAGGCGCACGCCGAGATGGGCTTCCAACTCGCCGACATTCTTGCTGATCGCCGCCGGCGATAGCGACAGGCTGCGCGCGGCTCCGGCGAAGGAGCCGTCGTCCACCACCCGGCGGAAGATGCGAAGTGCGGTGAGCTGTTCCATGATTATTCACTATCCGTTGCGAGTGATTGGATGAATAGCCGGATTATCGCAGATAGGGAACGGGAATATCTCTTGGGCAACGCAGGGAGCACGGGCTCCCGGTACTGTTCACGGAGAAATCGCACCATGACCGCCACCGATATCGCCACCCTTCTGGAAGGCCGCGTCTCGGCCAACCTGTTCGATCCCGCCGTCGGCCTTGCCGTCGCCGAGGTCGAGGAGCTCGTCCATCTCGCGACGCGCGCGCCCAGCGCCTACAACCTGCAGAACTGGCGTTTCATCGCCGTTGCCTCGCCGGAGGCCAAGGCGCGGCTGCGCGAGGCGGCCTATGGTCAGGCCAAGGTGTCGGAGGCTGCCGTCACCTTCATCATCGTCGGCAGCCATCCGGATGCAGAGGGTCTCGGCGAGCGGCTGCGCCCGTCTGTCGAGGCCGGGTTCATGCCGGCTGGCATGGTCGCCGACTGGACCCGCGCCGTTGCCGATGCCTATGGCGCGGACCCGGTTGCCGCCCGCGACGAGGCGGTGCGCTCGGCGACGCTTGCCGCCTCCTTCATGATGGTGGCCGCCGCGGCCAGGGGGCTCGCCAGCGGTGCGATGGTCGGCTTCGATCCGGCCCGCGTCACGGCCGAGTTCGATCTCGCCGAGGGCGAAGTGCCGGTGATGCTGCTCGCCGTCGGCCGCGCCGCGCCCGGCAACTGGCCGCAAAAGCCGCGTCGTCCGCTCCGCGAGGTGCTGTCGCACGCCTGATCTGCCAGTTGGGCGAGGGGGCTTGTCTGCCCCTCTCGCGCCCGCCAAGATCGCCGGGCGGCGTTCCTGCCGTCCGGCCCGTTCCCGCCCTTCCTCAAACGAGGCCCGTCATGTTCCGCGCTTCCGATCTTCTGACCACCGCGCTCGCGCCGGTGGTCTGGGGCAGCACCTACATCGTCACGACCGAGCTGCTGCCTCCCGGCCATCCGGTTTTCGTGTCCGCCGCCCGCGTCCTGCCTGCCGGTCTGCTCCTGCTGCTGCTGGTGCGCCAGTTGCCGCGCGGGGAGTGGATCTGGCGGTCCTTCGTGCTGGGCGCGTTGAACTTTGCCATCTTCATGGTGCTGCTGTTCATTGCCGCCTACCGGCTGCCCGGCGGCATCGCCGCGACGGTCGGCGCGGTCCAGCCGCTCATCGTCATCTTCGTGGCCGCCGTTGTTCTCGGCAGCGCGATCCGGCCCCTTGCGGTTCTCGCCGCCCTTGCCGGCCTGTGCGGGGTCGCCTTGCTGGTGCTGCGCAACGAGGCGGCGCTCGATGCGGTGGGCATCGCGGCGGCGCTGGGCGGTGCGGTGTCGATGGCGCTGGGCACGGTGCTCACCCGTCGCTGGCAGCCGCCGGTCTCCCCGCTCGTCTTCGCGGCCTGGCAGCTTCTCGCCGGCGGGGTGCTGCTGGTGGCGATGGCTGCCGTGCTGGAGCCGCTGCCGCCCGCGCCGAGCGCGCGCAACATGGTCGGCTTCCTCTACATGAGCCTGTCCAGCGCGCTGACCTATGTGCTGTGGTTCCGCGGCATCTCGCGGCTGGAGCCCTCGGCTGTCGCCTCGCTCGGCTTCCTCAGCCCCACCACCGCGGTTCTGCTCGGCTGGGGACTGCTCGGCCAGGCGCTCGCCCCGGCGCAGATCGCCGGTGTCGCGCTGGTGCTGGCAGGCGTCTGGGCCGCGCAGGTCGCGGTGCGGCGCGGGGCCGTGCCGGCTGCGCCCCAGCCTTGAGGAAAACGTGTCGGGACGAACCTTGCGGGACGGCGGCTCAGCCCGCCGTCTCGTCGTCCTCGCTCTCGAACTGGATGCCGAGTTCGGTTGCGGTGCGCCAGCGCACGATGGCGGTGACGACGATATCTTCGTTGACGATGCGCAGCTCGAAGCGGTCGGGGATCTCGGCGGTGCTCGGAAGCTTCAGCAGGGCACCGTCTTCGGACAGGTTGCGGACGCGGCATTCGTGGATTTTCGCCCCGCCATCCACGACGATCCGTCCGCTTTTCAGCGTGCGGTGACGCGGACTGCTCCGCCTGTCGCGAATCGTCATCTCATCCGGCCTCCCAAATCGGGCGAACTATGGCCCCTCTTGCAGTGATTCTCCAAGCTGGTTGCGGCTGGATTAGGCCGATAATCGGGTTTTTTGCGGATTGACCGGGGCAACGGAATAACGGCGGCGCCCGTCGTTTTCTTGCAACAGTGAGGTCCCTTGCGCGAAACTTGCCGGCCTTGGTCGTCCCTGCGGCTTGACCCTGGCGCTACGGCAGGTCAACCCTGACCGCACACAGAGGGAGACTTCATCGCCATGACATTGCTCGTCCTGGGACTCATCGTCTTTATCGGCGTGCATGCCGTTCCGATGATGACCGATCTGCGCGACAGCCTGAGGGCCCGGCTCGGCGCCGGCGGCTATCGCATTGCCTTCACCATCGCCTCGCTCGCCGGCTTCGCGCTGCTGGTCTACGGCTATGGCGCGGCGCGGGCGGAAGGCTCGCCGCTTCTCTACGATCCGCCGGTGTGGATGCGGCATGTCACCATGCTCTTGATGCTGCCGGTCTTCGTCTTTCTGGTCGCCTCCGGCGCGCCGACCGGGCGGATCAAGAAGGCGGTCAAGCATCCCATGGTGCTGGCGGTGAAGATCTGGGCCTTAGCCCATCTTCTGGCCAATGGCGATCTGGCCTCGGTTCTGCTCTTCGCCAGCTTCCTTGCCTGGGCGGTGATCGACCGGATTTCGCTGAAGCGGCGCCCGGCGACCCTGGGCGGGGCTGCGGCGGGCGCGCCGTCGGCAGCCGGCGACATCGTCTCGCTCGTCGTCGGCCTTGGCCTCTATCTCGCTTTCGTCTTCTACCTGCACGAACTGCTGATCGGCGTGCCGGTCGTCTAAGGAGACGCCGCGTGACCTGCCTCACTTGCGCCACGAAGACGCGCAAGGGGAGAGGCGCGCGCTCATTTCGGTGCCTGCCGCCTTTCGAAGCGGTCACTGCCGTTTGCCAGTGAAAGGTCAAATGGATATGGTGGCGCCGCGCCGCTCCGGCAGACCGGGCGGCGCATTTCTCAAGTATCGGGAATTCGCAGCGTATGTCGGACATTTTTCGCGAGGTCGACGAGGAGATCAGGCACGAGCGCTACAAGCGCCTGTGGAACCGTTTCGGTACCTACCTGATCGCCGTTGCTGTCCTCATCGTTGCCGCTACCGCCGGCTGGCGCGGCTGGCTTTACTGGCAGGAGAGCGCGGGCCGCGAGGCTGGCGACATCTATGTGAGCGCTGCCCGTCTTGCCGATCAGGGCAATTTTGCCGAGGCTGAAGCACGGCTTGCGGAACTGGCGAACGGTCCCGGCGGCTATCCGCAGCTCGCCGGCATGCGCGCTGCCGCGCTGAAGGCGCAGGCGGACGACAAGGCCGGCGCCATCGCCGCCTTCGACGCGATCGCCGCAGACACCAGCGCCGCGCCGCTGCTTCGCGATATTGCCCGCCTGCGCGCGGGCTACCTGTCGCTCGACATTGAAGACTATTCCGGCGCTTCGCAGCGTCTCGAGGCGCTGTCGGGCGACGACAATGCCTGGCGGTTCCTTGCCCGCGAGGCGCTGGCGCTGGCCGCCTGGAAGCAGAACGACACGGCCGCCGCCCGCCGCTGGCTCGGCGGTATTCTCGACCAGGAGGGAGTGCCCGGCGACGTGGCTTCGCGCGCCCGCACCCTGCTGGAGCTGATCGACGCCGCCGAAGGCAAGCCGGCCGGGGAGGGCTCCTGATGAGCATTCGAGCGAATAGTCACGCGTTCGGCCGCAACGGATCCCGCACCTTCCTGCGCGCCGCGACCCTGTCGCTGGCGGCGCTGGCGCTGGCCGGCTGTTCGTCGCTGTCCGATCTCAATCCCTTCTCCAAGGAAACGGTCCTGCCGGGCGAGCGCGAGGCGCTGTTCGACAATGCCGTTCCGGGTGGCGAGGAAGGCAACAAGACCGCCAGCATCGGCTCGGCCAGCTCCGTCGAATGGCGGCAGGGCGGGGGTGATGCCGGCAACAATTCCGGCAATGTCGCGGCCTCGATCTCCGGCGGCCGTGCGTGGCGTGCCTCCGTCGGCGGCAGCGGCGGCGGCATGTTCTCCGGCACCGTGCGCATTGCCGCGCGTCCCGTTTCCGACAATGGCCGCATCTTCGTCTACAACCAGAATGGCGATGTGACCGCACTGTCGACCAATGGCGGCCGCCTGTGGCGCCGCTCGCTGCGGCCCGAGGGCGAGAGCGGCGTTGCATCCGGCGGCGGCGTCGCCGTCGATGGCGGCCGCGTCTTCGTCGCCACCGGCTACAGCCAGCTCGTCGCACTGGACGCCTCGTCCGGCGCGGTGCTTTGGACCAAGAGCATCAACGCTCCGGCCCGCCAGGCCCCGGCCGCGGCCGGCGGCACGGTCGTCGCCGTCACCCAGACCGGTGAGGTTCATGCGGCGGCCCAGGACGACGGCGCAGAGCGCTGGACCTATGCCGGCATCGCCGAAAGCAGCGGCTTGCTCGCCTTCGCCAATCCGGCGATTTCCAGCGGCACCGTCATCGTGCCCTTCACCTCCGGCGAGGTGATGGCGCTCGACATGAAGAACGGCGAGCCGAAATGGGTCGAGGGCGTGACCCGCTCCTACCGCACCCGTGCGGTCTCCGGCTTCACCGACGTTTCGGCCAGCCCCGTCGTCAATGGCGACATGGTCTTCGCCTCCGGCGTGTCGGGCCGTCTCGTCGCCTCGCGGCTGCGCAACGGCGAGCGCGTGTGGGAGCAGGACGTCGGGTCGCTGCATACGCCCATCGTGTCCGGCGGCAGCGTGTTCCTGATCGATATCGAGGACCGCATGGTTGCGCTGGAGCGCTCCACCGGCAAGCCGCTGTGGCGCACCGTGTTGCCGAATGTCGAAGGCAAGAAGAAGAGCCGCATCAACTGGGCCGGCCCGGTGCTCGCCAACGGCGTGCTCGTCGCGGCCTCCAGCGACGGCCGGCTTGTGCGGGTGGATGCCACCTCGGGCCGTGTGCTCGGCGTGTCGCAGACATCCGAAGACATCTACGTGACCCCGATCATCGCCGGCGGACGGATGGTGACCATCACCTCCAAGGGCGACGTCGTCGCGTTCAACTGACGGGGCGCGGGCGCGCATCGCCCGGCCGGCTCCTTCGCTTCTCGCATCCCGCGTCCGTGCCGGCGCGGGATGCTTCATTTGATCCAGGCCCGCGGCGGGTGTATTCCGCCCGGGCTTTCGCCATTTCCGGGGTTACAGGACCGTGCCTGCCAAGATCGCCATCATCGGACGCCCGAACGTCGGCAAGTCCACCCTTTTCAACCGTCTGGT
The DNA here is from genome assembly GCF_014252955.1 of Stappia sp. 28M-7. NCBI lineage: Bacteria > Pseudomonadati > Pseudomonadota > Alphaproteobacteria > Hyphomicrobiales > Stappiaceae > Stappia > Stappia quadratibracata. Next base: position 2,933,625 of record NZ_JACMIA010000001.1, on the reverse strand, counting down.
CGGCAAGCGGCTGGCGCTGGTGGACGACACGCCGGGCGTGACCCGTGATCGCCGTCCGGGCGACGCGCGCCTCGGAGATCTGCGCTTCACCATCCTCGACACTGCCGGTCTCGAGGAGGCGGACGCCGCCAGCCTCGAGGGTCGCATGCGGGCCCAGACCGACGAAGCCATCGCCGATGCCGATGCGGTGCTGTTCGTGATCGATGCGCGCGCGGGCATCACGCCGAGCGACAGTCATTTCGCCAACGTGCTGCGGCGGAGCGACAAGACCGTCATCCTGATCGCCAACAAGGCGGAAGGGCGCTCGGGCGAGAGCGGGCTCTACGAGGCCTACAGCCTCGGCTTCGGCGAGCCGGTGGCCATGTCCGCCGAGCACGGCGAGGGCCTGGCCGATCTCTACCAGGCGCTGCGGCCGGTGGTCGATGCGGTGGAGGAGCGCGAGGAAGCCCTGATTGCCGCCGAGGCGCGGGCCGCGGAAGCGGCGCTGCCGCCGGGCGAGATCGCCGAGACCGATGTCGAGCTTGCCACCGACGAGGATGGCGAGGTCGTGGAAGAAGAGGACAAGGGCCCGCCCGCCGGCAGTGCCCAGCGTCCCTTGCGCGTGGCCGTCGTCGGCCGTCCCAATGCGGGCAAGTCGACGCTGATCAACCGGTTCCTGGGCGAAGAGCGCCTGCTCACCGGCCCGGAAGCCGGCATCACGCGCGATTCCATCTCCGTCGACTGGGTCTGGCGCGACCGGCACGTGAAGATGTTCGACACCGCCGGCATCCGCCGCAAGGCGCGGGTGCAGGAGAAGCTGGAAAAGCTCTCCGTCGCCGACGCGCTGCGCGCGATCAAGTTCGCCGAGGTGGTCATCGTCACGCTGGATGCGACCATTCCCTTCGAGAAGCAGGACCTGCAGATCATCGACCTCGTCGCGCGCGAAGGCCGCGCCGTGGTGATCGCCATCAACAAGTGGGACCTGATCGAGGACCACGCCGAGGCGATGCAGCGCATCTCCGATGCGACCGAGCGCTATCTCAACCAGATCCGCGGCGTGCGCATCGTCACCCTGTCGGGCCTGCACGGGCGCGGCCTCGACAAGCTGATGGACGCGGCCTTCCAGTCCTACGACATGTGGAACCGGCGCGTGTCGACCTCGCGTCTCAACCGCTGGCTCGACGGCGTGCTGGTCCACCATCCGCCCCCGGCGGTGGCCGGCCGGCGCATCAAGCTGCGCTACGTCACCCAGGTGAAGGCGCGCCCGCCGCATTTCGTCGTCTTCTGTTCGCGTCCCGAGGTGCTGCCGGAGAGCTATACGCGCTACCTGGTCAACGGCTTGCGCGAGACGTTCAACATGCCCGGCACGCCGATCCGCCTCAGTTACCGCAAGGGCGAGAACCCCTATGCGGCGAAGGCAAAGAAGCGCAAGATCCACTAGGTCGTGAACTCATAATTGTGCCGGAAACGGCGTCCGTTCGGGCAATGATATGCCAGGAGGAGCACGATGGCCGGGGCAGGTCCCCCGGCCGAGCGATCCGACGCCGCAGATCGAAGCTCGAACGGCGCCCTTCGGGTATGCCGGAACCCGCCGGCAACAGCGTCGCAAGCCCTTGAAAACCTAATGGTTTCCTGCGGCCTTGCTCCTTGTATCCGATCGGGTTCGGGCATACCGTTTCTCGACAGAATTATGAGTTCACGACCTAGGTCCGGTTTCGGGATCAGGATCTTGTGAAGGGGAGCGGCGCCTTGCCATCTTCCCTTCCGCGTCCTCGCGCACCACATGACAACACGCGCGCGGGGCGGGCCTGCACGCAATCAGTTTGCTCGTGCCGTGTGCGGCGCGGGACGGCCGCCGGTATTGCGGATGCCGGACGGTGTAACGCCAAAGGGGCGCCGCGCATGACAATCAGTGCAAGTCTCGTCGCCGCCGAGGTCATGGAGTGGCTCCATGGCGACGCGGTGCAGGTGGAGGAAGTCTCGACGCTGATCGAGACGCTGGCGATGCGGCTCAACGAGGCTGGCGTTCAGGTCGACCGGGTGGTCACCGGCATTTCGGTGATGCACCCCAACGTGCGCACCGAAGGCATCACCTGGACGGCGGAGCAGGGCATCGAGCTGCGCCGTTACATGGAGACGGCTGAGAGCATCAAGGCCTACGACAACAGCCCCTTCAAGGTGGTGTTCTCCGAGCGCCGCAGCGTGCGCATTCGCCTGCGCGCGGGCGGCGAGCTGCCGGCCTACGGCATCGTGCCGGAGCTGCTGGAGGCCGGGTACACCGATTATGTCGCGCTGCCCCTGCCGTTTTCCGACGGCACGGTGAAGGGCGTCACCTTTGCCACCCGCCGCACGGGCGGCTTTTCCGGCGCGGAGATCTCGCTGCTCGACACGATCGCCCGGCCGCTGGCGCTCCTGTGCGAGCTCTACACGCTGAAGCGGATGAGCCACACGCTGCTCGACACCTATGTCGGCCGGCGCGCGGGCGCGCGGGTGCTCGCCGGTACGGTCAAGCGCGGCGACGGCGAGACGATTTCCGCCGTGGTCGGCTTTTTCGACCTGCGCGGCTATACCGAATTGTCCAACGTGCTGCCGGGCGACAAGCTGATCAGCCTGCTCAACGGTTATTTCGATGCCGTCACCCGCGCGGTCGAGGCCCATGACGGGGAAGTGCTGAAGTTCATCGGCGACGAGGTGATGGCGGTCTTCCCCTATGCCAGCGAGGACAGTGCCCGCCATGCGGCGCGTCAGGCGCTGCTGGCCGCGCGCGAGGCAACGGCCTCGCTCTCAGAGATGAACCGCGACTGCTGCGCCGAGAAGCCGCCCCTGCGCGTCGGTATCGCGCTGCATGCGGGAGATGTGTTCTTCGGCAATGTCGGGGCCGAGGCGCGGCTCGACTTCACGGTCGTCGGGCCGGTGGTCAATCTCGCCGCGCGCATCGCCGCGCTGACCCGCGACCTGGAACAGGACATTCTCGTCTCGGATGCCATCGCCGACCTGATGGGGTGCCATGCCGGCGCGCTCGGCAGCTACCGGGTGAAGGGGTTCGAGGAGCCCGTATCGGTGTTCATGCCGCCGGCCGGTTCGATCGGGGCGGATGGCAGCTGGTGCAATTCGGCTGCCAGCGCCCTTGCCCTGGAGGCGAACTGACGGCGGGCCAGCACGCAGACCACGAAGAGCGTGGTGGCCATGAACACGCGCGGGTCGACGAACCAGCCGAGATAGCCGACGGAGAAGAAGAAGGCCCGCTGGCCGCGATTGAAATGCGTGCCGGCGAGCACCATGATCCCGGCCGCCTTCTCGGCGAAGGCGCGGCGATGCAACTCGGGCGCATTCTCCTCCGGCATCGCCCCCATCAGGATCGTGGCATAGTTGAACAGCCGGTAGGCCCAGCCGAACTTGAAGAAGGCATAGGCGTAGATCAGCGTCAGGCCGATCACCTTCAGCTCCCACAGCGCCGGGTTGCCGCCGCCCTTGAGGCCGAGATCGCTCATCATCTTCAGGATCGAATCGGTCGAGGTCAGCAGCGCGAAGCAGCCACCGATCGCCAGCAGCGAGGTGGAGGCGAAAAAGCCCGTACCCTGCTGCAGGCCGGCGGCGATCCCCACATCCATGATCCGCACCGGGCGGCGACTCATCATCTCCATCCAGCCGCGGCGATGCATGTTCATCTGATAGGACAGGGTGCGTCTTTTCAGCGGTGACAGCTCCACCAGAACGTTGAATCCCAGCCACGCGGCGATGAACCAGGCCAGTGCCGCCAGATCCGTTCCGGCCAGGTTGATCATTTTCGCTGTCCTTGGATGTTCCGTTACGGTATTTTTCTGCCGAAGTCTGGCCTCGTATGCGATAAGGATCAACCGCCTGCATACGGGAACGCCCCGATGCCTTTCCCGTCGTTTTTTGCCCTTTTGTGCGGCAAAATGCGAGGGAAGAAATTTCCGGCGTTTTATTCAGAAGTGCCGTTGAGGTATTTTACTTATATACTGTCGGTTTTGGATAAAATTTTATACATTATAGTCCCATAGTATTATTATGGGAGCTTGATTTATTTAATCGGATTAGGAGTTTCTAAATACGATCGGTAGTACGCTGCCCGAGTTGAGTTCTCGGGAGAATGACTCCATGTTCTACGATAAAAAGATGGCGTTTATCGAGGCTATCGGTCGGTCACAGGCGATCATTCAATTCAGCCCGGACGGCACCATCATCGATGCCAACGAGAATTTCCTGAAGGCGGTTGGTTACCGACTTGAGGAAATCCGTGGCAAGCATCACAGCATGTTCGTGAGGCGCGCCGATCGCGAGAGCGAAGAGTATCGCGCCTTCTGGTCTTCTCTGGGGGGCGGCGCTCTGCGCTCCGGCGAGTTCCGCCGCATCGGCAAGGACGGCCGGGATATCTGGCTGCAGGCCACCTACAATCCGGTCTTCGACCGCGCCGGGCGCACCGTGCGGGTGGTGAAGATCGCCGCCAACATCACCGATGCAAAGCGGCGCAGCCTCGAGGTGGCCGGCGAGATCGACGCGATCCGCCGCTCGCAGGCCGTGATCAGCTTCTCGATGGACGGCACGATCCTGGATGCCAACGACAACTTCCTGAAGGCCATGGGCTATCGGCTCGACGAGATCGTCGGCAAGAACCACCGCATGTTCGTCAGCGAGGACTACGCCCGCAGCCCCGAGTATCGCCGGTTCTGGGAAGAGCTGCGCAGCGGCCGCTTCCAGGCGAATGAGTTTCTTCGCTTCGGCAAGGGCGGCAAGGAAGTCTGGATCCAGGCGAGCTACAATCCGATCCTCGACGAGGACGGCAAACCGGTGAAGGTGGTCAAGTTCGCCACCGACCGCACGGCGCAGGTGCAGCTGCGACGGCGCCGCGAGGCCGTTCAGAAGCAGATCGACGGCGATCTGGACTCCGTTGTCGCCGCGATTACCCAGGCGAGCGCCCAGGCGGCCGACGCCTCCGCCTCGTCCTTGCAGGCCTCCGGCAATGTGCAGGCGGTCGCCTCCGCGACGGAAGAGCTCGTCGCCTCCATCGGTGAGATCAACCGGCAGGTGGACCAGGCTATGCACGTGGCCGGGCGCGCCGTCGAGGAGGCACGCAATTCCTCGGCCGTCATGACCGGGCTTGCGGCCAATGCCCGCAAGATCGGCGAGGTGCTGGAACTGATCGACAGCATCGCCTCGCAGACCAATCTCCTGGCGCTCAACGCCACCATCGAGGCCGCCCGCGCCGGAGAAGCCGGCAAGGGGTTCGCCGTGGTGGCCGGCGAGGTCAAGAACCTTGCGGCGCAGACCTCGAAGGCAACCGAGGACATCAGCTCGCGCATTGCGTCCGTGCAGGAATCCTCTTCCGAGGCAGAGGGCTCCATCCAGGCGATCATGCAGATCATTCAGGAGATCAGCGATATTTCGGCAAGCGTCGCCGCGGCGATCGAGCAGCAGTCCGCCGTGACCCGCGATATTTCCGGCAACATGCAGCAGGCCCATGCCGGCGTCGTTGCGATCAGCGGCAACATGCAGTCGCTGTCGGCGGAGACCGAGCGGGTCGAACATGCCACGGTAAAGGTTCGCGAGGCCTCCCGCTCCATCGCGTAAGCAGGCCTGCGGCCTTGCTGGTCGAGTGAAAATCCGGCGGCGGCATCGTGCCAGCCGCCGGGGCAAGAATGATCTGATCGGCGTCCGGTCCGGTTCGTTCACACGATCTGGCTGAAGGGGCTGTGGTCTTCTAAAAGGCCCATTGATCGTCAATGAACAACTGCTCCAGAACTTCAGCAATGAAGTCGACGCCCTCGGAATAGTTATCGATCTCAATGAAATCCGGATGATCCGCCAATACAGTTTCTATACTTGATTCTGCGTTGAATCCGTATCCCATCATGGCCAAAGAGCTCGAGACATATTCTGGGTCTACATCTCCATTGTTGTAGAATACGGACTCCTGCGGATCGGTTTCGATGAAGTTGAATGCTTCATGCCTGAGTGTTTCGCGGCCTTGCCTTACCTCCTGGAGAAGATAATTTTCATAAAGCAATCGTGCTCCTTCGACAGCACCTGGGCTCGCGGCCGCTGCACCGGCGTTGTGTGCCATCCTATTGAGAATTTCTTGGTCGTTCGCGTTGTTATAGAACCTGAAGGCGTCTTGGAGGTTGTGCTGAAATCCGAGTTTTTCTGCCATTGTCACTTAACCTCTTATTCCTGAAGCAATTTCTTCTCGTACTGATCTGCGACCCCGGGGTTGCAGACGGTTTGCTCGCTTTCCGCCTGTTCGGCGGTGTAGGTAGAATCGTAGAGACGCTCGACTGCTCGGCTGAATTGCCGGTCGTCGCGTGACCGTTCGGCGGTCTCAAGAAAACTGCCGATCCCGTTTTCAGTGAATTCCTTCATGTATTCGTAGCGGGCGAGCAGCACCCGCCTTCGCGCATAATCGTCGTCCGGGGCCGCGACGTCGCAGGGGAATCCCATGAAGAACGGTGCGCCCGTGGCGCGCGCGATGATCTCAGCGTCGCGGATCTGCGCTTCCACCCTCTCTCGCGTCAAGTCGACGAGTTCTCTGGCCGAGTACATCGACATGTCGATCTTGTAGACGATGGCGCCGAGGAAGTTTTTTTCGAAATACTCCTTCCGGGTGATCGAGGAGCACTTCGGCAGCTGGCCGATTATACGCTCCTGCTCCTCGCGAAGTCGCTGATGGCGCTCGCCAAGCTCGTCCGCGAGAGCTTTCTGTTCCTCGATCGCCTTGGCGGCGGTCACCCGTCGGGCACTTTCCTTGAGTTCGCGGTAGCTCGCCTTCACGAGGCGGTAGTAGTCGCGCATGAGCGTCTGCCGTTGCTCCTCGCTCAGCGTCGATCCGGTGCAGGCCGGTTGGCCGGTAAAGGGGGCCGCTGTGGCAGCTGTCGCAGACGAGGGGCCATAAGCCGGTGCGAGCGCAAGCGCGAGCAAGAGAGCTATCGATCTTTTCAAGCAGCAGGCCTTTCGCTTGTGGGCCGAACGGACGAGCAGCACCCGCCCTTGGCGCAAACTCCGGGCAAAAATAACTGGAGTCAATTTGTCAACTTTAACGGTGGGCCAACTATCCCCGTTGGCTGCGTGTCCGATCGACTGCTTGTCTGCGCCGGCGCTTATCCCTGTTTTCGGCGGCGACGCCGGGTCGCGATTTCGAGACGGGAGTCTCGAAAATTTTCGAAATTCGATACGGATTTCGAGAGCTCGTCGCAAAATTTCGAGACGCTTGCGCGCAAGAATCGCGAGAGGATTGGCGAGGGTCATCGAACTGTCATGCGTGACGTGCAGGTCAGCTCGCACATTTTTTGCGCTTGCGAAATAATTGCCAAATCGTTAAATCCCGCTGCAGACCGAACGCGGCGCTTGGGGGCAAAACACGCGCCGCCACACTCGGGCAACAAGGAACTTCATGGACGAACAGGTTCAGAAATCCTGTTGGGGTGTAACGGCTTGGGTCGTTCTCCTGGCGGGTGGCGCGCTTGCGCTGATGTATGTGTTCGGCGGGGATGTCACCCCCGCGACCGTGGCCATCGCAAACTAAGGCGGTGCCGCGCCCGCGAAAGCGGAGGCGCAAGGGCGGTCAGCTTAACGAACTGCGGGAATTATCAAGGGCGCGGAGAAATCCGCGCCCTTTTCGCGTCTTGCTGCCCGGCTTCGGCGGGGACAGGGCTTGCCCTGCGCCGGTGGCTCGGCAAACATGGCGTCCCGCCCGGGAGCCGGGTGGAGCGTGCCGGAGTGCAGGGAGAGAGCGATGGCGGGACAGATCACCAAGGGATACAAGGCCTTGCTCGAGGAGGCCAACGCCGCCGTCGAGACGCTGGAGGTCGGCGAGGCCGTGGCGCTGCATGGCGATCCCGGTGTCGTCTTCGTGGATATCCGCGACATCCGCGAATTGGAGCGCGAGGGCCGTGTCCCCGGCGCGGTGCACGCGCCGCGCGGCATGCTGGAGTTCTGGATCGACCCGGAAAGCCCCTATTTCAAACCCGTCTTCGGCGAGGACAAGCGGTTCGTGTTCTTCTGCGCCGCGGGCTGGCGTTCGGCGCTGGCAACGCACGCCGTGCAGCAGATGGGCCTTGCCCCGGTTGCGCATGTCGCCGGCGGGTTTTCTGCCTGGCGGGAGGCCGGCGGGCCGGTGGATCTGCCGGGCGGCGAACCGAAAAAGGCCTGAAGCTCAGTTGGGCAGCGTTTCGACGCCGAGGGGCGCCTGAGCGGCGCTGGGGCTGCGCGGGCGCGCCCGCGGGTCCACCGTCTGGAACATCATCTGCCGCAAGATGGGGATCCCGGCCGGCGCGCTGGACAACAGTCCGCCATAGCTTTCCGGCCCGGCCTCGAAGAGGATAAGCATCACGGGACCGATCTGCGGCCAGCTGACATCCGCGCCCCAGGCGAGCACGTCCGCGGCATTCTCGCGGCCTGCCAGCGCGATGGCGTCCTCGCGCGACAGCGACATCCCCTTGCTGTGAGGCCAGGTAATGCGGGCCAACCCGTCGGGAATTCTCCATAATTTCAAGGTGGTACCGATGTCGAGCAGCAGCTCATCGCCATTCTCGCGGCGCTCGATATGCACGATGCGCTGGTCGAGTTCTCCTGGCACGACCTTGAGGTTGCCTTCGCTTCCGCTCACCACGACCGTATTGGCGACCCGGTAGGCGTAGCCGTCCGCCGCGGCGGGGAGAGCCGTCCCGGCCGTGGCGAAGAAGAGCGACAGGCTCGCAGCGAGTGCCTGTCTGAAGGCTTGCAACGGGAACGGGTTCATCGGACCTTGCGGGAGCGGGGATTGAGGACAGCATTCTAACCCTGCCAGATTTACGAAGGGTTGCGTGATGCCGGCGTTATGACCGGCGGAGACGGGAGAGCGTTGATGAGACTGGTGATCGGCAACAAGACCTATTCCTCGTGGTCGTTGAGGGCCTGGGCGGCGGCCCGGCTGTCCGGCCTGCCTTTCGAGGAGGTGCTGGTGCCGCTCGATACGCCGGAATTCGCCAGTCAGGTCAGGAAGGTGTCTCCTGCGGCACGGGTGCCGGTGCTGGTCGACGGCGATCTGGCGGTGTGGGACTCGCTGGCGATCATCGAGTATCTGGCGGAGCTTGCCCCCGCCGGCCGGTTGTGGCCGCAGGACCGGGCGGCGCGGGCGCGGGCGCGCTCGATCTGTGCGGAGTTCCATTCCGGCTTTTCGGACTTGCGCGGGCATTACCCGATGAACCTGCGTCGCACGCCGTCGCCGCATCCGCGCCTGCCGGATGCCTCGAAGGACATCGCGCGCGTGTGCGAGATCTGGCGCGAGTGCCGCAGCGCCCATGCGGGGCAGGGGGATTTCCTGTTCGGCGCCTTTTCCGCCGCCGACTGCTTCTTCGCGCCCGTCGTCAGCCGCTTTCTCACCTACCTTCTGCCCATGGGCGAGGTCGAGCGCGCCTATGCGGAGGCGGTCATGGCGCACCCCATTCTCGTGGAGTGGCGCGAGGGCGCGGCGACCGAAGCCTGGGTTGTCGATGCGGACGAAGTGGATTAGTCCGCCTACAAGATTATGAAAATAAAGCGAAATATGGATGGTATTGACTAAAACGTAAGCGTCATTCACTGTCCGCCGCAGCATGAAACCGACAAGCTCGGGAGGGGCGCTCGCCGCCTCATCCCGACAGCAACCGGGGGGACGACCAGGTGGCGATCTTGCGCAGCAATTCCACGACCCACGGGCCGGAGGTGGAGGCCAACCGCGCCGCCTGGGCCGGACTTCGCGCCGACCTTTTGGACAAGCGCCGCACGGCGGCGCTCGGCGGTCCCGAGCGGGCGCGCCAGCGGCACCTGTCGCGCGGCAAGCTGCTCCCGCGCGAGCGCGTCGCCCGTTTGCTCGATCCCGGCAGCCCGTTCCTGGAAATCGGCGCGCTCGCCGCCCACGGTCTGTATGACGACGCCATTCATGGCGCCGGGCTTATCACGGGCATCGGCCGGGTGTCGGGCCGCGACTGCATGATCGTGTGTAACGACGCCACCATCAAGGGCGGCACCTACTATCCGATGACCGTGCGCAAGCATCTGCGGGCGCAGGAAATCGCGATGGAGAACCGGCTGCCCTGCATCTATCTGGTCGATTCCGGCGGCGCCAACCTGCCGAACCAGACCGAGGTTTTTCCCGACCGCGACCATTTCGGCCGGATCTTCTTCAACCAGGCCAACATGTCGTCCATGGGCATCCCGCAGATCGCGGTGGTCATGGGATCGTGTACCGCTGGCGGTGCCTATGTGCCTGCAATGTCTGACGAAACCATCATCGTGCGGCAGCAGGGGACGATCTTCCTGGCCGGGCCGCCCCTGGTCAAGGCGGCGACGGGCGAGGAGGTTTCGGCCGAGGATCTGGGCGGTGCCGAGGTGCATACCCGCGTTTCCGGCGTTGCCGATCACTATGCGGTCGACGACGATCAGGCGCTGGCGCAGGCCCGCCGCATCGTCGCCAATCTCAACAGCACCAAGGCGCCTGACCTGGCGCTCGCCCCCGTTCGCGCGCCGGTGGTCGACCCGCGCGATCTGGATGCGGTCGTGCCTGTCGATCTGAAGAAGCAATACGATATCCGCGAGGTCATCGCCCGCATCGTCGACGGCTCGGAGCTCGACGAGTTCAAGGCGAACTACGGCACCACGCTGGTGACCGGCTTTGCCCGCATCCACGGTATTCCAGTCGGCATCATCGCCAACAACGGCATCCTGTTCTCGGAATCGGCCGTGAAGGGTGCGCATTTCGTCGAGCTGTGCTGCCAGCGCCGCATTCCGCTGCTGTTCCTGCAGAATATTACAGGCTTCATGGTGGGGCGTGAATATGAAGCAGGCGGGATTGCCAAGGACGGGGCGAAGCTGGTCACGGCCGTTGCCTGCGCCAGGGTGCCCAAGGTCACTGTAATCGTTGGCGGTTCCTATGGCGCGGGCAACTACGGTATGTGCGGGCGCGCCTATGCGCCGCGCTATCTGTTCATGTGGCCGAACGCGAGGATATCCGTGATGGGCGGCGAGCAGGCAGCCAGCGTTCTCGCCACTGTCCGGCGCGACAACATCGAGGCCGACGGCGGCAGCTGGAGCGCGGAGGAAGAGGCGGCCTTCAAGGCGCCGATCCGTGAGAAATACGAGGCGGAAGGCCATCCCTACTATGCCACGGCGCGCATGTGGGACGACGGCATCATCCTGCCGGAGGAGACCCGCACCGTTCTGGGTCTTGCCTTCTCGTCCACGCTCAACGCGCCGGTGCCGGAGACCCGTTTCGGCGTCTTCCGCATGTAATCCCCGTCGCGGGGCGCCTGTGCGGCCCCGCTCGACTTGCCCATTTCAACGAGGACCCATCCCATGCTGGACTCGGTGCTGATTGCCAATCGCGGGGAAATCGCCTGCCGCATCATCAAGACCGCGCGCCGTCTCGGCCTGCGCACCATCGCCGTCTATTCCGAGGCCGACCGCGACGCGCTGCATGTGCGCATGGCGGACGAGGCGGTCGCCATCGGCCCCTCGCCGAGCTCTGAAAGCTATCTGGTGGGCGAGCGCATCCTGGAGGCGGCCAAGGCGACCGGGGCGGCCTCGATCCATCCCGGCTACGGCTTCCTGTCGGAAAACGCCGCCTTCGCAGAGGCTTGCGCGGCGGCAGGCATCGTCTTCGTCGGGCCTTCGGCGTCCGCGATCCGCGCGATGGGCCTCAAGGATGGGGCGAAGGCCCTGATGGAAAAGGCCGGCGTGCCGGTGGTGCCGGGCTATCACGGCGAGCGGCAGGAAGCCGAGTTCCTCAAGCAGAAGGCCTATGAGATCGGCTATCCGGTCCTGATCAAGGCGGTTGCAGGCGGCGGCGGCAAGGGCATGCGCCGCGTGGACAAGGCGATCGAGTTCGAGGCGGCGCTTGCCTCTGCGCAGCGCGAGGCGAAGTCCGCCTTCGGCGATGCCCGCGTGCTGATCGAGAAATTTGTCCTCAACCCGCGCCATATCGAGATCCAGGTCTTCGGCGACGGCAAGGGCAATGCCGTGCACCTGTTCGAGCGCGACTGCTCGGCGCAGCGCCGTCACCAGAAGGTGCTGGAGGAGGCGCCGGCTCCTGGCATGACGCAGGAGACGCGCGCCGCCATGGGCGCGGCCGCGGTCGCGGCGGCCAAGGCCGTCAACTATGCGGGCGCGGGCACCATCGAGTTCATCGCCGACGGCTCGGGGACCCTGCGTCCGGACGGGTTCTGGTTCATGGAGATGAACACCCGCCTGCAGGTCGAGCATCCGGTGACGGAGATGATTACCGGCCAGGATCTGGTCGAGTGGCAGTTCCGCGTCGCCTCGGGAGAGGGGATGCCGCTGTCGCAGGACGAGATCTCGATCCGCGGCCACGCGGTCGAGGTACGGCTCTACGCGGAGGATCCGGACACCGGATTTCTGCCCTCCACTGGCCGGCTCGACCTGCTGGAACTGCCTGAAAGCGAAGGCGTTCGCATCGACACCGGCGTCGAGACGGGCGCGGAAATCTCCGCCTTCTACGATCCGATGATCGCCAAGCTGATCGCCTGCGGTCCCGACCGGCAGACGGCGCTGGACCGGCTTGCCGCGCAGTTCGACCGCTCGCTGATCGCCGGCCCGAAGAACAATCTCGCCTTCCTGGCCGCGCTGGTGGCGCATGAGGATGTGCGCCGGGGCGGCTTCGATACCGGGCTCATCGACCGGGACCTTGCCCGGCTGACCGCCGGCGAAGTGGGCGAAGAGACCATCGCGGCGGCCGTCGCCGCCCTGGTGCTGCCGGAAGCCACCGCCGAGACCTCAGGCTGGCAGGACCCCTTCGCGGCGACGAACGCGTTCGAACTCACCGGCCGCCGGCAGACCGGCGTGCGGGTCGAGGTGGACGGCGAGCCGCGCGAGGTCGCCATCGAGTGGCAGGGCGGCACCGCCTCTGTTGCCGGGGGCACTGCGTCCGGCGCGGGCCGCGTGGTGCGCAGCGACCGCGGCACCTACGCGGTGGAGGCGGGGCGTGCCGTGCGCGTGACCCTCGTCGATCATCTCGCCCGTGTCGCCGAGGACGCGGAAGGTGCATCCGCCGTCAAGGCACCGATGCATGGCAAGGTGATCGCCGTCGACGTGGCGGCCGGCGACCGGGTGGAAAAGGGCGCGCGACTGGCCGTGGTCGAGGCGATGAAGATGGAACATGCCATCACCGCGCCGCGCGACGGCACCGTCGAGACGGTCTTCGTCACGGAAGGTGCGCAGGTCGACCAGGGCGCGCCGGTGGTGGCGCTAGCGGACGAGGACTGAGCCGGGCCGGTTTTACCGGAATACCCTGCGTAAGGTGACGGCCGTCACAGAGAATGCGCGCCAGAAAGAGCATGGATCCCGCCGCGGCCTGTGAGGCCGCGCTTACGGAGGGAGCCATGCGGTTCTTTGATTTTGGAAATGTAGTTCTGCTTGCCACGCTTGCGCTCGTGCCGGCCCGGGTGGATGCGGCCGGGCCGCAGGATCAGGTCGAGCGTGGCCGTTATCTGACGGAAATGATGGGCTGCAACGATTGCCACACGCCGGGATACTTTCTCGGCAAGCCGGACATGGCGCACCGCCTGTCGGGCTCGGAAGTGGCGTTCGAAATTCCGGGCATGGGGGCTTTTGCCGGGCCCAACCTGACGCCGGACAAGGCGACCGGCCTCGGCGCCTGGTCGGATGCCGAGATCGATACGGTGATGCGCACCGGCGTGCGGCCGGACGGGCGCACCCTGGCGCCCAGCATGCCGTGGCGGTCCTTCGCCTCGATGAGCGCGGAGGACATGGCGGCGATCATCGCCTATCTGCGTTCGCTTCCTGCGACCGAGCACAAGGTGCCCGGTCCGTTCGGTCCGGGCGAGACGTCGAACACGTTCGTGATGCGGCTCGTGCCGCCGGGCGCGGTCGTCGCCGGCGCGCCGTAAGGACGGGCATCCTGTTCGGGCCGCGCGGGTTTGCTGCGCGGCCCTTTTGCCGTTTCGCCTGTGCATAGCGGGCAGGGCGGGAGACTTGCGGGTTTGCCGGCATGCTCCTTGCCCTATAACAGGGGCCATGGCGCTTCATCTTCTCAAGCTCTGCGTCGGCGTCGACGCCATCGAGGATCTCCAGGCCTGGATCGATTTCCGCCTGGAGGAGAAGCGTGCGAGCGGCGAGCCGGCCGAGCAGTATCACACCACCAGGATGATCCCGACCCGGCGCGACGAGCTGCTCGACGGCGGTTCGCTCTATTGGGTGATCAAGGGCTCGATCCAGGCGCGCCAGCACCTCCTCGACATCCGCCCCTTCACCGATGCGGCGGGCGTCAAGCGGTGCCAGCTGGTGCTGGAGCCGGTGCTGCACCCCACGCGGCCGCAGCCGCGCCGCCCGTTCCAGGGCTGGCGCTATCTCAAGCCGGACGATGCGCCGGCAGATCTCCGCAAGATGGCCGGCGGCGGCGACATTCCCGAGGCGATGCGCCGGGAACTCGCCGAACTCTGTCTGATCTGACCCGCGCCTTGCGCAAGGCCGGCCTGTCGTTCAGGCCCAGCCGGAGGCCGGGCGGGTGACGGCCATGTTGTCGATCAGCCGGGTCTTGCCGAGCTTTGCCGCGACCAGCAGTCGGGCGCTGGTGCTTTCCGGTCCCACCGGCGCCAGCGTTGCGGCATCGCACAGTTCCAGATAGTCGACCGCGAACCCGCCCTGCGTAAGCTGCGCGGTGCCGTCCGCCAGCACCGTTGCCACCGGCTCGCCGGCTTCGATGCGTGCGATCGCCTGCATCAGGACCTGCGGGACCAGTGCGGCGGTGCGGCGGGCGTCGGCATCGAGATAGCGGTTGCGCGAGGACATGGCGAGCCCGTCCGCCTCGCGCACGGTCGGGGCGCCGACGATGGTGGTGGGGATGCCGAGATCGGCAACGAAGCGGCGCACCACGGCGAGCTGCTGGTAGTCCTTCTCGCCGAACATGGCGATGTCGGGCAGGGCGGCGAGCAGCAGCTTGGCGACGACGATGGCCATGCCGTTGAAGAAGTGGGGACGGGTGAGGCTCTCCAGCCCGGCGGACGGCCCGCCGACGGTCATGCCGGTGGCGAAGCCTTGCGGGTACATCTCTGCGACGGAGGGCAGGAACACGCCCTCGACCGACAGCTCTTCCAGCATGCGGATGTCGGCTTCGTTGTCGCGGGGATAGGCGTCGAAATCCTCCGTCGGGGCGAACTGGGCGGGATTGACGAAGATCGAGACGATGATGTGCTCGGCCTGCTCGCGCGCGGCGCGCACCAGCGACAGGTGGCCCTCGTGCAGGGCGCCCATGGTCGGTACCAGCGCGATACGGTGTCCGGCGGCGCGTGCGGCGGCAATGCCCTCGCGCAGGTCTGCAACGGTCTCGTGAACCCTCGGCCTGGTCATGTCTTGCGGTATCCTCCCGTCTGCGACACCGTTCCCGTCGGCGTCGGCTACGGTGTTTACCGCCTTTTGCGGTCGCGGTTTGGATTTTTCCGCAATGGGCGCCATATCAATTGCAACTGACTGCAAGGCTTGCGCGAATGGCGAGGAGGAATGGTGGACGACGACCGCAGGATGGAGACGACACGCGCGCGCGCGCCGGCCGACAGGAGCGCGGGCAAGACGCCCGCGGCCTCGGCCCGGAGCGAGATCTCCGCGTTTCTCGGCGCGGCGCAGGCGACACGTAACGTGGCGACGGCCGGACGGTTGGTGATCGCGCTCGATGCGACCATGAGCCGCCAGCCGACCTGGGACCGGGCGTGCTCGATCCAGGCGGAAATGTTCACTGCCGCCGGCGAGGTCGGCCGGCTCGCCATGCAGCTCGTCTATTTCCGCGGCTTCGGAGAGTGCGCCGCCTCCAAATGGGTGGATGACGGCGAGGCGCTCGCCCGGCTGATGACCCGTATCGACTGCCGGGGCGGCCAGACCCAGATCCGCAAGGTGCTCCGCCACGCCATCGACGAGACCCGCCGGCGCAAGGTTCAGGCGCTCGTCTATATCGGCGACTGTGTGGAGGAGGATGTCGACGCGCTGTGCGCAAGGGCGGGGGAGCTCGGCCTGCTCGGCGTGCCGGCTTTCATCTTCCAGGAAGGCGCGGATGCCCATGCCGAGACCGCGTTTCGCGAGATCGCCCGGCTGACGCGAGGCGCGCATTTCCGTCTCGACGGGTCGTCGGCGCGCGAGCTTGCCGATCTGCTGAAGGCGGCGGCGGTCTATGCGGCGGCCGGGCGCGAGGGGCTGGAGCGGTTGACGCGCGGCGGCGATGGCGGGGCGAAGCGGCTGCTGCAGCACCTTGGCTGAGGCGAGACCCGTCCTGAAGAGGTGAGGCGGGCGGGCGCTCCCGAAAGGCCGGTTCGGGCCTTATAGTGCCGACACCTGCAAGATTCCGAAAGACGAGGACAGGCATGGGATTTTTCCTGCTCGGCATCGGGCTTCTGGCCCTGCTGCTGGCATTTGCGCATTACACGACGCGGGCGAACCCGTCGGACCTGGCGCGCCAGATGAAGACGGCGGGCGGCATCGGTCTCCTCGCTGTTGCGGCGGCGATGCTGGTCTTCCGGCGCATCGATCTGGCGATGCTGGCCGGCGGCTTCGGGCTGACGCTGCTGGGCCTGCGGCGCGCGCGCGGCTTCCGGCCGGCAGGCGAGGGCCAGAACGGCGAAAGCGGAGCGACCTCGACGGTGCGCTCCGCTTTCCTGGAGATGCGTCTCGACCACGACAGCGGTGCCATGGCGGGCGAGGTTCTGGTGGGACGCTTCGAGGGACGAACCCTCGACAGCCTGTCACGCGAAGAGCTTTCGGCCCTTTATGGCGAGCTGTCCGGGGATCCGGACAGCCGCGCCTTATTTGAGGCTTATCTCGACCGCCGGGAGCCCGGCTGGCGTGTAGACTTCGAGGCGGATGCCGCAGCGGGGCATGGAAGCCCGGCGGGCGCGGGCACCATGACCGAGCAGGAGGCCTACGAGGTTCTGGGGCTTTCTCCCGGCGCCGGCGAGGCGGAAATCCGGGCGGCGCACCGCCGTCTTATGAAACGCGTCCATCCCGACCAGGGGGGGAGCGGATTTCTCGCCGCCAAACTCAACGAGGCGAAGGACCTGCTTCTCGATCGTCATTGAACTCACCAGTACGCGTGACAAGTTGATCTGGGTGATGGGCTGACGTCCTACTGATACACTGCGTAGCAGTTGAACCGCTTCTGCTTCAGGTCGCGGCAGGCATTCCAGGCCGCGGTCTTGGTCTCGAACCCGACGAAGCGGGCGCGATAGAGGGTGGCACCGCCGGAATCGACCGGCTCGGTGTAGGGGTCGTAGCCGCGCAGCTTCGAGCCGAGCGCGCCCTGTGCCTTCTTCAGCATGCTGACGGCCGCATGCTCGCTTTCGGCGGCGGCGATCTGCACCTGCCAGCCCGGCACCGGGTCGGCGGCATTGTTGGCGGCGACGGTGACCGAGGCATTGGCCGGCGCGTCCGGCAGATCCGCGGTCACAGGCTCCGGATCGGGCAGGGCGGCGGCCACCACCTCGTCGCCGACAGCGGCAACGCGGATGGTCTGGGTGCGCACCGTGCGCACGCCCGGCGAGCGCGGCGCTGCGGTCGGCTGCGGAGTTGCAGCAAGGTCGGCCGCGGCGACCTGCATTGCCTTGCGGCGCAGGATGGCCTTCAGGTCCGGCTTCTGCGGCACCGGTGCGATGGAGCCGGTGACGATGTCGGAGGCGGTCTCGGCGGAGCCTTCGGTCTCGCGCACGGCCGGAGCCGCGACCGGAATGACGCTGGCCGGCTGGCTGAGGGCGGCAACGCGCATCAGCTGTTCCTGCGGCTTGAGGCCGGGCACCGGCACGTTGCGCAGCTCGGCAAAGGCGAGCGGCTTCGGCGTCACCTTCGGCAGGCTGGCCGGGGCCTCGGCGCGGGCCACCAGCATCGGCGCGGTGCGCTTGCCGCGGGTCGCCTTCGGCAGGTACTGCGAGATCAGCTTCTTCATCTGGGCATTGCGCGAGGCGCCGGTGCGCCCGCCCATCACCACGGCGACGATGTGCCGGCCGCCGGTGTTGACGCTGGTGACCAGGTTGAAGCCGGATGCGCGGATGTAGCCGGTCTTGATGCCGTCGACGCCCTTAACGCGCCCGA
The DNA here is from genome assembly GCF_014252955.1 of Stappia sp. 28M-7. NCBI lineage: Bacteria > Pseudomonadati > Pseudomonadota > Alphaproteobacteria > Hyphomicrobiales > Stappiaceae > Stappia > Stappia quadratibracata. Next base: position 2,915,571 of record NZ_JACMIA010000001.1, on the reverse strand, counting down.
GCAGGCGGTTGTGGTTGCCGTAGCGGCGGCCCTTGTAGGTGTAAACGCGGGTGTTGAAGTACTTGTAGTACTTCGGGAAACGCTCCTGGATCGCGCGGCCGAGCAGGGCCATGTCGCGCGCCGTGGTCTTCTGGCGGTTGTCCGGCAGGCCCGACGGGTTGTGGAACGTGGTGCGCTTCATGCCGATCTGGCGGGCGGTGCGGGTCATGCGCTGCGCGAAGGCCGGCACGGAACCGCCGACATTCTCGGCCACCACGACGGCGACGTCGTTGGCCGACTTGGTGACCAGCGCCATGATGGCGTCCTTGACCTTGATGGTGCTGCCCGGCTTCAGGCCCAGCTTGGACGGCGGGCGGCTCGCGGCATGCTTGGACACCTTGAGCGGCGTCTGCAGCGACATGCGACCGGCCTCAAGCTCCTCGAACAGGACGTAGAGCGTCATGATCTTGGTCAGCGAGGCCGGATAGCGGGCCGTGTCGGCCTTGTAGCTGTACAGGGTCCGTCCCGACTTCACGTCGACGACGATCCCGGAATACTTCGAGTTGGCGAAAGCGGGAGCGGAAAGCATCGCGGTGAGGGCGAGGGCCATGGCGGCCAGAAGCGCTCCCCGGGTTCCCATTGCAAATGCGCGTCCGACGCGCCGCACACCTTTACTCAGCACAATTTTACCCCACTCGGGTCCAGGTGTTTCGTTTGCGTTGCGATCCGGATCCCCGCCAGCCCCGGCCGGATGCACCGCGTGTTGCCTCATCTTGCCCGAAATACGGTTACGAATGTTCAAACACGACCATGACACGAAACCGGTTTTCGAGATTTTTGGCCGACTTGTCGTCGGCTCCGATGCTGCCGAGAGTCGCAAAAGGCAGTTAATGCGCCGTTACCGGAGGCGCTCCCGGACACGCGAAACCGTGCCCAAAGCGTCGCCCTTGTGCAAGTGCGAGGGAAAAGTCCAGCAATGCCCGCAACTTGCGGCGATCGGGCGGCTTGGTATCGGGAAAAACACGGCCGGAAGCTTGCGAAGCCGGCTATGTTGCAGTGCGAAAGAACTCTTGACAAAATTTGTGCATTGCATATATCTGAGGTTGTTATCGCAAGGCTCGACGCTGAGGCGTGCCAGAGGGAGATCCTTCAGGGTTTTCCGTGGACGTTCGGACATTCGGGCACATCGCGTGCCGGAACCGGCGAGGCCGGACCGGACCGGAACACCGGGGCAATTCACAAGGCCGCAAGGCCTGCACGACAAACGCTCAGAGGTCACCAATGATCAACAATTTCGAAGACATGCAGAAGCTCGGCAAGGACAACATGGACGTCGTCATGCAGAGCTTCGGCGCCATGACCAAGGGCTTCCAGGCGATCGCCTCGGAAGTTGCCGACTACCAGAAGAAGTCCTTCGAGACCGGCACCGCCGCCGTCGAGAAGCTGGTTTCCGCGAAGTCGCTCGACAAGGCCTTCGAGGCCCAGAGCGAGTACGTGAAGACCGCCTATGAGGGCTTCGTCGGCGAGGTCACCAAGATCGGCGAGATGTACAGCGACCTGGCCAAGGACGCGTACAAGCCGTACGAGAGCGCCTTCTCGAAGGTCGCCAAGTAAGCTTTACGTCTCCCAAGACGATCCCGGCGGTTCGCCGCCGGACTTTTGACCCGCAGGCAAAACCTGCGGGTCTTTTTCGTTTCAGCGTCCCCTTTTTTGTCCCAGCCGCAGAAGCGCGCCGTTTCGCGCAGATTGCCGGTCCCGCCCGCCAACAATTCGGCATGTTGCATCGGCGAATGCACAAGGGTGCCATTGAGCTTGGCGCAGGATGCCATACATTAACGGAGCGCGCGGGCACGATTGCCCAAGCGGCTGCTGCAAGGGGCCGGCTAACTGGGGCAAGACCGTTCGCGTCGCGGTCGCGGCACGGATTTCCCGAAACGGGACATGCAGGACGCTGCCTTATCCGGCTTGCCGCAACGGCGGAAAGGACACACGCTCCGACTCCGTCCATGCTGGCAAGGCCGGGGACCGAAGAGTCGGACCGGCGTGAGGAAACGCCGGTCGTCTCCAGGCCCTGCAGGGCAACGCCCGCCTGCCGGCCGCGGCAGGAGATGGAAGCGAGAAAGGCGCGTTACGTGACCGCAAGAAAATCACGGGTGTCCGGGCCGCTCACGGACGGAAACCCGTCGCTGGAGGCGATGGAGAGCCAATGACCAACGGACCTCAGCGCGGCAGCGGTGACGACACGGGCAGCGAGCTCGTCACCAAGACGCGGACCGTCGCCAAACGGCCAAACCTGTATCGCGTTCTGTTGCTGAACGACGACTACACGCCGATGGAATTCGTCGTGCACGTGGTGGAGCGGTTCTTCCAGAAGAACCGTGAGGAAGCCACGCGCATCATGTTGCACGTCCATCATCACGGCGTCGGGGAATGCGGTGTTTTCACCTACGAGGTGGCAGAGACCAAGGTCACTCAGGTCATGGACTTTGCCCGCAAACACCAGCATCCTCTGCAGTGCGTGATGGAAAAGAAATAGGGGTCGCCCGTGCCGTCATTCTCCCGAAGCCTTGAAAAGGCCCTGCACCAGGCGCTCTCGTTCGCGAACGAGCGACAGCAGGAATACGCGACCTTGGAGCACCTGCTCCTCGCGCTGATCGACGATCAGGACGCGGCCGCGGTGATGCGCGCCTGCAACGTCGATCTCGACGTCCTCAAGCGCAATCTCGTGGAATATATCGACACCGAACTCGAGAACCTCGTCATCGACGGCGATGACGATTCAAAGCCTACCGCCGGGTTCCAGCGCGTCATCCAGCGCGCGGTGATCCATGTCCAGTCGTCGGGCCGGGAAGAGGTGACGGGAGCCAATGTGCTCGTCGCCATCTTCGCCGAGCGGGAAAGCCACGCGGCCTATTTCCTGCAGGAGCAGGACATGACCCGCTACGACGCGGTCAACTACATCTCCCATGGCATTGCCAAGCGCGCCGGCATGTCCGAAGCACGTCCCGTTCGCGGCGCCGACGAGGAAGCTGCGACGGAGGAGGGGGTGGAAAAGCCCAAACAGAAGACGGATGCGCTCGAGGCGTATTGCGTCAATCTCAACGAGAAGGCGAAGTCCGGCCGCATCGATCCGTTGATCGGCCGCGATGCGGAGATCTCGCGCACCATCCAGATCCTGTGCCGCCGCTCGAAGAACAACCCGCTCTTCGTCGGTGATCCGGGTGTCGGCAAGACCGCCATTGCGGAAGGCCTGGCAAAGCGCATCGTCGACGGCGACGTGCCGGATGTCCTGCTGGACGCGACGATCTTCTCGCTCGACATGGGCGCGCTGCTCGCCGGCACCCGCTATCGCGGCGACTTCGAAGAGCGCCTCAAGCAGGTGGTCAAGGAGATCGAGGAATATCCGGGCGCCGTGATGTTCATCGACGAGATCCACACGGTGATCGGCGCCGGCGCCACGTCGGGCGGGGCGATGGACGCCTCGAACCTGCTCAAGCCGGCGCTTGCCTCCGGGACGATCCGCTGCGTCGGTTCGACCACCTACAAGGAGTATCGCCAGTTCTTCGAGAAGGACCGCGCCTTGCTGCGCCGGTTCCAGAAGATCGACGTCAACGAGCCGACCATCTCGGACACGGTGGAGATCCTCAAGGGCCTGAAGCCCTATTTCGAGACCTTCCACAAGGTCCGCTACACCAACGAGGCGATCAAGACGGCGGTCGAGCTGTCGGCCCGCTACATCAACGACCGCAAGCTGCCGGACAAGGCCATCGACGTGATCGACGAGTCCGGTGCCTCGCAGAAGCTCGTTCCCGAGGCGCGCCGTCGCAAGACCATCGGCGTCAAGGAGATCGAGACCACGGTCGCCTCGATGGCGCGCATCCCGCCGAAGTCGGTGTCCAAGTCCGACGAGGAGGTTCTGTCGAACCTGAACGCCACGTTGAAGCGGATGGTCTACGGCCAGAACGAGGCCATCGAGACGCTGGCGAGCGCCATCAAGCTCGCCCGTGCAGGCCTGCGCGAGCCGGACAAGCCGATCGGCAACTACCTGTTCTCCGGCCCGACCGGCGTCGGCAAGACCGAGGTCGCCCGTCAGCTCGCCTCCTCGCTGGGCGTTGAGCTGCTGCGCTTCGACATGTCCGAGTACATGGAGCGGCACACGGTCTCGCGGCTGATCGGCGCGCCTCCCGGCTATGTCGGCTTCGACCAGGGCGGGTTGCTGACCGACGGCGTCGACCAGCATCCGCACTGCGTGCTGCTGCTCGACGAGATCGAGAAGGCGCATCCGGACCTGTTCAACATCCTGCTGCAGGTGATGGACCACGGCCGGCTGACCGATCACAACGGCAAGCAGGTCGACTTCCGCAATGTCATCCTGATCATGACGACCAATGCGGGCGCGTCCGACATGGCCAAGCCGCCGATCGGCTTCAACCGGGTCAAGCGCGAAGGCGAGGACCAGGAGGCGATCAACCGCCTGTTCACGCCGGAGTTCCGCAACCGTCTCGACGCGGTCATCGCCTTTGGCAGCCTGCCGACCGAGGTCGTGCACCGGATCGTTGAGAAGTTCGTCATGCAGCTTGAGGCCCAGCTGGCCGATCGCGGCGTGACGTTCGAGCTGACCGAGAACGCCATCGCCTGGCTGGCCGACAAGGGCTACGACGAGCGCATGGGCGCTCGCCCGCTCGCTCGCGTGATCCAGGAGCACATCAAGCGGCCGCTGGCCGACGAGGTGCTGTTCGGCAAGCTCAAGAAGGGCGGCACGGTCAAGGTGTCGGTGTCGGAAGACGCGGCCGGCCTGCTGCTGGAGACGGTCGAGGACACGCCGGTCAAGCCGAAGGCGGAAAAGCCCAAGACCGCCCGCCCGAAGCGCCGCCGCAAGCCGGCGGCGAAGAAGGCCGAGGCTGCCGCTCCGCCGAAGAAGGGCGGTTCGGCCAAGAAGAGCCTGGTGCCGAAGGTGCCGCTGGCGGACTGACGGCTCCGGCATTCCATCGCCGCGCTTCCTGCGCGGCCTCGCGGAACGGCGCCCTTGCGGCGCCGTTTTGCATTTCGGCTTCAACCTGCTAGGTAGGATGCTCTCCCTGCCGCTCCCCCTCCCGGAGCCGGCGCCTAGTCTTGCGGTCTTGTTTCATGCCGACGTCCCCGTCCGCATCCCCGGAGCCATTGCCGGATCAGCCGGAGGTCGGCGCGCAGCTGCCCTCGCGCGTTTGGATCCTGCGCGGCATCCGGGCAGCGGTTTCCATTCCCGCGCTCATTCTCGCAGCCGCCTTCGTCGGCTATGCCGGTCTCGCCCGTGAGAGCGGCTTCACGCTCGGCGAGACGCTGGCCATGGTCGGCTTCGTCTGGGCCCTGCCGAGTGTCGTCGTGCTCACCGGCGCGATCACCGCCGGCATGGGCCTCGTGCCGGCGGCCATTGCGGTCGCTCTCGCCTCGGTCCGCCTGATGCCCATGACCATGGCCCTGATGCCGGTGCTGCGGGTCGACGGCCGGACACGCCGCTGGCAGCTGCTGATCGCCTCGCATTTCGTTGCCGTCACGGCCTGGGTCTGGGCCATGCGGTATCTGGAGGAGCATCCGCGCGAGGCACGGCTGCCGTTCTTTCTCGGCTTCGGTGCCAGCCTGACGGTTTTCGTCTTCTGCATGACCGGCATTGCCTATGTGCTGGTGGAGGACATGCCGCTGTTGCCGTCGGCGGCGCTGTTCATGCTGACGCCGGTCTATTTCCTGTGCTCGCTGTGGGGCGCGGCGCGCATTTCCGCCGACAAGGCGGCGATGGCGATCGGGCTGCTCCTCGGGCCGCTGTTCCATCTCTACATGCCGGGGCTCGACCTGTTGTGGACCGGGCTGGTCGGCGGCACGCTCGCCTATGTCGGCACGCGGATCGCGCGAAGGGGGCTGCGATGAGTGCTGCCGATGCCTGGTGGTGGCCCTATGTGATGATCGTGGTGGCCGGCTGGCTCGCCACCGACATCTGGCGCTGGCTCGGCGTCTTCGCCAGCGGCAAGCTGCGCGAAGACAGCGAGGTGATGATCTTCGTGCGTTCCATCGCGACGGCCCTGGTGGCCGGCGTGATCGCCAAGCTGATCCTGTTTCCCGCCGGCGCCCTGCAGAGCGCGCCGGTGGCGCTGCGCATTGTCGCGGCCGCCTGCGGCTTTGCCGCCTTCTTCGCCTCGCGGCAGAAGGTGGTGGTGGGCGTTGCGGTCGGCGAGGTCGTGCTTATCGGCGGCTGGCTGCTGCTGGGTCTCGGCTGAGGACAAGTCGGGGAACAGGGCGTGCTGCTGACACGAGGCTGTCAGCAGGGGGCTGCTACTCCACCGCCAGCGACGGCGCGATGGCGTGCCGTCCATCCGGCCCCGAAGGAGAGACCCTGATGTCCGACACCCGTTCCGCCGACAAGCTGACGCTGCACTACGCGCCCCGCAGCCGTGCCAGCACCACCCGCGTGCTGCTCGACGAGCTTGGCGCGCCTTACGATCTTCATGTGCTGAACATGCGCGCGGGAGAGCTGAAGTCGCCCGAGTATCTGGCGATCAACCCGCTCGGCAAGGTGCCGGCGCTGACCCATGGCGACACGGTTGTGACCGAGTCCATCGCCATCGCGCTGCATGCCGGCGATCTCTTTCCGCAGGCCGGCCTGACGCCCGCTGTCGATGATCCGCGCCGCGGCGCCTATCTGCGCTGGATGGTGTTCTATGCCGCCAGTTTCGAACCGGCCCTGATGGACAAGTTCCTCGGCCACGATCCCGGCCCGCAGTCGTCCTATGGCACCTACGACCAGGTGATGGAGACCCTGGCCGAGCAGCTCGGCAAGGCGCCCTACATTCTCGGCGACGAGATCACTGTTGCGGATATCCAGTGGGGGGCAGCGCTGCGCTGGACGCTGATGTTCAAGCTGGTGCCGGACCTGCCGGTCTTCACCGAATATGCCGAGCGCATCACCGCCCGGCCGAGCTTCCTGCGCGTCTTCGAGGACGAGGCACGGCTCGATGCGGAGCATGAGGCCGCCGCTGCAAAGGTGAGCGGCGGCGACTGATCTTTCGCGTTTGGGCTCAGGCGAGCGCGGCGCGGATCTTGTCGGCGTTGGCGGCCAGCACCGCCTGGTCGGCCATCTCGCCCGTATGCGGGCGCATCGGCACATCGGCAAAGCGCGGGATGACATGGACATGGGTGTGGAACACCACCTGTCCGCCCGCGCTTTCCGAGAACTGCTGGATGGTGGTGCCGTCGGCGTCGAAGGCGCGCACCACCGCATGCGCCATCTTCTGCACGGTCTTCATCACCGCGTTAAGGTCGTCTTCGGCAATGTCGAGGATGTTGCGGGACGGAGCCTTCGGAATCACCAGCACATGGCCGTCGCCGCGCGGCATGATGTCCATGATGACGAGGGTCTTGTCGTCCTCGTACACCTTCTGGGCGGGCAGCTCGCCGCGCAGGATCTTGGCGAAGACATTCTGGTCGTCATAGGCGGCAGCTTCGATCGGCATGGCTTTCTCCGGTAAGGGCCGAACAGGCGAACTCGTTGTCCCTTGGCAGCATAGCCGCTGCCGGGGTTCAAGTTCAGAATCAGATTCAAGCTGAGAAATCGATTCAATGGCGGCTTGAGGATGGCCCGATGGCGTCTCGGGCGGGCCTTGCATATCGATTCAACGACGGCGAAAAGACGAGTCGATAGAATCGGATGGGGTGAGGTCTTCAGGCTTTCCTGAAGGGCGAGTGCTCGTCGCGGATATAGGCGCCTTCCTGCTCCACCGCCCGGCGCTCGCGCTCCAGATAGTCGGCGACCGCATCGCGCAATCCGGGGTGGGCGATGTAGTGGGCTGAGCGCGTCAGGCTCGGCAGATAGCCGCGCGCGAGCTTGTGCGCGCCTTGTGCGCCGGCTTCCACGCGGGGCAGTCCATGCTCGATGGCATGGTCGATGGCCTGGTAGTAGCAGACCTCGAAATGCAGAAACGGGTGCTCCTCGATGCAGCCCCAGTTTCGCCCGAACAGCGCATGCGAGCCGACGAGATTCAGCGCGCCGGCGATGTAGCGCCCCTCGCGCTTGGCCATCACCAGCAGCACCCGCTCGCCCAGCCGCTCGCCGAGCAGCGAGAAGAAGCGGCGGTTGAGATAGGGGCGGCCCCACTTGCGCGCGCCCGTGTCCTCGTAGAAGTCGTGGAAGGCATCCCAATGCGCTTCCGTGAGGTCCTTGCCCGTCAGCCGCTCGATCTCGATGCCGGCCGCCACCGCCTCGCGCCGCTCCTTGCGGATCTGCTTGCGCTTGCGCGAGGCAAGATCACTGAGAAAGCCCTCGAAGTCGGTATAGTTCCGGTTCTCCCAGTGGAACTGCTGGTCGGTGCGCTGCAGGTAGCCGTGCTCGCCCGCCGCGTCCCACTCTTCCTCCTCCATAAAGGTGATGTGCGCGGAGGAGGCCTCGCGCAGCGCGCAAAGGTCCTGCAACCCCTGCGCCAGCGCGGCGATGGCGGCCGGGCGGTCGATATCCGGTCCGGTCAGGAAGCGCCGGCCGGTCGCCGGGGTGAAAGGGACCGAGCACTGGAGCTTGGGATAGTAGCTGCCGCCGGCGCGCTCATAGGCATCGGCCCAAGCGTGGTCGAAGACGTATTCGCCCATCGAATGGGACTTCAGATAGCAGGGCAGGGCGGCAACGGCGCGTCCGTCCGGGTCTTCCAGGATCAGGTGCTGGGGCAGCCAGCCGGCGCGGCGTCCGACGCAGCCGGCCTCCTCCAGGATCGACAGGAAGTCGTGCGATATGAAGGGGTTGAAGGCGGTTTTCGGAGAAACTGATTCAGCGTCTGCAGACTTTGATTCAAGTGGGGCTGGCGACAGCTTGCCGCCGGAATCGAGCTGCCAGCCGGGATTGGCGAGCGCGTCCCACTCCTGGCGCGGGATGTCGGAGAGCCCGCTGGTCGCCTTCAGGCGGAACGCGCGGGTGTCTTCGTCGCTTGCGGTCACTCGGGCAGGCCTTCAACGCTTGCGGCCCGCGCGAGGAGGAGCGCGGCGGGCCGGGTGGGAACTCGTTCCTCACATCTAGTGCGCCGCACGCTTCCTGCAAAGACGGCGCGCTAGGAAGACGGGGCGGCGTCCGGATCGAACCCTTCGAAGACGATCTGGTCGGCGAAGGCGCGGGCGCGGGTAAGGTCCTCGGGCGTGCGGACCGTCCAGGCGATCAGCGGCAGGCCGAAGACCTTGCGCAGCACCGTCGGGGCGAACGCCGGCAGGTCCTTCACCCAGTAGGAGACGAAGCTCGGCCGGGTGCGGACGCTGTGCAGCATGTGGCGCAGGGCGAAGCGCTCGACGCGGCTGGCGCGTCCCCATTCCTTCAGGTCGCGGGCACCGTCGCCGAGCGCGCCGCGCGGAATGTCGGGGGCGGCTTCGCGCATCAGGGCCAGCATTTCCGGGTCGAAGGACTTCACCGCGACCGGGCCCGAATAGCGGGCAAGGCTTGCGGCGATGGAGGCGATGAAGGCGCGCTCCGGCGCGCGGCCGAAGCGGGACTTGATCTCGATGCAAAGCCCGGCCTTGCCGTCCACCTGGTCGAGCAGGTCGTCCAGCGTCCAAAGGCGGTCGTCGGTGCCGCGCAGGGCGATGCCGGTGAGTTCGGCGGCGCTGCGCTGGCGCACCGGGCCGCTTTCGAAGGTCAGCCGGTCGAGCGTGTCGTCATGAAAGACGATTGGCACGTCGTCGGCGCTCTGCTGCAGGTCGACCTCGATGGCAAAGCCCTTGTCGACGGCTGCCTGAACAGCGCTCTGACTGTTCTCGAGGCAGCCGCGCGACTTGTCGTGATAGCCGCGATGGGCGATGGGACGGCTGGTCAGCCAGGAAATGTCACGCATGGTGGTGTCTGCCGTCCCTGAGCCGTCTTACTCGACCTCGAAAATCGCCTCGACCTCGACGGCCACGCCGAAGGGCAGGCCGGCAACGCCGACGGCCGAACGGGCATGGCGACCGCGGTCGCCGAGGGCCTCGACGAGGAAGTCGGAGGCGCCGTTCATCACCTTCGGCTGGTCGCTGAAGTCGGGCGTGGAGTTGACGAAGCCGACGATCTTCACAAGGCGCACGACCTTGTCGAGGTCGCCGAGAGCGGCCTTGGCCTGGGCCAGCAGGTTGATCGCGCAAAGACGGGCGGCCGCCTGGCCGTCCTCGATGGAGGTACCGGCGCCGAGCTTGCCCTGGAACTGGATGCCGTCCGAACCCATCGGGATCTGGCCGGAGATGAACAGCTGGTTGCCCGTGCGCACGAAGGGCACGTAGTTGGCCGCCGGCGCTGCCGCCTGCGGAAGGGTGACGCCCAGTTCGGCGATACGTGCCTCGATCTGACCCGACATTGCAGTCCTCCTTTGGATGGTCGGCGGCGACATTGGCCCAAATCCGGGGAGGCATCAAGCCGCCTGCCGGGCCGGCGCGGGAGAAACGGGTGGATGATCGCGGGGGTGCCCGGCTTCCTGTCGCGAATGGGTCTGGTCGGCGCGCGCCGGATGGGCAAGACTAGGGGCAGGACCTGTTTATATGGCAACAATGGTCGTCCTGACCCCAAGGGCCGGATTGCTCCAAGGAGACAAGCTTCATGTGTCATACCCACTGGACGCGCCCGCTCGCCATGGCCGGGCTTGGCGTCCTGCTGGCGACTGCCGGCGCACCCGGAGCGGCTTTTGCCGGCATTCAGCTGCAGCCGCACCGCGCCGTTTACGACCTCGGGTTGACCGATACGTCGCAAGCCGCCGGCATGAGCGCCGTGCGCGGGCGCATGGTCTACGAGTTCACGGGAAATGCCTGCGAGGGCTACAGCGTCGCGTTCCGTTTCGTCACGCAGGTGGCGGACGAGGGCGGCAACAGCCGCGTCACCGACCTGCAGACGAGCTCCTTCGAGGAGCCGGCCGGCAAGAGCTTCCAGTTCCTGTCGAAAACCTTCATCAACCAGCAGCTCAGCGAAGAGACGCAAGGGCGGGCCGAGCGGACGGATGGCGGCATCGACATCGACGTGAAGAAGCCGAAGGAGAACCAGGTCGCGCTGAAGCGCAAGGTCCTGTTTCCGACCGAACATCTGATCACGCTGCTGGGGCGGGCGCAGGAGGGGGAGACGATCTTCGTCGCCGATCTCTTCGACGGCTCGGAGACCGGCGAGAAGGTCTATGAGACCACGGCGGTGATCGGACCGCGCCGCGAGGGCGCCGGCGATGTCGGGCGCGATGCGGAGGCGGCGGTTGGCGAGATCGGCGCGAGCGCCCACTGGCCGGTGACGATTTCCTATTTCGACGAGACCAAGGGCGATGGCGGCGAGCGCACACCGATCTACCAGCTCAGCTTCCTGCTCTACGACAACGGCGTCAGCCGCCGGCTGGTGCTGGACTACGGCGACTTCGAGCTGCGCGGAAACCTCGTCGAGATGACGCCGATGACGGCGAGCGAGTGCAAGCAGTAGCTCTTCAGGCGAGACAGGGGTGCGGGCAGGCGAGACCGCCCGCACCCGTTTTTTCAGCCGAGATCAGCGGATCGGCGGGGCGAACTGGATGCCGCCCTGCGACCACAGGGCGTTGACGCCGCGCGGAAGCTGCATCGGGCTGCCGGTGCCCAGGTTGCGGTCGAAGGACTCGCCGTAATTGCCGACATGCCGCACGATCCGGGCGACCCAGTCGTTGGTCAGGCCGAGATTCTTGCCGAACTCGCCGTCGAGGCCGAGCAGCCGGCGGATCTCCGGGTTGTCGCTGGTGGCGGCAAGGTCGTCGACATTGGCCTTGGTGACGCCGAGCTCCTCGGCATTGACCATGGCGAAGACCGTCCAGCGGACGATATCGAACCACTCATCGTCGCCCTGGCGGACATAGGGGCCGAGCGGCTCCTTGGAGATGACGCCGGGCAGCAGCATGTGCGCGTCCGGCTCGGCCATCTTCAGGCGGTAGGAGACGAGCTGCGACATGTCGGTCGTGAGTGCGTCGCAGCGCTTGCTCTCATAGGCCTTCACCGTGTCGTCGATGCTCTGAAAGGTGACGAGCTGGTAGTCCATGCCGTTGACGCGGAAATAGTCGGCAAGGTTCAGCTCGTTGGTGGTGCCCTGCACGGTGCAGATCGAGGCGCCGTTCAGCTCGCGGATCGATTCCACACCGAGGTCGCGGCGCACCTGGAAGCCCTGGCCGTCGTAGTAGTTGACGGCGGTGAAGTCGAGGCCGATGCCGGAATCGCGGCCGAGCGTCCAGGTCGTGGTGCGCGGCAGCACGTCGATCTCGCCGGTCTGCAGCGCGACGAGACGGTCCTTGCTCGACAGCGGCACGAAATCCGCCTTCTGCGGGTCGTCGAAGATTGCCGCTGCCAGCGCGCGGCAGACGTCGACGTCGAGGCCGGTCCAGGTGCCCTTGTCGTCGGCCATGCTGAAGCCGGCGATGCCGGTGCTGGTCCCGCAGACCAGACGCCCGCGCTCCTTGACGATGTCGAGCGTGCCCTTCGCCAGCGCGGCGTTTCCGAGCAGCAGCGTTCCTGCCACTGCAGCCAAAGCCAGCTTGATGCCTGTTGATGCCATTCCATGTTCTCCGGTTGGGTCGTCTTCTTCACTTCAAGGGGCGGGCCTTGCCCGCGCCCTTCCACTGGCAGCGCGCTACAGGTCCATGACCTCGTAGCGGCCATGTGCCGTTGGCCTTGGTGTCGGGTCGTCGCTGATGGGGATGATTTCTGCCGGTTCGGCCCGGGGGGCGGTCTCGCCCTCGCGCCAGATCCAGTAATGGTTCTCGGGAAGTCCGTTGACCGCGACGACCTTGTGACCTCCCTGCGCGTCGATGGCGTGGATGGTGACGCGGCCGATCAGGCCGCCGACCAGGCGGCGCATGTCCTCCACCGCCTCGTAGACGGCGTTCTCGACCGAAGCTCCCATCTTCATGTAGAGCACCACCGCGCGGGCGGTGCCGCAGCGGATGGTCATCTCGCCGACACCGGTGCAGGCGCAGGCGCCATGGCGGCTGTCCGCATAGGAGCCGGCGCCGATCACCGGGCTGTCGCCGAGGCGGCCGGGATATTTCCAGCCCCAGCCCGATGTGCTGGTCGCCGCCGCGATGTCGCGGTTGCGGTCCTGGCCGAGGAACACCGTCGTGTCGCGGCCGAGCTCGGGATCGATCGCCTGCTTGCACAGCTCGCGCATGGGCACGTCCGGCCAGTCGCGGCGCTCCGCCTCTCCGACCTCGGTGGCGAACCAGCGGTTCCAGGCGTTTTGCGCGTGCGGCATCAGCAGCTCGCCGGCCTCCGCGCCGATCTCGCGGGCGAAGCGCATGGCGCCTTCGCCGACCAGGAATTCGTGCGGCAGCTGTTCCATAACCTGGCGGGCGATGGAGACCGGATGCAGGAAGCCGGTCATGGCGCCGACCGCGCCGGTGCGGAACGTCGTCCCGTCCATGACCGAGGCGTCGAGCTCGACGGTGCCCAGAAGGTTGGGCCAGCCGCCGCGGCCGACCGTGCGCACGCTCTCGTCCGCCTCGACCAGGCGCAGGCCCGCCTCGAGCGCATCGAGCGCGGTGCGGCCCTCGGCCAGGAGCTGGGCCGTTGCCGGAATGCCGCAGCCGCCTTCGTTGTTGGAGACTACGATCATGCGGCAGGAGCCTGCATGCGAGCGTGGATTTCTCTCATATTGTATCCAGTTATCTTTGCGTCTTTTTGGTCTGTAAATCGCTGTTTTTAGCCGAAAATTTCGAGGTCAGATGAAGCTGATATCGCTACTATGACATATTCTGAAAGAAATTGGATTCAATTTTTTCAGGCGCGAAAGGCTGCTATGATCGCGGCGGATCACGGGGTATGCCTGCCCGACCGACACCGCAAAAGAGACGCGTTTTGCCGATGACATCGATTGCTGCATCAGGAAGCGGCGCTGCCGGGCGCCGCAAGACGACGAGCGCCCAGGTGGTCGACCGGTTGCGTGAGCGCATCCTGAGCGGTGCCCTGCCGGAGGGTGCGCAGCTGCGACAGGAAAAGCTCGCGGCGGAGCTCGGCGTCAGCCGCGTTCCCGTGCGCGAGGCGCTGCACCAGCTGGAGGCCGAGGGGCTGGTCACGCTGGTCTCTCACAAGGGGGCGGTGGTCTCGGGGCTTTCCGTCGACGACCTGGAGGAGACCTACGAGATCCGTGCGCAGCTGGAGGGCTGGCTTCTGGAGCAGGCGATGCCGCTCCTTGGCGAGCGGGATTACGCGCGCGCCGAGGCGCTGGTGACGGAGATGGAGAGCGATCCGCGCGACGAGAGCTGGTCGGATCTCAACTGGCGCTTTCACGAGACGCTCTATGCGCCGGCGAACCGGCCGCGCACGCTGGAGCTGGTGCACAAGCTCTATCGCAACGCCTATCGGCACTTTCCCTTGCCGATCCGGCTGACAGGCGGGCGCGATCGGATGAGCCGCGAACACCGGATGCTGGTCGAGCTGTGCCGCAAGGGCGATGTCGAGGCGGCGCGCGAGCACCTGACGACGCATATCCTGCTCGGCGCCCGGACGCTGATTTCCCGCCTCAAGGCGTTGCGCCAGAAGGAGACGGCCGAGGAGGCCCGGTAAGGCCTTTCGCCGCTAGCGGTCGCGCTGCCGGCGCGGGGCGCCGGCCTTGGTGAGGCCCAGCTCCACCGCCTTCTTGCCGAATTTCGAGCGCAGCGCGTCGACGGCGCGCTCGGCCCGGGCGCGCTGGCCGGCAACCGGATCCACCAGGTCGTCCGGATCGGCCCGCGTGCCGTCGGTCAGTTCCGACACGCCGATGCCGATCAGGCGGAAGCGCTTTCCTTCCGCTGCGGTCTTCAGCAACTCGTCGCCGGTGCGGAAGATCCGGTCGGCAAGCTGGGTCGGGTCGGCAAGACTGCGCGAGCGGGTGATGATGCGAAAGTCCGGCGTCTTCAGCTTCAGCGTCACCGTGCGCCCGGCAAGGTCCGCCGCCTTCAACCGCGTCGAGACCTCTTCCGCAAGGCGCCGCAGGATGGCGCGCAGCCGCCCAAGATCGGAAATGTCCGTGTCGAAGGTCGTCTCGCTCGACACGCTCTTGGTCTCGCGATGCGCCGAGACCGGGCGGTCGTCGCGGCCATGGGCAAGGCTGGCGAGCCGGAGCCCCATCGCGCCGTAGCGGCGGGCGAGGTCGACCGCCTCCATCTTCTGCAGCTGGCCGATGGTGGTCAGCCCGTCTGCGGCGAGCTTTTGCTGAAACACCTTGCCGACGCCCCAGATCAGCCCGATCTTCTGTTCGGCAAGGAAGCTCACCGCCTCGGCCGCGCCGATCACCGAGAAGCCGCGCGGCTTGTCGAGGTCGGAGGCGATCTTGGCCAGGAACTTGTTGGGCGCAAGGCCGACGGAGACGGTGACGCCGACCTCCTCCTCGATGGAACGGGCGAAGCGCGCGAGCGATTCCGCCGGGGTTGCGTGATGCAGCCGCTCCGTGCCGGTCAGGTCGAGGAACGCCTCGTCGATGGACAGCGGCTCGACCAGGGGCGTCAGCGCCCGCATGCGCTCGCGGATGTCGCGGCCGACGCGCACGTATTTCGCCATGTCGGGCTTGATCACCACCGCGTCGGGGCACAGCTCGCGCGCCTTGAACATCGGCATGGCCGAGCGCACGCCGCTGATCCGGGCGATGTAGCAGCAGGTCGAGACGACGCCGCGCGTGCCGCCGCCGATGATCAGCGGCCGGTCGGTCAGCTCCGGGTTGTCGCGCTTTTCAACCGAGGCGTAGAACGCATCGCAGTCGATATGGGCGATGGAGAGGATGTCGAGTTCGGGATGGGAGAGCACCCGCGGGCTGCCGCATGCGCGGCAGCGCAGGGAGGTGCCGCGCACCGCCGCCGGCGCCCGGGTCAGGCAGTCGCGGCACAGGACGGTGCCGGCGCGGCGGGCCGCCTCGGCGCCGCCGCCCGCTATACGTCCCCCAACAGGCACTGCGCCCGACATGTCCCGCGGCTCCGGTCGTTCGGCGGCGGGGTGAGCTCTCAGCCGCCGATCACCTGCCGAATATAGGTGGTCGCGGTTCCCCAGTCATGGGTCTTCAGGCCGGTTCCCTCGATATCCTCCGCTCCGGCGAAGAAGCGCTGGTCGGCGATGAAATGCACCAGCGTGCTGCCTGCGTGGCTGTCGCGCACCGAGCGGATGTTCGAGGGGCTGTCGTCGATGAAGACGACCGGCGCGCTGCGCCCGGCGGCAAGGGCCGCCACCGCCCCGCCCTTGGGGCCGGAATTGGTGACCAGAGGATAGGCCATGCCATGGCTGGTGAGCGTGCGGATGCGCCCCTCGCGATTCCAGGCGCCCGGCAGATTGGTGAGGAACACCACGTCGGCGGCCCCGGCAAGGCTTGCCAGCGCATCGGCGGCGCCCGGCACCGGCTTCTGCAGCTCGACCCACTCGTCGAAGAAGGCCTGGATCAGCGCCCGCACCACGGTCGCCTCCAGCAGGGTGCCGGCCGAATCTGCGATATTGCCGGTCAGCTTGTATTCGTGGCTGAGGAAGCGGTGGCCCGAGCGGCCCATATGCTCTTCCAGATGGGCAAGGAACAGCAGCACCACCTCGTCCACGTCGCAGATGACAAGCGGCCGCCCGGGTCGCGCGGGATGCGTGTCGTGCAGCTGGCGGATCTGGTCGAGCGTTGCCGGCAGCACCGGCGTCGGCGCGCTCATTCGCCGTTCTCCGCGAAGGCGCCGTCGCCATGTGCGGTATCGAGCGCGTGGCGGGCGGTGGCGATGGTGGTCGGGCGCAGGCCGCGCGCCTCGCAAAACGCCAGCAGCAGGGCCTCGTGGCCCATGTAGAACTCCAGCACGCCGATCAGGAAGCCGGGCTCGCCCGCCGCGTCCCTGAGGTCGGCCGGGCCGATGCCGGCCAGGGCCAGGAACCGGCCCAGATGCTCCATGTCGGAGGCGAGATAGCCGAGAGCATCGGTGGCGATCGCCTCCGCTTCCTCGGACCCCAAGCGGGATGAATGCCGCCCAATCATTCGCGTTTGCCTTTCCGAAACGAATTCCCTCTACGATATATGGTACCTATCGTGGGTAAGGGGCCGACGCCAGTCACGCTCTCGCCAAGCCGGCGCTACAAGCTGCCGGACGTGAGCCGCGGGAAGGCCGGGCGCGGGGACGAAGGCGAATACTATGGCTAAAACCGTGCTGATTGTTGAGGATAACGAACTCAACATGAAGCTGTTTCATGATCTTCTTGAGGCCCATGGCTACCAGACGCTGCAGACCCGCACGGGGATGGAAGCGCTGGAGCTGGCGCGTGAGCACCGGCCGCAGCTGATTCTCATGGATATCCAGCTGCCGGAGGTTTCCGGGCTCGAAGTCACGAAATGGATCAAGGAAGACGACGACCTCAAGACCATTCCGGTCATCGCCGTCACGGCCTTCGCGATGAAGGGCGATGAGGAGCGAATCCGGCAAGGCGGCTGCGAGGCCTATATTTCCAAGCCGATCTCGGTCGCCAAGTTCCTGGAAACCGTGCGTTCCTATCTGGGCGACTGATCAACGGAAGAGGGCATGAGCGGGCGCATTCTCGTTGTCGACGACGTCAAGGCGAATGTGAGGCTCCTGGAAGCGAGACTGGGAGCCGAGTATTTCGAGGTCCGCTCCGCCGTCAGCGGCGCGCAAGCGCTTGAAATTCTCGCCGATTGGCCCTGCGATATCGTCCTGCTCGACGTGATGATGCCTGGCCTCGACGGGTTCGAGGTCTGCCGGCGAATCAAGACCGACCCGCGCCTTGCCCATATCCCGGTCGTGCTGATCACCGCGCTGGACCGCTCCGAGGACCGCATTCGCGGCCTGCGGGCCGGGGCCGACGAATTCCTCACCAAGCCGGTCAACGATGTCGCGCTGGTTGCGCGGGTGCGCAACCTCATCGGTCTCAAGCGGCTGACCGACGAATTGCGCCTGCGCGCCCAGACCGGCTCGCAGTTCGGCCTTTCCAGCGATTTCGATCCGGCGGGGGAAATGCCCGCCAGCCTTCTCATCGTCGACGACCGGCCGACCTCGGCCGAGCGCCTCGCCGGTGCGCTGTCGCGCGACTACGACGTTGCGGTGGAACCGTCGGCGGCGCAGGCGCTGCTGTCGGCCTCGAACGGGGCCTACGACACGATCCTGATCAACCTGCGCATGGCCAGCTACGACGCGCTCCGGCTCGTCTCGCAGCTGCGCTCGCTCGATCGCACCCGGCTCGTGCCCATCGTCCTGATCGCCGATGCGGACGATACGGGGCGGGTGACGCGGGCGCTCGATCTCGGCGTCAACGACCACGTGGTGCGGCCCATCGACAAGACCGAGCTGGCGATCCGCGTGCGTACCCAGGTCAGCCGCAAGCGGGCGATCGACCGGCTTTCCGCCGATGTGGAGCAGACGCTGGCGATGGCGGTCACCGATCCTCTGTCGGGCCTGCGCAACCGGCGCTATCTGGAAACGCATCTGGCGAGCGAGTTGCGCCAAGCGGTCGAGGCCGACCTGCCGCTGGCCCTGATGCTCGTCGATATCGACCATTTCAAGCGGGTCAACGACCTGCACGGCCATGACGCCGGCGACGGAGTGATCCGCGATGTGGCCCGGCGCCTGCGCTCGCACACCCGCAGCCTCGATCTCGCCTGCCGGTTCGGCGGCGAGGAGTTCGTGATGCTGATGCCGGAGACCGATCTGGAGAAGGCCGCGGGCATCGCCGAGCGGCTGCGCAAGATCATCGAGTCCGAGCCCTTCCGCCTGCCGTCCGCCGATGAGATTCTGGTCACGGTGAGCATCGGCGTTGCCGTGTTCCAGGGGAGCGGGGACAGCGGGTCGGCCATGTTGAAGCGTGCCGACCAGGCGCTCTATCGGGCCAAGGCCGGGGGGCGCAACCGCGTCGAGCTGGAAGCGGGAGAGGGCGCCTCGGCCCAGCCGCTGACAGGCGGCACGTCCGGCCGCACCGCCCGCATCGGCTAGCTGCCGTCTTCTACTGCCGATAGCCGGGGATGGTGCGGCGGGCTTCCTCGTCCACCTGCGCTACGGTCAGTTCGTAGTCGCGCCGGCGGTCGTTGAGCTCGAAACGGGCGTCCTGGATCTCGAATCGCGCGTCCTGCACCTTCTGGCGCAGATCGTTCTGGCGGTCGCGGCAGGCGATGCGCTCGTCGCCCTTCTTCTCGCGGCAGTCGATCCGGTCCAGTTCCGAGCGCAGGCGGTCGATCTCGCTCTGGCGGTTGTCGATCCGCCGCTCCAACTGCGTGACCTTGTCGCGTGTGGTCCAGATCCGCTTGCCGAGCCGGTGGGCACGCTCGGCCTCTGCGACAAGGTTCGGCGGGCAGATCGGCGACAGGCTGGTGTTCTGGCGGCCGAGGTTGAAGCCGTTGAGCGGGGTGCAATAGAGCTGCACACCCTGGTTCCAGCCGCTCATATAGGCCTGCGGGTCCGGGGTAATGCCGTGGCGGCCGCAATCCTTGATGACGTCGTCGAAGCGGGAGGAGGGGTAGCCCTGCGCCGCGTGGGCACGACCGATCTCGCTCCAGTCTCCGGCAACGCATTGTTCCTTGGAGACCGTCTCGCAGCCTGCCAGCAGCGCTGCGGCAAGGACCATGAGGAGGGCGGTGAGGCAATGTCTCATGAGGTGTATCCGCTCCGCTGAAACGAGGGCGCGCGGAGGGCTCATGCTGCCGCCCCCCAACGGCGTCTTTTCCTTATCGGCGGGGCGGGTCGCGCGCAACTGCGGCGAGGCGCGGTGCATCGAACAGGGGGGCATAGGTCCACGGCAAACGGCGCCGATGAGGGGCGACAACCTGCCGAATCGAACGTGCCGCCATCGCCTTGCGCAACAATGTTGCGAGCTTTGGGCGTTAACCGAACTTATTTACATAAAAACAAAAGAAAGTTTTAACGATCTCGGCGAGTGTGTTGATTCGGCGGGCCTTTCAGGTACTCTCACCTCAATCGACGGCGGCAGATCTTCGGGTTGCCGCCCCGCTATCTTGCCGACTTCGCCGTTTTCTTCGCGCAGCCGAGCAGGATGCCCCACGGAAAGTTCAGGTCCGCCGCATCTCCTGACACCGTGGGTCCGATCGGCGTCCCCCCGGGTTTGGAGTGGCCTCCTCGTGTCCCGGCCGGGACGCCGATCGCCTACTCCCCAGCGAATCTCATCCCGTTCCCGAAAGCCGCCGCGCGGCCCGCCTGCCTGTGTTCGCGCGCCGTCGGGCGTTCGGCGTCACTGGGCCCTGAACGCAAAAAAGGCCCCCGAAGGGGCCTTTGCCGGCAGTGCCGTCGCGCGGTGGCGCAAGATCTTACTTGATCTTGGCTTCGCGGAACTCGACGTGCTTCTTCGCGACCGGGTCGTACTTCCGCTTGACCATCTTGTCGGTCATCGTGCGGGAGTTCTTCTTGGTCACGTAAAAGAAGCCGGTGTCAGCCGTCGACAGCAGCTTGATCTTGATGGTGGTCGCCTTGGCCATCGTTCTTGTCCTTGCACTTGTGTCCGGCCATACGTCGGAGCCTCCGTTTCTTCGGAGAAGACGCTCCACCGGTTAGTCTTGGAAAACTGTGCGCGCAACATACGTTCCGCGCGCCCAAAGTCAAGCGGGAAGGCGAGTGCCGCCCCGGGTTTCACGCGCAGGTCCCGTGCGTCAGATTTCCTCGCGCACGAAGCCCTTGCCGCGCCAGTAGTAGAAGGGCACCGGATGGGCCGGGTCCAGTTCCGGATCGTCGGCCAGCCGCGCCTGAAGTTCCTCGATGATCGTCAGCGTGATCGTCGGCAGTTCCAGCGACTTGGCCTCCTGAAGGGTCAGCCAGTGCACGTCCTCCAGCTCGCCGGAGGGGCCGGTGCCCGAAGGCAGGCGGTCGGCCACCGCATCGGCGAAAACGGCGAGAAACCGCGTGTCGAAGCGGCGCGGCCGGCGGGGAGGGGTGATCGCGCGGGCGATCAGGCGCACGGGCGAAAGGTCCGGCAGCAGGCGCCGCTCGGAGAACGCGGCCATGTCGCCGCTGCCTTGCCAAGCCAGATCGCTGGGCGTGCCGACCAGCAGGCCGGCCTCCTCGTAGGTCTCGCGAATGGCGGCGACGGTGAAGGCGCGGGCGCGGGCCTCCGTCTTCGGCCCCTTCATCGCGTGGACCAGCTTGCTGGCAACGCCGGGATGATAGTCGCCGGTGACCGGCACGCGGCTGTCGGCCGGGTCGACCCGGCCTCCGGGAAAAACGAACATGCCCGGCATGAAGCGGTGCCGCATGTGGCGGCGGCCCATCAGCACGCGGTGATTCCCGTCTTCCTTGCGGTCGAGCACGAGCAGCGTTGCCGCATCCTTGGGCCGCAGGTTCGGGTTGTTCGTCTGCCGCTCGGCCTCGGACAGCCGGCGCACCAGGAACTCGTTCATGTGCGAGAGCTGTCTCCGCCGAAGTCGTAGGCCGGCTGGTCGTCGCCGATGGCGTTCGGGTCGAAGCCGTGCATGTAGTTGGCCCATTGCAGGCCGATCAGCGCACCCTTGATGGGCGGCAGGCAGGCCAGCGTCATGATGACGATCAGCGGCAGCCAGAGCACCGTGTGCAGCCACATCGGCGGCACCATCATCATCTCGACCGCCAGCGCGATCGGCAGCACCACGTGGCCGACCAGGAAGATGGTGAAATAGGGCGGGGCATCGTCGGCGCGGTGGTGGTGCAGCTCTTCGCCGCACGAGGCACAGACCGGCTCCACCTTCAGGTACTTGCCGTAAAGGCGGCCGGAACCGCAGGCCGGGCAGCGTCCCTTGGCACCGAACATCATGGCGCGGCTGACATCGCGCTTGGGCTTGGCGTTCGGAGCGCTCGTGGTGATCGCGCCCGACAGCTCGGGCGAGCCTGCATAGGTGACTGTCATTTCCGCCGTCCTTTCGATGGCCGCCCCTTCGACGGATGTCCCGGCTTGGCCGAGCGGCCCGCGCCGCCGCTTCGATGCTTGCGGTTGCGCTCAAGGGTGCGTTCGCGCGCACTCCTCCGCTTGTGATAGTGACCTTCACTCAAAAGTTCAAACCGCAGGGCACCCGCATAAGGGGCCGCTTCGACCAGTCGAACCTCCACCCGATCCCCAAGAGAGTAGGTTTCTCCTGTGGTTCGGCCGCTCATCGAATGCGACGATTCGTCGTAATGGTAGTAGTCGTCGCCGATGGTCGAGGCGGGCACGAAACCGTCTGCACCGGTGTCGTCGAGGCGGATGAACAGGCCCGACTTGACGACGCCGGAGATCCGCCCGGCAAACCGGGTGCCCACCTGGTCGGCCAGCCACAGGGCGATGAGCCGGTCGATGGTATCGCGCTCGGCCAGCATCGCCCGGCGCTCGGCGGCGGAGACGTCCGCGCCGATCATCTCCAGCTTGCCGTCCATCCCGTCCGGCAGCCCGTCGTCGCCCAGCTTCAGCGCCCGGATCAGGCCGCGATGGACGATGAGGTCCGCATAGCGGCGGATCGGCGAGGTGAAATGGGCGTAGCGGCGCAGGTTGAGGCCGAAATGGCCGATGTTCTGCGGCGAATATTCCGCCTGGGCCTGGCTGCGCAGGATCACCTGGTTGACCAGTTCGGCCTCGGGCGTGCCCTCGACCTTCTTCAGGATGCCGTTGAAGGCCGCAGGGCGGATGCCGCCACCGGAGGCGAGGCGGATGCCGAGCGTCCCCAGGAACTCCTTCAGCGCTTCCAGCTTCTCCGGGCTCGAGGCGTCGTGGACGCGGTAGAGCAGCGGCACGCCGTGCTTCTCCAGCGTCTCGGCCGCCGCCACGTTGGCCTGGATCATGAATTCCTCGATCAGCTTGTGCGCGTCGAGGCGGTTGGGCACGTAGACGCCGTCCACCGTGCCGTCCGGCTTCAGGCGGATCTTGCGCTCCGGCAGGTCGAGATCCAGCGGCTCGCGCGCCTCGCGGCCGCGCTTCAGGCACGCATAGGCCGCCCAGAGCGGCTTCAGGATCTCCTCCAGCACCGCATCGGCGACGATGCCCGGCTCTCCGTCGATGGCCGCCTGCGCCTTGTCGTAGGATATCTTCAGCGCCGAGCGCATCATCACCCGGTGGAAGCTGTGGCCGAGCTTGCGCCCGTCCTTGTCGAAGACCATGCGCACGGCCATGGCCGGGCGGTCCTCGCCTTCCTTCAGCGAGCACAGCCCGTTGGACAGCGCCTCGGGCAGCATCGGGATCACCCGGTCGGGGAAATAGACCGAATTGCCGCGCAGATGCGCCTCGCGGTCGAGCGGCTCGCCCGGGCGCACGTAATAGGCCACGTCCGCGATGGCGACGGTGGCGACATAGCCGCCCGCATTGGCCGGATCCTCGTCGGCGACCGCATGCACGGCGTCGTCGTGGTCCTTGGCATCGGCCGGGTCGATGGTGATCAGCGGCAGCTTGCGCCAGTCCTCGCGGCCCGACATCGTCGCCGGCTTGGCGTTTTCCGCCACCTCGATCACCCGGTCGGGGAAGTCGTGCGGGATGCCGTGGGTGTGCAGGGCGATCTCGGAGACCGCCATTTCCGAATGCATGGTTCCGATGCGGCGGACAATGCGCCCGCGCGGCAGGCCATAGCGGCCGACCTTGGTGACCTGTGCGCCGACGAGGTCGCCGTCTTCCGCGCCCTTGAGATCGCTTGTGTCGATCTCGAGTTCCTTCTGCTTGCGGTCGATCGGCTCCAGGAAGGTGCGCCCGCGCGCCTGGCGCAGGATGCCGAGCACGCTCGAGGCCTGGCGGTCCAGCAGCTTGATGATGCGACCCGAGCGGGTCGCCTCGTCGCCGGTCGGATCTTCGGTGAGGCGCACCAAGAGCCGGTCGCCGAGACCGGGGGCGCGCATGTCGGACTTGCGCGGGTCGGGCAGCACCAGGATGCGCGGAGCGGTCCCGTGCTCTTCCTCGTCCCAGCTGGCCGGCTCTGCCAGCAGCTCGCCGTCGCTGTCGCGGCCGGTGACCAGCACCACCAGCACCGGCGGCAGGTCGCCGGGGCGCGAGAGGCGCTTCTGCCGCTTTTCCAGCAGGCCGTCGTCGGCCATCTCGCGCAGCAGGCGCTTCAGGTAGATGCGGGCGCCGCCCGTGATGCCGAAATGCCGCGCGATCTCGCGCTTGCCGGCCATCCCGGGATTGTCGGCGATGAAGGCCATGATCGCGTCCCGGCTCGGCAGCTCGGCCGTGCCCTTGGTCTTCTCGCCCTTTTTCGCCGTGCGCGGACGTTTCGGCCCCTTGGTGGTCAAGCAGTGCCATCCGCGGCGGTGTCCGCCTTCTTGGTCTTCGTCGCCGTCTTGGCTGCGGGCTTCTTCGCCGCGGTCTTCTTGGCGGCAGGCTTTTTCGCGGCCGTCTTCTTGGCGGCGGGCTCCTTGGCGTCCGCCGACTTGGTCGCAGCCTTCTTGGCAGGCGCCTTCTTCGCGCCCTTGCCCGACTTGCCGGCCTTGGCGTTGACGATCTCGATCGCCTCTTCCAGCGTCACCGACATCGGGTCCTTGCCCTTGGGCAGGGTGGCGTTGACCTTCGCCCACTTCACGTACGGGCCGTAGCGGCCGTCCTGCACGGTGATCGGCCCGCCGTCCGGATGCTCGCCGAGCTCCTTCAGCGGGGCGGCACCGGCGCGTCCGCGCGACGACTTCGCCCGCTTCTGGGCCAGCGCGTCGACCGCGCGGTTGATGCCGACGGAGAACACCTCGTCGGCGCTTTCCAGATTGGCATAGGTGCCGTCATGCAGCACGAACGGGCCGTAGCGGCCGATGCCGGCGGAGATCATCTTGCCGTCTTCGGGGTGCGGGCCGACCTCGCGCGGCAGCGACAGGAGCTGCAGCGCCTTGTCGAGATCCATGTCGGCGACCTGCCAGCCGCGCGGCAGCGAGGCGCGCTTGGGCTTGGCTTCCTCGCCGAGCTGGACATAGGGGCCGAAGCGGCCCGAGCGCAGCGTCACGTCGAGACCGGTCTCCGGGTCCTGGCCGAGCAGCTTCGGACCGTCGGCGATTTCCGCATCGCCCTCCTCGCCGCTGCCCGCCGACAGCTGGCGCGTATAGCCGCAATGGGGCGGGTTCTCGTTGGGAACCTTCCCCTCCAGCTTGTCCTTGTCGTAGTTCGAGCAGCCGACGAAGGCGCCGAAGCGGCTGACCTTCAGCGACAGGCGGCCGGCGCCGCAGACCGGGCACTTGCGCGGATCCTCGCCATTGCCCGTGTCGGGGAAGACGTGGGCGGCCAGCATCTCGTTCAGCGCTTCCAGAACCTCCGATACGCGCAGGTCCTTGGTGTCGTGCACCGAGCCGGAGAAATCCTTCCAGAAATCGCGCAAGACGTCCTTCCACGACAGTTCGCCGGCCGAGATGCGGTCGAGCTTTTCCTCCAGCGCCGCCGTGAAGTCGTATTCCACGTAGCGGTTGAAGAAGCTTTCCAGGAACGCGGTGACGAGCCGGCCCTTGTCCTGCGGGATCAGGCGCTTGCCGTCGAGATGCACATAGTCGCGGTCGCGCAGGGTCTGCAGGGTCGAGGCGTAGGTCGAGGGACGGCCGATGCCGAGCTCTTCCATCTTCTTGACCAGCGTCGCCTCGGTGAAGCGGGCAGGGGGCTCGGTGAAGTGCTGCGCCGTCTCGATGGACTGGCGCTCCACCTTCTCGCCCTCGCTCATCGCCGGCAGGCGGCGGGCGTCCTCGTCCTCCTCGTCGTCGCGGCCCTCCTGGTAGAGGGCGAGGAAGCCGTCGAAGCGCACGACCGAGCCGGTGGCGCGCAGGGTGGCCGGGCCACCGGTGCCGCTGGCGTCGATATCGACCGTGGTGCGCTCCAGCACCGCGGATTCCATCTGCGAGGCGATGGTGCGCTTCCACACCAGCTCGTAGAGCCGGGCGGCGTCGGGATCGAGATAGCGGGCAACGTCCCGCGGGCGGCGGGTCAGGTCGGTCGGACGGATCGCCTCGTGCGCCTCCTGGGCGTTCTTCGCCTTGGAGGAGTAGTGGCGCGGCTTTTCCGGCACGTAGTTGTCGCCGTAGTCCTTGCCGATCACCTTGCGGGCTGAGGCGATGGCCTCGCCGGCGATCTGGACGCCGTCGGTACGCATGTAGGTGATGAGACCGACGGTCTCGCCGCCGATATCGGCGCCTTCATACAGCTTCTGGGCGATCTGCATGGTGCGGGCGGCGGCGAAGCCGTATTTGCGCGAGGCTTCCTGCTGCAGCGTCGAGGTGGTGAAGGGCGCGGCCGGGTGACGGCGCTGCGGCTTCGATTCAACGCTGGCGACCTTCAGCGAGGCGGCCCGCAGGAAATCGGCGATCTTGTTCGCCTGGTCCTCGTTGGCGATGTCGAGGCGGCCGAGCTTCTTGCCCTCGAAGGCGGCGATGCGCGCCTGGAAGGTCGCGCCGCCCGCCGTCGTCAGGTTGGCCAGCACCGACCAGTATTCCTGGCGCACGAAGCGCTCGATCTCCGCCTCCCGGTCGCAGACCAGACGCAGGGCGACCGACTGCACGCGGCCGGCCGAGCGAGCGCCCGGCAGCTTGCGCCACAGCACCGGCGACAGGGTGAAGCCGACGAGGTAGTCGAGCGCGCGGCGGGCCAGATAGGCATCGACCAGCGGCTCGTCGAGCTCGCGCGGGTTGGCCATCGCGTCGAGGACGGACTTCTTGGTGATGGCGTTGAAGACGACGCGCTGGACCGGCTTGTCCTTCAGCGCCTTCTTCTGCCGCAGCACCTCGAGCACATGCCAGGAAATCGCCTCGCCTTCGCGGTCGGGGTCAGTCGCGAGGATCAGGCGGTCGGCATCCTTGACGGCGCGGACGATGTCGTTGAGGCGCTTCTGGGACTTCGCATCGACATCCCAGGTCATTGCGAAATCTTCGTCGGGCAGCACGGAACCGTCCTTGGGGGGCAGGTCGCGGACATGGCCGTAGGAGGCGAGGACCTGATAATCCGGGCCAAGATACTTGTTGATGGTCTTGGCCTTGGCCGGCGATTCCACAATGACGATATTCATGAGACCCCAAACAGGAAAACGGTCGCGCCGATCCGTTCGGACGGCGCCTTGCAGCGGATACGGTCTGCGCGACTGACGCGGGACGATCCCCCAAATGCATGGCCGCTGTCAAATGACCTTTCCGGCAGGGCGGGTCAAGGGTCGCTGCGGAATTCGCGGCGGTCCTGCTGCGAAGGGATGAGAGGGGAAGGGGTCTTGCGCCGGCCCGGTGAGGGCCGTTGGCGCGGCGCGGACGGACCTGGGGCAAGGGGCGAGGCGGGCCGAAAAGGCCCGCCTTGTCCGTCGTTTACGCCACGTTCCGGCGGCGGCCGGCGATGAGGTCGAGCACCGAACGGGCGGCGTCGAGCACGTTGGAGCCGGGTCCGAAGATTGCCGAGACGCCCGCATCCTTCAGGAACTGGTAGTCCTGACGCGGGATCACGCCGCCGACGACCACGATGATGTCGGAGGCGCCGCGCGCCTTCAGCGCCTCGACCAGCTGCGGGGCCAGCGTCTTGTGGCCGGCGGCGAGCGAGGACATGCCCACCACATGCACCTTGTTCTTCACCGCAAGGTCGGCCGCTTCTTCCGGCGTCTGGAACAGCGGGCCGGCGATCACGTCGAAGCCAATGTCGCCGAAGGCCGAGGCGATCACCTTGGCGCCGCGGTCGTGGCCGTCCTGTCCGAGCTTGGCGACGAGCACGCGCGGCGTTTCGCCCAGCGTGGAGGCAAAGTCGGAGAGCCGCTGCACCAGCGTCTCGTATTCCGGCTCGCCCTCATAGGCCGGGCCGTAGACCTGGCGCACCACCTTGGGCACCGCCTCGTGGTCGCCGAAGGCCTCGCGCAGCGCGTCGGAAATCTCGCCGAGCGTGGCGCGGGCGCGGGCCGCTTCCACGGCCGCTTCCAGGATGTTGCCCTCGCCCGTGCGGGCGACTTCGCGCAGCGCGTCCAGGGTCTCCTGCGCACGCTGGGGATCGCGCTGGCGCCGCGTGCGCTCGATGCGGGCGATCTGGGACTCCCGCACCGCCTTGTTGTCGATGTCGAGGATCTCGATGTCGTCCTCGTTCTCCAGGCGGAACTTGTTGACGCCGACGA
Organism: Stappia sp. 28M-7; assembly: GCF_014252955.1. NCBI lineage: Bacteria > Pseudomonadati > Pseudomonadota > Alphaproteobacteria > Hyphomicrobiales > Stappiaceae > Stappia > Stappia quadratibracata. The sequence goes on along the minus strand of NZ_JACMIA010000001.1, from coordinate 2,887,679 downwards.
TCACCTCGTCGCCGCGGTCGACGGCGGCCTGGCGACGGGTCGCGGCCTCCTCGATCATCCGCTTGGGCAGGCCCTTGTCGACGGCTGCGGTCATGCCGCCCTCGGCCTCGATGCGTTCGATGATCTCCCAGGCGCGGGTGGCCAGCTCGTTTGTCAGGCTCTCCACGTAATAGGAGCCGGCCAGCGGGTCGACGACCTTGGTCACGCCCGTCTCGTGCTGCAGGATCAGCTGGGTGTTGCGGGCGATGCGGGCGGAGAACTCCGTCGGCAGGGCGATGGCCTCGTCGAAGGAGTTGGTGTGCAGCGACTGGGTGCCGCCGAGGGCCGCCGACATCGCCTCGAAGGCGGTGCGCACGATGTTGTTGTACGGGTCCTGCTCCTGCAGCGACACGCCGGAGGTCTGGCAGTGGGTGCGCAGCATCAGGGAGGAGGCCTTCTTCGGCTGGAACTCCGTCATGATGCGCGACCACAGCAGGCGCGCGGCCCGCAGCTTCGCCGCTTCCATGAAGAAGTTCATGCCGATGGCGAAGAAGAAGGAGAGGCGCCCGGCAAAGGCGTCGACGTCGAGCCCCTTCTTCAGCGCGGCGCGCACATATTCGCGCCCGTCCGCCAGCGTGAAGGCCAGCTCCTGCACCAGGGTCGCTCCGGCTTCCTGCATGTGGTAGCCGGAAATGGAGATGGAGTTGAACTTCGGCATCTCCTTCGCCGTGTACTCGATGATGTCGGCGATGATCCGCATCGAGGGCTCGGGCGGGTAGATGTAGGTGTTGCGGACCATGAACTCCTTGAGGATGTCGTTCTGGATGGTCCCGGAGAGCTTGGACCTCGGCACGCCCTGTTCCTCGCCCGCGACGATGAAGTTGGCGAGGATCGGGATCACCGCGCCGTTCATGGTCATCGAGACGGAGATCTGCTCCAGCGGGATGCCGTCGAACAGGATCTTCATGTCCTCGACGCTGTCGATGGCGACGCCCGCCTTGCCGACATCGCCGACGACGCGCGGATGGTCGCTGTCATAGCCGCGATGGGTGGCAAGGTCGAAGGCGACCGAGACGCCCTGCTGCCCGGCGGCGAGCGCCTTGCGGTAGAAGGCGTTGGATTCCTCGGCCGTGGAGAAGCCCGCATATTGCCGGATCGTCCAGGGGCGGCCGGCATACATGGTCGCGCGCGGGCCGCGCAGGAAGGGCTCGAAGCCGGGCAGGGTGCCCAGGTGCCCGATCCCTTCCAGGTCCTCCTCGGTGTAGAGCGGCTTGACCGGGATGCCCTCCGGCGTCTGCCAGACGAGGTCCTGCGGATCGCTGCCCTTGAGCTCCTTCGAGGCCAGGTCCATCCAGTCGCGAACGGTCTTCTTCTCGGTCATGACCCGCTCCTATTCGAATTCCATGATGATCTCGTCGACGGCGAGGCTGTCGCCCGGCTTGGCGGCGATGGTCTTGACCACGCCCTTGCGCTCGGCCTTCAGCACGTTCTCCATCTTCATCGCTTCCACCGTGGCGAGCGTCTGACCCGCCTCGACGGTCTGGCCCTGCTCCACCGCGATGGACACCACCAGGCCCGGCATCGGGCACAGCAGCATCTTCGAGGTGTCTGCCGGGATCTTCTCCGGCATCAGCCGCGCGGCCATCGCCTGGCGCGGGGTGAGGCAGGAGAGCACCACCTCGGCACCGCGGCGGCGCAGGCGGAAGCCCTGCAGCGTCGGGTCGACCTTCACCGCCAGCGACCGGCCGTCGACACTCGCCTCGATCAAGGGCGTGCCCGGCTTCCAGCTGCCGAGGGCGATCTTGCGCGGGGCGGACAGCGCCGTGCCGTCCTCGCCCTCGCGCGGCGCGACCGTGTAGCTGCCGTCGCCGTTTTCGGTGATCGCGACCGGAAACTCCTCACGCTCCACCACGATGGTCCAGTTCGGCCCGACCACGCGGCGGTGGTTGTCCATGGCGCCGCTGATCTGCGTTGCCCGTGTCTCGGACACATGGTTGCAGGCCGCGGCCACTGCGACAAGCTCCTGAAGCGCATCGGCCTCCGGCGTCACGCCGGCAAAGCCTTCCGGATATTCCTCGGCGATGAAGGCCGTGGTGATGGCGCCGCTGCGGAAGCGCGGGTGGTCCATCACGGCGGAGAGGAAGGGCAGGTTGTGGCCGATGCCCTCCACCTCGAACCGGTCGAGCGCATCGGCCATGGCGTCGATGGCCTCGATGCGCTTGGGCGCCCAGGTGCACAGCTTGGCGATCATCGGGTCGTAGAACATCGAGATCTCGCCGCCCTCGAAGACGCCGGTATCGTTGCGCACGATGGTGCCGTCCTCGCGGGTGCCTTCCTGCGGCGGGCGGTAGCGGGTCAGCCGGCCGATCGAGGGCAGGAAGTTGCGATAGGGGTCCTCGGCATAGAGCCGGCTTTCCATCGCCCAGCCGTTCAGCTTCACGTCGTCCTGCGTGATCGACAGCTTTTCGCCGGCGGCGACGCGGATCATCTGCTCCACCAGGTCGATGCCGGTGATCAGCTCGGTCACCGGATGCTCCACCTGCAGGCGGGTGTTCATCTCCAGGAAGTAGAAGTTGCGGTCGCCGTCGACGATGAACTCGACCGTGCCGGCCGAGGCGTAGTTCACCGCCTTGGACAGGGCCACCGCCTGCTCGCCCATGGCCTTGCGGGTTGCCTCGTCGAGGAAGGGCGAGGGCGCCTCCTCGATGACCTTCTGATTGCGACGCTGGATCGAGCATTCGCGCTCGCCGAGATAGATCGCGTTGCCGTGGCTGTCGGCCAGCACCTGGATCTCGATGTGGCGCGGCTGGGTGACGAACTTCTCGATGAAGATGCGGTCGTCGCCGAAGGAATTGGCCGCCTCGTTCTTCGACGACTGGAAGCCCTCGCGCGCCTCCGCGTCGTTCCAGGCGATGCGCATGCCCTTGCCGCCGCCGCCGGCGGAGGCCTTGATCATCACCGGATAGCCGATCTCGCCTGAGATCTTCACCGCCTCGTCCGCGTCCGCGATCAGGCCCATGTAGCCCGGCACGGTGGACACGCCCGCCTCGGCGGCCAACTTCTTGGAGGTGATCTTGTCGCCCATCGCCTCAATGGCCGAGGCCGGCGGGCCGATGAAGGCAACGCCCTCCTTGGCGAGCCGCTCGGCGAACTCGGCGCGCTCCGACAGGAAACCGTAGCCCGGATGCACCGCATCGGCGCCGGACGCGCGGATCGCATCCATGATCTTGTCGATGACGATGTAGGACTGGTTGGCCGGCGGCGGGCCGATATGGATCGCCTCGTCGGCCATCTTCACATGCAGCGCGTCGCGGTCGGCGTCGGAATAGACGGCGACGGTCTGGATGCCCATCTTGCGCGCGGTCTTGATGACCCGGCATGCGATCTCGCCGCGATTGGCGATCAGGATTTTCTTGATCATTGTTCTGTCGGTCCCGTTCGTGGGTCTGCGCGCATCACAGCGGAATGTTGTCGTGCTTCTTCCAGGGGTTGGAGAGCTGCTTGTTGCGCAGCGTCGCCAGCGCCCGTGCGACCCGCCGGCGGGTCGAGTGCGGCATGATCACGTCGTCGATGAAGCCCTTCTCCGCCGCCACGAACGGGTTGGCGAAGCGGTCCTCGTATTCCTTGGTGCGCGCGGCGATCTTCTCCGGGTCGCCCAGCTCGGAGCGGTAGAGGATCTCGGTCGCGCCCTTGGCGCCCATCACCGCGATCTCGGCCGTCGGCCAGGCGTAGTTGATGTCGCCGCGGATATGCTTGGACGACATCACGTCATAGGCGCCGCCATAGGCCTTGCGGGTGATGACGGTGACCTTCGGAACGGTCGCCTCGCCATAGGCGAAGAGCAGCTTGGCGCCGTGCTTGATGACGCCGCCGTATTCCTGGCTGGTGCCGGGCAGGAAGCCGGGCACGTCGACCAGGGTCAGGATCGGGATGTTGAAGCAGTCGCAGAAGCGCACGAAGCGCGCGGCCTTGCGCGAGGAGTTGATGTCGAGCACGCCGGCCAGCACCATCGGCTGGTTGGCGACGACGCCGACCGTCTGCCCCTCGATGCGGATGAAGCCGGTGACGATGTTGCCGGCATAGTTCTCCTGGAGCTCGAAGAAGTCGCCCTCGTCGGCGATCTTCACGATCAGCTCCTTCATGTCGTAGGGCTTGTTCGGGTTGTCCGGGATCAGCGTGTCGAGCGAATTGTCGATGCGCGCCGGATCGTCGAAGAACGGACGGACGGGCGGCTTCTCGCGGTTGCTGGAGGGCAGGAAGTCGATGAAGCGGCGCAGGGCGATCAGCGCCTCCACGTCGTTGTCGAAGGCGCCGTCCGCGACCGAGGACTTGCTGGTATGGGTCTTGGCGCCGCCCAGCTCCTCCGCCGTCACCACCTCGTTGGTCACCGTCTTCACCACATCCGGGCCGGTGACGAACATGTAGGACGTGTCGCGGACCATGAAGATGAAGTCGGTCATCGCCGGCGAGTAGACCGCGCCGCCCGCGCAGGGGCCCATGATCATGGAGATCTGCGGCACCACGCCCGAGGCCATGATGTTGCGCTGGAAGACGTCGGCATAGCCGGCGAGCGAGGCGACGCCTTCCTGGATGCGGGCGCCGCCGCTGTCGTTGAGGCCGATCACGGGCGCGCCGTTCTTCATCGCCATGTCCATGATCTTGCAGATCTTCTGGGCATGGGTCTCGGACAGCGAGCCGCCGAACACGGTGAAGTCCTGCGAGAACACGTAAACCATGCGCCCGTTCACCGTGCCCCAGCCGGTGATGACGCCGTCGCCCGGCATCGAGGTGTCCTGCATGCCGAAATCCACGCAGCGGTGGGTGACGAACATGTCGTATTCCTCGAACGAGCCTTCATCGAGGAAGATCTCGACGCGTTCGCGCGCCGTCAGCTTGCCCTTGGCATGCTGCGCCTCGATACGGCGTGTGCCGCCCGCAAGACGGGCGGCGGCGCGGCGGTTTTCCAGTTCCTGCAAAATTTCCTGCATGGCTGGCCTTTCGGGCTCTGGTGGCGTTGCGCTCTTGTGGCGGCAGCGGACTGATGATCAGCGGGTGCGGGCGCGCACCAGCGTAACGGCGATGGCAGCGGCAAGCACGGACTTCACGATACCGCCGATGACGAAGGGATAAAGCCCCAGTGCGAGAATCGGCTTGTCGAAACCGATGAGCGCGCCGAGCCACAGCAGGCCGGGGACGAAGACGACGGCCTGGGCCATGATCGAGGCCGGGATCGCCTGCCACAGGTTTTGCGTCCAGCCGCGCTCGGCGAAGATGCCGGCAAGCCAGGCGGAGGCGAGGAAGCCGAGGAGGAAGCCGCCGGTCGGGCCCATCATGTAGGCAAGGCCGATGCCCTTGGCGGGCGTGTCGGCGAAGACCGGCAGGCCGGCCGCGCCCTGCAGCAGGTAGGCGGCGACGGCAGCGGTCGCCAGACGCGGGCCGAGCGTGAAGCCCAGCACCAAGAGCGCCAGCGTCTGCAGCGTCATCGGCACCGGGTAGAACGGCACGCTGACCTTGGCCGAGGCGGTCAGCAGCAGCGATCCGGCCAGGGCAATGGCGAGCGAGCGGAGCAGGGTACGGGGCGTGGTGGTGGCGGCGAAGCTGCCGGACATGGCGTTTCCTCCTGGGGGCCGCGTGCGGGGCTTGCCGACCCGGATGCCGCGGGCTCTCGTGTTCGGGGCCGCACGTCGCGTCGGGCATGTCGCCTCGCGCATGCGGCACATTGCCTGTTCGCTACTCCTTTTCGCCTTGCAGCGGGAGAGTTGAAAAAGCCGCAAAGCGAATTTAATCTGTTTGCAAACTACATTTTGCGAATTTGCAAACATCTCCAGCCGGGCCCCCGCCATGAAGAGCGTGTCATGAAAAAGCTGTTCCTCGGCCGCCAGATCCGCAGCCTGCGCGAGAAGGCCCAGCTGACGCAACGGGATTTCGCCGAACGGCTCGGCCTGTCGACCAGCTATGTCAACCAGCTGGAGAACAACCAGCGCCCGGTCTCCGCGCCGGTCCTGCTCACCCTGTCGGAGCGGTTCGGCCTCGACCTTGCCTCGGTCTCTGTCGACGACGACGACCGGCTGATCGCCGCCCTGCAGGAGGTCTTCGCCGATCCGGTGCTGGCGGGCGCCGTGCCGGGCCTGCAGGATTTCAAGATGGTCAGCCAGAACGCGCCGGACTTCGCCCATGCGCTTGTGCGCCTGCATCAGGCCTATCGCCAGATGGGTGAGCAGCTCGCGCAGTTCGACGACCGGCTCGCCCGCGACGAGGGGTTGGCCCGCCCGACCCCTTACGAGGAAGTGCGCGACTTCTTCCATTTCGAGAACAATTATATCCACGAGCTGGACCTTGCCGCCGAGGAACTGGCGACGCGCCTGTCGCCCTCGGGACGGATCTTCGCCCGCGACCTTGCGCAATATCTGGAGGAGCGGCACGGCATCGCCGTCGAGCGCCGGCGCGCGGGTACCGCGGGGGAGGGCGCCATCCGCCGCTTCGACCGGGAGCAGCGCCGGCTCTATCTCAACGAGGCGCTGCCTGAATCCACCATCGTCTTCCAGCTCGCCCACCAGATCGCGCTGCTGGAGGCCGGCGAGATCGTCGAGGCGGTGGTGGCGCGGGCACGGTTCCAGACCTCGGATGCGGCGCAGGTCGCGCGCATCGGCCTTGCCAACGCCTATGCCGGCGGCATGGTGCTGCCCTATCGCGCCTTCCTGTCGGCCGCGCAGGAGACCCGCCACGATCTCGACCTCATCGCCGACCGGTTCGGCGCCAGCCTGGAGCAGGTGGCGCATCGCCTCTCCACCATGCAGCGCCCTCGCCTGAAGGGCATTCCCTTCTTCTTCGCCCGGGTCGACAGGGCCGGCAACATCACCAAGCGCCACTCGGCGACCAAGCTGCAGTTCGCCCGCTTCGGCGCCGCCTGTCCGTTGTGGAACGTGCACCGCGCCTTCGAGAGCCACGGGGCGATCATCCGCCAGCTCGCCGAGACGCCGGACGGCTCGCGCTACATCTCGCTCGCCGCCCATGTGGTGAAGAAGTCCGGCGGCTACAGCGGCCCGGTGCTGCACTATGCCATCGCGCTGGGCGCGGAGATCGCCCATGCGCGCGACATCGTCTATTGCGACGATCTCGACCTCACCCGCGAGGCGGCGTTCGAGCCCATCGGCGTCTCCTGCCGCATCTGCGAGCGGCTCACCTGTCCGCAGCGCTCCGTGCCGCCGCTCAACCGGGCGATCTCCATCGACAGCGACGACCGCCGGCTGGTGCCTTACGCGATCCGCTGACGCCTTGCCTCGGCGAGGCATGCAGAATTCGTTTCATGCTGAAATTATTTCAGCATAAATCATTGTATTAAATGACAGAAATATATCCTGTTGACTGGAACGTAAACGTCATGCAGGGTTTTCTGCGGAGGAGGCCATGCAGCCCTATTACACCATCACCCAGCTGACGCAGGAATTCGGCGTGACGACACGCACCTTGCGCTTCTACGAGGCGGAGGGCTTTCTCAAGCCGACGCGGCGCGGGCGCCAGAGGCTCTACAAGCCCGGCGACCGGACGCGGCTGAAGCTGATCCTGCGTGGCAAGCGGCTCGGCTTCACCCTCGCGGAGATCCGCGACATCATCACCATGTACGACAAGTCGCCGGGCGAGGCGGGCCAGCTCCAGCTGCTGCTCCAGCGCATCGAGGGGCGGCGGGCCGAGCTGATGGCCAAGCGTCACGACATCGACCTGACGCTGGCAGAGCTCGACGAGGTGGAGCGCGGCGCCCGTGCCCGGCTCGGCGAGCTTGGACCGATGAGCGACCTGTTCTCCGCCGCGGCCGCGGCGACGAAGGCCGAATAGATCGAAAAGACATGACAAGAGCTCGCGCCTTGGCTCCTTGAAAGCGCGGGCCATCGACGGGAGGATGGGATGACGCAAGTAGCAGAGAAGGTGCGGGCGTTCGAGCCGCGCGACCCCGCCTGGCGCGATCGGGTCGAGGCGAGCTTCGCCCGTCAGGCCTTCATGACGACGCTGGGGGCCAGCATCGACCGGCTGGAGCCGGGCTCGGTCGACCTTGCCGTCGCCTTCGCCGACGGTCTCGTGCAGCAGCACGGCTATTTCCATGCCGGCGTCACCACCACGCTGGCCGATACCGCAGCCGGCTATGCCGCCCTGTCGCTTTACCCGAAGGGCTTCGGCGTGCTGACGACCGAGTTCAAGATGAACCTCTTGAACCCCGGCCGGGGCGCGCGTCTCGTCGCCCGCGGGCGGGTCATCAAGCCGGGGCGCACGCTCACCGTCACCGCATCCGACGTCTACGGCCAGACGCCGGGCGAGGAGGACATTCACATCGCCACCGGACTTTTCACAATGATCGCGCTGGAGGGGCTGAATGACTGATGCGCAAGGCGGTGCAGAGGCCACCGTCATCCGCCGGCTGGAGCCGTCCGACCGCGCCGCCTGGGATGGGCTGTGGGCGGCCTATCTCGCGTTCTACAAGCAGGAGCTGCCCGACGGCGTGAGCGATGCCATCTTCGCGCGGATTTCCGGCGACGGCGCCCATGAGGGGCTGGTCGCCGAACGCGGCGGGCGTCTTGTCGGCTTCGTGCACTATGTGGTGCACGAGACCACCTGGTCCATCGAGCCGACCTGCTATCTGGAAGACCTTTATGTCGACGAGAGCTTGCGCGGTGGCGGCGTCGGACGCGCGTTGATCGAGGGCGTCTATGCGGCGGCCCGCCGGCGCGGCTGCCGGTCCGTCTACTGGCAGACCCATGACGACAATGCCCGTGCCCGCCGGCTCTACGACCAGGTCGCGGTGCTGAGTTCCTTCGTGCGCTACGACCACGTGTTTTCGCAGGACTGAGGCGCCGCGCGCCGCCTGCCCATCTTTCGGAGACGAACCCATGATCCGCAACGACTTCCCCGGCTTCAACTTCAACCTCGGCGACACCGCCGACATGCTGCGCGACAGCGTCCGGTCCTTCTCGCAGGACACCATCGCCCCGCTCGCCGACCGCATTGACCGCGAGGACTGGTTCCCGCGCGAGGAGCTGTGGCCGGCCATGGGCGAGCTCGGCCTGCACGGCATCACGGTGGAAGAGGAGTGGGGCGGGTCTGGCCTCGGCTATCTCGAGCACTGCATCGCCATGGAAGAGGTCAGCCGCGCCTCCGCCTCCATCGGCCTGTCCTACGGCGCCCATTCCAATCTCTGCGTCAACCAGCTGCGCCGCTGGGGCACGGATGCGCAGAAGACGCGCTATCTGGCCAAGCTGGTCAGCGGCGAGCATCTCGGCGCGCTGGCCATGTCCGAGCCCGGCGCCGGTTCCGACGTCGTGTCGATGAAGCTGCGCGCCGACAAGCGCGGCGACCGCTACATCCTCAACGGCACCAAGATGTGGATCACCAACGGTCCGGATGCGGACACGATGATCGTCTATGCCAAGACCGATCCGTCCGCCGGCCCCAAGGGCATTACCGCCTTCCTCATCGAGAAGGACTTCAAGGGCTTCTCAGTCGCCCAGAAACTCGACAAGCTCGGCATGCGCGGCTCGCTCACCGGCGAGCTGGTGTTCGAGGATTGCGAGGTGCCGGAGGAGAACGTGCTCGGCGAGGTCGGCAAGGGCGTCAACGTGCTGATGTCCGGCCTCGACTACGAGCGCGCGGTGCTGGCGGCCGGCTGCATCGGCATCATGCAGGCGGCGATGGACGTGGTCATTCCCTACATCCACGAGCGCAAGCAGTTCGACCAGCCGATCGGCACCTTCCAGCTCGTCCAGGGCAAGATCGCCGACATGTATGTCTCGATGAACGCCAGCCGCGCCTATGTCTATGCGGTGGCCCAGTCCTGCGACCGCGGCGAGACGACGCGCGAGGACGCCGCCGGCGCCATCCTCTACGCGGCGGAGAACGCCACCAAGATCGCCCTCGACGCGATCCAGCTGCTCGGCGGCAACGGCTATATCAACGAGTACCCGACCGGCCGGCTGCTGCGCGATGCCAAGCTCTACGAGATCGGCGCGGGCACCTCGGAGATCCGCCGCATGCTGATCGGCCGCGAGATCTTCAACAAGACCGCGTAAGGGGCAGGGCGATGCTGCCGCGTCTGGTTGAATGGGCGCGGCAGCTGAAGCGGGACGTCGTCGTGCTGGCCATCGCCTTGCGCGATCCGCAGGCGCCGCTGGTCGCACGGCTTCTCGCCGCCCTCGTCGTCGCCTACGCCCTGTCGCCGATCGATCTCATTCCCGACTTCATTCCGGTTCTCGGTCTCCTTGACGACCTGATCCTCGTCCCCGCCGGCCTCTGGCTGGTGCTGCGGCTGATGCCGGACGAGGTGATTGCCCGCGCCCGCGACAAGGCCGCCACCGCCCCTCCTTGCAAGCGAAGCCGGATTGCCGGCGCGGTGATCGTATGCCTCTGGCTTGCCCTGGCCCTATGGACCGGCAGCCATCTGCTGCGCCTGTTGAGGGGCTGACAGCCGAGCGCCTCCCAACGTGCCCGCAACCCCGCTGTGAGCGGTCCGTCGTCCGGCAGGATGCGCGAAGGCGCGGGAATGCGCTGCCGCAAGCGCCGCGGGCGTTGCGGCGGCGCTTCCCCCATCTTCCAGCTGTTTCTGCTTCCTGGGTGCGACGCCTTGAAGAGGCGCAGGCCTGACGCTGCCCTTGCGCCGATACTTTGCCGGGCGCGCGCCATGCGACGCGCAAGGACCGCCTTTCGCAGTGCTTCCTTTGTTGGTTGCCGGCGCCTCAATGCAGGCGTGTAGCGAATGCCGCCTCTACAACCTGACGAAAACCAGGGTGTCGCCGCCGTGATGGTCGCCTGATGGGCACGACCGGTGGAAAGCCTGTGCCTCATGTCCGTAAAACTGCGCAAGTTGCGGGCAGGCCACGCGAATATCGTGCCGCATCCTTGCCAGCCGTCGTTTTTGACGTGTACTATGATTGTATAAAATCAATGGTTGTATAAACCTTCTGCGACGCCTCGTCAGGCCAACAACCGGGTCACATAATGCCGATAGATCCACAGAATGACCGCTCTGAGGCCGCACGCTACTGCGCCCAGATCTGCCGTGAGCTGAGAGACCTTGCGTCCAATAACGATATGGAATTCCTTGCATATTTGCTTGAAATGGCGCGGGTCGAAGCCTTCGACAGGCATGCGGAGATGGAGCGTTCGGGCGCCGAGAAAGCCGCAAGGCGATAAGTCACATCACAGGTTGCATTCTTTTTTGCATATCTATCGTGCAACCTCGCCGCTCCTTTGGGTTGTAATTTTGGTTGTGCTAAATTCAGCTGCAATCCGCATTGCGGTCTGACCCTCACGGAACGGTGATCGATGCTGCGGGGCGAAGCGCGGCAGCGGGTGACCGGACCGACGGGCGGGCCGGCTGCCTGGCGCGCTGCAAGGCAGCGGAAATGCCCTTTCCCGAGGCTCGGCTTTCGCCGGCCCCCGCGTGCGTCTCGCACCCCTCTGATGTCGTCCGCCCGTTGCCGTTCCCGGCGTCTGTCTCAGCGTCCGTCGATCAGGCTGATGCGTTGGCCGCGGTGGCGCTCCAGCCGTCCGGCGAGCTCCAGTTCCAGCAGGATCACATGGACGATGCGCGCCGAAAGGCCGGTGTAACGGATCAGCTCGTCGACCTCGACCGGCGCTGCCCCCAGCGCGGACAGCACGCGGCCACGGTCGCTGTCCTCCACTTCCGGCGGCCGGACGGGGCCGCCGCCCGCGCTCGGTTCCTCGATGTCGAGGCCGGGGGCCTCTTCGGCGATGCGCCGGGGACCCAGGCTTTCCAGCACGTCGGCGCCGCTTGCCACCAGCGTCGCCCCGTCGCGGATCAGCCGGTTGCCGCCTTCCGAACGCGGGTCCAGCGGCGAGCCGGGCACCACGAAGACGTCGCGGTTCTGCTCGGCGGCAAAGCGGGCGGTGTGCAGCGAGCCTGAGCCGCGCGCCGCCTCGATCAGCACCGTTGCCAGCGACATGCCGGAAATCAGCCGGTTGCGGCGCGGGAAGTCGCGGGCCCGCGGTTTCCAGCCGAAGGGCATTTCGCTGACGATGGCGCCGCCCCGGGCGGCGATGTCGTGGTAGAGTTCGCGGTTTTCCGGCGGGTAGATGATGTCGACGCCGCCGGCCAGCACCGCTGCCGTGCCGCTTGCCAGCGCGGCCCGGTGCGCGGCCGCATCGATGCCGCGCGCAAGGCCCGAGACCACGGTGTAGCCGCCGGCGCCCAGATAGGCGGCGATCTCGGTCGCGATCTTCTGTCCGGCCAGCGAGGCATTGCGCGCCCCGACCATGGCGATGGTCGCCGCATCCGCCAGCCGGTCGTCGGAGCCGAGCACGGAGATCAGCGGCGGGGCGCCGTCGACATGGCGCAGCAGGGGCGGGTAGCCGTATTCGCCGAGCGCCCGCAGGCGTCCGCCGATCCGCGCCAGCGCCTCGATCTCGCGCTCCGCGTCGGCCTGCGAGGCGATGCGGATGGTGCGCTTGCCGCCGCGGCGGGAGAGTTCCGGCAGGGCGGCGAGCGCCGCCTCGGCGGAGCCGGTGTGGTTGATCAGTTCGCGGAAGGTGACCGGACCGACATTCTCGGAGCGGATCAGGCGCAGCCAGGCCAGGCGCTGGCGGTCGGAGAGGGCGCGACCGCGCCCGGTCGCGCCTGAACTCATGCCTTCTGGCCGATCCGGCCTTCGGTGCCCTTGAGCAGGCGGCCGATATTCTCGTGATGCTTGGCCCACAGGATGACCGAGAGCAGCGCCATCAGCTCGGCGACCTGCGCCCGGTCGAAGACGAACCACAGCAGCAAGGGGGTCGCAAGGCTCGCCACGAGGGCGGAGGCGGAGGAGTAGCGCGTCACGAAGGCGACCGCGACCCAGATCGCGGCGAAGGCGAGCGCCGCCGGCCAGTAGAGGCCGAGCAGGATGCCGAGATAGGTGGCAACGCCCTTGCCGCCGCGAAAGCGCAGCCAGACCGGAAAGATATGGCCGATGAAGGCGCCGAAGCCGGCGATCACCGCCGGGTCCGGCCCGCCGTAGCGGCTGGCCACCAGCACGGCGACCGTGCCCTTCAGCATGTCGCCGAGGAGGGTGAGGGCGGCCAGGTGCTTCTTGCCGGTGCGCAGCACGTTGGTGGTGCCGATATTGCCGGAGCCGATCTTGCGGATGTCGCCCTGGCCCGCCAGCCGCGTGATGATCAGCCCGAAGGGGATCGAGCCCAGCAGATAGCCGAAAACGAGCGCAGTCAGGTAGTAGGGCCAGGCAAGGGCCCAGCTGATCGGATCGGGCAACGTGCAGCCTCCGGTTGCGGCGACGATGTAACTCTAGAACATCGGATCGAAAAGGGAAATCCGGTTTTCCGCAGCGTTTCGCAAGGGTCTCAGGGCGTCACGATCCGTCCGGCGACGATGGTGTGCAGCACCTCGCCGGAGAAGCGCGCGTCCTCGAACGGGGTGTTCTTGGAGCGCGATTTCAGCCGCGTCTTGTCCAGCACCCAAGGCCGGTCCGGATCGAACACGACAACGTCGGCCGGGGCGCCCGCGGCAAGGCGGCCGGCATCGAGGCCTAGCCGGCGGGCCGGGTTGCAGGTCATTGCCGCAAGCAGGGTGGCAAGGCCGATCTCGCCGGAATGGACGAGGCGCAGGCCGGCGGCCAGCAGCGTCTCCAGGCCGATGGCGCCGTCGGCGGCCTCGGCGAAGGGATGGCGCTTGGTCTCCACGTCCTGCGGGTCGTGGCCCGAGACGATCACGTCGATGGTGCCGTCGGCGAGCGCGGCGATCATCGCCTGGCGCTCGTCTTCCGAGCGCAGCGGCGGCGACATCTTGAAGAAGGTCCGGTAGGGGCCGATGTCGTTTTCGTTCAACGTCAGATGGTTGACGGTGATGCCGCAGGTGACGTCGAGGCCGTCCGCCTTGGCCCGGGCGATCGCCTTGGTGCTCTCGGCACAGGAGATCGACTGCGCGTGGTAGCGCCCGCGCGTCAGCGCGGCGAGCCGCAGGTCGCGCTCGACCATGATGATCTCGGCCTCGCGCGGGCTTGCCGGCAGGCCCTTCCAGCTCGCCGACAGGCTCTCGTTGATGACGCCGGAGCCCGATAGCGCCGGGTCCTCGGTGTGGTGCACGACGAGCGCGCCGAAGTCGCGGGCATAGGTCATCAGCCGGCGCATGATGCCGGCATGGGTGACCGAGCGGTGGCCGTTGGAGAAGGCGACGGCACCGGCTTCCTGCAGCAGGCCGATCTCGCTCATCTCCTCACCGGCCAGATGCTTGGTCAGCGCGGCGAAGGGATGGACGTTGACGCAGGCCGTGTCGCGGGCGCGGCGCAGCACGAAGTCGACCAGCGCCGGGTCGTCGATCACCGGATCCGTGTCGGGGGAGGTGACGATGGTGGTGACGCCGCCGGCCGCTGCCGCCTGGCTGGCGCTGGCCAGCGTCTCGCGGTGCTCGGCGCCGGGCTCGCCCACGGTGACGCCCATGTCGACGAGGCCGGGCGCGACGACCGCGCCGGCGACATCGATCACTTGCGTTCCCTCCGGTGCGCCCTGGTTCTGCGCCGCCGGTCCTGCGGCGGTGATGCGTCCGTTCTCGATCAGCACGCTGCCGGGCGCGTCGAGGCCGCTTGCCGGGTCGATCACCCGGGCATTCGTGAGGAGGATCGGGCTCTGCGGGTTTGCCATGGCCGGGCTCCTCACTTGTTCGGCAGATGGGCGGCGAGCGCCTCGAGGACGGCCATGCGCACGGCAACGCCCATCTCGACCTGCTCGCGGATCAGGCTTTGCGGCCCGTCGGCGATTTCCGGATCGATCTCCACGCCCCGGTTCATCGGGCCGGGATGCATCACCAGCGCGCCCTCTGCGGCCTCCGCCAGCTTGTCGCGGTCGAGGCCGTAATAGCGGAAATACTCGCGCACGGAGGGGATAAAGGCGCCCTGCATGCGCTCGCGCTGCAGGCGCAGCATCATCACGATGTCGGCGCCGGCCAGCCCCTTGCGCATGTCCTGGAACACCTCGACGCCCATCTGGGCGATGCCGTTCGGCAGCAGCGTCGAGGGGGCGACGACGCGCACCCGCGCGCCGAGCGCGTTCAGCAGGATGATGTTGGAGCGGGCGACGCGCGAATGCAGGATGTCGCCGCAGATCGCCACCGTCAGCCCGGCGATGCTGCCCTTGTGGCGGCGGATGGTCAGCGCGTCGAGCAGCGCCTGGGTCGGGTGCTCATGCGCGCCGTCGCCGGCATTGACCACCGAGCAGCCGACCTTCTGCGCCAGAAGGTGCACCGCGCCGGCGGCATGGTGGCGCACGACGATGATGTCGGGATGCATGGCGTTCAGCGTTGCCGCCGTGTCGATCAGCGTCTCGCCCTTCTTCACCGAGGACGAGGCGACCGACATGTTCATGACGTCGGCACCGAGCCGTTTGCCGGCGATCTCGAACGAGGACTGGGTCCGCGTCGAGGCCTCGAAGAACAGGTTGATCTGGGTCCGGCCGCGCAGAACGGCCTTTTTCTTCTCGACCTGCCGGCTGATCTCGACGGCGGCTTCCGCCTGGTCGAGCAGCGCGACGATCTCGTTGGGCTGCAGGCCCTCGATGCCGAGGAGGTGACGGTGCGGATAAAGCTCCGCGAGGGGGGGATGATGAGCGCTCATTAAAGCCAACCCTATAGGCGCTTCCTTGGCCCGGCTCAAGCGCGGCGAGGCGTTCTCCACCGGCACTCGTGATCGAGTCGAAACGCGCTCCCACAGCCATCTAGTGTGGGTTTCGAGAACCGGAGCGCAGCGTACATTCAGGTACGTGAGCACCGGAAGCGCAGAAAACCGCGCTAGATGGCTGTGAGAGCGTGTTTCTTAATGAGCGAGCAGCAGGGCCAGCGGCATGGTGACAGCCGCCAGCACTGTCTGCATGGTCAGGATCTCGGCCATCAGCGGCGCATCGCCCCCCATCTGGCGGGCAAGCAGGTAGGAGTTGCCGGCGGACGGCACGGACATGGCGATGATCACCGCCGAAAGCGCCGGCCCGTCCAGCCCGAGCAGCAGGGCGAAGAGGAAGCCGAAGACCGGCATCACCGCCAGCTTCAGCACGGTGGCGGTGGCGAGCGCCGGGCCGGGGCGGCGCAGGGCGGCAAGGTTCAGTCCGGCGCCGACGCAGACGATGCCGATGGGCAGCGCCGCATTGCCGAGGATCTGCAGTGTCGAATCGGCAAAGCGCGGCAGCGGCACGCCGGCGATGTTGAGCGCCAGCCCGAGGCCGGTCGACCAGATCAGCGGGTTCTTGAGGAGATCCAGCGCGATGCGCCCGGCGCTCGGCGGCGAGCCGCTGGCGAAGCGCGCCAGCACCAGCACGTTGATGATGTTGAGCAGCGGGATCATCGCCACCACCGCCACCGCCAGCAGCGCGACGCCCTCGCGGCCCAGCAGCTCGTCGGCGATGGCCAGCGCGACGAAGGTGTTCCAGCGGGTCGCGCCCTGAAAGATCGAGCTGAAGCGCGGCCCGTCGATGCCGAATCGCGTCTTCAGCAGCGGCTGCAGCGCCAGCGCCAGCGCCGACATGGCGAAGATCGACAGGACCAGTGCCGCGCTCATGCCGAAGGCGGGGATCGCCATGAAGTCGGTTTTCACGACCGTGCGGATGATCAGCGCGGGAAACAGCAGGAAATACGCGATCTTCTCGATGCCGCGCCACTGGTCGCCGGTGATCAGGCCCATGCGCGCGACGACATTGCCGGCGGCGATCACCAGCAGCACCGGAATCAGCGCGTTGAAGACGCCGTTCATGGCCGACCGTCGTCCGGCCTCTCGTCCTGCTCGTCGAGGCTGCCGTAGGTCAGACGGTCGAGCAGGCCCTGCAGGATGTAGGAGGCGGCCATCTTGTCGACCAGCTCGGCCCGGCGGGCGCGGGAGCGGTCGGCGTCGATCAGCGTGCGGGTGACGGCTGCCGTCGACAGGCGCTCGTCCCAGGCGGTCATCGGCATGTCGGTCAGCGCCGCGAGATTGCGGGCAAAGGCGCGGGTCGCCTGCACGCGCGGACCTTCCGTGCCGTCCATGTTCAGCGGCAGGCCGAGCACCAGGCCGCTGACCTCGTGCTTGGCGCAGATGGCGAGCAGGGCGGCGGCATCGACGCCGAATTTCTTGCGGCGGATCGTCTCCAGCGGCGAGGCGATGCCGCGGCCGAGATCGGACAGGGCAAGCCCGATGGTCTTGGTGCCCAGATCGAGACCGATCAGGCGTCCGATGCGGGGGAGGCGCGCTGCAAAGTCTTCCAGCGCAAGGAGAGGATCTGTGGCCATTCAGCGGCTTTAGCACGGCGCGCGAGGGGCGAACAGCTCCGGGATTGCCGTTTGCCGTCAGGTGGCTAGATTTCAGCGGGACATTTCATCCACCGTTTCCGCTTCAAGGGAGGCAGCCATCATGAAGCTCACTTATCTCGGCCATGCCGCGTTCCGCGTCGAAATTCCCGGCGCGACCATCCTCATCGACCCGTTCCTGAGCGGCAATCCGTCCTTCCCGTCCGACATGAGCGTCGAGAAGGCCAGCGAGGGCGTCACCCACATCCTGCTCACCCACGGCCATGACGACCATACCGGCGACACCATCGCCATCGCCAAGGCGACGGGCGCGCAGGTCACGGCGAATTTCGAGGTCTCCATGTGGGTCCAGTCGCAGGGTCATGAGAACATCAACCCGATGGGCTGCGGCGGCACGGTCGATGTCGGCCCGTTCGCGGTCTCGCTCACCCAGGCGCATCACACCTCGTCCTCGCTCGCCGGCGGCTGGCCGCCGGTCTATATGGGCCAGCCGAACGGCCTGATCGTGCGGGCCAAGGACCAGCCGACGCTCTACCACATGGGCGACACCGACATTTTCGGCGACATGGCGCTGGTCAACGAGCTCTACGCGCCGAAGGTCGGCATCGTGCCCATCGGCGACCGCTTCACCATGGGTGCGCGTACGGCCGCGCTCGCCTGCCGCCGCTTCTTCGACTTCGACACGGTCATCCCTTGCCACTTCGGCACGTTCCCGATTCTCGACCAGTCGGCGGATGCCTTCGTGCGGGAAATGGGCGACCAGGGCTCGTGCGTGAAGGTGACCGCGCCCGGCGCCTCGCTGGAGGTCTGAGGCGGGGCCACGCGGGGGGGGGCGAGACCTCGCATCCCCTCTGCCGTCACCCCGGCCAAGCGCAGCGCGCGCCGGGGCCTATTGGTTGCCAGAGCGGTGGCGGGGGCACCGAAACCTCTCCTTCGTCATCCCGGACGGCGCGCAAGCGCCGAGCCGGGACCGGCGAGCCGAGGGCCTGTCGATAGCGCTCCGTCCTAGTTCGCGCGGGTTTTCTGGATTTCGCAATCGGACGGCGGGAACGGCCCCCAGAACCCGTAGTCGAGCCAGCAAGACATGACGATGTCCGGACGGTTCTCGATTTCCAGCTTCATGAAGATGTCGTGGTGAACGAGCTTGCAGGTTCCGGATGCGGTCCTGTTGGCGCGATCCGGCATCGCGTTGACCATCTCGCCGCAGCGGGCTTCGGCAATCTCCACGCTGGCCCGGTAGAGCTTCTTCTGAAAAACAAGGAACCCTGAAATCAGGCCCAGGGTCAGCAGGGCTATGACGATGTTCTTGAGCAACGGCCTCTCCGTGCCTGAAAAATACTGGTGGCTCGCAATATGCCCTCGATGATCTCGATCATCATTGTGATCGCAGTACGGCAGGGGCGTTCCCGGGTCTTGGCTTCCGCTTGCCCGGCAATGACGTTTGGCGGGGAGCCAGAAACACCTGCCGAGGTTGCCAATGGGTCCCGGCTCTCCGGCTGCGCCGTCGGCCGGGATGACAGCCTGAGAATGACGTGCCCGCCCGCGTCCTGAAGAGGCGTTCTGACGACTGGACAGATGGAGAATGTTCTCGTAATGTTCTCATCGATCCAGAACAGGTGCCGCCATGACGATTGCCCTTCCGCTTCGCTCCCGCCTTCGCGTCTCGCCGTTTCGCAACCGGCTCGACGACTATCTGGTGTCGCTGGCGCGCGGCGACCTTCTCGGCGCGGCGCGGGCGCATTTTGCCCCCGACATCCGCCTGTTCGACAATGGCGCGGTGGCGGCCGAGGGGCTGGAGGGGGTCCTGCGCAAGCTGCATCCCGTCGCCCGCCGCTTCACCATGCTGCGCGGCACGGTCGACGGGCTCGTCTGCGACCGGGCGGGCGAGACGGCGGAATTCTTCTGCCGCTTCGACGGGGTCGAGGTGGACGGCCGCTTCTTCCGCGAGACGGTGTCCTTCCGCCAGCGCTGGCATCTTGGCCGCATCGTCGAGGAAGAGCAGTGGCGCGGTGCGGCGGCTTTCGCCCATGCCCCCGTTCATGCCTCCGCCGGGACGCAGGCCTCTGCGGCTGCGGGCTTTGGCCTGCCGGGCTCGCTGACCTCCGCCGCCTCCCGGCCCGCATCCGGATCGTCCTGCCGCGGGCAGGGCGCAGCCGCCTGATCGGCGCTCCTGGAGCAAGGCGGACACGCCCTGGGAGCGCAGGAGAGGGCGGACCGCGCGGGCTTCGGCTTGCGGGGCGCAGGATGCGGATGATATAGCCCGGTCAAGCGGGTGCGGCCCGCCGGCCGTTCGGGCCGGCCGGGCTTGCCGGCGTTGCGGCGTGTCCTTTCCATCTCCTTTTCATCCGGGGGAAGGGGCGTTCGCGAGGCCCGCACCTTTCACGGCCTGATCTTGTTGGAGAATTCGCATGTCCGTCGATGTCGATACGGTGAAGCGCGTCGCCCATCTGGCGCGCGTCAAGGTCACGGACGACGAGGCCAGCCGGATGACCGGCGAGCTGAACACGATCCTGGCCTTCGTCGAGCAGCTCGACGAGGTGAACGTGGACGGCGTCGAGCCGCTGACCTCCGTCGTCCATCAGGAAATGAAAAAGCGCGCCGATGTCGTCAGCGATGGCGGCTATCCGGAGAAAGTGGTGGCCAACGCCCCGGCCTCCGACGACAATTTCTTCATGGTCCCCAAGGTGGTGGAATAGGCATGTCCGTCCGGGTGGGCATCGATAGCCCGCCCGACCACGACATGCGGGCGCTGCCCCGTCGCACTTGACGCGGGCCGCGGGGAGCGCGAGACAGGCTCCCAATAGACGGCGCCATGCGCCGTGCCACCCAGACCACCAGCGAGATCCAGTCCGAGCGAGACCCCGATGACCGAGCTGACCAAACTGACCCTGACGGAGGCCCGCGCGCGGCTCGCCGCCCGCGAGATCACCGCGAGCGAGCTGACGACGGCCTATCTTTCGGCCATCGAGGCGGCCAATCCGGCGATCAATGCCTATGTCGCGGTCACCGCCGACCGGGCGCTCGAGATGGCCAAGCGCTCCGACGAGCGGCTGGCGCGCGGCGAGGGCGGGGCGCTGGAGGGCATTCCGCTCGGCGTCAAGGACCTGTTCGCCACCGAGGGCGTCCACACCCAGGCCTGCAGCCACATCCTCGACGGGTTCAAGCCGCCGTACGAATCGACCGTGACGGCGAACCTTTGGGCTGACGGCGCGGTGATGCTGGGCAAGCTCAACATGGACGAGTTCGCCATGGGCTCGTCCAACGAGACCTCTTATTACGGCAATGTGGTCAACCCCTGGCGCCGCGAGGGCTCCACCGAGGCGCTGGTTCCCGGCGGTTCGTCGGGTGGCTCGGCCGCTGCGGTCGCGGCCTTCATGTGCGCCGGCGCCACGGCGACCGACACCGGCGGCTCGATCCGTCAGCCCGCCGCGCTCACCGGCACGGTCGGCATGAAGCCGACCTACGGCCGCTGCTCGCGCTGGGGCGTCGTTGCCTACGCCTCCTCGCTCGACCAGGCCGGCCCGATCACCCGCACCTTGCGCGACAACGCCATCATGATGCGCTCGATGGCGTCGGTCGACGCCAAGGACACGACCTCGGTCGACCTGCCGGTGCCGGACTATGAGGCGGCCATCGGCCGTTCGGTGAAGGGCCTGCGGATCGGCATTCCTGCCGAGTACCGGGTCGACGGCCTCCCGGCGGAGATCGACGCGCTCTGGCAGCAGGGCATCGACTGGTTGAAGGCTGCGGGCGCGGAGATCGTCGAGATCAGCCTGCCGCACACCAAATACGCGCTGCCGGCCTATTACATCGTCGCCCCGGCCGAGGCGTCCTCGAACCTCGCCCGCTACGACGGCGTGCGCTACGGCTTGCGCGTGCCGGGCGAGGATATCGCCGACATGTACGAGAACACCCGGGCCGCCGGCTTCGGCTCCGAGGTGAAGCGCCGCATCCTGATCGGCACCTACGTGCTGTCGGCCGGCTATTACGACGCCTACTACCTGCGCGCCCAGAAGGTCCGCACTTTGATCAAGCGCGATTTTGACGAGGCCTTCGATGCGGGCGTCGACGCGATCCTGACGCCGGCGACGCCGGATGCGGCCTTCGCGCCGGGCGCCTTCAGCGGCGATCCGGTGCAGATGTACCTCAACGACGTCTTCACCGTGACCGTGAATATGGCCGGCCTGCCGGGTCTGGCTGTCCCCGCCGGGCTGAACAGCGCCGGTCTGCCGCTCGGCCTGCAGCTGATCGGTCGTCCCTTCGGCGAAGAGACGCTCTACACCCTCGGCAATGTCATCGAGGAGGCTGCCGGCCGCTTCGAGCCGGGCAAGTGGTGGTAAGACCGTTTCGGGAGGGTTTGCGCAAATTTTCGCGATTTTGACGCGGGATTTTGCAAAATCCGTCTCAATTTTCGATTGTCAGGCGCCCGGCGGTAACCCGTTCGGGCGCCTTGCTTTTTTGTGCTCGGTCCACGCGATTTCGCGACAAGCGCGTTACAGCTTGTAGGCGGTGCGGAAGCCGCCCCAGTGGCGGCCGGCCACGGTGATGGGCGCGTCGATCTCGCGCATCCAGATGATGCTGCCGTTGCCCATGTCGCGGGGATAAGTTTGCACCAGGAAGGGGCGGGTGTTGCGCGCCGCGCTCAGTCCCGCGCGGTCGTCGAAAATCCGCCGGTTGCGGCAATTGGCGGCGTTCCACGCCGGATCGTCGGGGCGCTGCGGCTGGGAATAGACCGCATTGTGCACCGGCAGATAGGCGTTGCGGTCGACCGAAACGCAAAAGACGAGCCCGGTGCCCTTGGCGCGGGTCAGGATATCCTCCTGGATCGGCGGCAGGATGCGCTCCAGAACGGCGAGTGCGCGGTTGGAGACCTGGCGCGGATTGGTGCCGGCCAGCGGCTGGTAATCGGTGTCGAACAGTGCCTCCAGCGTCAGGTTGCCCGAGGATACGGCCGCTTCCATCGCCTCGGTGACGCGGCGTGCGCCGTCCTGTGCCCGCTCGATGGAGGGGGCGAGTTCTCCTCGCACCCGTGCCAGAAGGTCGGCAAGGCGCGTTGCGAAACCTTCGTCCGGATTTTCGAAGGCGCAATGCATGCCGAGGTCGGAGACGGCGACGACCTGCAGGTTGGTGCGGCCGAGGCTGGACAGCTCGACGGTGGCCGGTCCGGTCTGCGCGCTTGCCTCGCCCTCCTGCGGGACAAGCAGCGCGCCGCCCGTGGACAGATCGAGCGTCTTGATGCGGCAGCTGCGGCCGGACTGGGTGAGGGTGCCGGTCAGCTCCGCCGGCAGCCGGTCGTCGCGGCGGCGGTCGCCGATCGCCGTCTGGCGGATCATCATCGTGAACCGGCTGCTCAGACTATTCCCCAGGGCGAGCATGGAGCGGGAGGCCTCGCCGGCGGCCTGTCCGGCGCGCTCGGCGCTGTCGGTGGCCTCGGCGATGGTCGAGACCTTCTCGGTGACCGCACGTACGAAATCGGCGGTTTCCCGCGCGGTTTCGCCGACCGAGCGCGAGGTTTCCATCTGCTGGCCGACGGCCTCGGCAACGGCCGCAAAGCTCGGCAGGATCTCGCCGATCACGCCGATGATGCGGTCGACGGCACGAATACTCCCCTCTGCCGAGGTCTGCAGGCGGGCGATATTGGCGATGATTTCGTCGGTGGCGGTCTGGGTCTCGACCGACAGCGCCTTCACCTCGTTGGCGACCACGGCAAATCCCCGCCCGGCCTCGCCGGCGCGGGCCGCCTCGATGGTGGCGTTGAGGGCGAGCAAGTTGGTCTGCTTGGCAACGTCTGAGATCAGGCGCACGACATTGGCGATGTCGTCGATGGCGCTTTTCAGCTCCTGAATGCCGGTGTTCGCCGTGTCGGCGACTTCGCGCGCTTCCTCGGCCAAACGCGAGGAATTCTGCACCTGACCGTTGATCTCGTTGCTTGCCGAGACCAGCTGTTCGACCGAGGCGGCCAGCTGCTGGGCGGTCTCGTCCGCATGGCGCGTCTCGCTGTGCAGCGCCTGGGAGTGGCCGCGGATATCCGACAGGAGCAGCAATTGCTCGCCGACGCGGGTGCGCAACTCTTCCGCGCCCGTGCCGATGCCGTTGGCGGCGGTGCGCAGATCCGACTCGATCAGATCGAGGGTCAGCGCGGTCTGCTGGTCGCGGGCGAGCGACAGCGACGCGCCGGAAGACATGTCCTCGTCGGCCGGGGAGGCGGCCCGATCTTCGCCAGGGGTCGCGTCACTGTTTAAAATCTTGGATATTTCAACAGTTTGTCGACGCGAGGCCGCAAATAGACGCATGGTCATTTCTCCGAAGTGTTCCCACCCTCAATGCGTTATCCGCACACTTGTTGCCCGGGAGCGTGGCACGATTGCTTGAATTGTCTGTTAACGCTGCGGGAGGTGGTGCGCAGTTCGTCATGCCCTTAAAACGTGTTGCCGCCGGCCGCCCGGCATCGTCCCCGTGGTGCCGCTGGTTCTTTGCCTTGCGCGGATCCCATGCTAAACCCGCCCCACACCAGCGGATGGTCGCACCGTGAACAAGTGCGGGCCGGATGCGACAGCCGCACGCGCGGCGAACGGGCGACGAACGGAACGCAATGAGCGAAGAGCTGAAGCGAAAGGCCGCCGAAGCGGCGCTGGAAGAGGTCACGTCGGGCATGCGGCTCGGCATCGGCACCGGGTCGACGGCGGAACAGTTTGTCCGCGCGCTGGCGGAGAAGGTCCGCGAGGGGTTCTCGGTGATCGGCGTGCCGACGTCGGAGCGCACCGCGGCGCTTTGCACCGAGCTCGGCGTGCCGCTGACCACGCTGGAAGCCTGCCCGGAACTGGATCTCACCATCGACGGAGCGGATGAGCTGGACCTGCAGCTGCGCCTGATCAAGGGCGGCGGCGGTGCGTTGCTGCGCGAGAAGATCGTCGCCAAGGCGTCGCTGCGCATGATCGTCATCGCCGATGCCAGCAAGAAGGTGAAGCAGCTCGGCGCCTTCCCGTTGCCGGTGGAGGTGGTGCCCTTCGGCCTTGGCGCGACGCGCAATGCGATCGCCCGTGCTCTGGCCGATCTGGGTTACGATGCGCCGATCCTGCTGCGCGGCGGCGAAACGCCCTTCGTCACCGATGGCGGCCACCATATTCTCGACATCGATTTGCGCGAGATCACCGATGCGGACGCCCTGTCGCGGGCGCTGCTCGATATCCCGGGGGTGGTGGACCACGGACTCTTTCTCGGCATCGCAGATGTCGCCTATCTGGCCGGGGCCGACGGCGTGGAGCGCCTTGTCCCCGCAGCCGGCGAGGAAAACTGACCTTTTAGGAACAGCCCGGCCGAAGCGGCCGGGGCCCCGATCACTTGCTCATGGAGTAACCGATGTTTCTTTTCTGCCGGAAGTCCGCGATGGCCGCAGCCACGGCGGCGGCGATGGTTCTCTCGTTCGCCCAGGCGGCGACCGCCCAGGAAACCTTCTCCGACGAACAGATCGCCGCAGCGCGCGAGGCCGTGCAGTCGGCGCAGGCAATCCGCGCGTTCGATGACGTGCTGCCGCTGATGGCCGAGCGCACCCGCGGCCTGTTCATCCAGAACGACCCGGCCAACACGGCAATGATCGACGAGGTTGTCACCGAGGTCGCTCTGAAGCTCGCCGACCGTCGTCCGGAACTGAACCGGGTGGTCTACGAAGTGTGGGCCCGCCGCTTCACCGTCGAGGAGCTGAAGAAGCTTGCCGCCTTCTACAACACGCCGCTCGGCCAGAAGTATTCCCGCGTCGAGCCGGAGCTGCGCGCGCTGTCGATCGGCGCGGCGAAGCAGTGGGGTGATGCGATCTCGACCGAGATGGTGACCCTGGTGCGCGAGGAGCTGACCAAGCGCCAGGAAGCGCAGCAGACCCAGCCGACGGAAGCGCCGGCCCAGTAATTCGGGCCGGTATTTCGGGCCCGACAAACGCGGGCCGCGACTGCCCGGCCGGAGTTGTTCCGGCCGCGGCCATGCCGCCCGGACCCGGGCGCGGGGCATCATGGACGACGGGTCCGGCCGGTCGGCCGCGGCCCTCCAAACGCTAAGGGCGAGGCATGAGCGATTTCGACTTTGACCTGTTCGTCATCGGCGGCGGCTCGGGCGGCGTGCGCGCGGCCCGTATCGCCGCGTCCCATGGCGCGCGCGTCGGCATTGCCGAGGAATACCGCTACGGCGGCACCTGCGTTATCCGCGGTTGCGTGCCCAAGAAGCTGATGGTCTATGCCTCGCGCTTTTCCGAGGAATTCGAGGACGCGGCCGGCTTCGGCTGGCAGGTCGGCGAGAGCAGCTTCGACTGGGAGCGGCTGATCGATGCCAAGGACCGGGAGATCGCCCGGCTCGAGGGGATATATCGCCGCAACCTGGAGCGGTCCGGCGTCGAGCTGTTCGACACGCGGGCCGTGCTGGAGGATGCCCACACGGTGCATCTCCTGACCGACGGACGCCGCATCCGTGCCGAGCGGATCCTGATCGCGGTCGGTGCGACGCCGAATGTCGATGCCACCCTGCCGGGCGGCGAGCACGTCATCACCTCCAACGAAGTCTTCCATCTTGCCGACCTGCCCAAGCGGGTGGTGGTGGCAGGCGGCGGGTATATCGCGGTCGAGTTCGCGGGGATTTTCGCCGGGCTCGGCGCGGAAACGACGCTGATCTATCGCGGCGAGGAAGTGCTGCGCGGCTTCGACGACGATCTGCGCAAGGTCCTGCACGAGGAGATGGAGAAGAAGGGCATCCGCGTGCTGTGCGGCGATGTCTTCTCCTCCATCGAGAAGACCGAGGACGGGCTCATCGGCCATACCCGCAAGGGCGATACGCTGCATGCGGACAAGATCATGTTCGCCATCGGCCGGCGGCCGAACACGGCCGGCCTCGGCCTCGACAAGGCGGGGGTAGAGCTGGCCTCCTCGGGCGCCATCATCGTCAACGAGGCCTCGCAGACCAACGTGCCTTCGATCTACGCCGTGGGAGATGTCACCGACCGGGTGAACCTGACGCCGGTGGCGATCCGCGAGGGCCACGCCTTCGCCGACAGCGTCTATGGTGGCAAGCAGTGGTCGGCCGATCACTCGATGATTCCGACGGCCGTGTTCTCCCAGCCCGAGATCGGCACGGTCGGCCTGACCCAGGCCGAGGCGCTGGAAAAGCATGGCGCTGTCGATGTCTACAAGGCGCATTTCCGCCCGATGAAGCACACGCTGTCGGGCCGCGACGAGAAGATGCTGATGAAGGTGCTGGTCGAGCCGGAGAGCGACAAGGTGCTCGGCGTGCATATCCTCGGCCACGACGCCGGCGAGCTGGTGCAGGTGCTGGGCATCGCGCTGCGGATGGGCGCCACCAAGGCCGACTTCGATGCGACGATGGCGGTGCATCCGACGGCGGCCGAGGAGCTAGTGACGATGCGCGAGCCGACCGAGCGGCTGCGCGCCTGACCAGCCCGACGAGAGCTTTTGAAATGAACACGGGGAGGCGATTGCCTCCCCGTTTTCGTTTGGGTTTTCGCGGTTCGCGCGGTCTGCGCGGCGCCGTCAGTTGGCCGCGCGGCGCCAGCCGAGCGCCAGCAGGCCGGCCCCGATCATCAAGGTGCCGCCGGTGCGGTTGATCCAGCGCCGCACGGACGGGCGGCGGATGCGCGAGCGCACCATCGAGGCCATCAGCCCGTAGGCGGCCGCATTGAGCGCAGCGAGGATAACGAAGGTCGCCTCCAGGATCGCTGCCTGCTGCAGGAGCGGGCGCGCCGGATCGATGAACATCGGCAGGAAGGCGATGAAGAAGACGATGCTCTTGGGGTTGAGCGCCGTCACCGCATAGGCGTGGAGGGCAATACGCAGCATCGGCGCGCGCGCCGGGGAGGGGCTGCCGTCCGCCATTTCCTGCGGGGCCTCGTCGGCGACCGGCGTGCGCCAGACCTTGATGCCCAGCCAGATCAGATACATGGCGCCGATCCACTTCAAAACCGTGAACAGGGTCGCGGACGTCGCGAGCAGCGCGCCGAGACCGAGCAGCGAGGCGGTCATGGCGGTGAGATCGCCGAGCGCAACGCCGATGACGGTTGCCGAGGCGACGGCCCGGCCATGGGCCAGCGCATAGGAGACGACCAGAAGGATCGTCGGGCCGGGGATGGCCAGCATCACGAAAGAGGCGGCGGAAAAGGCAAGCCAGGTTTCGAAAGACATGGAAAAACACTCCAGCAGGAAGGTCCCAAACCTGTCCAGCAATCCACACTCGCCGGCATTTGGAAAGGGGTAAAAACCTGCAAGTTGGCTGCCGTTGCGGCACCGGGCGTTGCGGCAACGGCAGCCGGGTTTCAGCGGTTGTCGAGTTGCGCGCGAACCCTCAAGAGCCCGAGCCGTGTGATGCGGTAGGGGCCGGAATTGGCGGAGGCGATCAGCCTGCGCCGCTTCAGCTTGCGGAAGAGTTCGAGCGTCAGTCCCGTGTGGTGCCAGCCTTCGCGCGTGACGATGGCGAGCTCTTCTATGCGGCCGCGCTCGTCCTTCTCGACGAGCACGTGACCGCCTTGAGCGAGCAGGTGGAGGACCCGCTGCTCGGCCTTGGAGATGTCCATTTCAGGGATAATTCCGGAGATGCAGTTCCAGCGCGCACGTCACCGCCGCCCGCAACGCAAGCGGTCGTGCGTGGGTTCGTTGCCCGGTCTGTTCTCGATGGACCGGGCTTTACCGGGTCTCGAGCTGGCTGCGCATAAGCTCTCCGAAGTTGACGATCGAGAGATAGGGGCTGGCCGCTTGCCGTGCAAGATCATGCGTGCAAGGGAGGGCGAGGCACCGCGCCGGCGTTGCACAAATGCCGCGGGCCGGTTGGCCGCCGGTCGTGCGATTGCGGTTCCCTTTTTCGGCGGGCGATCCTAAAACACGGTCATGACACCGTCCGAATCCCTGCCGCTGCTTTTCGGCCTTGCGGGCCTTCTCAATCCCTTCGCGCTGCTGATCGGCGCCGCGCTCGGCTGGTATGCCGATGCGCGCGCCAAGCTGGTGATCGCGGGCTTTGCCGCCGCGGCCCTGAGCGTGCTGATCGACGTCTCTCTGGCGGCGAGCGGCGTGCCGGCGCTCGGCGGCTACGAGGGCGGGCCGCTGGCCGTCATGCCGTTCCGCTTCCTCGGGGCCCTGGTCGTCGCCGCGCTGGTTCACGCGATCCGCAAGCGCTCGCGCCGCAACCGCCGCTGAGGCCGCGGCCATGTCCCCCGCCGTCCTGTCCCCCACCGTCCTGTCCTATGCCGCGCTCGCCATCGCCATCGTGCTGGAGGTGATCGGCACGACGGCGCTGCAGCAGTCGCAGCAGTTCACCCGCGCGCTGCCCACGGCGGTGATGGCGGTCTGCTATCTCGCCGCCTTCTACTTCCTGTCGGTGGCGCTGCGGACCTTCCCGGTCGGCGTTGCCTATGCCATGTGGAGCGGGCTCGGCATCGTGCTGATCTCGGCGGTCGGCTATTTCGTCTTCCGCCAGACGCTCGACTTGGCCGCGATCATCGGCCTGGGGCTGATCATCGCCGGCGTCATCGTCGTCAACGTCTTCTCAGGCGCCGTCCGGCACTAGGGTCTTCACCCTAGGCTTTTGCCTGGCCTGTCCAGGTGGCGAAGAGATCGCCGTTGGGGCAGAAATCGGGCGCGTGCGCCGCGCCATCCTCATGCGCATCCAGCCAGTTGGCGCACTCCTCGGGCCGCTCGCAGCCAAGGCAACGGGAGGCGACCTTGCGCATGGCGGTTTCCATCATCATGCCGCTCGGCATCGCGTCGTCCGCACCGACCGTGCGCATCATCCGCCCCATCAGTCCGGCGCGTTCGTCGAGGCGCTTCATCAGTCCCATGGCCATCGTCCTTGCTGTCGCGGCGCCGCCATGGCGCCCATCCGTTCATCGACACTATGATGGTTGCGAGTGAAACTATTTGACGGAGATCAAACGCCGGGGACGGAACGCGCGGCAGGATCGGCGCAGGTGCTGAAAATCTGCTAGGCTCGGCTGCTGCCGGCGGTCGGCAGGACGGCGAGGCCCCGCGCATGATCTCTCGTGTGACATCCCCATCCCAGGGCAGCCAGAGCGGCGTCGTCGCGGTGCGGCCGGTCAGCCGCGTGCCGATGCTCAATGTCGGCGATGCCATCGCCGTGCGCGTGGCAAAGCACCTGAGCGAAAACGTCATGCGTCTGGTCGGAGGCGGGGCGGGCGGCGGGTTCCAACTCGATGTCGAGGGGCAGGAGATGCTGCCGCTGGGCAGCCGCGCGACACTCAGCGTCGAGCGCGGCCCCGACGGCCCGCGCTATCAGGTCAGCGCCGCGCCGCAGAACGCCGCCCAAACGCCAGGGCAGGGCACCCCTGCCTCCGCCCTCGGCGAGACGGAGGCGCTGGCGCGCATCGCCTCGCTCGCCACCTCCCTTGCCGCCCGCCAGGACGGACTGTCCTCGCTCTATGCCGGCCTTGCCGCGGCACTGGCCGCAGCGCCCGCCGGGGTGCCGGGCGGCTTGCTGCCGCCTGCGGTGACGAGCGCGCTGGCGGGCCTTCTCGGGTTCCGGCTGGATCCGACGGCAAGCCGGGAAGGGCGGCTGGATGGTCCCGCGCTCAAGGCGGCGCTGGAGGGATTGACCGGGCGCGGGGCGGCAGGCGGGGCCGGGGCAAGTCTCGACGATGCCTTGAGCGAGCTTTTGAGCGTTCTCAAGGGCGCGGCCGGGGGGCGCGAGGCGCCGGCCCGGCAGGCGACCCCGCCGCCGCTGCCGGGGATCTCCCGCCATCCGCGCGGCGAGAAGCCGGCCCGCGCCAGCAGCGAGCTGGTGTCCGCGCTTCTGGCGCGCGACGGAGAAGAGGCCGCCGCCATCCTTGCGGCCAAGACCGATGCGGCGCTGGCCCGGCTGCGGCTCGCCTCGCTGGCCTCGCGCGGGCTGCTGGCCGACGGCGAAGGGGCGGGGGATGCGGCCCTGTTCGACCGGACGATTGACCTGCCGCTGGTGGTCGGCGGGCAGACCGCGGTGATCTCGCTGCAGATCGGGCGCGACGACACGCCCGGCCACGAGGGGGAGGGCGCGCATCCCGCCTGGCGGCTGCGCTTTGCGCTCGACACGGAGGCGACCGGCGCGGTGGAGGCGCTGGTCGGGCTCGACGGTCCCCGCCTGTTCGCAAGCCTGTGGGCCGTGCGCCCGGACATCGCCGCGGACCTTCGCGAGCGGCTGCCCCGCCTTGCCGCAACGCTTGCCGAACAGGGGCTGGAGGTGGTTGACCTCAAGGTGACTGGCGGGCTGCCGGACGATCCGCCGGCGCCCTCGGGCCAGTTCGTGGACGTGGTCTCGTGAGCGGGGACGAGGACCCGCGCCGCCGGCTGGCGGTGGCGCTTCACTACGACCATGCCGGCGCGCCGCGCGTCACGGCCAAGGGGCGCGGCGTGCTGGCCGCCCGCATCCTGGAGCTTGCGGCCGAGCACGGCGTGCCGGTGGAAGAGGACGCGGCCCTTGCCGAGGCCCTGTCGCAGATCGAGCTCGACCGGGAAATTCCGATAGAGCTCTACGAGGCCGTCGCCGCCGTGCTGCGCTTCATCCTGATGGCCCGGGGGCGTTAAAGGGCCGTTGAAGGGCCGTTGAAGGCTCGGCGAGGGACGCATTGTCGCTGACCGCGGCGACGAATTGACTTGCCAAACCCGGACTGAGATGGGAGGTCCCTCCCTTCGGCTGGCGGCACCGCGCCCTTGCGCGGACGGACAGTCTTCCAGGCGGGTTGTTGCCCCATTTCCTCCTTAGGGTCCTGATCCCGAGGGAGGGCTCGCTTCCAGATAGGATAGCCATTGCAGAACACCGACTGCCGCCCGGCCGAAAAGCCGCGCTCCTGGAACGCCTCGCTGGCCAAGTATCGCAAGCCGAGCACGGCGCGCAGCGTCTTCGAGATCATCGCCAGCCTGCTGCCCTTCGCGGCCCTGTGGGCGGCGGCGGCGGTGCTGGTGAATCACGGCCAGTGGTGGGGCCTCGTCCTGACCGTGCCGGCCGCCGGCCTTCTCGTGCGCCTGTTCATGCTGCAGCACGATTGCGGGCACGGCTCGCTGTTCTCCCGGCGCGGGCTCAACGACTGGACGGGCCGCGCGCTCGGTGTGCTGACCTTCACGCCCTACGACTACTGGCGTCGGACCCATGCGATCCACCATGCCTCGACCGGCAATCTCGATCAGCGCGGCATCGGCGACATCGACACGCTGACGGTCAGGGAGTACCAGGCGCTGCCCTGGAGCGGGCGGCTGCGCTATCGGCTCTACCGGCATCCGCTGGTGATGTTCGGGCTGGGGCCCGCGTGGCTGTTCGTGTGCCAGTACCGCCTGCCGGTCGGATTGATGCGCGGCGGCCTGGAGCCATGGCTCTCGACGCTCGCTACCAACCTGTGCATCGCCGCCATGGCCGCGCTGCTCATCTGGGCGGCGGGGCCGGGGGCTTTCCTGATGGTGCAGGGGCTGATCATCCTGATGGCGGCGACCGCCGGCGTCTGGCTGTTCTACGTCCAGCACCAGTTCGAGGAGACGCACTGGTCGGCGGGCGGCGACTGGAACTACCAGACCGCGGCGCTGGAGGGCAGCTCGCATTACGACCTGCCGCCGATCCTGCAGTGGTTCACCGGCAATATCGGCATCCACCACGTGCATCACCTGTCCAGCAAGATCCCGTTCTATCGCCTCGGCGAGGTGATGCGCGACTTCCCCGAACTGCGCGACATGAACCGCATCACCCTGCGCCAGAGTTTCGGCTGCGTGAAGCTCGTCCTGTGGGACGAGGACACCCGCCGGCTCGTCTCGTTCCGCCAGGCCCGCACGGCCAGCGCAGCGGCGTGAAGGGGAGGGGCCTCAATCCGCTCCAGCGGACGCCGACGTCCTGCGCTTCATTCCGAGGGCGCGACGCCACTCAAGAGTGGCGGGCGGCCGCCGACTTGCGCTAGTCTTGGGCGAAGACTGGGAGGTCATCGCCATGAACGACAATCCGCATATCGGCGAAAGCTTCGAGAGCTTCCTGCGCGACGAGGGCATCTGCGAGCAGGTCACGGCGGAGGCGGTGAGGCGGGCTCGCCGGATAAAGATTGAGCGGGAGACCTCAGGTTCTCGTCCGGAGGATGAAAAGTAAATATAATATATAGAGAAAAATATCGAAATTTAGGTGACAAAGTGCGCGCGCTAAATTTGGTGAAGTTTTCTGTAAATTAAAATTTTAGAGGCAAAAGCATAGAGGTTTTGAGCATGGTTTCTCGTAAGTCGCTAACCGTTCACTATCGCCGAATGGATGACCCTACAGGTGCGTTAGGCGGAGCCACTCTAGAAGCTCGGGTGCGACGAGCGATGAACGACCGTTATGATGGTGGCCCGTTATCGGAGCATTGGAATAGAAGGGCATGGGCTGTACCGCCAGATGCTTCAGATACGTTGTTAATGAACATCTATCATGATGATAATATCAGCTTTTTTGGTGATTTGACCGTCTATACAAGCGGATACATGCAGGCTTTGCTTCGAAATGAGCCTGATGTGCCGATGCTTACTGTGGAGCAGCAACCTCCTCCGGCTGGAAGAGAGTACATTCATTCGATGATGTACTGGATGATCATCGGCAATCATGTTTTGACTATCCAGAGCCGTTCTCTTTCAACTAAAAATTTGGAGCAGTATTTAACTTGGCTTTTGAAAGAGCGTACGACCCAAATGCAAGCCAACGGCCAAGTAATACTGACGGCCAAATTTGATGGCGATGAGGTTGGGGGGGATTTAGATGATATAAGTCATATAATCGTTGGCGGTACGGGTGTTGTTGAAGCTGCGCCTGCTACGCACCCGCAAGCCCCCCCCACCGAACAGGAGGTGGACCAGCGAGTTGATGTAGGTGCACGTCGCTCATGGGGGGAGCGCGCTATGGCGGTGCTGCGGGCGATAATGAGCAATGAGGCCGACGTCCAAACTTTACTAGAAAATATACCTGAGGGCGCGGACTTAGATGTCTCTGTGCATATCGGATACAAGACTAAAAAGCGTCGCGTTAGCCGCGCGCCCATGCAGCAGGCGTTGCGACATTTGCCTGAAGGAGAAATCACCGCGATTGGCAGGCATGGTAAGATGACGGGAAAGGATATCCGATTGAGTTATCCTGTGCGGGTCCTCTGCTCGGGTAGCCTGCTCGATGCGAACGATGTTCGCGAGAAACTGAGATCCGCTTACGAATATTTTGTCGCCAACGGCAAAATAAACGCTTAGGGACGCTTTTTTAATGAGGTTCTTGGTAAGAAGATGGGATTTCTTTTTGTCGCTAGTGGCGTCCACGGCGGGTGTGTATTTTTTGCCTTACAACTCTGTAAAAAACATTACGACAGAACTTATGGCTTTTTTTAGTATCCAATCTGCTGTTATTCTTCCTGCTATGATATTTACCGCCGGAATTATAAAGCCGGACGGGCTGGAGCTCGAAGATGCTAAACGCTACCACAAAGCGCTGAGGCGCCAGATGCAATTTTGGGTTTCTTTGCTTTGTTTAGATTTTATTGCTGTTTTTTCTTTGATTGCTGGAAAGGCTCTTGATTGGAATCTTGTGGTTGTGACCTGGGAGGGATTTGGTCCAGTGGACCTCAGCTGGTTTATTCCAAGTGTCTTATATTTTTCTGGGGCTTTGGCTGTTTTTCGGACCATTCCCTTTGTGAAAGGAGTTTTGAGCCTGCTTGATCTGAACAGTGATATGGCGATGAAAGCGATAACTCGTAGAAATCAAAATGAAAATGCAGAAAAGAAAGCGCAAGCAGACCCGCGCGAGATGATATTGCCCGAGGGGTACGGACGAGTAGTGAAGTCAGGCGATGAATAAATGGACGTTTTCTCGTGTTTGAGTTGAGCGTATCGCGCGGCTGCGCTTAGTTGGGGTGTTGATTTGGCCCCGCGACCCGTGTTGAATGCCTCCCCATCCCCCACCTCCCCCCTTGCGGGGAGGGCAAAGACCCACTACCCACACACTCGAGCGTTCTGGCGTGCGTTTCCGCGCGCGCGGCACGCGTTCAGGACAAGTCCGCCCCAGGCTGTGGTTTTCGCGCGTGCGCGCGGGGCTTTGAGGGGGCGGGCGACAGGCACGACACAACGGGCAGGACTTCCACGGCATGAGCATCGTCGACACCCGCACCCCCGATCCCAAGAAGTTCATCAAGGGCGCCACGGGCGACTGGGAAATCGTGATCGGCATGGAGGTGCATGCCCAGGTCACCTCGAATGCCAAGCTGTTTTCCGGCGCCTCGACCGAGTTCGGCAAGGATCCGAACGCCAATGTCAGCCTCGTCGATGCGGCGATGCCGGGCATGCTGCCGGTGATCAACGAGGAATGCGTCAAGCAGGCGATCCGCACGGGCCTTGGCCTCAAGGCGCAGATCAACCTCAAGTCCGTGTTCGACCGCAAGAACTACTTCTATCCGGACCTGCCGCAGGGCTACCAGATCTCCCAGTTCAAGCAGCCGATCGTCGGCGAGGGCGAGGTCCTGCTCGACATGCCCGGCGGCGAGCAGGTGACGGTGGGCGTCGAGCGGCTGCATCTGGAGCAGGACGCCGGCAAGTCGCTGCACGACCAGCACCCGACCATGTCCTTCGTCGATCTCAACCGCTCGGGCGTCGCGCTGATGGAGATCGTCTCCAAGCCGGACCTGCGCTGCGCCGACGAGGCGAAGGCCTATCTGACCAAGCTGCGCACCATCCTGCGGTATCTGGGCACCTGCGACGGCAACATGGACCAGGGCTCGATGCGCGCCGACGTCAACGTCTCGGTGCGCGCGCCGGGCGGAGCCTTCGGCACGCGCTGCGAGATCAAGAACGTCAACTCCATCCGCTTCGTCGGCCAGGCCATCGAGTATGAGGCCCGCCGCCAGATCGGCATCCTGGAGGACGGCGGCAGCATCGACCAGGAGACGCGCCTGTTCGATCCGGTCAAGGGCGAGACCCGCTCCATGCGCTCCAAGGAGGAGGCGCACGACTACCGCTATTTCCCCGATCCGGACCTGCTGCCGCTGGAGTTCGACCAGGCTTATGTCGACGCGCTCGCCGTCGACCTGCCGGAGCTGCCGGACGACAAGAAGGCACGCTTCATCGCCGATTACGGGCTCACCGCCTATGACGCCGACATCCTGGTGGCGGAAAAGGCCTCGGCCGACTTCTTCGAGGAGGTCGCCAAGGGGCGCGATGCCAAGCTGTCGGCCAACTGGGTGATCAACGAGCTGTTCGGCCGGATCAACAAGGAAGGGCTGGAGCTGAGCGAAAGCCCGGTCTCCGCCGGCCAGCTCGGCGGCATCGTCGATCTGGTGGTCGACGGGACGATTTCCGGCAAGATCGCCAAGGACCTGTTCGAGATCGTCTGGAGCGAGGGCGGCGACCCGGCTGCGATCGTCGAGGCGCGCGGCATGCGCCAGGTGACGGATCTCGGCGCCATCGAGGCCGAGGTCGACAAGATCATCGCCGCCAACCCGGACAAGGTCGAGCAGGCGCGCGCCAAGCCCGGTCTTCTCGGCTGGTTCGTCGGCCAGGTGATGAAGGCGACCGGCGGCAAGGCCAACCCGCAGGCGGTCAACGACCTGCTCAAGGCGAAGATCGGCATCGAGTAGGGCGGGGCGGCTTCGCTCTGGCAGCCAATGGGCCCCGGGTCGCGCTTCGCTTGCCCGGGGTGACGGCTGAGGGGATGCGAGGTCGGCGCGCCACCCACAGGATGTCATCCCGGCCTTGCCTGCAGCCGGCATGACGCCCGCGCGCACCGCCCTGTCATCATCCCGTAACGAGAACGGCTTACCCGGCTCACTTCAAGGCAACTTGAGGAGAGTCGGAGGTGGCCATGCTGTCGGGTCAGGCGTCGAACACGAAGTCGGTCAATGCGGGGCGGGGCGCTCTGCTCGGCCGGGCGGTGCATCGCAACAAGGCCCTGTCGGGCGAGGGCGCGCTGGAGCGGCTCTTCACCCTGGCCTTCCAGGGGCTGGTCTATCCGCAGATCTGGGAAGACCCCGAGATCGACATGGACGCGCTGGAGATCGGCCGCGACCACAAGGTGGTGACCATCGCCTCGGGCGGCTGCAACGTCCTGTCCTACCTGACGGCCGATCCGGCCAGCATCACCGCTGTCGACCTCAACCGCGCGCATGTGGCGCTGACCCGGCTGAAGCTCGCCGCCGTCAAGCATCTGCCGGGGCATGACGACTTCTACCGCTTCTTCGGTAAGGCGGACGAGAAGGGCAATGTCGAGGCCTACAACCGCTTCCTGCGCGAGCGGCTCGACCCGGAAACCCGCGACTACTGGGAAAAGCGCGGCCTGACCGGGCGCAAGCGCATCACCCTTTTCGCCCGCGACCTCTACCACCACGGGCTGCTCGGCTATTTCATCGGCGCCGGCCATTTCGTCGCCCGCGCCTATGGCATCGATCCCAAAGACATGCTGCGCGCCCGATCGCTGGAGGAGCAGCGCACCTATTTCGACAAGGCGCTGGCGCCGTTGTTCGACAAGCGGATGGTCCGCTGGGCGACGTCGAAGCGCGTGTCGCTCTACGGGCTCGGCATTCCGCCGGCGCAGTACGAGGCGCTGGCCGGCAGCGGCCCCGGCGGCATGGCGGCGGTGCTGCGCGAGCGGCTGGAGCGGCTGGCCTGCGACTTCCCGCTTTCGGAAAACTACTTCGCCTGGCAGGCCTTCGGCCGCGGCTACGCCAATGACGAGGCCGGCCCGCTGCCGCCCTATCTGCGGCGGGACCACTTCGAGGCGATCCGCGCCCGCGCCGACCGGGTGCGCGTGGTCAACCGCTCCTTCACCGACTATCTGGCCGCGCAGGAGGGGGGCAGCGTCGACCGCTACGTCCTGCTCGATGCGCAGGACTGGATGACCAACGCCGCGCTCAACGCCCTATGGTCGGAGATCACCCGCACGGCCCGTCCGGGCGCGCGCGTCGTCTTCCGCACGGCGGCCGAGCCCAGCCTGCTGCCGGGCCGCGTCGCGCCGGAAATCCTGGGGCAGTGGCGCTACGATGCGGAGCGCTCGCGCAAGCTCGGCTACATGGACCGTTCGTCGATCTATGGCGGCTTCCACCTCTATATCCGCGGCGCGGCATGAGTGCGCGGGGCGAGCCGGAGACAGGCGCACGGGCCTCCGGCGGCGCGGAGCTGATGGACGGCATCTACCGCTGGCAGCGGCATGTCTATGACGCGACGCGCAAATACTATCTGCTCGGCCGCGACCGGCTGATCGACGATCTCGCCCCGCTGCCGGGCGGCACGGTGCTGGAGCTGGGCTGCGGCACGGCGCGCAATCTGGTGCTGGCCGCCCGCCGGCACCCGCAGGCGCGCTTCTTCGGCATCGACATCTCGCAGCAGATGCTGGAGAGCGCGCGCGGCTCGATCCGCCGCGCGGGGCTTGATGACCGGATCAGCGTCGCGCAAGGCGACGCGACGGCGTTCGACACGGCGGCGCTGTTCGGCGTCGAGCGCTTCGACCGGGTGTTCTTCTCCTACAGCCTATCGATGATCCCGCCCTGGCGCGAGGCGCTCATGGCCGGCGCCGGCGCGCTGGCCCCCGGCGGCCGGCTGCATCTGGTCGACTTCGGCACGATGGAGGCCTGGCCGGGCTTGGTGCGCGCGCCGTTCCGCGCTTGGCTGTCCGCCTTCCACGTCGCGCCGCGGGCGGATCTGGGGGCGGCGCTGGAAGCCTGCGCGCAGGCGCACGGGGCACGGGCCTCGTTCCGCCGGCTGCATGGCGGTTACGCGGTGATCGGGCGGCTGGAGGCGTAAGGCTGCCCCTCCCGTGATGCGCTGCGGGCGCCTGCCGGTCGCCTCGGAATGGAACATCCGGCCGTCTGGTGCGTTTCTTGACCGCTGCAACGGCCATGCTAGGCTGCAGAGGCAGCGCGCGGGCACGTCCCGGCGCGCTAAGGAGGGGCGGACAATTCCATGGCGGCCGACGGCGACAGCACGGACGCACGCGACCGACTTTCCCGGGAGCCGTTGGCGATGTGCGTCCGGCGGCTCCGCGTTTCCGCTTCCATTCCCGTTTTCGCAGGCCCAATGCCCGCACCCGCTTGCCGACAGGTCCGGCACGGCGGGTCTTGCGCGCGCCTGCGCCGTCGCCATTAGGAAAGGTTCGATATGGAATTCCTGGCAGATCCGAACATCTGGATCGGGCTTGTCACCCTGGTTTTGCTCGAGGTTGTACTCGGCATCGACAACCTCGTGTTCATCGCCATCCTGGCCGACAAGCTGCCGCCCGAACAGCGCAACAAGGCGCGCCTGATCGGCCTGTCGCTGGCGCTCTTCATGCGCATCGCGCTGCTGTTCTCGATTTCCTGGATCGTGACGCTGACCAACCCGCTGTTCTCGCTGGGCGGCTTCTCCTTCTCCGGGCGCGACCTGATCCTGATCATCGGCGGCGTGTTCCTGCTGTTCAAGGGCACGATGGAGCTGCACGAGCGCCTCGAGGGCGCGCATGGCCACAAGAGCGGCAAGATCGTCCACGCGGTGTTCTGGCAGGTGATCGTGCAGATCGTCGTGCTGGATGCGGTGTTCTCGCTCGACAGCGTCATCACCGCCGTCGGCATGGTCAACAATCTGTGGGTGATGATCGCGGCCGTGTGTATCGCCATGGCGGTGATGATGATCGCCTCCAAGCCGCTGATGGCCTTCGTCTCCAAGCATCCGACCGTGGTGATCCTGTGCCTGGGCTTCCTGCTGATGATCGGCTTCAGCCTGGTGGTGGAAGGCTTTGGCCAGCATATCCCGAAGGGCTATCTCTATGCCGCCATCGGCTTCTCGGTGCTGATCGAGGCGTTCAACCAGGTCGGCCGCCACAACCGCGAGCAGATGGTCGTTTCCGGAAACCTGCGTGAGCGCACCTCCGAGGCGGTGCTGCGCTTGCTCGGCGGCAGGGTCGGCGAGCAGCCGCTGGGCGAGACGGTCGACGTGATCGCCGAGCAGGCGGCCCTGGGCGAATTGTTCAAGCCCGAAGAGCAGGACATGATCCGCGGCGTGCTGGGGCTCGGCCAGCGCCCGGTCAGCTCGATCATGACGCCGTCCAACGAGCTGGAATGGCTGGACCTGGACAAGCCGGACGAGGAGCTGCGCGGGGCGATCCGCCGGCTCACCCACGGGCGCGTGGTGCTGGCGCGCGGCAGCGTCGACGAGTTCGTCGGCGTGGCTCTGACCAAGGATCTGCTGAACGCGGTGATCGGCGGCGAGGCGATCGACTGGGCGCAGCTGATGCGCCAGCCGGGCGTCGTGCACGAGATGACCGACGTGCTGACGGTGATGGAGCTGCTGCGCCGTTCGCCGGTGCAGATGGCGATGGTGATCGACGAATACGGCTCGCTGGAAGGCATCGCCACGCCCACCGACGTGCTGGAAGCGATCGCCGGCGAGTTCCCCGACATGGACGAGGAGGCAGCCGCGCTGCAGCAGCAGGAGGACGGCTCGTGGACGGTGGATGCCTTCATCGACATCCGCCAGCTCAGCGTCGCCATCGGCCGCGATCTCGTCGACGAGGCCAACCGCTACTCCACGCTCGCCGGATATATCCTGTCGCAGCTGGGGCACCTGCCGAAGGTCGGCGACGTGCTGGAGGCCGGAGACCTGCGCTTCGAGGTGATGTCGCTGGAAAAGCGTGCCATCGGCAGGGTGCGGATCTCGCCGCTGGACACCCGGGCGGCACCGCATGACTAAGGGCGGGATGTTCGAGTCGGAGCTTCAAGGCCTTCATATCGCGCCTGCGGGCGAGGACGACCTGGGCGCCTGCGTCGCCTTGATGAGCGCCAATGCGGCCGGCGCGCGCGTCGGGCAGGAGGCGGAGGATCTGGCGCCTTATGTCGCCGCGTTCCGCCGCATGGTGGCGGGTGGGGCCAGCGTCCTGCATGTGGCGCGCCTGCCGGGCATGGAGGCCGGGCGCATCGCCGGCATGTTCGAGCTGACGATCATCGACGGGCTGTCCTTCGGCGGGCGCCCGCGTGCCCAGGTGGAGAGCGTGCATGTGGACCCGGAGCTGCGCGGATGTGGCATCGGCCGGGCGATGATGCGCTTTGCGGAGGCGAGGGCGCGCGACTGCGGCTGCGTGCTGCTGCAGCTCACCTCCAACCGCGAGCGGGAGGGCGCGCACGACTTCTACCGGGCGCTGGGCTACCAGCCCTCGCATGTCGGCTACAAGCTGATGCTGTGAGCGGTGCGCGGCGTACGTGTGGCGTGATCGAGCGTTCACGCGGGCCCGCTTGTCGCACCGCCTTCGGCCGCGGGTGGTTGTGCCGGCGCTTTCCGGCCTTAAGTTCTAACCCGACCGGCCGCAGTCGGCGCGCGCACAAGCGTCCGCGAGCCTCCGGCCTTTTGGAGAAACATGGAGCATGACAGGCATGTCCGCGACCCAGACCAAGCCCATCGAACTGCATTACTGGCCGACCCCGAACGGCTGGAAAGTCTCGATCCTGTTGGAGGAACTCGGCGTTCCCTACAACCTCAACCTCGTCAATATCGGCGCGGGCGACCAGTTCAAGCCGGAGTTCCTGAAGATCTCGCCGAACAACCGCATGCCGGCCATCGTCGATCCGGAAGGGCCGGGTGGCGAGCCGATCTCGGTCTTCGAATCCGGCGCCATCCTGCAGTATCTCGGGCGCAAGTTCGGCCAGTTCTACCCGACCGACGAGCGCAAGCGGGTGAAGGTCGACGAGTGGCTGATGTGGCAGATGGGCGGCTTCGGCCCGATGCTCGGCCAGAACCACCATTTCCGCGTCTATGCGCCGGAGAAGATCCCTTACGCCATGGATCGCTATCTCAACGAGACGCACCGGCTTTACGGCGTGCTCGACAAGCAACTCGCCGGGCGCGACTTCGTTGCCGACGAGTATTCCATCGCCGACATGGCCATCGTCGGCTGGGCGACCGGTTGGGAGCGTCAGGGCATGGAGCTCGGCAAGGACTTCCCGAATGTCCAGCGCTGGCTGGAGGCGCTGAAGGCGCGCCCGGCGGTCGAGCGCGGGCTGGCCGTCGGCCGTGAGATGCGCGAGCAGCTCAACCTTGCCAACGACAAGGGCGCGCAGTCGGTGCTGTTCGGCCAGCGCGCACGCTGACTGACCTTTCGCGAATTACAGAGGCGCCGGGGGATCAGTTCGCCCGGCGCCACACTTCCGTTTCGCACAGCTGCACGACCATGCGCACGCAGCCGCGAATGGACAGGCGGTCGTCGCCCTGCAGCGTCGCCGTCGCCTTGGCTGTCACGCCCCGCCGCGGGTCGTAGACGCGGGCGCTCCAGGTGCCGGCCTTGTCGCCCGGCGCGATATCCCAGATCACCGGTACGTTGAGAAGCTTGCGGCTCCGCTTGGCGGCGTCGCGGTTCTTCACGTCCGTCGCGCTCTGCCGCGTGGTGCCGGCGGGCGGGGGAAAATCCACCAGCAGGCCGCAGGGCGCGGCGCCGCAGGGGCCGACGCGTACGGTGCCGGCAGCCGGTGTCTGCCAGGTTCCGAAGATCTCCTTCGCGGCGAGGGCGGGTGGCGCGAGGGCGAAAAGCGCGAGCCCTGCAAGCGCGGGCAGGGGCAGTAGGCGAGCGGGCGTCATCGGTTTCCTTTCGCGGGGCATGCGAGGACGTGTCGAGTTCGCAGGCTGCCGGACAAGTTGGGCGCCAGGGTGACCGCCTCTGGCCGGCTTCGTGTCGGGCTTTGGGAAAGCTTGTGCCGGGGGGAGCGCCGACTCCTGTCAAAGGGTTTGATGGCGCCAGTTCTTCTCAAGGTGAATCAAGCGTTTCCCGGACAAATCCACGTTGATTCAAGTTGCCTTGATTTCACTGCCGTTTCGGCGCGGAAATGCTGAATCCTTCGTGAAGTTTACCAAGCGTTTTCGACTCGTTTGCTTCCCGTTAAGCGAGAATTTTAAGCTCGCGTTGAAGGGGGCGGACCACACTCGATCAGGAAGATTGCAGGGAAAACAGCAAGCATCCCGAGGTCTTCGGCCCACAACGGACCGGCAGAACGCCGGCTGCAAGA
The DNA here is from genome assembly GCF_014252955.1 of Stappia sp. 28M-7. Classification (NCBI taxonomy): domain Bacteria; kingdom Pseudomonadati; phylum Pseudomonadota; class Alphaproteobacteria; order Hyphomicrobiales; family Stappiaceae; genus Stappia; species Stappia quadratibracata. The sequence goes on along the minus strand of NZ_JACMIA010000001.1, from coordinate 2,845,485 downwards.
CGACTGACAAGGAGTGTGAAACATGGCTCGTTTGGAACTGGGTTCCCCCGACCTCGCCATCATGGGCGGCCAGCCCGCCGGCCCGGATATCCTGCTGCAGATGGGGCTGGACTGCGCCTGCGGCCGCCACGGTGCCGCCGACCTGGTTGCCGCGCACAAGTGGTTCAACATCGCCGCCGTCAAGGGCAGCCAGGATGCGGTGCGCTACCGCAAGGAAATCTCCGCCGAGATGACCCGCTCGGAAATCGCCGACGCCCAGCGTGCGGCCCGCGAGTGGCTGTCCCTGCATTGATCCGCGGTGGAGCCGGTCCCTGCGCAAGGGGCATTTCCACCAAGGACATCAACCAGGCTGCGGCGCGCTGAAGCGTAACCCGCGTAGCGCATGCGACATGACCGGCGCCCGTGCCGCAGCCCGTTTTCCTCTTGGCCGCCCGCCGCGGCCCGCCCGCCCGGAGCACGGCACGTCATCGCAGCTGCAAGCGCGTGTGCTGATTCCTTCCGGCGGTTTCTGGTAGTGCTCGCCGCCACGGCCTCCCGCCGGGCTTTCTTCTCGCGCTTCCTTTCTCACTCCGCCTTGTCGTTCGGGTCCCCGCCGGCCTTGCCGCCGCTTTTTCCCGCCTGCGTCCTGCCGGCTTTCGCGTAGCGCGTATCCGTCCGGCGGCGGAGAGGGTGATACGGCTCCTGCGCCTGTTCGGCCAAGCCGTCCGCCAGTTCTCCCGCCGCCTGTTGCAACGCCGCAATCTCACGGATCGCTGCCAGCCGGCTGCCGAGTATGTCCAGTTCCGGATAGGGCGCCAGCCGGGCGATGGCCGCATCCAGACGCTCGATAATCTGCCTGCGGGCCGCGTCCTGGCGGCTTTTCCTGTCCATGCCGTTCCCTTTCTCCTCGTCCCGGCACGGACTGTGCTGCCGAACCGTTTGCGTCCTCGTATCTCCTGTGGTCTGCAAGTCTTGCAGGCTTTGCCCGGCTCACCATCATGGGTTTCCCGGATTGACGGGCGGGTCCGTTCACCCGATCAGGCCGAGGCGGAACGCCCTTGCGACGAGATGCACCTTGTTTGCCGCATCGAGCTTTCGCCGCGCGGCGGCAAGATGGCTTTCCACGGTCCTGGGAGCGATGCCGAGAATGGCGGCGGTCTCCCACTCCGTCTTGCCTTCCGCCGCCCAGGCGACGCAGTCGCGCTCGCGGCCGGTGAGGGGGGAGGCGGGGCGCCACCGCTCGCCATGAACAAGGACGGCGGCCCGCTCTGCCGCGCCCGCCGCCAGCAGCGCCAGCGTGGTGCGGTGGGCCGGGTCCAGTTCGATGCGCTCGCCGCTGAGCGAGATGCTGCCGCGCCCGCCGGCGGGACCGGAAAAGGGCAGGGCGAAGCCGGCGGACAGCCCGTGCTCGCGGGCTTCCTCCATCATCCGCCGGGCCAGGGGCGCCCGGTCTGTCGGCGCGCGCGCCTCGCGCCAGTCGAACATCGCGTCGGTGGCCGCGATCTGCGATATCACCGGGTCGATCTCGACATAGCGGCGGGCGACATAGCGCTCCAGCCATTCGGCCGGCCAATTGCCGAAGAAGATGGACTTCCTCGCCTCGTCCGGCGGGGTGGAAGGGGCGGGCAACAGCCCACACATCACCTGGTCGATGCCGTAGACGCCCGTCGCGGTGACCAGCCGGCCGCGCACCTCCTCCGCACTCGGTGCGTGGCGGATCCGGTCGAGATGGGCAAGCAGGTCCGCCGCGTGCAAGGGCGCCTCAGTCGATGATCCCGAGGCGCAGCGCCTTGGCGATGAGATGCACCTTGTTCGCGGCGTTGAGCTTTCTGCGGGCAGCGATGAGGTGGCTTTCCACGGTCTTGGGGGCGATGCCGAGGATGGCGGCGGTCTCCCACTCCGTCTTGCCTTCCGCCGCCCAGGCGACGCAATCGCGCTCGCGGTTGGTGAGGGGGGCCAGGCTGCGCCGCGTGCGCTTGCAGGCGCGCTTCGCCGTCATCGTCTCCGGGGGCAGCCCCTTGGAGCGGCGCCAGGTCCGGTAGAGCTCGCGCGCGAGCGCATCGTTGCGCGCCTCGGCGATCGCCTCGAAGGGGACAGCCTCCAGTATGGTCGTCATGAAACCCGTTCGGTTCAATGAATGGTCCGGCCAGGGCCGTTCTCAATTGTCCGCACCTTCGAAATTCCGGCACGCACCGGCCTTGGGGCAGGGCCCTGTTCGCCGGCCCGAACAGTTCAGTGCGCCCGCGCCGGCGACGGAAATATGTTTTTCGTCTCGATAAGGTCGAGCAAGGCGACGAGGGCGCCTGTGCCCCGCCGTTTTGCTGGCCGAACGCCCCTTTGCCTGTGGAAATTCGCCGGGAAAGACGCAGGAAAGCTGCCATTTTCCGCGCACCGGCAGGGCAGGGGGACAAAACCGCAACTTCCCGTCTTGCCAAACGCTCGCAAATCCTCGAAAAGGACGCCACGGAGAGGTGGCCGAGTGGTCGAAGGCGCTCCCCTGCTAAGGGAGTATACCGGAGACGGTATCGAGGGTTCGAATCCCTTCCTCTCCGCCACTTGCGCATTGCAAACCCGAAAACAGGTCCCTCGTGGGGCCTTTTTCTTTATGCACCAAAGGGGTTTGCAGGCACCATCCGCCCTTTGGAGAAGGCCGACTGCGCGAGATCGGTCTCCGAACGCCCTCCGTCTCTTTCCACCCGCCCCTCGCTGTCGGCGAGACGGTTTCAAAACCCCCATACATTTCAATGAAATGACGGGGTTGCGTTGCGCCCGTGTTTCGGTGGTTCCGGCTTGTTTCAAGGTCACGTCCGTCAAGCTGGTGTAAATTCCTGGATGGCCTGAGGGCATGATCAGGCGGCTTTCGTGGTTATGCTGAGAATGGGGTCGATCTCCTCCTTGTCGATCTCGGCGAAGGCCTCGACCATCATGTAGCGGCTCGAGGTCTGCCATTCGTCGTTGGCTTCGAAGAGCACGGCGCCGATCAGGCGCATGATTGAGGCCTCGTTGGGGAAGATCCCGACGACATCGGAGCGCCGCTTTACCTCCTTGTTCAGGCGCTCGATCGGGTTGGTGCTGTGCAGCTTGGTCCTGTGCTGGCGCGGGAAGGACATGTAGGCCAGCACGTCATGCTCGCTGGCGTCCATGAGATCGGCCAGCTTGGGCCAGCGCGGGCGCAGTTGTTCGGCAACCTTGCGCCAGGTTTCGCCCGCATGGGCGCGGTCGGGCTGGTCGAAAGCCTGGCGGATCGCGGCGGCGACAACGGTGTGTTGGCCGCGCGAGACGTGGGCGAGAGCATTCCTGATCCAGTGAACGCGGCATCGCTGCCAGGTCGCTTCGAACACCCGGGCAATGGCTGCCTTGAGGCCGGTGTGGGCATCGCTGATCACCAGCTTGACCCCACTCAGCCCCCGGGCGCGGAGGGAACGCAGAAACTCGGTCCAGAAGGTCTCGGCCTCTGAGGGCCCAATGCCCAAGCCGATGATTTCCCTTCGGCCCTCGGTGTTGGCCGCCACCGCAATTATGGCCGCGACCGGCACGATGCGCCCGCCTTGGCGGACCTTGAGATAGGTGGCGTCGAGCCAGACATAGGGCCAGTCGCCGGTGAGCGGCCGGTTCAGGAACTCCCCGACCCTGTCATCGATATCCTTGCAGAGCTTCGAGACCGTGCTCTTCGATATCCCGCTGAGCCCCATGGCCTGCACCAGCTCGTCGACGCGGCGGGTGGAGACGCCGCCGATCCAAGCCTCCTGGATCACCGCCACCAGCGCCTGCTCGGAGGTCTTGCGGGCCTCGAGGAAGCCCGGGAAATAGCTGCCCTGCCGCAGCTTCGGCACCCGCAGGTTCAGCGTGCCCAAACGGGTATCGAGAGCGCGCTCTCGATACCCGTTGCGCCAGGTCGTGCGTTCACCGCTGCGTTCATGCCGGCCGGCGCCGATGATGCCTTCCACATCGGTCTCCATGATCAGTTGCAGCACGGCTTCGGCAATGCCGCGCAAGAAGTCGCCCTGATCGTGCTTGGCCAGAAGCTCGGACAGGTCCATGTTCGTCTTGGTCATCGGGGTCTCCGTAGGGGCCGTGGTTGAAGTCGCCAAACTCCACCTCGAACATACACCTCGATGGCCACCTGGGATCACACCGCCGACGGCGATGAAATTACACCAGCTCCTCGGACGCTAACTGTTTCAAAGCAGATGGTGACGCGATGCGGGCGGTGTGGTCGTTGGTATGTCTTGGAAGTTTTGCGCGAAGTCTCTGATGACAAACGCAGTTTCCGCCCCTAGCCTGGCGCGATGTCAAACGGGCCCTGGACAGATCAAGAGAACGACCTGATCGTCGCGGATTACTTCGCGATGCTGGCAGACGACGTCTCTGGCCGCCCCTACAACAAGGCCGAGCACCGGCGCGGGCTTCTGCCGCTGTTGAATGATCGGTCCGAGGGATCGGTCGAGTTTAAGCACCAGAACATCAGCGCCGTGCTGAAGGGTCTGGGTGAGGACTGGATCCCGGGCTACAAGCCTGCCTTCAATTTCCAGATGACGCTGGTTGACGCCGTGGCGCGTTGGCTGGCGCTTAACCCGGCCTGGCTCGGTCGCCATTCGCGTACAGGAGCGCCGACTGGCCTAGCAGAGGCGCGGCCGATCTGGATCGGGCCGCCTCCCACGCTGTCGAACCAGCCGCCGCCGCAGGAGCTGGAGCAGATGCTGCACATCGCCCGCAAATTCGATGTCGCGGCGAGAGACGAGCGAAACCGCGCCCTCGGCCGTGCCGGTGAGGAACGCGTCTTGGCGCACGAACGAGCGGCCCTGAAATCAGCGGGCCGCGATGACCTTGCGCGCAAGGTCCGGTGGGTTTCGGAGGAGGATGGCGATTGTGCCGGCTACGATATCGCCAGCTTCGCAGCGGACGGCCGTCCGCGCCTGATCGAGGTGAAGACGACGAACGGATGGGAGCGTACGCCTTTCCATATCAGCCGGAACGAACTGGCCGTGGCAGAGGAGCGGTGCTTGGAATGGTCCCTGTTTCGACTCTGGAACTTCGCGCGCGAGCCAAAGGCGTTTGAGCTGCACCCGCCGCTGGACGCGCATGTCTCGCTGACCGCGACGTCCTTTCAGGCGAGCTTTCACTGATCTTTGCCAGCTACCTTGTCGACGACAAGGTAGACATCCATCGAATGTCGAGATTAACGTTTGAAAATTGCGATGAATTTTTGGGTTAGCTTTGGCAACTTGTTGGACCTGTGGTGCGCCGATCGTTTTTCGGCACGCGGATGGCGTGCTGAAGCCAATCCACCTAAACGGTGGCTGGTGCGCTGCCACATCTTCTAGCTCTTCTTCTAACGCGCTTTTCCGGACCGTTGAATCCTATGTGAACCCCAATGCCTATTGTCCGGTATGCGGGGAAAAGGTGTTTTACTACCAAAGCCGCTACGGCGGCCGGGTGTTCTTTGATGATATTGGTCGGCCTTGGCCGAAGCATTGACCTGAGCCCCAAGTCCCCTCCGGTTTACGGAGAGTCCTTGAGTTGATGTTTGGCCCTAAGCGGCCTGTTTTTCCAGCGCCAGATTGCTGCCCAATTCGTTGGGCTTGAGATTGCCCAACGAGGAATGCGGTCGATGGTCGTTGTAGTCATCCTTCCATGCGCCGATCCGCATCCTGGCTTTGGCCAGTGACGTGAACAGCGTCTCGTTGAGGCATTCATCGCGGAAGCTGCCATTGAAACCCTTGATGAAGTCGTTCTGCATGGGCTTTCCTGGCGCGATGTAGTACCAGTCGGTTTGCCGGTCCTGGGACCAGCGTAGGATCGCCATGCTGGTGAACTCGGTGCCATTGTCACTGACCACCGTCGACGGCCTGCCTCTTTGTGCAATGATGGCATCGAGCTCGCGTACCACCCGTCGCCCGGAGAGCGAGGTATCTAGGACCAAGGCCAGGCATTCCCTTGTGTGGTCATCGACAACGGTCAGCACCCTGAACCGCCGGCCATCGGTGAAAGCACCGCTGACAAAGTCCAGGCTTCAGCGCTGGTTGGGCTGGTCCGGTACGATGATCGGTCGTCGTATTCCCAAGGTGCGTTTGCGGCCGCCGCGCTTGCGCACCTGCAGCTCCTCCTCGGCATAGAGCCGCCTGAGCTTCTTGATGTTCATCTCGATGCCCTGTCGCTGCAGCATCACATGGATACGACGATATCCAAACCGTCGCCGCTGGGCGGCAACAGCCTTCATCGCCTCTCGCAGCTCGCGGTCGTCCGGCCGCAGACTGCAATATCGCACGCTCGATCGATCCACAGCCAAAGCTTCACACGCCCGCCGCTGGCTCACTCCGTGCACCAGGCAGGCATGAGCCACCGCATCCCGCTTTGCGTCGGGCGTCACCATTTTTTGCTGCGACATCCTTTAGGATGGCATTGTCGAGCATGGCCTCGGCCAAGAGCTTCTTGAGCCGGGTGTTCTCGTCCTCCAGCGTCTTCAGCCGCCGTGCATCCGATACATCCGGGCCGCCATACTTGGCCTTCCACTTTTAGAAAGTCGCACTGCTGATGCCGTGCTTGCGGCACAGGTCCGCCGTCCCCAGTCCGGACTCCAGCTCCTTCAATATCGAAATGATCTGTTCTTCGTTGAACCTGCTGAGCTTCACACGTCCGCCCTCTGTTGCGGCGGAATCTACCAAAATCTGGAGGAGATATAGGGGCTCAGGTCACTCCGGCGCGTCGACGCTCGCCGATCTCGGGGCGAGTTTCCCGGTCGCGAGCACGACCAACGTCCTGACACTCACAATCCTCGCCGCCCCGAACAGCAGCGAGATCGGCGTCCGGGTGGTTGAGGAGGTCAGCGGGGCGGTGGTGGAGGCCATGCTCGACAGCGACATTCCCGCCGCGACGCAACTCCTGAGCCCGCACAACTACATGAACAACGGCGCGACGGCGGCGACAGTCGCCTATGATTGCTCCGGGGGGGGTATGTGGAGACGGATTATTGACCAGCCGACCTGCTCTCGACCTATCGCGTCTCAATCAGCAGGCGGGGCGTCAGGCGCTTTGACGTCGAATACCTTCGTCCGATGCCACTCCAAAAAGACCCGATGCTTCTCGGTCAGATCGACTGGCCGATCAAAATGAAGTCGCGCACGCGCTTGCTCGCTGAGGTTCTCCGAAAAGACCGGAATGCCGTCATCGCCGAAGGTGACCAGACCGCCGTCGAATACGGCATCCCAAAGAGCCGACAGAAGCAGGCCATTATGGACATCCAGACGCTCTGCGTCGTTTTCACAGTCGCGCCATGGCTTGATGTGAGAGGCACGGAGAAGCGGCTCGTCGATAATCCCGGTCAAAGGGCATCGCCCCCGCCAGTATTTGATCAGACGCTCACGAAAGATGTTCTGGCCGACACGCTGGACCACAAGGCGTTCCGCCTCTGTGGTGGTCGGCAGATTTTTCGTGTGGTGAAGAAACTCCTGAAGTGGTGCGTCGGGAAGGCTTGCGGAAAGCTCGTAAATGCGTGGCATCACGCCATAAAGCAGTGCCAGCGAGGCAAACCGGAAACGTGCGAGGCCTGGCCCTGCGGCATCGGACGCCTCAATCCCGATCTCTGCAATGACCCCGGCGTGATCCAGGGCGAGGAGCCACGCTCCGGAAGCGTCCCGAGCAAGCCAGATCGATCCTTGCGCGGTCGTCGAACTGTACCGCTGCCAGCCCTCGATTTCGGCATGGGGGCGGCGGAAGCCGTTCTGGTAGGTGACCTTCTCGCATTCCTGGCGGGTAACGAAGGATTGGGGGATCTCAATGTCACTCAACGATGCTCTACCCTGATATTTACTGTGATAAAGCTTCGAGTTCATCCATTAGTCTCGAGAATCGCCTCAGTTGATCGTATTGCTCTTCATCGATTCCGTCGGGATCGAAGTGCATGACATCATTGCGGATTTCCCTGACTTTGTCCATTTCGGCGCAAAATACTACGCGATCGACGCGAAGTTCCAATTTCTCCCAATGCTCAGGATTTTGAATGATCCACAAGTATTCACCAAATGTAAGATCCGCCACTGACTGAATACGCTCTTTCCGCTCAGGATCGGCATCGCTGCAAACGCTCTGCAGAACTTCGATGGCATATTTTCCGTTAATGAGGTTCCGAATCTGGTTCTCGATCTGGCCTATCAGCAGAAACGGTTCCGAAAGAAATTGAAACTGCTCGCTCAAGTCTGTGGCTGTCACAATTCCCGTGACTTTTTTGTCCAAGGACGAACGCACAAAAACAAATTCATGATCGATGATGAGCTTAGTTGCCTTGAAAAGGCCTTCCGTGTCTTCAAGGGCAACGGCTGCCTCCATTGCATCCTTGACCTCGACCAAATTGTTTTCTTGGCTTAGCCGCTTACCGATTGTCTTCCAGCTGATCGCACCACTGATCGTCCGATCATTCGGCATTACTGCCAACTGCGAAAAATCGTGCGCCAACATCAATGTGATGGCTTTCTCGATGGTGTCTTGGGGCTTGACCGCAACCACGCCGCAGTTGGCCGCCTTGAGCATGCTGATCAGGAAATTCGCATCTTTGGGAGAATACGTCGTGTCTGCCGCACCTTGAGGATCCTGAGGGGGGGGCACGATGGCGACGGGCTCGGGCGCCTTCTTGAACGCGATCTCGGCATCGATCCAAACCTTTGTGAAATCCGGGCTGGTCACTATCCCTGCGCCGTCCAGCTCAAGCTGTATCTTCTTGACGATCCCAGTTCGCCGCCTGCGCGCACCGAACCAACGAAGCAGTTCTCGCACTGTCGTGGTGGGTTCCTTGCCCTCACCAACGTCATTCTTAACCTCATCAAACTCTTTGCTCATTCTATTGCTCCGCTCGACATCATATCCCCATCGCCGTGAACTCGTCGTTCGCTTTCATCCGGTCCCAGGCCTCAATGACGAGGCGACGGGTGCGGTATTCGCCGTGTTGGTGGATTTCCGGTGGAGCCATGCTCGGCTCTGATGCACGCAGCGGAAACATCACTGTGCCGCCTCTTTGGCCGCGGCAGGATGGCAGAGACTCGGGTCTGCAGGCGGTGGGGACAGTGGCGTTTGGTACACCGAACCCGATGCCTTCGCCTTCGCCATTGCGTCGTAGGCGTTCAGAACCAGGCGCTTGGTGCGGAACTCGCCATGGTCGCGCTCTTCGTATTTCCTGAGCACGGTGAACGAGTCCAGCACCCAGTCGACTTGTTCCCTATCCAGTCCATAGAGGTGGAAGACTGCCGCATCGATTTCGGCTTGGAGGGTTTGACGGCGCGATGGGTCCCAGCTGAACGGAGGTGTGTCCCGTCCAATGCTCTCAGCAAGGCCTTGGAGCTCCCAATTTGTGTAGAAGAGCTCGATAGCACGATTGTTGAGCCAAGCACGAACCTCCGACCCGAGCCAGGTAGGTGCCTCGTCAAGCTTCGTGCGCTCAAGCATTGGCAACTGTTCAACAATAAAGAATGTCATCCTGCTGGATTTCTGACGAACCGCGTAATCGACCACCAAGCTTGAGAGAATTGCCGTAAGTGCCAATGCGTCTTCGGCCGGTGCCTCTGTTGCCAAGTATGGCGAGGCATGCCCCATCGCGGTTAGCGGCAGGATTGTCCCAATGAAAGTCCGCTCCGACGGCCCTACGTCTCTCCAAGAGAACAGCCAAGGCGCCCCGGCGTCCCCAGCTAGTGTTTCTTTAGTCAGTCGAGCATCCACCCAGTATCTCGGTTGAATTTGATAATGAGGTGCGCTGTGCATTTCGTCCGGAACTCGCGGAAGAACGCCTTTATTTGCCTGCTTCTCGGTCTGATTTTCGTAGGTTCCGTATCGGTGATCGAAATGCCAGAACATCTTTCCTTCATAGAGAGGGTAGACCTCACGACCGTCATAAAGAACCGCCAGTGCGCCTCTGCGTTCCTTAATGAGCGGCGCAACTTCCTGATGATCAATGAAATGACTGGAGTCAGTTGCCATGTTGAATAGTGTCTTTAATGTCAGCCTCCAATCGTTTCGCGTAATGTCATTTCCATCTTTTTCGATCAACACAGGTGCCGCTGTGTGAATGGCAGCGGTGACCTTGGCGTCCTTTGTCCAACGAAACGCGGGAAGGTTAAGGGTGTTTGGGTTGGTAGCTCTGATCTCATCGACGCTCAAAGCGTACCGCTTATCAGGATCAGAGATCTCTGCAGGTTGCCTGATATGCGCCGTGAACCACGGTTGCTCAACCTGGATTTCCGCGCCGCTTATAGTGAGCAGGCCGAACTTCGTTTCGTTATGCACGTCCCTGAAGATTTTGTCCTCATTCTCGAATCCGTAGAACGAGACCAATGACTTCTCTGACAAGAGCCGACGCAAGAACTCTCGATAGGTAAAGCCAACTACTAAGCCATTTGGGATGATCAAACCGGCACGACCTGACGGGTTGACAGCCTGCCACGCAAGATCGGCGAATATTGCGTACGTATTGACCTTACCCGGACTTCCAAATGGAAAGCGACCGCTCTCTTTGTAGAAGTTCACCTCGGTAGCCGCAGCGCGCAGTGCGTCTTGCCATCTTGCGTAGGCCTTCGGCTCGTCGGTACTCAGCGACTCTATCATCCTCTTTCGGTGCGCCGCATTCTTTGCGGTGGCAATCTCCGGATGTGTGAGAGCGAATATCTCCTGCTCTTGAACTTCAACGCGTTCCCACGGAGGATTACCGAGTACGACATCAAACCCGCCGCGCTGCATGATGTCCGGGAACTCAAGCGGCCAGTGAAATGCACGTGCGTCGAGCGCGGCACTAGGTGCATTGACCATCGCGTGCCGGATCTTGCCCTGATTGAGCGCCAGCCAGATCTCTTCGGTCGTCGGCACGGAGCGCGCGGACGCTCCCGCCGGTGCGCCACCGACCTTGGGCAGCAGGAAGGCCGCCACATAGAGGTCCGCCGCCGCCTTGGCGCGGATAAAGGTCTGCCCCTTGCGCAGCTCCTTGAACCGTTTCGCCTTGGCGCCGATCTGCTCGACCGTATCCTCGGGCAGGTCTCGGAAGCCCGAGAAATCCAGTGCCAGCGGCTTCATCGCGGGCATCGACGCCTGACCGGTGCCGAAGTCGAAGCCGCCTTGCCCCGCCGTCGCATCGCGATTGGCCTTGAGGTAGTATTTCGCGGTTTCCTTGTCGTCGCCGGTCAGCGGCTTGTAGGCGGCATCGGGAATGCCGTCCTGCAGCACCTGCAGGTCGAAGACGCCGAGCAGCGCATCGCCGCAACGGATCTGCGCGTCGAAGAAGCCGAGGGGAAGGCCCGGGTCCACCGTCTCGATCCAGAGCGCGACCTTGGTCAGTTCCACCGCCATCGGGTTGCGGTCCACCCCGTGGATGCAGCAGCGCGCGACGTCGCGCAGCGCGTGGCGGAAGTCGGCGAGCGAGGGCGTGCCCTCGGCCCGGATACGAGCAAGCCGCGTGGCGATGCGGCGGGCGGCGGCCAGCAGGAAGTGGCCCGAGCCGCAGGCGGGGTCGATGACCGAGAGCTTCAGCAGCGCCTTGGCCGGATCGTCCGCCTCTCCTTCCGTCTTGTCGAGCACGGGGTCGAGCGCGGTGTCGAGCAGCGCCTGAACGAGGCTGTCGGGCGTGTAGTAGGAGCCGGTGGTCTTGCGCTGGTTGCCCTTCTGCTCGGCCGCCTCGGAGGCGAAGACCAGCGTCTTGCCGTCGTCGCCCAGCTGAGGCTGGAGTTCGAGGAGGGATTCGTAGACCGAACCCAGTTCCTCGGTCTCCATCGCGCGCCAGTTGACGGGGACCATGCCGGTCTTGTCGGCGAGCCAGGAGAGGCGATAGAGCGCCTCCATGAAGGCGCGGTTGCGCAGGCGGGCGGTCTCGAGGTGGGGCAGCCTGTCCTCGGCAAAGAGGCCGCCGAGGGCGGGCAGCGCAAGGGCGGGCTGGCCCTGCGTGAGGGCGCGGAAGACGATCTTCACCCCCTCGTAGCGGTCATGGTGCTTGTCCCAAGTGGCGGCGCGGTAGCATTGCTTGCGCAGCGACTGGAGCGAATAGCCTTGGGCATAGAGGGCGCGGGCCTCGGGTTTGGCCTTTTCCGGGTGAAGGAGGTTCCGGTCCTCGGCCACCATCAGGAAGATCAGGCGGTAGACGAGGCGCAGGAGTTCGTTGAACCACTCGGTCAGGTTCACTTCGCCGGAATGCAGTTTCGCGGCGAGGTCGGGGTTGGCCTCGAGGAAGCCCGAGCCAAGGAGCTTGAGGGCCAGTTGGACCTGACCTGCCAGACGATCACGCGCGGCCTCGCCTTCCTTGGAGCCAGCATCGCGCCAACGTTCGAGGGGGCAATCGTTGGCGGGGGTGTCTGCCGCGCCGAAGCGGGTGCGGTGGATCAGGAGCCAGAGCACCGCAAAGGACGCGATGTCCTCGTTGGTGAACATCTGCGCCAGATCAGCCTCGACATAGGCCGGGCGGGTCAGGGAGGCATTGTCGCGCATGAGGCGCAACTGCATCCCGTTGGTCACAATACCCCAAAGGGCCTCGTCCCGATCATTCAGGTGGTCCTGAAGGGCGAAGGCCGGGGAGCGAGACCTGTCCGTCGAGAGCGTCGGGCTGCGGCGGTCAAGCAGCTCGGACGGCGGCACGACGACGACAGGGATACGGTCGGATGCGATCAAGGCGATCGGTGCCGCTGCTGGGGCGAGGTCGGAATACCCGAAGGTTTCCTTGAAGAAGTCGGCAATGAAACGCGCGGTTGCTGCGGCCGATGGGTGTTCGATCTTCGCGAAGGCATCGAAATGCGATTGGCCTACGCGGAAGGCGGTGGCGATTTCCTCACGTATCTGGAGACCTTTGCGAACCCCGTATTCCTCGGGGGATTGCTCGGGTGCCTGGCGCTGATCGATCTTGGCGATCATCGCTGGCGCGATCAGGTTGCCTTCGAGGCTCAGCGACGGCCACGCGGACATATCGGTGATTGGTTTGCGGGCCATGGTTACACCTCCCCCGGAACAAGAACGAAGAGGCCGATGACGTCTGGGGGAATTATCGGCTCCACGCTGACACGCGACGCAGAACCGGCGGCAGCACGAAGGCGGGCGTGGTCTTCAACCAGCTCCGCGGCACGCTTTTGCACGAAATCGGCAATCGGGCCGCCCAACAGGTCAGGAAGGGCCGCCTTCGCCGTATTGATCATCCGGTCGCGGGCGACAGGCGCGAGATCAGCGGTCGCGGGCGAGGCAAGCAGCGCGCGCGCCTCGCTGCCAGACGCAATCACCGTGTTGCTGTCGAGGGCAACGAGGGCGGCTTCCTCTGCCAGCAGAAGGCGCTCGCGCCGTGCATGAACCGTGAGCTTGTAGCGAATACGCAAGAGAGCGACACGCGTCATCTGAGTGACGGCGGTACTTGGCCAGGCCCCGACACGCCCGATGCCGAGATCCGGCAGTGCTTCGGTGTCGAGGGAGGCCTCAAGCAGGCTTTCCGCTAAGGACGATGTCAGCGGATGGGTTCTGGTCAGAAGCGAAGCCCCTGAGGGCGCCGGTTCCTGCGTGGCAAGCGTGAGTGATCCCTTCAGCCCACGCTGCTCCAGCTTTTCCTTGAGGCTATCCTGAAGGGCATGCACGTGGGCGAATTGCAGCGACTTTTTCTTCTCGAGGGGCACCCCGAACCGAGACATCGCACGCTCGAGGAATTCAAGCGTTTCCGCGGGCGATCCGAGTAGAGACTTCACCTTGTCCCATTCAGGAGCGACTTCACTCGGCTTTATGGCGTTTTGTGCAAACCTGGCGCGAGACCGTTTTTCGTTCTCGCTTGCATCGCGCCAGCGGTTCTCCATCACCTGGATGCCGTCGCCGATTTGGAGGTCCAGCGTCAGCTGCTTGTGGCGGCCTCCGCCACGGCGAAGCATCATTGCCGCCATCAGCGCATCGGTGACCGGTCCCCGCTCGTCGGGCAGAGGCACAGTCACGCCCGTCGCCTTGCGGATTTCTTCAGCCTTGCGGAGAATGACGTCCAAGACGGCACCGTCGATGGCGCTGTCGGGCGAAAACATCATGATCGAGCGAACGAGTTCGGCGGGTTGCCCGAAACGATCCACGCGACCTTCGCGCTGTTGATGACGCGTCGGATTCCAGGAAAGGTCGTAGTGGATCACGGTGTCGAACAGCTGTTGAAGGTTGATCCCCTCCGACAGGCAGTCCGTGGCAACAAGGATGCGCTGATCTGTGGCGGCGCTTTCTTCCGCCGCCATTTCCGCGACGCGATCGCGACGTTCGTCCGGCGTCAATTCACCCGTCACGGCCTGCACAGTTAGCTTGGGGAAGGCCTTACGAAGTCCTTCCTTCACATGTTCGGCCGTGGCGAGGTAGCGGCAGAAGACGACTGGGTTAGCGCCGTCTTTGATCAAGGGTTTGAGGGCCTTGATGAGGGCGTTCAGTTTGGGATCTTCGGCCGTCAAAAGTTCGCTGGCCTTGTCGAGTAGCCCTTGGAGAGCGGGGTCATTTGAGAAGACGGTGTTTGGCTCGATGTCCACGGCGTCTTCGTCATCGCCATCTTCGTCGTAGATCTGCGGCTCGAGGCGGTCGTCTTCATTGGAAGCCCGGTTTCGCAACGCGCTCATTGCGGCTGCGGGTGACGATCCGACACAGCGCATCAGTGCCAGAGTGCCCCAGAAAGCAAGGCGGCGATCCTTCTGTGCATCTCCGGCCCGAGACACGACCGAGAAACAGTAATCAAGTACGGCCTCGTGGAAGGATCGATGCGCGTCGCTCAGATCATAGGCGAGTCCCCCCTCCAGTTCTTCCTTCTTAGGAAAAGCGCGATCCTCGCCCCAATCGCCATCGACGATATCGGCTCGACGCCTCTGAACAAGGTGCCGTGCAAGGCGCTCGCGGTATCTTTGATCATCGAAATTCCCCTTGCCAAATTCAGTGTCGATTAGCGACAGAAGCCGAGCAAATGCCTCTTCGTCCCCGGAGTGCGGCGTGGCTGTCAGCAGGATCAACCGACGTGCAGGATCGCTTGCAAGGCCTTGGAGCAGGTTGAAACGCTGCTGCTTTCCCTTGTGCGTCCCGACGCAGGCGTGTGCTTCATCGACGATAACGAAATCCGGACAGGCCCTGGCGAACCCATCCCGGCGTTTCTCGGCTTTGATGTAGTCAAGGCTGACCACCGTGAACGGATAGGCATCGAAAAGGGTCTGCGCCAATGGGAGGTTGCGCTCCAAACGCGCCGCAGTCCCGGAGGTGACGGCAACGGCATCGATCCCGAAGCGATCCTTCAGTTCTGTGATCCACTGGTCCACGAGGTGCGGAGGACAGAGAACGGAAAACGCGTCGACCTCTCCGCGATCCATCAGTTCGCGCAGTATCAGACCCGCTTCGATGGTCTTGCCGATGCCAACGTCGTCGGCAATCAACAAGCGCGGGACCTGAAGCCGAAGGGCCATGAGAAGTGGGACCAGCTGGTACGTCCGAGGCTCAAAAGCAAGCTGTGCGGCGGATCGGAACGGGCCTGCCCCCCGGCGGAGGGTCAGTCGCAACGCGTCGGCAAGAAGGGCCGCCTTGGACTGCACTGTCGTGCGCGCATCGTCAGGCAGGTCGAAGCGAGCGGCTTCCACCGGTGTAAGCTCGAGATCCGGAGCAAGAACCACGATATCATTTTCATTGCCCGAGAGAGGGCGCAGGGCAAGCAGGCCCTCACCGGGTGTCGGCAAGGCAACCCATTCACGGCCGCGCGCTCTAACAAGGTCTCCAGGAGTAAAATTCACAGTCATATCAACCTTCAAAATTCTTCATAAAGCCATCTGGAAGCCCTTCTGACGGCGCTGAAGGCAATCCAAAAACGACCCAGCCCTTGTTCATCGCATCTGCCTCAGCTTCTGCAGTCAGGTCAGCGGTCGTCGCGGCAACCGCGAATGCGCGCCAAACGAACTCGAATTCGCGCCCACCAAAGCTCGCGGGCATCGTATCGACTTGGGGAATGCCTGATGCGCTGAATGCCTCAAGCCATGGTGATGCCACCGTTCCAGCGGTCGGCTTCGCAGCAAGGGAAATCGTGCCGCGTGCAAGATCGATCAGGAACTGCGTAACTTCTGGGCTAGAGCGGTTGATCAGCTCATGGTCCGGTTGGTTGAAATAGGACAGCAGGCAACGGTAGCAGCCGCGAACACAGCTTCCGTCTTTCTTCTCCTGCAAAAGATCCGCATCACCCGCAGCAATCGCAGCATCCACATTCTCGAAGTGCATTAGACCAAGTGCGGTCTTCGCCACCTCGTTGATTGCTTTTCCGTCATCGATCAGGCGCGTGAGTACGCCGGCGCCGCCTTCCGTTGCCTCGTAGGCAAGGATTGCGCGACGGTTGTCCCTCGCGGGCAGCGGTTCGCCGAGGATTTCGCTTTCTTCCAACTGGAAAACCACTTCAACTCCGCGCAGCAACGCATGCTGAACCGTCGTGATAGTCTCGGGCTCGTACTGCTCAGGCTTTTCAAAGCGGAACAACAGGGCATTCTTTCTGTCGCGAACAATCGGGACAATGCGAACCGGCTTGACCACGTCGGGCGGAACGTCCGTGTCGCTGTCCTCGTCGTCGGATTTCGCCCAGTAGCCGGACCTTGGATCGATGTGGAAACCGAAGACAGTCTGGTCCTTTCTGCGCTTCAAGCCCTTGTTCAGACGGCTGATTTCCGCGCTGTTGGCGTACTGCAGGGCCAAGAGGGAGGTCTCGCCACAGACGAATTTGGCGTTGGTCACTTGGACCCGCCCATCCTTCTTCGGCCAGGAGAAGACGGTCTGGATGTCAAAGCCCTGCCGAACGCGCTCTTCATCGTTCGCCGTGATGCGCTCAGTCGGGGCGGCCTCGACGTTGTCGATGCGCAGGGTCTTCTTAATGGGGACCTCACCCGCCATGTGGTTGTTGCACCCATGGCAACGCTCGACCTCGCCCTCATGCGATGCACCACAGTTGGAGCAGATGTAGATATCCTTGGTCGCCAATTCCGATCCGTCGCCCTGACGCACCTCGGGCGGCAATTTGGCTTTCATGACCCGGTAGGCGCGGCCCTCATGATAGATCAGACTGCGCGGGCCGAATTCGGAAATGGCCAGGAACCGAGCTCTTGACAGGAATGACCCCGTCTTACCTTCGCCTGGGACAAACGCGTAGAGCGGCAGGCGCGGGAAGTTGTACCCGGGCAAGAAGCCCTCAGTCGCCAGATACCGATACGAATAGAAATCGGAGCCATTCGAGGCTTTGCCTTGTTCGAGGATGGCGATCTGATCCTGGGCTTGCATCTGCGCAGCCTTGATCTTGCGCCGGTCGGCTCCCGAGAGCCCCGTGATCTCCGAACGCTTGTTCGCCTCAGCCAATTGCGTCCTGGCAGAGCTATAAAGCTCGCGCCAACGGTCGAAGGCACGGTCAAACTCCTTTGGGGCATTCATGGTCGTGTGAAGAACGAACTCGTCTGGATCGTCCATCCAGATCGGGGTTTGCCCTCCGTCGGACGCCAGAATCTGCTTCAAGACACGCGCCATCGGTCCCCGTGCCTGCGAAACCAGAGCGGGTTTCGAGATGACCGCCAGAACGTCTTCCTTCAGCGGGAATTTATCCCCGTGAAGGTCCAGAATCTCTGGGATGTCGGGAGAAAGCGCCAGTTTTGCTTCCGCAAGCCACACCGCATGTAGGTGCGATCGAACCAGCTCTTCATTCGTGATGTCGAGCGCCGGCGGCCGCACGACACCGGCCACCATATCGTTGCGCCGTTCAAAGAAATACTGGTCATGCGGAGACCCCGAGGCGCAGTAGGTCACGACAACCGCGGCCTGGCCCGAGCGACCGGCACGCCCAGCGCGCTGCGCGTAATTCGCCGGCGTGGGTGGTACGTTGCGCAGGTAGACGGCGTTCAAGGCGGAAATATCAACGCCGAGTTCCATAGTCGGAGAGCAGAATAGCGCGGGCAGGAACCGGTCTGACTCGCCCGTTGCCCGAATTTCCGTTCGGTACTCCGAGGCCGCGAGATGGTCCATGTCGTCCTGCTCGAAACGGAACCGCCATTCACGCCATTCTCGCTGCTTCTGCGAAACCTGAGCCGTGTGCTCGCGTCCCTCTAGCCCCCAGTAGGAACTACGCCCGTCGCCAAGGTCACTGGCAATCGCGGTGTAAAGGTCGTGGAAATATCGGTTGCCGCGGTGGGTTTCATCATCGAGGGCCGGTCCAGGCACAAGCCGAACCGCAGATGGTGACAGGCGCCAGCCCGTCACATCGCTATCGAGTTCGACAGGCACCAGCAGCCCTTCGTCGCTCAGGAAGGCAAGCATCCCTTCCATGAACTCGTAGTACTCATCCTTGTTCAGCTTCGTGCCGAGAACAGACTTCCGGTTCACGAGACGCGCGATCCGCGAATTGGGACCTGCCCGAAGAAGTGTTTGCTCTTCACGCAGCGTGACGACGTTCTTGCTGCCCGCGCGCAGGACAAGTGAGGACCGCGCTCGCGGATTTTCCTTTTGGTCAATCGCCCAAGGTGCCTGAAGCAGCATTCGGGATTTCTGGGCCACGCCATCGAGGACAGGCAGATCCAAGGCTTCGGTCTGAACAGCCAGGCCCTCGAGCATCGCGGACAAAATCGCCTTGAGAATTGCCTGCCGCTGCTCGAGGCCGAGGTCTCCCAGCGCTGGATGGATGGCCATGAAGCGCTCGCGATCTTCAGATATTTCCTCGAGGCCGAGGAAATTCACGTCGATCAGGTTCAGGACAGACAAGCTGGGGTTGGTGAAGCGCCAACCGCGACGCAGGTCCGTCCAGACACGATGGGCGAGAACCTTTGCGAGCGACCGCTGGGCATCTTCACGAATGATGGCACCAGCATTTGAATCCAGCAGCCAATGCTGGCGCGCCTCTTTGTTGGCGGCAGTAAAGCCGAGCGCCTTCACCACCTGCAGGCCAAACTCGTCTTCTGCGAGCCCACCTGAGCCAGCAGCAATGACCGCGCGAAGGATGGCTCCGCGCAACAGGCTCACGAACAGGAAGTCATTGAAATGGCCAGACTGCAGGGCTGCATCCTGACGGTTATCCGTGAACCCTAGAAGCTTCCGCTTCGTCTCGGGAACGCCGCTGCCAGGTTTGTTCATCCACTCCAGGGCACTGGCGACCAGCAAGGTTGTTGCCGAGCTTCGCCCTTCGCCGGACAGCCCCGCCAGCTTGCTGCGCTCTCGCATCCCCTGCGTCGGTTCGTCATGGCAGCACAGGCAGAACGCGAACTTTCCCGGGATGAACCAGAAATCGTTTCCGCCCGCTCCGTGGCGACCATCAGCACCCACGACGTAGGACACCGGCATACGATTCTTGCGATACCCTCTCAGCCGTTCAATGCCGTTTTTCTCTTCTCGCCAGCTTTCGGGGTAACCCTCAAGCTCGCCAGTGAACTGAAAGTCAGTATCGCCGGGCGTCACCGGACAGAGATACCCTGCAACCTCGTCTTCTTCAGTGTCGAGCGGCGTGTCGTCGATGCTTCGGGGCAGAAAGCGCAATCTCCCATCATCGTCTACCTTGGTCACGACATGGTATTCTTGGCCACAATTTCGGCAGAACCGCGTGGGGTAGAGGCGGTTTCCAGGGGCTTCGGGGTCCTCGAGCTGCCCTTCAAGAAGGATCCGACGCGGCCTGGCTGTGAGCGTCGTAAAGACTTCACCGGCACCAGAGATGAACCGGTGGAGTTTGAAGGCGAGAAAGGCTCCGTCCTTCGTGCCGCCGCGCTCATGCTCCGGCAGGCTTACCCGGGTCAGGAATTTTTCGAGATAGTCTCGACAGGTTTCGGCGTCGACCGCACTGGCCAGAGAAAGCTTTTCAACGGCTTCTTCGAAAGGGATAGGCTTCTTCCTGCGAAGCTCAAGCCCATCGTCCAATCCGAGTTCGAGTTCGGCCCACACCGAGAACGGATGGCGCTTCAGGGTTTCGTCATCGAGTGCGTCCGGCAATGGCTGAGTCAGGGCCGTCTTCAAAGCGCCAAGGACGTGCTCGGTCTTCAGGGCGTCATCGGTCGCGCGCTGCAAGGACTCGTCGATGACCGCGTCCGGGCCAATGTCGGTGCCAAAAAGACGCGACGCTACCTTCGCGACAGCAAGTGCGCGGCTCTCGTCCGATCCCTCGGAGGCCATCGTTGCCGAGGTCCCGATGCAGATTGGCTCCTTGTCAGGCGAGCACCTGTCCCGCAGGCGTCGAACGAGGACCGCGACGTCGGCACCTTGGCGCCCGCGATAGGTATGGAGTTCGTCGAGAATGATGAACTCGAGACCGGACGCGTTCGAGACGACTTTCGAGTCCAGGTCGTC
The DNA here is from genome assembly GCF_014252955.1 of Stappia sp. 28M-7. Lineage (NCBI taxonomy): Bacteria > Pseudomonadati > Pseudomonadota > Alphaproteobacteria > Hyphomicrobiales > Stappiaceae > Stappia > Stappia quadratibracata. The sequence goes on along the minus strand of NZ_JACMIA010000001.1, from coordinate 2,825,232 downwards.
CTGACGCGTTAGAAGCAGTTCTGCCATCATGTAGTTCGTCAGGAGAACATCGGGCGGATTGGCAGCGATGCGCTCGCGTTCTTCACGGCTTTCCTGACCGGTGTAGCGCTTGACCACCGGCTTGAGCTCATCGGGCAAACCGGAACCGGCGATGAACTTGTCAATCTCCTTCATCTGGCTATTTGCCAGTGCGTTCATGGGGTAAACGATGATTGCCGTCGTACGGCGCGGCTTTCCTGCGCGCCGCGCGCGGATTATTGCGTCGACAACCGGCACGAAGAAGCACAGAGACTTCCCCGAACCCGTACCGGTCGTGACGACATAACTCTTTCCTTGCTTCGCCTTTGCGATGGCCTCGGCTTGGTGCCGATGAAAGCGAAGAGGCGTAGTGCCAAACCGGAAAACCTTGCCCGTGCCGTCGTCGAGATCACCCGTGGCGACGAGTTCATCGACCGTCGGCCCCGCCATGAAGCGTGGGTTCAGAGACAAGAGGGCATCCGGCCAGAATTTTCCGGCGTCGTACTGGGCATCGATCTCGGATTTCAGGTCGGGTGCTCGAATTGCGCTGAATGAACGCGAAAAGTGCTCGTAAGCACGGATCAATTGATGGTCGAACTCAAACGCTTTCATTCAGGCGGCCTCCTCTGTGTCCGGGCTTGGAACATCGAAGCCTTCGTCGTCCTGGAGAACGTCCTCGCCTTCCTCCGGCACGGAATCTGCCCTGATGATCGCATGCCCGGTTGCCTTTGAAATCATGGCAAGGAGCCGCGTCTCCCGATCCGCCATGAATCCCTCGAAGTCATCCGCCCTTAGCAAGGAGGGATCCAGCCCGTGGGACGCCAGATAATCGTCAAGCGCTTCGCGGGCGATCGGCGGGTTGTCCTTTCCGCCTGTTCCCAGTCGTTCCAGGTAGACCGATGGTGCTACGCCGCCAAGAATGCGGTTGGTCTTGTAGCTGAGCGGCGTCTTGTTGATGACGGTGTCAAAGACCTTCGGCTCGATCTTCTGTTTGTTACACCAGTCCTGCGGGAAGATGTGGTGGATATCGATGTATTCGTCAAAGAATACCGTGTCCTTGAAGTACTGGCCGGAGCGAAGATCTCGCGCGCCTTCGGCCATCAGAAGAGCGTGGATGCCCTTGTAGGCAGCCGACAGGCGAGTGCGCAGGGTGCGCAGTCGCTCCGGGCGGAAGCGGCCATCGGTGATGGTGCTGGGTTCGGGTCCACCGTCAAGCCACGCGGGAACCTCGAGCACGTCCTTGGCAAATCGGGACTCGATGGCCGAGCCATACAGCTCGCCAAAAATGCCGCACCAGAACCAGCGGGCGAGCTGGTCTTTCACTGCAGCGTGGTCGAACCTCGGCCCGATGATGGCGAGGATCGCGGCAAAGGGGACAAGCTGGCCCTGATAGGGCAAGTCGATGACCCGATAGATGTGGTTCTGCCGGAGGAACTTCGCCGCAGTCTTGAACCCTTCTTCGACCGCAGCGCGGTGTTTCAGGTAGGCCTCCAGCGGCAGGTCGAGGAGTGACTGACGCGTGGCCCGGACTGCGGACAGCTCCGACTCCCTGCGCCCGGCGGCGATTTCGGCCGCGCGGGTCTCAACCCCATGCAGGAGGGCGATCGACTGTAGCACATCTGTGGCGGCGACCTTTTCCAGCACGCCGAACTTCTGTTCGGCTGCCCGCCCAAAGAGCTGAAGCCTCGTCTGGAGCCCCGGCTGCCCGTCGGCGCCGAGCCAGTCGTCCCGCAGGCGATGGCCGCGGGCTGCATACATCGCGGTCACAAGCTCGAATGCGTCGAGCGGCTTGCCGCCGGTGTTTACCTTCTCAAAGACCAGACAGACGGCCTCGTGGGAAGTGTCGGGGCCCAATGCGATCACGGGCAGCTGGTAGGCCTTGAAGTTCTGAAGGACCTCATCCTTGAACGGCTTGAAAAGCTTGCGTGTCTCCGGGTCGTTATCGAGCCAGTATTCGTTGAAGCCATCTTGCCATTCGTCCCAGTCAAAAACCTGGTTCAGCGGGAACATGAGATTTTTGTATTCGAGTTCCGGCGTGGAGAGATCGAGGGCGATCTTCCGGTCGAAGTCCGACTTGATCCGCCGATCCTCGGGTACACAGATAATGGCGTTTTCGCGGTCCTCAGCCGGCTTCATTGCTTTTCGAATATCGATGTAAAACCAGCGTTTCACGAGCTTGAGGCGAGGCGTGACCGTTTGCACGACCTCGCGGCGCAAGCAGGTCTGATAAAGCGAGGTCATGCGCTGCTGGCCATCCAGCAAGAGCTGATCCGGCGCATCATGGCCAACTGCGGCGTCTGCCCCTTGGATTGGTCGGCGTGCGAAGGTGTCAGCCGCACCAAGCTTCACCTCGAGCGTCATCAAGGCGCCGACCGGAAAGGCCTGCGAGATCGAGGCGATCAGCCCCTTGATCCGTTCCTCGTCCCACACCCAACTGCGCTGGAAATCCGGCAACTGGATCTTACCGTTTCCGCACTGACGGAGAAGCTCTTCCAAGCTGACCGGGTTGGTCTTGAATGCCGCTTGTTTACCCAATCTCGCTCTCCTCAAATGAACTTGTCGACTTCAGGCAACTGGACGCGATGTTCGAAGAAGGCTTCACTTTGAATCCTCCGGAGCGCCAGCTGCTCCAATGCCGCTGAAAATCTCGTCGCGATTGATAAGCACGATCTGCTGGTCCTGGGGCGTGCGCGCTTCGGGGGCGGTATCTAGACCGAGGCGTTTGAGCGCATAGTAGAGGAGCGCACGTCTCACCTTTATCTTCGCCTTGCCGCCGCGCATGCCATAATCGAGCGCGATTACCTTCGCTTGTGTTTCCGAGAGGTCGGGATGGGGACCGACTTCCAGCGTAATCTCGGCAAGCCAGTCGTGATCGTCGCCGGCCGATTTGTCGCTTTCGCCCGAGCCTCGGATCTCGAGCATCCGCGACAACAGGAAGTCCTTGAAGCAATCGTCGGTTTGGCAGAACGCCCGAGTGTGCCATCGGAAGCCGTCAAACGCGATGGCATGGGGGGCGATCCAGCGCCAGCGCGGCTCGGGGCTGGACAGGGACTGGTACTTTACCTCGACCGCCTCGGACCGGCGGATGGCGCCAACGACCGAACGAAGCGTTGCCGAATTGACCCCACGAACCGGTGTAGGGGCGGCCGCGTAAGGCGGGAGATTGGCGATCCAGGCGTCTTCGCGGTCGAGGATCCCGTCAGCGACCGATTGCAGCTGTGCAAGGTAGCGGCTCGCGTCAGGCTCGAGGAACTGCGGTTTGAACTCGGAGCCTCGTACATAGGTTCGCGCACTCTTGTCGTAGACCATGTTGTCCGGCGCGAAGCCGATGTAGCGGTTCAGGTCGGTGGACGCTTGGTTCACCGAGACCCCGAACTTTTCCATCAGATCGCTGCGGTTCACGTATCCCTCCCAGAACAGGCGGAACTCTATGAACTCGAGGCGCTGCTCGACACCCCAGCGAAGTTCCGACCGGTCGTTCTCCAAAATCACCTCCGGACCAGATCGGTGGACCCGTAAACTATGCGGGCCCATTTTCTGTGCTCTCGATGACGCTAACTGACGTGAGGAAAGCGGGCAATCGAAATTGCGCGTAAAATGATTGTTTTCGAACGTGGTTCTATCTGCAGATGTAGATGATGGTTATAGCTTAGGCCGGAGGGGCGGGATGGTGCGTGGTAACGCACTGCAGGCTATTCGGCGCACGCAACTTCCCTGCGCAGGTCAGAACAACTCGCCGCGCAGGGTTTGGCTGACGTTGGACGCGCCGGTTCAGCGCCCAGCCTTTATCTCCTTCAAATCGCGCAGCTATTGGTGTTCGAACGCCAGCATATCTTCGAGGCGATAAATCGCCTGCCCGCCGAGCTTCATGAATCTTGGCCCATCGCCGATCCACCGCCACCGCTCCAGTGTCCTGTGGCTAGTTCTCCATCGGGCAGCCAACTCGATTTGACTGAGGCATACTTCTCGCATTTTCGTTTCCTTTCGAACGACCTCGGTGTTCGCAAGACAACAAATGCGTAGAAAGAAAACCTATTCAAGTCAGTGTGTTGCGGGTCTCTGCGCTTTGCACGTGACATTCAGCGGACGGGGGCGCAGCAGCGAGTTTTAGGCCAAGGCCATGTCAGATCACGCAATTTCCGTCAGAACATCTTAAGATCCGTAATCCTCCCGGAGCTCCCTCAGGGGGGCACAGGAAACGGTCCGGTTGGAAGCGCACCTTCCTCCGCCATTCCCCGATTGCCCCCGACAAATCGCTATCGCCGCCGATCACCGCGCTCCAGCTGCGCGGCGCTGATAGCTGCCGTTTCTACGCTCCCGATATGCCCTCAAAACCCACGATGGCGGCAATCGACCCCATGTCGGTCGTCAGTGAAGCCGGGCAGCCTCCTTGGAAGAGGACGTTGAATCCCTGGTCGTTTCAATCCAGGCGCCGTGCGGGTCGGTCCACGCCGCAGGTCGGTTATTTACCGACAGCAGGAAGGCGCCTTGCGACGGAGCGTCTGCGGCGGCGAAGCCAAAATGCGGCATGACGCTCGGTGCCTCGTTGCAGATCCAGACATCTGACAGCGCGGAAGCCCGGTTGGCAAATCTCATGCGGTCGTCGTTGCGTGGGACGTAGGCGAGCACGGCGGTATGAAAGACGACCAGCGTGGCGTCTTGCGGAGCTTGACGGCACAGGGCTTCGAACTCCGGTCCGAGGAGATCACCCTTTACGATCGTCGGTCTCTTCTCCGCCACGATATCGAGTGCCAAACGAAGCCTGTTGCGGCGCTCTTCCTGTTCGGGCCAGATGAGCGTCTCGAGCCATGCGGCCTCGTCTGGGTCGCCAGCGTCCAGCGGGTTCAGATCGAGCCCGGCCCGCCAAACGATCTGCGGAAGCGTGTCAGGGAGCTGGACAGTCGCGGAAGCCCTGCATGGGAACACGGGATGAGGTTTAGCCTCCGCCGACGGCCGGAGGCTTCGTGAGGGGTACTCGTATCCGTATCGATCCGGGAAGAGGCAAAGCCCGGCGGACGCTCCGACCTCCAGAAGCGCCAGAGGCTGAGGCAGGCTGGCCAAAACCGGCAGGAGCACGGCGCACCGTCCCGGTTCATTTGTTTGCGTCGAGCGCTCCAGCATGATGGAGCGAACCGCATCGAAGCGATCCACCAGAACTTGCCTGAACTCGCTGTAGTTCGCCGGGACACCGAAGAGGTGTCGATAGGCGGCGAGAAGCAGGTTGGGCTGCTGCTTCGGTTGAGGGAGGGCCGCAATCAAGCTGAGAACTTCTGCATCGTTCGACAGGCTCATGGTGAGCTGCTCATACAGCGGAGACCGTCCGCTCGCCTCACGGACTGCAAAACGACGGTAGCGGGAGGACAACGCACCCGAATCCGCGTCGATAGTCATGCTGAACTCCTCCGTGCCGCTGGCCGCCAAGGAAGCGCAGCCATCTAGGACCCATTCGCTCGTGACTGAGTTGGGGGATAGCGTAGGTGCAGTTCTCCGTTGTACAGGCGCGGCCCGCCACTTTCCGAAGATATCTCCCCCGTACATTTCGATCTTACCGCCGACTGCCCGCGCAGCCTCCGGCACAGCGCTATTTGCCGGCTATGCCGGTCAGTGCTTTCGCGCTTTCACAAGCGAGCGCAGGGCGAGCAGCAGGAACACGGCCGCGACGATGCCCCAAAGCTGACCGCCACTGGTGAGGTTGCTGCCGTCCTCAGTGCGGCAGCTCGAGGCCGAGGCCTCGATGCAGTCTCGCCAGCGCCAGAAGCGTTCGTAGTAGAGATAGGCGAAGGCCGCGCTGGCCAGAAACAGGCAAACGGTTTTCATGCCGCGATATTGCCCGGCTGGGTGGCGGAGTAAACCGCCCGCGGGCGCGCGCGTCTCCGCCACCTATCACGCCCATGCCTAGCGCTGGGCGGTTTCAGCCAGCTGCGCAAGATGCCCGGGAAAGTCGGTTGCCTCGCCACCGGCGTTGATCGTCTCGAAATAGTCGTGCCAGCCCGATTGCGCGATGCCGTCGACCAGCGCGCCGAGCGCCGCGTCGTCCGGGCATCGCCACACCGCAAAGAATGTCTGCGGCGCGGCGTGCGCCTTGGTCTGGTCGACCTTGCCGAGGGCAAGAGCTTCGACGCCAAGCGCCGACAAGGCCGGCATGGCCGCGCCGATGGCGGCGAAGAACTGCTGGCGTTCAGTCTCAGGCAGCGCCAGCCAGGCGGGCTTCGGCGTGTAGAGTTCGGCAAGATAGTGGGTCACGATGCGTCGCGTCCGTTTCTATGTCAAAGGGCAGGAGTGATCGAGCGGAGGGCGCGCTTGCAGATGCGCGCCGTTTCCGGCCTCGAGCTTTCGGCGGACCAGCGGGCGCACAGGGCCTTGACCCAGTCGGGCCGGTCCTTGCCGGCATCGTTCAGCCAGTTGCCGACCGAGTTCTGCACATAGGCGGCAGGGTCCGCGCGGAGCGGCTCGAGAACCGGAAGCGCAAGCTCGGGCTCTGCCCGGAGCGCGCCGATATGCGCGCACCATACGCCGCGCGGCCGGATCGCCTCCGAGGAGAAACGGCGGATACGCTCGGAAGGCGCCGCGGTCCACTCGGCGAGCTGCGCGATGGCGCCGGCAAGCTCAGTGGCCAGATGCGGACGCACCGCCATCCACGACCATTCCCGCACGCCGAAATGCGGGTCGTCCGCATAGGGGCGGATGGCTGTGAGCCTTTCGGCAAGCGGCATCTCGGCCGCGCCGATCATGAAGCAGGCCCAGCCGCGCGCGGTGTCCGACCGATGGTGTGCAAGCCGGTCGAGGGCGGCAGTGCCGAACTCGTCCCCGATCACGCGCGCGGCGAGCGACATGCGCTTCGAGATGCCCGTCGCGGCGCCGCGCTCCATTTCACCGAGCGCGCCCGCTCCGATCTCCGGCAGGACATGGCGCATCAGGACGGCGAAATCGACCGCCAGGCATTCGGTCAGCGTTGCGGCTTCGATCTCGCCGGCATTGAGGCGGGCGAGGCGATCCGGATCGATGTCCTTGATGCCGCGCCCGGTGGCCTTTGCCGCGCTCATGTGCGGGCGTCCTTGTCCATGCCAGCCTTGCACCCGTTGGCTTCCAGGTTTCGCCAGATGCGTTGCAGCAGCGCGTTCAGCGTCTTGCGGTCGTCGTCGGTGAAGCCGTGGAACAGCGATGCGACCCAGTCGGCATGTTCGGTGAACAGGTCGCGGGCGGTTTCGCGCCCGAGCTGCGTCAGCGAGACGGAAATCTTGCGCCGGTCGTCGAGCCCGCTGCGCCGGACGATGAACCCGTCGCGTTCCAGGCCGTCGAGAAGCCCCGTGATCGTCGCCCGCGTCACGCCCGCGCGCTCGGCCAGTTCATGCGGCGACAGCCCGTCGGGCTTGTCGTGCAGGAGGAACAGCAGCACGAACTTGCCTTCGGACAGGCGGTGCCGCGCGAGGCGGACGGCGCAATCGCGGTCGATGGCACCGGTCAGCGCCAACAGTTCGAAACACGCACGGATGTTGTCCGTGGGCGCGACGGCCCGGCGCTCTGCTTCCTCCAGCAGCGCCAAGTGCTTTTGTTCCAGCATCTTTGTCATGTGGCGGCATATAATATGGTGCCTAATCAGCGTCAAGCGGCATGGAGGGAGAAGGCACTCGCCGGTCCTGGCGACTGTCGCGGTGCGCCGGCCCGGAAGGCTGTGGGCGGCCCGGCTCAGTCGTGCCTGCGCAGAAAGTCCAGCAAGGCGCGGTGCGGCTCCGATGTCTCGCGGGTCTCGTGAACCTTACGGACTGTGGCGAAGACGACTTCGACCGCCATGTCGTTGAAGGAGATGGTCCAGAGCCGCAGGGGCAGCGGCTTCCAGCGTTCAGTCGCCTCGCTCCCCGTCACTTCCGTGAAGTGCCATGGGCGGAGCGGATGAACCGAGGCGTCCGGCCGTTCGGCGGTGTTCGCGTTCTTCTCGAAGCTGAACACGTCGCCGAACTCGAGAATGACCGCTCCGCCGCCGGCGGCCGGCGCGACCCCGTAGCACAGCAGAAGATCTCGTCCATCGAAGAAGAGTGCGGGATTTCTGACTGTCCCGATGAGCGGAAAGCGTTCCTGCGGCGACCTGCCTTCCATCTGCGGTCCTTGTCGGTTTGGTGAGTGCGGGGCATTTCCGGTCGGTGCGAGGGGCGAAGGAGAGGCGCGAAATTCTTCATAGGCTGCAAGGTGTAAAGGGTTGAATTCTATGTAATTTCGATAGCGCGCCTTTCTTCAAGCGCTAACTTCTTTTATACGGCGTCTCTGTAAATGATCAGCGTTTTATCCATACGTCTTGTTGGGCCCATGAGAAGGTTGTTTAAAACCCGAAAAAACGCCACGCATTTGTCCTTTCGATCTTTTTCAGTAATTTGATATTTTCTGTGTAATCAATAAAAATATTCTCCTCTTCATTAAATGAATTCTCAGATTGCAAGATGTATGCAGTGAATCTAATATATTCCTCACCTCGATCACACCTTATGCCTTGCCGAATTGTTTCGTATGATATTTCTTGTTTGAAGTTACGCAAAACTTGGCATGGATATTTAAAAGACTTAATGAATATATCAATAGTCTCTTTATTTGCATTTCTGTCAAAGAATATCTCGAGGCAATTTTGTTCAATTTTCAGAATTTCATTTAGATGCCCGCAGTATTTTCCTTTTTCTCTGGGAAGGCGCCACCATCGGCAATGGCTTTGGGGCCACGGTTTTGCGCCGATCTTAAAATCACCAGGGTTTTTACATGCTGGTATTTTCAGTCTCGCTAGTTCAAGTTCTGCTAGAAATATCAGGTTTCCTTGAGGCATAGACTGAATCCAAAGCTTGTTAAATGAAATAATAGAAAATATTATCAAAACTAATAATCCTGCCGCAGATGCGGCGGCGATTTTAAATATTCTTTTGAGGGTGTTTTTTTTAAAATTCAAAAGATACCCCATTGATCTGCGCGAAATAATTTGAAAAATTTGCTTTAGTCGAACGAATTTCTCGTGACAGGGTCAAGGTTTGTACTGCTAAAACCATACCCAGAGGATAGAGGAGCCGCCCTGCCGTCCTTTCTGGTCATTGTCGTTGGTTCTCGGATTTGAGATTTTCAGCGACACCATCAAACCCGCTCTAACGTAGCATGGCCACCCCTTCTCAGGCGGGGCATTGTCAGGCGATTCCGTCTCGGGACATTATTACTCCCCCACCGCCGTTTGCGGCGGCGGCGGGGGCTGTCGTCATGTCAGGCCGGGCGGTGGAGAGCGCAGAGCTTGTTGCCGTCCGGGTCGCGCACATAGCCGAGGTAGAGCGTCCCCATCGGGCCGGTGCGCGGGCCGGGCGCGCCTTCGACCGAGGTGCCGCCATGGGCCACGGCGACGTCGTGGAATTCCTGCACCTGTTCCGGCGAGTTGCACTTGAAGCCGATGGTGCCGCCATTGGCGGGCACCGCCTCCTGGCCGTCGAGCGGCTCGGTGACGGCGAAGGTGCTGCCGTCGTGGCGGTAGAACAGGCGGGTCTGGCCCGAGGCGTTCTGGTTGCGCGCCGGTTCGCCGGCGCCCAAGAGCCCCAGTACCGCGTCGTAGAAGCGCTTGGCGCGCTCGATGTCGTTGGTTCCCACCATCACATGGCTGAGCATGTCTTCCTCCCTCACTGGTTCACTTGCGAAACACCGGCCGGGCCATTGTCGGTCCGGCCGGCATGCGGCGGGCGGGCCGTCCTTACAGGACGACCAGCAGCGTCCCGATGATAACGCCGGTGATGACCAGATGGATCAGGCAGAAGCCCATGATGTCCTTGGCCTTCAGCCCGGCGATGCCGAGCATGGGCAGCGCCCAGAACGGCTGCAGCAGGTTGGTCCAGGCATCGCCCCAGGCAACGGCCATGGCAACGCGCGCGACGTCGGCGCCGAGCGCCTCGGCCGCCGGCAGCATCACCGGCGCCTGCACCGCCCACTGGCCGCCGCCCGAGGGCACGAACAGGTTGACGATGCCGGCGCTGATGAAGGTCCAGAACGGCAGGGTGGTGGCGCTGGAGATCGAGACGAACCACTCCGACAGGCTCTGTGCCAGGCCGGACTGGGTCATGATCGCCATGATACCCGCATAGAAGGGGAACTGGATGATGATGCCGGAGCCGCCCTTGACCCCTTCCTGCAGCGCATTGAGCAGGTTGCGGGCGGTGCCGTGCAGCACGATGCCCACCATCAGGAACAGGAAGTTGACGATGTTGAGGTTCAGCCCGGCGCCGCGCACGAAGAAGTAGTGCGCCAGGAAGACGAGGCCGGCGAAGCCGACCAGCCACATCAGCAGCCGGCTGTTTTCCAGGTGTTCGGCCGGGCGGGTCGGCTCGAACGTGGTGTCGAGTTCCTCGCCCAGCTGCTCGCGCGTGACATAGACGCTCTCGTCCTCGCGCGGCAGCATCAGCCAGTTCACCAGCGGAATGACCACGAAGAGCACGGCGACGATGATCAGGTTGAAGGCGGAGAAGATGGTGTCGCCGGTGCCGATGACGCCGATCTGCGCCTCGGTGAAGTGGCCGGGCGTGGCGATGGTGAGCGGGATCGAGCCGGCAAGGCCGCCGTGCCAGATCACGAAGCCGGAATAGGCGGCGGCGATCAGCAGGCGGTAGTCGACGCGGATCTGGCGGGCCAGCTCGCGGGCGAACAGCGCGCCGACGACGAGACCGAAGCCCCAGTTGACCCAGGAGGCGACCAGCGAAACCACCGACACCAGCACGATGGCGGAGCCGGGCGAGTTCGCAAGGCCGGCCAGCAGGGCGAGGAACTTCCTCACCGGCGGCGACGAGGCGAGGATATAGCCGGTCACCAGGATCAGCAGCATCTGCATGGAGAAGGAGAGCAGGCCCCAGAACCCGTCGCCCCACATCTGGACGACGGCCATCGGGCCGGCGCCCTCGAACAGCATTGCCGACGCGGCCGCGATGATGGTCAGCAGCAGAACGAAGATGAAAGCATCGGGCAGATAGCGATCCATCAGCACGACGGCAGGGCGTGAAAGTGCACGCAACATGACAGCCTCCCTTTTCTCGGCTTGCTTAGGGCCGATTCCCGACCCGCAACCGTAGGGTGATGGGGCGCGAGATTGCTGGGGGTGTCAAGTCTGGGGAAGGTCGACCGCAAGTTGTCGTAAGGGAAGATTCGCTTGCGAGAACAAGGCGGCCGGCGAGGGGGATCTCCCCCGCCGGCCGGATGTCTTCGCCTGGACTTGCGCCATCAGGGCAGGCGCGTGTCGTAGTCCTGCTTGAGCGCGGTAAACGCGTCCCAGAAGGGCGCGGGCTTGCGCCCCTCCACCAGGGCCACCAGCACGCCGAGATGGGCATGCCAGCCGGCGCTGACGCCGAGCAGCGAGGCGCGGTCGGGCAGGCGGGCATGGACGATGGTGAGCAGCGTGTCCTCGCCGCGCGGGGCCAGCGAGAAGGTCACGTTACTGGCCGTGCCCCAGGTGATGGACAGGCTGCGCGGCGGATCGGCCGAGATCACCCGGCAGGTCATCCGGTTCTCGTCGCCGATGTTCTCGGGCCGGGTTCCGGGCGGGTCGGTCAGTTCGTCGTTGCGCCAGACCAGCTCGAACTCGCCGCCGGGCACCAGGCTCATCTCGCCCTCGGCCAGCCACTTCTTGCGCAGCTCGCTGTCGGTGAGCCAGGCCCAGACCCGCTCGGGGGCGGCGGGCAGCACGCGGCGGATCTCCAGCGTGTCGGGGGCGGTCAGCGTGCCATGGGCATCGGGTCTTTCCATCACGGTCATGTCTTGTCTCCTTCCTTGGGTTGGTCAGTCTTCGTCTTGGCCCTTTCCTCGCGCAGCAATGCGTCGAGGACGTCGAGGCGGCCGGTCCAGAAGCGCTCGTAGAAGCCGAGCCAGTCGTGGGCGCTGGCCAGCGGCCCCGGTTCCAGCCGGCAGGTATGGGTGCGCCAGCGCACCTCGCGGCGGATCAGGCCGGCCTTTTCCAGCACCTTCACGTGCTTGGAGGCCGCCGCCAGCGACATGTCGAAGGGCTCGGCAAGCTGGCTGACGCTGCGTTCGCCCTCGGAAAGGGCCTGCAGCATCTGCCGGCGGGTGGCATCGCCGAGGGCGTGAAAGATGGCGTCGAGCCGGTGTGTTTCTTGTTCAACCATACGGTTTAATAAACGCGGCCCGGACGAATGAGTCAACCGAAAAGTTGAATGAATGTTCGCGGGGGCCGAAACCGCCTGCGACGCCCATGCACTTGCGCTATCCGGCCAAGGTCTGCGATACCTGTCGCGTGCAAGGGGATCCGCCGCCATCGCGGATCGACAGCCTGCGGACGTTGAGCGGAACCTGCGATGAAACTCGCCTACACGACCTCGCCCGGACGCGGCGACATGGACCTGGTGCTCGCCCGTGTTGCCGAGCGGCTGGAAGGGCAGGGCCTGCGGGTTCTCGGCGTCGTGCAGATCAATTCCGCCTGCGCAGACGACCGTCCCTGCGACATGGACGTCAAGGTGTTGCCCGACGGCCCGTTGATCCGCATCTCGCAGACGCTGGGGCCGCAGTCGCGCGGCTGCCGGCTCGACCCGCAGGGGCTGGAGCAGGCGGTCGGCGAGACCGCCGCCCGGCTCTCCTCGGGGGGCGACGTTCTCCTTGTCAACAAGTTCGGCAAGCAGGAAGCGGAGGGCAGGGGCTTTCGCGATGTGATCGCCGAGGCGCTCGCCGCCGATATGGCGGTGATCGTCGGCGTCAACGGCCTCAACCTGCCGCGGTTCCTGGAGTTCTGCGGCGACATGGCGACCCGGCTTCCCGCCGAGGTCGACGCGATCGCCGGCTGGGCCGAGACCGCGCTCGCCGCGGTTCCCGAGGACGCGTAGGGCTCAACCCGCCAGGGCAACGCTTTCCAGCACCCGTGCCGGGTGAAACCGCACCACATCCAGCGACGACAGGCTGAGGCGCAGCGGCCACGCGGTCCCGGCGAGCACGTCGAAGGCCGCGCCGACATTCTCCACCTGCTCGCACAGCGTCACATGCGGCACGAAGGCTTCCGCCCGGGTATGCGGGGTCTGCCGCGCGCCGTGCCCCTCGGCCTCGATCAGCTCGGCAAGGTCCGCCTGCAGGTCCAGCAGCGCCCGCGTCGGCTTGGGCGCGGCGAAGAGCACAGCCGGGCGCCCTGGAAAGACCGCAAGGCTCGCCAGCGTCAGGCGCAGCGGTGCGGTTCTGCTGCCGATCTGCCGGGCTGCCTCACGGGCGACGGCCTCGGTGCTGCCGTCCGCCTCGTCCTCGTTCAGCACGGCGAGCGTCACATGCGGGCGATAGGCGAAGTTGCGCGCCGCACCGTCGAAGCCCGCTTCGGCCAGCCGCGTCCACATCCGGCGGACCGCGTCCGCCCCGGCCTCGTCGATGGTCAGCGTGATGGCGATGGGCATGGGCCTACCCGTCTGCCGGCAGGTGCAGCACCGCTTCGCCGATGCAGATCATCGCGCCGGCGCCGTTGGCGATGGTAAGGCGCACCAGCAGTTCCGTGTCTCCGCCCGCAAGCGGGCGCACGCGGGCGATGCGTCCGCCGATGGTGATGCCGTCGCCCACCGCCAGCGGCTTCACGAAGCGCGACTGCAGGCCCTTGATGTCCGCCTGGGGCAACCAGCTGCGGATCGCGCCCTCGAACCGGCCCATGATCAGCATGCCGTGGACGATGGTGCCGGGCAGGCCGGCCGCCCGCGCTGCCGTCTCGTCCAGATGGATCGGGTTGTGGTCGCCGGAGGCCTCGGCATAGGCGGCAACGTCCTGCGCGCCCAGCACGGCGAGCGGCGTGTCGGCAAAGCGGTGGCCGACGGCAAGGGCGGAAGGCGCGCTCACGGGGCCTCCTCGCGGTTCTCGAACAGCACGATCTCGGCGCGGAAGTCCTGCAAGGGCGTGTCGGCGATCTCGCCCTGCAGGGGCTGCACGCGCCCGCGCAGGGTCAGCCGGTCTGGGCGTCCCTCATGCGGCTTCCAGTCGACCAGCACGGTGTAGTGCCGGTCCGCCTCCAGCGTGCCGTGATAGACGAAATCCTGCGCCTGATGGACCAGCACGGCGGAGCGCTCGGCGGCAAGCCGCGCCAGCGTTTCCATGACGCTCGGATGGGAGAAGACGGTGAAGGCGAAGGTGGCCGGCACCGGCTCTTCCGGGGCACCGAGCGCTGCGGCGAAGGCCTTGATCGCGGCGCGCGCCGTCGACAGGTCCAGCGCGGCGATCTCGGTCCATTGCGCCTCGCTCACCGTCCTAGACCTTTCGGATGGCCACGGTGGCGTTGATCCCGCCGAAGGCGAAGGAATTGCTGAGCGCGGCATCGATCTGCCGGGGACGGGCGGTGTTGGGCACCGGGTCGGCAAGGCATTTGGGGTCGGGTGCCAGCCAGTTGATCGTCGGCGGGGCGATGCTCGCGCGCAGCGCCTCGACGGTGATCACCAGTTCGATGGCGCCGGCCGCTCCCAGCGTGTGGCCGTGGATCGGCTTGGTGGAAGACACCGCCAGCGCCTCGACATCGGCGCCGAAGACCTGGCGCAGCGCCTCGCTCTCGGCGATGTCGTTGAGCACCGTGCCGGTGCCGTGGGCGTTCACATAGCCGATCTCGTGCGGTGCAAGGCCGGCATCGGCCAGCGCGCCGGCCATGGCCGCGGCCGGACCCTCGACGGTCGGGCGCAGCAGGTCCGCTGCATCGCTGGTGGTGCCGTAGCCGGCGAGTTCGGCAAGCGGTGTCGCCCCGCGCGCCAGCGCATGCTCCAGCTCCTCGATCACCAGCACCGCGGCGCCTTCGCCGAGCACCATGCCGTTGCGCTTGTCGGAGAAGGGCCGGCACGCCTCCGGCGCCATCACCCGCAGCGCCTCCCAGGCACGGAAGCTTGCCGGCGTCAGCAGCGCCTCGCTGCCGCCCACCAGCATCGTGTCGGCCAGGCCGGAACGGATCATGTGCATGCCGTAGCCGACCGACTGGGTGCCGGAGGCGCAGGCGCTGGAAATGGCGAGCGAGGGCCCGCGCGCGCCGTAGCGCATGCTGATCTGCGAGGCGGCGGCGTTCGGCATCACCTTGGCGATGGCCAGCAGGTCGGGGCGCGCGTCGTGGATGTAGAAATTGTAGTGGCCGTCGTCGGAGGTCCAGGCTCCGCCGATGCCAGATCCGATGATCGTGCCGCAGCGGGTCCCGAGCGGCACTTGCGTGTCGAGCCCGGCATGCCGCAGGGCCTCGTCGGCGGCCACCATCGCCAGCTGGGCGAATCGGTCGGTGGTCTTGATCTCCTGCTCGCTCAGATGGGCGGCAGGCTCGAAGCCGGAAATATGGGCCGAGCGCGAGACCCGCTGGCGCGGATAGCGCTCGAAGCGCAACTCGCTGACGCCGCTGCGTCCGTCGCGGGCAGCCTCCCACAGGGCCCGCACACCGGTGCCGGCCGCCGTGATTGCTCCCATTCCGGTGATGACGACGCGCCTGGTTGCGCTGGTCACTCGGCGCCTTCTTTCATCCGTGCTGCAAGCACATTCAGGAAATCGCCCAGGCTCCGCGCCTCGGCCAGATCGCCGTCGACGGGAATGTAGACGCCGAATTCTTCTTCGATCGCCATCAGGATGACGACCATGTCGGCCGACTGAATGCCGAGTTCCTCGAACGTGGCATCGACAACGAGCTTCTCGCGCTCAACCATTCCCTCCTTGGCGACCAGATCCAGCAGACGCTCGATCGTTGCGGCATCCATCCCCTCTGCCGTCAGTCCCATGTCAGCCCCGTACCTGCAGTTTTCAGCGTTTTATGAGTGTCATAAGGGTTAAGCCGGTTCGGTTCCAGCATCAAGTCGATCCGAAATCGGAACAAATACGGAGGCCATCCCGACGTTTCCACGCCTTGAGCGGCTTGCGGAGGGGGAAGGGCTCCACTATTCACGTCCTGCCCCTTGGACAGCGGCGGCCGCCGCGGCCGGAGGGGAGGAACAGGACGAGACGGCAGGCGCGCATGAGACAGTCTTTGCACACGGCCACGGGCGGCAGCGCGCCGGGTTCCGAGAGGGCGCCGCTTCTTGCCCGTCTCGCCGGGCTCGCGGCCAGCGTTCCGGTGGTGGTGATCCCGGCCTGGGCGATCTACATGATGGTCTGGGCCCGCTGGACCTTCTACGAGCGCCATCCCGACTATATCCAGCAGAGCGCGCCGACCGTCAGCCGGGCGATCACCGATCCCTATATCGGCGATCCGTTCGCGGCAGTGATTCTCGCCGTCGCCATCGTCATCGCGCTGGCGATGGTGCCGCTGACCTATGCCTTTTACGGGGCGATCTCGGCGCGTGCCGGCCACATTCCTAAGGTCGCGGCCAGCCTGCGCCGGATGATGGCGGTGTTCCTGGTCATGCAGGTGCTGGGCACTTCGGGCATGGTCATCTGCACGCAGATCACCTTCCGCCACGACCACGACCTGCACATGCTGGGCAGCTACCTGTTCTTCGTGTTCCAGGCCCTGTCGATCCTTATGAGCGGCATCATCACCACGCGGCTGATGCGCCTGCCGGACACGGGCCGGCCGAGCTACCTGTGCCTCGGCTCGCGCTACACCCGCCTTCGCCGCGCCCTTGCCTTCGTCACCGCCGGCCTTGCCGGGCTCTATGTGGCGCTGTTCCTGGTCAAGGGGCTCGACCTGCCGGTCACCGAATACACGATCTACTACGTCTACACAGTGCAGGAGATCGTCACGATCTCGGCCTATATCGTGCAGGTGATGCTCTACGCGCCGGAGATCTACCGCATCGCGCGCAATCTCGTTGCTTCCGGCACCTTGCGACTGGACGCGGCCCCGGCGACCGCGTGATGTCCGGCGGCCCGCCGCTCAGCTTGCCGCGCCACTGGCGCTGCGAACCAGCGCGTCGGTGCGTGTCTCCACCTGCTGCTCCAGCTGTTCCATGAACTGGCCGGAGGAAAGTCCCGCCGGGATCGTCGGCAGGAACTCGATGGTGATGCGGCCGGGAAACTTCCACGCGCTGTTGCGCGGCCAGAAGACGCCGGAATTCAGCGCCACCGGCACGCAAGGCACCTGCAGCGAGCGATAGAGCGCGGCAACGCCGGGCCGATAGGTCGGGGCGGACAGCGGCGTGCTGCGCGTGCCTTCGGGAAAGATCACCACCTGCCGCCCCTCGGCGACCCGCTGCTTCGCCTGGCGGATCAGGTCCATCAGGGCGCTGGCTCCTGCCGCGCGGTTGATGGCGATATGGCCGAGCCGCCACATGCCCCAGCCGGCGACCGGGATCCACGTAAGCTCCCGCTTCAGCACGAAGGCCGGATCCTTGAGGATCACCTGCAGCGCCAGCGTCTCGAAGGCCGACTGGTGCTTGGCGGCGATCAGGCAGGCACCGTCGGGCAGGTGCTCCAGGCCGCGCACTTCATAGCCAAGGCCGACGATCAGCCGCAGCAGGCCCAGCCAGCCCCGCACGATCACACGCACCGCGATGCGGGTCACCGCGCGCGGCAGGATCATGAAGACGCAGGCCGGCAGCAACAGGGTAAGGCTGGCGATCACCAGCACCAGCAGGAGCAGCGAGCGCAGGACGACGAGCGGCGTCGCGCGCGGCGGTTTCCAGCCGGTTGCCGATGGCGTTGGGGCGCCGTCTGCGGCCATCGTCAGCCCCGGTCCTGCGGCTCGCCGATGGTCAGGCTGAGCCGTGCCACGCCCTCGATTTCGCCCTCCAGTCGGTCGCCGGGAACCAGAGCGGCAACGCCGGCCGGCGTGCCGGTGAAGATCAGGTCGCCGGGCATCAGCTCCACCGAGGCGCTGCAGATCGCGACGATATCGGCGACGGGCCAGATCTGGTCGGCAAGGTCGCCCTGCTGGCGGATCTCGCCGTTCACCGACAACGCGATGCGCCCGCTGGTCGGGTGGCCGATGCGGCTTGCCGGAACCAGCGGCGAGCAGGGAGCGGAGCGGTCGAAGGCCTTGCCCCAGTCCCAGGGGCGGCCGAGGTCCTTGGCCTGCTGCTGCAGGTCGCGGCGCGTCAGGTCGATGCCGATGCCGTAGCCCCAGATGTGGCCTTCCGCATCCTCCGGCGCGATGTTGCGCCCGCCGCGGCCGATGGCGACCACCAGTTCGACCTCGTGATGCAGGTCCTTGGTCAGCGGCGGGTAGGGGATGGTGCCGCCGGCATCGCACACCGCGTCCGCCGGCTTGGTGAAGAAGAAAGGCGGCTCCCGGTCCGGGTCCTTGCCCATCTCGCGGGCATGGGCGGCATAGTTGCGCCCGACGCAGAACACCCGGCGGATGGGGAAGCGCGCATCCGTTCCCTCTACGGCGACATCGGCCGCGGCAGGAGGCGCAATCACGTAGTTGGTCACCGGAAATCTCCTGCTGAGGGAATGCCCCGGGAAAGCGGGGAGCCCCTGTTTACGCCCTCGGCCCCATCCGGTCCAGACTTGGCGGGGAGGGCGCCGCCTCCCGCTCATCCTGTTGCGCATGCTGGCGCCGGCGGCCACGATGATGGCGATTGTCTTTGATTTTTTGCAATGCAACAATGGCGGGCAGCACTCGTAAACAACACGAGCGGGAACGCAACCTGCGGGAGCAGTCGATGACGGGGCGTATCATTTCGGTCGCACAGCAAAAGGGCGGCTCGGGCAAGACGACGCTGGCGGCGCATCTTGCGGTGGCGCTGGCCGCGCGCGGCGCCTTTCCGGTCGCCGTTGTCGACATCGACCCGCAAGGGTCGCTCGGCACCTGGTACGAGACCCGCGAGGAGGCGCTCGGCGACGGGGCCACAGGCCTGACCTTCCGCACCTCCAGCGGCTGGGGCGCCCGGCGCGAGGCTCGCTCGCTTGCCCGCGACCACGGTCTCGTCATCCTCGACACCCCGCCCAAGACCGATTCCGATGTGCGTCCCGCCATCGAGGCCGCCGATCTCGTGATCATCCCGATGCAGCCGACGCAGGTCGACCTTTGGGCCACCGGCCAGACGGTCGACATCGCCCGGCGCGAGGGCACCGACACGCTCGTGGTGCTGAACCGCGTGCCGCCGCGCGCCGCGCTGACCTCCGAGGTGATGGGGCTGATCGACGAGAACGGCTTCACCGTTGCCTCGGCCCAGCTCGGCAACCGCACGGCCTTCGCCGCCTCGATGGGCGAGGGGCTGACGATCCTTGAGACGGACCAGCGCGGCAAGGGCGCGGACGAGACGCGCCTGCTGGCCGAAGAGGTCGCGCGTCTGCTCGGGCTCGAGGTTTAAGGAGCTCTGTCTCCGCCGGAGCCATCCTGTGCGCCGTCCAGCACGGCCAGCGCCTGTGCGCCCGTCACGCGGTCGGACAGGGCCAGGAAGTCGCCATAGTGGTTGAGCGCGGCGCTCAGCTGCTTGTCGTAGCGCGCCTTCGGCACTTCTTCCGCACCGAACTGGGCCAGATGCTCGGTGACGAACTGCGCGTCGAGCAGGTGGTAGCCGCCGGCGATCAGCCGCGCCACCAGATGGCTCAGCGCCACCTTGGAGGCATCGCGCTCGCGGGCGAACATGCTCTCGCCGAAGAAGGCGCCGCCCAGCGACACGCCGTAGAGCCCGCCGACCAGCTCGCCGCCGCGCCAGGCCTCCACCGTATGGCAGTAGCCCATGTCGTAGAGCGCGCCGTAGAGGCGGCGGATCTCGCGGTTGATCCAGGTCTTGCGGCGGCCGTCCGCCGGGGCGGCGCAGCCGTCGATCACGGCCTGGAAGTCGTGGTCGACTCGGATCTCGAACACGTCCTGGCGGATGGTTCGGCGCAGGCGGCGGGGGATGTGGAAGCTCTCGAGCGGCAGGACGCCGCGATGCTCCGGCTCGATCCAGAAGAGGTTGGGATCGTCGGCCGACTCGGCCATGGGAAAGATGCCGCAGGCATAGGCCTTGAGCAGCACCTGGGGCGTGATGACCAGCGGATCGTGGGTGTTCCCGGCCATGGCTGCCTTTCCTGCCGGACGCGCGAGGCGGGCGCCCGCAAACGTTGGGGGGACGGCGCCGGCTGCCGGCGCCGTCCGTCCCGTCAGTCGTCCGACTTGGCGGCGAGATACTTCTCGAGCCAGTGGATGTCGTACATGCCGTTGGCGATGTCCTGGTTGTCCACCAGGTCGCGGAACAGCGGGATCGTCGACTGGATGCCGTCGACGACGAACTCGTCGAGGCAGCGCCGCAGCCGCATCATGCACTCCACCCGGTTGCGGCCGTGCACGATCAGCTTGCCGATCAGGCTGTCGTAATGCGGCGGGATCCGGTAGCCCTGATAGACGCCGGAATCGACGCGCACGCCGAGGCCGCCGGGCGGGTGGTAGTAGCTGATCTGGCCGGGCGAGGGCGCGAAGGTGCGCGGGTTCTCGGCGTTGATGCGGCATTCGATGGCGTGGCCCTCGAACAGCACGTCCTCCTGGCGCAGCGTCAGCTCGGCGCCCGAGGCGATGCGGATCTGCTCGTTGACCAGGTCGATGCCGGTGATCATCTCCGTCACCGGATGCTCCACCTGCAGGCGGGTGTTCATCTCGATGAAGTAGAACTTGCCCTCTTCGTAGAGGAACTCGATCGTGCCGACGCCGCGGTATTTCAGCTTGCGCATGGCATTGGCGACGATCTCGCCGATCTCCTTGCGCTGTGCCGCGTTCAGAGCCGGGGAGGGAGCCTCCTCCCACACCTTCTGGTGACGGCGCTGCAGCGAGCAGTCGCGTTCGCCCAGATGGATCGCGTTGCCCCGGCCGTCGCCCAGCACCTGGATCTCGATGTGGCGCGGCTTGCCGAGATACTTCTCCATGTAGAGCGCATCGTCGCCGAAGGCGGCCTTGGCTTCCGAGCGGGCCGTCGACAGCGCGGTGTCGAGGTCCTTTTCGGTGAGCGCCACCTTCATGCCGCGTCCGCCGCCGCCGGCGGCGGCCTTGACCAGCACCGGATAGCCGATCTCGCGGGCGATCGCATGGGCATCGTCGCTCGGCGTCACCGCGCCGTCGGAGCCCGGAACCACCGGGATGCCCAGCTCCATCGCGGTCTGCTTGGCAGCGATCTTGTCGCCCATGATGCGGATATGCTCGGCGGTCGGGCCGATGAAGGCGATGTTGTGCGCCTCCAGGATCTCCGCGAAGCGGGCGTTTTCGGACAGGAAGCCGTAGCCGGGGTGGACCGCGTCGGCACCGGTGATCTCGCAGGCGGCCAGCAGCTGCGGGATGTTGAGGTAGCTGTCGCGTGCCGGCGGCGGGCCGATGCAGACGCTCTCGTCGGCAAGGCGCACATGCATGGCATCGGCATCGGCGGTCGAGTGCACGGCCACCGTCTGGATGCCAAGCTCCTTGCACGCGCGCAGGACCCGCAGCGCGATCTCGCCCCGATTGGCGATCAGGATCTTGGAGAACATGGGCTCGGTCCCCGTCACTCGACGACGACGAGGGGCTCGCCGTACTCCACGGGCTGGCCGTCTTCGACGAGGATCGCGGTTACCCGTCCGGCGCGCGGCGCCGGGATCTGGTTCATGGTCTTCATCGCCTCGACGATGAGCAGCGTGTCGCCGGCGGCAACCGTGTCGCCGACCTCGACGAAGGCGCGCGCGCCCGGCTCCGGCGAGCGGTAGGCGGTGCCGACCATCGGCGAGGTCACGGCGCCGGGATGGTTCGCGGCCTCGGCGGCGGCGACCGGTGCGGGCGCGGCGGCTGCGGGAGCTGCGGCGCGGCCGATGGAGACCGGGGCCTCGACGGTGACCTGACGGGCGACGCGGACGCGGAAGTCGTCCCGCTCGAGCTCGATCTCGGTCAGATTGGTCTCGTCGAGCAGCGCGGCGAGCTGGCGAATCAGGTCCTGGTCGAGCTGGTTTTTCTTTTCCGACATGGGCTTGTCTTGATCTTTTCGTGGTTGTTCGGGCGTCATGCGCCCGCAGGTCATGGCCTGATGACGGTCGACAGCGCTTCCAGCGCCAGCCGGTAGCCCGTCGGGCCGAAGCCGCAGATCACGCCGAGCGCGACCGGCGAAACGTAGGAGCGGTGGCGAAACGCCTCGCGTGCGTGGACGTTGGACAGATGGACCTCGACGGTCGGGATCTGTGCCGCCCGGATCGCGTCGTGAAGCGCCACCGAGGTATGGGTATAGGCCGCCGGGTTGATCACCAGGCCCTGGGCGACGTCGCCCGCCTCCTGGATCCAGTCGACCAGCACGCCCTCGTGGTTGGACTGGCGGAACTCGATGTCCAGATCGAGATCCTCGCCGACATCGCGGCACAGCCGCTCGATATCGGCCAGCGTCGCCGTTCCGTAGGTGGAAGGCTCCCGGGTTCCGAGCCGGTTGAGGTTCGGTCCGTTGAGGACATAGATCGAGGCGGACATGCAATCCTCTTCAAGGGTCCCGGCGCGGATCTTCCGGAACCGGGAAGTCCGGCCTCCGGAACGTGGCGCTGGAGCCCGACAAGGGGCGACGCGCCGCATCCTGGCGCCGCGTCACGATACCTCGCCTCTTATAGGCACTCGCGCGGATGAGGAAAAGACCTGATCTTGCCGCTCGGCTGTGCGCGGGCACCGCCCGCAGGGCAGGGCGCGGCCCCGTTGCCGGGACCGCTTGGCGCCTTTGCCCACAAGGTCAGCAGGTCGCCTGGCCGCAATTGCGCATGGCCGAGATCTTGCCCTTGAGCTGGTCGTAGCCGACCGCGCCCATCACCACCTCGTCGCCGATCACATAGGACGGGGTGCCGGTCAGGCCGAGCCGGTTGGCGAGCATGTAGACCTCCTCGATGGCGGTGTTCACCTCGCTCTTGCCCAGCGTCTCCTCGACCTTGGCCGTGTCGATGCCCGCGGTCTTGGCCGCGGCCAGCGCCGCCGCCTTGTTGGCCTGGCCGCGCAGGCCCATCAGCTCGCGGTGGAAGTCGTGGTACTTCTCCGGCGCGACCATGTTGACCGCGACCGCGACCTGCGCCGCCTCGACCGAGCCCTGTCCCAGAACCGGGAATTCCTTCAGGACGATGCGCAGCTTGTCGTCTTCTTCCAGCAGGCGCTCCATGTCGGCCATGGCCCGCTTGCAGTAGCCGCAATTGTAGTCGAAGAACTCGACCAGCGTGACGTCGCCCTCGCGGTTGCCGAGCTCCACCTGGCGGGTGGAATCGAACAGGATGTCGGCAACGCTCGACAGCGCGTCGGAGCGGGCCTTGTTGGCGGCGGCGACCTCGCGGCGCTCCAGCTCCTCCAGCGCCTCGCGGATCACTTCCGGGTTCTGGATCAGGTACTCGCGCACGATGGTCTCGACGTCGCCGCGCTTCAGCGGCGTGTCCTGGGCGAGCGCCATCGGCGACATGAGAATCGCCAGCATCGCGGCGGCGGCCAGTACGAGTTTCTTCATTCGGGTCTCCAGCGGCCGGGCCCTGCCGGCGTGAGTGCCTTGCATCCTTGCGGCGCGGTCACGACCGTCCGGGGAGCTTCGGGGGTTTATAGGATACGATATCATCGGCTTGCAGCCATGCGGGCGTGCCCCGCTTCAAATTTTTTTGTGCACGGGCGGCGTAGCGCCTGGCAGCCTCGAAATCCCCGCGTGCCATCAGGCCGCGCGCGGTCGCCACGTCCGCCTCCGCCGTCTTGCCCTGGCGCCCGAGCGCGATGGCCAGCTGCGAGTAGCCGATGGGCGAGTTCTCGTCCACCTGCAGGCCGGCCTTGAGGATCTTCTCGGCCTCCGGCAGCAGCGAATTGTCGTTCGCCGCCACCAGCGCGAAGCCCAGCCAGATCTGGAACTGCGCCTCGCGCGGGCGCAGGCTCAGGGCCTGGCGGAACGGGGCGATCGCCGCTTTCGGATTGCCCGATTCCAGCAGCGCCTGGCCTTTCAGCTCGTGGAAATAGGGATTGTCCGGCTGCCGGCGGATCAGCTTGTCGATGGCTGCCACCGCTTCCTTGCGGCTGCGGGTGCGCATGGTGACCACGGCCCGCGCGTATTCGGCCGGCAGCGAGCTGTCGGAGCGCGGGTAGTCGCGTGCCACCGTGTTCGGATGGGCGGTGAAGGCGATCAGCTTGGCGCGCACCATGTCGTGGCGGGCCTGCAGCTGCGGGTCTTCCGGCGCGTCCCAGTACGGGCTCTGGCGGGCCACCGTCTCCAGCTGGGTCAGCCGCTCGCGCGGCATCGGGTGGCTCTGCGCGTAAGGATCGGTGTACTGCGCCGAGAACAGGGTCTGGTCGGCGAAGCGGGCGAAGGTCTTCAGCATGCCGCGCGCCGACTGGCGGGTCTTCTGCAGGAAGGTGAGGGCGGCTCGGTCGGCAATCGATTCCTCGCCGCGCCGATAGGCGAGCAGCGAGCGTTGGGCGAGGCCCGCACCGGCGGTCAGCGCGCCGGCGCCGCCTTGCGCGACGCCGCTGGAACCAGAGCTGGAGCCGGCGACGACGGCGCCCGCGCCCAGCACCGCGCCGATCACGGCGATGATCTGGGCATTGGCCAGCGCCTGGCGCAGCCGCACCAGGTGGTTGCCGGTGATGTGGCCGGTCTCGTGCGCCAGCACGCCGATCACCTCGCCGGGCGTTTCCGCATCGGTGATCACGCCGACATTGATGAAGATGCGGCGGGCGTCGGCGACGAAGGCGTTGAAGTCATTGCGGTTGACCAGGACGATATCGACCTGCTGGCGGGCGATGCCGGCCGCGTCGAAGATCGGCCCGGCATAGTCGCGCATCAAGGCTTCGGTCTCCGCGTCGCGCACCAGCGGGATGCCGCCTTGCGCGTGCACGGCCGTCCCCATCGGCCCGAGCGCCAGCACGCCGGCCATCACCAGCGTCGCCGTCCGGCGCGCCAGCGTGCGCGTGGAGGGCGCCGCGTCTGCACGGCGGGCCGCGAGCGATCCTGCGGCGGATCGGTCGAGCGAGCGGAAGGACCCCATCTTCTGCCTCTTGCCTGTTCTCTTGACCTGTCGCGCCGCGCCCGGGTCCACGGGCAAAATCCCGCCCCGGTACATGCCGAGCCTCGACAGCGGCGCGCGCGAAGGGTAGGGAGCCGGTGAAGGGCGGTCAACCGCTCCGCCAGGCCCCTTGGCTTTCGTCTAGACGCGGCAAATGCGGCGCGAGATGGGCAGGCGGGGCGGCTTTGCCGCAGATTGCCGTCAAGACCGAACACAGGACGTTTTTCATGTCGCATCCTTCCCGCCGGTCAGAAGTCGAGCCGTTCCTTGCGATGGACGTGCTCTCGCGCGCCAACACCCTGGAGGCGGAGGGCCGGCGCATCCTGCACATGGAGGTCGGCCAGCCGGGCGCATCGGCGCCCGCGCCGGTGCTTGCGGCGGCCCGTGCGGCGCTGGAGGGCGGGCGCATCGGCTATACCGAGGCGCGCGGGCTGCTCGGCTTGCGGCAGGCGATCGCCGGCTATTATCGCGACACCCACGGGCTCGACGTGCCGCTGTCGCGGATCGTCGCCACCACCGGCTCTTCGGCGGGCTTCAACCTCGCCTTCCTCGCCGCCTTCGATGTCGGCGACCGGGTGGCGATCACCGCGCCGGGCTATCCCGCCTATCGCAACATCCTCAAGGCGCTGGGGCTGGTGCCGGTCGAGATCGAGGTCGGCGCCGACACCCGCTGGGCCCTGACGCCGGAGCTGCTCGAGGCGGCCCACCGCGAGGCGCCGCTCAAGGGCGTGCTGGTCGCATCGCCGGCCAATCCCACCGGCACGATGATGACGCCGCAGGCGCTCAAGGCCTTGAGCGATGCCTGCGAGGCACTCGATATCCGCTTCATCTCCGACGAGATCTATCATGGCCTGGTTTTCGACGGCGAGCAGGAGACGGCGCTCTCCTTCACCGACAAGGCCATCGTCATCAACAGCTTCTCCAAATACTACTGCATGACCGGCTGGCGCATCGGCTGGATGGTGCTGCCGGAGGACCTGGTGCGCCCGGTCGAGCGCATCGCCCAGAGCCTCTACATCTCGCCGCCGGAACTGTCGCAGCGGGCGGCAGCCGCCGCCTTCGATGCGCGCGACGAACTGGAGGCGGTGAAGGCCGGCTATGCCCGCAACCGCGCGCTGCTGCTGGAGCGCATGCCGCAGCTCGGCTTCACCGAGCTGCTCCCCGTCGACGGCGCCTTCTACCTCTATGCCGGCATTCGCCCCTTCGCCAATGACAGCCTGGCCTTCGCCTCGCGTCTGCTGGAGGAAGCCGGCATCGCGGCGACGCCCGGCCCGGACTTCGATCCGGTCAACGGCCGCTCCTACATGCGCTTTTCCTTCGCCGGCGATCACGCGGTCATCGCCGAGGCCGTCGAACGGCTCGCCGACTGGCTGCCAAAGGCGGGGTGAGGGGCTCCTTCGTTCCTGGAGCGGTGGCGGGGGTACGCCCGCGCTAACCTCATACACAGAGTGTCATCCCGGTTTCGGCGCAGCCGAAGACCGGGATCCAGTACCCCCGAACGGTTCGGCTCGGACCTCGGAATTGCCGCGAGCGAGTATCGCCATGGTGGAAGACGCCTTTGCGCTATCGCGTGCTCCGGCGGATACTGGATACCTGCCTTCGCAGGTATG
Organism: Stappia sp. 28M-7; assembly: GCF_014252955.1. NCBI lineage: Bacteria > Pseudomonadati > Pseudomonadota > Alphaproteobacteria > Hyphomicrobiales > Stappiaceae > Stappia > Stappia quadratibracata. The sequence goes on along the minus strand of NZ_JACMIA010000001.1, from coordinate 2,798,806 downwards.
ACAGCGGTGGAGGTGGCGGCGGGCTCTCGCCTCACCCCCGCTGAAGTTGCAAATGGGTCCCGGCTCTCCGGCTTCGCCTGCGGCCGGGATGACCTCCGAGAAGGAGGCGCGGCCCCGCATCCCCTCTGCCGTCACTCCGCCCTCTGCCGTTACGTCACACTCCGCCGTCACCCCGGACGAGCATCGCGAGATCCGGGGCCCATTGGTTCCCAGAGCGGTTGCGAGGACGCGCCCGCGCAAACCCGCGCTCAGGCTGTCGTCCCGGTTTCGGCGCAGTCGAAGACCGGGATCCAGTAATCCCGAACGGTTCTATTCAAGCCCCGGCGTTGCCGCGCGCGCCCCGCGTCGAAGCTGGGGTACCGCTTGCGCACCACCTCCGCCCGCCAAAACTGTCCGTATCTGTCGCGGGCGAGGGCCTTGCGACAGACCGTTACAGCTTGCCTGTTGCCGGCGTCCCGTGCCTCTGCCACGCCTTGGCGCAGAGGAGGCAGACCAGTTCGGAGAGCAACATGCTTCGCGTCCTGAAAACCCACGGAACCACTTTCACCATCGTTCTTTTCGCCGTCTCCGCCGTGTCCGGCGTCGCCCTGTTCTTCCACTGGGGCTCCGCCGCCTTCCATGGCATGCACGAATGGCTTTCCATGGTGCTGCTCGCGCCCGTCGTCGTGCATCTGTGGCGCAACTGGCCGGGCTTGTCCGGCTATCTGAAGCGCCGCCAGCTTCTCGTTCCCGCTGTCATCGGCATCGCTGCCTCGCTGGCCTTCGCCGTCCCGGCGCTGACGGCGGGTGCCAGCGGCGGCAACCCGATGCGCGCCGCTCTGTCGGCGATCGAGAACGGCACCGTCGCCGAGGTCGCCCCGCTCTTCGAGCTGACGCCGCAGTCCCTGGCGCAGCGTCTTGCAGCAAAGGGCTACCAGGTGGCGCCGGACGGCGACCTCGCCTCCGCCTCGCTGGCCGAGATCGCCAGCGCCTCCGGCAAGCCTGCCGGTCCCGGCCTGATCGCCGATGTGGCATTTGCAGGTGATGCTACGCCCTGATGCGGGGGGCGGGGACAAGTTTCACGGGGCCCCGGGGATAGAGCGCCAAGGCGGCCGGCAGGCGAGGGGCCTGCCGGGGCCGTTTATCCCCGCCGCCGGCCGGCTGGGGGTGTCCCACCGATTTTGCGAGCGCGTCTCGATTTTTGCCGATTTCGAGACGGGATTTTGCAAAATCCGTCTCAAAATTTCGCAAGGCCTCGCACAAACGAAAACGGCGCCCGGATATCCCCGGGCGCCGTCGTCATTTCAGTGGTGCAAAGATCAGAAGAAACCGCGGCGCTGCCACCAACCGGACCGCTTCGGGCCGTCCGGGTCGGTTTCCTCGCTGCTGCCGTCGCTGGAGACGGTCTCGCGCACCACGACAGGCTCGCTCGGCGCGGCCGGCTGGGCCGGAGCCTCGGGCTCGACAGGTTCGGAAGCCTCTTCCGCGACGGCCTCCACCGGAGCCTCTTCGGCCACGGTTTCGCTCGTCTCTTCAACAGGTTCCGCGGCAGCGGCGACGTCCGCGACCGGCTCGTCCGCAGGCGTCTCGACCTCGGGGGCCGGTGCCTCGGGAGCCGCATCGGCCTCGCTTTCGCCCGCCGGCTCGGCAGCGGTCTCGCTCGTCTCGGCAACGGTCTCGCTGACGGCTTCGGCCGGAGCCTCGTCCGTGCTCGCCGTCTCTTCGGCAGCCGTCTGGGCGGCCACCGGCTCGCTCACGCTGTCCCCGGTCGCGGCATCGCTGTCGCTGTCGTCGGCCTCATCCGAGGCCTGGGCGACGGCTTCGCCGTTCTCGTTCTCGCCGTTCTCGCCCTCGCCATCGCGGCGGCTGCGGCGACCGCCCCGGCGGCCACGGCGGCGCTTGCGGCGCGAGCGCTCCTCGTCGTCGCCATCTTCCTGGCGCTCGGCGGCGCTGACTTCGCCTTCGGTGTCGTTGTCGCCATCCTCATCGCCGTCCTCGGCATCGGCCTGGCGGGTCTGCGGCTGGTCCTCGTCGGAGCCCGAACGCCGGCGACGGCGGCGGCGGCGGCGCTTGCGGCCGCCGTTTTCGTCGTCGCTCTCGTCGCGGTCGCGGGCGGAGGAGGCGCGCGGGGTCTCCTCCTCTTCCTCTTCGACCTCGTCGATCTCTTCGGCTTCCTCGACCGTCATCGGCATGACGGTGGACGGCTGGATCATGCGCGGGGCCGCATCCGGGCGCGCGTCGATCGGCTCGCCGCGCTCCAGCACGTAATGCTGGCCGCTGTCCATGTGGCCGGCCTGGACCGTCACCTCGAGGCCGAAGCGGGCCTCCAGATCGGCCAGGTGGCCGCGCTTCTGGTTCAGGATGTAGAGCGCCGCCTCGGTCGTCGTGCGGACGATCAGATTGTGCGTCGCGCCCTTCAGCAGGTGGTCCTCAAGCGAGCGCAGCACATGCAGCGCCACCGATTCCACCGAGCGGATCATGCCCGTGCCGTGGCAGTGCGGGCAGGGCGTCATGGAGCTTTCCAGAACGCCGGTGCGGATGCGCTGGCGCGACATTTCCAGAAGGCCGAAATGCGAGATGCGGCCGACCTGGATGCGCGCCCGGTCGTTCTTCAGGCAATCCTTGAGCTTGCGCTCGACGGCCCGATTGTTCTTGTTCTCCTCCATGTCGATGAAGTCGATCACGATCAGGCCGGCAAGGTCGCGCAGCCGCAGCTGGCGCGCCACTTCCTCCGCCGCTTCCAGGTTCGTCTGGACGGCGGTGTCCTCGATATTGTGTTCGCGCGTCGACTTGCCGGAGTTGACGTCGATGGCGACCAGCGCCTCGGTCTGGTTGATGACGATGTAGCCGCCCGACTTCAGCGTCACCTGCGGCGAGAACATCGCATCGAGCTGGCTCTCGACCATGAAGCGCGAGAAGACCGGCGTCGCGTCCTTGTAGGGCTGGACGTTCTTGGCATGGCTCGGCATGAGCATGCGCATGAAGTCCTTGGCCTCGCGATAGCCTTCGTCGCCGGCCACCAGAACCTGGTCGATGTCCTTGTTGTAGAGGTCGCGGATCGAGCGCTTGATCAGCGAGCCCTCCTCATAGACGAGGTAAGGCGCCGACGATTGCAGCGTCAGGTCGCGCACATTCTCCCACAGCCGCATCAGGTACTCGAAATCGCGCTTGATCTCGGCCTTGGTGCGGCTGGCGCCGGCGGTGCGCAGGATCACGCCCATGCCCTGCGGCACTTCCAGCTCGGAAGCGATCTTCTTCAGACGCTTGCGGTCGGTCGGGGTGGTGATCTTGCGCGAGATGCCGCCGCCGCGGGCGGTGTTCGGCATCAGCACCGAATAGCGGCCGGCCAGCGACAGGTAGGTGGTCAGAGCAGCGCCCTTGTTGCCGCGCTCTTCCTTGACGACCTGCACCAGCAGGACCTGCCGGCGCTTGATCACTTCCTGGATCTTGTACTGCTTGCGGTGCTTGCGGGCGCGCTGGGGGAGCTCCTCCAGCGCGTCTTCCGCGCCGACCGACTCGACGTCGTCTTCGCCGTTCTCGGATTCCTCGGAGGCGACGGCCTCGCCGTTCTCCTGCTCGGCGGGCTTGGCGGCCTTGCTCTTGCGGCGCGAGGGGCGCTCGTCCTCATCGGCGCGGGCGGCCTCCGCTTCCTCTTCGTCGATGAGCGCCTGACGGTCGGCCATCGGGATCTGGTAGTAGTCGGGATGGATCTCGCCGAAGGCAAGGAAGCCGTGGCGGTTGCCGCCGTAATCGACGAAAGCGGCCTGCAGCGACGGCTCGACGCGCGTTACCTTGGCCAGATAGATGTTGCCGCGAAGCTGCTTGCGGTTCGCAGCCTCGAAATCAAATTCCTCGACCCTGTTTCCGCGCACCACGACGACCCGGGTCTCCTCCGGGTGCGCGGCATCGATAAGCATCTTGTTTGCCATTGATGGGTGTCTCCACGACCGTCGCGCCCGGGCGGCTTGTCACGCTCGTCCGGATCCGCGCGAGGGCGATCGTTCTGTTCTGCGGTGTGATGAAAGACGAAGGGGTGCTGCACCGCGCGGCGATCCGTCCGGACCCGGCGACGCCGATAGCGGCGGCCTCGTGTCCGTTTGGGATCGTCTTCGCGCATTGGTTCATTGCAGCGCCCAGTAAGCCATGTTGCGGCGGCCACTGCCTTGCGGCGGGCCGGATGTATCAGTCCTGTCGGCTGCCTGTCCGGGCGCTGAGGCGGCCTCGGTGGCAAGTCGAGACGGGGCTCCGGCCAGCCTTGCCGCCATCGTACGCCGGTTGCGATGAACGCAGCCGGACGCTCCATGCGCCTCGATCCGTCGCGAGCTTCCCACGGCGCCGCAGGGGGCGGGGCCGGAGGGCGCTACGGAGCGCCGGCCGGGACGCAAGCGTCCAGGATGCGGGGCGACCTCGATACGCGGCGCGTCATCACTGACGCGGGGCATCGCTGACGCGCGGCACCATCGACCGGATCCCGGTGTTCGGCCTTCGCCACGCAGACCGGGAACGCACGAATTCGATGGCCACCCTGCCGGGCGCCGCTGCCAAGTGATCGATCGCTGTTTACGAAAGCACAGTTGGCTTGACCGGACGCCGCCAGATGGCACCAGAACGACCCAGGTTGAATCAGATTCAAATCCCGGACCCGTCGCATTTCTTTTACGGTCGTGAAAGGCATATGGCAAGTACGCTTGCGGGGCGGGGGCGCGCTTTGCGTGCATTTGGGCGGGTTCGCCTCGCATCTGCGTACAAGGCGTCGTATCGTCAATGAAAGGTTAACTTGCGAGGGGCTACATCTTGCTGCAGTAAAGCGGCGGGGCGGGCAGAGACCGGCAAGAGGCATATCGAGTGACGATCTTCGCACGCATGACACGGCTGCTGGCGCTTGCTGCCGGCCTGGCGCTGCCGGCGGGGCCTGTCGCAGCCGAGACCGCCGTCGCGCAAGCCGCTGCCGCGGACGCCCAGACCAGCGGGCAGGCCGGCGGACCGGTGGTCGCGCGCGAAGCCCGCGTTGCCGGCGATGCGACGCGAACCCGCTTCATCATGGATCTGTCGGCGCCGGTGGAGTTCGCCGTCTCCACCCTGTCCGATCCCTATCGCGTGGTCATCGACCTGCCGCAGGTGCGCTTCGACCTGCCGCCGACGGCCGGTCAGGACGGGCGCGGACTGATCACCGCCTGGCGTTTCGGCATGTTCGCCGCCGGCAAGTCCCGCCTCGTCCTCGATGCGTCCGGGCCGGTTTCGGTCGACAAGTCCTTCGTGCTGCCGTCGGTCTCCGACCAGCCGGCGCGCCTGGTGCTCGATCTCGTCGGCACCACGCGGGAAACCTTCCTGGCGAGCGCGCAGGCGCCGGCCCCCATCGCCTCGCGCAAGGGCGACAAGCTGACGGCCGTGCGCCGCCGCGACAAGCCGCTGATCGTGCTCGACCCCGGCCATGGCGGCATCGACACCGGGGCGCGCGGCACGTCGGGCACGCTGGAAAAGGCGGTGGTGCTCGATTTCGCCCGGCTGCTGCGCGACAAGCTGGTGGCGACCGGGCGCTACGAGGTTCACATGACGCGGGATGAAGACATCTTCATTCCCTTGCGCGAGCGGGTCCACATCGCCCGCGAGATGGAAGCGGACCTGCTGTTGTCGGTTCATGCCGACTCGGTGCGAATCGGCCGCGAGCAGGTGCGCGGCGCCGGCGTCTACACGCTGTCCGAGAACGCCAGCGACGAAATTGCCGCAGCTCTTGCCGAGCGCGAGAACCGCTCCGACGTGATCGCCGGTATCGACCTTGCCAACGAGCCCGACGACGTCACCGACATCCTGATCGATCTGGCGCGGCAGGAGACCAAGAAGTTCTCGTTCCTGTTCGCCCGCACGCTGGTGAACGAGCTGCGCGGCACGGCGCAGCTGATCAAGAATCCCCAGAGATCCGCCGGTTTTCGCGTGTTGACGGCGCATGACGTGCCGTCCGCCCTGGTCGAGCTCGGCTATCTGTCGAACCGTCTCGACGAGAAGCTGATGACCACCGACGAGTGGCGCGGGCGCATGTCACAGGCCCTTGTTGCGGCGATCGACGGCTATTTCGGACGGCGCTTCGGCGATGGCGCGATGCAGATGTCGCGCACCACGGCGGGCCATGCGGCGGCCGAGGCGGAAGAGCAGGTCGAGTAGAGACGCAACGTCCGCCTCAGCATCGCCATATTGGTCAAGGATGGAGGTGGGGTTGCGGGGCATGCCCCAGGCGGTTCGCCGCAATGCGGAACCAGGGGACGTCGAGGTCCGAATCCGCTATTGCGAGGGGACGCGAACGGGGGCATGACGGCGGGGCAGCCAATCGCGCCAGGCGCATCGGCCGCGCGGACCGGCAAGCTGCCGGGGCGTGCGGCGGTGCAAAGCGCGCCGGCCTGACCTGCGACGCAAGATCGACATTACCGGGATAGACGAGCCGGATATATGAAGTTCCTGATCAAACTCTTCGGCTACCTGTTCGGCATCGGTGCCGTGCTGGGATTGCTCGTGGCCGCGGGTGTCTGGCTGTTCCTCCAGGACATGTCCGAGGACCTGCCGGACTACACCGCGCTCAAGAACTACGAGCCGCCGGTGATGACCCGCGTTCATGCGGCCGACGGCCAGCTCATGGCGGAATACGCCAAGGAGCGGCGGCTGTTCCTGCCGATCCAGGCCATCCCGGATCTGCTGAAGCAGGCCTACATCTCGGCCGAGGACAAGAACTTCTACTCGCATCTGGGCATCGACCCGGAAGGCATCGCGCGTGCCGCGGTCGCCTATGTGCGCAATTACGGCTCCGGCCGCCGCCCGCAGGGCGCCTCGACGATCACCCAGCAGGTGGCGAAGAACTTCCTGCTGACCAACGAAGTGTCGATGGAGCGCAAGGTCAAGGAGGCGATCCTGGCCCTGCGCATCGAGCAGGCCTACACCAAGGACGAGATCCTCGAGCTCTATCTCAACGAGATCTATCTCGGCGTCGGCGCCTATGGTGTGGCCGCGGCCTCGCTGCTCTACTTCGACAAGTCGGTGCACGAGCTGAGCCTGGAAGAGGTGGCCTATCTCGCCGCCCTTCCCAAGGGTCCGAACAACTACCACCCGTTCCGCGAGCGGGACGCGGCCATCGAGCGCCGCAACTGGGTGATCGATCGCATGGTCGAGAACGGCTATGTCGACAGCCTGGCCGGCGAGGAAGCCAAGGCCAAGCCGCTGTCGGTCAAGCTGCGCTCGCGCGGCACCCACCTGTTCGCGTCCGAATATTTCTCCGAGGAAGTGCGCCGTGAGATCGCCAGCATGTACGGCGAGACGCGCCTGTACGAAGGCGGCCTGTCGGTTCGCTCGACCCTCGACCCGAAACTGCAGGTGATGGCGCGCAAGGCGCTGATGGACGGCCTGATCGCCTTCGACCAGCGCCGCGGCGGCTGGCGCGGTCCGGTGCAGAAGATCGAGCCGGGCGCGGCCGACTGGGGTGTCGAGCTGTCCAAGATCGAGGGCATGCCGGACGTTCCCGAGTGGCGTCTGGCGGTGGTTCTGTCGGTCTCCGGCGAGGCGGCTGAGATCGGCCTGCAGCCGACGCGCGAGACCAACGGCCAGCTGTCGACCGAGCGCGAGCGGGTCAGCCTGCCGCTGTCCGGCATGAAGTGGGCCCGCATCAGCGGCCGCTCGCCGACCAATGCGGGCGACGTGCTGTCGCCGGGCGACGTGATCTATGTGGAGAAGGGCGAGGGCGAAGGGTACGAGCTGCGCCAGTTCCCGAGCGTCTCCGGCGCGCTGGTGGCGATGGATCCCTATACGGGCCGCGTGCTGGCGATGGTCGGCGGCTTCTCCTTCTCCCAGAGCGAGTTCAACCGCGCCACGCAGGCGTATCGCCAGCCGGGTTCTGCCTTCAAGCCGTTCCTCTACGCGGCCGCGCTCGACAACGGCTATACGCCCTCCAGCGTGATCATGGACGCACCGTTCGAGATCGCCCAGGGTCCAGGCCTGCCGATGTGGCGGCCGCAGAACTACGGCGGCAAGTATTACGGTCCCTCGACGCTGCGTGTCGGCATCGAGCTGTCGCGTAACGTGATGACCGTGCGCCTTGCCCAGGACATGGGCATGCCGCTGGTGGCCGAATACGCCAAGCGCTTCGGCATCTACGATGCGATGACGCCGGTCCTGTCCATGTCGCTGGGCGCGGGCGAGACCACGGTCATGCGCATGGTCACTGCCTATGCGATGATTGCCAATGGCGGGCGCCAGGTGCATCCGACGCTGATCGACCGCATCCAGGACCGCTACGGCAAGACCGTCTACCGGCATGAGGAGCGGATCTGCGAAACCTGCGCGACCGATCATTGGGCAGACCAGCCCGAGCCGGAGCTGGTCGACAATCGCGAGCAGGTTCTCGACCCGATGACCGCCTACCAGATCACCTCGATGATGGAAGGCGTGGTCCAGCGCGGCACCGCCACCAGCGTCAAGGTTCTCGGCCGTCCGGTCGCCGGCAAGACCGGCACGACCAACGACGAGAAGGACGCCTGGTTCGTCGGCTTCACGCCGGACCTGACGGTGGGCGTGTTCGTCGGCTACGACACGCCGAAGCCGATGGGACGCGGTGCGACGGGCGGCCAGGTGGCGGCGCCGATCTTCATCGATTTCATGCAGGCTGCGCTGAAGGATGCGCCGCCGGTCGAGTTCCGCGTGCCCAAGGGCCTGCAGCTGATCCCGATCAACCGCCAGACGGGCCTGCGCGCGGGCGCCGGCACGCCGGGCACGATCCTGGAAGGCTTCAAGCCGGGCACCGCTCCGCCGGACGAGTATTCGATCATCGGCTTCCAGGACGAGATCGGCATTCCGCGCACGGTCTCGCCGGAGGCGGGCCAGGCCGTCATGAGTGGTACCGGCGGCCTGTACTGACCCGGCAATGTTCCGCCCCGGCAGTGCCGGGAGCGGAACCCGACAGCTTCGACGCCGCGGCAGGGGAGACCCGGCCGCGGCGTTTGCGATTGGCGGCCCGATCAACTATGGTCCGCGACCGAAACGGAAGCGCCGTCAGGCCTGTGGCGAGGACGGTTTCCATCTTTTCGAACTGCAACCCCCAACTGGCGAGAAAGGACAGCGATGCGCGCTGAAACCGAGGCCGTGGTCGACGAAATCAAGCAGGCCATAAGCCTGCTGAGGAGGCATCTTTGACTGGGACAACGCGATTGTCCGTCTGGATGAACTGAACGCCGCTTCCGAGGACCCGACCCTTTGGGACGATCCGACGAAGGCGCAGAAATTGATGCGCGAACGCCAGCAGCTCGACGACGGGCTGACGGGCGTGCGCAAGCTGGAAGCCGACCTTGCCGACAATCTCGAGCTGATCGAGCTCGGCGAGATGGAAGGCGACAAGGACGTGGTGGGCGAGGCCGAGCAGGCGCTGAAGGCGCTGCGCAGCGAGGTCAACAAGCGCCAGATCGCCTCGCTCCTGTCGGGCGAGGCCGACGGCAACGACTGCTATGTCGAGATCAACTCCGGCGCCGGCGGCACCGAGAGCCAGGACTGGGCGAGCATGCTGCTGCGCATGTACACCCGCTGGGCGGAGCAGCACGGCCACAAGGTCGAGACGCTCGAACTCCATGATGGCGAGGAAGCCGGCATCAAGTCGGTGACGCTCAAGATCAAGGGCGAGAACGCCTATGGCTGGCTGAAGACGGAATCGGGCGTGCACCGGCTGGTGCGCATCTCGCCGTATGACAGCCAGGCGCGCCGGCACACCAGTTTCGCCTCGGTGTGGGTCTATCCGGTCATCGACGACTCGATCGAGATCGAGGTCAACGAGAGCGACTGCCGCATCGACACCTACCGCGCCTCGGGCGCGGGCGGCCAGCACGTCAACACGACCGACTCGGCGGTGCGCATCACCCACCAGCCGACCGGCATCGTGGTGCAGTGCCAGTCGGAGCGCTCGCAGCACAAGAACCGGGCGACCGCCTGGTCGATGCTGAAGGCGCGGCTCTACGAGCTGGAACTGCAGAAGCGCGAGGAGAAGGCGAATGCCGAGGCCGCATCGAAGACCTCGATCGGCTGGGGCCACCAGATCCGCTCCTATGTGCTGCAGCCCTACCAGCTGGTGAAGGACTTGCGCACGGGCGTCGAGAGCACGAACCCGACCGGCGTGCTGGGCGGCGACCTCGACGACTTCATGGAAGCCACGCTGGCGCAGCGCGCCTTCGGCGGCGCTCCGGATGCGGTCGAGGACGTCGACTGACGCCTTCCCGGCGGAGTTGTCTGCAGAAACGAAAACGGCGCCCCTCGGGGCGCCGTTTGTCGTTGCGGGGCGGGCTACACATTGCCCGCCGGTCTTGATCAGTCGTGCAGCAAGGTGGCGATCTTCTCGCCGGTGCGCAGGAAGCGGATGGGGTTGAGCGGCCGGTCGTTGACGCGGACCTCGTAGTGCAGGTGCGGGCCGGTCGAGCGCCCGGTCGAGCCGACCGAGCCGAGCCGGTCGCCGGTGACGACCTCGTCGCCTTCGCTCACGCTGATGCTGCTCATATGGGCAAAGCGGGTGACGACACCGCTGGGATGGCGGATCTCGACCGACTTGCCGTAGCCGCCGTTGCGTCCAGAGAAGATCACCTTGCCGGGGGCGGGTGCGCGGATGGCGACGCCCGTGGTCGCGCGGAAGTCGAGGCCTGTATGCATGGCCATGCGGCCGAGGAACGGATCGACGCGCGGGCCGAAGGAGGAGGAGAGCTCGGCGCCGGGGACCGGCGAGGCGAGCGGGATGCCGCGGGCGGCTTCCTTGACCTGGGAGAGGGCGAGCAGCGCCTTTTCGGCACGCTCGATGCGCGAGTCGAAATCGGAGCCAGTGAGCGGAACGAAGGGACCGCCCTGGCTGGAGGCAAGGTCCGTCTTGACGCCGGCAAGCTGCAGGCCGAGCTCGTCGGCCGCATCGGCGATGGTCACCGCGTCGCGCTCCGCGGTCACGGCGATGACGTCGAGCGCGGCGTGGGCTTCGCCGTCCATGCGGTCGAGGGCGGCGTTGACGTTGTCGATCAACTCCACGCGCTGGTCGGGGGCAGGCTGGCTTGCGGGCGTCTGGGGCTGGGAGGCGGCTGCCTCCGGCGCAAGGTCTCGCAGCGGCTTGCCGGGAGCGGCGGCGCCCTGACGGGCGGCGGCTTCGGCAGCGGCATTGTAGTCGGCCTTGGTGCCGCGCAGGCTGAGAACGGGCGAAATCTCGATGGGTTCGGGCGTGCCGCCGATGCCGGTCGGAGCATCGATCGAGCCGAGCGCGACGACCGGTGTTGCGGGCTTTGCCGCCGGCACCGGGCTGCCGACCGCGACGCGGATGCCGTTCTCGGCAGCCTTGGCCAGCAGGCCGGAGACGCGCGCCTGCCTCGTGTCGAGATCGCGCTGGCGCTCGACCACGTCGGCGAGCTGCTCCTCGATGCTGCGGCGCTCAAGCACGCGGCGGCTGGTCAGCTGGTCGATGCGCGAGCGCAGCGAGGCGATGCGGTCCTCGTAAGACAGCTGCATCTGCGCCTGGCGCTCGGCCGAAGACTGGATGATGTCGTCGCGCAGGACGAGATAGGCGGTGGCGCCGATATAGCCGACCGCGAGCATGGTGCCGACCGCAGTCGCCAGGCCTGCCACGAGCGGGGAAATGGTAAAGCTGCGGACATTGTCGCCACGGGCGATAATCACCCGGTGCGGCTCTTTCCGCTTGCCGAAACCCCCGCGGCCGTTTCCTGCGTGTCCTGTCATTCGTCTGTGGACCCGTTCCCGGCGGTGCCAGACACATACGCGGCACCTTCTTCGGATCCGATCATGCCCCCGTTAAGGTTAACAAAAGCTAAGGAACTGTCCGAATTCGAGAATCCGATCAGCCGATCAGGCGGGCGAGGGGACGGTAGAAGCCGGGCGTAAGGCCGGCCTCGGAGCGTGCCCGGTCGTTGAACGGAGGCTTCAGCCCGCCCTTGAAATGACGGCGCACCAGATCCTGGAAACGCCGCTCGGGGTCGCAGCGTTCCTTGTCGCACAAATAGCGGAACCACTTGGCGCCAAAGGCGACGTGGCGCTTTTCGTCGCGATAGATGATCTCCAGGATCGCCGCCGTCTCCGGATCGCCGCGCCCGCGCGCCTTCTCGATCATCGGCGGGGTGATGTCGAGGCCGCGCGCCTCCAACACCAGGGGGATGACGGCAAGGCGCCCGGCGAGGTCGTCGCCGGTGCTTTCGGCGGCCTCCCACAGCCCGTGATGGGCGGGAAGGGCGCCGTAATGCGAATCGAGATCCTCCAGCCGCCGGCGCAGCAGCGAGAAATGCTTGGCCTCCTCCAGCCCGACGCGCACCCAATCGTCGAAGAAGGAGCGGGGCAGCGCCCGGTCGGCGAAGCGCCCGACCATGTCCCAGGTCAGGTCGACGGCGTTCAGCTCGATATGGGCGAGGGAGTGCAGCAGGGCGATGCGCCCGGACGTTCCGCCGACGGCGCGCTTGGGCATGTCGCGCGGCGGCAGCAGGACGGGCGTGTCCGGCCGTCCCGGCTGGTCGGGCATGCGCTCGCTGCCCGTCCGTCGGCGCAACGAAAGCGTGCGGCCGAACCAGGCGCGGGCGGTGGCGTGCGCCACGTTGGTCTTTTCATCGAGCGAGCGGGAGGCGACGACTCGCCGTGCGCCGCAGGCGAGCGAGGCAGGGGTGTAGTCCGCCGTCTCCGCCTTGCCCGGCGAGACGCGGGTGTGGGAACCGTGAGGCCGAACCGTGCTGTCTGGGGGAACTTGCATGTGATCTCCGCTGGCGCCGGGAGCGGCGCCGGACGGATCCGGCGCCTGCAGCGCTTGCCCGGCTTAGCCGCCGGCGGCGCGGACGGCCTCCAGCACGGCTTCCGCGTGGCCGGGCACCTTAACTTTGCGCCACGTCTCGACGATCTTGCCGGCCTCGTCAATGAGGAAGGTCGAGCGCTCCACGCCCATGTACTTCTTGCCGTACATGGACTTCTCGACCCACACGCCCCAGGCGGTCGCCACGGCCGAATCCGGGTCGGCGGCAAGGATCACCGAAAGGTCGTGCTTGGCCTTGAACTTGTCGTGCTTTGCCGCCGTGTCCGGCGAGATGCCGACGATGACCGCCCCGGCCGCCTCGAACTGCGATGCCAGTGCTGTGAAGGCGATCGCCTCCTTGGTGCAACCCGGTGTGTCGTCCTTCGGATAGAAGTAGAGCACCACCTTGCGTCCGCGCAGATCGGACAGGCGCAGCGTGCCGCCACCGTCCCGTTCGAGCTCGAAATCAGGGGCGGCGTTTCCGGCTGTGATTTCCGTCATTCTGCCTTCCTTTGGTCATTTGGAGAGTGAAAGGTGCAAGTTTCCTCGCCGGTTGCAGATACGCATCGCAGACAGGCGCGGATCCCCCTTGCGCCATACAATGATTTCCGCGAATCGCGGATGATCAGACTGCCATGCCCAAAGGACCGGGACACTGCTGAAACGCCTCATACATCGTGACAGGCCGCTGCGAGACGTGCTGCGTCGCAAGCCTCGGCTGTGGCGGACGAGGACCTATGTCCTGGCGGCGCTCGGCGTCCTATTGCTGGCGGTGTTCGGCGGACTGATCGTTACCTTCGGCAATGGCCCGGTTTCCGTGCCCTATCTCGCGCGAATGATCGCCGAGCGCGCCTCGATGCCCGGAACGACGCTGGAGGTCGGGGCGGTTACGGTGGACCTGTCCGAAGGCCTGCCGCCAAAGGTGGAGCTGCACGATCTTTCCGTCGAGGTCGATGCCGACAGCGACCTGTCGCTGCACGTGCCGCGTGTGTCCGCCCCCCTTGATGCGGCAGCACTGCTGACCGGCGACCTGCATCCGGCCGAGATCCGGCTGGAGCATGCCAGGCTGAAAATCGCGCGAGCGGCGCGCTCGGCATCTTCCAGCGAGATCCCCGATATGGCCGTGGTCGCGGAAGCGGCCGACCGCACCGCTCGCCTTGCCGTGGGGCAACTGGCGCAGCGCGGCATTGCCCGCATCGAACTGGTTTCCGCGGAGATCGTGCTGGAGGGCGAGAAGACCTACCGGATGCGCGGCATCGACGCGGAGCTGACGAGGGCTGCCGACGGCACGCTGCAGGTCGACGCGCAGGTTGCCGGCCGGCTCGGCCAGTGGAAGGCCAAGGCGAGCCGTTCCACCGATGCGGAGACCGGCGAAAGCCTGATGCGGGTCGATGTGTACGACGTTTCCCTCGGCGAGTTCGTGCCCATCGACGCCTCGGTGGGGGCGGGCAAGGGGCTCGGCATTCCTGTGCGCGGGCGCCTCGATGTGACGGTCGACGCGGAAGGCAATTTCGGCACCACGCGTGCGGGCGTGATCGTCTCGCCGGGTTGGATCAACACCGGGCGCACCGTGGTCGGCTTCGACACGATCGACGTCCAGCTCTATTGGGAAGCAGGGTCGCCTGGCTTCCGCATCGTCCCGTCCAATTACCAGAGGGGCAACACCTTCCTGCCGTTCGAGGGGGTGGTCGAGCCTCCGCGAGAATGGCAGGAGGCGTGGTCCTTCCGCGTGGTGTCGCGCGATGCCCGCATTGGCCCGTCGGATGTTCCGGGGCCGCCCTTTGCCATGGAGAGGTTCCTGGCGGAAGGGCGCGTGGACCTGGACACGCAGGAGATCCATTTCGACAAGCTGGCGCTGCGGTCGGGGTCGGCGGAAATGGACGGCGCCGGCTCGCTGCGCATCGGCGAGGACGGTCCCTACATGGCGCTCGCCGTCCAGAGCGGCGCGATGTCGGTCGCCACGCTGAAGCGGCTGTGGCCCATCACGATGATGCCGCCGGCAAGAGCCTGGGTGATCGAGCATGTCGTCGACGGCCGGATCGAGGGAGGACGCGCGACGGTGTCGCTGCGCCCGCCCGCCTTCGATGTGGACGACGAGGCGCCGGGCTGGGCCGGTGATGACGTACAGGTCGACATCGCTTTCTCCGATCTCAGCCTCAGCACCGTCGGCACGGTGCCGGTGGCGCAGGGCCTGTCCGGCCGCATCCAGGTTGCCGATGAAGTGCTGACGATCACGTCGCCTTCCGGCGTGATGGTGGCGCGGCCGGGCGAACAGATCGCCATCAGCGACACGGTGTTCAAGGTGCCGGACATCCGCGAGAGCGGCGACAAGACCGGCGTCCTGAAGCTGACGGCCAAGGGGCCGGCAAAGTCGCTGGCGACACTACTGGACGCCGAACCGTTCACGGTGCTGTCGCGCAACGACCTTGCTCCCGACGATGTGGCGGGCTCGGGCGAGATGACGCTCAACGCCACCTTCGCCCTGGTCAAGGACGTGCGGGTCGATGATGTGGACTGGGATCTTGCCGGCTCGCTCAAGGGGTTCACCAGCGATCGGCCGATCCGCGGCCACAAGCTGAGCCGTGCCGATCTGACCTTCGCGGTGGACGAGGGAAGCCTGTCGCTGAAGGGGCGCGGGCGGCTCGACGGCTTGCCGGCCAATCTCGATCTCGTCGTGCCCTTCGACAATGCCAATGGCGAGGCCGTCGTCGCCCGGCAGGGGGTCGTGATCGAGGTCACGGCGGAACAGCTCGCAGATCGCGGCATCGACATTCGCGGCTTCGTCAATGGTCCGCTGAAACTGTCGACCGAGGAAACCGATGCCGGGCAGTCCTACGAGGTCGACCTGACGCGGGCCAGCATCGAGCTGGCCGAGGTTGGCTGGAGCAAGAGCCCCGGCGTTGCCGCGCGTGCGGTGTTCCGCATGAGCGAGGTCGAAGGCCGCCGCGAGATCCGCGGTTTCCGCCTGACCTCGGAAGGGGTGGAGATCGACGGCGGCATCACGCTGACGGCTGCCGGCGATCTGGAGCGGGCGGAGTTTTCGCGCTTCGCCTTGCGGGCAAGCGACGAGGCCAGCTTGCGGCTGTCCAAGCGCGGGCGGCAGATCACCGTCGACCTGCAGGCAACGCGGCTGGATGCGCGCGGGCTGATCGCCAGCCTGAGCGGGAGCAGCAAGGGCGGTGCCGCGGACAAGACCGCACTCAAGATCAATGCCGAGGTCGGCCAGCTGATCGGCTTCAACGGCGTAACCCTGTCCGGCGTGTCGCTCGCCATGTCCAAGTCCGGCGGCGAGTTGCGCGCGCTTGAGCTGTCAGGCGCGTCCGGCGGCAAGACGACGTTCCAGGCGAAGCTGACCGGGGAGGGGCAGGGACGCGAGTTGACCGGCACGTTCCAGGATACCGGAGCGATCCTGCGCTTTGCCAATCTCTATGACCGCATGCGCGGCGGCGTCGGCATCCTGTCGGTCGCCATGCCGTCGGCCAGCGACTGGATCGGCCGCTTCAAGATCAAGCGGCTGGCGATTACCGAGGACCCGGCGATCCGCGAGCTTGCGCGCAGCCCGGGGGTGCTCGAAGCGCGCGATCCGCGCAGGCAGCAGCTGCTGGCCGCGGCCGAACGGAGCGGCGAGGCGACGTTCAGCGCGCTGGATCTGGAGTTCCGTCGCAGTGGCGACATGCTGACCATCACCGACGGCACGCTGGCCGGCCCGACCATCGGCGGCACGGTGTCGGGCAATGTCAATCTGGCGGCGCGTTCGCTGGACATGACCGGAACGTTCGTGCCGGTCTTCGCGCTCAACAACCTGTTCGCCAAGATCCCGATCCTGGGCTTTGCGCTCGGCGGCGGCTCCGATGAGGGGCTGATCGGCGTGACTTACCGGCTGACCGGCTCGCTGGCCGAGCCGGTGCTGACGGTCAACCCGGCCTCTGCCATGGCGCCGGGCATCTTCCGCAAGATCTTCGAATACCGCTGAGGGGCCGACGCGCCTTTGAAAAATGAAACCCCGGGCGCGGGCGCCCGGGGTTTGCAGTCGTGTCGGCCGTGTCGAAGGGCGGTCGAGCGCTCAGACGGCTTTCAGCAGCACATGCTTTTTCTTGCCGAGCGAGAGCTTGATGACGCCCTCGTCCACGAGATCGGACGTGCCGAGCACGCGCTTCTCGTCTTCTGCGACCACGTCGTTGACGCGAAGGCCGCCACCCTTGACCTGCCGACGGGCCTCGCCGTTGGAGGCGCACAGGCCGGCGGTGACGAAGGCGGCCAGCAGGCCGAGACCGGCCTCAATCTCGCCGCGAGCGATCTCCACCGTCGGCAGGCCCTCGGCCAGCGCACCTTCCTCGAAGGCACGGCGCGCGGTCTCGGCCGCTTCCTCGGCAGCCTTGCGGCCATGAAGGATGGCCGTGACTTCGGTGGCGAGCACCTTCTTCGCCTCGTTGATCTCCGAGCCGCCAAGGGCGGCAAGCCGGGCGATCTCGTCCAGCGGCAGAACCGTGAAGAGCTTGAGGAAGCGCTCGACGTCGCCGTCCTCGGTGTTGCGCCAGTACTGCCAGAAGTCATAGACCGACAGCAGATCGGCATCGAGCCAGACGGCGCCCGAGGCCGTCTTGCCCATCTTCGCGCCCGACGAGGTGGTCAGCAGCGGCGAGGTCAGCGCATAGAGCTGCTGGGTGCCCATGCGGTGGCCAAGGTCGATGCCGTTGACGATGTTGCCCCACTGGTCGGAGCCGCCCATCTGGAGCCGGCAGTCGTAGCGACGGGCCAGTTCGACGAAGTCGTAGGCCTGCAGGATCATGTAGTTGAATTCGAGGAAGGACAGCGACTGTTCGCGGTCGAGACGGGTTTTCACGCTGTCGAAGGACAGCATCCGGTTGACCGAGAAATGGCGTCCGACGTCGCGCAGGAACTCCAGGTAGTTGAGCGGGCGCAGCCAGTCCGCGTTGTTGATCATCAGGCCGCCGCCGAGCGGGCCCTTGTCGTAGTCGATGTAGTTGGAAAAGGCGCGCTTGATCGAGGCGATGTTGTCCTCGATCATTTCCACGGTCATCAGC
Source organism: Stappia sp. 28M-7 (assembly GCF_014252955.1). Taxonomy (NCBI): domain Bacteria; kingdom Pseudomonadati; phylum Pseudomonadota; class Alphaproteobacteria; order Hyphomicrobiales; family Stappiaceae; genus Stappia; species Stappia quadratibracata. The sequence continues at coordinate 2,781,007 of NZ_JACMIA010000001.1, read as the reverse complement.
TTGCGGGCCTCCTCCTTGAAGGAGGGGTCGCCGACCATGCCCGTGCCGCCGCCCATCAGCGAGATCGGCCGGTGGCCGGTCGCCTGGAACCAGTGCAGCATCATGATCTGCATCAGATGACCGACATGCAGGCTGGATGCCGTCGGATCATAGCCGATATAGGCGGTGACCGTCTGAGTCCGCAGGAGATCGTCGAGCCCGGTCTCATCCGACATCTGGTGGATGAAGCCACGCTCGCTAAGGGTCCTCAGGAAATCCGACTTGAATCCGGTCATCTTGCCAATCTGCATCTTGTGGTGACATGAAACGCGCCCCGAAAGGGCCCGCATTTCTTAGCCGAACTCGCTGCGGAGATCACGGACAAATCAGGCCGCTGGCGGCTGCCATGCAAAAAGCGCAAGCAGCGGCGGTGCGCGCAACCGCGAACAAAAAAACGGCCGGACAAGCCGGCCGCTGTGAAGTTTTGCGGGTCGAGGCCGGGCGAGGGTTGGGTCGCGCCGACATCGAAACTTTGGTAGCAGGAACGGATGACGCGGCGGTGACAGGGGAACGGGAGCGTGGCGGGCCGACGCCGTGAAACCCGGTTTCCTCGAGGGAGGCATCGGATGCCCTTGGCTCTTTACACGTTCGGTATCTTCAGGAAGCCCGCCGATGATCCGGCCAACGAGGGCTTTCAGCAGTTGAACGACCCGATCCTGGCACTGGCGGACCGGTGCGAGGGGCTGATTGCGCGCTCCGGCTATGCTTCCGATCCCGGCCCGCCCTCGTGGGGCGCGGAGGTCTATCCCAGGTTCTACGAGGAGCGCGGAGACGGGTGGTCGCCAGCAACCCTGTCCTTATGGAGGGATCTGGAGTCCCTGTTCGTGTTCACCTATTTCGGCCTTCACGCAGCGGCGTTGAAGCGCGGTCGCGAATGGTTCGACAAGCCGGCATGGCCGCCGCTGGTGATGTGGTGGCACATGGATACGGCCCCGCCCAGCTGGGCGGATGCTGTTGTCCGCCATGAGCATCTGCATGACCATGGGCCGACGCCAACGGCATTCAATTTCAAGGTGCCGTTCGACGAGGCCGGGCGCGCGACCAGACTGGAAAAGGCGCGGATCGAGCAGCTCCGCAGGGCCGGCGAGAATTTCTGAGACTGCCCTGCCAGAACAAACGAGGCCCCGCCGGAGCGGGGCCTTTTCAAGTCAGCGCTTGCGGGACGCGGCTCAGAGAGCCTTTCCCTTGCCAGTCTCGGCCTCCTCATCGCGGGCTTTCCGCTAGTCCTTGACCGCTGCGACGAGCAGCATCATCGGGCGCTCCAGCTCTTCGGCCAGCCCGGGGGTCTGCGCGATCTGTTCCCGCGTCGGCGCGAACTCGTCGATGCGCCGCAGCCGGAAGCCGGTCTCGATCAGCGTGTTCAGGGTCGTTGCAATGGTGCGGTGGTATTTCAGGACGCCGCTGGCGAACCAGTCCGTGCGCCGTTCTCCTTCGACGGAATAGCCGTTCACCGGCCAGGTCTTGCGGCCGTCGTGGTCCTGCATCCAAAGCGGGCGGGCCGCGGCCATGAAGATCGGGTGCTCGATGGTGAAGACGAGCTCGCCGCCCGGCGCCAGCGCATCGCCGATCATCCGCGCAAGGCGCGCGAAGTCCTGGACGTAGTGGAACGTCAGCGCGCTGTAGACGAGGTCGAAGGCCGCGTGCGGCAGCTCCAGCGTCTCCAGATCGGCGATACGGTAGGAGATCGCGTCGTCGTGAGTATCCGCGATCGCGCGATCGATCATGTTGCGAGAAAGATCGAGCCCCAGAACCGAGGCCGCGCCGTTCTCGCGCATCCAGCGCGATGCCCAGCCGAAGCCGCACCCCAGATCCGCAACCCGGCGTCCGGCCAGGTCTGGCAGCAAGGCCTTGATCGCCGGCCACTCGGGCGCGCCGGCCAGGCCGTGGACCTGGCGCGGCAGCTGGCTGTAGCCGGCGAAGAAATCAGGATCGTCGTAGATGTTCTGGGCCATGCTTTTCGCTTTCGGCAGGGGGAGCGCGAGTATTCGCCGGTTCGCTTGCCCCGCGCAATGGCCGCGGCCGGCAACCTTGCCAAACAAAAAGGCCCCGCAAGAGCGGGGCCTTTTCAATTCGGTGCTTTTTGGAAAGCGGCTCAGAGAGCCTCTTCCTCGTCAGCCTCGGCGTCGGCCTCAGCGGCCTCCTCGCCCTCGGCATCCTCGTCCTCGTCCTCTTCGAACTCGAACGTGTCCTGCTCGCGGCCGGTGAGGTCCTCACCGCGCGCCTGGCGCTCGGCCTCGTCGGCGGAGCGGGCGACGTTGAGCGTGACCGACACCTCGACTTCCGGGTGAAGGACGACGGCAACCTCGTGCAGGCCGATGGTCTTGATCGGACGGTCGAGGCGAACCTGCGAACGAGCCGAGGAGAAACCGCCTTCGGTCATCACGTCGGCGATGTCGCGGGTCGACACGGAGCCGTAGAGCTGGCCGGTCTCGCCAGCCTGGCGGATGACGGTGAAGGTCTGGCCGTCGAGCGTCTTGGCGACCGACTCGGCCTCCGACTTGCGCTCGAGGTTGCGAGCTTCAAGCTGCGCGCGCTCGCTTTCGAAGCGCTGCAGGTTGGCCTTGGTGGCACGCAGCGCCTTGCCCTGCGGCAGCAGGTAGTTGCGCGCGAAGCCATCGCGCACGCGCACCACTTCGCCCATCTGGCCGAGCTTGGCGACGCGCTCGAGAAGAATGATCTGCATTTCGGTGATCCTTTTCGTCTGTCCCGCGTCCTGCGCGGTTAGGGACGGCCGGCGAGCCGGCCAGTCCCAGCCGATTGGAAAGTCGTGATCTTACTTGATCACGAAGGGCAGCAGGCCGAGGAAACGAGCGCGCTTGATGGCACGCGCGAGCTCGCGCTGCTTCTTGGCGGACACCGCGGTGATGCGGCTCGGCACGATCTTGCCGCGCTCGGAGATGTAGCGCTGCAGAAGGCGGATGTCCTTGTAGTCGATCTTCGGCGCGTTGGCGCCGGAGAACGGGCAGGTCTTCCGACGGCGGAAGAAGGGGCGGCGCGTCGGCAGCTGTGCGATATCGACCATTGCGTTAGCTCCTTATTCTTCGTCGAAGCGGCGGCCGCCGCGGTCGCCACGGTCACCGCGGTCACCACCACGATCGCCGCGGTCACGGCCACCACGATCACCACGGTCGCCGCGATCACCACGACCACCACGACGGTCGTCGCGGTCACGCTTCTGCATCATCGCGGACTGCTCTTCCTCGTGCTCCTCGACGCGGAGCGTCATGAAGCGCAGGATGTCCTCGTTGATGCGCATCTGGCGCTCCATCTCGGCCACAGCGGCCGGGGAGGCGTCCAGGTTCATCAGCGTGTAATGAGCCTTGCGGTTCTTGTTGATGCGGTAGGCCAGCGTGCGCAGACCCCAGCTCTCGACCTTGCCGACGTTGCCGCCGTTGGTGGAGATCAGGGCCTTGTACTGCTCGACCATCTGCTCGACCTGCTGGGCCGAGACGTCCTGGCGAGCCAGGAACACATGCTCGTAAAGCGGCATGAGGGTGCCTTTCTTTCCGTTTCAGTTCCCGGAACCCGGCGCTAAGCCTCTTCGAGCCTTCAAGAAAGGCGGATCGAAGCAACTTCGAAGGCGGAGACACGGGAAGACGGACGACACTTTGCCGACCTGCCCGCCTGTCGCCTGCCTCTCTTCAGTTCGAAGAGATGCCGGCATGCGGCGGACCTTCCGTTCAGCCCCCGGCCAGAGTTCCGAACGAAGCGTGGCTTATACACCAGTTGCGCTGCTTCGCAAGGCGGAGCAAAGGGATTGCGCGTGTTTTTTCCATGCTCCACCTTGACAGTGTGTGCCTGGGACGTCTCTTTGCGGCACATTTCGAGACAAGACGGACGGTCGGACGCGAATCCGGCCGCACAAGGGATGTTGGAGCCAGCGCCAATGAGTATCGCATTCACGTTTCCGGGACAGGGCAGCCAGGCTGTCGGCATGGGCAAGGACCTGGCCGATGCTTTCGCCGAGGCCCGGGCGGTGTTCGATGAAGTGGACGAGGCGCTGGGGCAGAAGCTCAGCGACATCATGTGGAACGGCACGCCCGAGGAGCTGACGCTGACGGCCAATGCGCAGCCCGCACTGATGGCGGTGAGCCTGGCGACCATGCGCGCGGCCGAGGCGCGCGGCCTGAATCTGGCGTCCAGCGTTGCCTATGTGGCCGGCCATTCGCTCGGCGAGTATTCGGCGCTGGCCGCCGCCGGCACGCTGTCCATCGGCGACGCGGCGCGTCTGCTGCGGATTCGCGGCATGGCGATGCAGCAGGCGGTGCCGGTGGGCGAGGGGGCGATGGCCGCTCTTCTCGGCCTCGACTATGCCGAGGCGGCCGCCGTGGCCGCGGAAGCCGCACAGGGCGAGGTCTGCCAGGCCGCCAACGACAATGCACCGGGACAGGTGGTGGTCTCCGGTCACAAGGCAGCCGTCGAGCGGGCCATCGAGATCGCCAAGGGCCGGGGCGCGCGCCGCGCGGTCCTGCTGCCGGTGAGCGCTCCGTTCCATTGCGCGCTGATGGCGCCTGCCGCCGAGGCGATGGCCGCGGCCTTCGAGACCGTGACCTTCAAGGCGCCGGCCGTGCCGCTGGTCGCCAATGTGCTCGCTGGCCCGACCAGCGATCCGGACGAGATTCGCCGCCGGCTGGTGGAGCAGGTGACCGGCACCGTGCGCTGGCGCGAATCCATCGAGTGGATGGCGTCGGCCGGCGTCGACACCGCATACGAGATCGGCACCGGCAAGGTGCTGACCGGCATGGTCAAGCGCATCGCCAAGGACATGACCGGTATCGGGGTCAATTCGCCCGACGACATTGCGGCCCTTCTGGAGCGGCTGGCCTGACGCACGGCACGCATTGCAAGACAAGGATCAAAGACTCATGTTCGACCTGACTTCCAAGACCGCGCTCGTGACGGGCGCAACCGGCGGCATCGGCGAGGCGATCGCCCGCGCCCTGCATGCCCGCGGCGCCACCGTCGCGCTGTCCGGCACCCGCGCCGAGAAGCTGGAGGCGCTGGCCGCCGATCTCGGCGAGCGCGTGCATGTGCTGCCCGCCAACCTGTCCGACCGGGCGGCCGTCGACGCACTCGTTCCGGCCGCGGAATCGGCGATGGGCCAGCTCGACATTCTCGTCAACAATGCCGGCATCACCCGCGACAACCTCTTCATGCGCATGAAGGACGAGGAGTGGGACGACGTCATCGAGGTCAACCTGACCGCCGGCTTCCGCCTGTGCCGCGCAGCGGTGAAGGGCATGATGCGCCGCCGCTATGGCCGCATCATCAACATCGCCTCCGTCGTCGGCGTCACCGGCAATCCGGGCCAGGGCAACTACGCTGCGGCCAAGGCGGGCCTGATCGGCATGGCCAAGTCGCTTGCGCGCGAGGTCGCGTCGCGCAACATTACGGTGAACACGATCGCGCCCGGTTTCATCGAAACTCCGATGACCGACGCGCTCAACGACAAGCAGAAGGAATCGATCCTCACCACCGTGCCGGCGGGTCGCCTGGGGAAGGCGGACGAGATCGCGGCGGCTGCATTGTACCTCGCCAGCGAGGAAGCCGCCTACGTGACCGGCGAAACGCTGCACGTCAATGGCGGTATGGCCATGATTTGACTTGGCAAACCCGGTCACTTCCGGCCCCGTGGAACGGGTGTTCCGCAGGGCGGTGCGGCGGCTGGTCAAGCCCTATAAAGTGTGTTAGGAACCCGCCGGCCAGCGAACCCGTTCACGAATGATCGGCGCTCGGGCGCGGCCAGTCTGGCCGGCCGTGGTCGCCGGATCGGACATGGTGCGGGCTGGAATCCCATTCGCCTCGTTCCGGTGCCGAGCTCCGGAGATCGGGTACGAGGTGCGGCGCTGAGCGCTGAACTAGCGAAAACCGTTGGAAGCAACTGAGGAATTCTGAAATGAGCGACATCGCGGATCGGGTAAAGAAGATCGTTATCGAGCACCTCGGCGTCGATGCCGAAAAGGTCACCATGGAGGCGAGCTTCATCGACGATCTGGGCGCCGACAGCCTCGACACCGTTGAGCTGGTCATGGCTTTCGAGGAAGAGTTCGGCGTGGAAATTCCGGACGATGCCGCCGAGACGATCCTGACCGTCGGCGACGCCGTGAAGTTCCTGGAAAAGAACGCCGGCTGATTCAGTTTTCCGCATCGGGCGGGCTTCGTGTCCGCCCGACGCGCCAGATACAGGTTCATGATGAGGCGAGTAGTCGTTACCGGCCTTGGCATGGTCACGCCGTTGGCGTGCGGTGTCGAGGAGAGCTGGTCCAGAATTCTCGAGGGCAGGAGCGGAGCCTCCCGCATCAGCCATTTTGAGGTCGACGATCTCGCCTGTCAGATCGCTTGCCAGGTTCCCCGTGGAGACGGGTCGAACGGAACCTTCAATCCGGACGACTGGATGGATCCGAAGGAACAGCGCAAGGTCGACGAATTCATCATTTTCGGCATGGCTGCCGCCGAGCAGGCGATCCGTGACAGCGGCTGGTCCGCGAAGTCGACGGAAGACCAGAATCGCGCAGGCGTCCTGATCGGTTCCGGCATCGGTGGCCTGCAGGGCATAGAGGCTACGGCCCATGTCATGCGCGACAAGGGTCCCCGGCGCATTTCCCCCTTCTTCATTCCCGGCCGGCTGATCAACCTGGCCAGCGGCTATGTGTCGATCCGTCATGGCCTCAAGGGGCCGAACCACGCTGTGGTGACGGCATGCTCGACCGGTGCCCATGCCATCGGCGATGCAGCGCGTCTGATCGCGCTCGACGATGCCGACATGATGGTGGCGGGCGGTGCCGAATCGCCGGTCTGCCGTCTGTCGCTGGCTGGCTTTGCCGCCGCGCGCGCCCTCTCGACCGGCTTCAACGACCGTGCCGAGGCAGCCTCGCGTCCCTATGACAAGGACCGCGACGGTTTCGTCATGGGCGAGGGCGCAGGTGTCGTCGTGCTTGAGGAATACGAGCACGCCAAGGCTCGTGGCGCCAAGATCTACGGCGAAGTGGTCGGCTACGGCCTGTCGGGCGATGCCTATCACATCACCGCTCCGGCCTCGGACGGCGACGGCGCCTTCCGCTGCATGCAGGCTGCGCTGAAGCGTGCGGGCCTGACCCCGGCCGATATCGACTACATCAACGCCCATGGCACCTCGACGCCGCTCGGCGACGAGATCGAGCTCGGCGCGATCCAGCGTCTTGCCGGCGACAGCGCCCCGCGGCTGACCATGTCGTCGACCAAGTCGTCGACCGGTCACCTTCTCGGGGCCGCAGGTGCCATCGAGGCGATCTTCTCGCTGCTGGCGATCCGCGACAGCATCGTGCCGCCGACGATCAATCTCGACAATCCTTCCGTTGAGACCGAGATCGACCTGGTTCCGAAGACGGCAAAGCGCATGAACGTGGATACGGCGCTGTCGAACTCCTTCGGTTTCGGCGGCACCAATGCCTCGCTCGTTTTCCGCAAGGTCGCGGCCTGACAGGGCTTCCTGCGCCGGGCGCGAGGGGTTTTTCCCTTCGCTTCCGGCGAAGCCGATCCCCAGTTGCGCCGGGCGGAGCGATCCTTCCCGGTTTGGCCATAATTTCGGGCCAAGTGGCATGTCCATTGCCTCGATCAAAAGGACCGGACAGGACAGATGACCGAGACGCCAGGCCGAGAGCCCGATAACACTTCTTCCGAGACCGCGGCCAAGGACGAGGGCACTCCGTTCCGCCCGCATCCCAAGAGCCCGCGCGAGGCGATCCAGCCGGACCAGGCGCCGCCGCCGCCGCTGCGCTCGCGCCATGTCCGCAATCCTCTCGTCATCGTCGTCAATGCGCTGCTGTCGCTGGCGGTGCTGGTGGTGATCGGCACCGGCGCCATGCTCTACTGGGGCAAGGCCGAGTTCGATGCGCCGGGTCCGCTGGCGGCCGAAAAGACGGTGATCATTCCCTCGGGCAGCGGGTTGCGCATGATCGCCGACACGCTGGAGAACCAGGGTGTCATCGAGGATTCCAACGTGTTCTGGGCGGGCGTACAGGCCTACAAGAACGCCGCCCGGCTGAAGGCCGGTGAATATGCCTTCTCGCCCGGCGTCTCGATGCGCCAGGTGATGGACGACCTGGTCAGCGGCAAGGCGGTCTATCATACGGTGACCGTGCCGGAGGGCTGGACCAGCGCGCAGATCGTCGCCCGGGTGCGCGAGCATCCGGTGCTGACAGGCGAACTGGACGAGATCCCGCCGGAGGGATCGCTGCTCCCGGAAACCTATACCTTCACCCGCGGCACCACGCGCGCGCAGATCGTCCAGCAGATGAAGGATGCGCAGACCAAGGCGCTGGCCGACATCTGGGGCCGGCGAACCGAAGGTCTTCCTGTGGAGACGCCGGAAGAGCTGGTGGTGCTGGCCTCCATCGTCGAGAAGGAAACGGCGCGGGCCGACGAGCGGCCGCGGGTCGCGGGCGTCTTCGTCAACCGCCTGCGCCAGGGCATGCGCCTTCAGTCGGATCCGACCATCCTTTACGGCCTTTATGGCGGGGAGGCTTGGCTGCAGGACCGTTCGGCGATCACCCGTTCGCAGCTCGATGCCCGCAATCCCTACAATACCTATCAGATCGACCGCCTGCCGCCGGGCCCGATCGGCAATCCGGGCCGCGCGGCCATGGAGTCGGTCGCCAATCCCTCGCGGACCAAGGACCTGTACTTCGTCGCCGACGGCACGGGTGGCCACGTCTTCGCCGAGACCTACGAACAGCATCAGCGCAATGTCGCCCGCTGGCGTCAGGTGGAGCGGGAGCGCCGCGAGCGCGAGGCGCAAGGGACCCAGAGCGGAGCCGCAAGCGGTGGCAGCGGCGGTTAAGCCGCGCGCCCTGATTGTTGCGTGATTCCAGACCTGTGGGGGCAGTTTCGCAGATGACACTTTCGCTTTGCAGCATGACCGGCTTCGGCCGGGCGGACGGTGCCAGCGGCGCTGCCCGGTGGACCTGGGAACTGCGCTCGGTCAACGGCAAGGGGCTGGACCTGCGCATGCGCCTGCCGGGTGGCCTGGAGGCGCTGGAAGGGGTCTGCCGCGAGGCGGCCGGACGGTATCTCACGCGCGGCAACGTCACCATAGGGCTGAGCTATCAGCGCAGCCAGGGCGAGGCGGTGCCTCAGCTCAACGAAGCTGCCCTGAGCGCGTTGCTGGCGGCGATGGATGCGGTGCGGCAGCGTTTGCCGGATGCGGCCCCCGTTGCCCTCGACGGTATCTTGTCGCAGCGCGGCATCATCGAATGGAAAGAGCCGGAAGAAGATCCGGCGGAGCGCGAAGCGTTGATCGAGGCGCTGAAGGCGTCGCTGGAAAGCGCGCTTGAGGAGCTGGCCCGTATGCGGCGCAACGAAGGCGCGGCCATCGGCACGGTGCTGCGCGGCCAGCTTGCGACGATTGCCGAACTCGCCCGCCAGGCGGAAGTCGCGCCGTGCCGGGCGCCGGAGGCGATCCGGGCGCGGCTTGCGGCGCAGGTCGAGGCGCTTGTCGGCAGCAGTACCGCGCTCGATCCGGCGCGGCTGCACCAGGAGGCGGCGCTGCTCGCCACCAAGGCGGATATCCGCGAGGAGCTGGACCGGCTGGTCGCCCATGTGCAGGCGGCGACCGACCTGCTCGACGCGGGCGGGCCTGTCGGCCGGCGGCTCGACTTTCTCGCGCAGGAGTTCAACCGCGAGGCCAATACGCTCTGTTCCAAGTCGAACGGCACGGAGCTGACCGCCATCGGCCTGGAGCTGAAGACGGTCATCGACCAGATGCGCGAGCAGATCCAGAACCTTGAATAACAGGACGAACGGGGCAGGGGCATGACGACAGCGACCGGCGGAACGGTTGTGACATCGAGTGAGGCGGCAGCGCGCCGACGCGGGCTGATGCTGGTGCTGTCCTCGCCTTCGGGCGCGGGCAAGTCGACGATCGCGCGCCAGCTTCTCGATCGGGAGAAGGTGAACCTGACGCTCTCCGTTTCGGTGACGACCCGGCCGCGCCGGTCGAGCGAGATCGACGGCGTGCACTACCATTTCATCTCGCGCGAGCGTTTCGAGCAGATGCGCGACCGCGGCGAGTTGCTGGAATGGGCCGAGGTGCACGGAAACTATTACGGCACGCCGCGCGACCCGGTGGAGGAGGCGCTGGCCGGAGGGCGCGACGTGCTCTTCGACATCGATATCCAGGGCACGTTCCAGCTGTATGAAAAGATGCGCTCCGACGTGGTGTCGCTGTTCATCCTGCCGCCATCCATCGCCGAGATGAAGTCGCGCCTGCATCGCAGGGCGGAAGATGCGGAAGACGTCATCAAGCGCCGTCTGCAGACCGCAGTTGGCGAGATGAAGCACTGGCAGGACTACGACTACGTGATCGTCAACGACGACCTGCAGACCGCCTTCGGCGGGGCGCTGTCGATCCTTCATGCCGAGCGGCTGCGGCGCGAGCGCAGCCCGGCCATCGGTCCGTTCATCGAGGGCATGGTCGAGGATCTGAAGCGAGAGACCGGCGAGGCCTGAGCCAGGTTGCCGGCAAACCCTTCGCAGAGACTGAAAAGGCGCCCGCTGGGGCGCCTTTTTCATATTCCCGGTCGGTCTTTCACAGGGACGCGGTCAGCCGTCCGCGAAGGCGTTCGCCAGCTTGACGAAGTCGGCGATCTCCAGCTGCTCGGCACGCATGGTCGGTTCGATGCCGGCCGCGGCGATGCGCGCTTCGGCATCGGCGGCAAGCGGCTTGAGGCTTGCGCGCAGCATCTTGCGGCGCTGGCCGAAGGCGGCGGCGGTGAGCCGCTCCAGTGCTTTCAGGTCGCAGTCGAGCGGCGCCTTGCGCGGTGTCAGGTGGACGATCGCCGAGGTGACCTTCGGCGGGGGGGTGAAGGCCTTGGGTCCGACCTCGAACGCGAGCGTGGCATGGCAACGCCAGCCGGCCAGCACGCCGAGGCGCCCATAGGCCTTGCTGGCGGGGGCGGCGACGATGCGCTCGGCCACTTCCTTCTGGAACATCAGCGTCAGCGATTGCCAGACCGGAGGCCAATTCGCGCTGGTGATCCAGTCGACAAGCAATTGGGTTCCGACATTGTAGGGGAGGTTGGCGACGATCTTCAGCGGTCCGCCATCGGCGATGCGCTCCAGGTCGATGGTGAGAGCATCGGCCTCCAGCACCTCCAGCCGCCCTGGGTAGTGGGCGGCAATCTCGGCAAGCGCGGGCAGGCAGCGAGGGTCCTTCTCGACGGCCACGACGCGTTTTGCACCGGCCACCAGCAGCGCGCGCGTAAGGCCGCCGGGGCCGGGCCCCACCTCCAGTACCGTGCACTCGCTCAGATCACCGGCGGTGCGGGCGACCTTGAGCGTCAGGTTGAGGTCGAGCAGGAAGTTCTGCCCCAGCGACTTGCGGGCCTGCAGCTCATGAGTGCGGATGACATCGCGCAGCGGCGGCAGGTCGTCGATCTGGCTCATTCGATGAGGCCCGGATCCGCCAGAACGGCGGCGAGCCTGACGGCAGCGGCGAAGCTGTCCGGGCGGGCGCTGCCGGTGCCGGCGATGCCGAGGGCCGTGCCATGGTCGGGCGAGGTGCGCACGAAGGGCAGGCCGAGCGTTGCGTTGACCGCGTCGTGGAAGGCCAGGGTCTTTGCCGGGATCAGCGCCTGGTCGTGATACATGGCCAGCGCGCAGTCGTAGCCGGCACGGGCTTCGGCGTGGAACATCGTATCCGCGGGCAGCGGGCCCTGGACGTCGATGCCCATGGAACGCAGCTCGGCCACGGCCGGGGCGATGATCTCGTCGTCCTCGAAGCCGAGCGCGCCGCCTTCTCCCGCATGCGGATTCAGTCCGGAGACGGCGATGCGAGGCGCCTTGATGCGGAACCGGCGCACCAGCTCCTGATGCACGATCCGCCCGACGTCGACGATCAGGCCGGTCGTCAGCACTTTCGGCACGTTGTGCAGCGGGATATGGACGGTGACGGGCACCACAAGCAGCTCGGGACCGGCAAGCAGCATCACCGGCGTCGCGTCCTGTGCACCGGAGCGCCGCGCCAGCTCGCCGAGATACTCGGTGTGGCCAGGGTGCGTGAAGCCGGCGTCGTAGAGTGCCTTCTTCTGGATCGGGTTGGTGACGATGCCGGCGGCAAGGCCCGCCTGCGTGTCCGCGACGGCGCGGTCGATCGAGGCGATGACGGCGGCCGCCGTCGCTGGATCGGCGATACCCGGACGATCCGGCACGCTCATGCCCAAAGGCACGACCGGCAGGTGCTCGCTCCAGGCCTCCAGCGCTTCCTGCGGCGTCACCTCGGCCAAGGGCACCGCAAGCCCGAGGCGGGCGGCGCGGGCCGCAAGAAAGGCGGGGTCGGCCAGCAGGTAGAACGCAGGCAGCTCGCGCTTTTCGCGCTCCGTCCAGGCAAGAAGGGCGACATCGGGACCGATGCCGCCGGGGTCACCCATGGTGACGGCGAGAGGCTTCACACTGGCGCGCATGCGGGGGCGGCTCAGCGGTAGTCGATGATGGCGCGGCTGCGCAGCTCGCGCAGATAGCGGCGGCTCATCTGCTCGCCTTCCTTGTTGCGCAGTTCGTCCTCGACCTCCATCCGCGCGGCGGCGTTGCTGGCGATCTCGCGCTTGTCGCAAACCGCATAGACTTCCAGACCCTTGGAGCTGTCCTGGGCGGTGGTCACCTTGCCGACGGCGGTCTTGTCCAGCGCTTCCTTGAGCGGGGCGGGAACCTCGGTCTCCAGGCGGGTGACCATCGGCATCACCACCACTTCGCGGAACTCGCTGGCGAGCGTCTGGGCCTCGTTGCAGGACGAGAAGCGCGAGCGGAAGTTGTCGACATCGCGGCGGCGCTGGTTCTTGCCGCTGGCGCCGGTCTTTGCCGGCACGACGAAGATGATGGGCTGGATGCGGTATTCCATGCTGGTGTCGCTGCTCTTGTCCTCCTGCTTGCGCAGGGCGGCGATCACGTCGGATTCGGAGATCCGCACCTCGGACTGGAAGCGGGCGCGCAGCAACTGGCCCCAAGCGATCTCGGCCTGGATACGCTGGCGCATGGTGTCGGCCTTGACGCCCGACTGGGCAAGCGCCTGGGTGAGGCGCGCCGGCGTCAGCTTCACGCGGCTGGCGAGCTGGCCATAGGCCTCGTCGACATCGGCCTTTGTGACGCGCACGCCGGCCCGTTCGGCCTCCTGCATCTTCAGGACTTCGTCGATGAGCTCTTCGGTCGCCTGCTTGGAGCCGCCGCGGCTGCCGGTGAGGCGCAGCAGGCTGGCTCTCTGATTGATGTCATAGGTGGTGATCGGCTTGTTGTTCACGATCACCTTGATGGCGGTCTGCGCAGCGAGCGGTCCGCCGGAAACGGTGGCGGCGACCAGAATCGCCAGGGCCGCGAGCATCCAGCGCTTTGCAGTCATTCATTCCCCCTGTCGTCGCGTCCATTGCTGTCGCGTCCAGTGTCGTCGCTTCTCGTTTCGCCGGATCCGGACAGCCAGTGCCCGGTCGCGCAGCAGTCGGTCTGAAGGCGCGTGCACCTGCTTTCAGACATCTCGCCCGGCGATGCTATCGTGCAACCTGCTGTGACACCAGAAAACGGCTAAAATCCGTCGAAAGCAGCTGTCTCGTCCCGCCGTCCCGCAAGAATCGGGTCCGTCACCGCACGCGCTCCGCCCTTGGCGGCATGCCCGTCGCCGGCATCGGGTCCCTAGTTGGTTCCGCTGGTCGAGAACTGCGTGTCGCCGAGCGTGCGCAGGCCGAACCGGAAGAAGAACAGCCGATCCGTCGTCTGGCCATTGTTGCGGCTGCGGTCCTCCGAATAGGCGAAGGAGACCGAGAAGCCCTCATCGTCATAGCCGACGCCGAAGCTGTCGCGCACCATGTTGCGGCGCTCGAGGTCGAAGCGCACCGAGCCGAACAGACGCCAGTTTTCCTGCAGCCGCAGGCTGGCCGAGCCGATGACTTCCTCGCGCGGCGTCGCGATGCCGAGGTTGGGCTGCGGCGACAGGTAGGCATAGGCGAGGTTGCCGGTAACCGGGCCGTAGATGCCCGTCGCCTCGACCTGGGCGCGGCGGACAGAGAAGTTCTTGTGATCGAAGCGGGCCTGCGCGCCCATCCGGAAGCCTTGCCGGCTGTCGAAATAGAGGCTGCCGACATAGTCGCTGTAATTGGTGGCAAGACCCGAACTCGTGGTGGCGCCGAGAATGTCGGCCTGCTTGAACGAGTTGGTGCCGCCAAGGTGGAACGAGCGACCGAACAGGGCGCTGACGTGGTAGCCTTGGTCGAAGTTCAGGCTGTATTTCAGGCCGACATTGGTCCTGGTACCACCTTCGCTGCGGTCGAAGCCGGAGAACTTGTCGTACTCGAACAGCGTGGTGGAATCGAAGACGATGCTCTGCGCATCCTCGTTCGGCAGTTCGCCGATCCGCATCTCGTTCGGGCGGACGATGATCTGGGCCACCGGCTCGATGATCTGGTTGCCGCCCTGGAACGTGCCGATGAACGGGAAGCGATAGTCGAGGCCGACGGCTGGCATGACCCGGCCGACGAAGCTCTCGTCGGTCATCGAGGCGACGTTCTTGTCCTGCGAGGCGAGGAAGTAGAGATCGCCTTTCACATAGGCGAAGGGCGTGAACACCTGGCCGAAGGAGTCGATCAGCGTGGAGCGCCACTGGGCCTCCAGGCTGGCGCGCGTGAACGTGCCTTCGACGCCGCGGAAGCGGGTAACGCCGGCAGGCGCCGGGCCGCCGATCTGGATCGCGTCGGTCTGGTCGCGGGTCAGGCTGGTGAGGTTGCCCGTCAGGGCCAGCTCGCCGCCGGCGATCGGGTTCTCGAAAATGTAGTTCCAGTCGAGCACCGGGTGGACGAAGGGCTGCTTGTCCTGCAGACGGCTGCCGACGGGAAGGAACTGCGGACCGGGATTGAGCGCGGCGAGGGCGGCGTAATCCTCCTGCGAGATGCGGAAGGCATAGGCGCGCAGGTCGAAGCGGTTCCGCTCGCTCTGCCCGGTCAGGTAGATCTTCGACACGTCGCTCGCATTGCCGAGCGGGGCGAACTTGTAGTCGCGCAGGAACGAACGGTCGGTGCGCCAGGACAGGTCCCAGCCCCACTTCCAGCGCTGATTGATGTGGAACTCGCCCTCCGAGGCGATCACGCCGCGGAAGTCGCGGTTGCCGCTCGAGGTGGTGTATTCGTCCGGCCGCGCCTGGAAGATGCCGGCGGCGTGGATCGAGTAGGCGCCGTCCATCAGGCGCTGGCGCCAGTCGAACTGGCCGAGCACGCCCTGCTTGCTGAGCGGCGTGGCGGAAATCAGCAGGTCGCGCGACTGGTCGATGGCGAAATAATACGGGATGCGCATGCCTGCGCCCACGCGGTCGCCATAGACGAAGCTGGGAATCAGCAGGCCCGACTTCCGCTTGACGCTCGGGTCCGGCATCGACAGATACGGCAGATAGACGAGCGAGCGGCCGAAAAACTCGAACGAGGCCTTCTCGAACTCGATCGTCTGTTCCTGCTGGTCGTGGACGATCGTCTGCGCCCGGATGCGCCAAAGCGGCGGCTTCTCCGGCGGATTGTTCGGCCCGGTGTAGACCGTGTAGAGGCCGTTGTCGAAGCTCGTGCGGTTGCCGTTCTCGCGGCGCGCGCCATCCGCGATGAAGCGGGTGCGCTGCGGCGTGTCGAGCTGCAGTGCATTGGCGAAGCCGTCGCGCAGATCGTCCGACAGTTCCATCGAAGCGGCGCGCAGGACATTGCCGTTCGGCTCGGTCAGACGGACATTGCCGTTGGCGCGCAGACGGCTGTTGCGTCGGTCGAAATCGACGCGATCCGCCTCTACCGTGTTGCCGCCATAATAAATCTGCACATTGCCTACGGCCGAGATGATGTCCCGGTCGAAATCGTAGCGCAGCTCCGTCGCCTCAAGCAGCAGAGGCTCGGTCGGGTCGACCTGTGAGCCGAGCGAATCGAGCGCACTGTCCTGGGCAAAGGCGGGAAGGGGCGCAAGCGTCGTGCTGAAGCCGGCCAACAGAGCCAGCGCGGCGCCCGACAGCAACGTGCCGGCAAGCATGGAGGCGCGTAGCGAACGCGCGCGCGGGGACGCGCCCACCCGACCAGCGCGGGACGGGCGGTTCTGCCGATCGGTCATGCCTGTCGAAACGGCCGAACGCATCAGCCGTCCTCCAGGTGCAGGAGGATCGTGATCCCCATCAAGACTCCAAACACTCCAGGTGCCCACGCGGCGATGATCGGAGGTACGATTCCCGCACCGCCCAAGTCCTTGCCGAGCTCCGACAGAACGTAAAGCACGAACCCGGCGAGGATTCCACCCAGAATCAGGCGGCCGATCCCCCCCATCCTCGAAACCCTCAGGGAAACGCAGGCCGCAATCAGCACCATTGCGGCCAAAAGTGCGGGCCTTGCCAGAAGTGTTTGATATTGAAGCGAATAACGATACGCGGGCAAACCGGCTCTCTGTGACAATTCGATCACACGCGGCAGGTCCCAGAATCCGATGGATTCGGGGGCGGCGATGCTCTCGCGAACCTCCGTCGGTGTGAGATAGGTGGAGACGTTATAGCTCTCGTAGGTCTGCGGATCGCCCTGGGTCGAGTAGACCGTCGCGTCGGACAGGCGCCAGGTCTTTTCGCCGAGCGTCGCCTCGCTCGCCTCGATCCGCTCCAGGAAACTGCCCTGCCGGTCGAAGGTGAAAAGGGTCACCCCGAGCAGGCGTTCTCCGGAATTGAGGATCTGCTTGGCGTGCAGCACCGATTCTCCGTCCTGGCCGTCCTGACGCAGCCAGATGTCTCCGGTGGTTTGCAGCAGGAAGTTCTGCTCGCGGCCGAAAAGGCCCGATGCGAGTTCGTCCGACTGGGTGCGCAGGGTGACGGCCAGCGGATTGTAGAGAAGCACCGCGCCGATGCCGATGACGATGCCGACGATCAACGCGGGGGCGGTGAACTGCCAGACGGACACGCCGGCAGCGCGCGCCACGACCAGCTCCAGCTTGCGGCTCAGGCCGAGGAACGCGGCAATCGCGCCGAACAGCACGGCGAAGGGCAGGACCTGCTCCATCAGCTGCGGCACGCGCAGCAGCGAGATCGCGCCGATGCGGGCGAGACTGGCTCCGTCCTGATCGCTCGCCCGGCGCAGCAGTTCGAGCGCGTCGAAGATGAAGATCAGCACGGCGGCCAGCAGGAACAGGCCGAGAATCGATGCGACGAAGCGCAGCGCGAAGTAGACGGCGAGCGTGTGGCCGGAGCGGAGCGAGGCAAGCATCAGGCGGTCCCGCCCTGCTGGTGGCCCTGCAGGCGGGCGACGATGGCTTCGATCCGTTCGCCGATCCGCTCCCCGAGGGTGGCAAGGGCATTCATCCAGCGCGGCTTGCGACCCATCGCGATCATCCAGCCGGCCAGGGCGATGGTCACGAGCGGCGGAACATACAGGGCGAAGCGGGCGGCGGGCAGGCCGGACACCAGCGTCAGAATGCCGAAGCCCGCCGTGCGCAGCGCGATCGCGAGGACCAGGGCGGTCAGCGTTGCCGCATGGCGATTCTGGCGGGTGGTCTTCGGCTCGCCGGCGAACAGAAAGACGATGAGCGCAAAGGCAATGGGGTAGAGCGGCTGGCTAAGCCGGTCATGAAGCTCGGCCATCAGCCGGTTGCCGTTGTCGACGGCATAGGGATCGTTCGGGTCGGGCGCGAGCAGGTCGAGCGTCGAGCGTTCGCTGGCCTTGTAGGTGGCAACCGTACCGGTGGGAACCATGCTCGACAGGTCGAAGGCATAGGACTGGAAGCGGACGATGGAAATGCTGCCCGTCGCCCGGGTGCGGCGCTGGATCGTGCCGTCCTGCATCACCAGCAGGGTTCGGCCGGCCGCCTCGACGATCTGCCCGCGCGCCGCCTCATAGGTGAAGACGATATCCTCCGCCCGTTCGTCATGCATCAGCAGGCCTTCCAGCTGGCCGTCGCCGCCGCGGTTGCGGATGTGGAAGGTGAGGCCGTCCTCGATGCCGATGAAGCGGCCGGGGCGGACGATGTTGGCGACCAGGTCGACGCGCACCTGGGTGATCTCGTCGCGCAGCGAGGCAAGGCCGGCAGGTGCGAACAGAAGCGAGAGCGAGGCGCAGAACAGGCTGATGACGGCGGCGAAGACCAGAATGGGCCGCAGCAGCACCGAGCGCGATGCGCCGGAAGCGTTGATGACGATGAGCTCGCTGTCGTTGGACAGGGTATTGAGCACCACCAGCATGGCGATCAGCAGCGCGAAGGGGGCGATGGCGAGCGCCAGGAAGGGCATGGCCAGCATCGTCATGCCGATGAACTGGATGATGGTCTGGCCCTTGGCGGTGACCAGGTCGAGCTGGCGCAGGGCCTGCGTCGCCCAGACGACGCCGGCCAGTGCCGCCAGCGTCACCAGGAAGACGGCGGCAAGGCGCCGGAAAACATACCGCTCGAAGGTCGTCATCAGGTCCGCGTTCGGTCAGCCCGTTGGGGCTTCTGCCAGAATGTCGTGGCTGCGATAGAGCCTTTTGTGATGGGGCGGCAGGTCCAGCCCGCGTCAACTTGGGCCGGCCGGGCGCCGGTCCGCATCCGATTAGGCGCCATTTTAGGTAAATACTCCGAGAAGAAAAAGGGTTAACCGGAGATTAACCGGGGGCTTCGGACGGGAAGGGCGCTTGCCGAGCGGGAAAACAGGCACCATTCTAGACGGATCAGGACTTTCCGGGCGGAAATCCGCCTGGCCGCCATGGCGCGCCGCGGGTTCGCGGCTGGCATGAGCCGGGCACACCGCTCCGGATTTCCTCCATATCCTGCCAGACATGAGGTTTCCCCTTGCTCCCCAAGATCTCTTTCGCAAAACCCGCGGCTCCGCAAAAGGGCGTGGCCGTCATTCTCGCCGACGACAAGCTGGCAACCGGGGCCACCGCGGCCGGTCTTGGGGATGGGGCGCTGGAGCTGATCCGGCGTGCGGCCGACACTGCGGGCTTTTCCGGCAAGTCGAAGACTGTGCTCGATCTTCTCGCGCCTGCGGGCCTCGGCGTCGACCGGCTTCTGGTCGTCGGCCTTGGCAAGGCGGACGGCGTTGCCGCGCTCGACGACAACGACTGGGCGGCGCTCGGCGGCACCGTGATGGGCAAGCTCGGCAAGGCCAAGGCCGCCGAGGTGCTGCTGGAGACGCCGGGCGGGGCTGTCGCGGCCGGTCACGCGGCGGCCTTTGCGATGGGCATGAAGCTGCGCGCCTATGTCTTCGACCGCTACAAGAGCAAGAAGGGCGACGACGAGGAGGCCGGCGGTTCGGTCAAGGTGTCGCTGCTGGTGGACGATACCAAGGCGGCGAAGAAGGCCTGGGCCGATGCCGATGCCGTGAGCGACGGCACGCTGCTTGCCCGGGATCTCGTCAACGAGCCGGCCAACGTGTTGACGACCGTCGAATTCGCCGACCGCGCGAGCGAGCTCTCAAAGCTCGGCGTCGAGATCGAGATCCTCGACGAGAAGGCGATGAAGAAGCTCAAGATGAATGCGCTGCTCGGCGTGGCGCAGGGTTCGGAGAGCCCGCCGCGCATGGTGATCATGCGCTGGAACGGCGGCAAGAAGGACGCGGCCCCGCTCGCCTTCATCGGCAAGGGCGTCGTCTTCGACACCGGCGGCATCTCCATCAAGCCGGCAGCCTCGATGGAGGACATGAAGGGCGACATGGGCGGCGCCGCTGCGGTGACCGGCCTGATGCACGCGCTGGCCGCCCGCAAGGCCAAGGTCAATGTCATCGGCGTCATCGGCCTGGTGGAAAACATGCCGGACGGCAAGGCGCAGCGGCCCGGCGATATCGTCACGGCGATGTCGGGTGCGACCATCGAGATCATCAATACCGACGCGGAAGGCCGCCTCGTGCTGGCCGATGCGCTCTGGTACACGCAGGACCGGTTCAAGCCTGCCTTCATGATCAACCTAGCGACGCTGACTGGTGCGATCATCATCGCGCTCGGCAGCCAGCACGCAGGTATCTTCTCCAACAATGACGAGCTTGCCGCACGGCTGACCGAGGCCGGGCTGGCCACCGACGAGAAGGTGTGGCGCCTGCCGCTGTCCAAGGACTACGACAAGCTCATCGACACGCCGAACGCGGACATGAAGAACACCGGCGGCCGCTCCGCCGGCTCGATCACGGCCGCGCAGTTCCTGCAGCGCTTCGTCAACGATGTGCCGTGGGTGCATATCGACGTTGCCGGCACGGCGATGGGCAGCCCCAAGACCGACGTCAGCAAGGGATGGGCTTCGGGCTTTGGCGTGCGCCTGCTCGACCGTCTCGTGCGCGATCACTACGAAGGCTGAGGCAGAGGGACGGCATGGTCGCGGGGCGTCCCGCGGCTGTGCCGGCCCCTGGTGCTGCAGGCAACAAAAAACCCGCCTGGTGGCGGGTTTTTTCGTTCCGTCCGTCTGGCGGCACCGTTTGCGGTGCCGCAGGGGCGGAGTGTCTTCAGCAGGTCTTGTAGGATTCGCAGGCGCCGCTGGTCGGCTCCACAACCACCGTTCCCATAGCCGTGGTCACGCCGGCGAGACCGAGCACGAGACCGAAAAACAAAGCAATCCGCACAGCCATCGAATGTCTCCCGTTGCCCCGGCGCGGTGACGGCTCTACCGTCCCGGCATTCGCTTTCGTCTGGCCCAAGCTATCCCGTTCCTGCCGAGGCCGTTGTGACGGCAACCACAGGAAAGATGAGGGAACAGCGCGTGGCGCGAAGCGTTTGCCGAATCGGCCGGGTCCAGCCCGGTCATCACTCTGCCGGGCCGAAGTTGGGAAACCGTTAATCGTGAATCATTGGCAAATCAAAGCCCGTTTCTCACCCCACGGCACTTCGCACCAAGGCTGTTGCAGGACTGCCGCACTGCACAAGCGGGGAGCGGAATGAGCGAGGTTCTGTTCTACCATCTGACGCGCCAGCCGCTGGAACAGGCGCTGCCCGCCCTGCTGGAGACCTGTCTTGGCAGGGGCTGGCGCTGCGTCGTCCAGGCCGGCTCGCGCGAACGGTGCGAGGCGCTCGATTCGTGGCTGTGGACCTATCGCGACGATGCCTTCCTGCCGCACGGCACGGCGGCCGACGGGCATGCGCAGGCGCAGCCGATCTACCTGACCGACGGCGAGGAAAACCCGAACGGCGCGGTGGTTCGCTTTCTCGTCGACCGGGCGAGCCCGCCCGATCTCGCTCCCTATCAGCGCGGGGTCTTCCTGTTCGACGGGCAGGACCCGGAAGCGGTCGCGGATGCCCGTCGGCACTGGAAGGCGATGAAGGAGGCGGGGCACGACATCACCTATTGGCAGCAGAACGAGGCCGGGCGCTGGGAGAAGAAGGCGTGAGCGGGGCGGGGGCGGACAAGCCGGGCTTCATGGACCGACGGGATGCGGCGCGCGAACGGCTCGACGGGCTTTTGGGCGCCAAGGGCGGCAAGCGGGAGGATCGCTCCGCCTGGTTCGACGCGGTCTACGAGACGGCCGGCGGCGACGCGGCTGCCGTGCCTTGGGCAGATCTTGCTCCCAAGGCGGAGCTGGTCGATTGGCTGGCCGCGCATCCTGGCAAAGGCGCGCGTGCCGTCGATGTGGGGTGCGGGCTCGGCGACAACGCCGAGGCGCTGGCAGCGGCCGGCTATCGCACCACCGGATTCGACCTGTCGCAAAGGGCGGTGGAATGGGCGCGCCAGCGGTTCCCCGAAAGCACTGTCGATTACCGCGCCGGCGACCTGTTCGACCTGCCGGCCGAGTGGTCCGGCGGTTTCGATCTGGTGCATGAATGCTATACGCTGCAGGCGCTCTCGGGGGATCTGCGCGAGCGCGCCTTTGCCGCCGTCGCCTCCCTCGTTGCGCCGGGCGGCAGGCTCCTGGTGCTGACACGCACGGCACCGGAAGGGAGTATGCCGGACGGACCTCCCTGGCCCTTGACGCCATCCGAGCTCGAGCGCTTTTCCACGCTGGGGCTGGAGCACATCGACCGCCACCCTTACGAGATCCGCAAGGGGGAGCGCGTTATTGGGCATGTCCGTGACGTCTGGCGGCGGACGGAATAATGCCGAGGCCGGCGCATCAGGGATGAAGTGTCGATGTATATGAACTAAGTTAAGTAAAAAGGCTTACGCAGGCGAGCCGTGAGGTTCGATCGAGCGTCGGGTCGCGCGTCAAAACGGCGTGGAACGGTTCCCGTGGACGGCGAAGAGTGCGCGAGGTGGATTGAGCGTGATGGGACAGGATAAGGCTCGAGGCGGCGCGCTGCCGCGGTCGGACACCCGTCCACTCGTTACCCATGGCCAAATCTGGTCGATCTCTGCGGCGACCGGCCTCTTTCTTGCGGTCGCCCTGGGGCTGGTGCTCATCGTTTCGCATGTCGTTCTGTCCATGCGGCACACGGCGAATGACATCGATGACCAGCGCGCGATCTCGGCCGCCGCCGCTGCCGTTGCGACGCTGGGGCGTGGGCTGTCGATGGTGGTGCGCGACAACTCCTTGTGGGACGAGGGGTATGAAGCGGTAAGCTCCAGCGACGGCGCCAACTGGATCCGTCAGACGTGGGGAGACCCGACCGTAAACTACCCGCTCTACGACGGTTTGATCGTCTACCGCCCGGACCTGACGGTGATCGCCGCTTATGACAAGGGAGCGCCGTTTTCTCCCTCCGGCGAGGTGGCGGCGTTGATCCTCGAGCAGGTACGGCGCGCCAAGGCCACGAACATGCCGGTCACTGCCTTCATGTCGATGGACGGTGACGTCGTCTCCACGGCTGCAATGACGATCCAGCCTTTCGCAGGGCCTGTTCCCGATGCGCCCGTCCTGTTCCTGTTCAAGAGCATCGACGACGAGATCATCTCGACGATTTCCGCCGACTACCAGATCGCGGGGCTCGCCCTTGCTCCCACAAGAGCGGACGACAAGCTCAACCTTGCGCTGGAGGACCCTACGGGCAAGGCGCTCGCCTATCTGACCTGGCCGAGCCGGAAGCCGGGAGACCAGGCGTTCGAAAACCATCGTTCGCTGCTGGTCCTGGCCGGTGCAACGCTCGTCGTCTTCCTTCTGATGGTGCTGGCCGCCGGCTTCATCGAATCGCTGCGCTTGCGCCGTATCGCGGCTGCCGCCGAATACGAGGCCAAGCGCGACACGCTGACGGGGACGCTCAACCGCAGCGGTTTTGTCGAGACGCTTGAAACGCTGGTCGCGGACGTCTCTGCCTCACGTCCGCTGGCTCTGCACATGCTGGACCTTGATGGGTTCAAGCAGGTCAACGACACCTGGGGGCATGCGGTCGGCGATCTGTTGATTGCCGCGGTGGCCGTCAGGCTTGCCGGCTTCGGCAATCACTTCGTCGCGGCCGGCCGACTTGGCGGCGACGAGTTCGCGCTGGCTCAGCGAGGCGACATGCCGCCGGAAGTTCTGGCGCAACAGGTCATCGATGCGTTCTCGCGCCCCTTCATCGTCGGGCGCCATCAGCTGCAGGTGACGGCAAGTATCGGGCACGCCTCGACCCAGGAGCCGATCGACCCGGCCGAACTCATGCGCCGTGCCGATGTGGCGATGTACCAGGCCAAGGCTGCGGGCAAGTTCCGGGCACTGGAATATCATCCGCAAATGGACGAGACCTGCGACGAGAAAGGGGCTTAGCCCCGGCCTCCGGCCCGCTTATGCCAGCCGCGAGAGCAGGGCCTGCAATTCGCCAAGATGGGCGACCTGGTGAAAGCGGTCGCGGCCGGCCGGCACGTCGGCATGTTCCAGAGCCCAGGTGATCTCGTAGGGCACATGGACGCCGTGGCTGCCGGCATCCAGTGCCGGGACCACGTCCGACTTCAGCGAGTTGCCGACCATCATGGCCCGTCCCGGACCATCGCCATGGCGGGCGAACAGGGTGCGATAGGTTTCGGCGGTCTTTTCCGGCACGATCTCGACCGCATCGAAATGATCCCCGAGACCGGATTCCGCCACCTTGCGTTCCTGGTCGAAGAGATCGCCTTTGGTGATCAGCACCAGACGGAAGCTGCCTTTCAAGGCCTGAAGGGTCTCCTCCACATGAGGAAGCGGCTCCACGGGGTGCGAGAGCATGTTGCGGCCGGCATCCAGGATCTCGCCGATCACCGACGCGGGCGCCTTTCCTTCCGTCACCTCGATGGCTGTCTCGATCATCGACAGGGTGAACCCCTTCACCCCGTAGCCGTAAAGGCGCAAGTTGCGCCGTTCCGCGGCGAGCAGCCGTTCGGTGAGATTGTCCTTGTCGCTATAGTCGGCGAGCAGATCGGTGAAGCGCTCCTCCGTCAGGCGGAAGTTGCGCTCGTTGTGCCAGAGCGTGTCGTCTGCGTCGAAGCCGATGGTCGTCAGCGTCGCCATTGTGTCTCCTCGCGCGCGGTTCAGCCGCTTTCGAGCTCGGTCGAGAGCTCCAGCCACTGCTCCTCGGTGCGCACCAGCTTCTTCTCCAGATAGGCGCGCTCCTTGGCGAATTTCGTCGCCCGCTCAGCATCCTTGCGGAAGAAATCCGGGTCGGCAAGCGCCTCGTCGAGCTTGCCGATCTTCTCCTGAAGACGCGCCATTTCCTTTTCCGCCGCCTGGATTTCCTTGCGCAGCGGCGCCTGCCGGGCGCGCCGGTCGGCGGCCACGCGGCGCTTTTCCTGGGCAGTGCGATCATCTTCCGGCTCGGCCGCTGCGGCGCTCTTCGCCGCCTCGCGCCCGTTGCCGCGCTCGGGCCTGTCCTTCTGCAGAATCAGCCGGCGATAGTCCTCCATGTCGCCGTCGAAGCTGCGCACGCCGCCATCGGCAACGAGCCACAGCCGGTCGGCGCAGGCCTCCACCAGATGTCGGTCGTGCGAGATGAGGATCACCGCGCCGTCGAACTCGTTGACCGCGTGGATCAACGCCTCGCGGCTTTCGATGTCGAGATGGTTGGTCGGCTCGTCGAGGATCAACAGGTGCGGGCCCTCGAAGGTGGCAAGGCCGAGCAGCAGGCGGGCCTTCTCGCCGCCCGACAGGTCGCGCGCCGGGGTCTCCATCCGGCTCGTCGGCAAGCCGAAACGGGCGACGCGCGCGCGCACCTTGGCCTCGGGCGCATCGGGCATCAAGCGGCGCACATGCGCAACGGGGCTTTCCGCCGGCCTCAGCTCGTCGAGCTGGTGCTGGGCGAAGAAGGCGACCTTCAGCTTGGCGGCCTTGGTGATCTCGCCCGACTGGCGTTCCAGCCGCCCGGCGATCAGCTTGGCGAAAGTCGACTTGCCGTTGCCGTTGGAGCCGAGCAGGGCGATGCGGTCGTCATTGTCGATGTTGAGCGACAGGCGCGACAGGATCGTGGTGTCGCCATAGCCGACGGCGACGTTTTCCAGCCGGATGATCGGCGGGGCAAGGCGTCCCTCCGGATCGGGGAAGGAGATCGGGAGCGCGTCGGTTTCCACCACCGCGGCGATGGGCTCCATCTTTTCCAGCATCTTCAGCCGCGACTGTGCCTGGCGCGCCTTGGTCGCCTTGGCGCGGAAGCGGTCGACGAAAGCCTGCATGTGCTTGCGCTGGGCTTCCTGCTTCTCGCGGTTCTTCTCCTGCAGCAGCAGCGACTCGCGCCGCTGGCGGTCGAAGCTGTCATAGCCGCCGCGGTAGAAGGTCAACTTGAGCTGATCGAGATGGACGATGGAATCGACCGCCTTGTTGAGCAGATCGCGGTCGTGGCTGATCAGCAGGACCTGATGCGGATAGCGGGCGATGTAGCTCTCCAGCCAGAGCGTGCCTTCCAGGTCGAGATAGTTGGTCGGCTCATCGAGCAGCAGCAGGTCCGGCTCGGAGAACAGAACTGCCGCCAGCGCGACGCGCATGCGCCAGCCGCCGGAAAAGGACGAGCAGGGGCGGGCCTGCGCCTCGGCATCGAAGCCGAGACCCGCAAGGATGCGGGCCGCGCGCGCTTCCGCGGTATGGGCATCGATATCGGCAAGGCGGGTGTGGATCTCGGCGATGCGCAGCGGGTCCGTCGCCGTCTCCGCCTCCTCCAGCAGCCGCGCACGCTCTGTATCGGCAGCCAGCACCACCTCCACGAGCGTCTGTTCCGTGCCCGGCGCCTCCTGCGCCACCTGGCCGATGCGCAGGCCCTTCGGCACGCGGATCTCGCCGCTTTCGGGCGCGGTATCGCCGGTGATCAGGCGGAAGAGGGTGGACTTGCCGGCGCCGTTGCGGCCGACGAAGCCGGTCTTGGCGCCCGAGGGCAGCATGACGCTTGCCCGATCGAGAAGCGTACGCCCGGCAATCCTGTAGGTGAGGTCGGTGATCTGCAGCATGGGCGGATCAATGGCCGGAAATGCGGGACGGCGCAAGAGGGAGGAAGGCTGCCATGGCGGTCCGGCGAAAGGCCGATTGCAGGCCGGCGCGAACGCTGCCTAGGATGGTAGGCAACCTGTTCCAGAAGAGGGGAAACAGACATGTGCGTTCCAGGATGCCAGGAAGTCGTTGCGCGCCGGCTGAGCCGCCGCGGATTGCTCAAGGGGCTCGTCGGCACGACGGCGGGAGCTGCCGTCTTCGCCGCCTTTCCGCCACCGCGCGCGGCCCATGCTGCCGATGTCTCGTTCACCCGTGCCGTCGATCTGACCCATGCGCTGGGTGAGGATTTCCCGACCTTCTTCGGCAAGCCGCAGCTGCGGATGGAGCGGACGGCGGAGTTCTCCAAGGACGGCTTCAACATGTACCAATGGCATCTCGACGAGCACACCGGCACGCATCTCGATGCCCCGCTGCACTTCTCGGCAGACGGGGTCGGTGCCGACGAGATCCCGATGGATCAGCTGATCGTGCCGCTGGCCGTCGTCGATATTCGCGAAAAGGCTGCTGCCGATCCCGATCACCAGCTTTCGGTCGACGATCTCAAGGCCTTCGAGGCGGCGCATGGCGATGTGCCAGCCGGCGGCTGCGTCGCGATGAATTCCGGCTGGGCGCAGCATGTGGCGAGCGAACGCTACCGCAATGCCGATGCCGAAGGCGCGATGCACTTCCCCGGTTTTTCCAAGGAGGCCTGCCTCTACCTGATGGAGAAGGGCGTGGTCGGCATCGCCGTCGACACGTTGTCGCTCGACCACGGCGCCTCCAAGACCTTCGACACGCACTACACGTGGTTGCCGTCCGGTCGCTGGGGGCTGGAATGCCTTGCCGGCCTCGACGAGGTGCCGGCCACGGGGGCGACGCTGGTCGTCGGTGCGCCGAAGATCAAGGGCGCGACGGGTGGTCCGAGCCGCGTCTTCGCGCTGGTCTGATCGGCCTTCGTACTGCGGAAGAAACGAAAAACCCCCGGCGGATGACGCCGGGGGTTTCCTGTCTTTGCGGAAGATCGCTTGGCCGGAGCCTTGCGGATCAGACCGAGTAGTACATGTCGTACTCGACCGGATGCGGGGTCATCTCGTACCGCATGTTCTCTTCCATCTTCAGCTCGATGTAGGCGTCGATCTGGTCGTCGTCCATGACGCCACCGGCCTTCAGGAACTCGCGGTCGGCGTCGAGCGACTCCAGAGCCTCGCGGAGCGAACCGCAGACGGTCGGGATTTCCTTCAGCTCCTCCGGCGGCAGGTCGTAGAGGTTCTTGTCCATCGCGTCGCCCGGGTGGATCTTGTTCTTGATGCCGTCCAGGCCGGCCATCAGCATCGACGCGAAAGCGAGATACGGGTTGGCTGCCGGATCCGGGAAGCGGACCTCGACGCGCTTCGCCTTCGGGGAAGAGGTGAAGGGAATGCGGCAAGAGGCCGAACGGTTGCGCGAGGAGTAGGCCAGCAGCACCGGAGCCTCGTAGCCCGGGACCAGACGCTTGTAGGAGTTGGTCGACGGGTTGGTGAAGGCGTTCAGGGCCTTGGCGTGCTTCAGGATGCCGCCGATGTAGTACAGGCAGCTCTCCGACAGATCTGCGTACTGGTTGCCGGCGAAGACGGGCTTGCCGTCCTTCCAGATCGACTGGTGCACGTGCATGCCAGTGCCGTTGTCGCCGAAGACAGGCTTCGGCATGAAGGTCGCGGTCTTGCCGTAGGCATGGGCGACCTGGTGCACGACGTACTTGTAGATCTGCATCTTGTCGGCATTGCGGGTCAGCGTGTCGAACTTGATGCCGAGCTCATGCTGGGCAGCCGCCACCTCGTGGTGGTGCTTCTCGACGGTGACGCCCATCTCGGTCAGGACCGTCAGCATCTCGGAACGGATGTCCTGGCAGCTGTCGATCGGGGGAACCGGGAAGTAGCCGCCCTTGGTGCGCGGACGGTGGCCGAGGTTGCCCGTCTCGTACTCGGAGCCCATGTTCGACGGCAGCTCCATGCTGTCGATCCTGAAGCCCGTGTTGTACGGGTCGGCCGAGAAACGCACGTCGTCGAAGATGAAGAACTCGGCTTCCGGGCCGACATACACGGTGTCGCCGATGCCGAGCGAGCTGACATAGGCCTCGGCCTTCTTGGCCGTCGTGCGCGGGTCGCGGTTGTAAGCCTCGCCGGAGACCGGGTCGATGATGTCGCAGATGATCGAGATGGTCGACTGGGCGAAGAACGGATCGACATGGACGGTGTCCGGGTCGAGCACGAGCGTCATGTCGGACTCGTTGATCGCCTTCCAGCCGGCGATGGACGAGCCGTCGAAGGCGACGCCTTCAGCGAACATGTCCTCATCGACCAGACCTGCGTCCATGGTCACGTGCTGCAGCTTGCCGCGCGGATCGGAGAACCGCAGGTCGACGAACTTGATGTCCTTGTCCTTGATCTGCTTGAGAATGTCGCTGGCGCTCGTCATTTAAGATGTTCCCTGTTTTCCTTGGGGTCGGTCCCGTTAGGGTTCTTGCAGATGGGCCGCCGTGCAGTCCGCTTCAGGATCTGCCGGTCTGCCCGGAAGTTTCGGCCGTCGTCCGGCCAGAGCCTCAGATCGCGTCGGTGCCGGTCTCGCCGGTCCGGATGCGAACGGCCTCCTCGATGGTGGAGACGAAGATCTTGCCGTCGCCGATGCGCCCGGTCTGGGCGGCATTGCGGATCGCCTCGACGGCCTTGTCGACGAGGTCGTCGGTCAGCACGATCTCGACCTTCACCTTGGGAAGAAAGTCGACCACGTATTCGGCGCCGCGATAGAGCTCGGTATGGCCCTTCTGGCGGCCGAAGCCCTTGGCCTCGGTCACGGTGATGCCCTGAAGGCCAACCTCCTGGAGAGCCTCCTTGACCTCATCGAGCTTGAACGGCTTGATAATTGCCTCGATTTTTTTCATCGCCTCCGCCACTTCGCGTCATTCGGTTTCGAAATGCCGGCCGTTCCGGGCCTGTGCCAACTCCTGACTAGCATGCCCCGTGCCAAGTTTGCTTGCCGAAAAAAGAGCCTGCAAATCGGGCAATTCCAGCAGGGTTTTCCGGGCCGTCCAGCGTTCGGTATCACAGCGATGATTAAATACTGTGCGGGCTGAACAATAAATAGGCGAATCTGGCGGCATCAAATCCACCTTTTCCGGGGTTGGGGCTCCGGCGGGGCTGCCTCGATCGTGACCGTTTCGCACAATTGGCGGGCAGCCCTGGGGGCGTTTGCCCGAAAGCGGCTTGCGCGCCTGTGCCAATCGGCCAAACATCAGGTGCGGCGCGGCGGCGTCCTGCGTGGAGGCGCGTCGCATCAAGCGTTTGGGGAACGACAGGGAGATACGGATGCGGATCGAGGCGCTCGACCACCTGGTCCTGACGGTCGCTGATATCGACGAGACCGTCAGTTTCTATTGTGGCGTGCTGGGCATGGAAGAGGTGGTGTTCGGCGGCGGCCGGCGGGCGCTGCATTTCGGTGCGCAGAAGATCAACCTGCACAAGGCGGGCGCGGAGTTTTCTCCGGCCGCGCGCAAGCCGACGGCCGGATCGGGCGACCTGTGCTTTCTGGTGGCCTCGCTCGAGGCGGCGATCGCGCGGCTGAAAGAGGCCGGCGTGACGATCGAGGAGGGGCCGGTCTCGCGTACCGGTGCCCAGTCGCCGCTCCGCTCCGTCTATATACGCGATCCCGACGGCAACCTGATCGAGTTGTCCGAGCCGCAGGCGGTGGTGATCGCCGGAGGCGGTGCTTGATCGAACTTCTCACTCCCGGCGAGATGGGCCGGGCGGATGCACTCGCCATTGCCGGCGGCGTGCCGGGCATCGAGCTGATGCGGCGCGCGGGGCTGGCGGTGGCCGATGCCTGCAGCCGCATGGCCGGGCACTCGGGACAAGTCCTGGTGCTGGCCGGCCCCGGCAACAATGGCGGCGACGGATTCGTTGCCGCGAAGGTCCTGCGCCAGCGGGGGTACCGCGTCGAGCTGTTGCTGCTCGGCGATCCCGAGCGCCTGTCGGGCGATGCGGCGCTCGCCTTTTCCGAGATGCAGGCGGCGGGCCTGACTGTCGGCATCCTGTCGCAGGACACATTGGACCGTGTGCCGGGGCAGGCGTCGGTGGTGATCGACGCGCTGTTCGGGGCAGGGCTCTCGCGTCCGATCGAGGGCGTTGCGGGCGCGGCCATCGACCGGGTCAACGGCTCGGGCGTTCCGGTGCTGGCGGTCGACCTGCCGTCGGGCGTGAACGGGGCGAGCGGCGGGGCGATGGGCCCGGCGATCCGTGCCAGTCGGACGGTGACATTCTTTCGTCTGAAGCCGGGCCATCTGCTGCTTCCAGGCCGCCTGCTCGCCGGGCGGGTGGAGCTTGCCGATATCGGCATTCCGGCCTCGGTCCTCGATGAGGTGCATGGCAGCGAGCAGGGAAAGACCTGGCGCAACGACCCGGAGCTTTGGGGGATGGGTCTGCGCCCGCCGCGGCTCGATGGGCACAAATATGCACGCGGCCATGCGGTGGTGGTGTCTGGACCGGCCCTGTCCACCGGAGCGGCGCGGCTGGCCGCCGGTGCTGCGCTTCGTGCCGGGGCCGGGCTCGTGACCGTGGCAACGCCGCCCTCCGCCGCGCTGGTGAATGCCAGCCATCTGACCGCGGTGATGGTACGCTCCTTTCGCGGGAGCGGGGGGCTTGCCGAGATGCTGGCCGACCGGCGCCTCAATGCAATTGCGCTGGGGCCGGGGGCTGGTGTCGGCGAGGAGACGCGGGCGCTCGCGCTGACCTGCCTGTCGGGCGAACGGGCGGTGCTGCTGGACGCAGACGCGATCACATCCTTTACCGGAGAGGTGGAGGCGCTGGCCGGTGCGCTCTCTCGTCGCACAGGCGCGCGGGCCGCCGACGTCGTGCTGACGCCCCATGACGGCGAGTTCGCCCGCCTCTTTGGCGAGAGAGCCGGTGGGCCTTCGCGACTAGCGCGGGCGCGCGCCGGGGCAAGGGCAAGCGGAGCCGTTGTGGTCTTGAAGGGCGCCGATACGGTCGTTGCCGACCCGGACGGGCGGGCGGCGATCAACGACAGCGCGCCGGCCTGGCTTGCCACGGCGGGCTCCGGCGATGTGCTCTCGGGCATTGTCACCGGCCTCCTGGCGCAGGGGCTTGGCGGGTTCGAAGCGGCTTGCGCCGGTGTGTGGCTGCATGGGCGCGCGGGCGCGCTGGCGGGGCCTGCATTGACGGCGGAGGATCTTGAGCCGGCTCTGCGGCTGGCGTTGGCGGAGTTCTTTTCCCGCGCGGGCTGAGCGGGGCGGGGCGAGGGCTCCAGATTGCGCTGTACAGCCTGTCGAGAAGCCCCGTTTTTTCTTTGACCCTGCCGGGCGGGGTGCTATAGAGGCCGCGCCTTGACTTCGGGCGCTTGAAGGCACGTCGCGGGCGTGGTGGAACTGGTAGACACGCCAGATTTAGGTTCTGGTGGCGCAAGCCGTGGGGGTTCAAGTCCCTCCGCCCGCACCACGTCAGGCCTTGGGCGATGCGCTCCCGTTTTGGCAGCGAATCCGGTCAAGCACGCCCAGCCGGGCCACACAATCACAAGAGCAGTCGGAAAGACGTTCTCGATCTAGGACGAAGCACACGACCATGCAGGTAACCGAAACGCTGGCCGAGGGGCTGAAACGCGAACTGAAAGTCGTCATTCCGGCGTCTGAGCTTGCTAGCCGCCTCGATACGTACCTTGACGACCTCAAGGACAAGGTGAAGATCAAGGGCTTCCGGCCGGGCAAGGTTCCGGCTGCGCACCTGAAGCGCCTCTATGGGCGCCAGGCGACCGCCGAGATCCTCAATGAGCTCCTCAACGAGACCACCCGCAAGGCGGTCGAGGAGCGCAACGAGAAGCCGGCGCTGCAGCCCGAGATCGATCTGCCGGACGGCGACGCCGAGGCGATCCTGTCGGGGTCTGCCGATATCTCGTTCAAGATGAGCTACGATATCCTGCCGGAATTCGAGCTGATCGACTTCAAGACGGTCGAGATCGAGCGTCCGGTGGTCGAGATCTCCGATGCCGAGATCGACGAGCAGATCGCCCAGATCGCCGACAACAACAAGCCGTTCGAGACCAAGGACGGTGCGGCCGAGGAGGGCGACCGTGTCCTCATGAGCTATCTCGGCAAGCTGGACGGCACGCCGTTCGACGGCGGTGCCGACGAGAACGGACAGCTGGTGCTCGGCTCCAAGCAGTTCATTCCGGGCTTCGAGGAGCAGCTCGTCGGTCTGAAGGCCGGCGACGAGAAGGTCATCGAGGTGTCCTTCCCCGAGGACTATCCCGCCAAGCACCTGGCCGGCAAGGCTGTCACCTTCGACATCGTCGTCAAGGAAGTGCAGGCTCCGGGCGAGGTGAAGATCGATGACGACTTCGCCAAGGGTCTGGGCCTTGAGGGTCTCGACAAGCTGAAGGAGATCATCCGCGGCCAGATCGAGAGCCAGTACGGCGCGATGACCCGTCAGAAGGTGAAGCGTCAGCTCCTCGACAAGCTGGACGAGGTCTACACGTTCGACCTGCCCGAGCGTCTGGTGCAGTCCGAGTTCGACGGCGTGTGGCGCCAGGTCGAGCAGGACATGCAGCGCTCCGGCAAGTCCTTCGAGGACGAAGAGACGACCGAGGAAGAGGCTCGCGGCGAGTATCGCAAGATCGCCGAGCGCCGGGTCCGTCTCGGCCTGGTGCTCTCCGAGGTCGGCGAGCAGAACCAGGTCAAGGTGACCGACGAAGAGGTGCAGCGCGCCCTCTACGAGAAGGTTCGCCAGTTCCCGGGCCAGGAGAAGCAGGTCTTCGACTTCTACCGCAGCAACCCGACGGCGCTCGCCAGCCTGCAGGCGCCGATCTACGAGGAGAAGGTCGTCGACTACATCCTCGAGCTTGCCAAGGTCACCGACAAGACGGTCACCAAGGACGAGCTGATGGCGGAAGACGAGGACGAGGCCTGATCCTCGTTCCCGACCTGACGGTTTGACGGACCGGCCCCGGATGACCTCCGGGGCCGTATTCGCGAGGAAGGCAGCCTTGTTCCTTGCGTTTTTAACCCTTGTTCCCGACCCGTCAGCACCTATCTTCCGATACGAGGCGACATCCCTTATGAATGGGTGTCGCTTTTTTCGACTCAAGACCGAGACCGAGACCGTTCCCGGCCGCTTGCGAGCGGCAAACCGATTTGAAGAGGTGGCTGCGCGCGAGCGGTGCAGCCCGGGAGCGTTCCTCCAAAGCATGGACGAGGCATGAAGGATCCAGTCGATTTCGCCGTGAACTCACTCGTGCCGATGGTCGTCGAGCAGACGAACCGGGGCGAGCGCGCGTTCGATATCTATTCGCGGCTTCTCAAGGAGCGCATCATTTTCCTCACTGGGCCGATCGAGGATCATCTGGCAACGCTCGTCTGTGCGCAGCTGCTCTATCTCGAGGCCGAGAACCCCACCAAGGAGATCGCGATCTACATCAACTCGCCCGGCGGTTACGTCACCTCGGGCCTGGCGATCTACGACACGATCCAGTTCATTCGCCCGGAAGTCTCCACGCTGTGCATCGGCCAGGCCGCCTCGATGGGCTCGCTGCTGCTGGCGGCCGGCGCCAAGGGCAGCCGCTTCTCGCTGCCGAACTCGCGGGTGATGGTGCACCAGCCGTCCGGCGGTTTCCGCGGCACGGCGGCGGACATCATGCTGCATGCGCAGGAGATCCTGAGCCTCAAGAAGCGGCTCAACGAGATCTATGTGAAGCATACGGGGCAGTCTCTGGACGCCGTCGAGGAGGCGTTGGAGCGCGACAAGTTCCTGACGCCGGAGATGGCCAAGGAGTTCGGCCTGATCGATGGCGTCATCACCAGCCGGGCCGGTCTTGCCGGTAGCGACGACAAGTCTAAGTGACGTAACGGTGCCAGGGGCGGACCCGCCTTAGGGTGGCGTGCGGCGTCCCGTTCGGTCAGAGAAGACCGGCGCCATGGCTTCGCCTTAAACGTATATTGATTTTTGAGGTGGAAGCATGATGACATTTACGGGACGAGTGCGGGCGGGTCTCTAGTCCGGTTCCGGAAAA
Organism: Stappia sp. 28M-7; assembly: GCF_014252955.1. Lineage (NCBI taxonomy): Bacteria > Pseudomonadati > Pseudomonadota > Alphaproteobacteria > Hyphomicrobiales > Stappiaceae > Stappia > Stappia quadratibracata. The sequence continues at coordinate 2,746,686 of NZ_JACMIA010000001.1, read as the reverse complement.
GAGAAGAACGGCTTCGTTCTTCTCGCCAGATACAGCGGAAGGACCAGTCCTTCCGAAGCACGCGGGGTTTACCTGATGACTAAGGCCAGCGGCGGCGACTCGAAAAACACGCTCTACTGCTCTTTCTGCGGGAAGAGCCAGCACGAAGTGCGCAAGTTGATCGCCGGCCCGACCGTATTTATCTGCGACGAATGCGTCGAGCTGTGCATGGATATCATCCGCGAGGAGAACAAGTCTTCGCTGGTCAAGTCCCGTGACGGCATTCCGACGCCGCAGGAGATTCGCGGGGTCCTCGACGATTACGTGATCGGCCAGGGTCCGGCGAAGAAGGTGCTGTCGGTCGCGGTGCACAATCACTACAAGCGCCTGAATCACGCGTCGAAAAACAACGACGTGGAATTGGCCAAGTCGAACATCCTGCTCGTCGGTCCGACCGGCTGCGGCAAGACGTTGCTGGCCCAGACGCTGGCGCGCATTCTCGACGTGCCCTTCACCATGGCGGATGCGACCACGCTGACCGAGGCCGGCTATGTCGGCGAGGACGTGGAAAACATCATCCTGAAGCTGCTGCAGTCGGCCGACTACAATGTCGAGCGTGCACAGCGCGGCATCGTCTATATCGACGAGGTCGACAAGATCAGCCGCAAGGCCGACAACCCCTCGATCACCCGTGACGTGTCGGGCGAGGGCGTGCAGCAGGCCCTGCTGAAGATCATGGAAGGCACCGTGGCTTCCGTGCCGCCCCAGGGTGGCCGCAAGCACCCGCAGCAGGAATTCCTGCAGGTGGACACGACCAACATCCTGTTCATCTGCGGCGGTGCCTTCGCGGGCCTGGAGAAGATCATCTCCGAGCGCGGCCGCAAGACCTCGATCGGCTTCAAGGCCAATGTCGAGGCTCCGGAAGACCGGCGCACCGGCGAGCTGTTCCAGGAACTGGAGCCCGAGGATCTGCTGAAGTTCGGCCTGATCCCGGAATTCGTCGGCCGTCTGCCGGTGATCGCGACACTGGGCGACCTCGATGAGGAAGCCCTGGTCCAGATCCTGACCGAGCCGAAGAACGCCCTGGTCAAGCAGTACCAGCGCCTGTTCGAGATGGAGAACGTCGAGCTGACGTTCCACGACGAGGCGATGAAGGCGGTGGCCCGCAAGGCGATCGAGCGCAAGACCGGCGCCCGTGGCCTGCGCTCCATCCTGGAGTCGATCCTGCTCGACACCATGTACGAGCTGCCGGGCCTGAAGGGCGTCAAGGAAGTCGTGATCTCGGCCGAGGTTGTGACCGGCGAGGCGCGTCCGCTCTACATCTACGAGGATCGTGCGGAGACTTCCGCCACCTCTGCCTGAGGCAGCGTTTCTTCCGCTTCGTGATCTTGAAGGCCCCGGTCCGGCAACGGTCCGGGGCTTTTGCCGTCAAAGGACCCGTTGCGGAGTGTCCTGAGATTACGCTGCGGAAGTCGGGTAACCGATTTCCCCGGATTTCTGGCTTTTTATGCCGGCGGAAGCGCAGTTTTTCGGCGAATCAAACCGGTTTGGGCTTAGACTCGAAGCTAACGCGGGGCGCCCGCGCGGTCAGCGTGCCTTGACACGTTGCGGGGGGCTCGCCACCTATTGGCATAACAGGCAAGCGGGGCGACCGCCGCCGTGCCCGGCAAACGGGGCGAGGGTGGTCGGCCGGTCTGGACGCCAGCTCCCATCGGCCAACGGCCGGGCAGGGGCGAGATGATCCTGGCACCGCTTCCGTAATGCGCCCGTCGTGTCTGCCACTCCCCGGGGCGGCGGGTTCGCAAGGAAAGGAAGACCCATGACTGATTTCGATGCGCGGACCGAGGGCGATACCACCCTCCATGCCGTCCTCCCCTTGCGCGATATCGTCGTGTTCCCGCACATGATCGTGCCGCTCTTCGTCGGCCGCGAGAAGTCGATCCGCGCCCTCGAGGAGGTGATGAGCGCCGACAAGCAGATCCTGCTTGCGACGCAGATCAACGCCTCCGACGACGAGCCGTCGCCCTCCGACATCTACGAGGTCGGCACGCTCGCCACCGTGCTGCAGCTGCTGAAGCTGCCGGACAACACGGTGAAGGTGCTGGTGGAAGGCGTGTCGCGCGCCCGCATCTCGTCCTTCACGGATCGCAGCGACCTGTTCGAGGCGCATGCCACAGAGCTGCCCGACACCGACACCGACACGGTCGAGGTGGAGGCGCTGTCGCGCTCGGTCGTTGCCGAGTTCGACAATTACGTGAAGCTCAACAAGAAGGTCTCACCCGAGGTTCTCGGCGCGATCGGCCAGATCGACGACAATTCCAAGCTCGCCGACACCATCGCCTCGCATCTGGCGGTGAAGATCCCGGAGAAGCAGGAGATCCTCGCGATCACCTCCGTCGCCGGTCGTCTGGAGCGCGTGCTCGGTCTGATGGAGAGCGAGATCTCCGTCCTGCAGGTGGAAAAGCGCATCCGCTCGCGCGTCAAGCGCCAGATGGAGAAGACCCAGCGCGAGTACTATCTGAACGAGCAGATGAAGGCGATCCAGAAGGAGCTCGGCGACGGCGAGGAAGGCCGCGACGAGGTGGCCGAGCTGGAAGAGCGCATCGCCAAGACCAAGCTGTCGAAGGAAGCGCGCGAGAAGGCAAATGCAGAGCTGCGCAAGCTCAAGCAGATGAGCCCGATGTCGGCGGAAGCCACGGTCGTGCGCAACTATCTCGACTGGCTGCTGGGCATTCCGTGGGGCAAGAAGGGCAAGGTCAAGCACGACCTCAAGCATGCCCAGGAGGTGCTGGACGCGGACCACTACGGCCTGGAGAAGGTCAAGGACCGCATCGTCGAGTATCTCGCCGTGCAGAAGCGCGCCAACAAGCTGAAGGGCCCGATCCTGTGCCTTGTCGGCCCTCCGGGTGTCGGCAAGACCTCGCTCGGCAAGTCCATCGCCAAGTCGACGGGCCGCGAGTTCGTGCGCATGTCGCTCGGCGGCGTGCGTGACGAGGCGGAAATCCGCGGTCACCGGCGCACCTATATCGGCTCGATGCCCGGCAAGGTCATCCAGTCGATGAAGAAGGCGAAGAAGGCCAACCCGCTCTTCCTGCTCGACGAGATCGACAAGATGGGCATGGACTTCCGCGGCGATCCGTCCTCGGCCCTGCTGGAGGTGCTGGATCCGGAGCAGAACTCGTCCTTCATGGATCACTACCTGGAGATCGAGTACGACCTCTCGGACGTGATGTTCGTGACCACGGCCAACACCCTCAACATCCCGGCGCCGCTGATGGACCGGATGGAGATCATCCGCATCGCCGGCTACACCGAGGACGAGAAGGTGGAGATCGCCCGTCGTCACCTGCTGCCCAAGGCCGAGAAGGACCACGGGCTGCGCAAGGGCGAGTTCGAGGTGTCGGACGAGGCTCTTCGCAAGGTGATCCGGCGCTACACCCGCGAGGCGGGCGTGCGTAACCTGGAGCGCGAGCTGGCAACCCTTGCCCGTAAGGCGGTCAAGGAGATCCTGATGTCCGACAAGCCGGCCATCAAGGTCGACGAGGCCGTCGTCGAGGAGTTCCTGGGCGTGCCGCGCTATCGCTACGGCGAGGCGGAGCTCGAGGACCAGGTCGGTGTCGTCACCGGTCTTGCCTGGACCGAGGTGGGGGGCGAGCTGCTCACCATCGAGGGTGTCATGATGCCCGGCAAGGGCAAGATGACCGTCACGGGCAACCTGCGCGACGTGATGAAGGAGTCCATCTCGGCTGCGGCATCTTATGTCCGCTCGCGGGCCGTGGATTTCGGCATCGAGCCGCCGCTGTTCGACAAGCGCGACATCCACGTGCACGTGCCGGAAGGCGCGACGCCGAAGGATGGTCCGTCGGCCGGCATCGCCATGGCCACCGCCGTCATCTCGGTGATGACGGGCATTCCGGTGCGCCGCCATGTGGCGATGACGGGCGAGATCACCCTGCGTGGGCGGATCCTGCCGATCGGCGGTCTGAAGGAGAAGCTGCTGGCCGCGTTGCGGGGCGGCATCACCACGGTGATGATCCCCGAGGACAACGCCAAGGACCTTGCGGACATCCCCGACAACGTCAAGAACGGGCTGGAGATCATTCCGGTCGCGCGGATGGAAGAGGTGCTGAAAACCGCGCTGGTTCGCACGCCGGAGCCCATCGAATGGGACGAGGCAGCGGCCGATGCGGCGGCCAAGTCGGTGGTGCAGGAGGATGATGCGGCGAAGCTCGTCGCCCACTGATCCACCGCTTATTCACAGGAAAAGGGGCGCCGGCGTCAGCAGGCGCCCCTTTGTCATGCAAAAAGCCGAAAAAATCGCGGATTTCTGCGCTTTTCAGCTTGCCACGGGCGGGATTTCGCAAGACTGTCCCTCCCCGAAGCCTGTCACGAATCGTCGGGCTTGCTGTTTCCAGGAAAGGGACTGCCATGAACAAAAACGACCTGATCGCCGCTGTCGCAGAGAAGACGGGCCTCACCAAGGCGCAGGCCGGCGAGGCTGTTGATGCAGCGCTCGACGCGATCACCGGCACGCTGAAGAGCGGCGGCGAAGTGCGTATCATCGGCTTCGGCAACTTCTCCGTCTCCGAGCGCGCTGCCTCCGAGGGCCGCAACCCGCGCACCGGCGAGACGATCCAGATTCCGGCGTCGAAGACCCCGAAGTTCAAGGCCGGCAAGGGCCTCAAGGACGCCGTCAACGCCTGATTGGCGCGACCGTTCGAACCCTTCCGCTGACGGCCCCTGCGGGATGCCCGCCGGGGCCGTTTTGCGTCCGAGGAGCTCTTGGGGGCTGTCCTTGTGCGTTCCGTGCCCCACAGGCCGCAAGAGGGCCGGGGCGCGCCATCTTGCGCCGGTGATCTGACCGGTTGAATTCGCCGCCGGCTCGGCTTAAAAGGCACCAGCCTTCGGCCTGCCCGCAAGGCTCCCTCCGCGGTGGCCCTGGATTGCTCCGGGCCGCGCCGGACGGGCGGTTAGCTCAGTTGGTAGAGCGCCTCGTTTACACCGAGGATGTCGGGAGTTCGAGTCTCTCACCGCCCACCACGTTTTCCCGACCTGAATTCCTGTGCGATCAACAGCTGGCTTCTGCGCCGGCAGGCGTGAAACTGGGTTTGTTCCGACCCAGTTCGCCGGGTGCTCTCCGGCTGTGGCAACCGGCGACTGCTTGACTTGATGGTGGACCCTGTTGTCACCTTCGATGCCGGCCTGCCGGTAACCGCTCCGCTCCGATCGACCCTGGGGGCCGGCCAATTGCCGTTCCTGCCAGGTCTCGCTTCCCGATGCTTCGTATCGGGATCCTGGCCTGCCGTGCGCTCCTGAGGATCGACGGACGGGCGCCTTTGCAAGTGGATAGGTTACCGGGACATGGACGACGACAGGAAGACGCAATCCGTACAGGAGTTCAGCCGGATCCTCAGTGATCTGGAGTTCGCGATCGTCAATCTCTCCTTCGGGTTTCACAAGTGGGTCGAGATCTGCATGTCCGCCAGCGGTACACGCGGATTGAGCCCGATGGACATCCTTGTGCTGCACGGAATCAATCTGCGGGCACGAGGGCGGCGGCTCGCGGAAATCTGCATGGTGCTCAACATCGACGACACGCACCTGGTTTCTTACTCGCTGAAGAAGCTGTTGGCTGCGGATCTTGCCCGCGTGCATCGCCGCGGCAGGGAAAGCCACTATGAGACCACGGAACTGGGCGACCAGACCTGCGACGAATATCGCCGGGTGCGGGATGAGTTCCTCGTGCCGAACATCCAATGGTTCATCGAGGGGCGCTCCTCGACCGAAATGCAGCAGGTCACGCTTTTCCTGAAAACCATGACGGCGATGTATGACCAGTCGGGCCGCTCGGCCACGGCTGCTGCGCCGAATGTGCTCCCGCCTCCCGTGCGCACCAAGCGCTGAACGCCGTCCGGCCGCGGGTCTTACCTTTCAAGCGATTTTCGCCGGCATCCGGAGGTCCTTTGGGGCTTTCGGAGCGTGCATTCTGCTGCCTGAAGACCCGACCACGAGCTGTGAAACGCCCTCGTTTCGCCGGCAATTTACAGCTTTGACACATTTGGGTGACGGTGGTCTCCTGATCGGGAGGATGCGGTTTAGAAAAAATAAAAATCAGTAAATCCCGGGTATGACCGGGAAATGAGAGGGGAACTGTGTGATGAAATCGAACACGGCTAAATTGATCAAGTTGCTCGGTCTTGGGGTTTCTGCCGCAATGCTGGCTTCTTCAGCCTCTGCGCAAGAGTTCGAGTGGCGGTATTTCACCTACTTTCCCACCAATGACAAGCCGACGCAGCTGACGAGGGCTTTCGCCCAAGATGTCGAGGCTGCAACCGATGGGCGCTTGAAGATCACGATCTTCACCGCAGGCGAGTTGCCATACAAGGCGGCCGATGTGGTGCGCAGCGTTGCCACCAACCAGGTTCAGATGGGCGATGTGGCGGTGGGCTTCGCGTCTGGCGACGTGCCGGAGCTGAACGTCCTGTCGATGCCGTTCCTGTGCACCTCGTTCGAGGAGTTCGAGGCGGCCGCCAGCGAGATTGCTCCCACGGTCTCGGCGGTGATGGAGGAGAAGTTCGATATCGTTGCCGGGGTTCAGTGGACGATGCCGCCGCAGAATCTGTGGCTCAACCGGGAGATCGGCTCTCTGGACGAGATCTCCGGTCTGAAGGTGCGTACCTGGAATCCCGAGCAGGTGGAGATGATCAAGCTGCTCGGCGGCAGCCCGGTTTCCATCACATCCGCGGAAGTCATTCCCGCCCTGGAACGCCGCACCATCGATGGTGCGATCACCTCCGCCCTGTCGGCCAACGACTGGCGTGCCTATGACATCGTCAAGACCGGCTACATGGTCAACATGACGATGGGCCACCAGATGATGCTGGTGAACGGCGAGGAGTTCGGCAAGCTGCCGGAGGATATCCAGGCTATCCTGCGCGAAAAGTTTGCGGAGTGGGGCCCGAAATACAACGCGATGTCGCAGGAGAACGAGGAGCTTGCCCGCAAGAACCTCAGCGACAATGGCGTCGCGCTCGTCACCCCGAGTAAGGATGACATGGACAAGGCCGGGGCGGCATTGCAGCCGCTTTGGCAGGCTTGGGCCGAGCGGAACGGCAAGACCGGCCGGACGCTGCTGGATGCGGCGATGAAGGTCTGCGGCCCGGCCTGAGGCTGCTAGTCCGCTCCGGCGGGCCGTGCCTCACCCGCGGCCCGCCGGCTCCCGATCCTTCCGACGGAGCCGATCGTTTCCCATGTTACACCCGATCGACAAAGCCATTGACGGGTTGTCCCGTGCAATGATGCTCACCGCCTGTCTGCTGGTTGTCGCGCTCGTCATCCTCATCAATGTCGAGGTGATATCGCGCTACGTCTTCAACACCTCAACCCTGGTCGCGGACGAATACGGCGGCTATGCCCTTGTCTGGATCTGCCTGCTTGGCTTCGGTCAGGCGCTTCGGTCCGGGCAGTTCATCTCCGTCGATGCGTTTTCGCGGCGGTTTTCTCCCGTCGGGCAGCGTTTGGCCGCTGTTCTGGGGGCGCTGGTCGGGCTGGCAGCCTCGGTCTTGCTGACCTACGCGACGTATCGACTGGTGGCGATGAACTATCGCTTCGGCACGGTGTCGATCCAGCCTTCCGCCACGCCCTTGTGGGTCGTCCAGGCGGTGCTGCCGTTCGGCTTCGGGCTGCTCTGCCTCGTCTACCTGCAATTGATGGTCCACGCGGTCGCGGGCCTGCGTCGCGGCGAGGGGGGCGAGGCATGAGCTGGGAAGTCGCTTTCGCCATCTACGGCGCCCTGTTGTTCGCACTTCTCTTCTTCGGCGTCGCCATCGGCTCCGTGATGGGCTTCGTCGGCATCGTCGGTGTGACGCTGGTCGGCGGCAGCCGCTTCTGGCCGACGCTGGGTGACATCGTGTGGAACACGCTGGACTCCTTCACGCTCGCAGCGGTGCCGCTCTTCGTCTTCATGGGCGAGATCATTGCCCGGTCCGGGGTTTCGGCTCGGCTCTATTCCGGCCTTACGACGTTGATCGGCCGGGTGCGGGGTGGACTAGCCCAGTCGAACATCGCGGGCTGCGCGATCTTTGCGGCGATCTCCGGATCGTCGACCGCAACCGCCATGACCATCGGCGTCATCGCGCTGCCGGAAATGCGCAAGCGCGGCTACAGCGATACACTCAACCTCGGCAGCCTGACCGGGGGCGGGTGCCTCGGGATCCTGATCCCGCCCAGCATTCCGCTGGTCATCTATGCCTCCTCCGTGCAGGCGCCGCTGATCGACCTCTTCATGGCCGGTGTCGTGCCCGGGCTGCTGCTTGCCGCTGTCTTCATGGCCTATATCTGGGTCCGGACCTGGCTCAACCCGGCGCTGGCACCGCGCCCGGACAGCGAGCCGCGCAGCAGTCGGGACATCGCCCGTGCATTGGGCGACTGCGGCCCGGTCATCCTCCTCGTGCTGGCGGTGATCGGCGGCATGTACTTCGGCATCGTCACGCCAACGGAGGCGGGCGGGCTCGGTGCGCTTCTGGCAATGCTTCTGTCCCTCCAGAGCCGGGCGCTCAGCATCGCGGTGCTCAGCGAGGCGCTGAAAAGCACCGTGATGACGACGACCGTGGTCCTCTTCATCATGATGAACTCGCAGGTTCTGAGCTATGCGCTGACTCTGTCGGGAGTGGGGCGGGCGCTTGCCGAAGGCATTGCCGTGCTGGACCTGTCGCCCTTCGTCTTCTTCCTCTGCCTCATGGCGCTGTTCACGGTGCTCGGCATGTTCATCGATGGCATCTCGATGATGTTGTTGACGGTGCCGGTCCTGCTGCCGGCGATCCTGGGGGCCGGTTTCGATCTGGTGTGGTTCGGAATCGCCATGGTGCTGTTCATGGAGCTCGGGCAGTTGACCCCGCCGATGGGGCTGAACCTGTTCGCGATCCAGTCGATAGCGGGCAAGGTCTCCCTGGAGAAGATCGCCTACTCCTCGTTGCCCTATGCGCTGATCATCGTGGTGTTCTGCCTGTTGATCTACGCAGTGCCGGAGATCGTCCTCTGGCTGCCGCACACGGCCGGCTGATACGCAACAAAGGCAAGTACAATGACGTATCTGGACTTCAGGAGTGACTTCCTGTCGCGCCCTTGCGCGCGCATGGCCGAAACCATGGGCGAGGCGGCGCTCTCGCCCGGCGCCTTCGGACTGCGGGACGATCCCTGGCAGCAGCGGCTGGAGGCCCGTGCAGCGGAGCTTCTGGGCAAGGAGGATGCCCTCCTGTTCCCGACCTGCACCATGGCGAACCTTGCGGCGATGATCGCCTGGACCCGGCCGGGCGACACCGTGCTGGGCGATGCGACCAACCATCTGGCGACCTCCGAGGCGGGAGGGCACGCGGCGGTCGCAGGGGTCGAGTATCGCGGGCTCGCCGGAGAGTACGGCATGTCGGCCCTTGCCGAGTGGCGGGCAGCCGGCGCTCCGCCCACCGATGCACAGCGCTCTTCGGTGCGTCTTTTTGCACTGGAGACCACCCACAACCGGGGCGGCGGCAATGCCATCGGCGGCACCTATGTGGCGGCGGTCGCAGAGGTCGCGCGGCAGGCTGGAGCCCATCTGCATCTCGACGGCTCCCGCCTCTTCAACGCGGCCGTTGCGCTCGGCGAGGTGCCGGCCCGACTGGCTGCGGAGGCCTCGTCTGTTGCCGTCAGTCTCAACAAGGGTTTGAGGGCACCGTCCGGCGCAATGCTTGCCGGTCCCCGCGACTTCATCGGCGAGGCCTTGCGGATCCGTCAGCGGCTCGGTGGCGGCATGCGGCCCGTTTCCATGATCGCGTCGGCGGGACTCGTGGCGCTGGAAAACTGGGGGGAGGTGGGGGCCGATCACGAGACTGCCGCCCGGCTGCGCGAAGGCTGTCGCGGTCTTCCCGGCCTGATGCCGGTCGATCCTCCAGTGCCCACCAACATTGTCCTGCTGCGTCTGGCGCCCCGTTGGGGAGGTCCGGAAGCGTTCTGCCAGCGGCTTTCGAGGGAGGGCGTTATCGCCATCCCCTTCGGGGCGGACCTCGTCCGCTTCGTCACCTATCGCGACATCACCCATTCGGCGGTCGACCAGGCGCTGCAGGCGCTGGCGCACCTCGCCAACACGCATGAAAGGCAAGATGACGAATGACATACCGTATCGGAGTAGATATCGGCGGCACCTTCACCGATCTGGCTCTCTTCGACGATGCAGCCGGCACCGCCATCACCCACAAGCTGCTGACCTCGCCGGACGAACCATCCCGCTCGGTCCTGGCAGGTGTCGTTGCCATTGCCGAGAGCGCGGGGATCGCCATGAGCGAGGTCTCCGCCATCGCCCACGGAACGACGCTCGTCACCAATGCGGTGATCGAGCGGCGGGGTGTGCCGACGGCGCTGGTAACCACCGAAGGCTTTTCGGACGTGCTCGATATCGCGCTGGAGCGCCGCTACGACCTGTTCGACATGCGCATCGCCTTCCCGCAGCCCATGGTGGCACGAAACCAGCGCCTGGAGGTGCGCGAGCGCATCCGCGACGACGGCAGCGTCGTCACCGCTCCGGATCGCGCGGGACTGGAGGCCGGGCTTGCCCGTCTGGTGGAAGAGCAGGGCATTCAGGCGGTGGCCGTGTGTTTCCTGAACTCCTACGCCAATCCCGCGCATGAGCGCCTGGTGGCCAGCTGGATCCGCGAGCGTTTCCCCGATCTCTATGTCAGCCTGTCCTCGACCGTCTTTCCCTATCCGCGCGAATACGAGCGCTGGACGACGACCTGCATGAACGCCTATGTCCAGCCGATCGTCGACCGGTATTTGGCCAGGCTCGAGGCCGGGCTCGGCGAAATCGGCTTCACCGGGAAGTTCCTGGTGATGAGTTCCAGTGGCGGTACGCTGGCGAGTTCCATCGCCCGCGAGTTCCCGATCCGTCTGCTGGAGTCGGGGCCGGCGGCTGGCGCCCTGATGTCGGCCCATGTCGGCAAGGTGCTCGACGAGCGCAACGTCCTTGCCTTCGACATGGGCGGTACGACTGCCAAGGGCTGCATCATTCGCGGCGGCACGCCGATCAAGCGCTACGAGATGGAAGTGGCGCGGGTTCACGAATTCAAGGGTGGCAGCGGCCTTCCGGCCAAGATCCCGGTCATCGACATGATCGAGATCGGCTCGGGCGGCGGCAGCCTTGCCGGAACCGACGAGCGCGGGACGCTGGCAATGGGACCGCGCAGCGCGGGCGCGGATCCAGGGCCGGCCTGCTACGGCCGTGGCGGGGAGCGAGCGACCCTGTCGGATGCCAACCTCCTGCTCGGCTATCTCGGGGCGGGCTCCTTTCTCGGGGGAAAGATGGCGCTGGATGAAGCCGCAGCGCGCAAGGCAATCGGCGATCATGTCGCCGAAAAGCTGAATGTCGACCTGGTGGCGGCCGCGTGGGGCATGCATGAGGTCATCAACGAGGACGTCGCGCGGGCCTTTCGCGTCCATGCGTCCGAGCGAGGCATCGACTATCGCCGTTCCAGCATGGTGGTTTTCGGTGGATCGGGCCCGCTGCATGGCGTGCGCGTCGCCCGCAAGCTGAAGATTCCCAAGGTCATCTGCCCGGCCGGTGCCGGCGTCATGTCCGCCTTCGGGCTGTTGAGCAGTCCGCCGGCCTTCGAGGTGGTGCGCTCTCGCCAGATCGGCATCGACCGGCTCGCCCCGTCCGATCTCGCCGCCATCTGCACCGAGCTGGAGGCCGAGGCCGCCGAAGTCCTTGCGACCGGTGGCGTCGCGCCGGAGGCGATCCGTTTTCGCCGCCGTCTCGATATGCGCTACAGCGGCCAGGGTTACGAGGTGGAGGTGGCACTACCGGACGAAGGAGATCCGCAGTGCCTCCACGCCGCACTGCCGCAGCTCTTCAATGAGGCCTACGCGGCGATCTTCGGCATGACACTGCCCGGGCGGCCGATCGAGATCCTCAACTGGAAGATCGAGGCCTATGGACCGTTGGCGGCCCAGCACCAGACCTACCGGGTGCTTCAGGAGCCGGAGGGCGAGGTGGCGCTGAAAGGCAGCCGCAAGGCCTATTTCCCGGACGCGGGCGGCTTCGTCGACTGCCCGGTCTATGACCGCTACGCGCTGGCGAGCGGCGATCAGGTCACGGGCCCGGCCCTCATCGAGGAGCGGGAATCGACCTGCGTTCTGGGGCCCGGCGACCATCTGACCGTCGACCCTTTCATGAACCTCGTAATCGAAATCAGGTAAGACATGAGCAAGATCGACCCCATCGCCGTCGGCATTTACTGGGACAGGCTGATCTCCATCACCGACGAGATCGTCAACACCCTCGTGCGGACGTCCTTCTCCACCAATGTGCGTGAAAGCTACGATCTGTCCTGCATGCTGTTCGACGGGCGCGGCCGGATGCTGGCACAGGGCAGCTACAGCGTTCCGTCCTTCACCGGAACTGCGCCCGCTACCTTGCAGCACATGCTGAAGCGGTTTCCGCCCGAGACGCTGTCGCCCGGCGACGTCGTCATCACCAACGATCCCTGGCTCGGCACCGGGCACATGTTCGACATCAACGTCATGCAGCCGATTTTCCGCAACGGCCGGATCGTCGGCTATTGCATGAGCATCAGCCATCTGCCGGATATCGGCGGGCGCGGCTTCTCGGCGGTCGCCCGCGAGGTCTACGAGGAAGGCCTGCGCCTGCCGGTGCTGAAGCTGATGGAGAAGGGGCAGGTCTCGGAGCTGATCCTCGAGCTGTTCCGTTGCAACGTGCGGGCACCGGAAGAGACCATTGGCGATCTGATGGCCAATGCCTCGGCCACCTCGGTTGGTGGACGCATGCTGCTGGAGTTCATGGACGAATACGGGATCGACGACATCTCGGAGATTGCCGATGTCATCATCTCGCAGTCCGAGACCGCGATCCGGGAGGAACTGCGCAAGATCCCGGACGGATGCTACGAGAATGCGATCTTGGTCGAGGGCGTGGAAGAGACCGTTCGGCTCGCCTGCGCGGTGCATATCGCCGATGGGCGCGCGCGGATCGACTTTTCCGGCTCCTGCGATGCCGTGCCTTCGGCGATCAACGTGCCGGTCTGCTACACCCACGCCATGGCCTGCTATGCCATCAAATGCCTGACCACGCCGGGCATTCCCAACAATCTGGGGTCGGTGACGCCGGTCGAGGTGACGGCGCGCGAAGGCTCGATCCTGAATCCCCTCCATCCCAGTCCGACGGGCGGGCGCCACGTGATCGGCCACTATGTTGCCCCGCTGATCTTCGGGGCGTTGGCCAGCGTCATGCCTGACAGGGTGCAGGCGGATTCCGGCATGCTCAATCTGATCAACGTGCAGGGGCGCAATCGCGAGGGCAGGGAGGTGTCCAGCATCTTCTTTGCCTGTGGCGGGTTCGGCGCGCTGAAGGGGATCGACGGGGCGCCGACGACGCCGTCACCCTCCAACATGACCTCGATCCCCATCGAGGTCTGGGAGCGGCTGACCAGCATGACGGTCCTCGCCAAACGGCTGCTGCCGGACAGCGGCGGTGCGGGCGAGTTCCGCGGCGGCCTCGGTCAGGAGATCGTGCTGCGCAACGAGTCGCCTTATCCCCTCACCGTTTCCTGCCTGTCGGGGCGGACCGAGTTCCCCCCGCTCGGCATGCTGGGCGGTGAACCGGGCAAGCTGCGCGAGATCTCGATCAACGGGGAGATGGTTCACCCGAAGGGGCGTTACGTGCTGGCGCAGGGCGATACGCTGACCATCCACGAGGCGGGCGGCGGCGGCTTTGGCGACCCGAAGCAGCGCAACCGGGACGCGGTTCTGGAGGATGTCCGCAACGGCTTCGTTTCGCCACAGGCCGCCCGCGAGATCTACGGAGTGGCGCCTGCCGCGTGACAGGGCGCGGAACCGCGCGTGGAGCCTTCGCTTCACGCGCGGCTTTTTTAGGAAATCTGCGCGATCATCCGTTCCAGCCGCTCCATGGCGAGGACGCCGGCCTCGATGCCCGGCGCGTTCGCCTGCTCGCCGCGTAGGGCCCGCGCCGTGTCGGCCAGAAGGGCGGCATAGCCCTTGTGGTCCTCGTTGGCGGCGGCGGTGAAATTTGGCGTCCAGGACAGCGTGTCGCAGGCCGGATCGAGGGTCGCGGCCGGGTCGTCCGCCTTGAACGGCGGGTCGCGATAGAGCCGCACATTGATGATGTTGTCGATCTCCAGCCGCGCATGGTCGCCGATGATGCGGATTTCTTCCATGGGCGTGCCGCGCGACTGCACCGTGCCCATCACCACATTGCCGATCGTGCCGCCCCTGGTGGTGAAGTTGACATGCAGCAGCAGCTTGCCCGGAGCCGGGCTGACTGATCGCACCAGCATGTCGCCGAAGTCCTCGCCGGCGAACCAGGGGATGAGGTCCATGTAGTGGACGCAGTGATGCAGGAAGAAGCCGGTATAGTCCGGCTCGCCGACGAAATAGGTCGGTGCGGTCATGTAGCTGCCGGTGATGCCCAGCACCTTGCCGAAGCTGTCTCCGTCCAGAACGTTGCGCGCGATCCTGTTGCCGGTCGAGTAGCGCTTCATGAAGCCGACGATCACCGGCTTGCCGGCCCGTTGCGAGGCTGCTGCGACCTCGCGCGCGCCCGCCGCATCGGCTGCGGGGGGCTTTTCCATGAAGACCGGCAGGCCTTTCTCCAGCGCTGCGATGGAGGCGAGTCGGTGCAGCTCCGGCCCGACCGCCATGCCGATGGCGTCGAGACCCGGCTGGGCGATCAGGTCGCGATAGTCGCTGTGCAGGGAGGTGACGCCGTAATTCGCCGCCGCCTCGCCGAGCGCGGCCGCATCGCGGTCGCACAGGGCTGCGATGCGGAAGCCGTTGCGGCCCAACTGCGGCAGCAGCATCTGCCGTGCGTGGCGGCCGCAGCCGATCCAACCGATATTGATCATTGGTCGACCTCCGCCAGCGCCAGCGCGTTGCGGATGACGCCGAGGCCGGCCATCAGCTTTGCGCTTTCGTCCTCGCGCGGTGCGCGCCAATGGGCGATGGGCAGCGCCACCCGGTCGTCGGCGCGGCGGAAGGGCTCCAGCGAGATCGGGCCGGTGTAGCCGACCTGATGCAGGGCCCGCATCACCGCCGGCCAGTCGATATGGCCGGTGCCGGGGTGGCCGCGATGGTTCTCGTTGGCCTGGAAATGGACGATGCGATTGCCGGCGGCGCGGATCGCGTCGGGGATCGAGCGGTCCTCCATGTTCATGTGGAACGTGTCGAGCATCAGGCCGAGGCCCGCATCACCAACTGCGTCGACCACCTCGATTGCCTGCCGTGTCGTCGAGATCACGTCGGTTTCGAACCGGTTCAGTGCTTCCAGCGCCAGCACCTTGCCGGCGGAGCGGGCAACGGCCGCCGCCTGCTTGAGTCCCTCGACGGTGCGCTCGGCGCGGGCCGCAATGTCGGCATCGCTGCGCGGCACGGGCGGACGGCCGGCAAAGACCATCGGCTCGCCGTAGAGCGGACCGCCGATCATCCGGGCGCCGAGGCCCTCTGCGACATCGACGCAGCGCTTGAGGTAGTCGAGCCCGCCCTGGCAGTTGGCGGGGTCGTCCGAGGCGATGGAGCGGGTCGGCGAGACGCGCGCTGCCAGCACCAGGAAGAGGCCGGCGTCCTCGGCGGCGCGCCGCGTTTCGGCAAGGTCGAGCCCGTCCTCGGGCTCAGGCACCAGCAGCTCGACGAAGTCGAAGCCGAGCTTCGCCGCCCTTGCGAAGTGATGCAGGTCGGCGCCCGTGAAGGGGCGGACGAACTGCATGGAGATGATGCCAATCGGGTTCTTCAAGGGGAGGGTCCTTTCGAGTCTCAGCCCTTCACCGCGCCCTGGGTGAGGCCGGAGATGAGGCGTTTCTGGACGAGCAGGAAGAGAACGGTCGCGGGCATGGCGCCGATGATGCCGCCGGCGGTGAGCAGGCCCCACTGGACCTCGTATTCGCCGATCAGGGTCTGCACCGCGACGGTGATGGTGCGCACGTTGCGGCCGCCCAGCGTCAGTGCGTAGAGGTACTCGTTCCAGGCGGTGATGAAGATGTAGATGCCGGTCGCGACGATGCCCGGTGCGCAGAGCGGCAGGATCACCCGGCGCAGCGCGCCGAGCCGCGAGCACCCGTCGGTCATCGCCGCCTCGTCGAGCGAGCGCGGAATGCCGTTCATGTAGCTGACCATCATCCAGACCGAGAACGGGATGGCGATGGTCGAGTTGGCGATGATCAGCGCCGCGTGGGTGTCCAGCAGGCCGAGCACGCGCATCAGCACGAAAAGCGGCAGGATCAGCAGCACGAGCGGGAACATGTTGATGAGCAGGAACTGCATCATCAGCAGGCGCTTGGCCCGGAACTCGAAGCGCGAGAACGAGTAGGCGGCGGTGATCGACAGGGACAGCCCTACGACCACCGTGCCGCCTGCGACGATCAGGCTGTCGAGCAGGTTGCGGCCGAAGCCGACGGTGCGGAACAGGCGGGCATAGTTTTCGAATGTCGCGCCGAGGATCGACGGACCTTCCACGAAAAGCCTGGCTTCCGGCGTCACCGAGGTGAGGAACATCCAGGCATAAGGTCCGAGCGTGAAGGCCAGGATCGCCAGCATCGGCAGGTCGACGGTCAGGATCCGCCGCCACAGGGGGAGCTTGCGCAGTCTCATCGGCTCACCGCCTTTCCGGTGCGGCGCAGGTAGACGAGCACGACCACCATCAGCAGCAGGGTGAACAGGACGGCCAGCGCGGAGCCGTAGCCGAAGTCGAGATTGGTGCGGGACTTGACGAAGGCATAGAGCGGCAGGGTGTAGGTGCTGTAGCCCGGCCCGCCACCGGTCATGACGAAGATGACGTCGAAGGAATTGGCGACCCAGATCATCCGCAGCAGGATTGCCGTCACCAGGACGCCGGAGATCCCGGGTAGGGTGATGTGCCAGAACTGGCGCCAGGTGCTGGCCCCGTCGATGGCCGCGGCCTCGTAATAGCTGCGTGGGATCGACTGCAGGCCGGCGAGGATCATGACCGCGAAGAACGGAAAGCCCTGCCAGGTCAGCGTCAGGATGATGGCACCGAGCGCGGTGTCGGGCCGGGCGAGCCAGGGCACGGCCTGCTCGATGAGACCGAGGCGCAGCAGGAAGTCGTTCATCAAGCCGTAGTTGCTGTCGTAGATCCACACCCACATCAGGGCGATCACGACCGACGGCAGGGCCCAGGGGATGATGATCAGCGCGCGGGCGAGCGGACGCCAGGGAAAGTCCTGGTTCAGCAGCAAGGCGGTGGCGAGGCCGAGCAGGACCTGCGCCGGGATCGTGATGCCGATCCAGATCGCGGTGTGCTGCAGGGATATCCAGAACACCTCGTCGGCCAAGGCCTTGCGGAAATTGTCGAGCCCGATGAACTCGAAATGGTTCGGGCGGAACAGCACGTAGTCGTGCAGGCTCATCCAGGCGGTCTGCACCATGGGGAAGAAGACGATGGCCAGCGTCACCAGCACCGCCGGGGACAACATGGCGTAAGGGAGCACGCGCCGGCCGAGCGGGCGCCCGGTCGGCCCGGCATCGGGAACGGTTGTATCGGTCATGGTCTGGCCGTCGGCTGGATCAGCGGGCGTGGCCGAACCTGGCCGAAAGCCCTGAAAACTGATCGGTTCCAGAATGCCGGAGCCGCGTGCCCGCACCCGTTCGGGTGCCGGCGGCTCCAGGAAGGCGACGGGCAAGGCGGCTCGCGCCCCGCCGGCCGCATTCAGGGGATAACCGCCTTTACTGCGCGTAGAGCTCGGCGATCTTCTCGTTCATCTCCTGCGCCGTGATCTCGCCGGTCAGCGCGCGCTGCATGTTGACCGGCCAGACGGTGTTCACGAAGTCGGAGGTCTGCGAGACGTTAGGCAGAAGGTGGGCATAGGGAAGGGAGTCCACCGTCGCCTTGACGAAGCGCTGCGGGTGCAGCGACCAGCTCTCGGCATCCGACTTGACCACCGGCAGCTGGCCGGTCGCCTCGTTGAACCTGGCGTTGTTGACCGGCGAGGAGAGGAAGGAGATCCACTTCCAGGCCGCGTCCTTGTCGGAGGCCGAAGAGAGGACCGCGGTGCTCTCGTCGCCGAAGGAGGTCCAGCGGCCGCCGCCGCATTCGGGCACCGGCGCGGCCGAGACCTTGTCGCCGAGCACCTCGACGATGCCGTTGGCCGAGCCGATGTGGTGGATGGTCATCGCCGTCTTGCCGGCCTTGAAGGCACCGAGGATTTCCTGGAAGCCGTCATTGGGCGCGGAGGGCGGGAAGACGCCGTCCTTGCGGAAGAGGTCGACGACGTACTGTGTGCCGGCAATCCCCGCCTCGGAGGTCAGGCCGTCCTCGAGGCTGACGCCTTCGTGGGAGAGGGTAAGGCTCGCCCAGTGGTCGTGGCCGCCCTTGCCGCCCCGGAAGCCGAAGCCGTAGACGTCCGGAGAGCCATCGCCGTTGGTGTCGCGGGTCAAGGCCTTGGCGACATTGCGGAATTCGTCGCAGGTCGCCGGTACCTTGAGGCCGAGCTCGTCCAGCATGTCCTGGCGATAGTAGAGGTAGAGCACGACGTACTGGACGGGGAGATAATAGGTCTCGCCGTCGGAGGCCCTGGTGAGGTTCAGCAGGTTGTCCTCGAGGCCGGCCTTGCCGTCCCAGGCGTCGATGCGTGCGCCGATGGGCTCGAGCGCCCCCATCTCGACGAGGCGCGGCTGCGCGAACATCTTGACCATCGCCGCGTCGGGGGCATTCCCGCCGATGATCGCGGTGTAGAGATTGTCGTAGTAGCTGTTCCAGGGAATGTTCTCGGCTTCGACCTTGATGCCCGGATTCTGCTTCTCGAACTCGGCGACGAGCTCGTTCATCGGGTTGTCGGCATTGTCGAAGTGATACCAGAAGCGCACGGTGCTGTCGGCATGGGCAAGGCTGGCCATCAGCGTCAGAGCGCTGGCGGCTACAGTGATTTTCCTGAGTATTTTCATTGGTTTGGTTCCTCCCTGGAGTTTCAGGCCGCTCCTCAGTCGGCCCGTTTCCTGAAGATGGCACCGGCCCTTTGGAAGGCGTCGCGCGCCTCCGGCAGGGCCGGCCCCATCTGCATGAAGCCGTGGACGACGCCCTCGAACAGGTCGAAGGGGTCGTTGCGGCCGAGCGCGCGAAGGCGCCCGGCCAGTCGTTCGGTGTCGCTGCACAGGGGGTCGAGCCCGGCGGCGTTGAGATAGAGCGGGGGCAGGGCGGCGAGCGCCGCATCGCTGGCCGCCAGCGGGGATACGGCCGGCCGGTCGCGCAGTTCGCGGGCTGCGTACCAGTTCCAGTAGCGCTGCATCTTCGCCCGGGTGAGGCCCGGTCCGTCCGCGTATAACTCGTAGGACGGGGTGGCGAAGTCGGCGCCGTAGACCCCGTAGAAGAGCAGCGCCTGGGCGGGCAGGGGCCCACCTTCCTCGATCAGCCGCAGCATCGCCGCCAGCGCCAGGTTGGCGCCCGCGCTGTCGCCGGCCATCGACCAGCGAAGGTCCGTGTCGCGCGCGGCCCAGGCCGCCAGCACGTCCTCCAGCCCGTGGGGATAGGGATGCTCGGGGGCGAGGCGGTACTCGACGGTGAGCACGCGCGCGCCGGTCGCATTGGCGATACGCCGGGCGGCGCCTTCATGGGTCGCGGCGGAGCAGAAAGCCCAGCCCCCGCCATGGACGTGCAGGATCGCGTCGCGCCCGGTATCGCCCTCCGGCACGACGAGACGCGCCGGCAGCCCGGCATGCATCAGGGTGCGGCTTTCGGCGACGGGGGGCAGGTCCTCGTTCCAGCGGATATTGGTAAGCGCGGCAAGCGCCCGGCCGGCTTGCGGCTCCAGGGTCGTGGGGTCGGCAAGGCCGCGATCTTCCTGCGCGAGGCGGTCGAGCACGGCGCGCATGGCGGGGCTGGGCTGGCGGCGCGGGGTCATGCTCCGGCGTCCTCGGTCAGGTCCGGGCCGAAATCGACGATGGTGGAAATGTGGTGGCCGAGCACTGTGCGTAGGCGCTCCAGATCGCCGTCCTTGAGCGCGTCGATGATGGGGACATGCCGCTCGGCCGTCTCTTCCAGCGCGCGGTTCGGCTGGGAGTTCATGATCTTGTAGCGGTGATTGTGGATCAGGCAGCGGGTCAGGATCGGCACCACCAGCGGCAGGTCGGCGGCCGCGAACAAGGTGGTGTGGAAGGCGCGGTCATGCACCGAGAGCCGATACTCGTCGCCGTCGCGGGCGGCGTTGCGCATGGCGTTCAGCTCGTCGCGGAGCTGGCCGACGAGGCCGCGGCCGGAATTGCGCAGCACCTCTTCCAGATAGGTGCACTCCACCTCGCGGCGGATGTTGATAAGCGCGCGGGCATCGGCGGCGCGGCAGGGGGCGACCAGCGTGCCGCGATGGGGCAGGCGCTTGACCAGCCCTTCCTCGGACAGCTGCATCAATGCCTCGCGCACCGTGCTCTGGCTGCACTGAAAGCGCTGGGCCAGTTCCATCTCGGTCAGGGAGGAGTCCGGCGGCAGCTCGCCGAGCACGATCTCCTTCTGCAAGGCGACGAAGACGGCATGGCTGCGCCGGCTCGACTGACGGGGGACAAGATCCATCACGGATGCGGTCGAGAAGCTCTCAACGGCCATCAGACAGCGGCTCCCTGCTTGTCGCCAACCGTGCGCCGGCGACCCTTTTTCGCTCCGCCCGTCGGGGTTGCCGACCGGGGTTGCGCTTCATTATCGATATCGATAACATTCAAATTATCGATAATGCAAGCCCCGTAGAAGCGGGCGGTCAAGGGAGAGGGCCATGGCGGATATCCGGCTGGAGGGGATCGTCAAGGACTACGGGTCGGTGCGGGCGATCCATGGGGTCAGCCTGGACATCGAGGACGGGGAATTCGTCGCTTTCGTCGGGCCGTCGGGATGCGGCAAGTCGACGATGCTGCGGATGATCGCCGGGCTCGAGGAGATTTCGGGCGGCGTCCTGAAGATCGGCGAGCGGGTCGTCAACGACGTGGAGCCGCGCGACCGGGACGTGGCCATGGTGTTTCAGGACTACGCGCTATACCCGCATATGAGCGTGGCCGAGAATATCGGATTCGGCTTGAAAATGAGGGGGTTGAAGGCTTCCGAGATCGAGCCGAAGGTGCGCGAGGCGGCACGTATCCTCCAGATCGAGGCCTATCTCGACCGCAAGCCGGGGCAGCTTTCGGGCGGCCAGCGCCAGCGCGTCGCCATGGGCCGGGCCATCGTGAGAAAGCCCGCGGTGTTCCTGTTCGATGAGCCGCTGTCGAACCTCGATGCCAAGCTCCGTGTCGAAATGCGTACGCAAATCAAGCGCTTGCACGCGATGCTCAAGACCACGACGGTCTATGTCACCCATGACCAGACGGAAGCGATGACGCTAGCCGACCGGGTGGTGGTGCTGCGCGGGGGTAAAATCGTGCAGCAGGGCCATCCGATCGAGCTGTACAGCCGGCCGAACTGCCGATTCGTCGGCGAGTTCATCGGCTCGCCGCAGATGAATGTGTTCAGCGGAAATGTCGACAGATCAGGCAGTTCGCCGGTGCTGCGGGTGGGCGATGCGGCCCTGCGGCTGGGCGAGGTGGCGGCTGCCGACGGGGCGCGGCTGGACGTCGGCATCCGCCCGGAGCATCTCGCCTTTGCCGGGGACAAGGGGGGCGCCATCGCCCCGGTGGTCGAGGTGTTCGAGCCGCTCGGCTCGGACACGATGGCGATCTGCCGGCTCGGCGGCCAGGAGCTGACGGCCCGGCTGGCGCCGACCGTGGCGCTGCGCCCGAACGAGAGGATAAGCCTCGATTACGAGCTTGCGGACCTGCACTATTTCGACGGCGAAAATGGTGCGCGGATCGAGGCTCTCTGAGCGTTTTCTTCTATGATGACAAGAGCTTGCAGGCGATATCGAGATTGAGACGGATTTTGCAAAATTCCGTCTCGAAATCGCGTTTTTTTGGAGTCGGGCGTCGCAAGATGCCCAAAATCGCGAAAAGGCCGGCCGGAGGCTCCTCCGGGCCGGCCTTTGGCCGTTTATCCCCGCACTCTACTGCGAGGCGCTTTCGACCTGCATCGCCGCCGACCAGTCGGCGAGGAAGGCCTCCTTCTTCAGCCGGTCGAGATAGGTGAGCAGGCCGGTGCCGAGCCGGATCGGCAGCAGCGAGCGCCCTTCGGTGCCCGGCACGCCGCTATGGCCGGAGGCCGCGTTCGCCTCGGGCAGGAGGGGGATAAGTTCCGGCGAGGAGGCAAGGGCGGCCTGGCCTTGCGGGGACAGGAGAAAATTGACGAAGGAAACGGCGGCCCGCTTGTTCGGCGCGGTTTCGGGGATAAAGGCGGTGCGGCTCATCACCAGCGTGTAGTCGTCGAGCAGGTAGTAGCCGATGCGCTCGTCGTTGCGTGCGACGCCGAGCGTGTAGGAGCCGATCATGTTGTAGCCGTAGACCAGCTCGCCGCTGGCGACGCGGTCGAGCACGTCGCGGGTGCAGCAGAAGGTGCGGGCGCGGGCGCGGCCGAAGGATTCGGCGACGCGCGAGAACTGGTAGCCGCGCTGGGCGTCCTGGGTGGCGAAGAGGTAGCCGACGCCGGACAGGTGGATGTCGTAGGTGCCGACGCGCCCGCGAAAGAAGTCCGGGTCGTCGCGGATCATGCCGGCAAGCTCGGAACGGGTCTGCGGCAGCGGCCGGTCGGCGAAGGCCTTCTTGTTGTAGACCATGACCACCGGCTCCCAGGTGAAGCCGTAGAGCTCGCCGCGCCAGCGCGCCCATTCGGGCAGGGCATCGGCATTGGGTGGGCTGAAGGCGTAGGCATCGCCGCTGTTCACCAGCTTCGCCTGCAGGTCCATCGAGGAGCTGATCACCACGTCGACCGAATGGCGATGCGAGGCGATGGCCTCGTAAAGCTCGGACGTGTTGTATTCGACATACTCGACCTTGACCGCCGGATGGGTCGCCTCGAAGCGGGCGATCACCTCCGTCATCGCCGAGGTGTCGGTGGCGCTGTAGATGGTCAGCACGGTCTGGGCCCGGGCGGGGCCGATGCCGGCCATGGCAAGTGCTGCCGCGCCGAGCACGGCGGGGGCCAGCGCTGCCACGCCGCGCGCGGCGGCAAGCATGCGGCGCGCGGCGGCGATGCGTGTCATGGCAAGGGACGCAAGCGTCATGCCCGTCTTCCTCCCGTTCCCGTTTCCGTTCCCTGTCGGGTGCCGGCGCTGGTTCGCTCGCGCCGGTCGCCCCCTCTCACGTCACGCCGGCCCGTCGACCGGCAGGTCCAGCTCGACGCGCAACCCGCCGAGCCGGCTGTCGCAAAGGGCGAGCCGGCCGCCATGGCTGCGCGCCACCGCGTTGACGATGCTGAGCCCGATGCCGGATCCCCCGCCGGCCCGGTTCAGCGAATAGAAGCGTTCCAGCACCTTTTCGCGTTCGGCCGCCGGAATGCCCGGACCACTGTCGTCCAGCGAGATGCACAGGGCCTCGCGCTCATCGATCCGGGTACGTGACAGGCCGATGTCGATACGGATGTCCTTCGGTCCGTGCCGTGTGGCATTGTCGAGCAGGTTGCGCAGGGCCTCGCGCAGCGCCACCGGATCGGCGATGAGCAGGGCGGAGCCGGCCGGCAGGTCGTCGTGCAGCACGGCGATGTCGATGCCTTCGGTCTCCGGGTGGCGCAGGAACTCCTCGACCGAGGCCCGGATCAGCGGCATCAGGTCGATCTTCTCGACCGGCTCGTCGATGCCGCGATGGGTGACCATGGCATGCGACAGGAGCTGGTTGGTGAGGCGGATGGTGCGCGTCGCCTGCTCGGAGGCGCGCTCCAGCCGCTGGCGCATGCGCTCGGGTTCGTCCTGCTCGGCGGCCAGCTGCAACTGCCCCTGCAGGGCGGCGAGCGAGGTGCGCATCTGGTGGGCGACATCGGCGATGAAGGACTGGGCGTGCTCCTTGCTGGTGACGAGACGGCCCATGAAGTCGTTGATGGCGCCGATCAGCCCCTCCACCTCGCGCGGCGGCTTGGCGTCCAGCGGCGTCATGTCGGAGGGCTCCCGGCCGCGGATGTCGGCCTCGATGCCGGCGAGCGGAGCCATCGCCCGGTTGATGCCGAGCCGCATGAAGACGAGGCCGAGCACGGCGATGGCGACGAGGCCGGCCAGCCCCTTGGAGAAAAGGTCCATCTGCATCGCATCGCGCGCGCGGCGCGTGTGGCCGAGCTGGAGCATGATCCAGTCCGGCCCGGTCGGCTCGATGATCAGCTTGCCCTGCAGCACGAAGCGCGAGACCTCGCGGCTGAAGGGGGCATCGAAGAAGCGCGGCTGGTCGCCGGCGCGCACGCCGCCCGGCGGCAGCGGCAGCTCGGCATCGCCGGTCAGCGTGCTGCCGCCGAGGCGAAAGACGCGGTAGAAGACCCGGTCCTCCTTGGCGAGGCCAACGATCTCCAGCGCCGAGGAGGGAATGTCGACGATCAGCCCGTCGGGCGTCGGCGAGATGCGCTCCAGGATGGCGATGGCCGAGCCGGCCAGCAGCAGGTCGTAGGTCTGGTTGGCGGCGTTGCGCGCGTAGGTCCACAGGCCGATGGACAGCACGACGAGGATCGCCAGGAAGCCGGCGACCATGCCGACGGTCAGCCGCCGGCGCAGCGAATAGGGGACGGTGCGTGCTTCAGCCAGGGGCGGGGGCAGCGTCATTCGTCGCGGACGCTCGCGATATAGCCGAGGCCCCGGATGGTGCGGATGGAGAAGGCCGCGCCCTCCAGCTTGCGCCGCAGCCGGGTCATGGTCTGCTCGACGGCGTTCAGCGTCGGCACTTCCTCGAAGGTGTAGAGCTTGTCGGCGACCTCCTCCTTGGACAGGACGCGGCCGATATTGCCGATCATCACCTCCAGCAGCTGCACCTCGCGGTGGCGCAGGTCGACGTCCTGGCCGTCGACGGTTGCGCGCTTGGCGGCGCGGTCGAAGGTGAAGTTGCCGGCGATGAACAGGTTGCTGGATTCGCCGGCGCGGCGGCGGGCCAGCGCCCGGCAGCGGGCGGCGAGCTCCCGCAGGTCGAACGGCTTGACGATGTAGTCGTCGGCACCCGCATCCAGCCCGACGACGCGGTCGTCGACCTCGGAGCGGGCGGTGAGCAGCATGACGGGCGTGTGGTTGCCGCTGAGGCGGAGCTGGCGGAGGATCTCGAAGCCGTTGCGGCCGGGCAGGTTCACGTCCAGCAGGATGAGGTCGAAGGTCTTGTAGCGCAGGAGCTCGCTCGCCTGCTCGCCATCCGCCTCCCGGTCGATGGCATGACCTTCCCCCCGGAAGCGATCGATGATCGCTTCGGCAAGTTCGTCATTGTCCTCCACAAGAACGATCCGCATCCCACTTGATTAGTGCAAGCGGTGACCTCCGGGAAGAAAAACCGTTGCCGCAGGGTTTCCTGTCAGCGTCGCGTCAGCGACGGGTCAAGCTCCGGTCAGCCAGGCGGCCTAGTGTCGCTGATCCATGAACGGCGCCGCCGCTGCGGCCCGTTTCGTGCGACAACCGGGAGGACTACATGAAACTCTTCAAGACCGCGGCCGCGGCGATCATCGTCGCCGGCCTCGCCACCCCTGCATTCGCCGCCGAGATCTCCAAGCCCGAGTGCATTGCGCCGGCGCAGCCGGGAGGCGGCTTCGACCTGACCTGCCGCGTCGCCCAGACCGGCCTGCAGGGCCAGTTCGACACCCCGATGCAGGTCAGCTTCATGCCGGGCGGCATCGGCGCGGTGGCCATCAACCTGTTCAACACCACCCGTACCGACGACCCGAACGCCATCGTCGCCTTCTCCTCCGGCTCGCTGCTCAACATCGCCACCGGCAAATACGGCCAGTGGACCGAGAACGACGTGCGCTTCCTCGCCACCGCCGGTGCCGACTTCGGCGCGGTCGTGGTGCGTGCCGACAGCCCGTTCGAGAAGCTGTCCGACCTGATGGACGCGGTGAAGGCCGATGTCTCGTCCATCGTCTTCGGTGCCGGCGGTTCGGTCGGTTCGCAGGACTGGATGAAGGGCGCGCTGCTGCTGCGGGCCATCGAGCAGGATCCGAAGAAGATGCGCTACGTCGCCTTCGACGGCGGCGGCGAGTCCATCGCGGCGCTGCTCGGCGGCAGCATCCAGGTCTACATGGGCGACGTCGGCGAGATGGTCTCCCATATCGGCACCGGCAAGCTGCGTATCCTGGGCGTGATGTCCGACGAGCGCCTCGACGCGCCCTTCGCGGACATTCCGACCGTCAAGGAGCAGGGCTATGACGCGGAGTGGACCATCCTGCGCGGCTTCTACATGGGCAAGAACGTCTCGGACGAGGCCTACAATGCGTGGGTCGAGAAGTTCAAGGCGGCCTATGCCAGCGAGGACTTCGCCAAGCTGCAGAAGGAAAAGGGCCTGCTGCCGCTGAACCTCGCCGGCGCCGAGCTGGATGAGTCGATCAAGCAGCGCATCGCCAACATGCGCGAGATCGCCCGCGAAGCCGGCCTGATCCAGTAACGCGAGAAGGCCGCAAGGCCAAGGTAACCGGACAGCTGGGGCCGACGGCACGCAACGTGCCGCCGGCTCCATGCCAACCGGGCCCATGCCAACCGGGGCAAGACCCGGGAAGGGAGGACGTCATGGCAGACCGCGTCTTTGCGGGCGCGATCCTCGTGATCGCACTGCTCTACACCTACATCGCCTTCACAGTCATCAAGGCGCCGTTCCAGTACGACCCGCTGGGGCCGGAGAGTTGGCCGAAGCTGCTGGGCATCGTCGCCATCCTTTGCACGCTCTACCTGATCGCGCGCCCGGATGTCGCCAAGCTCAAGGCCGATCTGGCCACGCTGGGCCGGCTGGCGCTGGTCGTCGTCATGCTGATGGTCTACGCGCGGGCGTTCGAGCCGCTCGGCTTCCTGGTGTCGACATGGGTCTTCTGCGCCGTCTTCGGCATCATGCTCGGCGCGGCCCCGCTCAAGGCGATCGCCTTCGGCGCGGTGACCGGCACGGTCGGCTATTTCGCCTGCACCCGCCTGCTGGAGCTGAACCTTCCCGCAGGCCTGCTCAACCACATTCTGTGAGGCTCCCATGGACGCTGTCATTTCCGGGCTGTCTGCGGGCTTTGCCGTAGCCTTGCAGCCTTTCAACCTGTCGCTCGTGCTCATCGGCTGCTTTGCCGGCACGCTCATCGGAGCGCTGCCGGGCATCGGCCCGATCAACGGCGTGGCGATCCTGCTTCCCATCGCCTACGGCCTCGGCCTGCCGCCGGAGTCGGCTCTGATCCTGCTCGCCGGCATCTACTACGGCGCCGAATACGGCGGGCGCATCTCCTCGATCCTGCTCAACGTGCCGGGCGATGCCGGTGCGGTGATGACGACGCTGGACGGCAACCCGCTGGCCAAGCGCGGCGAGGCGGGACGGGCGCTGTCGCTCTCGGCGGTTGCCTCGTTCTGCGGCGGCACCTTCGCCGTCGTGCTGATGTCCCTGAGCGGCCCGGCGCTGGCCTCCTATGCTGTGACCTTCTCGCCGTCCGACTATGTGGCGCTGATGGTCTTCGCCTTCGCGAGCCTTGCCTCGCTGGTCGGCAGCAACCCGGTCAAGACGCTGCTCGCCGCCGTGATGGGCCTGATGCTCGCCTCGATCGGCATCGACGCCAACACCGGCGTTGCCCGCTACACGTTCGGCATTCCCGACATCCTGGCCGGCATCGACTTCCTGGTGGTGGTCATCGGCCTGTTCGGCATGGCCGAGCTGATCCACCTCGTCGAGCAGCAGGTGACCGGCAAGCTGAAGCCGCTGGCGCTGGACAAGAGCTTCGTCTCGATGAAGGACCTTGCCTTCACCAAGTGGACGATCCTGCGCGGTTCGGTGATCGGCTTCTTCATCGGCATCCTGCCGGGCACCGGCGCCTCGGTTGCCTCCGCCGTTGCCTATGGCACGGAAAAGCGCGTGGCGCCGAACTCGGAGAACTTCGGCAAGGGCGACATCCGGGGCCTTGCGGCGCCGGAATCGGCCAACAACGCCGCCGCGGGCGGTGCCATGGTGCCGATGCTGACCCTCGGCATTCCCGGCTCCGGCACGACGGCGATCCTGCTCGGCGCGCTGCTGCTGTTCAACGTGACGCCGGGCCCGCTGATGTTCGAGCAGCGGCCGGAAATCGCCTGGGGCCTGATCGCGTCGATGTATATCGGCAACGTCGCGCTGCTGGTCATCAACCTGCCGCTGGTCGGGCTGTTCGCCCGCCTGCTGACCATCCCGCAGCAGTACCTGACGCCGCTGATCGCGGTGCTGGCCTTCATCGGCGTCTACTCGGTCGTCAGCAACCCGCACGATCTCTACATGATCACGCTGCTCGGCGTGTTCGGCTGGATCCTGCGCAAGCTCGACTTCTCGCTGGCGCCGGTGATCCTCGGCTTCGTGCTGGGCGGGCTGTTCGAGGACAACCTGCGCCGCGCGCTGTCGATCTCCGGCGGCGACTGGTCGATCCTGCTCAACTCGGGCAACAGCATCATGCTCTATGTGCTGGCCGTGATCGTGGTGATCGTGCCGATCTGGCTCGGCCGCCGCAAAAAGAAGGCTGTCGAGGCATGACTGGAGCGCGGTGGCGCAGCCTTGCCGTTGCCCTTTCGGCCGGGCTTGCCGGCGCGGGAGCGGCGACGCTGGCAGGGTTGCCCGCCGCCGCGCTGATCGGCAGCACCGTCGCGGTGACGCTCGCCGCGATGCTGGGCCTCAAACCCGAGGTGCCGGGCCTGTTGCGAAACTGCGCCTTTCTGGTGATCGGCGTGACCCTGGGAGCCGGGGTCACGCCGCATTTTCTCTCCGACATCGCCAAGTGGCCGGTGAGCCTTGCCATGCTGGCGGCGACCATCGCCGCGGTGATGGTGGTGTCGGGCACGATCCTGCAGCGCGGCTACGGGCTGGACCCTGCGACCGCACGGCTTGCGACGTCGCCCGGCGCGCTGAGCTACTGCCTGTCGCTGGCCGCCTCCGGCGTCGGCGACCTGCGCGCCGTCATGGTGCTGCAGAGCCTGCGGCTGCTGGTGATCACGGTGCTGCTGCCGCCGGTGATCGCGCTGATCGACAGCGCGCCGAGCGGGGCGGTGCTGACGACGATGGGCGAGATCGGCTACGGCGCGGCGGTGGTGATCCTGATCGCCGGGTTCGCGGCCGGGCTTGCCGGCGACCGGCTCGGCGTGCCGGCGGCCTATCTGCTGGCCGGCCTGATCCTGAGCGCTGCGACCCATGCGGCCGGCCTCGTCGAGGGGCGGCTGCCGCTGCCGCTGACCTTCCTGGGGTTCACGGTGACGGGCGCGGTGATCGGCGCAAGGTTCAGCGGGTTGACGGGCAAGGAGTTGCGGCTGCTCGGCGTTGCCGGCCTTGCCGCGGCGAGCGGCGCGCTGGCGATCTCCGCGGCGGCGAGCTGGCTCACCGCCGCGATGACCGGACTGCCGTTCGGGCAGGTGTGGGTGGCCTTCGCGCCGGGCGGCGTGGAGGCGATGTCGTCGATGGCGCTGGCGCTCGGCTACGACCCGGTCTACGTCGCGACGCATCACGTCTTCCGCATCCTGGCGCTGTTCGCCGCGATGCCGTTCCTCGTCGGCCGCCGCAAGGGCGGGTAGGGGCGGGCGGCTACCCGGCCGCCCCGAAGGTCTCGCGGTCGCTGGAGATGCTCTCCAGGAACTCGCGGTCGAGGCGCACGCCGATGCCGGGGCCTTCCGGCACGGGCATCATGCCGCCCTCGGTCTCCAGCCATTCCACCGTCAGGTCCTTGCGGAAATAGCGCCGCGCGCTCGACGTGTCGCCGGGCTTGCGGAAGTTCGGCAGGGTCGACATGTGGATGTTGTGGGCGCGGCCGATGCCGGACTCCAGCATGCCGCCGCACCACACCGGAACGCTCCACGCCTGCGCAATATCATGGATACGCCGGGCTTCCAGATGGCCGCCGACGCGTCCGACCTTGATGTTGACGACGCGGGCGGCATCGCTCGCCAGCGCCTTGCGGGCGTCGGCGGCCGAGCGGATGCTCTCGTCGAGGCAGACGGCCGTGGCGATGCGCGACTGCAGCACGGCGTGGTCGTGGATGTCGTCATAGGCGAGCGGCTGCTCGATATACTCGAGGTCGTAGGCGTCGAGCGCCTTGAGAACCCGCAGATCCGCGAGCGAATAGGCGGTGTTGGCGTCGACGCTCATGCGCGCGTCCGGCAGGGCGGCACGCACCCTGGCGACGAGCTCGACGTCGTGGCCCGGCTCGATCTTCAGCTTGATCCGCTTGTAGCCTTCCGCGTGATGACGCTTGGCCGCCTCGACGGTCGCCTCGATGTCCTGCAGGCCGAGCGAGACGCCGACGGCGACCTTGTCGCCGGTGCCGCCGAGCAGGGTCTTGAGCGGCAGGCCGAGCGCCTTGGCCCACAGGTCCCAGAAGGCCATCTCGACGGTGGCCTTGGCCATCCAGTGGCCGCGCCAGGGGGCGAGCACCTTTTCCAGCTCCTGCGGGTTCTCGAAGCTTTTGCCCACCACGTTGGGCAGGATCGCCTCGCGCAGGAAGTAGGTGGCGGCGGAGATGGTGTCGTCGAGATAGTCGGGCAGCGGATCCATCACGCCTTCGGCATAGCCTTCCAGCTCGCCGGACTTCAGCACCAGCAGCGGAAACACCTTCTCGTGCATGGTGCCGGTGGAGGTGGTGAAGGGCGAGATCAGCGGCAGGCGGACGATGTGCAGCTCGGCGCTGTCGATGGTGAGAGGCAGCTGCCGGGTGGCGATGGGGCGTGTCATTTCAGTGACCCTCTGGGGAATGGGAAGCCGGCGGGCGAGGGCGCGCCGGCTTCGGGAAAGGCAGAAGATTTCAGGCCTCCGGGCTGACGTCCGGGCTGGCTGCGGGAACGGTGAGCGCGGAGGCGAGCAGGCGGCGGGTGTAGTCGTGCGCGGGGGCGGCGAAGAGCGCCTCGGCGTCGGCGACCTCGACGAGACGGCCGGACTGCATGACCGCGACCCGGTCGGCGATGTACTCGACCACCGCAAGGTCGTGGCTGATGAAGAGATAGGTCAGACCGAACTCGGCCCGCAGCTCCATCAGGAGGTTCAGCACCTCCGCCTGCACCGAGACGTCGAGCGCGGAGGTCGGCTCGTCGCACACGACGATCTCGGGCCGGGAGATCAGCGCCCTGGCGATGGCAACGCGCTGGCGCTGACCGCCGGACATCTGGCTCGGATAGGCCTCCAGCATGCGCTCGGGCATGCGCAGGATGTCGAGCAGCTCGCGCACCCGGCGCAGCCGCTCGGACGCCGCGACCCCGCCGGCGATGACCAGCGGCGCTTCGATGATCTGGCGCACGGTCTTGCGCGGGTTGAGCGAGGAATAGGGATCCTGGAACACCGGCTGGACGCGGGCAGCGAAGGCGCGGCGGCGGATGGAGGCGACCGGCGCGCCGTCGAGGAACACCTCGCCGGAGGTGGGGGCCTCGAGCCCGAGCAGGATGCGCGACAGGGTGCTCTTGCCCGAGCCGGATTCGCCGACCAGCGCCAGAACCTCGCCGCGGCGCAGCTGCAGGCTGACGCCGTCGAGCGCATGCAAGTCGCGCTGCTTTCCGAACATGCCGCCGCCGATGCGGTAAGTGCGGCGCACGTCGCGCAGTTCCATGACGATGTCGCTCATGAGGAGGCCTCCGGCGCGTCTTCGCTCCAGCGCACGGACCCGAGCGTGTCGCGGCCCCAGCGCATGCCCCGGCGGGGCACGGAGGAGAGCAGCGCCCTGGTGTAGGGGTGTTTCGGGTAGCCGAGCAGCTCGCCGACCGGGCCGCCGTCGACGGTGCGCCCGCCATACATGACCTGCACGCGCCCGGCGATGCGGGCGACGACGCCGATGTCGTGGCTGATGAAGATCATCGCGAGGCCGCGCTCCTGCTGCAGGGAGGCGAGCAGGTCGAGGATCTGCGCCTGGACGGTGACGTCGAGCGCGGTGGTCGGCTCGTCGGCGATGATCAGCTGGGGATCGCACAGCAGCGCCATGGCGATCATCACGCGCTGGCGCAGGCCGCCGGAGAGCTGGTGCGGGTAGACGCCGAGCCGCTCGCGCGGATGCGGGATGCCGACCCGGTCGAGCAGGTCGATGGCGGCCTCCAGCGCCTCGCGCTTGCTGCCGCGGCGGTGGCGCATCCAGGTCTCGCTCATCTGGCGGCCGATGGTCAGCACCGGGTTCAGCGCGGTCATCGGCTCCTGGAAGATCATCGCCATGCGGTCGCCGCGGATGTCTGCCATCTGCCGCTCGCTCATGGCGGCAAGGTCGGTGTCGCCGAGGCGCATCTCGTCGGCGGTGACGGAGATGCGACCGGGCAGAAGGCGCATGATCGCCATCGAGGTGACCGACTTGCCGCAGCCGCTCTCGCCGACGATGCCGAGCGTCTCGCCGGCGCCGACCTCGATATCGACGCCGCGCACCGCATGCAGCGGCTCGCCGTGCGTGGGGATGGTGACCTTGAGGTTGCGGACGGAAAGGACGCTCATGACCGGCCCTCCGGGGTCAGCACGTCGCGAAGGCCGTCGCCGATCAGGTTGATGCCGAGCACCAGGATGGCGATGGCGGCACCGGGCAGGGCGATCAGCCGGGCGTCGAAGAAGACGAGGCCCTTGCCTTCCGAGACCATCAGGCCCCAGGACGGGGTTGGCGGCTGCACGCCGAGGCCGAGGAAGGACAGCGCCGATTCCAGCAGGATGGCGTGGGCGACCTCCAGCGAGCCGATGACGACGAGCGGGCCGATGAGGTTCGGCAACAGCTCGACGATCAGGATGCGCGGGGTGGAGGCGCCCATGGCGCGGGCGGCGGTGACGAATTCCTGGTTGCGCAGCTGCTGGGTGGCGGAGCGCACGACGACGGCGAAGCGGTCCCAGAGCAACAGGCTCAGCACCGTGACGACGATCCACAGGTCGCCGCCGAACAGGGAGACGACGGCCAGCGACACCAGCACCACCGGCAGCGCCAGGCGCACCGAGACGATGAAGGTGACGACGCTGTCGACGCGGCCACCGAAATAGCCGGCAAGCAGGCCGAGCGTCGTGCCGATCAGGCCCGAGCCGATGGCAGCGGAGATGCCGATCAGCAGCGAGATGCGGGCGCCGAACAGGATGCGCGAGAGATAGTCGCGCCCCAGGGCGTCGGTGCCGAAGATGTGCTCCCAGCTGCCCTTTTCCGACCAGACCGGCGGCAGCAGCCGCTTCGACAGGTCCTGGGCATACGGATCGTGCGGGGCGATCAGCGGCGCGAAGAGGGCGATCAGAACGACCGCCAGCACGATGGCGCCGCCGATCACGAGGCCGCGGTGTTCCCTCGCACGCTTGAGCAGGATGCGACGCGGCGAGGGATGGGGAAGGCGGGCCGGAGCCGCCGGGATCGAGGATGTGTTTGTGCTCATGGGATCAGCTCACGCGGATGCGGGGATCGAGCCAGGCATTGATCACATCCGCGAGGAAGGTCAGCCAGACATAGATCATGGCGTAGACGAGAATGATCGCCTGAATGGTGGGGAAGTCGTTGCGGGCGATGCTCTCCCAGGCCAGCAGGCCGATGCCGCGGATGCCGAAGACGCTTTCCACGACGACCGAGCCGCCGAGGATGAAGCCGAACTCGACCGCCGCGACGCTGATCACCGGCAGGATGGCGTTGCGGATCGCATGGCCGAAGATCACCTGGCGGGGCAGCAGGCCCTTGGCGCGGGCGGTGCGCACATAGTCGGACGACAGGGCGTCGATCATGCCGGCGCGGCACAGGCGCAGCATGGAGGGCGCGGCGTAGTAGCCGAGCACCAGGGCGGGCAGCACGAAATGGGCCAGCGTCTGGGAACCGGAGACCGGCAGGACCCGAAGCTTGACCGCGAAGAGCCAGATCAGCATCAGGCCGAGCCAGAAGCTGGGCGTCGCCTGGCCGATGGTGCCGAAGGTGAGCGCGGCGCGGTCGGGCAGGCGGTTCTGGCGGATGGCGGCGATGATGCCGAGCGGGATCGCCAGCAGGATGGCGACGCCGATGGCCAGCACGCCGAGCGTGGCGGTGGCCGGGAAGCGTTCGGCCAGAAGGTCGACCACCGGCTTGCTGAAGTAGATGCTGTCGCCGAAATTGCCCTGTACGGCGCGGCCGATCCACTCGGCATATTGCACCGGGACCGGGCGGTCGAAGCCGTAGCGGGCGCGGATGACGGCGATGTCGTCTTCCGTCGCGCCTTCACCGGCGATGGCGATGGCGGGATCGCCGGACACGAACATCAGGCCGAAGCTGATGCCGGAGACGACGAGGGCAACGAGCGCTGCGATCGCCAGACGTTTGAGGGTGAAGCGGATCATGCCGGGCCTTTGACTGGTCTGGACCTTCGACGAGAGGCTTTCGAGCGGGGCCGGTAAGGACGGCGGCCGTGCCGCAAGGTATCGAGAGCGCATGCGAAGGCATTTCCGGCGGCGTTCGGGAGCAGCCGGGCTGGCGGTCAGGATACTCTGGCAGGCAGAAAAGCGAAGCGAACCGGTGCCGCATCCGGGCGCGGCACCGGCCCTTGCCGTTACTTCCAGCTGGTCGCGTAGAAGCGCGGCATCTCGTCAGCCGACGGGGTGAAGTCGAGCTGGGCGTTGTAGCTGTAGTTCTTGGTGTAGCTGAACAGCGGCAGCCAGTAGGCCTCGTCGGCGATCAGCTGCAGGGCCTCGGCATAGCTGGCGAGGCGCACGTCGCGGTCGCTGGACAGGTCGGCGCGGCGGATGGCCTCCTGCAGGGCCGGGTCCTTGGCCGGGTCGTCCGGGCCGCCGCCGAAGAAGTAGCTGGTGATCGCCGACACGTCCGGGATCGAGGACGAGCCCCAGGTCATGTTGGCGGCCGGCGCCTTGCCTTCGCGGATCAGGTCGCGGGCGGCGGAGTACTGCAGCCAGCGCAGGTTGGCCTTGATACCGACCTTGGCGAGATCGCCCATGATCGCCTCGGTGACTTCGCGGTCGCGATAGCCGTAGAGGTCGAAGGAGAAGCCGTCGGCCTTGCCGGCCTCGGCGAGCAGGGCCTTGGCCTTCTCCGGGTCGTAGTCGTAGGCCGTGACTTCGCTGGTGCAGCCGAACTGGCTCGGATGGCAGGCAGCGTTCACCACCTGGCTGTTCTCGCCCATCAGGTACTTGGCGATGCGGGCGCGGTCGATGGCATGGCCGACGGCCTTGCGGATCTTGGCGTCGGTGAAGACATCGGTGCCGCTCGTGCCCTTCAGGTCGAAGGTCAGGTAGCTGATGCGCATGGTCGGCGCGTTGACCGAGGTCAGGTGCGGCGCCTGGGCGAGGTTCTCGGCCTGGTCGTTGCTGATGCCCCAGACCCAGTCGATGCCGCCGGTCATCAGCTCGGCGATCTGCGTCGCCGCGTCGGTGATGGTGCGGTAGGTCAGCTTGGCGATCTGCGGCTTGCCCTTGGGGCCGTCGAAATAGGCCTCGTTCGCCTCCATGACGACCGTGTCGCCATTGCCGAAGCTGGTGACCTTGTAGGGACCGGTGCCGACCGGGGGCACGGAGGCAAAGCGCTTGGTGCCGTCGCTGCCGGTCTCGGCCTTGTCGAAATGGCCCTCAGGCACGATCGGCAGGACCAGCGCCAGATAGGACAGCGCGGCCGGGAAGGGCTCGTTCAGTTCGATGCGCACGGTGCGCTCGCCGACGGCCTCGGCCGACTTGATCCACTTGATGTCGCCGTAGTTGAGAACGCCGTTCTTCTCGTCGATGACGAAGTTCAGCGTGTAGACCACGTCCTCGGTGCCGAAGCTGCTGCCGTCGTGGAAGGTGACGCCCTCGCGCAGGTCGAACTCCAGCGTCTGCGGGTCGATCTGGCGCCACTCGCTGGCCAGAAGCGGCTTGAACTCCTGGGCCTCCTGATCCCAGAAGACCAGACCGTCATAGACGTGCTGGGCAACGACGATCGCCTCGCGGGAGGTGTCGAAATAGGTGTCGGCGGCGGTCAGCTCCTTCTGGGCGGACCAGACCAGGCTGTTGTCGTCCGGACCTGCAAGCGCGGTGCCGAACGGTGCGGACAGCACCAGGGCAGCGGCGAGCGCGGTGCTCAGCTTGAGAGACTTCAAGGACATGCTTTGGGACAGGCTACGGGACATGGGGACCTCCTGGGCGCTGGATCGCCCTTTGATCGATACCGGTCGCGATAGACGCCGGCTGTGATCGATATTTTGTGCTTGTTATCGAATAGTGATTATCGACATTGATATTTAAATGTGACAACTTATTGCTTGTCAAGCGGCGCCCGGTCGTGCGGCTTAGGGAAAAAGCCCTCCGCATGGCCGCTGCGGGCGGTGGAGACACACCAAGGCATTCATGGTGCTCCGGTTTTTGCCGGCGAAACGGGCGGTGGATTTTTCCGGTGCCGAGGATCGCGGGAAAGCGGAAGGCGCCAGTGGGAGATGACTGCAAGATGAGCGAACAGACCAGGCCGCCGGTGCTGGCGAGCACGCTGGAGCGGGGCATGCGGGTGCTGGCGCTGTTCCGCGATCACCATGTGGCGCTGAGCCTGACCGAGATCGCGGAAGCGGCCGGGCTGGAGAAGAGCGCGGCGCAGCGGCTGACCTATACGCTGCATGCGCTCGGCTATCTCGACCGCGACGACAAGACCCGCCGCTATCGCCCGGGCCTGAGGATGCTGGATCTGGCCTATGCGTTCCTGATCCACGACCGGCTGCTGGAGCGCGCCTTGCCGCGCATGATCGAGGTCAGCCGGACGCTGCGCACCACCGTCAATCTCGGAGTGCTGGACGGGCACGAGGTCGTCTACAAGGCGCGGATCCCGCATACGAGCCTTGCCTACGACACGACGCTGATCGGCGTGCGCCAGCCGGCGGCGGTGACCGCGGTGGGGCAGGTGATCGCCGCCTTCTCGCCGCCCGAGGTGCTGGAGCGGATGATGGAGCCGGGCCTGCCGGAGCCGGTGACGCCCTTCACCTGCCAGGATCCTGCGCTCGTGCGGGAGCGCGTGGCGCAGGCGCAGCGCGACGGCTATGTCATCACCAACCAGCAGATCATGCTGCAGGAAATCGTCATTGCCGCGCCGGTGATCGGCGCCAACCGCCAGGCGGTCGCGGCCATAAGCATGCCGGTCTACATCCCCGAATGGAGCGAGGAGCGGGTGAAGCGCGAGCTCGTGCCGGCGATTACCGATGCGTCGCGGACGATTTCGTCTGTCGTCGCTCTCGCGTAAGGGCAGGAAACTCTACTCCCGCGGCCGCCTATCGCGGTTTTCTGCGCTTCCGGTGCTCACGTACCCGAATGTACGCTGCGCTCCGGTTCTCGCAAACCACGCCATTCGGCTCGCAGGAGCGAGTTTGAATCAGTGGCCGTGGCTAGCCGAAAAAGCCGAGCGTGACGGCGGCCAGCACCGCATAGCGGCCGGTCTTGGCGATGGCCACCAGCACCAGCACGGTGAGGAAGCGCTCGCGCATCACGCCGGCAGCAAGCGTCAGCGGATCGCCGATGATCGGCATCCAGGACAACAGCAGCGACCACTTGCCCCAGCGGGAGTACCAGTCCTGCGCGCGGGTGAGGGCGGCCTCGCTGACCGGGAACCAGCGGCGGTGGCGGAAGCGCTCGATGCCGCGCCCCAGCGCCCAGTTGATGAGCCCGCCGAGCGTGTTGCCGAGGCTGGCAACGAACAGCAGCAGCAGCACGGGCCGGCCGCTGAGCAGCAGGCCGACGAGCACCGCCTCCGACTGCATCGGCAGCAGCGTCGCCGCGCCGAGCGCGGAGAGGAACAGCCCGCCATAGACCCCGATCTCTACCATCCTGTGGCTCCGATCAGCATGCCGCCGAGCCCGCCGACGAGGACCGCGATCCAGGGCGGAGCCTTCCACGCGGTCAGCAGCACGAAACAGGCGAGCGCCACAGTGAACTGCGCCGGCGTCGTGACCGCGCTGGCGAAGACCGGATCGTAGAGCGCGGCACCCAGGATGCCGACGACGGCGGCATTGGCCCCGGCCATCGCGGCGCGCGCGCCGGTGCGGGCGCGGAACGCCTGCCAGAACGGCAGCACGCCGACGAGCAGCAGCAGGCCCGGCAGGAAGATCGCGACAAGCGCCAGCGCGGCCCCGAATACAGCGCCCTGCGGCAGGGCGATCACCGCGCCGAGGTAGGCGGCGAAGGTGAAGAGCGGACCGGGCACGGCCTGCGCCGCGCCGTAGCCGGCAAGGAAGCTCTGCGCGCCAACCCAGCCGCTGCGCACGACCTCGGCCTCCAGCAGCGGCAACACCACATGGCCGCCGCCGAAGACCAGCGCGCCGGCGCGGTAGAAGGCATCGAGCACGGCAAGCGCCTGCGAGGGCGCGACAAGCTGGGCAAGCGGCAGGCCGACCAGCAGCAGGACGAAGAGCGCCAGGCAGACAAGGCCCGCGAGGCGGGAAACGGGCGCGCGGGAGGCGGGGGCAGGCGTGCCGCCAGTTGCGGCGCCAGCTGCGGCGCCGGCCGTGGGAAGCCTCAAGGTGAGACCAGCCAGCGCGGCGAGCGCGATGGCAGCGACCTGGGCCAGCGGCCCGGCAACGAGCAGGACGATGGCGGCGGCGGCGAGCGCCAGTGTCGCCCGCTCCCGGTCGGGGCACAGGGCCCGGGCCATGCCGAGCACCGCATGGGCGATGATGGCAACGGCCACAAGCTTCAGCCCGGCAACGAGGCCCTGGCCGAGGGGGCCGGCAAACAGCGGTGCGCCGAGCGCGAAGGCGACGAGCAGCAAGGCGGAGGGAAGCGTGAAGGCGGTCCAGGCGGCAAGGGCGCCGAGCGGGCCGGCGCGCATCAGCCCGAGCGCGAATCCGACCTGGCTGGAGGCGGGGCCGGGCAGGAACTGGCACAGGGCGACGAGATCGGCATAGGCGGCCTCGTCCAGCCACTTGCGGCGCAGCACCAGTTCCTGGCGGAAATAGCCGAGATGGGCGATCGGGCCGCCGAAGGAGGTGAGGCCGAGCTTGAGGAAGGCGCGGAAGACCTCGCCAGCGCTGCCGCGCGGCTGCGGCGCGGGGGGCATCGTCTGCTCTCGCGGGACGGGGGTGCTCCTCGTCACGTCGTCCTCTCCTGCCTGTTGCTTGCGGACGGCGCCGTGTAGCCGCGCGATGTTGCGGGACCATGACAGCATGATGCCGTCCTTGCGCAAGCGCCGGCGCGCCGCAGGCGGTGCATCTGGAAAGCAGGATGTGGGGGAGAACAGCGACGGAGTGGCACGCCCAACGGGACTCGAACCCGTGTTTCCGCCGTGAAAGGGCGGCGTCCTAGACCGCTAGACGATGGGCGCCCGGTCCGTCGATGTGCGCGGGTTATAAGCAGCTTTCTCGCCGTCGGCAAGAGGGTAGGTGACGCGTCGTCCACAGGCTCGTGAAGAGAAGCGGTCGGCACGAGCTTGCCGATGTCGATCTTCGCGCCTTTGCCGGACCAGGATGTGCCGCGTCGCCAAAGGGGCGCGTGCCTAAGACGGTGTCTTATGGAGATCTTGCTTCATAAATAGATCTTATTATTGCCTTGCGATCCAATTATGGAACATGGCTGGCGTCTCCAAGAGGCTCTATGGTAAGATGCTCCATAAATGGAGCGAGAAGTCGCTACCAGACCTTTTTATGGAACATCGAGGCGCGAATGAGCAAGCCGGCGACACGCAGCTACTCTCGCTACGGGCAGGAAGCGGTCGAACTGCTCGGGCATATGATCCGGAGCGCCCGCGTCGAGCGGGAAATGACCATTACCGAGCTGGCCGAGAGGGCCGGGGTATCGCGCGGTCTCGTCCACCGGATCGAAAGCGGCGACATGGGATGCTCCATCGGCGCGGCCTTCGAAGTGGCGGCAATCGTCGGCGTCCGGCTGTTCGATGCGGAGCCGACCACGCTCACCCGCCACCTCGGGATGGTTGGCGACAAGCTGACCCTGCTTCCCAAGGCGGTGCGTCAGGGCCAGAAGGCGGTGAAAGATGACTTCTAGGTCGGGCCAGGACGCACACCCGAACGCGGCCCACGATGAAGCCTACGTGTGGATCTGGTTGCCGCAAGCGACGATGCCCGTAGTGGCAGGGCGGATCTGGCGCGACGGCGAGCGCCTTATCTTCAATTACGGTCAGAGCTATCTCGACCGCGAGGAGGCCATTTCCATCTTCGAGCCGGATCTTCCGCTCACGCGTGGTGCGATTGCCCCGGCGGCGGGGTTGACGATTGCCGGATGTCTTCGGGATGGTGCTCCGGACGCCTGGGGGCGCCGAGTGATCCTCAACCGAATGATGGGCTTGCGCGGTCGGGACGCAGACATCGGCGCTCTCGACGAGCTGACCTACATGCTGGAATCCGGGTCCGACCGGATCGGCGCGCTGGATTTTCAGCGATCACCCACGCAGTACCAGGCGCGCGCAGCGAAAGCCGCGAGCCTCGAGGAGCTGCTCGGCGCGGCGGAAAGGGTGGAGCGGGGAATTCGCCTGACCCCCGAACTCGATCAGGCCCTCTTCCATGGCAGTTCGCTGGGTGGGGCGCGGCCCAAAGCCATGATCGAGGACGGCGACCGCAAGCTGATCGCCAAATTCTCTTCGTCGACCGACACGTATAACGTGGTGAAAGCCGAGTATGTCGCCATGCGTCTTGCGGGCGAGGTCGGTCTCGATGTTGCGCCGGTGCGGCTCGCACGAGTCGCGGGCAAGGACGTGCTGCTGGTCGAGCGCTTCGACCGCCTGCTCAGCGCCGACGGCTGGCAGCGCCGCGCCATGGTCTCTGCGCTCACTCTGTTCGGGCTGGACGAGATGATGGCGCGCTACGCGAGCTATGCGGACCTGGGGGAAATCATCCGACACCGCTTCGTGCGGCCGAAGGAAACGCTGCGCGAGTTGTTCGGCCGGCTGGTGTTCAACGTTCTGTGCGGCAACACGGACGACCATGCCCGCAACCATGCGGCATTCTGGGACGGCAGGCATTTGGCGCTGACGCCGGCCTACGACATCTGTCCGCAGAACCGAGCAGGAAACGAGGCGACGCAGGCCATGTTGATTACCGGAGAGGACCGGATGAGCCGAATTACCACCTGCCTCGCCGCCGCGCCAAACTTTCTGCTCGACGCGCAGACGGCGGAAGATCTGATCGCCGATCAGATCGAGCGGATGCGAGCCGCGTGGCCGGAGGTTGCGAAAGAGGCGGACCTGAGCGAGGCGGACCGGGACCTGCTGGCCGGCCGCATTTTCCTTAACCCCTTCATCTTCGAAGGGGGGGCGGAGCGCCTGTCCGGGGCTCTCGACATGTGAGACGTGCAAGGGAGGGGCGCCGGGCGCCCCTCCGCAAGCTGGGGCTTACCAGCTGCCGGTGTTGCCCATGGAGGCCCAGGGCTCCTGCGGCTCCTGCGCGCCGCCCTTCTGCAACAGCTCGATGGAGATGTTGTCGGGCGAGCGGACGAAGGCCATGCGGCCGTCGCGCGGCGGGCGGTTGATGGTGACGCCGGCGGCCTGCAGCTTGGCGCAGGTCTCGTAGATGTCGTCGACCTCATAGGCGAGATGGCCGAAATTGCGCCCGCCCTGATAGTCTTCCGGATCCCAGTTGTAGGTGAGTTCCAGCGCCGGCGCCTGGCCGTTCTTCACGGCCTCAACGTCCTCGGAGGCGGCGAGGAAGATCAGCGTGAAGCGGCCGGCCTCGCTTTCGAGCCGGCGCACTTCCTGCATGCCCATCTTGTTGCAGTAGAAGTCGAGCGACTCGTCGATGTCGCGGACACGGACCATGGTGTGCAGGTAGCGCATGAATACCTCTTCGTGCTGTGCGGTGCTTCGTGGCGGCCGGCCGCCCCGGCAGGACGGAGGCCGAAAATGGGGTCGCAGAAAGAAACGACGCGCGGGGCGCCCGGTTGGGAAACGACGCGCCCGGCGCCGGGTTCCGCCGCAGAGAATATGGCCTTGCGCGGCGACTTCAATGGAGGCCTGCGATCTTTCGCGCACGCAGCGGTCGCTGAAGGCTTGCGAATCGCGCTGAGCCGGAGAAACTGTTGCACAAGGGTAACCATGGCACTTTTTCGCAAAATGCACTGGTTCCAGGGACGTGGGATGCTATCCTTGGTCTTGCGGAATCGGTGGTTTTCCGGTTGTGCACTCACGGATCCAGCTTACGGCGTATCAGAGGCGGGACTATGAAGGACTTGGGGGCAAAGCCGGTTGTGGCCTCGCGTGATACGGGATCGGAAGATCCCGGGATCGATCTGACGGTCGTCGCGGGCTCGATCAAATGGTTCGACGTGGCCAAGGGCTACGGTTTCATCGTGCCCGATGACGGGCAGCCCGACATTCTCCTGCATGTGACCTGCCTGCGGCGCGACGGGTTTCGCACCGCCTACGAGGGCGCGCGCATCGTCTGCGAGGTGACGCCGGGCTCTCGGGGGCTGCAGGCCTTCCGCGTGCTGTCGATGGACGAATCCACCGCCGTGCACCCCTCGCAGCTGCCGCCGTCGCGCACTCATGTGCAGGTGACGCCGGAAGGCGGATACGAGCCGGCGGTCGTCAAGTGGTTCAACCGGGTGAAGGGCTTCGGCTTCCTGACCCAGGGCGAAGGCACGGAAGACATCTTCGTGCACATGGAGACGCTGCGGCGCTTCGGCATCACCGAGCTGCGCCCCGGCCAGACCGTGATGGTGCGCTTCGGCCAGGGCCCGAAGGGACGCATGGCGGCCGAGATCCGGCCCGACGGCGAAGGCGTTCACATCCCGTCCTCCCACTAAGCGGCCCGGCGGGCATCGTCGCGACATCCCTGTCCGGCGAGGATCCCGTTCCGACCGCATGGACCTGAGAGTGTCGCTTGTGCAGGACCGACCGATGCCCACCATGATGATCACCGCCGGTCCTCCTGCCCGCCGCTCCAGCTCTCTCTACGCGCTGGCCGTCTTCGCCGTGCTGTGCCTGTCGCTCGCGGCAGCCCTGCTGCTCGCCTTTCCGGCGGCGGCGCAGGAGCGCGGCGCGCCGCAGACCGGCCTCAAGCGCGAGGCGCTGAGCATCACCACCGCCGGCGGCAAGGTGCACGACTTCTCGGTGGAGATCGCCGATACGGCGGAATCGCGGGCTCGCGGGCTGATGTTCTACGAGAACCTCGCCGCCGATGCGGGCATGCTGTTCGACTATCACGCCGATCGGGAGGTGGTGTTCTGGATGAAGAACACGCTGATTCCGCTCGACATGATCTTCATCAGGAAAGACGGGCACATCGCCAGCATCGCCGAAAACACGGTGCCCCTGTCGGAGGCGCTGGTGCCCTCCAACGCGGTGGTGCGCTTCGTGCTGGAAGTGCCGGCCGGAACCAGCGCCGCGCTCGGCATTGCGCCGGGCGACCGGGTCGACAGCCCGACAATCCGCGCCGCCGCGCCCTGATCGATGGCGCTCCGGGCTGTCAAGTCCGGTATTTGTCCGTGATCCCCCCGTTATTGCAGCGTGATTTCGGCTGATCCGGCCCTGCCTGGGGGCCGCATTCGCAATTTTTTCCGCTTATGGTGCGAATCACCTTGATCGAATCAATTTATGATTCGTTCCGGCATGATCCCGTCACGCGGGTACTCGTGCCA
The DNA here is from genome assembly GCF_014252955.1 of Stappia sp. 28M-7. Taxonomy (NCBI): domain Bacteria; kingdom Pseudomonadati; phylum Pseudomonadota; class Alphaproteobacteria; order Hyphomicrobiales; family Stappiaceae; genus Stappia; species Stappia quadratibracata. The sequence goes on along the minus strand of NZ_JACMIA010000001.1, from coordinate 2,703,234 downwards.
TTGCGCAAAGGGGCGCGGCGTTGAGGGCAGGGTGATGGCTGGGAGCGGTGTGTCGGCCACTGTCGGGAATTGCAAGGTCGACCTGGATCAGGCCGGCTTCTTCCGCAATGTGATCGGAGCCCTGGCCGGCACCATGGAGGAGGTGATCGGCCGGGAGGACGCATCCGCCTTCGTCAGCGTGGTGGGCACGCGGATCGGCGACGACCTGTCCCAGCAGTACCGCACGGCACTGGGCGGCGAGGTGGCGGATCTGGAAGCGGTTGCGGCGATTCTCGTCGACCTGAAGGCCCGGATCGGCGCCAGCTTCGAGATCGCCAGCCTGAGCGAGGACGAGATCGTCCTGGTGAACGGCGACTGCCCCTTCGCGGAGAAGGTGGTCGGCCGGCCCTCGCTCTGCATGATGACCGCGACCGTGTTCGGGCGGATCGTGTCGCAGGCCAGGGGCTATGCGCGGGTCCGCGTCGAGGAGGCGATCGCCACCGGCCACGGCTGCTGCCGGGTCCGCGTGGCCTTGAAACGAGGGGAGGGCGGCGATGACGGTCATGAGTTCTTTGCCTGACGCGACCCTCTTGATGGAGGGCATGCGGGTCGCGCTGGACAACATGCCGCGCGCGACGCTGGTCTTCGACGAAAGCGGCCGTGTGCGACTGGCCAACCGGCAGGCGCTGCGGCAGTTCGACCGGCTGGAGGCGGACGGCGTCTGCGCCCTGACCGACCTGCCGCGAGAAGAGGTGCTGGAGCGCGTCGGCCGGGCCTTCCGCTCGACGACGCCCGCCTTTATCGGCCTGCAGGCAGCAGACGGGACCAATCTGACGTTTTCCGGCTGGCGGCTCGGGGTGAGCGGCCCCGGCGGGGAAGTGCTGGCCATGCTGCAATACGACCAGGCAAAGTCGCTGGCGGCGCGGTTCCTGGCCGTTTCCCAGGAAGTGGCGGACCACCGCGAGCGTCTGGCCGACAGCCTGCAGCAGCAGCGCCAGCTGCACGAGGAAGCCAAGAGACTGCGCCAGCTCTCCGCCACCGACCGCATGACCGGCCTGCTCAACCCGGTGGAATTCCGCCTGCAGGCAGGGCGGATGATCGCGGAGATCGGCGCCGGCATCTCCTGCGTCACCTTCGCCTATCTCGATCTCGACAATTTCAAGCAGGTCAACGACCGCTTCGGCCATCTGGCCGGCGACATGGTGATCCGCGCTATCGCCCATATCCTGAAGCGGGCCGTGCGGAGCGGCGACATCATCGGGCGGATGGGCGGCGACGAGTTCATGATCGGTTTTGCCGATGCGCAGGCCGCCGACATCGCCGACAGGATGCACGAGATCTCCGACCGCATCCGCCAGCCGATGCACTGGAACCCGCCGGACGCGGACCACAGCTGCCTGCTGACGGCTTCCGCCTCCATCGGCGTGTTCACCGTGCAGGAGACGGACATGTCGTTCGAGAGCGTGCTGCGCAATGCCGAGGCCGGCATGTATGGCATGAAGCGGCAAAGCCGCCGCGCCTGAGGCGAGGGCGCCCCCGCGCCTGAGAATTTCCGGTGGGCCGGGAGTTCGCGCGAGACTTCAGGAAAGCCCCATAAGGGGCTGTTTCCCAAGGCTTAAGCCGAAAGCAGAAAAGAAAAATGGTCGGGGCAGCAGGATTCGAACCTGCGACCCTCTGCTCCCAAAGCAGATGCGCTACCAGGCTGCGCTATACCCCGACTTGGAGAATTTCTGCGGTGTATCGGGGTTGGGATGGGGCGTCAAGGCTGAACCACGGATGCCCACCCCCTGGCCGCCGGCGGCGATAGCGGCGGGAAAAGCCGGGCGGGCAGGCATTTTGCCGAGTTGACTTCGCGCGCCGAACCAATGAATAACCGACTGAACGCGACGAATGGACCGAAAGCGCGGCAGCAATCCTGCGCCGCTTTTCGCCCAGCGGGTCGCAACGAGACGCAAGGCAACCGCAAGAGGGGCACTGCACGATGGTCGCACGCATCTATTCCCCGGCGAAGACGGCAACGCAGTCGGGGCGCGGCAAGACCCATGACTGGGTGCTGGAGTTCGAGCCGGAGCAGGCGCGCACGATCGAGCCGCTGATGGGCTACACGTCCTCCACCGACATGAAGCAGCAGTTGCGCCTGCGCTTCGAGACGCAGGAAGAGGCGGAAGCCTACGCCCGCAAGAACGGCATCGCCTATCGGGTGGAGCAGCCGCGCTCGCGCCGCGTGCCGAAGATCGCTTATTCGGACAATTTCCGTTTCGATCGCTTCATGCCCTGGACGCATTGAGCCGCGATCCTCGCGCCGCGCGCGCCGGAACGGCCCCGTAGCTCAGTGGATAGAGCACCGGCCTTCTAAGCCGATGGTCGCAGGTTCGAATCCTGCCGGGGTCGCCATTTTTCCCTTGTACGGCCAAACCTGTCCTTCCCCCGCACATGCAGGGCATGGGATGCCGTGCGCATCCGGGTCCGGTCGTTGGCTGCGCGCAAAACCGGGCAGGGCTAACCTGCGTCAGTGCGCCGGAGCCGATATTGCGATTGAGTGTGGACGTGCCCGCCGGATGACCGGTGGCACGCACTTCCGGAAAACGCGAAAGCACTTGTGGCGAGGCTCCTTCACGGAACCGCGCTGTCCTGGCGCTTTCAGCTTCCCGGATGGTCCAGAAAGGGACATTTCATGACACCCGACCGCAACAACGTCACCGAGAAGATGACCTCCGTCAAGGCTGCCTGGGACAAGGCCCCGGCAGGCCCGAAGAAGGATGCGGCTTTCAAGCACTACAAGGCTGCCGAGACCGCGCAGACGGCGAACAACCACGCCGATGCGATGAAGGAACTCGACGCGACGACCCGCGCCCTTGGGTGATACGTGCTGTCTGAGCTGACGTGACTGCCGGGTCGCCCGCCGTTCGACGGCGGGCGGTCTTGTTCATTTCAGCAGCGGGCCGCCCTGGTCCAGATACATCGGGTCGAACTCCGCGAAGGCCACCAGAGCGCCGTAGTCGTCGAATGTCACATGGCCATCGCGGAAGGTGACGAGCCCGCTATCACGCAGCTTGCGCAGGACGCGGTTCACATGCACCGCACTCAGGCCCAGGGCGTCGGCGAGGTGATACTGGGTGAGTGGGCAGGGGTAGCCGTCCCTGGTGCCCATCCCGACCAGCGCCAGCCGCGCATGCAGTTCGAGCAGGAAATGCGCCATCCGGGCTTCCGCGTCGCGGCGCCCGATGCCCACGAGATGCTCGACCACCATCGCCTCGTCCCGCGAGGCGGCCCAGAGAATGGCCGTCGCCAGGCGGGGTGTCTGCGCGAAGGCCTCCAGAAGGTCGCTCACCAGAACTTCGGCGGCGTGGATCTCCATGATCGGCTCGAAGCTGTGATCCGAGGTGCGCAGCAGGACGCTGCGCAGCCCCAGGAAATCCCCCGGTATCTGGAAGTCGACGATCTGACGCGTTCCGTCCGTCTGGATCTTGTACGAACAGACCCAGCCCGAGGAGAGGATGTAGGCGGCCTGATCGGACTGCCCCTGGTGCACGAGATCGCGCCCCGCGGCGAAGGTCCGACGACGTTCGTGCAGACGCTCCAGCATCTCGAGCTCGGCCTGCGAAAGGGCGACAAAGGCCGAGAGCTTTCGGGCGAGCGGGGATGCGTGCCTCGTGTTCATGAACTTCGGCCGTCCCTTGGAGGATCGAGGGAAAGCCGGAACGACAGCTGCTTTCGATCAGTCCGGCGATCCGTGCTTGCCCGTAGAGTCGTGTCCGGCAGCGAAATTCTGTCGTGACCGATCACTCGCCGCCGGAAAGGATCCTGTCGATACCCCCTCATTCAGACTACTCGGGGATGGCCGCACTGTCGATCTGCGAGGCGCTCCTGCTCGCCCTCAACGATCACAATCTCCTTCCCGAGGCGGAGATCCTCGGCATTTTGCGCGATGCCGCAGCGGCGCACGAGAATGCCGTTGCCCCGGAAGGGGACCGGGAAGCGCACCAGGCCGCCGCCGAGTTGATCAACCGGATCATTGCCGGCGGCAACTCCGTCCGGCGCCCATAAGCAAGCCGCATCCGTCGAGGCGGCCGGAGCGCGCAGGTGCCTGCCGGCCCTCGGCTTTCGAGCGGCGCGGGCGGGCGCACTAACCTGCGTCAGTGCGCAGAGGACAGAAAACCGGCTAGCTGACGGGTGTTGCCCGAACGATGTTCGGGGCGTTTTCGGTCGAAGGGGACAAGGCCATGGACAAGGATCGCGTGATCGGGTCGGCAAAGGTCGTCAAGGGCAAGCTCAAGGTCGTCGCCGGGAAGGCTTTCGGCGATGCCAAGCTGCGCTCGGAAGGGGAGGCCGACAAGGTCGAGGGGAGCATCCAGAACACCCTCGGCAGCATCAAGGATACGCTTCGTGACGCGTAGGGAACGCGGCCGATGCGCCGGTTCCAAAACCTCATCGGCGAGCGTCCAATGACCCGACAAGGCCTCCTCCTGGTGATCGGGGTGCTCGTCGCGGTGGTGGCCACCGGTGCTACCTATCTCGCCCTGGAGGAGGGCCGGAGCGGCATCGACATCAGCATCGACAGGCGCGGCCTGACCATCGACGGCAACTGAAACGGCGCGCCGTCCGCCCCGGACCCTTCAGGCGTGAGCCGCGTATGGCGGGCGAGCGTTCCCTGCCAAGGAGAAAATGCCATGTCCCTCAGCACAATCCTCATCATCATACTCGTCATCTTCCTTCTCGGCGGGTTCAGCGGGCGCTTCGGAGGGTACGGCTACGGCTTCGGCCATGCCGGCGTGGGTGTGCTCGGCACGATCCTGCTGATCGTGGTCATCCTGATGTTGCTCGGCCGGCTCTGACAGCGCGCCCGTCGCGCCTCAAAACTCCAGCAAAGCGTTGTCGATCACTTCCCGGATGACGAAGAAGGTGCGGGTCTGGCGCGTGCCGGGCAGGGCGAGCAGCTTGTCGCCGTGCAGGCGGTTGAAGTCGGCCATGTCGCGCACGCGAATCTTCAGCATGTAGTCGAAGTCGCCGGCAACCAGGTGGCAGTCGAGTACGAAGGCGAGCTTGCGCGCCGCCTCCTCGAACTCGCGGAAGCTCTCCGGTGTCGAGCGGTCCAGCACCACGCCGACCATGACCAGCGAGCCGCGCCCGACCTTGTCCGGCGCCACCATCGCCCGCACGCCGCTGATATAGCCCTCCGCGAAAAGCCGCTGGGTGCGGCGGTGGCAGGTGGCCGGCGAGGTGTTGGTGCGCTGCGCCAGTTCCGCGTTGGTCAGCCGGCCATCCTCCTGCAACAGCTTGAGGATCTTCAGGTCGATGCGGTCGAGGCGATCCTCTCTGGAAGGTTCTTTCATTTCAGGCCTGTTTATCGGAAGAAGAGAGGGCTTATGGAGGTGTTCATGAGCGCAGAAGGGAAATTCGGACGCCAAATTAGAGAGCACATTTCATTCGTCGATTGCTAGCTTTTTCGCCGGTTCCACAAGGCCCCAAGAGGCGCTTACCGGCGAGGACAGGCATGCTTGAGAAATTCGAACGCTATCCGCTGACCTTCGGTCCCACCCCCATCGAGAAGCTGGAGCGGCTGACCCAGCATCTGGGCGGCAAGGTCGAGATCCATGCCAAGCGCGAGGACTGCAACTCGGGCCTCGCCTTCGGCGGCAACAAGCTGCGCAAGCTGGAGTACATCGTGCCGGATGCCATCGCCTCCGGCGCCGATACGCTCGTTTCCATCGGCGGCGTGCAGTCCAACCACACGCGCATGATCGCGGCCGTCGCGGCGAAGATCGGCTTCAAGTGCCGCCTGGTGCAGGAAAGCTGGGTGCCGCACGAGGACGCGGTTTACGACCGGGTCGGCAACATCATGCTGAGCCGCATCATGGGCGCCGATGTGCGCCTGGTCGACGAAGGCTTCGACATCGGCATCCGCCGTAGCTGGGAAGACGCGATCGCCGAGGTCGAGGCCTCCGGCGGCAAGCCCTATCCGATTCCGGCCGGCGCCTCGGTGCACAAGTATGGCGGTCTCGGCTATGTCGGCTTCGCCGAGGAAGTGCGGGCGCAGGAAGAGGCGCTCGGCTACAAGTTCGACTACATCGTCGTGTGCACCGTGACCGGCTCCACCCATGCCGGCATGCTGGTGGGCTTTGCCAAGGACGGCCGCGCGCGCAATGTCATCGGCATCGACGCCTCGGCAACGCCGGAGCAGACCCGCGACCAGGTGCACGAGATCGCCACGCGCACGGCGGAGCTGGTCGAGCTCGGCCGGCCGATCGAGAAGGACGACGTGGTGCTGGTGGAAGACTACGCGTACCCGGTCTACGGCGTGCCGTCGGACGAGACCAAGGAGGCGATCCGCCTGTGCGCGCGCCTCGAGGGCATGATCACCGACCCGGTCTACGAGGGCAAGTCGATGCAGGGCATGATCGACCTGGTCAAGAAGGGCTATTTCCCGGAAGGCTCCAAGGTGCTCTACGCGCATCTGGGCGGCGCGCCGGCCCTGAACGGCTACGGCTACACCTTCCGCAACGGCTGATCTGCCGTATTGGTAAATCCTGCAGGTTGACGCAGGGTGCGGACAGTATTGAGAGGGGCGCGAGGGAAACCTTGCGCCCTTTTTGAGTCTGCTTTCCGGTCGGAAATGATGGTTTCTTGTGCAATCATCTCGGCGGGTATTTTAGTGAAATAAGCAAACTATTGTTCCGCAACGTAAATTCAAATTAACTCAGTTTTCACCGATTTTTCCCTAAGGTTGTGGTGCGCCGGAAATAAGCAACGGCCGGGAATGGGAGGGGTATAAGTATTTCAGGACCATCCTTCGGGGGTGTAAGGAGGATTCATGTTTCTTTCAGGTCGCCGCCGGCAGTCAGATTGCGACGCCATTGCCAGCGCGCTGGACAGGTCGCAGGCCCGCATAGAGTTTTCGCCCGACGGTACCATTCTCGACGCCAACGCGAACTTCCTCTCAGCACTCGGTTATACGATCGATGAGGTCCGCGGCCGCCACCACGCGATGTTCGTCGGCAAGGCGGTGGCCAACAGCTCCGACTATACGTCCTTCTGGGAAAGGCTGCGGCGCGGCGAGTTCCAGGCCGGCCAGTTCAAGCGCTATGCCAAGGACGGCAGCGAGGTCTGGATCGAGGCGTCCTACAACCCGATCCTCGATCGTGCGGGCAAGGTCTACAAGATCGTCAAGTTTGCCTCCGACATCACCGAGCGGACGAAAGAGCATGCGGAGATGAAGGGCCAGGTGGCGGCGATCGGCAAGGTCAGCGCCGTCATCGCCTTCGATCTCGACGGCAACATCCTGGATGCGAACGAGAATTTCCTGTCGACCGTCGGTTACAGCCTCGATGAGATCCGCGGTCGCCATCACCGCATGTTCGTCGATGCGGCCTATGCCAAGAGCTCCGAGTACCGCGATTTCTGGGACCGGCTGCGGCGCGGCGAGTTCCAGGCCGGCCAGTTCCGCCGCCTGGGCAAGGGCGGCAAGGAAGTGTGGATCGAGGCCTCCTACAATCCGATCCTGACGCCGGACGGGGTGCCCTACAAGGTGGTCAAGTTCGCCACCGACATCACGGCGCAGATGCAGCTGCTGGCCAACCTGCGCAAGATGATCGATGAGAACTTCGTCGAGGTGGAGACCGCCCTGTCGAAGTCCGACCAGCGGGCCGAAACGGTGGCCGGGGCGGTCGGCAAGACCTCCGACAACGTGCAGATGCTGGCCGCCAGCGCGGAAGAGCTGGCCTCGTCCATCGCCGAGATCTCGCAGAACATGTCGCGCTCGCGCATAGCAACGGAAAGTGCGGCGTCCCATGCCCGCGAGGCGGAGGCCGCGACCGGGAAACTGGTGGGGGCGGCAACGGCGATGGGCGGTATCGTCAGCCTGATCCAGGACATTGCCGGTCAGATCAACCTGCTGGCGCTCAACGCGACCATCGAGGCGGCCAAGGCGACGGACCAGATCACCCGCGAAATCGACGGCGTGCAGGCGATCACCGACGATGTGGCCACCATGCTGGAGAACATCCGCGGGGCGGTCGACACGCTGTTCTCGCAGGTGGCGGCTGCGGCCTCGGCGGTCGAGGAACAGAGCGTGGTGACCAGCGGCATGTCGCAGAGCATGCACGAGGTTGCCGGTGCGGTCGGCGACATTTCCAGCTCGATCACCGATATCGGCGCGGCTGTCACCCAGATCGACAGCGCCTTCAAGCGCACGCGCGAGGCGGCGACCGTCCTTGCCCGCTAGCCGTCAGCTAGCACGATAGAAGGGCCGGCACCTCGCGCCGGCCCTTGCCTTTGCGGGCCTCACACTTTCTCGGTGTTGTTCAGATAGGTGACGAGGTCTTCCTCGCGGGTGGTCGGCCGGCCGAAGAGATAGCCCTGTGCCAGGTCGCAGCCGAACCGGCGCAGGAAGTCCAGCTGCTCGTGCGTCTCGATGCCTTCGGCCACGACATCCATGCCGAGCGCCTTGGCAAGGCCGATCACGGTGCGCACGATCACCGCATCGTCGGGGTCGGTTTCGATATCGCGCACGAAGGACTGGTCGATCTTCAGCCGGTCGACCTGAAGACGCTTGAGATGGGCGAGCGAGGCATAGCCGGTGCCGAAATCGTCAAGCGCGATGCGGATGCCGAGCCGGCGCAGCTCGCGCAAGGTGAGCGCGATTTGCTCCGCGAAGCGGCCGAAGACGACCGTTTCCGTGACCTCGACCTCCAATTGCGTCGGCGACAGGCCGTGCTCCTCGAGCATGGCGGCGACGGTCGCGGCGAAGTCCGGCTCGCGCAGCTGGGCGGCCGAGACGTTTACCGAAATGGTCCCGGGGTCGATGCCGGTTTGCGCCAGCTTGCGGGCAAGGCTGAGGCTGCGGGCCAGCAGCACCTTGCCCAGCGGCACGGCGAGGCCCGTCTCCTCGGCAAGGGGAATGAACTCGGCCGGCGAGATCGGCTGGCCGTCCAGCGTCCAGCGGGCCAGCGCCTCGAATCCCTTGTGGGTGTTGCTGCTGGCCTCGACGATCGGCTGGAAGGCAATCGACAGCGCATCGGCGGCAATCGCCGTGCGCAGCGCCTCGGCCAGGACGCGGCGGCGCTCGCGCACCTCCCGCAAGGCGGGGGAGAAGAAGACGTGGGTCTGGCGACCGGCCGCCTTGGCCTCGAACAGGGCGATGTCGGCATGCTTGAGCAGGGTGTTCGGCGTCTGCCCGTCGCGGGGGAAGAAGACGATGCCCATGGAGACGCTGCTCGACAGGGCATGCTCCTCGATATGCACCTCGTCGCACAGGCGCGCGGCGATACGGCCGATGGTGGCCAGCACCGCTTCCTCGCTGGCGATCTCCGGCAGCACGGCGACGAACTCGTCGCCGCCGATCCGCGCGACGATGTCCTCGTGGCAGACGCTCTCGGTCAGCCGCTCGGCGGTGGCGCGCAGGAAGATGTCGCCGGCATCGTGGCCGAGCGTGTCGTTGATGTCCTTGAAATGGTCGAGATCGAGCAGGATCAGCGCGCCGCGACCGCCATCGGCAAGACGCTGGCGCAGGGCCTCGTCGAGGCGACCGCGCAGCAGGGCCCTGTTGGCAAGGCCGGTGAGCTCGTCGCGGTCGGCAAGGCGGCGGATTTCCTCGTCCTTCTTGCGCTGCACGGTGACGTCGATGATGACGCTGTGCCAGACGGTGTCGCCGTTTTCCTCGCGCCGCGGCAGGCCGCGTCCTTCCAGCCACTTGAAGCGGCCCGACGGCGTGGTCAGACGCCAGATGTAATGCCAGGGCTGCAGGGTGCGGGCCGATTCCTGCACCGATTCCAGCATCGGCGGTATGTCCTCGGGATGGATCATCTGCCAGATGGGGGTGGGGTCGTTGCCGATCTCGCTCACCGGCAGCTCCCAGATGGCGACGCTGCCCGGCGTCATGTCGAAGATCTCATGGGCACCGTCGGCGCGCAGGCGGTAGCGGAACACCGCGCCGGGAATGTTCTCCGCCAGGGCGCGGAAGCGGGCCTCGCTGGCCTGCAGGTCGGCATAGGCCTGGACCTGCGCGGTCATGTCGGTGACGATGATGCTCCAGGTATCGCCCGGCAGGTCCGGGCAGGGCAGGCCGCGGGCGACCGCCCAGATCTCCTTCCGGCCCCGCGGTGTCCTCGCCGCCGCATCGCCCTCGAGGCTGCGGATGCGGAAGGTCGCCGTCCAGTCCCGGTATGCGCGTCCGGCGGTCCGCAGCCGGTCGCTGAGATGAGGCAGGTCGTCGAGATGGATCCGCCCCCAAAGCACCCGCAGGTCGCCGGCGATCTCGGTGTCGGCCAAGCCCCATACGGCCTGGCACCCCTCGCTGATGTAATTGATCCGAAAGCGCTCGTGGGGCGAGTTGCGAGACACGCGCATGACGCAGAAGGGCGGCGGATTGGCCAGGATCAGCCGTCCCGCAGGGCTGTCGAGCGCTCTCGCTCTCGCGGCACTCCGCCTGTTCAGTTCCGGTTTCGCCGATGTGGTTGCCACAGGTCTTTTCCGGCTGCTTTGGCCCGCGCCGGAAATTCCGGCCGAATGCCGGGGCGTCCTTCGCACCCTTGGGGGCGTCGGCCACCCTGTTCGCGTAACACGCGTTGAGGTCCAGTAGACGGGTTATGAAAATTGAAAAAAGTGGCTTCGTCTACTTGGACATGACTCGTTGGTATACGTGGAAGTCCAGACTGAACGTTTTGCGAGAAAATGCAAGCGGCCGCCGCGCAGGACGTGCGCGGCGGCCTTTTCGGAACGTCAGAAGCTTACGCCCTCGTCGGCGAAGAAGGGGAACGGCCCGGGGAAGCGCTCGACATAGGCAAGGTGGCTGACCACGTCGCTCGTCGGCGCGTAGTGGTGCAGGAAGAAGGCCGGCGGCTCCATGATGAAGTGGCCGGTGCCGCGGTCGACGAAGTCGAGATGCACCTGATGGGCGGTGCTGGGGCACAGGGTCATGACCGTGTGGCCGACCGAGGCGATGATCGCCCGGTGCACATGGCCGCACATCACGCGGCGCACATGGGTGTGGCGGGAGACGACCTGGGAGAAGGCGGCCGCGTCGGCAAGGCCGATCGTGTCCATATGCGCAATGCCGGTGAGTGCCGGCGGATGGTGCAGGGCGATGAGCGTCGGCCGGGTGCTGGCGGCGAGCGTCGCGTCGAGCCAGGCGAGCTGGGCCTCGCCGAGCAACCCGTGCGGGGCGTCGGGCACGGAGCTGTCGAGCGCGATCAGGCGCACATCGCCGATATCGACGGCGTAGTGCATCTTGCCGTTCTCGCCCTCGTTGATCGGCCCGACGCCGATCAGCATCTCGCGCATCATCGTCGCCGAATCGTGATTGCCCGGAAGCACATAGACCGGAGCCTTGATCAAGGAGACGAGGCGCTGGACGCCGCCGTATTCGCGCGGGTCCGGCGTGTCGGCCAGATCGCCGGTGATGATCACGGCATCGGGCTGCGGATCGAGCGCATTCAGCGCCTCGACCGCACGATAGGCGAGCATGTTGGTCTCGCTGACGCGGTAGCACGCCGTCCCGCTGGGGCGTACGTGCAGGTCTGTGATCTGGGCGATCAGTGTCATCAAGGTCTCCCTGGAAAGGTCGGCTGCGGCAAGCGCATCTTTCCGATTTAGCGGATGTCCGGGCTTCGCGCGAGGGGCGGAATCGGCCTGGCCGCGGCCTCCGGTTCCCCTTTGTCCCGCGCTCCTGTAGGAAACGCAGGGACAGGCGACGTGAGCGCAGTAGCAGGCGATCTTGACATGACGGATACACAGGCGCGGCAATCCACAGGCAGTTTCGAGGTCCGGTTTTCCGGACCCGGCGCGCGCTGGCTGCGATTGCTGGGGCATCGGGGGCTGGCGCCGCTGGCCTTGCTGCTGCTCGCCCTTGCGCTCTACCTGCCGGGGCTGACGGTGGCGCCGCCGCCCGGCACCGGCGAGGCGCAGCTGATCGAGACCACGCGGCACATGCTGGCGAGCGGCGATCTCGTCGACACGCGGCTGCGCGACGGAAGCGATCGCCTTGTGCCGCCGGGCCTGCCCTTGCTGCAGGCCCTGAGTGCGACAGTGAGCGGGCAGGGGGCGGACGCCCCGCTCTGGATCTTCCGCCTGCCTTCCCTGGCCGGCGCCGTTCTGGCCGTGCTGCTGAGCTACTGGTGCGCGCGTGCCTTCGTCGCGCCGCCGCCGGCGCTGCTGGCCGGGGCGCTGACGGCGGCCGCGCTGTTGCTGGGCGGTGCTGCCCGCCTCGCCGGTCCGGATGCGGTGCTGCTGGCCGCGATCCTTGCCATGCAGGGCGCGCTGGCGCGGATCTGGCTCTCGCGTCTGCCCGGCACGTCCTCGCCGGGCCGTTTCGCGTCACGGAGCCTCGCGGCCGTCTTCTGGACCGGGCTTGCGGTCTCGGTGCTGGCGGGCGGGGCGAGCGGGCCGGTCGTCATCGGGCTGAGCGTGGCGGCTCTCTGCCTTGCCGCGCGGGACCTGCGCTGGCTTTCCCGCCTGATGCCGCTGGCGGGCCTGGCGATCCTTGCCGTGATCGTGCTGCCCTGGTGTGTCGCCAGCGCACTGCGGGGCGAGGGCGGCATCCTGTCGGGCGGGAGCCTGACGCTCCTTGCCGGGCTCCTCGGGGGCGCGGGCCTCGGTGCGCCCTTCGCCGGGCAGGGCATCGGCGCTCCGCCGCTCGCCCATCTGCTGCTGTCGCTGGCAACCTTCTGGCCGCTGCCGGCCTTTGCCCTGCTGGGCCTGCCGATGTTCTTGCGCAGCACTCGCACGCCGCAGGTCGTGTTCTTCCTGTGCTGCCTGGTGCCGTACTGGCTGCTGATCGAGCTGCTGCCGGTCAAGGCGCCGCAGCATGCCCTGCCGCTGGTGCCGGCGCTGGCCGGCCTTGCCGCGCTGCTGCTGTCGCGCACGAGCGGGGAGGAAGGCAGCGCGCCGCGCCGTCCGGGTCGCATCCTGCGCTATGGTGCGGCTGGCCTCTTTGCCGTGCCGTTCCTGGGGCTGGTGGCGGCAACCCTTGCGGCCGGCCCGCTGACGGGATCCTGGCCTTCGCCGCCGGGGGCGGTGATCGGGCTGCTGGCGCTGGTGCCAGGGCTTTCGGCGCTGCGGCGGCTGGCGCGCGGCGAGGCCGCCGCCGCCCTGATGCCGGCGCTGGGAGCGGGCATCCTGCTGTCGGCCGCCGTGTGGATCTTCACCTTGCCGTCGGTGGCGCCGTCTTCAGTGCCTGCTCCGGCAGTGTCCGAGCCCGCCGGTTCCCAGTCCGAGGCTTCGGAGCCTGCCGCGTCCGGCACAGCGCTGTAACGCTGCGCCGGACCGGCGTGTGTCTCAGCCCTTCAGCGCGGCAAAGCCGGCTTCCAGGTCCGCGCGGATATCGGCGGTGTCCTCAAGACCGATATGCAGGCGCACGCTGGGGCCGCCGGTCGGCATCGGGGTCGCGGTGCGCGCGCCCTTGAGCCGCACGGGGATCGCCAGGCTCTCGAAGCCGCCCCAGGAATAGCCGAGGCCGAACAGCTGCAGCGCGTCGAGGAAGGCGTAGCTCTGCGTCTCGGTGATGCTGTCGACGAAGTCGAAGGCGAAGAGGCCGCAGGCGCCGGTGAAATCCCGCTTCCAGATGGTGTGGCCCGGATCGCTCTCCAGGCCCGGATGGCGTACGCGGGCGACCTCGGGCCGCTCCTCCAGCCAGCGGGCGATCTCCAGCGCGTTCTGCATGTGGCGGCGCAGGCGCACATCCAGCGTGCGCAGGCCGCGCAGGGCCAGATAGACGTCGTCCGGCCCCACATGCATGCCGAGCGCGCCGTGGGTCTCCTTCAGGCCCGGCCAGGCCCGCTCGCTGGCCGCGACCGTGCCGAGCATGGCGTCGGAATGGCCGATCAGATACTTGGTGCCGGCCTGCACCGACAGGTCGACGCCGTGGCCGATTGCGTCGAAGAAGCAGGGCGTTGCCCAGGTGTTGTCCATGACGACCAGAGCGTCATGCGCATGGGCGACCCTGGCGATGGCCGGGATGTCCTGCATCTCGAAGGTGAGGGAGCCGGGCGCCTCGGTCATGACCGCGCGGGTGTTGGGCCGGAACAGCGCCTCGATGCCGGCGCCGAGCGCGGGATCGTAGTAGTCGACCGCAACACCCAGCCGCTTCAAGGTGGTCTCGGCGAAATGGCGCGTGGGTCCATAGGCGCTGTCGGTGATCAGCACATGGTCGCCGGAGGACAGGCACGACAGCAGCGCCACGGAGACGGCGTTCAGGCCCGAGGCGGCAAGGCGCACGCCGGCCGCGCCTTCCAGTTCGGCCAGCGCCTCTTCCAGCGCATCGGTCGTCGGATTGCCGCGCCGGGCATAGTGATAGGTCTGGCCGCCGGAGAGCATCGTCGCACAGTCCGGAAACAGCACCGTGGAGGCGTGAACCACGGGCGGATTGACGAATCCGTGGAACTCCTCGGGCTTGCGTCCGGCATGGGTGAGTTTCGTTGCAAGACCCCGGGCGCGGTTCGACTGGGAGGCAGACATGCAGTACCTTTCGCGGTGAGTTGACTGGATTTTCAGTTAGCGAAAAATTTTTCGCAAATCGTACCTTACGGTGCGTCGGGTACTTGACCCTTAGCGATAAATGCCATCGAATGCACTCATGAGATGACGGTGGCATCTCCGACGGCCAGAAAACAAGAAGGGCCGCGGAAATGCCGGGAGGGGGTTTTCTGTGCCGATACTGCTTTTTGCAGGCGCATCATGGCCGCATCCTGATTCCCGCACGCGTGATCTCGAAAAAACCCAGAATAGACAGGGCAAAAGAGAAGGCTGCATATCCATGACGCATAAATTGCTTCCGATCGTGCTCGGCGCGGCGCTCGGCCTGACGGCCACCGCCGCTTCCGCCGCGACGCTCGACGACGTCAAGGCGAAGGGTTTCCTGCAGTGCGGCTCCAACACCGGCCTGGCCGGTTTTGCGGCTCCGGACGACAAGGGCGAGTGGACCGGCCTCGACGTCTCCATGTGCCGCGCCATCGCGGCCGCGATCTTCGACGATGCCACCGCGGTGAAGTTCACCCCGCTGACCGCCAAGGAGCGTTTCACCGCGCTGCAGACCGGCGAAGTCGACGTGCTGGTGCGCAACACCACCTGGACGATGAGCCGCGACACGACCCTTGGCCTGAATTTCACCGGCGTCAACTACTATGACGGCCAGGGCTTCATGGTCCGCAAGTCGCTGGGCGTCTCCTCGGCGCTCGAGCTGTCCGGCGCCTCGGTCTGCGTGCAGACCGGCACCACCACCGAGCTGAACCTGACCGACTACTTCAAGGCCAACGGCATGGAGTACAACCCGGTCGTGTTCGAGAAGCTCGAGGAGGTGAACGCCGCCTACGACGCCAACCGTTGCGACGTCTACACGACCGACGCCTCGGGCCTGTACTCGATCCGTCTGCAGCTGACCAACCCGGCCGACCACATCGTGCTGCCGGAGATCATCTCCAAGGAGCCGCTCGGCCCCGCAGTGCGCCAGGGCGACGACCAGTGGTTCAACCTGGTCAAGTGGGTCCACTACGCCATGCTCAACGCTGAAGAGCTGGGCGTGACCTCGGCCAACGTCGAGGAGATGAAGGGCTCCGACAACCCGAACATCCGCCGCCTCCTCGGCGTCGAAGGCACGTTCGGCGAGTCCATCGGCCTCAGCAACGACTGGGCGGCCCGCGTCATCAAGCACGTGGGCAACTACGGCGAAGTCTTCGACAAGACCGTCGGTCCGGACACCCCGCTGGGCATCGCCCGCGGCGTGAACGCGCTGTGGTCGAAGGGCGGCCTGCAGTACGCGCCGCCGATCCGCTAAGACAGCCTCACCCGGACCCGGCGCGGCCTCCGCGCCGGGTCTTTTTGAAATGACGCTGAAACGACAATCGACCGAGTCCGGAAAACCGGGCCGGACGGGCCCGAACGGGCCAGTCACTTACGGGTTACGCTGCAATCAGCGGATATCGGGTAACGCTGAAAACAGCGAACCGGCGAGGGGAACCTGTCTGACATGACACCTGCAAGCTCTGCCGAGCGCGAGCAAGCGGGCGGCGGATCCGGCACATCCTGGTTCTACAATCCGCGCGTGCGCGGCATTGTCTTCCAGGTGCTGGTCGTCGCCTTCCTCCTGGGGATGCTTGCCTTCTTCGCGTACAACGCGAAGATCAACCTGGAACGGGCGGGAATCGCCTCCGGCCTCGGATTCCTGTCCGAGCGCGCCGGCTTCGATGTCTCCCAGTCCCTTGTTTCCTACACCAATGACAGCACCTATTTTCGCGCCTTCATCGTGGGGCTGTTGAACACCCTGCTGGTGGCGTCGATTGGCGTCGTCATCGCGACGGTGCTCGGCTTCGTCGTGGGCATCGCGCGGCTGTCGAAGAACTTCCTGATCCGCCAGATCGCCACCTGGTATGTAGAGCTGCTGCGCAACATCCCGCTGCTGCTGCAGCTGCTGTTCTGGTACAAGGCGGTGCTGTCCGTGCTGCCCTCGCCGCGCCAGTCTCTGGAGCCGGTGTCGGGGGTCTATCTCAACAATCGCGGCCTGATCCTTCCCGAGGTGATCGGCCAGCCGGGCTCCTCGGCGATCCTGTGGGCGCTGCTTGCGGCGGTCGCAACGTCGATCGGCATTTCCCGCTGGGCGCGCAAGCGCCAGCAGGAGACGGGACGCCAGTTCCCCAGCGTTCTCGTCGGGCTCGCCCTGATCATCGGCCTGCCACTGCTGGTCTTCCTGGTCACCGGCATGCCGGTCGATCTGGCCTATGCGGAGCTGGCCGGCTTCAACTTCCGCGGCGGCGTCGTCGTCATCCCGGAATTCATGGCCCTGCTGCTGGGACTTGCGCTCTACACCGCGGCCTTCATCGCCGAGATCGTGCGCGCGGGGATCCTTGCCGTCTCGCACGGCCAGACGGAGGCGGCCTATTCGCTCGGCCTGAGACCGCGGCGGACGCTGCAGCTGGTCATCATCCCGCAGGCGATGCGGGTGATCATCCCGCCGCTGACCAGCCAGTATCTCAACCTGACCAAGAACTCCTCGCTGGCGGTGGCCATCGGCTATCCGGACCTTGTCGCGGTGTTCGCCGGCACGGTGCTGAACCAGACCGGCCAGGCGGTCGAGGTGATCATCATCACCATGCTGGTCTACCTGACCCTGTCACTGCTCACCTCGGGCTTCATGAACTGGTACAACTCGCGCATGGCGCTGGTGGAGAGGTAGGGCCATGAGCGTGTCGAAAATCGCCTATGTGCGAACCGACGAGGCGCCGCGCATGGCGCCGCCCGTCTCCGAGACCGGCGTGATCGGCTGGGTCCGCCAGAACCTGTTCGACAGTGTCGGCAATGCCATCATGACCGTGGTCGGCATCGCCATGCTGGCCCTGATCCTGCCGCCGACGATCAACTGGCTGTTCATCGACGCGGTGTGGACCGGCACCAGCCGCGACGCCTGCGTCGTGGAAGGGGCAGGGGCCTGCTGGGCCTTCGTCTATGCCAAGTTCGGCCAGTTCATGTACGGCCGCTATCCCGATCCGGAGCGCTGGCGGGTGGATCTCACCGGCCTGTTGCTGATCGCCGGTCTGGTACCGGCGGCGATCCCGCGGGTGCCGTTCAAGCGCGAGACAGTGCTCTATCTGCTCATCGTCTTCCCGATTGCCGGCTTCATCCTGCTGACCGGCGGCAATATCGAACTGTCGGGCACGTTCTGGATCGGCCTTGCGATCCTGGCCGCGATCGCGCTCGCCATCACCGGGCTGATCTGCAGCAATGCGGGCATCGCGCTGGCCGCGCCGCTCAAGGTCGTGGCGGCGATGTTCCTGGCGCTGGCGGCGGTGTTCGCGGTCGTCTCGTTCGACTTCGGCCTGAGGCCGGTGGAGACGCAGCTGTGGGGCGGCCTGCTGGTGACGCTGGTGGTCGCCATCGTCGGCATCGTCGCCTCGTTCCCGCTCGGCATCCTGCTGGCGCTGGGACGGCGGTCGAAGCTGCCGGCGGTGAAGCTGGTCTCGGTGATCTTCATCGAGTTCTGGCGCGGCGTGCCGCTGATCACCGTGCTGTTCATGTCGTCGGTGATGCTGCCGCTGTTTCTTCCCGACGGCGTCAACTTCGACAAGCTGCTGCGGGCGCTGATCGGCGTCGCCCTGTTCGCCTCCGCCTACATGGCAGAGGTGGTGCGCGGCGGCCTGCAGGCGATCCCCAAGGGCCAGTACGAGGCGGCCGATGCCATGGGCCTGTCGTTCTGGCAGGGCATCGGCCTCATCATCATGCCGCAGGCGCTGAAGCTGGTCATTCCGGGCATCGTCAACACCTTCATCGGCCTGTTCAAGGACACGAGCCTGGTGCTGATCATCGGCCTGTTCGACCTGCTCGGCATCGTCTCGCTGAACTTCTCCGACGCGAACTGGGCCTCGCCCAACACGCCGGCGACGGGCTTCGTCTTTGCCGCTTTCGTCTTCTGGATCTTCTGCTTCGGCATGTCGCGCTACTCCATCTACATGGAGCGCCGCCTGCACCGGGGGCACGCGCGCTGATGCGCGCGGCCCCGCGAAGCCGACACAACGTTTGGAGCTGACCCATGAGTGAACATGCTGCCGATGCCGCGGACACCATCCCTAACCGCAGCCGGATGACGGTGTCGGAGACCGACGTCGCCATCGAAATCACCAACATGAACAAGTGGTACGGCGATTTCCACGTGCTGCGCGACATCAACCTGAAGGTGATGCGCGGCGAGCGGATCGTCATCTGCGGCCCGTCCGGGTCCGGCAAGTCGACCATGATCCGCTGCATCAACCGCTTGGAGGAGCACCAGAAGGGCTCCATCGTGGTGGACGGGATCGAGCTGACCGACGATTTGAAGAAGATCGACGAGATCCGCCGCGAGGTCGGCATGTGCTTCCAGCACTTCAACCTCTTCCCGCATCTGACAATCCTGGAGAACTGCACGCTGGCGCCGATCTGGGTGCGCAAGATGCCCAAGGCCAAGGCCGAGGAAATCGCCATGCACTACCTGGAGCGGGTCAAGATCCCCGAGCAGGCGAAGAAATATCCGGGCCAGCTGTCGGGAGGCCAGCAGCAGCGCGTGGCGATCGCCCGCTCGCTGTGCATGAGCCCGAAGATCATGCTGTTCGACGAGCCGACCTCGGCGCTCGACCCGGAGATGATCAAGGAAGTGCTCGACGTGATGGTGAGCCTGGCGGAAGAGGGCATGACCATGCTCTGCGTCACCCACGAGATGGGCTTCGCGCGTCAGGTCGCCAACCGCGTCATCTTCATGGATGCCGGCCAGATCGTCGAGCAGAACGAGCCGGAACCCTTCTTCACGAATCCGCAGCACGAGCGGACAAAGCTGTTCCTCAGCCAGATCCTGCACTGAGGCGGGGTGGGCCGCGCTGTCGGGGGGGCAGCGCAGGCCGCTCGCAGTCTCGTGCAATCGGGGGGCATCGAGGAACGGAGAGGCGCGGGCCGCAAGGCTCGCGCCTTTTTCGTTCGGCAGGCGCCATGCGCGCTGGCGCGGTGCTGCGTCAGGCCGGCTGCAGGCGGTCCATCAGCAGCTTGAAGATCTCGACGGGCCGATAGGGATAGTCGAGGAAGCCGTCGATACCGGTTTCCAGAAGGCCGGCGCGCGCGCCCTCGCTCATGTTCGGAGGGGCCAGCAGCACCATCTTGCCGTGCTGGGGGCGAACTCCCTGGCCGGTCATGTATTGCAGGTAGTAGTGCACGAACTTGCTGTAGACGAGCAGGACGATGTCCTGCCGGTCGAAGCTGTAGCTCTTGTGCTTCAGGTTCTCCTCCGGAACGAGCGCGACTTCGCAGCCCAGCTCCTCCAGTGCGGCGTGGATCGGCTCGGTCACCTTCGCCACACCGCCGACAAGGGCGATGCGCAAGGGGCCGCGTGCCTGCCGCGACTGGCGGATCGCCTTTTCGATCTGCATGAGCTGTGCCCGGTGGGCGCCGTCGATGCGCCTGACTTCGTTCAGCCGCGCCTCGACCGTCGCCAGCAGCATGTCGAAGTCGAGCGGCTTGGTGAGATAGTCGTCCGCGCCCAGCTTCTTGCCCTGGATGATGTCGTCGCGCGTGGCGAGCGCGGTGAGGAAGATGAAGGGCATGCGGGTCAGCCGGGGGAAGTCGCTGCGGATGCGGGCCAGCAGCTCCGGCCCGCTCATCACTGGCATCATCATGTCGCAGATGACGAGGTCCGGGACATGCTGCTGGAGGCAGTCGAGGCCTTCCTGCCCGTTGCTGGCGGTCAGGACCTCGTAGCCGGCATCCTGAAGCTCTTCCGTCAGGTCTTCCAGCAGCAGCTTCTCGTCCTCGATGCACAGGATCGTCGTCTTGTGGGTCATGGGGCTGCCTCGTTGACGCTTTGGGTGTTGGCGGGGCGGGCTGCCGTGTGGGGCAGGCGGATCTCGACCACCGTGCCGCGCCCGACCTCGCTCGAGACATTCAGTTTTCCGCGGTGCTCCGAGACCACCATGTCCGTCATGTGCAGGCCGATGCCGGTGCCCGGTATGCCGCTGGAGGTGGAGGCGCGGAAGTAGCGGTTGAAGATCTTCGGGATTTCCTTTTCGGGAATGCCGACGCCGTCGTCCTCTATGCGGATGACCGCCTGACCGTTCTCGGTGAGCCCGCGAACGCGGATGCTGTCGCGGCCGGCCGAGTACTTGATGGCGTTCGACAGGATGTTGGCGATGCACTGCTCGATGAGGCGGGCGTCGATCATCGCGGTCTCGGGCAGGGCATCGAGGTCCATGTCGATGACATGCGTCGTGCACAGGCCCTGCTGGCGCTGGCACACCGCCTGAACCAGCGGCCGCAACGCGCTTTCCTTCAGCTCCAGCTCGAGAGCGCCCGACTGGTGCTGCGTGAAGCTCAGGAAGCGGTTGATCAGGTACTGCATCCGGTCGACGGATTCCCGGATGTTTGCAAGCCGGCGGGTCAGCGCGGTTGCGGCGTCGTCGTCGATCGCGTTTGCCCCGTTCGCGACGTGCCGGTCAAGCATGCGGCGCAGGCGTTGCGCGTTGCTGTCGATGATGGCGAGGGGGGTGCGGAACTCGTGCGAGGCCATCGAGACGAACTCGCGCTGCATCTCGTTGATCTTCTGCTCGTTGCGCAGCATCTTCACCAGCTTGTCGGTGTGCTGCTGCAGTGCCCGGTGCTGGAGCTTGAAGGTGGTGATATCGGCAAAGCGGTAGATCACCGTGCCGTCGTCGCCGGTCCGGCAGCAGCTGACGCGATACCAGCTGCGGGCCCCGAAGCGGAACTCGCTCGGCGTCTCGGGATCGGTTTCCAGGCCTTCCAGCGCTTCTGCCAACCCTGCCGGGCCGAGCCGCTGCAGCACGTCGACGATGTTTCCGCCGCTGTCGGTCCAACTGCGCTCGCTGGGAAACAGCCGGTCGAACGTGTTGTTGGTCAGCACGATCCGGCCGCTCTCGTCGACCACCACCAGACCGTCGTTGACCGCATTGACCGTGCTGGCGAGCAGGTCGCGACCGCGGCGCAGTTCCACGGTGCGCTCCTCGAGACGCTCCTCCAGAAGGTCGCGCGCCTCGGTGACGGCGTCCTTCTGCCGGCGCGCCTCGGTGACATCGGTGTAGATGGTCACGAAGCCGCCGTCCGGCATCGGCGTGCCCTGGATCCTGAGCACCGTGCCGTCGGGGCGCTCGCGCTCGAAATCGTACATGTCCCGGCTGCGGGCGAGCTCCAGGCGCTCGCGGACCTGGGCTTCGGGGTCGCCGGGGCCGTACTCGCCCCGCAGCGCGTTGAAGCGCAGGACCTCCTCCAGTCCGGGCGTCTGCTCGACGAGGCTTCTCGGCAGGTCGAGCAGCCGGCAGGCCGTCTCGTTGACCAGGACGATGCGCAAGTGGCGATCCATCACGGTGATCCCCTGATGCACGGTGGCCAGGAGATGCCGGAGCACGTCCGCTTCAGAGCTTCCCTTTCGGATGAAGTGCTGCAAGTCGCATCCTCGTTTCACAACCGTCAGGCTGGAAACCCAGTGTGCGCCAGCGGAGCGGCGATTCTAAGCGGAAGTCGGAAACGCGTTTAATAGTCCCTTGCCGGCACAGCTTCCCGGCTGTCGGGAAGGGGAGCGCGGCGCTCAGGCGCGCGGCTGCAGCGGCCAGCAGGCCGGGGCGCTTTTCAGGGGAGTTGCGCTGTTCAGGCGCGCGGCAAAGTCGAGCGCCTCGTCCAGCGGCATCGCCGGAGCGTGCAGCCAGCCCTGGATCAGGTCGACGCCGCAGGAGGTGACAAGGTCGGCCTGCGCGCGCGTCTCGACGCCTTCGGCGACCACCTGATAGCCGAGCTCGTGGCACAGGCCGGTCAGCTTGCGGTAGACGATGCGTCCGCGCTGCTCGGCCGCACTCAGCAGCAGCGAGCGGTCGAACTTGACGATGCTGACCGGCAGATCGGCCAGCAGGTTGAAGTTGGAGTGGCCCGCACCGAAATCGTCGATGGCAACGCTCAGGTCCGCTTCCGCCAGGCGGCGAAGATTGTCGGCGATGGCGGGGTCCGACCGCAGCCCGCGCTCGATGATCTCGAAGCTGACCGGCATGTCGGCAAAGGCCTGGACCAGCCAGTCGACGGTGGAGCGGTCGGCGATCGTGTCGGGATGCAGGTTGATGGAGACGATGAGGTCGCGCCCGGCGTCCTGAACATGGGCCAGATCCTGCAGCACCTGGCGGCAGACCCAGCGGTCGATCAGATGGGCGAAGCCGGCATTTTCCAGCGTTTCAAGGAAATAGGGGCCGACGAAACCGCGTCCTTCCACCCAGACCCGCAGCAAGGCTTCAAAGCCGATGCAGGAGCCGGTGCGCGCGTCGATCTCCGGCTGGTAATGCATGGCGAGCCGGTTTTCGCGCAGGAAGTCGACCGCATTGCGCGCGGCCTCGCTGTTGCGCAGCAGCGTCTTGTGCTGGTCGAACACGGTGCGCCCGTGCTGGCGGCGCATGTGGTCGTCGAAGTCGGCGCCATCGTTGAGCAGCGAGGGGCCGAGCTTGTTTTCCCGCATGCGCCCGTACCTGATCACGAAGGGCGCATAGAGCAGGATGCTCACCCCCAGCAGCGCCGCCTGCAGCAGCACGGCCCAGACTTCGCCGGTCTGCAGGTAGACGTTGAGGAACATCGGCGTCACCCAGGGCACTTCGGTCGGATAGACCGTCAGGCCGATATGGGAGATGGCCACAAGGCCGAGCATCTGGCAGACGACGGGAACCGCGACGAACGGCGCAAGCAGCCGCAGGTTCAGCACGATCGGCAGGCCGAAGACCAGGATCTCGGAGATGTTGAAGGCGGTGAAAGGCAGGGCGACCAGCGCGATGGACCGCATGTGCTGGTTGCGCGAGAACAGCAGGATCGCCAGAGCCAGGCCGAGCGTCGTGCCCGATCCGCCGAGATTGACGAACGAGGTCATGAACATGTCGCGCGTCATGTCGCCGGCGACGAGGAACGAACCGAAGTCGGGCGGCACCGCGAGATAGGCAAGGTTGGTGCCGTGCAGGCCGAGGAACCAGATGAACTGGGAGCCGGCCAGATAGAGCGCCAGCGCCATGTCCGAACCGAGCCCGAAGAAGGCCGGGGCGAGCGCTGCGTAGATCACATTGGCCGCATCATGCAGCACGCCGAGCACGACGGCGGTGAGAACGAAGCTCAACAGGGCCGGCAGCGCCATGTTGAGCGCGTTTTCCAGATTGTAGCTGAGCGCGCCGTGATGGAGGCGCGGGAGCGGCAGGCGGGCGCAGGCGCGCAGCATCATCAGCGCCAGCAGCGGGGCAATCACCGCGTTGATGGAGGCAAGGGAGATCGCCTCGGCATCGTCGATCGCCATGGTGCCGTAAGTGTCGAAGAAGAAGACGGCAAGCGCGAGCGCAGCGCCTGTCACCCGGTCGATGCGGAAGAGGATCGAGAGCTGGTAGGAAACCGAAATCGCCAGCATCACCGGCATCGCGATTTCCAGAAGCCGGCCAATATCGGTGAGCGTTTGATACGACAGGAAGGGAAGAGAGGCGGCGCTGTAGATCAGTGCGAAGTCGATCAGCCGTATGGCAGAGACCAGAATGACGAACGGAACCAGCGCGATGAACGCTTCCTGCAAGGAAAAACGGATGTTCTCGGCGAAACCGACAAACGATTTCATGTTCAGGCGCTCGTCCCTTGCGACGAATCCGACATACGGTTCGTAAACTCGGAAAAGACCCTAATCACTCAAATGTTAATGTGTCCTGCACAACTGCGAGAAATACGGAGTTCTCCACCGGCGGGAAGCTGGTCGGGCGAGCGGCCCAATGAGAGGGGAGCGACCTCCGCCTAGCCGGAGGTCGCGATCCGCGCAGGAGCGACGATGCGCGCGGTCTGCTTGCGTCCGCCCTGCGCCCAGAAATAGGACTGCCGCTCCTCCGTCGGAGTGCAGCTGTAGCGCTCGCGGTAGCACTTGGTGAAATGCGAGGTGGAGGCGAAGCCGCAGGCGATGGCGACGTCGAGCACCGGCCGGTTGGTCCGGCGCAGAAGGTCGCGCGCCGTCTCCAGGCGGATCTTGAGATAGTATTGGCCCGGCGTGCAATCGAAATGGCGGCGGAACAACCGCTCCAGCTGGCGCGGGCTGAGGTTCACGGTCATCGCCAGCTGCTGGCAGGACAGCGGATCCTCGATATGCAGGTCCATGATGCGGATCGCGTCGAGGATCTTGACGTTGGAGATGCCGGTGCGGCTCTCCAGG
This sequence comes from Stappia sp. 28M-7, assembly GCF_014252955.1. Taxonomy (NCBI): domain Bacteria; kingdom Pseudomonadati; phylum Pseudomonadota; class Alphaproteobacteria; order Hyphomicrobiales; family Stappiaceae; genus Stappia; species Stappia quadratibracata. The sequence continues at coordinate 2,678,609 of NZ_JACMIA010000001.1, read as the reverse complement.
TCGTGGCGCTGCGCGCTCTCGCCCGAGCGCATGTTCTGGTAGAGCGCGACCTCGGCGACTTCATGGGCCAGATAGGCGCCGTGCTGGATGGCGATGACGCGCAGCATCATGTCGAGCGCGGCCATGCCGCCGGCGCAGGTGATGCAGTTGCGGTCGATGGCGAACAGGTCGCCGGAGACCTCGATCTCCGGAAACTCCTCGCGGAAGGACCTCAGGTTCTCCCAGTGGATGGTGCAGCGGCGGCCGTCGAGCAGGTGGTAGCGGGCCAGCACATAGGAGCCGGTGCAGACGGCGCCATAGGTGCGCCCGCGCGCATTCAGCTTGCGCAGCTTGGTGCCGAGCTCCTTGGGCAGGGGCACGCGCTCCACGTCGACGCCGGAGCAGATGAGGGTGATGTCGGCATCGTCGAGCTCGTTGATCGAGCCCTGCACGGAGACATGGCAGCCGTTGCTGGCCTGGACCGGATTGCCGTCCACCGAGTAGGTTTTCCAGGAATAGAACTCCTGGCCCAGCACCCGGTTGGCAATGCGGATCGGCTCGATGGTCGAGGTAAAGGCGATCAGCGAGAACTGATCGAGAAGGATAAGGGCCACGGTTTGTTTTTCCGTGGATGCGGCCTGGTCTGCCATGCGCTGTGCCCGAGCTGTGACGCGCGGTCCCCTAGTTCATTGGAAGGTTTTTGCTTTTAATTTCGGTTAGTCTGGGATCGGGCATCATGCTTGTCAAATAAAAACGGCGGCGAATACATGTATGGCGAAAATGTGCCGACACGCATGAAATAAAGCCGGGCGGCGTCAACAAAACGTCATGGCGATGCGCGGGCGCGACATCGCTTCCACCGCAAAATCCACAGGGGCTCAAATTCCGCCTTGCGCAACCCGGCCGGCTCCTTTAGATACCCCTCACCAGCCGACAGGCCATGGGCGATTAGCTCAGCGGGAGAGCGTTCCGTTCACACCGGAAAGGTCACTGGTTCAATCCCAGTATCGCCCACCATTCCTTCCCGCACCGTCCCGAACACTGCCGAGATGAGACGCACCGAGCCCGGTGCCGGACCTCCCTCGTATTCCTGACAGGAAGACGGCGCAGGGCAGCGAATTTGCCCCTGCGTAAACCTGCAGCGTTCGTATCCGGTTTACCAGTTGCGCTTTTTTCGCCGGGGCAACGGCGTTTTCCTGCGATCCGTAAAGTCTCCCTCAAGCCCGCCGCGCGATAGTGGCGGGAAAGAGGAACGTTCCCGGATGCACGGACAGATCGCCAAGACCAGCCCTATGTTGCGCGACGCGATGCACCACGCCAGCCGCCCTATGGAGCGACGGGATCTTGGTGCCGTGGCCGCGATGTTCGGCGCCGCGTTTCGCGGCGGGCGGGTCGCGCCCGGCCTCGAGGCCTATCTGGAAACCTTCTGCTTCGGCCATCCGCAGCTGACGTCCGAGACCGGCAGCCGGGTCTATGAGAGCGAGACGGGCGAGCTCAGCGCGGCGGTTCTCTGCGTGCCGCTGCGGTTTCGCGTCGACGGGCAGCCGGTGACGGCGCGGCTTTTGTGCAATTTCATGGCCGTCGGCGAAGCGGGTGCGCGTGGCGCGGCCTGCCTGTCGCGGCATTTTCGGGCAAAGCGCCACGACTTCCTGTTTTCCGATACGGCCTCAGAGGCGAGCTCCACCCATTGGAAGACCGGCGGGGGGCGGATCCTGCCGATCCAGAGCCTGGAATGGTGCCGGGTCTTCCGTCCGCTGACCGCCTGCGCAAGGCGCATGCATCGCAGCTTGAGGGGAGAGGCCGGCGGCCTGCTGTTGGCGCCGCTCAGCATGCTCGACAAGGGCGCGCGGCGGCATCGTCCGCTGCTGGTCGCGCATATGCCCGAGGGCGTGACGGTGCAGGAGGTGGGGCCGACGCAGTTTCTGGCCGAGACGCGACCGATGTTCGGGCGCTTCAGCGTCCATCCGGACTGGGATCCGTCCGAATTCGCCTGGCTGTCGCGCATGGCGGAGGCGAATCCGGCGCTCGGTCCGCTGCACTTTGCCTTGATGCACGATGCCAGCGGCGCGACCATCGGCGCGGCTGCCTATTGCGGCACGGGCCGGGGGCGGGCGAGCGTGCTCAATCTGCTGTGCCTGGAAGGGCATGAGCGCGAGAGCGTCGCCGCGCTGCTGGCCGACCTCGACCGGCAGGGCTATTGCGAGGCGCGCGGGGCAACCCAGCCGTTCCTGATGCAGGCGCTGCAGGCGCAAAAGCACATGTGCTTCCGCCATCGCGGCTTCTTCTGCATCGCCGGGCGGATGCCGGCGTTGCACCGCGCGCTGGACCAGGACCTCGTCTATGCGGAAGGCCTGTCGTCGGAGAGCTGGTCGCGGCTCCTGACCGACTTTTGAGCCGCAGCGGCTTTCTTCCGTCCTGCCTTGCAGCGATCAGCGCGGGCCGGGAAGTCCGGCAAGGGCCGGGTGCAACTCGTCGAAATGGTCGATCACGGCGTCGGGCGAAAGCTCGCGCACCGGAACCGCGGTGTAGCCGAAGGTGACGGCCACGACCGGAATGCCGGCCGCGCGGGCCGCATCGATATCGGTCTTGCTGTCGCCGATCATCACCGAACCGGAAAGGCGCGCGCCGGCGCGCTCGACCGCGCCCAGAACGGGGGCGGCGTCCGGCTTCGGTCTGGCGAACGTGTCGCCGCCGACCAGCGAGTCGAACAGATCCAGCATCTTCAGGTGATCCAGCAACTGGCGGGCGATCGGCTCCGACTTGTTGGTGCACACGGCCAGCCGCCAGCCGTCCTTGCGGGCCGTCTCCAGCGCCTCGTGGATGCCCGGAAAGGGGCGGCTGAGGCCGGCAATGTCGGCTGTGTAGAAGGCGATGAAGCGCAGGTAGAGCCGCTCGATCTCGGCCGGGTCGGGATCGGGAATGCCGTTGGCCCAAAGCGCCTTGGCGATCATCGGCCGGGCGCCGACGCCGAACAGGTGGCCGAGCGTCTCGATGTCGACGCCGGACAGGCCTTCCTCGCGCATGACCGCGTTGAGCGCGGCGGCAAGGTCGTGGCGAGTGTCGACCAGGGTGCCGTCGAGATCGAAGACCAGAGCGGGCGTGGACATGGGTGCTTTCCTGTGTGGCGGCGGGTGATCCGGCTTATAGCCGGGCGGTTCGCCCGCGGGGAAGGAAATACCAAAACGCCGGCCACAAAGGGCCGGCGTTTCAAGGGTCTGGAGACCGTCGATGCGATCAGGCGATCTCGCTGGTGACGCCGAGGCGCTTGTCGAGATAGGAGCCGCACTCGGCCATCAACTCGTCCATGTGGTTCTCGAAGAAGTGGTTGGCGCCCGGGATGACCTTGTGGTCGATCACGATGCCCTTCTGCGTCTTCAGCTTGTCGACCAGCGTCTGGACGTCCTTGGACGGCACCACCTTGTCGGCATCGCCATGGACGATGAGGCCGGAGGAGGGGCAGGGCGCCAGGAACGAGAAGTCATGCAGGTTGGCCGGCGGAGCGGCGGAGATGAAGCCTTCCACCTCCGGGCGGCGCATCAGGAGCTGCATGCCGATCCAGGCACCGAAGGAGAAGCCGGCGATCCAGCAGGAGCGCGCGTCGGGATGGACCGTCTGGACCCAGTCGAGCGCGGCAGCGGCATCGGACAGCTCGCCCTGGCCATGGTCGAAGGAGCCCTGGCTGCGCCCGACGCCGCGGAAGTTGAACCGCAGGACGGCGAAGCCGCGCTTCGCGAACATGTAGTAGAGCTGATAGACGATCTGGTTGTTCATCGTCCCGCCGAACTGCGGATGCAGATGCAGGATCAGGGCGATGGGCGCCGTCCGCGATTTCGCCGGCTGAAAGCGGCCTTCGATCCGGCCGGCCGGACCGTTGAAAATCACTTCAGGCATGGACCACCTCGTTCATGGGGTATTCGTTCCTTAACTGCGGTTGCCGCGCACCGGGGTCGCGAAAGGTTGCGAAACTCAGGGGTATTGCTTAGTCCGGCTTGACTCGGATGGCCCTGCTTCCTACAACTTCTTTAGAATCGTTCGAAAGTTGACGGCGGACGCCGCATCTCGACCGGTTCACGTCGGCGGCCCGGTCGACCAGTCGTGTCGATCTGTCCGTCCGGCCAGCGTGGTATATAGGGATGTCTTAAACCGATCTCCACGCGGAATTGCAAGAATTGCATCGCGGTAGAAGCGGTCAGGAGCGGTTTTGTCGGTCGAGTAGGCCGGGCAGGGCGGTTCCGGCGGAGACATATGACGGTCATGACGTCACGGACGGACATCTATTTCGACCACAATGCCGGGGCGCCCTTGCGTCCGCAGGTGGCCGAACTCGTCTGTTCCGTGCTGAGGCGCACGGGAAATGCCTCGTCCGTTCACGGACCCGGGCGCCGGGCACGCGGCACGATCGAGACGGCGCGGGCGCAGGTCGCCCGGCTGTGCGGGGTTCCGGGCGCGCAGGTGAGCTTCACCTCGGGCGCCACCGAGGCGAACGTGACGGCGCTGTCGCCGGTCTGGAAGGACGGGCGCGGCGAGCGGCGGTTCACCCGGCTGCTGGTTGCAGCGAGCGAGCATCCCTCGGTCGCGGCAGGCGGACGCTTCCCGGCCGAGGCGCGAGAGAGCGTCCCGGTCGATGGCGAGGGCCTTGTCGATGCCGCATCGTTGGCGGCGCGGGTCGCGGAGCTGACGGCGGCGGGCGAGAGCGTTCTGGTGGCGGTGATGGCCGCCAACAACGAGACCGGCGTGCTGCAGCCGCTGGCGGAGATTTCGGCGGCGCTCAAGGAGAGCGGCGCGGTGCTGCATGTGGATGCGGTGCAGGCGGCAGGCCGCATCGCCATCGACATGGAGGCCTGGGGCGCTGACAGCCTGGCGCTTTCGGCCCACAAGATCGGCGGTCCGCAGGGCGCGGGCGCGCTCGTGGTGCGCAGGGCAGGGTTGCACCCCGCCCCCTTGCTCACCGGCGGCGGACAGGAAAACTGGCGCCGGGCAGGTACGGAAAATGTCGCGGCAATCGCCGGTTTCGGCCTTGCGGCGGAGCTGGCTGCCGCGGAACTGGACGGTTGGGACGAAATTCGGGCCCTTCGGGATGGCATGGAGCGCGAGCTTTGCCATATATGGGCCGATACGGTGGTCTTTGGCGCAGGCGCGCCGCGGCTCGCCAACACCAGCTGCTTCGCGGTGCCGGGCGTATCGGCGGAGACCGCGCTGATCGCTCTCGATCTGGAGAGCATCGCAGTGTCTTCGGGCTCGGCCTGCTCGAGCGGCAAGGTCGGCGTCTCGCCGGTGCTGTCGGCGATGGGTGCGAACAAGGATCTGGCGCGCGGCGCCATCAGGATCAGCCTCGGCCGGGAGACCGCGCCCGAGGAGATCGAACGGTTTCTTGCCGCATGGCGGCGGATATCGGGACGGATCAGGCAGGCAGGCGCGGGTCGCGCCGCCTGACGGGTTCCGGACCATCATGACCCGGATGCGGCCCAGGCCGCATCCATTACATAGTGCGACAACCCGCGGTCCTTGACACCGCAGTGGATGGAGACACGCATGCCTGCAGTTCAGGAAACGATCGACCGCGTCCGGTCGATCGATGTGGATCAGTACAAGTACGGTTTCATCACCGACATCGAGTCCGACAAGGCTCCTAAGGGTCTCAACGAAGACATCATCCGCTTCATCTCGGCCAAGAAGGACGAGCCGGAATGGATGCTGGAATGGCGGCTCGAGGCGTATCGCCGCTGGCTGACGATGACCGAGCCGACCTGGGCTCGCGTCGAGTACCCGAAGATCGACTTCAACGACATCTACTACTACTCCGCGCCGAAGTCCGCGCCGGGGCCCAAGAGCCTCGACGAGGTCGATCCGGAGCTGCTGGCGACCTACGAGAAGCTGGGCATCCCCTTGCGCGAGCAGGAGATCCTGGCCGGCGTCGAGCCGAAGAACCGCGTTGCGGTGGACGCGGTGTTCGACAGCGTGTCGGTGGTCACCACCTTCAAGGAAGAGCTGAAGAAGGCCGGCGTCATCTTCTGCTCGATCTCGGAAGCGCTGCGGGAACACCCGGAGCTGGTGCGCAAGTATCTCGGCTCCGTGGTGCCGGTCACCGACAACTACTATGCGACGCTGAACTCGGCGGTCTTCACCGACGGATCGTTCGTCTATGTGCCGGAGGGCGTTCGCTGCCCGATGGAGCTGTCGACCTATTTCCGTATCAACGAGAAGAACACCGGCCAGTTCGAGCGCACGCTGATCATCGCCGAGAAGGGCGCCTACGTCTCCTATCTGGAGGGCTGCACGGCGCCGCAGCGCGACGAGAACCAGCTGCATGCGGCCGTGGTCGAGCTCGTTGCGCTGGATGATGCCGAGATCAAGTACTCCACCGTCCAGAACTGGTTTCCGGGCGACAAGGAAGGCAAGGGCGGCATCTACAACTTCGTCACCAAGCGTGGCGACTGCCGGGGCAAGAACTCCAAGATCTCCTGGACCCAGGTCGAGACCGGTTCGGCGATCACCTGGAAGTACCCGTCCTGCATCCTGCGCGGCGACAATTCGCGCGGCGAGTTCTACTCGATCGCGGTGTCGAACGGTTACCAGCAGATCGACAGCGGCACCAAGATGATCCATCTCGGCAAGAACACGTCGAGCCGCATCATCTCCAAGGGCATTTCGGCCGGCAAGTCGCAGAACACCTATCGCGGCCTCGTCTCGGCGCATCGCAAGGCGTCGAACGCGCGCAACTTCACCCAGTGCGACAGCCTGCTGATCGGCCAGGATTGCGGTGCCCACACGGTGCCCTACATCGAGTCGAAGAACGCGACGGCCGTGTTCGAGCACGAGGCGACCACCTCGAAGATCTCCGACGACCAGATGTTCTACTGCCAGCAGCGGGGCCTGTCGGACGAGGAAGCGGTGGCGCTGATCGTCAACGGTTTCGTCAAGGACGTGATCCAGCAGCTGCCGATGGAGTTCGCCGTCGAGGCGCAGAAGCTGATCTCCATTTCGCTCGAAGGCTCGGTCGGCTGACGCCGGCCGACCGCCTCGCATACCGCACATCCAGAATACCGACGGATATCATCATGCTTGAGATCAAGAACCTGCACGCCCGCATCGCCGAAGACGGCACCGAGATTCTGCGCGGCATCGACCTCGTCGTGAAGCCGGGCGAAGTGCACGCCATCATGGGCCCGAACGGCTCCGGCAAGTCGACGCTTTCCTACATCCTCGCCGGCAAGGACGACTACGAAGTCACCGAGGGCGACATCGTCTACAACGGCCAGAGCCTGCTGGAGCTGGCGCCGGACGAGCGCGCCGCCGCTGGCGTCTTCCTCGCCTTCCAGTACCCGATCGAGATCCCGGGCGTGGCGACCATGACCTTCCTGAAGACGGCGCTCAACGCGCAGCGCAAGGCGCGCGGCGAGGAGGAGCTGTCCACGCCGGAATTCATGAAGCGGGTCAAGGACAAGGCCGGCGAACTTCAGATCACGATGGACATGCTGAAGCGGCCGCTGAACGTCGGCTTCTCCGGCGGCGAGAAGAAGCGCGCCGAGATCCTGCAGATGGCGCTGCTGCAGCCGACGCTCTGCGTGCTCGACGAGACCGATAGCGGCCTCGACATCGACGCGCTGAAGGTGGTGTCGGACGGCGTCAACCGCCTGCGCGGCCCGGACCGCTCCTTCGTGGTGATCACCCACTACCAGCGCCTGCTCGACCACATCGTGCCGGACGTGGTGCATGTCCTGTCGAAGGGACGCATCGTCAAGACCGGCGGCCCGGATCTGGCGCTGGAGCTGGAGAAGAACGGTTACGCCGACTTCATCGACGCGGCCGCGTGACAGGTCAGGAACACGACATGACCATCGAACCACGCACCCTGGACACCAGGGCCGAAACCGACCTCGCCGAGGCCTATTACCGCGACCGCGACGCCCTGCCGGGCGATGCGGCGGTGGCCGAGCTCCGCAAGTCGGCCTTCGATGCCTTCCGCAAGAGCGGGCTGCCGCATCGCCGCGTCGAGGAGTGGAAATACTCCGACCTGCGCGCAAGGCTGAAGAGCGTTCCGGCCTTTGCCGCACGCCGCAGCGACGACGACGCCAAGGCGGCTGTTGCCGCGCTCGACAACGTCTACGGCTCGGCGGAGCGCTACCGCCTCGTCATCGTCGACGGCCACTTCCACGCGGGTCTTTCCGACGTTGCCGCGCTGGCCGAGGCCGGCGTGAGCGTGCGTCCGCTCGCCAAGGCACTGGCTGAAGAGGGCGAAAGCCTGATGCAGCTGCCGGAGATCGCCACGGGCGATGCGGCGACGGGCCTTAACGCCATCTTCTGCGCCGACGGCCTCGTGCTGTCGCTGCCCGAAGGCGCTTCGCTGGACAAGCCGGTCGAGATCGTCCACGCGCTGTCGGCCAATGCCGCCAGCACCAGCGAGCGGGTGATCGTGGCGGCCGCCAAGGGCGCCAAGGCAACCGTTCTGGAGACGTTTGTCGGCGGAGCCGAGGGAAGCTTCTCCAACACGCTGACCGATATCCGCGCCGCCGATGCTGCGGAAGTGACCGTCGCCCGCCTGCAGGCGGAGGCCGCCGGCACCACCCATATCGGCACGGCCGTCGTGACGCTCGGGGCCGAGACCCAGGTCAAGCTGATCGGCGCGGGCATCGGGTCGGGCTTTGCCCGGCACCAGTCCTTTGTCGCCTTCACGGGCGAGGGATCGCGCGCGGACCTACTTGGCATCACCATGGTGCGGGCCGGCCAGCATGTCGATCAGACGCTGGTGGTGGACCACGCGGTGCCGCATTGCGACAGCCGCGAGCTGTTCAAGACGGTGGTCGGCGAAGGCGCCAAGGGCATCTTCCAGGGCAAGATCATCGTCCGCCCGCATGCGCAGAAGACCGACGGCCAGATGATGACCCAGTCGCTGCTCTTGTCGGACGACGCGGAAATGTCGCTGAAGCCGGAGCTGGAGATCTTCGCCGACGACGTGCAGTGCGCCCATGGCGCCACGAGCGGCCAGATCGACGAGGACCTCCTGTTCTACCTGCGCTCGCGCGGTATTCCGGAGGCCGATGCCCGCACGCTGCTGGTTCTTGCCTTCCTGTCGGAAGCGGTCGAGGAGATCGGCGAGGAAATCATCGTCGAGGCCTTCGAGGAGCGCATCCGCGCCTGGCTGGACGCCGGAGCGTAAAAGCCCCGGCATCAAAGGCTGTGGGGGCGTAACGCCCCGCCGCCACGCTTCCGGGGCTCAAGGCCCCGGCAGCACCGTACAGGCCGGGGCAGTCGCCCCGGCGAAGCGGGAGTACGCAGATGACGTCGATGACCGATCCCGGTGCCGTTGCAAGCGCCCCCTATGACGTGGCGGCAGTGCGCCGCGACTTCCCGATCCTGTCGCGCGAGGTCTACGGCAAGCCGCTCGTCTATCTCGACAACGGCGCCTCGGCCCAGAAGCCGCAGGCGGTGATCGACGCGGTGACCAAGGCCTATTCGCACGAATACGCCAACGTCCATCGCGGGCTGCACTACCTGTCGAACACAGCGACCGAGAATTTCGAGGCCGCGCGCGAGACCGTGCGCCGCTTCCTCAACGCCCCGTCGCAGGACGAGGTGATCTTCACCCGCTCCACCACCGAGGCGATCAACCTGGTCGCCCAGACCTTCGGCACGGAACGGATCGGTGAGGGCGACGAGATCGTCCTGTCGATCATGGAGCACCACTCCAACATCGTGCCCTGGCACTTCCTGCGGGAACGGCAGGGTGCGGTGCTGAAATGGGTCTATGTGCGCGAGGACGGGTCCTTCGACATCGACGCGTTCGAGGCGACCCTGTCGGCCAAGACGAAGCTGGTGGCGATCACCCAGATGTCGAACGTGCTGGGCACCGTGGTGCCGATCCGCGAGATCTGCCGGATCGCCCATGCGCGCGGCATTCCGGTGCTGGTCGACGGCAGCCAGTCGGCGGTGCACATGCCGGTCGACGTGCAGGATCTGGGCTGCGACTTCTTCGTCTTCACCGGTCACAAGGTGTATGGGCCGACCGGCATCGGCGTGTTGTGGGGCAAGATGGAGCACCTGGAGCGGATGCGTCCGTTCAATGGCGGCGGCGAGATGATCCTCGACGTCACCGAGGACATGGTGAGCTACAACAGCCCGCCGCACCGCTTCGAGGCCGGTACGCCGCCGATCGTCCAGGCCATCGGCCTTGCGGCCGCGCTCGACTATATGGACGCGATCGGCCGCGATCGGATCGCCGCGCACGAGGCGGCCCTTCGCGACTACGCGCATCAGCGGCTGAAGCAGATCAACTCGATCCGCATCTTCGGCGAGGCACCGGACAAGGGCGCCATCGTCGCCTTCGAGATGAAGGGGGTGCATGCGCACGACGTGTCGATGATCATCGACCGCGAGGGCGTTGCCGTACGGGCCGGGACCCATTGCGCGCAGCCGCTGCTGGCACGATATGGTGTGACCTCGACATGCCGGGCGAGCTTCGGCCTCTACAACACGTTCGACGAGGTCGACAGGCTGGTCGAGGCGCTGCAGAAGGCCCACGACTTTTTCGCATGAGGGCGAGATGAGCGAAGACCAACTGACGCAGGACGAGGAAGCCCAGGCCGAGATTTCGGCGACCGGCTCCGCATTTTCCGAAGATGAGCTGAAGCGCCTGACGGACGATATCGTCGGCGCGCTGAAGACCGTCTACGACCCGGAAATTCCTTGCGATATCTATGAGCTGGGCCTGATCTACAAGGTCGATATCGAGGACGACCGCTCGGTCGCCATCGACATGACGCTGACCGCGCCGGGCTGCCCGGTCGCCGGCGAGATGCCGGGCTGGGTGGAAAACGCTGTCAGTGCGGTCGCCGGGGTCGGCGACGTCAACGTGCAGATGGTGTTCGATCCGCCGTGGACGCCCGACCGAATGTCGGAAGAGGCCAAGGTGGCGCTCAACTGGTATTGAGTGCCAGATCTGCCGGATGGTCCGAGCGAACTGGCAAGAGCCCGCGCCAGGCCCTATATTGTGGGGTAACGCGGGTGCATCTTGCACCTGCTAGTGTGGTGAATTTGAAATACGCCTCGTTTTGGCAGCGACCGTCAGAGCGTATTTCAAATTCGAAAACCACACTAGAAACATAAACTTGCTAGTCACCCTTTTAAATCTGAAGTTCGTTCAGAGCACGCCGCCAAATGTGACGAACTTCAGATTCGGGTGACTAACCGCTAGAATCGGGGAAACGGATATGGGTTCCAGATTCCAGGTCCTGAAGCTGACGGACGCCGCCGCCGAGCGCGTGCGCGAGATCGTCGGCAATTCGGCCAAGCCCGTTCTCGGCCTGCGCGTCGGGATCAAGAAGGGCGGCTGCGCCGGCATGGAATACGACATGAGCCTCGTCGAGGAGGCGAAGCCGGGCGACGACGTGATCGACGACAAGGGCGTCAAGATCTTCATCGAGCCCTCGGCGGCGCTCTTCCTGCTGGGCACGGAGATGGATCACGAAGTGACGAAGTTCCGCTCCGGTTTCGTGTTCCGCAATCCCAACGAGGTCTCGGCCTGCGGCTGCGGCGAGTCCGTCTCGCTGAAGGAAGCGGACGCCGAGGCGTTCGGGGCGCAGGGCTGAACGGCCGATCAGAGCTTTGGACACAAAAAACCCCGCCGGACGCGACCGTCCGGCGGGGTTTTTCGTTTCGGCTGGCCTCACCCGTCCCGCAAGGCCTTCAGCAGGGTCTCGATCTCCACTTCCGTGTTGTAGGCGTGGAGCGAGGCGCGCAGGACCGAGTCGAGGCCGCGACGGGGCAGGTCGATGCGTGCGGAGGAGGCGGAGGAGACCGAGGTGTTGATGCCGGTCGCCGTGAGGCGTGCGCGCGTTTCCGCCGGGCTTTCGCCTTCCACCGTCAGCGTGACGATGCCGCATTTGCGCGTGCCGCGGTCGTGCACCGCGACGCCCGGGAGCTTGGCGAGTTCGCTGCGCAGCAGGGCGGCGAGCGCCGAGATGCGGTCCTCCAGCCGATGCGGTCCGGTCTCCAGCGCATAGCGCACGGCAACGCCGAGGCCGATCTGGCCGGCGAAATAGCGCTCCCAATTCTCGAAACGGCGCGCGCCCTCGACAAGGCGATAGCTGTCGGCGTCGATCCACTCGGTCGCTTCCAGATCGATGAAGGCCGGCTCCAGCTGGTCGAGCACCGCGTCGGAGACATAGAGGAAGCCGGTGCCGCGCGGCCCGCGCAGATACTTGCGCCCGGTGCCGGAGAGCATGTGGCAACCGAGGCGGGCGACGTCGAGGGCGATCTGGCCGGCGGACTGGCAGGCATCCAGCAGGTAGAGCACCCCGTGGCGGCGGGCGACGGCGCCGACTTCCTCGGCCGGATTGACGAGGCCGCCGAAGGTCGGGACGTGGGTGAGGGCGATCAGCCGGGTCTTCGGCGTGATCGCCGCCTCGAGCGCCTTCAGGTCGATCTGGCCGGTCTCGTCGTCGTCGATCAGGTCGATCTCGATGCCGGCGCGGGCCTTCATCTGCAGCAGCGCGACATAGTTGGAGACGTATTCGGCGCGGCCGGTGATCACCCGGTCGCCGGGGCGAAACGGGATCGAGTAGAAGGCCATGTCCCAGGCGCGGGTGGCATTCTCCACATAGGCGATCTCGTGCGGGGCGGCGCCCAGCAGAGCAGCGACGGCAGGATAGAAGTCGGCGACCGCATGGGCAGCCCGGTCGGCGGCCTCGTAGCCGCCGATGTCCGCCTCGAGGTCGAGATGCGCCTTCACGGCGGCCAGGACCGGCGCGGGCGGCAGGCTGGCGCCGGCATTGTTGAAATGGACGAGGCGGGCGGCGGCCGGCGTATCGGTGCGCAGGCGGGCGGTGTCGGCGTCGGTCCAGCCGGAAGATTGCGCGCGGGGGATGGTGGTCATGGGCGGAGCGATCCTCTAGGCAGGAGAGACGGACGGGAAGACGGGGGCAGGAGGGCTTTCGTCGCTGGATTGCAGCTTACGGAAACGCAGGGCATGACCATCACGTATTTCGGTTACGGATCGCTCGTCAACACACGCACGCTGGGAGCGCAGGCGTTGGCCGAGGCCGGCACCCTGTCTGGCTGGCGACGCGAATGGCGCGCGTGGTGGCGTCCGGAGGGGGCGGAGAACCTGCCGAAGGTCTGCACGCTGACGGTGCGCCGGGCGGCGGATACGGCGATCCGCGGGGTGATGGTGAGCGAGCCGGCCGAACGGCTTGCCGAGCTCGACGCCCGCGAGCGGCGCTATCGCCGGATCGACGGCATCGGCCCGTCCTTCCGCCGGGACAAGGACGGAACGGCGGGAGCTGCGAGCGCCTTTCTCTACGAGGCGGACAGCGAGATCCGCCGGCCGGGCACCGACGAGCACCCGATCCTGCAGAGCTATGTCGATTGCGTGCTGGCGGGCTTTTACGCCTTCTGGGGCGAGGAGGGCGTGCGCCACTTCATCGAGACGACGGATGGCTGGGACGCCCCGATGCTGGCCGACCGGAGTGCGCCGCGCTATCCGCGGGCGCAGGTGCTGGATGCCGACCTGCTGGCGTTGTTCGACGATCAGCTGGCCGGCACGGGGCTTCGCCACATCGAGGCGTGAGGCACGCGCCGGAGCGGAGGATGCCGCTCCGGCGCGCCGCGTCACTTCAGTTCGGTCACGGTGATCTTGCCGTTGACTCGTCCGGCGACGAACTCGATCTCCTTGCCTTCCTGCAAATGCTCCCACATCGCCTCTTCGGCGACGCGGAAGACCATGGTCATGGCCGGCATGTCGAGGGATGTCAGTTCCTCATGGACGATGGTGACCTTCTTGGCGCGAAGGTCGACCTTCTTGACCACGCCCTTGGTGAACTCTGCCGCGAGCGCGGTAGACGCTCCGGAGACGAGGAGCAGGGCTACGACGAAGGCTGTTGCGAGTTTCATCTTGTCGTCCTTTTCGTTGGGGAGGGGCTGCTCACTTGTGTGCGACGTCGATGTCGCCATGCATGCCGGACTCGTAGTGACCGGGGATCAGGCAGGCGAACTCGAAGCTGCCGGTATTGCTGAAGGTCCACACGACCTCGCCCTCGGCGCCCGGCTCGAGCCGGACGGAGTTGGGATCGTCGTGCTCCATGTCCGGGAACTGGGCCATCACCTTCTTGTGCTCCTGGTTGCGGACCGGCGTGTCGATGACGAACTCGTGCTCGATCTCTCCGACGTTGCGAACGAGAAAGCGGATGGTCTCGCCCTGGCGCACCTGAAGGGCCGCCGGATCAATCGCCATGCCGTCTTCGGTCTCCTTCAGTTCGACACGTACGGTGCGCGTCGCCTGTGATGCCTCGCCGGGGGTGCCGGCGGCCATCTTGTCCCCGTGGCCTCCGGCATGAGTGCCGGCGGCGATCGCGTCGCCCTGACCGAGCGCGAGGGCGCAGAGGGCCACGGCGAGCATCTTCATGGTCTTTGTCTGCATGTTCTGTCCTTTCCGTTTCGGGGTATGGAGCGGCCTCAGCCGCCATGCTGCCGGTGTGAGGCACGCTGTGCGGGTGCGCTGGCCGGAGCATCGGTGAGCGTGGTGGAAGGGCTGTCGGCACGGGTGACGTCCGGCAGTTCGCCGGCCCACTCCCAAGCCTGTGTTCCGGGCGGGTTCTCGTACCAGCCGGGATCGGCGTAATCGCCCGGCTGAATGCCGTCGCGGACCTTCACCACGGAGAACATCCCGCCCATTTCCAGCGGGCCATGGGGCCCCCAGCCGGCCATCATCGGAACCGTGTTGTCGGGCAGGGGCATTTCCATCTCGCCCATTTCGGCCATGCCGTTGGAGCCCATCGGCATGTATTCGGGCTGTAGCTTGCGGATCTTCGCGGTGACCGAGCGCTTGTCGGCGCCGATGAAGGTCGGCACGTCGTGGCCCATGGCGTTCATCGTGTGATGCGACTTGTGGCAGTGGATCGCCCAGTCGCCCGGGTGGACCGCGTCGAACTCGTAGGCACGCATGGCGCCGACGGGAATATCGATGGACACTTCCGGCCAGCGCGCCTCAGGGCGCACCCAGCCACCATCCGTACAGGTGACCTCGAAGTCGTAGCCGTGCATGTGGATGGGGTGGTTGGTCATGGTCAGGTTACCGACGCGCACCCGCACCCGGTCTCCCAGTCCGACGACGAGCGGATCGATGTCGGGAAAGATCCGGCTGTTCCAGGTCCACAGGTTGAAGTCGGTCATCGTCATGATCTTCGGCACGTAGGAGCCGGGATCGATGTCGAAGGCGTTGAGCATGATCAGGAAATCACGGTCGACACGCATGAAGGCCGGGTCCTTCGGATGCACGATGAAGAACCCCATCATGCCCATGGCCATCTGCACCATCTCGTCGGCGTGCGGGTGGTACATGAACGTCCCGCTCTTCACGAGGTCGAACTCGTAGACGAAGGTCTTGCCCGGCGGGATGCCCGGATGCGACAGGCCGCCGACGCCGTCCATGCCGGAAGGCAGGATCATGCCGTGCCAGTGCACGGAGGTGTGCTCGGGCAGGCGGTTGGTGACGAAGATGCGCACCCTGTCGCCCTCGACCGCTTCGATGGTCGGGCCGATGGACTGGCCGTTATAGCCCCACAGGAAGGCGGTCATGCCGTCGGCAAGCTCCCGCTCCACCGGCTCGGCGACGAGGTGGAACTCCTTGACGCCGTTGTTCATGCGGTGGGGCAGGGTCCAGCCGTTCAGGGTAACGACGGGGTTGTAGTCCGGGCCCGAGGTGGGGGTGAGCGGGGCCTGGGTTGCGGGCGTGTCCATCGTCGCCGCCTCAGGCAGTCCGCGATTGCTGGTCTGGGACCAGGCGGTGGAGGACACGAGGGCCGCGCCCGCAGCGCCGGCGCCCAGGATCTGACGTCTGTTCAGCATTGCAGTCTCCTTCGCCATCAATGTCCGCCGCCGCCGGCATCGGCGACCGCGGCTTCGCTGCCACCGCCTGCGGCCGGGGCTTCACCGCCGCCATGGATCGCGGCGGCCAGGCCCGCTTCCGCGAGCCAGAAGTCCCGCTTGGCGCGTGAGGCCATCAGGACGGTGCCGATCCGCGCCCTGGTATCGGCCAGCAGCTCGAACGTGTTGGTGATCATGCCGTTGTAGGTGAGGAGGGATTCCTCCTCGATCTGGTTGCGCAGGGGCAGGACCGAGTTGCGGTAGTGGCGGGCGATCTCGTGCGAGGCGCGGTAGGCCAGATAGGCGGAGCGCGCCTGCGAGCGAATGTTGACCGCACGTTCCGCCAGGCGATTGGCGGCACGCATGTAGGTGAACTCCGCCTTCTTCATGCGGGCCGCGCCGCTGTCGAAGATCGGGATCGCGAAATCCAGCTCCACCTGGGCCGTGCCGGTGAGCCGGGTCTTGCCGTCCTCCTTCTCGCGCTCGCTTTCGAAGCCGGCGACGAGGCCGAGATCGGTGACGTAGCGGGTCGCCTCGGTCAGTCCGAGCTCGCGGGCCGTAGCCTCCAGCTCTATCTTCGCGATCTGCAGGTCGACCCGGCGCTGCAGCGCCTCCCGCTCGACATGCTCCTTGTTCATCAGGCGGCCGGGAAGCGGGGGAAGCGCGTCGGGCACGAAGAACGCGGTGTCCGCGCCCCATAGCCCCATCGCGCGGGCGAGCTTTTCCTTGGCGAGCCGCGCGGCAAGCCGGGCCTCCGCGATCTGGCCGACCAGTTCCGCGTTGAACGCGTGTTCGCGCGCCTGCGCAGCCTTGGGCATGGCGCCGGTCTCGCCGAGCTTTTCGGCAAGCTCGGAGGCCGCATCGGCGGCTTGACGGGCTTGGTTGAGGAGGGCGACCGTCTCGAAGGCGGCGACCGTCTCGATCCATGCGCTGCGCGTCTCGTTGGCAACGCGCAGGGTTTCCTCCGCCGCCCGCATCTGCGCCTGGCGGAAGCGGGTCTCGGCGATCTCGCTGCGCCGCTTGTGCGTCAGGAGGGCCAGGATGTTGTTGGCGACCATCCCCTCGATGGTCTTGAAGGCGACCAGGCCGGGTTGGCCGATGCCGAGCAGGCCGACCGAAATGTTCGGGTTCGGCAGCAGGGTCTGCTGCCAGGCATCGGCGGCGCTGATGCCGAGATCCGAATAGGCCGCCTGCAGGCCGCGATTGTTGATCAAGGCCACCTGAACGGCGGTTTCGGCGCTGATGGTCTTCTTGTGGACCATGGAACGCACGCGCTCGGAGGCCGCGCGGGCCTGCTCGGGGGTCTGGACCCATGTGGGGGTGTTGCCGCCGAGCGCTGGTGCCACCTGGCCGGCGACGGTGACGAAGCCGGCATCGCCGGGCCCGTAGGCATCCGTAGCAGCCGTGGCGATGCAGCCGCCGAGCAGCAGGGGCGCCGTCAACACGGCGAGGGAACGAAGGGAGGGCCTCATGACGCACCTCCGCCCGGTGCCTGGCGGTCGTTCAGGTCCCGCCAGTTGCCCGGCTCCACGGGAATGCGGTGCTCGTAGGGAGCGACGACGCTGGCCGGTCGCAAAGGCACGGTGGCGGCGTGCGGGTCTTCCGGCAGCGGTCCGTAACCGGACACGGTTGCCGGGACGGTGGCACAGGCGGCCACCGCCAGCGGCGCGAGGGCCGCAAGCAGTCTGGATATCATGACAAGTCCTCGAGAATGACAGGATGCGGCCGCGCGGGTTCACCGCGCGGCAACGGCCTTTTCAGGCCGGCCTGTCAGGCTCGAGGAGGGCGGTCGGTCGGGTGGGGCGGTTGCGGCTCGAGGCGAACCGCATGGTCGCTCTCCGGCTTTGCAGCGGGAAGATGCGCGAAACCGGGGGCGCAATCTTCGGCCAGTCCGGGAAAACAGAAGGAGAGACAACAGTCGACCGTGGAGCCCGTCTGGTGGTGGGAGCCTTCGGGCGTCTGTCCGTGCGAGGCGTGCGGCGCCATGTCGTGAGATCTTGCGCTGCCGTGACCGGCTGCATGCGCGTCGTCGGCTGCGTGTGCGGCAACCATCGGCGACGGGGCGTGAATGTGGGCTTGCTGGCGAGCGGCCGGGACCGCTGCGGCAAAGGCGTCGCTCAGATTGCCGGCGGTGGCACCTGCAAGCGCAATCATCGCCACGAGAACGAGGCGGCACAGAGTTGCAGCAAAGAGGCGGGCACGACTCTCCATGACGCCGGATAATGAGTCAGACGGCAGCCACGTGCAAGAGGCACGAGCACTGTCGGCCGCTGCTCTCGGGAATGTGATCGGCAGCATTGCGGACCTTCGGAGCGCTTGCAGTGCCACTCTGCTGGCTCATCCGTTGCGACGTTATCTGTGGCCTCGCCACGCTGCCGCGTGTATAACGCCCGGCACCCGTCGCCCACGCAACATATGATCGGGCGAGCGGGGACAGACGAAACACGCAACCGGAGCGGATGCCTGCAGGCACAAGATCTTGCCGAAGGTCGTTTATACGGAGTTGGAACAATGGCGCAGAACTGGACACCGGATAGCTGGCGGTCGATGCCGATCGTGCAGGTGCCCGAGTATCGCGACGCGGACGCGCTCGCGGAAGTGGAGCGCCGCCTGTCCGACTTTCCGCCGCTCGTTTTTGCAGGTGAGGCGAGGAAGCTGAAGGCCCAGCTCGCCGAAGTGGCCGAAGGTCGCGGATTCCTGCTGCAGGGCGGCGATTGTGCGGAGAGCTTTGCGGAGCACCACGCGGACCACATCCGCGACTTCTTCCGCGTCTTCCTGCAGATGGCCGTCGTGCTCACCTATGCCTCGGCGCAGCCGGTGGTGAAGGTCGGCCGCATCGCCGGCCAGTTCGCCAAGCCGCGCTCCTCGCCGATGGAGAAGCAGGGCGACGTGGAGCTGCCGAGCTACCGCGGCGATATCGTCAACGACATCGCCTTCACGCCGGAATCCCGTGAGCCGGATCCGCAGCGCCAGGTCATGGCCTACCGCCAGTCGGCCGCGACGCTGAACCTGCTGCGCGCCTTCGCGCAGGGCGGTTTCGCCAATCTCGACCACGTGCATCGCTGGATGCTGTCCTTCGTCAAGGATAGCCCGCAGAGCCATCGCTACCAGGTGCTCGCCGACCGGATCTCGGAGAGCCTGGAGTTCATGCGCGCCTGCGGCATCGACCCGGACAGCGCGCCGCAGCTGCGCTCGACCGATTTCTTCACCAGCCACGAGGCCCTTCTGCTGGGCTACGAGCAGGCGATGACCCGCGTCGACAGCACCTCCGGCGACTGGTACGCGACCTCCGGCCACATGCTGTGGATCGGCGACCGCACCCGCCAGCCGGACCATGCGCATGTCGAGTTCTTCCGCGGCATCAAGAACCCGATCGGCCTGAAATGCGGCCCGAGCCTGAAGGCCGACGAGTTGCTGCAGCTGATCGACACGCTGAACCCGGCCAACGAGGCCGGCCGATTGACGCTGATCTGCCGCTTCGGCGCGGACAAGGTGTTCGAGCACCTGCCGCAGCTGGTGCGCGCGGTGGAGCGCGAGGGCCGGAAGGTGGTGTGGTCGTGCGATCCCATGCACGGCAACACGATCACCGCCGGTGGCTACAAGACGCGTCCGTTCGACCGCATCATGCGGGAGGTCGAGGCCTTCTTCGCGGTGCACCGGGCGGAAGGCAGCTATGCCGGCGGTATCCATGTGGAGATGACCGGCAAGAACGTCACCGAGTGCACGGGCGGTGCCCGGGCGCTGACGGCCGAGGATCTCGCCGACCGCTACCACACCTATTGCGACCCGCGGCTCAATGCCGAGCAGGCCATCGAGCTCGCCTTCATGGTGGCCGAGAACGTCCGCAAGGAGCGCGACCTGCGCGGCAATCCGGAGCGCGAGGCGGCCATCGCCTGAGCCGCTTCGGTTCACTGCCGGAGCACGCAATCGTCATCGACGCCGCCGGGATCCTCCCGGCGGCGTTGTCGTTTTCGTGCCCTGCCGCGCCGGGCGGTAGGCTTCCCGAAAGGTATTGCGGGTATGGATCGCGCGCCGAGGCCGCAGGTCGGACGAGCAGATGAGCGCCCCAGCAGTCGATGTTATCGTCTGAAACTTACGTAACGAAATATTTCCGTATTTCGTATATTTATAAGTATGAGCCAATCGGGAGGGGACCGAACGGCATGTTACTCGACCTTTCAGCAGTGTCGGTTTTGGTTATCGACGACAACTCGCATATGCGCAGCCTGTTCAGGGCGATCCTGAACGGGTTCGGCATTCGGCGTATCTCGGATGCGTCGGACGGAGCGGACGGTCTGGCGGTAACGCTGGAGCGAAAGCCCGATGTCGTCATCTGCGACTGGGTGATGTCGCCGCTCAACGGTGCGGAGTTTCTTTCGATCCTGCGCAGCGACACCGATACGGGCGTGGCCACCACGCCGGTGATCATGGTGAGCGCGGATGCGCGCAAGCCCGTTGTTCTCAAGGCAGTGGAGCTCGGCATCCACGAATTCCTGGCAAAACCGGTTTCGCCGGCCATGCTCTACCAGCGCCTGCAGCGGGTCTTGACCGAGCACAGGCCGTTCGTGCGGGCGGTGGACCGGTTGCGGCCGGCCCCAAGAGGCAGCTATGAGCCGTCGGCAATGCCGGCGCCGGAAGTGGCGGCGGCAGCCTTGAAGGCGCAGCGCTCCGCCGGCGGGCAGGGCACTGTCTACCTGTAGTCGAGAGACCTTCCGCGGCCCCAGGGGCAGCGACGCGCGCTGCGCGGCCCGCTCATGCGCTCTCGCCGATTGCGCAAGCGCAAGGGCCGGGCTACACCCGTTTTCATGAGCGCGACACCGACCGAATCCTCCCTGAAAACCGTCTCTTCCGGCCCTGCCGACAGGCTGCGGCTGGCGGTGGCCCAGATGAACCCGACCGTCGGCGACGTGGAGGGCAACCTGGCGCTGGCGCGCCGCGCCCGTGCGCAAGCCGCCGCCGCCGGGGCCGATCTCGTTTTGCTGTCGGAGCTGTTCCTGTCCGGCTATCCGCCGGAGGATCTGGTGCTCAAGCCCGCTTTCGTCGCCGCCTGCCGGGCAGCGCTGGACGAGCTGGTCGCCGACACCGCCGATGGCGGGCCCGGTGTCGTGATCGGCCTGCCGTGGCGCGAGGTCGACAAGCTGCACAATGCGGTGGCGCTGATCGACGGCGGACGCATCGAGGGTGTCCGGTTCAAATACGATCTGCCGAACTACGGCGAGTTCGACGAAAAGCGCGTGTTCCAGGCTGGCCCCTTGCCGGGACCGGTCGGCTTTCGCGGCATCCGTATCGGCCTGCCGGTCTGCGAGGATGCGTGGACCGAGGAAGTGTGCGAGTGCCTGGAGGAGACCGGCGCGGAGCTGCTGCTGGTGCCGAACGGGTCGCCCTTCTATGCCGGCAAGCCCGAGGTGCGTCTGCAGGTGATGGTGCAGCGCGTGGTCGAGACGGGCCTGCCGCTGGTCTATTGCAACCAGCTTGGCGGCCAGGACGAACTGGTGTTCGACGGCGCGTCCTTCGCGCTGCAGGCGGACCGGCGCCTTGCCTTCCAGATGGGCGAGTTCGTCGAGGAGATCGCGATCACCGACTGGCGCCGCGATGCGGATGGAGGCTGGGTCTGCGAGAACGGGCCGAAGGCTGATCTGCCGGATATCGATGCCGCGCGCTGGCAGGCCTGCGTCCTAGGCTTTCGCGACTATGTGAACAAGAACCGCTTTCCGGGCGTGGTGCTGGGTATGTCCGGCGGCATCGACAGTGCGGTGGTGGCGGCGATGGCGGTGGATGCGCTGGGGGGCGACAAGGTCCACTGCGTGATGCTACCCTATCGCTATACCTCGACGGAGAGCCTCGTGGATGCCGAAGCCTGCGCCAAGGCGCTCGGCGTGCGCTACGACACGGTGGCGATCGCCCCGGCGGTGGAGGGCTTTTCGGAAGGACTTTCGGGCCTGTTCGCCGGCACCGACAGCGGCGTGACGGAAGAGAACCTGCAGTCGCGCGCGCGCGGCACGATCCTGATGGCGATCTCCAACAAGTTCGGCTCCATGGTCGCGACCACGGGCAACAAGTCGGAAATGTCCGTCGGCTATGCGACGCTCTACGGCGACATGAACGGCGGCTTCAACCCGATCAAGGACCTCTACAAGACGCAGGTCTATCGGCTCGCCGCTTGGCGCAACGCCAACCGGCCGGACGGCCTGCTCGGTCCTGCCGGCGAGGTGATCCCGGTCAACATCATCGACAAGGTGCCGACCGCGGAGCTGCGCGAGAACCAGACGGACCAGGATTCGCTGCCGCCCTATGACGTGCTCGACGACATTCTCGAATGTCTGGTGGAGAACGAGATGTCGGTGGGCGATATCGAGGCGCGCGGCCATGACCGCGAGCTGATCCACCGCATCGAGCACCTGCTCTACATCGCCGAGTACAAGCGCCGGCAGTCGGCGCCGGGCGTGAAGATCACCCGCAAGAATTTCGGCCGCGACCGCCGCTATCCGATCACCAACCGCTTCCGCGACCGCAGCTAGGCCGCGTCTTTCAGTGGCAGCCAAGCCCGGCCGGGCTGCTGCCGCTCCTGCCACACGAGCCCTCGCGCGAGGGACCATGCGTCTCGACAGGCTTCGCCTGGTCGCCATCCTTGCCGCCGGCCAGATCGTCGGTTGGGGAACGACCTTCGACATGCCCGGCGTGCTGGGTCGGCAGATCACCGCCGAGCTCGGGATGTCGAACGCGCTCGCCTTCGGCGGCCTGACGGCGATGATGCTTCTGGGCGGGTTCGCCGGCCCGCTGACCGGACGGCTGATCGAGCGGCATGGCGCTGCAAGGGTGCTCGCAGCGGGAGCTGCGACCATGGCGGCGGGGCTTCTCGCCATGAGCCTGGCGCAGGGTGTCGTGCTCTACTACGCCGCCTGGCTGGTGATGGGGATCGGCGGCGCACTCGGCCTGACCGTGCCGTGCAACGCGGCGGTGGTCGAGCGGGAAGGGGCGGGTGCCCGGCGCTCCATCGGCATCCTGATGATCTTCACCGGGCTGTCGGCCGCCGTCGCCTGGCCGCTGTGGAGCCTTCTGGAAGGGGCGATCGGCTGGCGCATGGCGATGCTGGCAGCAGCCGGAACACAAGCAGCGCTGTGCCCGCTCTATCTCTTCGCCCTGCCGTCGCCGCGCGACGAGGACGGAGGTGCAGCGCGGGCCGCGGCCGCCGCTGTCGAGCCGTTGCGGCTGACGCAGGCACAGGCGCGCCTTGCTTTCTGGCTGATCGCGCTGGTGTCCATCGTCTTCAGCCTGGTCACCACGGGTCTCGCGCCGTCGCTGATCGCCTTGCTGCAGATGTCGGGTGCGTCGCCGGCTCTGGCCCTGGAACTCGGCGCCCTGCGCTCGGTGCTCGGGATCACGGCGCGGCTTGCCGATATTCTGGCGGGGCGGTTCGCAACGCCGCTGACCTCGGGCCTCATTGCCGCCGCGCTGCTGGTGGGCTCGCCCCTGCTGCTGCTCCTCGCCGACGGGCAGGCTTCGCTGCTCTATCTCTTCATTGCGTTCTACGGCTTCGGCTCGGGCATTTCGGCACTGACACGTGCGCTGCTACCGCTCAGCTTCTTTTCGGCAAGCCGCTATGCGCGCGCGGCGGCCAACCTGTCGCTGCCGAGCAATGTCGCGATGGCAGCAGGGCCGCTGCTGGTGACCCTTGTGCTCGACAGTGCCGGTGTCGCGGGCGTGGCGGTCTATGCCTCGGGGCTGGCGATGCTGGCGCTGGCGGCGCTCGTGTGCCTTGCCGTTCTGGCGTGGAGACAGCGGGGAGGGGCTGTGTCCGCCTGAACCCGCCGGCCTTGTCGAAAAGGACGATCTCTTTCGCCGGGCGAGAAGTTTCTCTATCCTGACCGCTCTTTCCTGGTCCTGCGACCGGTGCCGCCGGCCTGCGCTCCACATGATGATCGACCTGCGGTCGCACCGCCCTTCGCTCCGCGCCATGCTCCGGCTTGGTGCGGGAGGCGGGCTTGCCGGCTTGCGGACTTGCCACTTTTGCCGCGGATTGCTGCCATGCCCTTCTTCACCTTCCTGCGCGACAATCTCCGCTGGCTTGCGGCCGGACTGCTGCTGACCTTCTTCTCCAGTTTCGGGCAGACCTATTTCATCTCGCTGGTGGCGGGAGACCTGAGGGCCGAGTTCGGGCTGAGCCACGGCGCGTTCGGCGGGCTCTACATGGCCGCGACCCTGTGCTCGGCGCTGTCGCTGACCTTCGTCGGCAAGGTGGTCGACAATTTCCCGCTGGCGCTGGTTGCCGGCGGCGTGGTGGCGGGGCTCGCGCTGTTCACCGCCGGGATGGCCAGCGTCTCCTCGGTCGCCATGCTGTTCGTGGTGCTCTACGGCTTGCGGCTGTTCGGCCAGGGCATGATGACCCATGTGGCGATGACCGCGATGGGCCGCTGGTACGATGCGCAGCGCGGCCGCGCGGTCTCCATCGCCTCGCTCGGGATCCAGTGCGGCGAGGCGAGCCTGCCGCTGGTCTTCGTCACGCTGGCCGGCCTGCTGGGCTGGCGCGGCACATGGTGGCTGGGCGTTGCCGTGCTGGTGCTGGTGGCGCTGCCGGCGCTGCTCCTGCTGCTGAAGGTCGAGCGGGTGCCGCGCGGCACCATCCACACGGACGAGCGCCCGGTGGCGCAGCGGCAATGGACCCGCGCGGAGGTGCTGCGCGATCCGGCCTACTGGATCATTTCCGCCGGCACGCTGGCGCCGCCCTTCATCGGGACGACGATCTTCTTCCATCAGGTCTATCTGGTGGAGCTGCGCGGCTGGTCGATGGAACTGTTCGCCTCGGCCTTCATGGCCATGTCGGCGATGACCATCAGCTGCGCGCTGCTGGCCGGCTATCTGGTGGACAAGGTGACAGCCTTGCGGCTGCTGCCGACCTTCCTGTTGCCGCTGGGGCTCGCCTGCGTGCTGCTGGGGACGGTGACTCACCCCTTCGCCGCGTTCGGTTTCATGGCGCTGCTCGGCATCAGCTACGGGTTCAGCTCTACCCTGTTCGGCGCCCTGTGGCCGGAGATCTATGGCGCGCGGCACCTCGGCTCGATCCGCTCCGTGACGGTGGCGATGATGGTCTTTGCCTCGGCGCTGGGGCCGGGCCTCACCGGCTATCTGATCGATGCCGGCGTGCCGTATTCGTTGCAGGTCTATGCCATGGCGCTCTACTGCCTGCTGGCGGCGCTGGCCCTCACGCTGGTGTCGCGCCATGTGCGGCAGCGCCCGGCGGAGGGCGGCGTTGCGGGGGAACCTGCTTCCGGCTAAGAGGTGGCCATGACAGTCACCGTTCGCTTCGCCCCGTCACCCACGGGCTTCCTGCACATCGGCAATGCCCGTCCGGCGCTGATCAACTGGCTCTTCGCGCTGCGCCGCGAGGGGCGCTTCATCCTGCGCTACGACGACACCGACAAGGAGCGCTCGACCGAAGAGTTCGCCGCAGCGATCGCGGAGGATCTCGGCTGGCTCGGCATCGCGCCGCATGAGAGCTTCCGCCAGTCGGACCGGCTGCCGCTCTACGATGCGGCGGCCGAAAAGCTCAAGGCGGCCGGACTGCTCTATCCCTGCTACGAGACGTCGGACGAGCTGGAGCGGCGACGCGCAAGGGCGCGCGCGCTCGGGCGCCCGCCGGTCTACGACCGGGCGGCGCTACGCCTCGATGACGCGGAGCGGGCGCGGCTGGAAGCGGAGGGGCGACGGCCGCACTGGCGCTTCCTGCTGCCGAACCACGACGGCGATCCTTTCGTCACGCGGCGGGTGGAGCGCAGCTGGGACGACCTGTGCCGCGGGGCGCAGAGCATCGATCTTGCGTCGCTGTCCGATCCGGTGCTGGTGCGCGAGGACGGCAGCTATCTCTATACGCTGCCCTCTATCGTCGACGACATCGCCGCCGGGGTGACCCATGTCATCCGCGGCGAGGACCATGTGGCCAATACCGGCGTGCAGATCGCCATTTTCGAGGCGCTGGACGCGGCCCCGCCGATCTTCGGCCATCACAACCTGCTGACGACGATTTCCGGCGAAGGCCTGTCGAAACGCAAGGGCGCGCTGTCGCTGCGCTCGCTGCGCGAGGATGGGTTCGAGCCGATGTCGGTTGCCTCGCTGGCGGTTCTGACCGGTACCAGCCATGCGGTGGAGCCGGCGGACGACCTGTCCCGGCTGGCGGAGATCTTCGATTTGGCCGACGTGTCGCGCTCGTCGGCGAAGTTCGATCCGCAGGAGCTGCGGCCGCTCAATGCGAAGCTGGTGCATGCCCTGCCATATGCCGCCGTCGCGGACAGGCTGTCGGGCCTTGGTATCGCCGAGACGCATCCGGGGGGCGAGGCCTTCTGGCTGGCGGTGCGGGAGAATTGCGAGACGGTGGCGGATGCTGCGCGCTGGTGGCGGGCGGTGACGTCACCACAGCCGCTGTCGGTTGCCGAGGAAGACGGTGCGTTCCTTCGCGAGGCGGCAGAGCTTCTGCCGCAGGAGCCCTACGACGAGACCACCTGGGGAGCCTGGACGGGTGCGCTCAAGGAGCGAACGGGCCGGAAGGGGCGGGCATTGTTCCTGCCGCTGCGCAAGGCGCTGACGGGCGAAGAGCACGGGCCGGACATGAAAGCCCTGCTGCCGCTTATTGGGCAACGAAATAGCGCGGCCCGACTATCCTGACATTGCGCTCGGCCGGAGGCTCCGACGAGCCTTCCGTGTCGGCGTTCTCGGCCGGCAGCTCGGCCGAGGTGGCGACTTCCGCCTTGTGGCGCGAGGGGGAGCCCAGAACCGGCAGCGACGGACCCTGGCGCACCGGCGAATAGCCGAGCTCCATGTTGGTGCGCGTGTCCGGGTCCTGCAGCTGCAGGGTTTCGATGGCCTGCTGTGCGTCGTCGGCTCCGATCCCGTCGGGCGTGACGCCGCTGCGCAGTTCCTGTTTCACGCCGGCCTCGACGTCGACATCGCGCAGGTAGCTGGCGGCCTCGTCGTCACCGCTGCGGATCAGACTTGCCATGGTCTGGCGGTCGGCGCTCGGCTGGCAGCCGCACCCTTCCACATAGGCGACGCGGAACCGGTTGGCGTTGGGCAGGTCGCCATAGGGCATGCCCGTGATGGAGACGAGGTTCTCGACCGTCTCGCCCGGATTGCGATGGACGAAGAGTTCGGCCTGCGCGCCTGGGCACATGGAGCGGCACACGGCGGCATCGCGGCCGAAGCCCTCCTCGCCGGTGGAGAAGCTGACGGGGAAGAAGAACCCGTCGCACATGCGCACGCACATGGTCCGGTAGGTCGGTCCGGAGGGCCGGCGAACCATGGTGGCGTTGTCGCCGGAGCTGAAGCGCACGGTCGAGCGCGGCCGCGTCTCCGTCCGCTGCGGCTCCACGGCGGCCTGATGCGTCACCGCGCCGTTGCCCCGGCCGATGCCGAACAGCGAGAGGAAGCCGCCGCCGGAGGGCGGAGCAGAGCGGATGCCGGTATTTGCAGGCGCGCGGGCCTGCTGCGGGGCATCGCAGTTCTGGCGGGCGAGGGCCTTTCGCAAGGCTGCCTCGCGGCCGGTGCTGCGGCTGCCGGCGTGGCGGGCGCGCTGACGGTCGATCTTGGCAAGGTTGGCGCGCATGCGCTCGATCTTAGGCTTCAGCCCCTTGCAGGACGGGGCGCTGGCGGCGCCGCCACAGCCGAGATGGCGGAAGTCGCGCTCGGCCAGCCCCAAGGCCTGCGACTGGGCGCGGTGGGCATCGTCCCACTTGGCATATTCGGGAGAGCGCGAGCCGCCGGCGGAGATCTGCTGGAGTTCGGCACGCAGGGCCGAGCAGCTGGCAGCAATGGCCGGGCCGCTGACGGCAAGGATCAGGCCCGCAGCCACGAGGCCGCGCAGCAGTCCTTTTCCAATGCCGGTTTCCAGAGCCATCGATGCGATCCGCTTGAGCAAAAGAGCGTTGCCTGACCGTAGCCAGGGTCCAACGCGGCCGACTATGGCGTCAGGTCGCGGGGCGGCACAAGGAAATGCTCAACTTTTAGTAAATTCGCGCCTAGGCGGGCGCGTTGGAGCCTTCGAGATCCGCGCTCAGTTCCTCTGCGCGCCGCGCCAGTTGCTCCAGCACCCGGTCGAACACCTGCCTGTCGGCAGGGTCGAGCGGCGCCACCAACGCCTCTATGAAGCGGTGCGCCTCCGGCACCAGCTTGCGATAGGCGGCGATGCCTTTTTCCGTCAGCTGCAGGAAGCTCTCGCGCATGTCGCGGGTGTTGGCGGTCCGCTGAAGAAAGCTGCGATGCTCGAGACTGGCGACGGCGCGCGAAACCTTGGTCTTGTGCATGCGGCTGTGCTCGCCGATCTCCTTGGCGGTCATCGTGCCGAACTGGCCCAGGGTCGCCATGATCCGCCACTCCGGCACGCTGATGGCATAGTCACGGCGATAGATGCCGGCTAGCGACTGGCTGACGGTCTCGGCAAGCACGTTGAGCCGATAGGGAAGAAACCCCTCCAGCTCGAGAGGCCTTTGATCGTTGCTCATGGACTGCTCGCTTTCGGCTGCTGCCGGGAGACAGGCGTGCCCGGCCGGCAGCGGCAATAATCGCATGTATCGTTTCAATTCTAACCATTGCCGCGAGTCCGGCAAGGGTGCGACACCGGGTGCCACCGGATCGTCTTGCAGCCAGGGGCCGAGCGTGGCAGTCAGGTATGGGCGGGGCGACGAAGTTTCATACAGGAACAGCGACAGGATGGCGAAAACGGCAGAACGGACGGACAAGGCACCGGCACCCGAAAAGGCCGCCGCCGCACCGCCGAAACCGCAAAGCCCCGCTCTGGTGTGGACGGTGCTCAACCACGTCTTGCTGCTGCCGCTGGCCGGCGCCTTCCTGCCGATGGTCTTGTTTCATGCCGGCGTGCAGGATGAGCGGGGGATGCTGACCGCGGGTGTTCTGGCCGTGCTTGTCATGCTGACCCATGGCACCTGCTGGCGCATGGCCGCAAGAGCCGGAGAGCGCGGGCTGGCCGGCGCCAACCTGGTGTTGGGGCTTCTCAGCCTTGCGGCCCTGGCGTTGCTGTCGACGCCTTCGCCGCTCGTTGCGGTCGTTCACATCGGAAAGCTCTTCATCTGAGGTCCGCCGGCGCATCGCTTGCGCCCTTTCCGGCCGCCCCCCATATGCGGGTCGACCATACCGGGAGATTGAGACGATGAAATCCTTCCTGCGGGCCGCCGTTCTCGCCCTTGCAAGCGTCGCGGCCCTGGCGCAGCCGGCCCTGTCGGCCGACGAGCCGGACCTGATTTTCAAGAAGTCGACGGTCTGGAAGTTCCTGACGCCGGATCACAAGCTGGCCACGTATGCGGTGGACGACCCGCTGATCGACGGGGTGGCCTGCCATTTCACGGTGCCGGAAAAGGGGGGCGTTTCGGGCTGGCTGGGCGTTGCGGAGGAAGTCTCCGACATCTCGCTCGCCTGCCGGCAGGTGGGGCCGGTGACCTTCAAGGCGAAGTTCGAGCAGGGCGAGGAAATGTTCCGCCAGCGCCGATCCTTCCTGTTCAAGAAGATGCGGATCGTGCGGGGCTGCGACACCAAGCGGAACGTACTGGTCTATCTCGTCTATTCCGACAAGATCATCGAGGGCAGCCCGAAGAACTCGACCTCGACGGTGCCGATCATGCCCTGGGGCGAGGCGGATGCCCCGCGCTGCGCGGACTGGCTGGACGACTGACCGTCGCTGTCATGCGAAAGGGGAAAACGCGCGGCGCTACCAGGTGCCGCGCTGCCCGTCAGCCGGCGCTGCTGGTCTCCAGCCGGTTGGTGGCCCGGGCCATCGTCTCGGGCGGGCAGAAGTGCTTCTGCAGCAGAGACAGGACGTCCTGCGCGACTTCGCTGTCGAGGCTGTAATAGATCGTCGTGCCCTCGCGGCGCGTGCGCACCAGCCCCTGGGCCCGGAGCAGGGCGAGTTGCTGTGAGACGGTCGGCATGCGCATGCCGGTAAGTTCGGCGAGCTGTCCGACATTGGTTTCGCCGTTGGCCATATGGCACAGCAGCATGAGGCGCGGGGCGGAGGCGAGCATCTTGAGAAAGCTCGCCGCGTCCTCGGCCTTTTCCTGAAGCGCGTCGATCATTTCCATCCTTACCGAAGGCCCTGGGTACCGCAGGCGGTCCAGATCCCGCAACTGCCGACCTACCGGCCTCGAGCTACAGCAGCGACGCCCTCCTGCCGGAAGGGCTTTGACCGCCTGCAATTCGAAGTCGCGGCATTAAAGTGGAACAATTCAATCCGCGCAAGATATCAGCGATTGCTAAAAGGCGAACTATGAGCCTGAGAGTTAAGATTACAGCTGATTTCGCCGCTTCTGCACACCGACTGTGCATTGAACGCCAGCGCGCTGTGGCTGCGGGCTCCGAAATCCGTGGCGAAAACGAATCCCGCAACGGGAGCCAGCATCAAGGCGCCGAACAGGGAGGCGGCGACAAGCTGGCGGATGAGGGCGCCGCGGCGGGTGATGGAGGTCGGGAAGATCGTCTGCATGGCACTGGCTCCGATACGCTGGGCCTTGAACTGCGCCGATCATGCAATGGCGCGGCTGAACCCGTGCTGAGGCGCCCTTTTATGTGCCGTTCACAATGGTAAAGGCGCCGCCCCTTGCGTGGCGGCGCCTTTCTGTGTGAGCGAGCGGGACGGGCGATCCGTCCGTCAGAGATTGGCGGGCCGCAACTGGGCGATCGCCTTGGCCAGCACCTTGTCGCGGTCGTAGATGTCGCGGCGGAAGTGGACCGAACCGTCCTTGTTCACCCATGCGGTCAGGTAGGTGAGGTGGACGGGCAGCGGCTTGGACAGCTTGATCACCCGGCGTTCGCGGCTGTTGCGCACCGCCTCCAGCTTGTCCTTGGTCCAGCCGTCCGGGCCGAGCAGCGCCTGGCCGAGGTCGAACGGGTCCTCGGCGCGGATGCAGCCATGGCTGAAGGAGCGCTGGGCCCGGTCGAACAGCGACTTCGATGGCGTATCGTGGATGTAGATGTTGAACTTGTTCGGGAACATGAACTTGATGCGGCCGAGCGCATTGCCCTCGCCGGGGTCCTGTCGCAGCGTGAAGGGGAAGCTGGCGCGGCTGTAGGAGCCCCAGGCGACCGACCAGGGATCGATCTCGCGGTTGCCGGAGAAGACGCGGATGTTCTTCGCCAGCAGGGAGCCGGGATCGCGCTGGAGCATCGGCAGGTACTCCGTCGTGGCGATGGAGTAGGGCACCGTCCAGTAGGGGTTCACCTCCGCATAGGTCATCTCGTCGGAAAAGACCGGGGTGGCGTGGTACGGCTTGCCGACGACCACGCGGGTCGTGTGCACGGTCTTGTCGTTCTCAACGACCTTGAGGTTCTGGTCGGCCAGGTTGACGAAGACATAGCGGGAGCCGAGATCGTCCGGCATCCAGCGCCGGCGCTCCATGTTGAGCTCCATCTGGTCGATGCGCCTGGAGATCGGCACGTTGATCTCGGCGAGCGTGTTCTTGCCGATGACGCCGTCCACCTCCAGGCCGTGGCGCTCCTGGAACAGCTTCACCGCCTCGACCAGCGCGCCGTCATAGACATCGCCCGAATGGCTGCCGGGGGTGAAGAGATCCTGCTCGGCCAGACGGGTGCGCAGCGCTTCTGCGCGTGTGTCGGTCATGCCCGGCTTCAGGGTCTCGCCTTCGGGAACGACGGTAAAGCCGCCGGCGGCCTCCTTGGCGCGGTAGTCAGCAAGCGCCGTCTTCAGCCTTGCATAGTTGGGCGTGTTGGGAGAGAGCCCCTCGATGGCGGAGGCGAAATCCTCGGACGTGTCGACGAATTCCAGCAGCATTGCCGGATCCGGCGCCTTGGGGAAGAGGTTGAGCGAACGGTTGACCTCGTTGGGCTTCACCCGGCCGGCCGTGAGATGGTTGGCATAGGTGACGAACGTGTTGGAGATCGCGACCTCCAGCTCCGCGAGGCTGTCGATATCGGTGGCTGTGCTGGCCAGCTGGCGCAGTCGGTCGGGAGCATAATCGGCCGGGTCGAGCGCGTGGTCGCCGGCCTTCTCGAAGGCGCCGAGCAGGAGTTCGCCATGGGGGTTGAGACCCTGGTCGCTGACCCACAGGGGCTGGAACACGCGGTTCTCGTAATAGCCCTGGATGCCGAGCTCGAGCTCTTCCTCGCTGCCGGCATTGGCCGACGCGTCGAGCATCACGGTCGTGTTGACCGACAGCTCGCGGGCAATCGCCATGGCGAGCGGATCGGTCGGCAGGTGCGCTTCGCCCACCTGGATGCTGCCCGTAGGAGCGCTTTCCACCGGCAGGGCGGACTGGGCAAACGCCGGCACCGCAGTGCCGGACAGCAGCACAGCAAGGGCGAGCGCCGGGGCCGCGCTGGCGAGACGCCCGAGCGCAACCGGCCGGAACCGGGTCTTACAGGCGAAAGAGCTCATGATTTCCTCCCACAAATGTCCTCCATCATACGGTGGAGCCGCAGCCCTAATATGACGGAGTCTCCTCAAGGCCAGTGTGATGCAGGACACGCCGCGGACGCCAGCGAAAAGCCGCTGCGAAGCGCGGCAAACCGCCTTTTGGCGCTTGACCGGGCCAGGCAAACGGGTCAGAACACTTGCCATGTGCACGGCCCATCGGAAGACCATTTCGATTCTCATTATTTGCAGCTAGCGACAAAGCTGGCTGTGGCCGTTCCCCTCATGCGTGAAGCTCTCCGGCAAGGGAGATGAGACGGACGCCCCGGCCAGCCGGCCAGGAGACGACCGATCATGCTTCCCGCTCATCGATTGAAACTGACCAACACGCTGACTCGGGCGAAGGAAGACTTCGAGCCGGAGGACGCCGGGAACGTGCGCATGTATGTGTGCGGACCGACGGTCTATGACTATGCCCATATCGGCAATGCCCGGCCCGTCGTCGTGTTCGACGTGCTGTTCCGCCTGCTGCGCCATCTCTACGGGCAGGCCCACGTCACCTATGTGCGCAACATCACCGACGTGGACGACAAGATCAACGCGCGGGCCCTGCGCGACTATCCCGACCTCCCGCTCAACGATGCGATCGCCAGGGTAACGGGCAAGACCGCCGATCAGTTCCATGCGGACGTGAAGGCGCTGGGCTGCCTGTCGCCTACGCACGAGCCGCGCGCCACTGCCCATATCGGCGGAATGATCGAGATGATCGGCACGCTGATCGCCAAGGGCCATGCCTACGAGGCGGAAGGCGAGGTGCTGTTCGATACCGGCTCGATGCCGGCTTACGGCGAATTGTCCAAGCGCAATCTGGAAGACCAGAAGGCCGGCGCCCGGATCGCGGTCGATGCCCACAAGAAGAACCCCGGCGACTTCGTGCTGTGGAAGCTCTCATCCGAGGACGAGCCGGGCTGGGACAGCCCGTGGGGACGCGGGCGTCCGGGCTGGCATATCGAGTGCTCGGTGATGAGCGCCCATCACCTGGGCCCCGTCTTCGACATCCATGGCGGCGGGCTTGATCTCATCTTCCCGCATCACGAGAACGAGATCGCCCAGTCCTGCTGCGCGCACGGCACCAAGCTGATGGCGCGCTACTGGCTGCATAACGGCTTCCTGCAGGTAGAAGGCGAGAAGATGTCGAAATCGCTCGGCAACTTCATCACCCTGCATGACCTGCTGGAGACCGAGAAGGTGGGCGGTCGTCGCTGGCCGGGCATGGCCATCCGGCTCGTCCTCCTGATGACGCAGTATCGCCAGCCGCTCGACTTCACCGAAAAGGCCCTGGAAGAGGCGGAAGGGCTGCTGCAGCGTTGGGACGATCTGATCAATCGTGCGGGCGTGCAACCGTCGACGGACGCCCAGCCACCGGAAGCCTTGGTCGAGGCGCTGTGCGACGACCTCAACACGCCGCGGGCCATTGCCGCTCTGCACGGGCTCGCGCGCGAGGCCCGCAGCGGCGATACCGCAGCTGCCCAGGCCCTTGCCGATGCGCTGGGCTTCCTCGGCTTCGACCTTGCCGAAATCCGTGCTGCCGTCGAGGCGGTTCAGGAAGCGGCCGCCGATCCCGAACTGGTGGCGAAGGTGGATGCCCGCATCGCCGAGCGTCTTGCCTTCATCGAGGCGAAGGACTGGGGAGAGGCCGACCGCATCCGCGCTGAACTGGCGGATGCCGGCGTTGTGCTGAAGGACGGCAAGGACGCCGCCACTGGCAAGCGCGTGACCACCTGGGAGTTGGTGCAATGACTGAGAGCAACGCAGTGAAGACCGGTGGGTGTCAGTGCGGGGCGATCCGCTTCCGTGTCGAGGGCGCGCTGGGCAATGCCTCGATCTGCCATTGCCGCATGTGCCAGAAGGCCTTCGGCGGGTTCTATGCGCCCTTGGTCGCGATCGAGCGCCCGCAGCTGACATGGACGCGCGGCGAGCCGGCGCATTTTCGCTCCTCCAACCATGTGACCCGCGGCTTCTGCCCGTCCTGCGGGACGCCGCTCACCTATGAGGAGCCGGGCGACAAGCTGGCGCTGGCCATCGGTGCATTCGACCATCCGGAAGAGATCTCCCCGACCATCCAGTACGGCGTGGAGGCGAAGCTCCCCTATGTCGACGCCGTGTCGTCGCTGCCCAAGCGCGACACGATGGACGACCTCGAGGCGGCTTCGTTCCTCGCTTCCATCCGCTCCAACCAGCACCCCGACCAGGAGACGCAGAGCTGGCCGCCCGACGAGTGGCCGCAGGACGCCTGGTCGAATGCTCCCTCTCACCTGCCGCGCAAGAAGACCTGACCGGCACAGCCGGATCCCATCCACGAACGACCGGCCGCAAAGGCCGGCGACCCCAAGGACCAGACCATGACACGCGAACGCCTCTACCTGTTCGACACGACGCTGCGCGATGGAGCGCAGACGGCCGGCATCGACTTCTCGGTGGAGGAGAAGATCGTGATTGCGGAGCTGCTGGACCGGCTGGGTGTTGACTACGTGGAGGGCGGCTATCCGGGCGCCAATCCGACCGACACGGCCTTTTTCGAGGCGAAGCGCACGGCGGCGGCGACCTTCACCGCCTTCGGCATGACCAAGAGGGCAGGGCGCTCGGCCGCCAATGATCCGGGGCTGCAGATGATCCTGGGCTCGGCGGCGGAGGCGGTGTGCCTCGTCGCCAAAAGCTGGGACTACCACGTGCGCGTGGCGCTGGGCTGCACCAACGAGGAGAACCTCGACTCGATCCGCGACAGCGTCGAGGCGGTGGTGGCGAGCGGCCGCGAGGCGATGATCGACTGCGAGCACTTCTTCGACGGCTACAAGGCCAACCCCGCCTACGCACTGGCCTGCGCGAAGACCGCCTATGAGGCCGGCGCGCGCTGGGTGGTGTTGTGCGACACCAATGGCGGCACGCTGCCCTCGGAGATCATGGAGATCGTCGGAGCAGTCACCGCGCATGTGCCCGGCGCGCGTCTGGGCATTCACGCGCATGACGATACCGGGCACGCGGTCGCCAATTCGCTGGCGGCCGTCGCAGCCGGCGTGCGCCAGGTCCAGGGCACGCTCAACGGCATCGGCGAGCGCTGCGGCAATGCCAACCTTGTGACGCTCGTGCCGACCCTGATGCTCAAGTCTCCCTACAAGGACCGGTTCGAGCTGGGCGTGAGCACAGAGGCGCTGGCCGACATCACCTCGATCTCGCGCGCCTTCGACGAGATCATCAACCGGTCACCGGACCGGCACGCGCCCTATGTTGGTGAGAACGCCTTCGCCACCAAGGCCGGCATCCATGCCTCGGCGATCCTGAAGGAGCCGGAGACCTACGAGCATGTGCCGCCGGAGACCGTCGGCAACCGGCGCCGGGTCCTGGTTTCCGACCAGGCCGGCAAGTCGAACCTGATCGGCGAGCTCGCCCGGCTCGGTATCGCCGTCGACAAGGCCGACCCGCGGCTCGACACGCTGCTGGCGGACGTCAAGGAGCGCGAGGCACAGGGCTATGCCTATGAGGCGGCGGATGCCTCGTTCGAGTTGCTGGCGCGCCGCAGGCTCGGCGAGGTGCCGCGCTATTTCGATGTGCATTCGTTCCGCGTGATGGTCGAGCGCCGCTTCAACGCCATCGGCGAGCTGGTCACGGTTTCCGAGGCGGTGGTGAAGATCGACATCGACGGCGAGACGCATATGTCGGTGGGCGAGGGCAACGGTCCTGTCAATGCGCTCGACACGGCCCTGCGCAAGGACCTGGGGCGCTACCAGTCGGTCGTCGACGAGATGGAGCTGACCGACTTCAAGGTGCGTATCCTCAACGGCGGCACGGATGCCGTAACGCGCGTATTGATCGAGAGCTACAACAAGAGGACGCACAAACGCTGGTTCACGATCGGCGTTTCGGGCAATATCGTCGATGCGTCATTTCAGGCGCTCATCGATTCCCACACCTACACGCTGCTGAAGGCCGGGCTCTGACGGGCAGCCTCGCAGCCCAGCGGACCACGCGACCATGACCTCCCAACCGACAGCCGCGGCGGCCGACGCCGAGCGGCGCCTCGGCCTTGCCTTCGCCCTCTCGGCTTTCCTGCTGTGGGGCTTCCTGCCGGCCTACTACAAGTGGACGTCGGCGATCCCGGCGGATCTGGTGGTTGCCCACCGGATCCTGTGGTCGGTGCTGTTCCTGGCGATTTTCCTGGGGCTGCGCGGCAAGCTCGGGGAGGTGGGAGCCATCCTGTGCGATCCCGCGACGCTGTCCAAGCTGGCGCTGTCGGCGACGGTGATCTCCATCAACTGGCTGGTGTTCATCTGGGCGGTGGAGCGCGGGCGTATTCTGGAAGTGAGTTTTGGCTATTTCGCCAATCCGCTGGTTTCGGTCGCCATCGGGCTCGTGGTGCTCAAGGAAACGCTGAGCCGCTGGCAGACGGTGGCAATCGTGCTGGCGAGCATTGCCGTTGCCGTGCAGGCAATGGCGCTTGGCGGGTTTCCCTGGGTCTCCGTCGCGCTGGCCTTCTCCTTTGGCGTCTACGGCTACGTGCGCAAGACGGTGGCGGTTGGCGCTTCGCCCGGACTGATGGTCGAGGCGATCGTGCTGGCGCCGTTTGCCCTGGCCTATCTGGTTTATGCCGGTGTTACCGGCGGGAGCGCTGCAATGGCGGACGTGTGGCCGGTCGACCGGCCAGGCCTGTTCCTGCTGCTGCTGGGCACCGGTGTCGTGACGGCGGTGCCGCTGGCGCTGTTCGCCGCCGGTGCAAGGCGGCTGTCGCTGACGGCAGTGGGCCTGATGCAGTACATCGCGCCGAGCATCCAGTTTCTGCTGGCGCTCTATGTCTATGGCGAGGATGTGGAGCCGGTGCGGCTGGCGACCTTCGGTCTCATCTGGATCTCGCTGGCCATCTTCACCACCGACACGCTGGTCAGACACGAGCGCTCGCGCAGCTAGGCTCCCTGACTTGTTGTTCACAAGATCCGAAACGTTTTGCCGTTGCGTCACGCAAGGCTTTGAAATTCCTAAGAATTAAAACTTGACTCTATGAGTCATATTTTTAGGTTGCGGCTGCAAGGGCGCGCCGGGGGTACGGCGCGCCGCCACAGCCAGCATGCCTTTGCAGACCTTCTGCTCGAGCCGCCAGCGACACAATCGCACGACAGGAGGCTTCAAGTGAGCAGATTTGGCGACCGCGGCAGGCAGGCCGCATTCGTGACCCTATGGCTGGCGGCGCTGACGGCCGCCCCCTTCACCGCATCGGCGCAGGACACAAGTACCAGCGAGGAGGGGGAGGCGACCTCCGGTCTGGCCACGATCCTCCGGCGCATCACGGTGCCTTGGGCGAATTTCGAAACCACCCCTTATCAGCGCAACGCGGCGGCGAGCTATACGAGCGGCGAAGTGCTGCAGGACAGGTTCGGCGGCGACGTCAACGAGGCGCTGCGCTCGAATGCCGGCACGTTCACGCGCCAGTCGTCCGACCAGCCCGGTATCACGCCGAATGTGCGCGGCCTGCAAGGCTTCGGGCGGGTGAACTCAACCATCGACGGGGTGCCGCAAACCTTCACGAACCTGTCGGGCCATGGCGGCACGTTCGACAACTTTGTCTATGTCGACCCGAACCTGGTGGCGGGTGTCGGCGTGACCCGCGGCCCGGTGACCGGAGCCGAGGGCATGGGCGCACTGGCCGGAGGGGTCAATTTCCGCACGCTGGAGCCCGAAGACGTTCTCAAGCCCGGTTCGACGTTTGGCGCGATGACCACCTGGCGCGCCGGCACCAACGATTACGGCTGGTCGGGCATGGCGGCGGGCGCGGCCCGGGCCGCGTTCGGCGAAGGCGATATCAGTGTGGTTGGGGCCTACAGTCTTTCCGAGGCCGGCCACTACGACAATGGCGATGGCCGGAAGGTGCCGTTCGACCCCTCGCAGATGCCGAAGTCGGGCCTGTTCAAGGTCGCCGTGGCACCCAACTCCAGCCACCGCGTAAAGCTTGGCGGGCGTTGGTACTCCAACTCATTCTACGTCCAGAGCGGGGGCTACGACTGGGCAATCGATAACCAGACCTACACGGCGAACTACGAGTTCACGCCCGACAGCGACTGGTTCGACCTGAGGGCCAACGCCTATCACAACATCACCGATCTTGCCTTCGAAGGGGCAGGGGGCGTCTTCGCCGGCCGGCGCGGCAAGCAGACTGGAACCGGTTTCGACCTTGCCAATACCAGCCGGGCCGATTTCGGAGCGGTGGGGCTGAAGCTCCATTACGGCTTTGCCTTCTCGCATGACGACTATGAGGGCAACGACCAGCGCGGCGCCAATCCCGACGGAACGCTGGTGAAAACCGGCACCTTCGCCGAGGCGACGGCCTCCTACGGCATCTTCGACCTGACGCTGGGCCTGCGCTACGACACCTGGGACCTCGACGGCGTACGCGGCTACACCGCGCCGGGACGAGGAGGTTGCCCGGCCGGCGGGCCGGCATGCCCGGCCGAGCTTGCCTCGCGGGGCGGAGAGGAGTGGAACCCGCGCATCGGGTTGGCCGCGCGGGCGACCGACTGGCTGCAGCTCTATGCGAGCTATGGGCGCAGCTACCGTGCGCCGACGGCATCCGAGATGTTCTATCCCGGCGGGCACAACTTCAACGGCGTCGGGGATCCGATTGCCGGCAATCTCGACCTGGTGCCGGAAAAGATGTGGGGGCTCGACATCGGCGCCAACATCACTGCGGACAACCTTGCCGTCCAGGGGGACAAGCTGCGGCTGAAGCTCGGCTATTTCGATAATCGCATTGAGGATTTCATCACCTATGGGCTCGACCGCAAGCCGGGCGAGAGCCGGGCGGTGCAGCGCTGGGTCAACCTGGCAGGCACCACGCGGATGAATGGGTTCGAGATCGAGGGCAGCTACGACGCGGGCTTCGCCTATGCCAATGTCGCGGTCACGATTGCCGACACAAAGCAGCCCCTGCCGTATTTCGCCGGGATCGGCAACGATGTCGGACGCCTGCCGGACGACTACGCCACTGTCGACATCGGCGCGCGGTTCCTGGGCCGGAAACTCACGTTCGGCGGACGCATGCACTATGTCGGCGACAGCGTGCAGGCATTTGTGGACGAGCAGAATTCGCTTCCGATCGACAGCTATGTCCTGTTTGACCTCTACAGCTCGTGGCAGTTCAGCGAACACGGAAAGCTCTTTGCGTCGGTGGAGAATGTGGGAGACCTGTCCTACATGGCGGCGAATGCCGGATTTGCCGAAGCCTATTCGGGGGTGGCGACGGGACGTGGACGCACCTTCACCGTGGGAGCGAGCCTGAAGTTCTGATCTTCCCGGCCTGCGAACCAGAGCCAAGAGCAGGGCGCTCCCGCAAGGGGGCGCCCTTTTTCGTTGCGAAGAGAAAAAGAAAAGCTGTGTCCTCGCTTGCCGGCTGGCGGCCTGCGGATTAGAACCCATCCATCGGTAAATTACGATGAATGGATATTCCATGCGTGACCGAACCGCTGTGCGGCTCCGCGACGAGCCGGCCCGCCCGCTTGCTGCCGCCATCGACAGCGAGCGGCTCGCCCGCATCTTCAAGGCTCTGTCGCATCCGGTGCGGGTGGAGATCGTTTCCTCGCTCGCTGCCTGCGCTGGTGCCTTTTGCGGCGACATCGTTCGCGGTCTGCCGCTGGCGCAGTCCACCGTCTCGCAGCATCTCGCCATCCTGCGCGAGGCGGGTCTGATCGAGGCGGAGGAGAACGGCCGCTGCTGCCACTATCGCCTTACGGCAGGCGCGCGGGCGCTGGTCGAGGGTGCCGCCGCAGAGCTTTTTGCCGCGACATGCTGCGGCGAGGTATCGGGGCAGGCGAGCGCGCCACGCATGGATGTCTGTCGAAAGGACACGGAATGACCAGCCGCCGCTCAGGCGTACCCGGCCCCGCGCCCCGCATATCGGCGGACGAGGTCTCGACTTTCCGCACCCTCGGCCAGTTGTGGCCGTATATCTGGCCGTCCGACCGTCCGGACCTCAAGGCCCGGGTCGGCCTTGCCGTTCTGGCACTCGTCGTGGCGAAGATCGTCACGGTGCTCTCTCCCTATTTCTTCAAATGGGCGACGGATGCGCTGACCGTTCAGCAGGGCGATGCGTCGGCTGCCGGCGGCACGCTCGGTCTCGACGTGCTGCCCGCCTGGCTGGTGGCGCCGGTGATGCTGGTCATCGCCTACAATGTCGCGCGGGTGCTGTTCGTCGGCTTCAACCAGCTGCGCGACGCGCTGTTCGCCCGTGTCGGCCAACATGCGGTGCGCCAACTCGCGTTCCTGACCTTCCGCCACCTGCATGCGTTGTCGCTGCGGTTTCATCTGGCCCGGCGTACCGGCGGCCTGTCGCGGGTGATCGAGCGCGGCGTGAAGGGCATTGAGAACATCGTCCGCTTCACGATCCTCAACGGCATTCCGACGGTGATGGAATTCGGCGTGATGGCTGCGGTGATCTGGTACCAGTTCGGCTGGATCTACGTTGCCGTCGTTGCGGTCATGATCGTCGCCTACACCTGGTTCACAGTGCAGACCTCGAACTGGCGCATCACCATCCGCCGCGAGATGAACGACAATGACACCGAGGCGAATTCCAAGGCCATCGACAGCCTGCTGAACTTCGAGACGGTGAAGTATTTCGGCAACGAGCAGATGGAGGCGGAGCGCTTCGACCGCTCGATGGCCGGTTACGAGCGCGCTGCCACCCGCACCTGGACCTCGCTGGCATGGCTCAACTTCGGCCAGGCGGTCATCCTGGGCATCGCCACGGCGATCTGCATGGTGATGTCGGCCCGGGCTGTGATGGCCGGCACCCAGACCCTCGGCGATTTCGTGATGATCAACGCGCTGCTGCTGCAGCTTTCGATCCCGCTGAACTTCATCGGCTTCCTCTACCGCGAGATCCGGCAGGGGCTCACCGATCTGGAGGCGATGTTCCAGCTGCTCGGCCAGCCGGCCGAGATCACCGACCGGCCGGGCGCCGCGCCGCTCGCCGTTCAAGGCGGCACCGTGCGCTTCGAGGACGTCACCTTCCACTACGATGCCGACCGGCCGATCCTTCGGGGCATTGCCTTCGAGGTTCCGGCCGGGCGCACGGTCGCCATCGTCGGGCCGTCGGGGGCTGGCAAGTCGACCATTTCGCGGCTGCTGTTCCGCTTCTACGACGTGACGGGCGGACGCATCACCATCGATGGGCAGGACGTGCGGGACGTCACGCAGGAGAGCCTGCGGCGGGCGACCGGCATGGTTCCGCAGGACACGGTCCTGTTCAACGACACGGTCGCCTACAACATCCGCTACGGCCGCCCCGAGGCAACCGAGGCGGAGGTGCACGAGGCTGCCCGCATGGCCCAGATCGCCGACTTCATCGCGGCGCTGCCGGAAGGCTACCGCACCGAGGTGGGCGAGCGCGGACTGAAGCTGTCGGGCGGCGAGAAGCAGCGCGTGGCGATTGCCCGCACGATCCTGAAGGCGCCGCCGATCCTGATCCTCGACGAGGCGACCTCGGCGCTGGACACCCATACGGAACGGGAAATCCAGGCGGCGCTCGACCAGGTCTCGCGCAACCGCACGACCCTGGTGATCGCCCACCGTCTGTCGACCGTCGTCAATGCGGACGAGATCCTGGTGCTGGAAAAGGGCCGCATCGTCGAGCGCGGCCGGCATCCGGAGCTGTTGGCGAAGGGCGGGCTCTACGCGTCCATGTGGGCGCGCCAGCAGGAGGCGAGCGAGGCGGAGGAACGGCTGCGAGCCGCCACTGCCGATGGTGAAGGCTTCGTGGTGCGCGGGCCGCGTGCCGGCGAGGACGTGCCTGCGGAATAGGAGGCGAAAGCTGCCTTGCCTGAGGCATGGTGCCGCCATGGATTGATTTTGCGACCCGCTCCGGTGCAAAAGGGGCGGGTTCGCCTTGTCTGCGGAACCTTTCGTTCCGCGACCGGCCGTCATAAACGGAACCATCCATGTCGCTGACCGATACGATCACCAAGACCTTCGTCCCCATCCACCGTGAGGGCTGGCCCTTCGTTGCCGGAGCCGGTGCGGCGACGCTGATCGTCGGGTGGTTCGTCGACCCGCTGTTCTGGATCGGTCTGATCCTGACCGCATGGGTCGCATATTTCTTCCGCGACCCGCAGCGCGTG
Organism: Stappia sp. 28M-7; assembly: GCF_014252955.1. Lineage (NCBI taxonomy): Bacteria > Pseudomonadati > Pseudomonadota > Alphaproteobacteria > Hyphomicrobiales > Stappiaceae > Stappia > Stappia quadratibracata. Next base: position 2,636,252 of record NZ_JACMIA010000001.1, on the reverse strand, counting down.
ACGCCCATCGACGACGATCTGATCGTTTCGCCCGCCGACGGAACGGTCTGTCAGGTCGGGCAGGCGGTGCCGCCGCGGGAGCTGGAGCTCGGCAGCGAACCGATGATGCGCGTCTGCATCTTCATGAATGTCTTCAACTGCCACGTGAACCGCGCGCCGTTCGGTGGCCGCATCACCCGCGTTGCCTATCGCGCCGGCAGCTTCCTCAACGCCGAATCCGACAAGGCGAGCGAGGAGAACGAGCGCAACGGCCTCGTTATCGAGAGCGGGGAAACCCGCATCGGCGTGGTGCAGATCGCCGGCCTTGTGGCGCGGCGTATCGTCTGCTTCGTGCGCGAGGGCGAAAATATCGGTGCGGGCGAGCGCTTCGGCCTGATCCGCTTCGGCTCGCGGCTCGACGTCTATCTGCCGGACGAGGCCAGCGTGAAGGTCGCCGTCGGTCAGACGATGATTGCGGGCGAGACCGTGGTCGCGGAACTCGGCGGCGAGACGCGCGGCAGCGTGCTCACGCGCATCAGCTGATCGGCAGGAACGGATGACCGGACCCTTTGCCCCCTACGATCCAGGCCCCACGCGCCGCCGGCGCGGTCGTGCCCCGCGTTTTCGCCGGGTGCCGCTGCGCTTGATCCTGCCGAACCTGGTGACGCTGCTGGCGCTGTGCTCCGGCCTCACGGCCATCCGGATGGCGCTGGAGGCGCGTTGGGACTATGCGATCGGCGCCATCGTCATCGCGGCGGTGCTGGACGCGTTGGACGGACGGGTCGCGCGGCTGCTCAAGGGCACGTCGAAATTCGGTGCGGAACTCGATTCCCTCGCCGACTTTGTGAACTTCGGCGTTGCGCCGGCACTGATCCTTTATTCCTGGCTGCTGCAGGAAGTGCGGTCCATCGGCTGGATCGCGGCGCTGATCTTCGCGATTTCGGCAGCGCTCAGGCTTGCCCGCTTCAACGTGTCGATTGACGATCCGAACAAGCCGGCTTGGGCCGTGAACTTCTTCACCGGCGTGCCGGCTCCGGCCGGCGCCTTGAGCGTGCTGTTCCCGGTCTATCTCGAGTTCGTCGGCATTCTGCCGCACTGGCCGGAACTGGCGCCCGCTGTCGCGGTCTATGTGGTCGCGATCGCCTTGCTGATGGTCAGCCGGTTGCCGACCTTCTCGGGCAAGAAGCTGGGCACGCGCGTGCGCCGCGATCTCGTGCTGCCGCTCTTCGTGGCGGCGGTGTTCCTGGTGGCGCTGCTGGCGAGCTACCCGTTCGAAGTTCTGGCGGTCGGGGCTGCCGGCTACCTGGTCTCGATTCCCTTCGCTTGGCACTGGTACCAGCGCTATCGCAAGGCGGATCCGGTATCGGACGACACGGATGAAGACGGTCTGGCGGCCGAGGATGAGGAAACCGATCTCGACCACCTGAGCGAGGACGACAAGGACGACGCGCCGTAGTCCGCGGCCTCCGGCTTCCTGGCAGAACGTATAGGTTCAAGAAAAAAGCCCTGCGTCGTGGACGCAGGGCTTTTTTCGTTTCTAGCCGTCCGGGAGACCTGTGACGGCGTTACGACGACACCTGTACGAAGTCGCGCAGCTCCTTCGACGGGAAGTCGAAAAGCTTGCCGTTGGCCGTGTTGGCCGGCGCCACGAAGTCGAGCAGGGACGCTGCCACCTCGGACGGATGCGGCAGGGTCTGCGGGTCCTCGCCCGGCATCGCCTCGGCCCGCATCGCGGTGCGCGTTGCGCCGGGATTGACCAGCATGCCGGTGATCGGCGTTTGCGCCGTCTCGGCGACATAGGTGCGCACCAGGGCCTCCAGGGCGGCCTTCGACACGGAGTACGGGCCCCAGAAGGCCTTGCACTTGTGGGCGGCACCGGAGGACAGGAACAGAACGCGGCCGGCATCCGACTGGCGTAGCAGCGGATCGAGCGAGCGGATCAGGCGCCAGTTGGCGGTGACGTTGATCGCCATCACCTTGTCCCAGATGCGCGGGGAGACATGCCCCAGCGGCGACAGGCCGCCCAGAATGCCGGCATTGCCGATCAGGACGTCGAGCTTGCCCCACCGTTCGAAGATGGCCGCGCCGAGACGGTCGAGGGCGTCGTAGTCCGTCAGGTCGGCGGGAACGAGCGTTGCCTGGCCACCTTCCGAACGGATTTCGTCGTCGAGCTCCTCCAGGCCGCCGACCGTGCGGGCGAGCGCAATCACGTGCGCTCCCTCGGCGGCCAGTGCCTTGGCGGTGAAATAGCCGATGCCACGGGAGGCGCCGGTAACGACGGCAATCCGTCCCTCGAAGCGTTTGGTCATGTTCTGTCCGTTATCCTACTTCGACGAGGCGCGGCAGGTGCGTGACATCTCCGTCCTCAGCCATGTCGGTGAGCGGCGTCGGATAATCGCCGGTGAAGCAATGGTCGGTGAACTGCGGCGCCTCGTTGTTGCGCCCCTCGTAGCCGATGGCCTTGTAGATGCCGTCGACCGAAAGGAAGGCGAGGCTGTCCGCGCCGATATAGTTGCGCATCTCATCGAGGCTGTACTTGGCCGCCAGCAGCTTCTCGCGAACCGGCGTGTCGATGCCGTAATAGTCGGAGAAGCGGATCGGCGGGGAGGCGAGGCGGAAGTGCACCTCGCGGGCGCCGGCATCGCGGATCATCTGTACGATCTTCAGCGACGTGGTTCCGCGCACCAGGCTGTCGTCGACCAGCACCACGCGCTTGCCCTCGATCTGGGCACGGTTGGCGGAGTGCTTCAGCTTCACGCCGAGGGTGCGGATCTGCTGGGTCGGCTCGATGAAAGTGCGGCCCACATAGTGGTTCCGGATGATGCCGAGCTCGAAGGGGATGCCGGACGCATGGGCAAAGCCGAGTGCCGCCGGAACGCCGGAATCGGGTACCGGAACGATGACATCCGCCTCGACCGGCGTTTCCAGCGCGAGCTGGCGGCCGAACTCCTTGCGCACGTCGTAGACGCTGCGCCCGCCGAGGATCGAATCCGGGCGGGAGAAGTAGATGTACTCGAAGATGCAGGGGCGGGCAGGGCGACGACCGAAGGGGAAGAAGCTTTCGATACCGCCGGGGGTGCAGACCACCACTTCGCCGTTCTCCACTTCGCGGATGAACTTGGCGCCGATGATGTCGAGCGCGCAGGTCTCGGAGGCGAAGATCGGGGCGCCGTTGAGGTCGCCGAGGACGAGCGGGCGGATGCCATAGGGGTCGCGCGCGCCGATCAGCTTCTTGCGGGTCAGGGCGACCAGCGAATAGGCGCCCTCCATCTGGGTAATGGCGTCGATGAAGCGGTCGACAATCTTGTCTTTGCGCGAGCGCGCCACCAGCTGGAGCACCACCTCCGAATCCGAAGTGGACTGGCAGATGGCGCCTTCCTTGATGAGCTTGCGGCGCAGGGTCATCGCGTTGGTGAAGTGGCCGTTGTGACACACGGCGATGCCGCCGCCGTCGAGCTCGGCAAAGAGCGGCTGGACGTTGCGCAGGATCGTCTCGCCGGAGGTCGAGTAGCGCACGTGGCCGATGGCGTAGGGACCGCTCAGCCGGCGGATCGTCTCGGCGTCGGAAAAGTGGTCGCCGACGAGGCCGAGATGCCGCTCGGAGCGGAACTGGTTGCCGTCGAATGTGACGATGCCGGCGGCTTCCTGGCCGCGGTGCTGCAGGGCGTGAAGGCCGAGCGCGGTGATTGCAGCGGCGTCGTCATGGCCGAGAACGCCGAACACGCCGCATTCCTCATGGAGGCGGTCGCCTTCGATTTCCTCGCGCCAGAAGTCCCTGGCGGCTGCGTCGCGGTCGGAACCGTGGCTGTCTGCGTGATGGGGGGCGGTGTGATTATCGGCGTAGGCCATGGCCTTGGCTCCTGGTTGCCCGCAGGCGGCGGAGGCGTCCGCCGGACGGGCCTTCAAAACGCACCAGGGACGGCACCGCAGGGCGGTCCGTCCGTGGCACAGGGGAATTCAGTCACATGATGCGGTCCGTTTAGCGGACGTGCCTTAGTTGGTGGACGACCCCGAGGTCGTCAACTGCTCGATCCCGCGACGCTCGCTGTCGGTATAGCCCTGCTCCTCGCCGGCCGGTGCCGGTGTGGCGGGCGTTTCCGTCGTGCCGGCAGGGGCGCTGTCGGAGCGATTGCGGATGCGGTTGAGAATTGTGTTTTCCGGGCTCTCCGGAAGGGCGTTGACCAGCCGGTTGCCGATCGAGTCGATCACGGGCTTGGACTTGGCCGTGGCGATCCAGGCGGGCTGGTCCTGCGGCACGAACCAGTTGAAGAACATCATCGCGACGACGACCAGAAGAAGGCCGCGCAGGGCGCCGAAAACGAAGCCGAGCGTGCGGTCGAGCGCGCCGATGCGGCTGTCGAGCACGAAGTCGGAAATGCGCATCGTGATGTAGCTGACGATGATCAGCGTAACCAGGAAGACGGCGGCCGCGGCAACGCCTAGGGCAACGTTGTCGTTGTTGATGTACTGGCGCACGAAGGGAACGACATGGCCATGCAGGTAGAAGGCGGCAACGGCAGCCGCGATCCAGGAGGCGATGGACAGGACTTCGCGGACGAAGCCGCGGATCATGGCCAGAACGGCCGACAGGAGCATGATGACGAGAAGGATTCCGTCGAGAAGCGTGATCGGCATCGCTCGGCCTGGTCCCTGATCGCGTCGCAAGACGCCCTGTCGACCCAGTTCTCCGCGTGGGTCGGGCGCGGTGTTCATTGCCTTGCCCGGCGCGTGCAGCGATCGGACGCTGCCGGCCGCCAGATCCGTCCGGGCCCCTAGTCCCGCTCGGATGCGCCTGCGGAGCTTGCCGCCACCTGGGCGACCAGATCCGTCAGCTCGCTCAGCCCCGTCACCTGCCCACCGTCGTTCGCGCCGTCTCCGGCGTTCGATTCCGGCACGAAGGCCGAGGTGAAACCGAGCTTGCGGGCTTCCTTGAGACGGCTTTGGGCCTGAGAGACCGCTCGGACCGCCCCCGAGAGGCTGACCTCGCCGAAATAGACGCAATCGGCGGGAAGGGCAACCCCGCTGAGAGACGAGACGAGCGCAGCGGCAACGGCAAGGTCAGCGGCCGTTTCGTTGACCCTCAATCCGCCGGCAACATTGAGGTAGACATCGTTCTGCGCAAAGCGCACGCCGCAGCGCGCCTCCAGCACCGCAAGGATCATCGAAAGGCGGGCGCTGTCCCAGCCGATGACCGCCCTGCGCGGGGTGCCGAGAGGCGAGGGGGCGACCAGCGCCTGGATCTCGATCAGCAGCGGGCGCGTGCCCTCCAGCCCTGCGAAGACGGCCGATCCCGGCGTGCGGCCCGAGCGCTCGCCGAGGAAAAGCGCAGACGGATTGGCCACTTCGGCCAGCCCCTTGTCGGTCATCTCGAAGACGCCGATCTCGTCCGTCGCGCCGAAGCGGTTCTTGACCGACCGCAGGATGCGATACTGGTGTGCGCCGTCGCCCTCGAAATAGAGGACGGCATCGACCATGTGCTCCACCACGCGCGGGCCGGCGATCTGGCCGTCCTTGGTGACATGGCCGACGAGAATCACCGTGGCGCCGCTCGACTTGGCGTAGCGCACCAGGGCCTGCGCGGAAGCGCGGACCTGGGTGACGGTGCCGGGCGTGGACTCGACCATCTCCGACCACAGGGTCTGGATCGAATCGATGATGACGAGGGCCGGCGGCGGGCCGTCCGTCAGGGTGGCGAGGATGTCCTCGACGCTGGTCTCCGCCGCAAGGCCGACGGGGGCGTCGGACAGGCCTAGGCGCATGGCGCGCAGGCGCACCTGATCGATCGCTTCCTCGCCGGAAATATAGATCGCGCGGTGGCCGAGCCTGGCGATGCGGGCGGCGGCCTGAATCAGCAGCGTCGACTTGCCGATGCCCGGATCGCCGCCGACGAGCAGGGCCGAGCCGCGCACGAATCCGCCGCCGGTGACGCGGTCGAGCTCGCCAACCCGTGTCTCGATGCGTGGAGGCGTGTCGCTTTCGCCTGCAAGGCCGACCAGGGGCACCACGCGTCCTCGCTTGCGTCCGGCGGCCGTGGGCGAGCCGCCGACCCCGCCGCCGCTGCGTTCCTCGACCAGGGTGTTCCACTCGCCGCAGCTGTCGCAGCGGCCGGCCCATTTGGACGCGACCGCGCCGCAGGACTGGCAGACGTAGTTTGTGCCGCGCTTGGCCATCAGGGCCGCTCCCCGCCATCCGAGGGCGCGCCGACATAACGGTGGGCGAAGCGGTGGCCGAGAGACGTCAGCAGTTCGTAGCCGATGGTACCGGCACGGCTGGCAGTCTCGTCGACGGAGACGTTGCGGCCGAACAGCTCCACGAAGGCGCCCCGCACGGCAATGTCTTCCGGCACGTCGCTGATATCGAAGGCGCTCATGTCCATAGAAACGCGACCGAGGGCCGGCAGGCGATGGCCGGCGAGCCAGGCTTCCGCACCTGCTTTGCTGTCTGTGGAGCCGGCCGCGCGCAGGAACCCGTCGGCATAGCCGGCCGCGACCATGGCAACGCGCATGTCGCGCGGTGCGGTGAAGGTCGCGCCGTAGCCGATGGGCGCGCCCTTGGGCAGCGTGTGGACCTGGAGGATCCGCACCTCGAGTGTGACGACGGGATCGAGCCGGCTCTCCTCCATCGCCGAGGCCTGGCCGCCATAAAGGGCAATGCCCGGCCGCGCGAGCTCGAAATGGAAGTCCGGACCGAGGAAGATGCCGGCGGAGTTGGCGAGCGAGCGCGGCACGCCGGGGAACAGGTCCGCAAGCGCCCGGAAGCGCGCCAGCTGGGCCTGATTCATCCGGTCGCCCGGCGCGTCGGCGCAGGCCAGATGCGACATGATCAGCGATAGCTCGAGCGGCGATCCATCGGCCAGGCTCGCGGCCAGCGCCGAGGCTTCCTCCGCCGTCAGACCGAGGCGGCTGATGCCGGTGTCGACATGAAGCGCTGCGGGCAGCGGCGCGCCGGCATTGCGCCAGTCGGCAATCTCGTCCGGCGAGCCGAGGCAGGGGCGCAGTCCGTTGGCGGCGTAAAAGCCGGCTGCACCCGGATAGAGCCCGTTGAGAATGTAGACCGTAGCATCCGGCAGGTGGCGACGCACGGCCGCGCCTTCCTGCGGCGTTGCAACGAAATAGGTCCGACAGCCGGCGGCCCAGAGCGCCTGCAGGCACGGCGCATCGCCCAGCCCGTAGCAGTCGGCCTTCACCGCCGCACCGCATGCGGCGCCCTCCGCCATCAGGCCGGCGAGCCGCTGCCAGTTCGCTGCAAGAGCGGCAAGGTCTACGGTGATGCGGCCGTTGTCGATGAGAGGCGTGGCGCTGGCGCCGGAGTGGTTATCGATCACATCCCTGGTCCAGGCTCTGGCCGCGTCATTGCGGCTCGGGGAATCGGTCCGGGTCGGCGAGGTCGGAGAATCGGGTGAACTCGCCCTGGAAGTGCAGGTTCACTGTACCGGTCGGGCCGTGACGCTGCTTGGCGATGATCACTTCGGCCCGGTTGCGCACCCTGTCAAGCTTCTCCTCCCACTTGACGTACTCCTCGGTGCCTTCCTCGGGCATGGTCTTGCCGAGATAATACTCCTCGCGGAACACGAACATCACCACGTCGGCGTCCTGCTCGATCGAGCCGGATTCGCGAAGGTCCGAGAGGATGGGGCGCTTGTCGTCGCGCGATTCCACCTGACGCGACAGCTGGGACAGCGCGATGATCGGGACGTTCAGCTCCTTGGCCAGCGCCTTGAGGCCGGTGGTGATCTCGGTGATCTCCTGCACGCGGTTGCCGCTGTTCTTCTGCGAGCCGGTGAGCAGCTGGATGTAGTCGACGATCAGCAGATCGAGGCCGCGCTGGCGCTTGAGCCGGCGGGCACGGGCGACCAGCTGGGCGATGGAGATGCCACCGGTCTGGTCCACATGCAGGGGAACCAGCTGCATGGTCTGGGCGGCAGCGGCGAGCTTTTCGAAGTCGTGCTCGGAAATGTCGCCGCGGCGGATCTTCGAGGACGAGATTTCCGTCTGCTCGGAAATGATACGCGTTGCCAGCTGCTCGGCCGACATTTCCAGCGAGAAGAAGCCGACGACGCCGCCGTTGACGGTCTTCATCGTGCCGTCGGGCTGCTCCTCGGCCATGTAGGCCTCGGCGACATTGTAGGCGATGTTGGTGGCGAGCGAGGTCTTGCCCATGGCGGGACGGCCGGCAAGCACGATGAGATCCGACGGCTGCAGGCCGCCCATCAGGCCGTCGAGATCGCGCAATCCGCTGGCGATGCCCGACAGCGCGCCTTCGCGCTGATAGGCGGCGGCGGCCATTTCGATGGTTGCGGTCAGCGCGTCGCCGAAGGAGACGAATCCGGTGTCGGTACGGCCCTTTTCCGCCAGTTCGAACAGGCGGCGCTCGGCATCGTCGATCTGCGCCGTCGGCGGCATGTCGATCGGCGCGTCGAAGGCGATGTTGACCATGTCCTCGCCGATGCGGATCAGGGTCCGGCGGATCGCGAGGTCGTAGATCGCGCGGCCATAGTCCTCGGCGTTGATGACCGAGGCGGCGTCCGCTGCGAGCCGGAGGATATACTGCGCGGCCGACATGTCGGCGATGCGGGCATCCTGCGGGAAGAAGGTCTTGAGCGTGATCGGCGAGGCGACCTTGCCGGCGCGGATCAGCTGGCCGGCCTTCTCGTAGATCTCCCGGTGGGGAGCGATGAAGAAGTGCTCGGGCTCGAGAAAGTCGGAGACGCGGTAATAGGTCTCGTTGTTGACGATGATCGCGCCCAGCAGCTGACGCTCGGCCTCCGCATTATGCGGGGCAACGCGCATCGCCGCGGCGGTTGTGTCGTTCGCCGGAACCGGACCCTTCATTCTCACTTCCCCTCGTGTGCCCTTGTTCCTACCGGAGGCAGGGGGAGGGAGGAAGGGGAATCCGGGCGGTGTGCATTTCGTGTGAAAGGAGCGGGGAAAACGTGGGCGCCCGGTTGACGCGGAGGGCGATCTTCGTTCCGCCGGCAAAAGGTCTGCCAGGGGGCTAAGGGGCACGCATGACACGAAAGTGACCAACTTGCCCACATGCCCTAGGGGAACGGTGTGGATCAGCGATTTCCCGCTTGTCTTCGGGCTCTTGCGTCTGTCATGGAAGTGTCGCTTAATGTTCATGTGAGCGACATCTGGCGTTCATATGAAACAAATACGAAATGCGGACATTTTCGTTCAACGCGTCTTCTATACCGGAGGCCGCGTTGCCCAGAACCGCATGTCGGGCCGGGTGCCCGAGCTTTGGGAGAGCAAACTATGGCTTATCGCAAGACGCTGGCCGGTCTGGTCGCCGCAACGATGCTTGCCGGCAGCACCACCGTGTCCTTCGCCGCCACCGAGATCCAGTGGTGGCACGCCTTCACCGGTCGCCTCGGCGATCTGCTGAACGAGCAGGTCGAGAAGTTCAATGCCTCGCAGAGCGACTACGTCGTGGTCGCTTCGCACAAGGGCAACTACTCCGAGGCGCTGAATGCCGGCATCGCCGCCTTCCGTGCCGGCGAGCAGCCGCACATCCTCCAGGTCTTCGAGGTCGGCACCGCCACGATGATGGGCGCCAAGGGCGCCATCAAGCCGGTCTACGAGCTGATGGCCGAGACGGGCAAGGAGTTCGACCAGAGCGCCTACCTGGCCGCGGTTGCCGGCTACTACACCACCACCGACGGTCAGATGCTGTCGCTGCCGTACAACTCCTCGACCCCGGTTCTCTATGTGAACCGCGATGCGCTCGAGGCGGCCGGCATCGATCCGAACACAGACCTGAGCACCTGGGAGAAGGTGGGCGAGGTGCTGGACAAGCTGAAGGCGTCCGGCGCGGCCTGCCCGCTGACCACCGCCTGGCAGAGCTGGGTGCATCTGGAGACCCTGTCCGCCTATCACGACGTTCCCTTCGCGACGAAGGAGAACGGCTTCGGCGGCGTCGACACTGAGCTGTCCTTCAACGGACCGGTTCAGGTCGCGCATATCGAGGCGATGGGCCAGTGGGCCAAGGACGGCAAGTTCATCTATGCCGGCCGTCGCAACGAAAGCGGTGCCCAGTTCCGCGCCGGCGAGTGCGCCCTGTTCACCGAATCTTCGGCCGGTTACGCCGGCGTGAAGTCCGAGGCCAAGTTCGCCTTCGACATCCGCCCGCTGCCGTACTGGGATTCGGTCGAGGCCGCTCCGGTCAACACGATCATCGGCGGCGCCTCGCTGTGGGTGATGTCCGGCCATGAGCCGGAAGAATATGCCGGCGTCGCGGAGTTCCTGAACTTCCTGTCGTCCGCCGACATCCAGGCCAAGTGGCACCAGGACACCGGCTACCTGCCGATCACCATGGCTGCCTATGAGCAGACCAAGGCCTCCGGCTTCTACGACGCCAACCCGGGCACGGACATTGCCGTCATCCAGATGACCGGCAAGGCGCCGACCGCCAACTCGAAGGGCGTGCGTCTGGGCAACTTCGACCAGATCCGCGGCATCATCGACGAGGAGCTGGAAGCGGTGTGGGCCGGCGACAAGTCGGCCAAGGAGGCGCTCGACAACGCGGTGGAGCGTGGCAACCAGCTGCTGCGCCGCTTCGAGCAGGCCAACCGCTGATCCCCTGAAACGGTCGCGGATGCGGGACATGTCCCGCATCCGTTGCCCATTCCAAGAAACGGGAAACGGTCCGGCAGCCTGCCGGGCCGTTTTCGCCCGTCGGCTAGACCCGGCGGACAGAGCAGCCGGAATAGCGCGCCATGCACAAACGCGTCGTCTTCAATAGTCGGGTCTTGCCGTATCTGCTGTTAGCGCCGCAGATCCTGGTGACACTCGTCTTCTTCTTCTGGCCCGCGGGCCAGGCGATCTACCAGTCCGCCTATATTCCAGACCCCTTCGGTCTTTCCTCGCAGTTCGTCGGCTTCGGCAACTTCGAGTTCCTGCTGAGCGACCGCTACTATCTCGCCTCGTTCAAGACGACGGTGATCTTTTCGACCCTGGTGACGTTCGTCTCCATGGGCGCGGCGCTGTGGCTCGCGGTCATGGCCGACCGGGTGATCAAGGGATCGAGCGCCTACAAGATGCTGCTGGTGTGGCCCTATGCGGTGGCCCCGGCGGTCGCCGGCGTGCTGTGGCTGTTCATGTTCAATCCCAATGTCGGTCTTGTTGCCTGGTACCTGAAGGCAATGGGCTACAACTGGAATCACGTCCTGGACGGCGAAGAGGCGATGGGGCTCGTCGTCGTGGCCTCCGCCTGGCGCCAGATCAGCTACAACTTCCTGTTCTTCCTCGCCGGCCTGCAGGCGATCCCGAAAAGCGTGATCGAGGCCGCGGCCATCGACGGGGCAAGCTTCGCCCGCCGGTTCTGGACCATCGTCTTTCCGCTGCTGTCGCCCACCACGTTCTTCCTGCTGGTGGTCAATGTCGTCTACGCCTTCTTCGAGACGTTCGGCGTGATCCACACGATCACCGGCGGCGGTCCGCAGCAGGCGACGACGATCCTCGTCTACAAGGTGTTCTCCGACGGTTTCGTCGGCCAGGACCTCGGGTCCTCGGCCGCCCAGTCGGTGATCCTGCTCTTCGTGGTCGGGCTGCTGACGGTCGTCCAGTTCCGCTATATCGAACGCAAGGTGCACTACTGATGAGCGGCATGGTCGAAAAACGCGGGCTCGGCATCTGGCTGACCCATATCGGGCTGATCGTCGGCATCGCGATCATCTGCTTCCCGATCTACATGGCCTTCGTCGCCTCGACGGTGACGCAGCCGGAGATCGCCCGCCCGCCGATGCCGCTCATCCCCGGGCCGCATCTGATCGAGAACTACACGGCTGCGCTGACGAGAGGCGTCAACTCGCCGGTCCTCCTGATGCTGTTCAACTCCAGCGTCATGGCGCTCGGTATCACCATCGGCAAGATCGCCATCTCGATCATCTCCGCCTATGCGATCGTGTATTTCCGCTTCCCGTTCCGCATGGCGTTCTTCTGGATGATCTTCCTCACCCTGATGCTGCCGGTCGAGGTGCGCATCGTGCCGACCTACGAGGTCGTCGCAGGGTTCGGGATGCTCAATTCCTATACGGGCCTCATCCTGCCGCTGGTGGCTTCCGCGACGGCGACCTTCCTGTTTCGCCAGTTCTTTCTCACGGTTCCGGACGAATTGATCGAGGCGGCGCGGGTCGACGGGGCAGGGCCGGTGCGCTTCTTCCTCGACATCCTGCTGCCGATGTCGCGGACCAACATCGCCGCGCTGTTCGTGATCCTCTTCATCTACGGCTGGAACCAGTATCTCTGGCCGTTGCTGATCACCACCAAGCCGGAAATGAACACCATCGTGATGGGCATCAAGCAGATGTTCCCGTCCGGCGACGATATCGCCGACTGGCCGGTGATCATGGCCACCACGCTGCTGGCGATGCTGCCGCCCGTCGCCGTCGTCATCTTCATGCAGGGGCTCTTCGTGAAGGGTCTCGTGGAAAGCGAGAAATAGGTTTCATGGCGAAGATCGCTTTTTCGAACGTCCGCAAGTCCTACGGCACCACCCAGGTCATCCACGGGGTCGATGCGGAGATCGCCGATGGCGAACTGATCGTGATCGTCGGGCCGTCCGGCTGCGGCAAGTCCACCCTGCTGCGCATGGTGGCAGGTCTGGAAACCGTGACGTCGGGCGAGATCCGTATCGGCGACCGGGTGGTCAACGATTTGGAGCCGCGTGAGCGCGACATCGCCATGGTGTTCCAGAACTACGCGCTCTATCCGCACATGTCGGTCTTCGACAACATGGCCTACGGCCTGAAGATCGCAGGTGTTGCGAAGCCGGAGATTGCCGAGCGGGTCGCGCAGGCCGCTAAGATGCTGGAGCTCGAGCCCTATCTCGACCGCAAGCCACGCCAGCTTTCGGGCGGCCAGCGCCAGCGCGTCGCCATGGGCCGAGCGATCGTGCGCAAGCCCTCGGTCTTCCTTTTCGACGAGCCGCTGTCCAATCTCGACGCCAAGCTGCGCGTGCAGATGCGCGTGGAGATCAAGACGCTGCAGCGCCGTCTCGGTGTCACCTCGCTCTACGTGACCCACGATCAGGTGGAGGCCATGACCATGGCCGACCGGATCATCGTCATGAACGGGGGCAATGCCGAGCAGGTCGGGACGCCGCTATCGGTCTACCACAAGCCGGCAACGGTCTTCGTCGGCGGGTTCATCGGCTCCCCGCCGATGAATTTCCTGCAGGCGGCGCGGCTCCAGGCGAGCGGTTTGCTGCGCAAGGTGGCGGAGACCGGCGGTGCGGCAGGCGCGCTCGATACGGTCGGCGTGCGGCCCGAGCATCTTTCCTTCTGTGCGAAAGGCGCGGCGGTGCTGTCGGGCAAGCTGATGATCGCCGAGGCCCTGGGGGCGGAAACGCTGGCCCATGTGGAGCTCGACGACGGCGAACGCATGATCGTGCGGGTCGAAGGCGGGCACGAGGTTCCGGCCGCGGGCGAGCGGGTGCATCTTTCCTGCGCGTCCGAGCACCTGCACTATTTCGGTGCCGACGGAAAGCGGCTGCCTGACTGATTTCAAAACACTGTCGGCCGGCACTCAATGAGCCCGGCCGACAGGCGTTTTCCTCAGTTCAGCGTTTCGATCAACCGGACCATGAGTTGCATCCGCTCGCCCAATGACGGGATGAAGATGTGCTCGTTGAGCGTATGCACGTCGTCGCCGTCCGGGCCGAGGCCGTCGAGGGTCGGAACCTTGTCGGCGATGAAGTTGCCGTCGGATCCGCCGCCCGTCGTCTCGCCGATCAGTTCGAAACCGATCTCCCCGGCCAGCCGCGCCGCATGGTCGAAGAGCGTCTTGCTTGCGGGCGACTGCTCGAAAGGCGGGCGGTTCATGCCGCCGGTGATTGTCAGCTTCGTATCCGGGGTCTTCGGCGTGAGGCCGGTGATGCGGGCGACCATTTCATCGGCAGCGGCGAGCGTCGGCACACGCAGGTCGATTTCGGCCGTCGCGAATTGCGGCACGACATTGGTTCCGGTGCCGCCGCTGATCTCGCCGACATTCACGGTGATCTCGCGGTCGTAATCCGTCATTGCTTCCAGCGCGATGATCTGGTGGGCAAGCTCGGTCACCGCGCTGCGGCCCTGCCAGTGGCGGGCGCCGGCATGGGCGGGGCGGCCCTCCACCTTCAGCGTGAAGCGACCGACGCCCTTGCGGGCGGTGACCACATGGCCGCCATTGCGGGCCGGCTCCGTCACAAGGGCGTATTTGGCCGCGCCGCCGATGCGCTCGATCAGCGCCCGCGAGGTCGGGCTGCCGACTTCCTCGTCCGAGGTAAAGAGAATGCTGACGGCAAGGGCAGGGGGCGTGCTGCCGGCCTCGATATCGGCAGCGACCGCACGCATGGCGGCAAGTCCGTTATACGCGCCGCCCTTCATGTCGCAGATGCCGGGACCGTAGCAGCGGTCGCCTTCCACGCGGATCGGCAGGTCCTTGTCGATGGTCCCGCGCGGATGAACGGTGTCGAGATGGGACAGGAAGAGAATGCCCGGCTTCGAATGGTCGCCCCATGGGGAGCGGACCAGCAAATGGTCGCCATGGCCGTCGCGGCCGGGGAAACGCTCCGTGGTCGCGCCGAAAGCCATGGCTTGTGTGGCCACGAGATCCATCAGCCGGTTGAGCCCCTCGACATCCGGCGTATGCGTCTCGATGCGTACCCAGTCGAGCAGGCCGGCGAGCAAATCCTCCGACGACGGCTTCATGTCTATCCCCATGTGCGTGAACGATAATCGGGCGAGAGCAAGATCATAGCCTGTCACTTTGCGCTTCGCGAGAGGCAATGCTGGCGGGCCGTGCGGCAAGGCCGGTGCGCCGCGGATGCCGCAGCGTCGCCGGCATAAAAAAGCGCCGACCCGAAGGCCGGCGCTCTGGTTTTCGTCACTCGTTGCCGAGGCAGATCAGGCGGCGCGCACGCCCGTCAGGAAGCTCTCGACTTCCTGCTTGAGTGCTGCGGCGTCTCGATTGACGGCGGCAGCTGCCGACGCCACGTCGTCGGCGGCGGTACGGGTCTCGCTGGCGGCATGGGAGACACCGAGAATGTTCTCGGTCACGTCCTGGGTGCCGCGCGAGGCTTCTTCCACGTTGCGGGCGATCTCGCCGGTGGCCGCGCCCTGCTGCTCGACCGCAGCAGCGATCGCGGCGGCGATGGCATTCATCTCTTCCACCGTACGACCGATGGACTGGACGGCGCCGACGGCGGTGCGGGTTTCGCTCTGGATGGTGGCGATCTGCGCGGTGATCTCCTCGGTCGCATTGGAGGTCTGGGAGGCGAGCTCCTTGACCTCGGCGGCGACGACCGCGAAGCCACGACCGGCATCGCCGGCGCGGGCGGCCTCGATGGTCGCGTTCAGCGCCAGCAGGTTGGTCTGCTCGGCGATGGCGGCGATCATGCTCACCACCTGGCCGATCTTTTCGGCCGCGTTGGCAAGGCCCTGGATCTGGCTGTCGGTGCGCTGAGCCTCGCCGACCGCCTGGGAGGCGATCTGCGACGACTTGGAGACCTGCGAGCTGATCTCGGAGATCGACGAGGACAGTTCCTCGGTCGCGGAGGCAACCGTCTGGACGTTGGCGGCAGCCTGCTGGGCCGCAGTGGCGACCGTCGTGGAGCGGGCATTGGTGTTTTCGGCGATGTTGGCCATGGAGCGTGCGTTGTTTTCCATGGTGCCGGCCGAGGAGGTGACAGCCGTCAGCAGCGCGGAGGCGCTTTCGTCGAAGCGACGGGTCATTTCCTCGATGCGCAGCGCACGCTGCTCGCGGCTGCGCTGTTCCTCGATCTGCGAGGCGGAGAGATCCTGCGCGCGCAGCATGCCGTCGCGGAACACCTCGGTGGCATCGGCCATCTGGCCGATTTCGTCCTTGCGCCCGGCGCCCGGCACGGACACCGAAAGGTCGCCGGCCGCAAGATGCCGCATGGCATCGGTGATCGCGGCGATCGGCCGGCTGATGCTGTTGGCCAGCAGGAAGGCGGCGATGCCGATCAGGGCAGTGAGCGGAAGGATCCAAAGCGCGCTGACCAGGAGCTCGCCGTAGAAGGCCTCGGTCACGTCATCGACATAGAGCGAGGCGGACACGGCCCACTGCCAGGGAGCGAAACCGTCCGAGTAGGCGACTTTCGGGGAGGGCTCCGTCTCGCCGAGGCGCGGGAAGTAGTAGTCGGTGAAGCCGCCGCCCGCCCGCGCGGACTTGACCTGGCCGACGACGTATTCGGTACCGTCGGCATCCTTGGAAGCCCACAGGTTCTGGCCGACGATCTTCGGATTCGGGTGGGTGACGACGACGCCCTGGTTCGCCTGAGAGGAATCGATGACAACGAAGTAGTCGGATCCGTTGAAGCGCATCGAGGTCAGGAGGTTCTTGGCGATCCGCTGAGCCTCGTCCACCGACAGGTTTCCGGCCTGTGCGTCCTGGGCGATGGCTTCGATCATCGTCACGGCGGTCTCGACCTGGGTGCGAACGAGTTCGCGGCGGTCGTGCATCATCGAGCCGTAGAGCGAGTAGATCTGGACCGCCGCGACAAGAAGCAGGGCAGCCAATGTGCCGCCGACAAGCGTCAGCATTTTCTGTTTGATGGACATAGGGGAGGCGACCTCGTGAACTGAAGATGCTGCAGTAGGTACGAGAAACTACTGAAGCTTCAGTAAATACGTGGGGCAAACGAGGCTCTTTAAATCGTTGACGTAACGGCATATTTCTTGAAGTTCAATCCTTGGGTTTTGTTGTCCGCGTGCTCTCTCCTTTGGGTTGTGGCTGGGCTGCCGAGATGCCGGCGCCGCTTGGAGCGGCGCCATGCGGGGGATAAGGTTCGCTCCGACATCGCGAACGCGATCCAAGGAAAAGTGGAGCGAAACCTTGAGCCTTGTTCTCTATGAGCTGTGCGGCGCCGATGCGGGGCGCCCCTTCAGTCCCTACGCCTGGCGCATTCGGATGGCGCTGAAGCACAAGGGGCTCGATTTCGAATGCCGGCCCAAGCCCTTCTGCGAGATCCCGGCCATCGCGCCGGATGTCGGCAAGACGGTGCCGATCCTGGTCGATGGCGAGCGGACGATCTGCGACAGCTGGGCGATCGCCACCTATCTGGAGGAGGCCTATCCGGACCGGCCGAGCCTGTTCGGGGGCGAGGGCGGGCGCGCCGCGGCCAAGCTGATCGAGGGCTGGGTCAACGCCTCGATCAGCTCACTGATCGTGCGGCTCATCATCAAGGACATCTGGGACGTGCTCGGCCCGGCCGACCAGGTCTATTTTCGCGAGACGCGCGAGGCCCGTTTCGGCATGACCCTGGAGGAGGTCCAGGCCGGACGCGAGGACAGGCTCGCCGAGCTGGGGACCGCCTTGTTGCCGCTGCATCTGATGCTGAAGAGCCAGCCCTTCATCGGGGGCGATGCGCCGCTTCACACCGACTACCTGCTGTTCGGCACCCTGCAATGGGCACGGATCACCAGCCCGTTCCAGTTCATCGAGCCGGGATCGCCTGTCGGGCAATGGCGCGAGCGCTGCCTCGATCTGTTCGACGGCTTCGGACGCAGCGTTCCGGCAGCCTGAATCTTTCCCGAAAACAGCAGAATCCGGCGTCCCTTGCGCCTTGCGGGGGCGCTCATCCCCGGCTATACGCATGGCGCGCCCGCTCACGGGCGCAACGAGATCAAGCAGTGTCCGGCTTTGAGGCACGGACAGGCGGGGCCCGCGAGGGCGCGAGGCTCCGCCGGACAACAACGGGAAAACGATAATGGCGATCGAGCGCACCTTTTCGATGATCAAGCCGGACGCGACGCGTCGCAACCTGACCGGCGCGATCACCAAGATGCTTGAGGATGCCGGCCTGCGCGTCGTCGCTTCCAAGCGCGTGTGGATGTCGCGTCGCGAGGCCGAGGGCTTCTACGCGGTGCACAAGGACCGTCCGTTCTTTGGCGAGCTGGTCGAGTTCATGTGCTCGGCCCCGACCGTCGTGCAGGTTCTGGAAGGCGAGAACGCCATTGCCAAGAACCGCGAAGTGATGGGCGCCACCAACCCGGCCAATGCCGACGAGGGCACCATCCGCAAGACCTTCGCCCTGAACATCGGCGAGAACTCGGTGCACGGCTCCGACGGCGCGGACACCGCCGCCCAGGAGATCGCCTACTGGTTCTCCGAGACCGAAATCGTCGGCTAAGGTTTGAAGTCGCATCGCGACATCGCAGCCAACGCTATCTGGAAGGGCCGGCCGCTGTGCCGGCCCTTTCTTTTTGTACGGCCACTGGTCCTTGACATGACGGCTTGGTGCGAGTGAGCCTTGCCGCCGTTTTCCTTGCCCGCGAGAGACGCATGAACGCCCCCGTTGCCAAAGATCCGGTTCTGAAGGCTTCCGCCTGTCCGCACGACTGTCCGTCCACCTGCGCGCTGGAGGTCGAACTGTTCGCCGACGGACGCATTGGACGGATCAAGGGCGCGCGGGCGAATGCCTACACGGCCGGCGTCATCTGCGCCAAGGTCGCGCGCTACTCCGACCGGCTCTATCATCCGGATCGCTTGACGCAGCCGCTGAAGCGGGTCGGGGCCAAGGGAGAGGGGCGCTTCGAGCCCATCTCCTGGGACGAGGCGCTGGATCTGGTTGCGGCCGCGTTCCTGAAGGCCGAGGCCGAGCACGGGGCCCAGGCCGTGTGGCCCTATCACTATGCCGGTACGATGGGACTGGTTCAGCGCGACTCGATCCACCGCCTGCGCCATGCCAAGGGCTACTCGCGCCAGTTCGACACGATCTGCACCAATCCGGCGTGGACGGGCTATATCGCCGGGACCGGGCGGCTCGCGGGGCCCGATCCGCGGGAGATCGCGGTTGCCGACATGGTGGTGATCTGGGGAACCAACGCGGTCTCGACCCAGGTCAACGTGATGACTCATGCGATCACCGCACGCAAGACGCGCGGGGCGAAGATCGTCGCCATCGACGTCTACCCGACCCAGACCGTGAAACAGGCGGATCTCGGCCTCGTCCTGAAGCCCGGCACGGATGCGGCGCTCGCCTGTGCGGTGATGCATGTGTTGTTCCGCGACGGGCATGCCGACCGCGACTACCTTGCCCGCTACACCGACTGCCCGGACGAGCTGGAGGCGCATGTGGCGCAGCGCCCGCCGGAATGGGCGGCGGCGATCACCGGACTTTCGGTGGAGGAGATCGAGCTCTTCGCCCGCATGGTCGGGCAGACGAAGCGCACGTTCTTCCGCCTCGGTTATGGGTTCACTCGCCAGCGCAATGGCGCCGTCTCGATGCACGCGGCCTCCTGCATCGCGGCCGTGACCGGCGCCTGGCAGTACGAAGGCGGCGGCGCGTTTCACAACAACGGTGCGATCTACACGCTCGACAAGTCGATGATCGAGGGGCACTCGCTGATCGATCCGGCGGTGCGGCAACTCGACCAGAGCCAGATCGGCCGGGTGCTGACGGGCGATGCCGAGGCCTTGCGCCGCGGCCCGCCGGTGACCGCGGTGCTGATCCAGAACACCAACCCGGTGTCGGTGGCGCCAGAGCAGGAACTGGTGAAGCAGGGCTTCGCCCGCGAGGACCTTTTCGTCTGTGTGCACGAGCAGTTCATGACGGAAACGGCGAAGATGGCCGATGTGGTGCTGCCGGCGACGCAGTTTCTCGAGCATGACGACATCTACAAGGGCGGCGGACACCAGTATCTGCTGCTGGGGCCGAAGCTGGCCGAAGCCCCGGGCGAGACTCGCGAGAACGTCTATGTGCTCAATGAGATCGCCCGACGTGTCGGCGCGGCCGAACATCCGGGTTTCGCCATGAGCGTGCGCGAGCATATCGACTGGATGCTGAAGGCTTCCGGTTTCGGTTCGCTGGAGGAAATCGAGCGTGACCGCTGGGTCGACTGCCAGCCGGACTTCCGCAAGGCGCATTATCTCGACGGGTTCAACTGGCCGGACGGCAAGTTCCGCTTCAAGCCGGACTGGCCGACGGTGCCGGCGCCCAATGATGGCCCGATGGGACCTTTCGCGGACATGCCGACCTTGCCCGACCACTGGGCGGTGAACGAGGCGGCGAACGAGGAGCATCCCTTCCGTCTTGCGACCTCGCCGGCGCGTTCGTTCCTCAATTCGACCTTCAACGAGACGGCGTCCTCCCGCGACAAGGAAGGGCGGCCGGACCTGATGATCGGGCCGATGGATGCCGAAAGGCTCGGGATCTCCGACGGCGACCGCATCCGCATCGGCAACCGGCGCGGCGCGGTGATCCTGCATGCGCGCCTCACCGAGGGGCTGAAGCCCGGCGTCGTGGTGGCCGAGGGGATCTGGCCGAACGATGCCTATCCGGACGGCCGCGGTATCAACACGCTGACCGGAGCCGATGCCGTGGCGCCGTATGGCGGGGCGGCCTTCCACGATACCGCCGTGTGGGTGCGCAAGGACTGACCCTACGCACCCGCGGCACCGAGGGAAGCAGGCAGGCGGCGTCAGGCCGCCTGTTCGCCGCGCAAGGTTGCGGGGATGCGCGCTGCCGGGCCGAACACCGTGCGCTCGAACCGCAAGGCATAGTCGGCCAGTGTCGGGATCGCGGCCGCGTGGCGCATCAGCGGCGTGTCGACATCGCTCGCAAGGATGTTGAGCACGACGCCGACAATACTGGTATCGACCGTGGTCGGGCGGTCGCCCATGAAGAAGGGCTTGTCGTCCAGAAAGGCGGCGATGGCGTCGAGAGCCGTGCAGCCGAAGGCGTAGATCTCCTCCGGCGCATGCCTGCCGATGCCCTGTGCATGCAGTGTCTTGCGGATGTTCTCGCGCAGGCCCATGAACACGTCCCGCCGCATCTCCTCGGGCACCCCGGCGAGGGCAGTGGAAAGCATCATCCCTTCGCCGGCAGGATCGATCCAGCGGGCATGGACCATCGTCCAACGCAGGTGCTCCTCAACCATGCGGCGGAAGGCCTCCGACATGGCCAGTTCGACGCCGGTGAGCGCGTCGTCGATAGCAAGTCCGTGATGGCGTTCCAGATGGCGCTGGATCAGAGAACTGTCGGGGATGACGAGGTCGCCATCCCTGAGCACCGGCACCTTGCCATGGGGCAGGGCGGCAAGATCGGTGGTCGGCTCCAGCCGGTAGTCGCAGCCGGCCAATGCCAGCAGCGCTTCCGCCTTGTAGCAGAAGGGCGAGAGACTGCGAATTTCCGGCGGTGCGGGAAAGTTGACGAGAACGAGCATGGAGGCATCTCCTGGGGTTTGCGTCTGGCTCGCGTCTTGTAGCCAACCCTTCCTGACAGCATACTGTCAGCATCAGGTGGCAATATGTCAGCGGAAGGGAAAGTGATGCGTCGTGCCGACAGGTTGCTGCAGGTTCTCCAGATCCTGCGCCGGTACCGCAGGCCGGTCAGCGGTGCGGCCATTGCCGCCGAGCTCGAAGTGTCGTTGCGCACGCTCTATCGCGATATCGCCGCGCTGCAGGCCTCCGGCGTGCCGGTGGCCGGCGAGGCCGGCGTCGGCTATGTGCTGGAAGAAGGCTACGACCTGCCGCCGCTGATGTTCACGGCAGAAGAGCTGGAGATCATCATGCTCGGCCTGCGCATGGTGGAGGGGCGCGGCGACGAGGCGATCCGGCGCACTGCGCGCGATGGCGTCGCCAAGATCGCGACGGTTCTGCCGCAAGGGCTGCGCGATGGATTTCTGGATGCGCCGCTCTACGCCCCGCCTCCCTGCGAGCTGCCGGGCGACCGGATCGAGCTGTTGCGGCTCCGGGAGGCCTTGCGGCTGGAGCGGAAGGTGGAGATCCTCTACCAGGTTCCCGATCGTCCGCCCGAGCGCCGTGTGATCTGGCCCATCGTTCTCGCCTTTTTCGAGCATGCCCGGGTGCTGGCTGCCTGGTGCGAGCTGCGGCAGAACTATCGCAACTTCCGTACGGACCGGATGCTGGAGATGACGGTGCTGGACGCGCGCCCACCCCGTAGCCGCAAGCGGCTCTATGCGGAGTGGTGGCGCCATCGACTGGAAGAAAACAGGGCCAGGGAAGCGGCGGCCGAGAACGGGGGCGTTGCAGGGTGCCGGGCGGTGGGCTGAGCGCCCGGCCGCCTCGTGCGTCTCACCCCTTGGGGGCGATCAGCGGCGGCTGGGCCGCATCCGCGCCGGATTTCAGGTGCACCCGCATGCCGTCGATCTGGAAGGCGTCGGCTGCTACCAGCGCAAGCGCCTGAGGGTAGATGCGGTGCTCGACTTCGAGCACGCGCGCGCCCAGCGTTGCCGGCGTGTCGTCATCGAGTACGGCGACTGCGCCTTGTGCGATGATCGGTCCGGCATCCATCTCGGCGCGAACGAAATGCACCGTCGCGCCATGCAGGCGGCAGCCTTCCGCCAGCGCCCGCGCATGCGTGTCGAGGCCCTTGAAGGCCGGCAGCAGCGCCGGATGGATGTTGAGCAGGCGGTCGTGCCAGCGCTCCACGAACCAGGGCGTCAGGATGCGCATGAAGCCTGCCAGGCAGACCAGCTCCACATTGCGGGCACGCAGCTCCGCATCCAGCTTTTCCTCGAAGGCCTGCCGTCCGCCCTGGCCGCGGTGGTTGACTGCCACGGCCTCGATGCCGGCTGCGCGCGCCTTGTCGAGGGCGGGAGCGTCCGGCACGTTGGCGATCACCGCGACGATTTCCGCGGGAAAGGCCGGATCGGCCGCTGCCGACAGCAGGGCGGTCATGTTCGATCCGCGCCCCGAGACGAGGATCGCCGTGCGCTTGCGGCCGGAAGCGGAAGGGGCAGAGGTCAAAGCGCCAGGGCTCCGTCGAAGACAACAGCCTCGTCGCCCGTGCGTGCCTCGAGGGCGCCGATGCGGCTCACCGTCTCGCCCTCGGCGGTCAGGATCGCCATCGCTTCGTCTGCCGTCTCGGCTGCAACCGCGACGACCATGCCGACGCCGCAGTTGAAGGTGCGCAGCATCTCCGACTGGGCAACGCCGCCGGCCTTGGCCAGCCAGCCGAAGACCGGCGGGACGGAGATGGCGGAGAGGTCGATGCGGGCGCCCAGATGGTCGGGCAGCACGCGCGGCAGGTTTTCCGGCAGGCCGCCGCCGGTGATGTGGGCGAGCGCCTTGATACCGGCACCGGCCTTCAGCGCCGCCAGCAGCGGCTTCACATAGATGCGGGTCGGTGTCATCAGCGCTTCGCCAAGGCTCGCGCCGGATGCGAACGGAGCATCGGCGCTCCACTCGAGACCGGAATGCTCGACGATCTTGCGCACCAGGGAGAAGCCGTTGGAATGCACGCCGGAGGAGGCGAGCGCGAGCAGCACGTCGCCTTCGCAGACGTCGCGGCGCGGCAGCAGGGTACCACGCTCGGCCGCGCCGACGGCGAAGCCGGCAAGATCGTAATCGCCCTTGCCGTACATGCCCGGCATTTCGGCGGTCTCGCCGCCGATCAGCGCGCAGCCGGAAATGCGGCAGCCCTCGGCAATGCCCTTCACCACGTCGGTGGCGACGTCGACGTCGAGCGCGCCGCAGGCATAATAATCGAGGAAGAAGAGCGGTTCGGCACCCTGCACGACGAGATCGTTGACGCACATGGCCACGAGATCGATGCCGACGGTCGCGTGTGCGCAGCTGTCGATGGCGATCTTGAGCTTGGTGCCGACGCCGTCATTGGCCGCGACAAGGACCGGGTCGGTGAAGCCGGCCGCCTTCAGGTCGAACAGGCCGCCGAAGCCGCCGATCTCGCTGTCGGCACCGGGACGGGCCGTCGCCTTCACGAACGGCTTGATCCGCCGCACGAGGGCGTTGCCCGCGTCGATGTCGACGCCCGCGTCGGCATAGCTCAGGCCGTTCTTGGGGGAGGGGGTCGCCTCGCTCATGCTTGTCATGTCTCCGAAACCCGTACAGGGCGCGCATACAAACACAGAAGCGCCGGAATGCAAGCGAAACCGGGCCCTGTTTGCACAGGCGCGGGGCGGAAAAGCCGCATCGAGCGTCACGGGCGCGAAAGGGAGCCCCTCAGCCTGTGGTGAAGAGGGAAAATGGCAGATCCCGGCGGGGGGCCTCCTTGACGCTCCCCGGCGCGGCTGCCTATCTGCTGGGGGACGGAGAACAGACTGACACCAGCAAGGGACGAGATTTCGTGACGCTCAAGCGACAGATCAATTTCTGGCTGGTCTCCTTCGCGCTGTTTGCGCTGTTCATCTACCTGTTCAGCCCGATCCTGCTGCCCTTCGTCGCCGGCATGGCGCTGGCCTATCTGCTCGATCCCGTCGCAGACCGGCTGGAGGCGTTCGGTTTGCCCAGGCTCGGGGCCACCATCGTCATCCTCTTCATCTTCGTACTCGCGTTCATTCTCATCCTTCTGCTGCTGCTGCCGATCCTCGGCAACCAGCTGGCAGCGTTCCTCGAGGCCTTTCCGAACCTCGTCAGCTCCCTGCAGGAGCTCATCACCTCCGGGCTCGGCAGCCGACTGTTCGAGACGCTCGGCATCGGCGGTCAGGAGCTCAAGGCCAATGTGGGCAGCCTGCTGGGCGAGGGCGCCGGCTGGATCGGCGGTCTGCTGAAGTCGGTTTGGAACGGCGGGCAGGCGCTGCTTTCGGTGATCTCGCTGTTCGTCGTGACGCCGGTGGTCGCCTTCTATCTTCTTCTCGACTGGGACCGGATGGTCGCGAAGATCGACGGCTGGCTGCCGCGCCAGCATCGCGACACGGTGCGCCGGCTGGCGCATGAGATGGATCTTGCGGTTGCAGGTTTCGTGCGCGGTCAGGTCAGCGTCTGCTTCCTGCTCGGCGCCTTCTACGCGATCGGCCTTGCGGCGGTCGGGCTGAATTTCGGCCTTCTGATCGGTATCGGCGCCGGTCTCGTCAGCTTCATTCCCTATGTCGGCGCGACGCTCGGCCTCGTCGTCTCCCTGGGTGTCGCGCTGGTTCAGTTCTGGCCGGACTGGCCGATGGTGGTGGCCGTGCTCGCGATCTTCGCCGTTGGCCAGTTCCTGGAAGGTAACGTGCTGCAGCCCAAGCTCGTGGGCAACAATGTCGGCCTGCATCCGGTGTGGCTGATGTTCGCGCTGTTCGCCTTCGGCTACCTGTTCGGCTTCGTCGGCATGCTGATCGCCGTGCCCGCGGCGGCGATGATCGGCGTGCTGATCCGGTTCGTGCTCTCTCAATACATGGCGAGTGCGCTCTATACGGGTGAGGGAACGGCAATGGCGAGCGGGGTCCCGGGAGATCCGGCCGGTACGGTGCCTGCCGGACGCGAGGAGAGCCACGATGGCTGATACCTTGCGCGGAGGCGGCGAACAGCTTCCGCTGATCCTGCCGCATGAAGCGGCCTATGGGCGCGACGATTTCCTGGTAGGCTCGTCGAACCAGGCGGCCTTCGCCCTGATCGATGCCTGGCCGAACTGGCCGAGCGCGGCCGCGCTTCTGGCAGGACCGGTGGGCTCGGGCAAGACGCATCTTGCCCATGTCTGGCAGGCAGCGAGCGGCGCGGTGATCCTGCGGGCGTCCGATCTGCGCCGGGAGCAGGTCGAAGAGCTTGCCCGATCCGGTGCCGTTGCGCTGGAGGATGCCCATGCGGGCTTCGACGAGACGGCCCTGTTCCACCTCTTCAATGCCATTCGGGAGACGGGCGGAAGCCTGCTCGTGACCTCGCGCAGCTGGCCCCAGGCCTGGGGGCTCCGATTGCCGGATCTTGCCTCGCGGTTGCGCGCGGCGACCCCGGTGGAGATCCTGGAGCCGGATGACGATCTGTTGCGGCGGGTACTGGTCAAGCTTTTCGCGGATCGGCAGATCGATATCGATCCGGCCGTGGTAGAGTTCCTGGCCGTACGGATGGAGCGGTCCGTGGCGGCAGCTCAGGCGTTGGTCGACCGCCTCGACAGGGCCTCGCTGTCGGCGGGGCGGCGGATCACACGACCGCTGGCGGCAGCGGTTCTGGCGGAGCAGGACCCGGCCGCCTGACAGCTGTCGCCGGGGCAAGCAATTTGCCGGGTGATGTAAATCCGTCAAATCAATCCGCTATGGTCCCGTTCGACGGTGACCACGGATGACCGGCCCGGGCCGGTCCGCAGGAGGCAGACATGAACGAGATCAGCGTGAACCCGAGGGATGCGGAGGCAGCTCCTGCAGAGGTTCGGCCGGGCAAGCCGGTTTCGGATGCTGCCGAGGCGCTGGCCGATCATCCCAGCCGGTTCATCAATCGCGAGGTCTCCTGGCTCCAGTTCAATCGCCGGGTGCTGGAGGAGGCGGAAAACACCTCCCACCCGTTGCTGGAGCGGCTGCGCTTCCTGTCGATCTCGGCCAACAATCTCGACGAGTTCTTCATGGTGCGTGTCGCCGGCCTGCGCGCCCAGCAGCGCGAAGGCGTCTCGACCCGCTCCATCGACGGCCTGACGCCTTCAGAGCAGCTGGAGCGGGTGTCGGCCGCGGTCCTGTCGCTGCAGCACGAGCAGCAGAGCGTTTGGCGCGAAATGCGCAGGCTGCTGGCCGCCGACCGTATCGCCATCGTCGACGGGCCGGACCTCAGCCCGCAGGACCTTCAGTGGCTGGAAGATTATTTCCTCGCACATATCTTTCCGGTGTTGACGCCGCTGGCCATCGATCCGGCGCATCCGTTTCCCTTCATCGCCAATCTCGGCTTTTCGCTGGTGCTCGAACTGGCGCCGGAAAAGGGCGGGCGCGGCATGACGGCCCTGCTGCGCATTCCCGCCCAGCTCGACCGTTTCGTGCGCCTGCCGGCGAGCGAGACCGAGGAGGGCGAGCGCTATATCACCATCGAAAATGCGCTCGGCCTGTTCATCACCCGGCTTTTCCCCGGCTATCAGATCCGCGGCAAGGGCGCGTTCCGGGTGATCCGCGATTCCGATCTGGAGATCGAGGAAGAGGCGGAGGACCTGGTGCGCCTGTTCGAAAGCGCGCTGAAGCGTCGCCGCCGCGGTTCGGTCATCCGGCTGGAGATCGAGGAGACGACGCCGCAGTCGCTGCGTGATTTCGTTGCCGAGGCGCTCGGCGCTACCACGGACGAAGTGTTCCTGGTCGACGGCCTGCTGGCGCTGAACAACCTTTCGCAGCTCGTCTCCATCGACCGCGACGACCTGAAGTTCGAGCCGTTCGCCCCGCGCTTCCCAGAGCGCATTCGCGAGCATGGCGGCGATTGCTTCGCGGCGATCCAGCAGAAGGACATCATCGTCCACCACCCTTACGAATCCTTCGATGTGGTGGTGCAGTTCCTGCGTCAGGCGGCCCAGGATCCGGATGTGGTGGCGATCAAGCAGACGCTCTACCGGACTTCCAGCAACTCGCCCATCGTCAAGGCATTGGTCGAGGCGGCGGAGGCCGGCAAGTCGGTGACGGCGCTGGTCGAGCTGAAGGCGCGCTTCGATGAGGAGGCCAATATCCGCTGGGCGCGCGATCTGGAGCGGGCCGGTGTGCAGGTGGTCTTCGGCTTCCTGGAGTTGAAGACCCACGCCAAGCTGTCGATGGTGGTTCGCCGCGAGCATGGCGAGTTGCGGACCTACTGCCACCTTGGCACCGGCAATTATCACCCGATCACCGCGCGCATCTATACGGACCTGTCCTATTTCACCGCCGATCCGCGCATCGGACGGGAGGTCGCCAAGATCTTCAACTTCATCACCGGTTATGCCGAGCCGGTCGAGCTGGAACACATGATGGTGTCGCCGGTAACGCTGCGCGACGGCATCACCCGGCTGATCGCGGCAGAGGCCGAACATGCGCGGGCGGGGCGTCCGGCGCAGATCTGGATGAAGATGAACTCGCTGGTCGATCCCGGCATCATCGACGCGCTGTACAAGGCGAGCCAGGCCGGCGTGCAGATCGACCTGGTGATCCGCGGCATCTGCTGCCTGCGGCCGGGCATTCCGGAGCTCTCGGAAAACATCCGGGCCAAGTCCATTGTCGGCCGCTTCCTGGAGCACAGCCGGATCTTCTGCTTCGGCAACGGTCACGGGCTTCCCTCGCCGAATGCGGTCGTCTATATCGGCTCCGCGGACCTGATGCCGCGCAACATCGACCGGCGGGTGGAGACGCTGACGCCGCTCATCACCCCGACGGTGCACGAACAGGTGCTCGATCAGATCATGGTCGCCAATCTGAAGGACAACCAGCAGAGCTGGCGACTGCTCCCTGATGGCGGTCACGAGCGCGTGCGCCTCGGCAGGGGCGAGAAGCCCTTCAACGCCCATCAGTACTTCATGACCAACCCGTCGCTCTCCGGCCGCGGCAAGTCGCTGCGCAGCCATAGTCCGAAACCGTTTGCGGAGCCGAGGAAGCGTGGCTGACAGCCCAAAGCATGAACTGGTCCGCGGCCGTCTCAACGGCAGCGGACCGATTGCCGTGATCGATATCGGATCGAACTCGATCCGCCTCGTCGTCTACGAAAGACACGCACGCACCCCGACGGTGCTGTTCAACGAAAAGGTGCTTGCCGGTCTCGGACGCGGTGTCGGTGCGACAGGCCGTCTGTCGGACGAGGCGACGGACCAGGCGCGCCGGGCATTGGTGCGGTTTCGCCGCCTGTGCGATCAGATCGGCGTTTCCGATCTGCACATCCTTGCCACCGCGGCGACCCGCGATGCCGCCAACGGCGAGCAATTCCTCATCTCCGTGGAGGAAATCTGCCGGACGCCGGTGCGGCTGCTGTCGGGCCGAGACGAGGCACGTCTTGCCGCCAATGGCGTCGTGTCCGGCATCTGGCGGCCGGACGGCATCGTCGGCGACCTCGGCGGCGGCAGTCTCGAGCTCGTCGAGATCAAGCATGACGAGATCGGCCGCGGCCAGACCCTGCCGCTTGGTGGCATCCGCCTGCAGGAAGATGCGGACGGGAAGATTGCCAAGGCGCAGAAGATCGCGGAGCAGGCCCTCGGGGATGTCGAATGGCTGCCCATCGGCGCCGGTAAACCCTTCTATGCGGTCGGCGGCACGTGGCGCTCGCTGGCCCGGCTGCATCTGCACCAGGATGGCTATCCGCTGCATGTGATGCACGACTATGCCATCCCGGCGGAGGAGGCGATCGAGTTCTGCCAGCTGGTTGCCCGGCGCGATCCGGAAAGCCTCGACATGATCGAGGTCGTATCGCGTGCCCGTCGTCCGCTGCTGCCGTTCGGTGCGGCGGTGATGGAGAAGGTGTTGCGGCGCTCCAAGGCGTCCAAGGTAGTGATGTCCGCGCTCGGCCTTCGAGAAGGGCTGCTGTTCGACCTGCTTCCGGACGATCTGCGCCGGCAGGATCCGCTGGTGGAGGCGGCGCGGGAACTGTCGCAGCTACGCTCTCGCTCGCCCGCCTATGGCGAGGAGCTGGTCGAATGGACCGACCGCCTGTTTCCGGCCGTGGGCATCGACGAGACTGAATACGAGGTGCGGCTGCGGGCGGCCGGCTGCCTGCTGTCGGATATCGGCTGGCGCGCTCATCCCGACTATCGCGGCGAGCAGAGCCTCAACATTATTTCGAACGCCGGCTTCGTGGGCATCGACCATGCGGGCCGCGCCTATCTCGCCCTGTCGGTCTTCTACCGCCATCAGGGGCTGGTGGAGGACGCGCTGGGGCCGCGCATTCGCGAGCTTGCCCATACACGCCTGAAGGACCGGGCCCGCATTCTGGGCGGCACGCTGCGGGTGGCATCGGTGCTCAGCGCTTCCGTCGCCGGCATTCTGCCCCAGGTTCCGGTTTCCGTGGACAATGGCGAGGTTGTGCTGACGCTGCGCGGCGAGCTTGTTGCGCTGGAAGGGGAGCGGCTGAACAAGCGGCTCACCCAGTTCGCCCGCCTGCTGGGCCTGAAGGCGCGGGTCGTGATCGAACCCTGACGGCCTCTTGCCGCCATTCGTTACCGAGCGATAGAAAAGCAAACGGGCAGGGAAAACCTGCCCATTTGCTTATCCGTCATCGTCGGTGCGGCTGCCGGCTTACTCGGCGGCGTCCGCGTCCGCGTCTGCATCGGCTTCCGACTTCTGCCGGTTGCGGCGGCGCTTGGAAGGCTCGGGCTTGGGGGCCAGAACCGGCTCGCTCTGCTCCACTGAGACGATCCGCTTGCCGTTGAAGGCGAGGGCGATCTCGCCACGCTTCAGCTTCAAGGCCGCCTCGCCGAACAGCTCCATCCGCCAGCCCTTCAGCGCGTCGACATCGGCATCGTCGCTGGCTGCGATCTTCTCGAGATCCTCCATGGTCGCAATGACCTTGGCGGCAACGCCGTTGGCTTCGCTGACCAGCTTGAGCAGGACCTTCAGAAGGTCTACGGCTGCCGCGGACCCATCTGGCGCGGCGCGGCCCTTGGGCACCGAGGGAAGCTTGTCCTTGGGGATCGCCATCGCCCGCTTGACCGCGCCCAGGATCTCCTCGGCGGTACGCGAGCGCTCGAAGCCGCGCGGAATGGTGCGCAGGGCGGCGAGCGCTTGAGTGTTGGTCGGTTGCTGGGCGGCGATCTCGTAGATCGCGTCGTCCTTGAGGATGCGGTTGCGCGGAACGTCGCGCTCGTGCGCCTCGCGCTCGCGCCAGGCGGCGACCTCCTGCAGCACCGCGAACTCGATCGGCTTGCGCACCCGCAGCTTCAGCCGCTTCCACGCATTTTCCGGATCGGTGCGATAGGTGCTCTCGGAGGTAAGAATCTCCATCTCGTCGCCGACCCAGTGGCTGCGCCCCTGTTCGGCGAGGTTCGCCTTCAGGAAATGGTAGACGTCACGCAGGTGCGTCACATCGGCCAGCGCATAGTCGAGCTGCTTGTCGCTCAGCGGCCGGCGGGACCAGTCGGTGAAGCGAGACGACTTGTCGATCCGCACAGCAGTGATGCGATGGACCAACTGGTCGTAAGAAATCGAATCGCCGAAGCCGCAGACCATTGCCGCGACCTGGGTGTCGAACACCGGATGCGGGATGAACCCGCCGAGGTGATAGACGATCTCGATGTCCTGCCTTGCGGCATGGAACACCTTCACGACGCTCTCGTCGCGCATCAACTCGAAAAATGGCGCGAGGTCGAGCCCGTCGGCCAGCGCATCGACGATAACCGCGTCCTCGACGCTCGCCATCTGGATGACGCAGAGCTTCGGCCAGAAGGTCGTTTCGCGCAGGAACTCTGTGTCGACAGCGACGAAATCGTGTTGCGCGAGGCGCCGACACACGTCGGCCAGTTCTTTGGTGCTTGAAATGATGTGCATAGTAATCGCGAGATATAGCGGATGCTTGCCCGCTTGTCGCCACGAAACCGCCTTGTTATCGCCTGTCCGTTCGATTGGCGAACAGGGGGCGCAAGCCGGCCCGCCGCCTTGACTTTGTCGTCATCCCATGGCTTTTGCACGGGCGCGCAATCGCGCCGGCCGGCACCGGCTTCGCCTTGTGTGCCGCCACTTTTTTCAAACTTCGGGCCATCGAGGACCACATGCATCGCTATCGCAGTCACACGTGCGGGGAACTGCGCGAAACCCATGTCGGCGCCACGGCGCGCCTGTCGGGCTGGGTGCACCGCGTGCGCGATCACGGCGGTCTGCTCTTCATCGACCTGCGCGACCACTACGGCATGACCCAGTGCGTGGTCGATCCCGATTCGCCCGCCTTCAAGCTCGCCGAGACCGTTCGCGCCGAATGGTGCATCCGCATCGACGGCAACGTGAAGATGCGCACGCCCGAGACGGTCAACGAGACGCTGCCGACCGGCGCGATCGAGATCTTCATCCGCGATCTGGAAGTCCTTGGCGCGGCGCGTGAGCTGCCGCTGCCGGTCTTCAACGAGCCGGACTATCCCGAAGACATCCGCCTGACCTACCGCTTCCTCGACCTGCGCCGCGAGACGCTGCACGAGAACATCATGACGCGCACGCGCATCATCGGTTCGATGCGCCAGCGCATGGGATCGGCGGGCTTCACCGAGTTCCAGACGCCGATCCTGACGGCCTCCTCGCCGGAAGGCGCGCGCGACTTCCTGGTGCCCTCGCGGCTGCATCCGGGCAAGTTCTACGCGCTGCCGCAGGCCCCGCAGCAGTTCAAGCAGCTGTTGATGGTCTCCGGCTTCGACCGCTATTTCCAGATCGCGCCGTGCTTCCGCGACGAGGACCCGCGCGCCGACCGCCTGCCGGGCGAGTTCTACCAGCTCGACCTGGAAATGAGCTTCGTCGAGCAGGAGGACGTGTTCTCCACGATGGAGCCGATCATGCGCGGCATCTTCGAGGAGTTCGCGAAGGGCAAGCCGGTCACCGGCACCTTCCCGCGCATTCCGTATGCGGACGCGATCGCCAAGTACGGTTCGGACAAGCCGGACCTGCGCAACCCGATCGAGATGCAGGATGTCGGCACGCACTTCGCCGGCTCGGGTTTCAAGATCTTCGCGCGCCTGCTCGAAGACCCGAAGAACGCCGTGTGGGCGATCCCGGCTCCGACCGGCGGCAGCCGTGCCTTCTGCGACCGGATGAACTCCTGGGCGCAGGGCGAGGGGCAGCCGGGCCTCGGCTACATCTTCTGGCGCGAAGAGGGCGGGGCCCTGGAGGGCGCCGGCCCGCTCGCCAAGAACATCGGCGAGGAGCGCACCGAGGCGATCCGCACGCAGCTCGGCCTGAAGGCGGGCGATGCCGCGTTCTTCGTGGCGGGTGATCCGAAGAAGTTCTCCGACTTCGCCGGCAAGGCGCGTACCCGCGTCGGCGAGGAGCTCGACCTCGTCGACCGCGACCGCTTCGCGCTGGCCTGGATCGTCGACTTCCCGTTCTTCGAGTGGGACGAGGAAGAGAAGAAGGTCGAGTTCGCGCACAACCCGTTCTCCATGCCGCAGGGCGGCCTGGACGCGCTGGAGAACATGGACCCGCTGGATATCAAGGCGTTCCAGTACGACCTCGTCTGCAACGGCTACGAGATCGCCTCCGGCTCGATCCGTAACCAGTCGCCCGAGCTGATGGTCAAGGCGTTCGAGAAGGTCGGCCTGTCGAAGAGCGACGTGGAGGAGCGCTTCGGCGGCCTCTACCGCGCGTTCCAGTACGGCGCGCCGCCGCATGGTGGCATGGCCGCCGGCGTCGACCGCATCGTCATGCTGCTGGTCGGGGCGAAGAACGTGCGCGACGTCAGCCTGTTCCCGATGAACCAGCAGGCGCAGGACCTCCTGATGGGAGCACCGTCCGACGTGTATCCGAAGCAGTTGCGCGAGCTGCACATCCGGCTCAACCTGCCCGAAAAGGGCTGATCCGCGGGCTCGCGCCGCGGTGGAGTGACATCTCTTGCGCAAGCGTCTGGAAGCCTGGCTCTTTGCCGATGCCGACGGGGCGCCTGCGCTCATTCGCCGGCTGGTCAGCGAGAATGCGCGGGCCTTCGTGCTGCCTTACGCGCTGGCCTTCCTGTGCATGGGCCTTGTCGCCGCCACGACGGCGGCAAGCGCCTGGATCCTCAAGGACATCATCAACGAGATCTTCGTAGCGCGTGACGGGGCGATGGTGATCGCCATCGCCGCCTTCGTGTTCGTGGTGTTCCTGATCAAGGGGGCGGCCGCCTACGGTCAGCTCGTCATTCTGGGGCGCATCGGCAACGCCATCGTGGCGTCGATCCAGAAGCGGCTGTTCAACGCCATCACGCGACAGGATGTCGCCTTCTTCGAAAGCTCTGGCATCGGCGACCTGGGCACGCGCCTGTCGCACAACGCGAATGCCGCGCGTGCTGCCCTCGATCTCGTCGTCACGGCGCTTGGCCGCGACCTGCTCTCGGTGATTGCGCTCGTGGGCGTCATGGTGGTGCAGGATCCGTTGATGAGCCTCATCGCCCTGTTCATCGCGCCGCCGGCGATATTCGTGGTGAGCAAGCTTGTGCGCCGCGTCCGGCGCGTCGCGAAGTCCCAGTTCGTTTCGCTCTCGCGCATCCTGTCGATCTCCCAGGAGACGATTTCCGGCATCCGCATCGTCAAGGCCTTCGCGGTCGAGGAGCGACTGCGCGACGAGATGGGCCGGGCGGTGATCGATGTCGAGCTGCAGGCGAACAAGATCACCCGCCTTTCGGCCCGCACCTCACCGGTGATGGAGACGCTCGGTGGCATCGCCATCGCCCTGGTGATCCTCTATGGCGGTTACTCCGTCATCGAGCTCGGCAGCGATCCGGGGTCCTTCGTGTCCTTCATCGCGGCGCTGCTGCTGGCCTATGATCCGGCGCGGCGGCTTGCACGTCTCAACGTCAATCTCTCCGCCCATCTGGTCGGTGTGCGGCTGATGTACGAGGTGCTCGACCGCGACTCCGGCGAGCACGATCTCGTTCCCGGCGCGCCCTTGCCGCTGAGCGCGGGCCGCGTCACCCTCGAGGATGTCGTGTTCCGCTATGGCGAGGCTCCGGCGCTCGACCATCTCTCACTCGACGCCCGCCCCGGCGAGGTGACAGCGCTTGTCGGCCCCTCGGGGGCGGGAAAGTCCACCGTCTTCTCGCTTCTCGAGCGCTTCTATGACCCGGATGCCGGGCGGGTGCTGATCGACGGTACGGACATCCGCGAGGTGGGTCTTGCCGCCTTGCGGGCGAAGATCGCGCTGGTCTCCCAGGACACGTTCCTGTTCGACCTCAGTGTGCGCGACAACATCTTGCTCGGGCGCCCAGGCGCGAGCGAAGAGGCCGTTCGCCAGGCAGCGCGCGAGGCCAATGCGGAGGAGTTCATCCTCGCCCTGGACCAGGGCTACGACACGAGGGTGGGCGAGGGCGGCGGCCGGCTGTCCGGCGGCCAGCGCCAGCGCGTGGCAATCGCCCGTGCCATCCTGCGCGATGCACCGATCCTGTTGCTCGACGAGGCGACCTCCGCGCTCGATTCCGAGAGCGAGGCCAAGATCCAGGAAGCCCTGTCGCGGCTGATGAAGGGCCGCACCACGCTCGTCATCGCCCATCGCCTTGCAACCGTGCGCGAGGCGAACCAGATCGTCGTGATGGATCGCGGCCGCGCCATCGAGAGCGGCACCCACCGGGAGCTCTTCGCCCGCGGGGGGCTCTACAAGCGGCTTTGCGACCTGCAGTTCTCCGAGGGCGGGTCGAGCGACTGATCACTCTTCCTTGGACGCCTCCGAGGGCTCAGCGATCTCCTTCGCTGGACATGAAAAACCCCGCCGCAGGGCCCTGCGGCGGGGTTTCTTTTTGCAGCCGGGTCGATCCGGTCAGCGGCCGGGGTTCGCTGCCACGGTTGCGTTGAGCAGTTGCGGCAGGGTGTCCGGCGCGGTGGCCAGAACGCCCATGATCTGCATCGCGGGGACCGGCGTCTCGGGCTCGATGGTGATCACCAGCTCATCCGGCGACACCAGGAAGCTCTTCAGCGCGCCATGCAGGCTCTGGCCGAAGGGCGTGTCCTTGAGCGGGCCGAGTTCGTTCGCCGCCTGGTCGGCAAGGCCGAGTGCCAGCGTTTCGGGAGACAGGCCGGCGGGCTTCGCCTGCTGGTCGATGAATGCGGAGATGAGGCGGGCATCGCGCACCGTCAGGCTCGCCTTGTTCACCGTGGCGGTGGCCAAGACCATCTGCGCCTGCTCGGGGTTCTCGAACACCACGCGAGGCACGCCGCCGATCTCCAGTCTCAGGTCCATGGATCCGCCGCCCTCGATGGTGAAGGCAAGGGGATCAATGCTGAGCGTCTGGGTGTCGGCATCCCAGCTCATCCGTGTCTCGTCCGAATATTTGACGACATCGAGACCCAGCTCCTCAAACAGGGCGCGTGCATCATCTTCCTCGATCAGCGAGATGGGGAAGGACGCGTTCTTCGTCACGGCCTCGATCCGGGTCGGGATCGGGTTGATGAAGTCGCTCATGGTGAGGCGATAGCTGTCGATGGAGACGGGAGCGGGCAGGTCGTCGGACGCGACCTTGATCCCTTCCAACTCCAGCAGTCCGAGCGTGGGAACCACCGACAGGATTGCCGGAAGCGACGGATCGCCGTTGCTTGAGGCGACGAAGAAGTCGAGGTAGCGCGACAGTGAGGCCAACCGCAGCTCGCTCATGCGGAACAGCTTCGCGTCAACGGCCGTGTTGTTCTCCTCCGCCGTGATCGACAGGTCGCTCATGGAGAAGTCGCTGAAGCCGCGGTAGGAGGCGTCCTTGGCCTGGATGTTGCCGATGGCGCCGTTGACAACCGGCGAGGTGATGGCCAGCGCGGAAAGGTCGAAGCTGTCGAGCGAGATGGCTCCCAGCGCATCGGCCGCCTGACCTCCCAAGTCAGTCAGGGATGCCTCGTCCTCCGGCAGCTTGCCGAGGACTGCCAGGTCGCCGATGGAAGCGACGTCGAAGGCCGGGGCCTGCGGATCGACGCGCAGGCCCGTCATCGTCAGGCTGTTGATGGCCGCGGATCCTTCGGCGAACGAGAAGCTCATGCCGTCGACTGAGGCGCTGGCGATGATCTCGTCGCCGGTCAGCCGGTCGGCAGGAAGCACGCCGAACACACGCAGGAGCGGCTTGACGTCGGTGCCAGTGACAACCTGCGGGCCGGTCTCCTCGCGCATTGCGATCGTTTCGGCCGTCGCGTCGGGCTCCGTCTTGATGGTGGTCTCCGAGACGGTCTTTTCGATCCGCTGTTCCTCGATCCGACCATTGGCGAAGCCGGTGATGGTCATTCCCTCGTAGGACTGCTTGCCCGACGTGCCGTCGGGCATCTTCGAGGTCGATTCCATGCGGCGGACCGACATCTTGCCGAGCTTGGTGTCGAGGCCTGCGACGATGGCGGGCAGGAAGCGGGAAACCGGACGCTCGGGATCCTCCGGCGCAACGAACGGCACCTGCAGATAGTCCTCCGCGACGAGGTCGTACTGAACGACGGTGATGTCGAAGGCGTTGCGGGTGCCGTCCTCGGTCACGCCGCCGGAAAACGCGAACTCGTGTGCTCCGGGCTGTTCGTAGCGCTCGAGATGGTAGCCCTTGTCGGTCCTTGTGACGCCGATCAGGCGGGTCTCGGGGCTGTTGATGCGGATGTCGAGATCGACATCAGCGCCGCCGAAGCTGAAGGCAAGGTCCCAGCCGAACTTGGCGTCGCGCACGATGGCATCGCCGGTGCCGGTCTCGGTGACGCTGCCGTATTCGGCGATGGTTGCGCCGTGGTCCTTCGCCCACTTGAGGAAGGCATCGGCGGCATCAAGCGCGGGGTTCGCGGTTGCTGGATTGGCAAGGGCGAGTGTGACGAGGAGGGCGCCTGCCGTGGTGGTGTATCGGGAGCTTCTGGGCATCATCCGTTGTCCGTAATCGTGTATGGAAATCGGGCCCGCATCGGGGCGCGGGCGTTCGTGCCGAAACGGGCGCAGCCGCGCTGCGCCGTTCCGACGGTTCGTCGATGTCGTGGGCGGTGCCCCCCGGGCCGCCCGACGTCGAGATCAGTCCTGATTGGCCGTGACCGTCACGCCGAGGATCGTCGGCAAGGTCTGCGGGGCCATCATCGCGGTCCCCAGCAACTGGGCAAAGGGAACCGGTGCAGCCGGAGCCGCGGTCGCAGAGATCGACTGCGGATCGTTCAGGAAGGTGGTGGCCGCTCCCGAGACGCTCTTCTGGAAGTCGGGGTTGCCGATTGCGGAAAGCAGCATCGGCAGCGCGGCGCTCAGCTGGCCGACGAACTGCTCGCGGGTGGCCCCGGACTCCTTGGCCTGCGCATCGAGCAGGCGGTCGACCAGCGATTCGTTGTCGAGCCGCAGGCTCAGGCCGACCATCTGCAGGCCCTGCATGATGCCCATCGCTTCTTCCGGCTTGCCCTGCGCGGCCTCGAGCTTGGCGAAGACCTCCCGGGTCATGCCGTTGAGCTTCAGCGAGGCGTTCAGCGTCGCGGCTTCGTTGGCGGAAATCGTCAGGTCGGAGATGTCCAGCGCACCGGTGTCCGGATCCCAATCCGCCTCGAGCGACAGGCCGAGCACGACCTTTTCGTATCCCAGATCGGTCAAGGTCTTGCGCTCGTCAGCATCGAGGCTTTCGGCCGAAATCTCGACGCCCTCGACGGTGAGCGAGCCGGCGGTCGGCAACTCGCCGTCCATTTCCTCGATCTCGGCGACCACGCTGGCGACCGGGATCTTGCCCTCGTCTCCGCTGTCGATAACGATGCCGGTGATCTCGGCGCGCGAGTAGGACGGTGCCACCGCGTCGGTGCTGGCCTTTGCCTTCACCGTGGCCGCGGAGGGCAGGACCGGATCGTCGATATCGATCAGGGCGACAGTGATGCTGACGTCCTCGCCGTTTTCCCGATTCTTGATGGCTACGCCGTTCATCGACATGTTGCTGGCGGTCAGCCCGCCGTCGGAGGCGACTTCGCCTTCCTCGAACGACATCGTGGCAATGGTCATCTCCGTCTTGCGATCGCTGTCGTCGATGGCAGCGCGCAGGCCGGTGATCGTTACCGTGTCGCCGTTCTCCTCGACGCTGTCGTAGCCGGTCACGGTCGCCTTGCCGGCCTCGAAGATCTCGAAGAACGTGTCCGCCACCTCGTTGCCGGATGCGTCGAACGCAAGCGCCGGTGTGGCAATCAGGAGCGGGCAGGCGAGCGCGATGGCGCGTGCACGGCGAAGGGCAAGATTAGTCATTCAGACGTCTCCGACTGTTGTTTGGGTGTCCGCTCCCTGCCTGCGGACCGCTACGATGCTCCAAATGCGGCGCGAGAACAAGGCACGCGCACAGATTGTTCAGAGTGATTTCTCACCCGGACGATCAGCCACGGGCAGGCTGCTTTTCCGCCCATTCGCTCATGGCCGCCTCGACATCGGCGAGGGTGGGGAGACTCTCCTCGTTTCCCAGATGCTGGATCGCGTGGGCGGAGGCGGCCCGGGCGAAGCGGAAATGCTGCTCCCATCCGGCGGTCCCGTCCCGCATCCACGAATAGACATAGGCGCCGTGGAACACGTCGCCGGCGCCGTTCGTGTCGACGATCCGCGCCTTGGGTACGTCCAGCGCGGGCAGCCGGCGCGTCGGGCCGCGGTCCTCGTACCAGAACATGCCGTCCTCGCCGACGGTCACGCCGGCGACCGGGCAGCCGCGCTCGCGCAGGTAGTCGAGGGTTTCCTCCACGCCCAGGCCGAGCTGCTCGCAGAACCTTGCAGAGACGACTGCGACGTCGATGTGACGCAGCAGCTCGTCCGTGTTCTCGCGCACGGCGCCGCCGTCGAGCGAGGTCAGGATGCCGGCCGCGCGAGCGGCCTTTGCGTAGTGGAGCGCGGCCTCCGGCATGTGGCCGTCGAGGTGCAGCGCCCTGCAGCCGGTAAGGTTGAGCTCGGGGAAGGGGTGGAGGAAATCGTTGTCGCGGCAGCGGACGATGGCGCGCTTGCCGTCCTTGGGCATGATGAAGGAGAGGGAGGATTCTCGCACCTTGCGCCCGTGGATCGAGATGCCGTACTTGGCGGCCATGTCCAGGAACATGCGGGCGAGCCAGTCGTCGGCTTGCGAGCACAGGATGTCCGGAGCGATTCCCAGCCTTGCGCAGGCGAAGCCGGCAGTGACCGCATTGCCGCCGAAACTCACCGCGTAGTCGCGCGCGATCGTCTTGTCGTCGCCCGTCGGCAGTGCGTCGGTGAGGAAGGTGATGTCGATATAGGCCTGACCGATGAATAGGGCCTGCATGCTTCTGCGCGCTCCTTGCTGGCGGGTTCGTCTCGTGTTCTCAAGTCTCGGCCCCTGCGGAATTTTTCGCCTTTTCGAAGGGCGCCTTCAGGGGTCATTTACCAAAGGACCCGATACTGGTCCGGCTGTTCAATGCCGGATCCTCGCGTGCCGCATCGTTATACCCGTTTCCTGAAGACACTGGTGATTGCCCTCGGTCTGGCGATCGCCCCCCTGATTGCGGCCAATTACATCCTCGCGAACTACGCCGTAACACAGGCCCGGACCGAGATGAAGGCGATCGCCGAGCGCTATGTCCTGCGGGCAGAAAAGGCGATCGGCGACGCGGTGTCGGTGCTTCAGACTCTGCATCAGAACGGCCATGTGACCTGTTCCGGCGCCGACCGTCAGGCCTTCCACTCCGGTCTGATCCACGCTCCGTTCGTGCAGATGATCGGGGTGGTCAATTCCGATGGCGTGATGATATGCAACGTTCCCGACCAGTCGGGGCAGGGGCGGCAGGTGTTGCCGGTGCTGCAGGCGGATTCGCCTCTCGTGGGCATCGGCATGCGCGATCGCGTCTACGAGGGCACGCGGGTCGCGCTGGTCAGCTGGCGCATCGGCACAGGAAACCGCCTGCTGGCGGAGATTTCTCCGGTCGCCATCGCCATCGATCCGGGACCGGAATACCTGCGCGCCTATCGGCATGTGGAACTGCGCCTCGGCGACGGCGTAACCTGGCTGCGCTCGGGCGAATACAGCAACATCAACGCCCGTGAAGGCGAGAGCGAGTTGGTGGTCGAAGTGGCGTCGGAGAAGTATCCGATGCTTGCGACCGTCTCCGCGCCGGCCTCCGCCGCCGACAATCTGGTGCGCGACCTGCAGGTCGTGGCGGCCATCGCCTGTGTC
Source organism: Stappia sp. 28M-7 (assembly GCF_014252955.1). NCBI lineage: Bacteria > Pseudomonadati > Pseudomonadota > Alphaproteobacteria > Hyphomicrobiales > Stappiaceae > Stappia > Stappia quadratibracata. The sequence goes on along the minus strand of NZ_JACMIA010000001.1, from coordinate 2,595,960 downwards.
GGCTTCGCCATTCTCTTCGTCGCCGTCAGCGTCTGGTTCTCTTGGCGCCCCGAAAGCGAGGCGGAGGACGAGTTCGTCCAGGCGATCCGGCGCGGGGAGTTCATTCCCTATTATCAGCCCGTCATGGACATCGAGACCGGTCGCCTGCGCGGCTGCGAGGTCCTGATGCGCTGGCAGCGGCCGGACGGTTCGGTGATTTCGCCGGGCGCCTTCATGACCTTTGCCGAAACCTCGGGGCACATCTTCGAGATGACCCGGCAGGTGATGCGCAAGACCCGCGACGAGGTGGGCGACCTCTATTTCCAGAACCCGGAATGCAAGCTGTCGATCAACCTGTTCGCCGGGCATTTCGAGGACAGGCAGATAATCGAGGACATTACCGAGATCTATGGGGGGTCCAAGATCGCCTTCCAGCAGATCGTGATGGAGGTGACCGAGCGACAGCCGCTGTCCAACATGGACACCGCCCGCAAGATCATCGCCGAGATGCAGGCGATCGGCGTGCGCGTGGCGCTGGACGATGTGGGCACCGGCCACGGCGGCTTCGCCTATCTCCAGAAGCTGGGCATCGACATCATCAAGATCGACAAGATGTTCATCGACAGCCTGGGGACGGACGACAATTCGACGACCATCGTCGATACGATGGTCGAGCTCGCCGACAATCTGGGCATGGGCATCATTGCCGAGGGCGTCGAGACGATGGAACAGATCGAGCGGCTGCGCGAACTCGGCGTGTCGGCGGCCCAGGGCTACATCTTCGCGCCGCCCTTGCCCGCCAAGCTGTTCATCGAGCTGGCGCAGGCGCTGTCCGGCGGGCGGGCGTCCGCGCTGCCCGAAGGAATGGGCCAGGCTCTCGTCGCCTGAGGAGCGGATGCGCGCGGCGTGCATGCGCCGGGACCTTTTGCGCGCGACTGCGATCCGATAAGGTGCGCGCCGATCAGCCTTCTCATCTGGAGCCGGACCTTTGCACGCTCTGACCACGGCGACAGTTCCTGTCGCGCCTCGCTGGCGCCGCGCCGTCCTCGTCATCGCCGTTTCCCTGGCGCTGGCCGGATGCCAGACCGCGGCCTCCACCTCTCAGCAGGCCTCGCGGTCGCAGGCCGCCGCCGTCCAGGTTGCCGCGCTTCCCGCCTTGCCCGCGCCCGTCGGCGCGATGCCGGGATCCGAGCTGGCGCTTGCGCCGCAGGGCAACGCCCAGCGGCGGGCCCATGCGGCCATCGTCGTCGATGCGGCCACCGGTGCCGTGCTGCATGAGAAGGATGCGGACGCGCTGCGCTATCCGGCCTCCCTCACCAAGATGATGACGCTCTATCTGTTGTTCGATGCGCTGTCGGAAGGGCGGGTGAACGTCGACACTCCGCTTCTCATTTCGGCCAAGGCGGCAAGCCAGCCGCCGGCGCGCATCGGGCTGAAGGCGGGTGGCCGGCTCACGGTGTCGCAGGCAATCCAGGCGCTGGCCGTGAAGTCCGCCAATGACGTCGCCATCGCGGTTGCGGAAAACCTCGGCGGATCCGAGGCGGCCTTTGCGGCGCAGATGACCGCCAAGGCGCGGAGCCTTGGCATGCGGAACACCCGTTTCGTCAATGCCTCGGGCCTTCCAGATCCGCAGCAGGTCACGACCGCCCGGGACATGGCGATCCTGTCGCGGGCGCTGAAGAGCCGGCATGCGTCGCGCGCCAGCGCCTTCACGGCGCGCAGCTTCACCTACGAGGGGCGCACCTATCAGGCGACCAACAACCTGCTTGGCCGCGTTGCGGGCGTCGATGGGATCAAGACCGGCTATATCCGCGATTCCGGCTACAACCTGGCGGCTTCGGCGCATCGGGGCGGCCGTAGCGTCATCGCCGTCGTCTTCGGCGGCGAGAGCGAGGGCGCGCGCGACCGGCAGGTCACCGAGCTGATCGAACAGTATCTGTGAGGCAGCTGGCCGGAGTGTCCGGCGATCAGCTCGCGGACACAGCCACGAGCAAGGCGGACAGACGGTCCCCGTGCTGGGCTCTTCCAGCGGGACGCTGAGGTTCCTCCTCCTCCTCCTTGGGAGGCGGTACTGCGGCCGGCGGGTGGTGAAGCAGCGGTTCGCCGTCCTTGTGAACGGCGGTCTGCAAAATTCCGGTTTCCGCGTCGATCATCAGGAAGACGTCATCGCCATCCTTGCGCGCGACGATCTCGATCCTGCCGTTTTTGTGGACGTAGCGCAGGGTGATGTAGCCGTGCTCGGACAGGGTGTTGGAGATCTCGTTGATGTTCGCGCCAATATGCTCTCCGGGCATAAGGTCGTCGGCGGCGGCGGGCTCTGCGACGAGCAACACCCCAAGCATGGCCAGATTGGCCGTCATTCGCTTCGCCAGCCGCACGAATTCCGTGCCCGCGACCTTGTCCGATGCGTCCATGGTCTCGCTCCCCGGAATGGTCCGGACCAATCCTCCCGTCCGGACCAAACAGCGCAAGACTAGCATGGAATTTCGCGATTGTGACGGTCCGTTCACACTGCTTGTGATGAAAGTTACCGGCGATCAGTAACCTGGGACAGGTATCCCGAGAGATGCTGCAGGGCCGCTGGGTCGGCGCCATCGGAACTGGTTAGCTCCGGCGGCATGCGCCAGCCGGGCTCGACATTCTCCATGTTGGGCAGTTGGTGGGCGATTCCCTTGTGGCAGTCGATGCAGGTGGCTTCGCCGCTGACGAGATAGCGCTGGTGGATCGCCGCCGCCCGGTCGGTCTGCCGGGTGAAGTCCATCGCGACGGAGGAGTGGCAGTTGCGGCACTCCAGGCTGTCGTTGGCCTTCAGTCGCGCCCATTCGTGCTTGGCCAGTTCCAGCCGGTGGTCGAGGAACTTACGCCGTGTGCTGATGGTGCCGAAAAGGTGGCCCCAGACCTCCTTGGAGGCCTGCATCTTGCGGGCGATCTTGTCCGTCCAGTTGTGCGGCACATGGCAGTCGGGGCAGGAGGCGCGCACGCCCGAGCGGTTGGAGAAGTGCACCGTCTGCGTCAGCTCCTCGTAGACGTTGTCCTTCATCTCGTGGCAGCTGATGCAGAAGGCCTCGGTGTTGGTCACCTCCAGCGCCGTGTTGAACGCGCCCCAGAAGATGACGCCGCCGATGAAGCCGCCGAGCGTCAGGAACCCCAGGCCGAAATGTACGCTCGGCCTTGCGAAGACGGCCCAGGCCTGGCGGGCGAGGGATTTTACGCGGCTCCACATGGCCTATTGGCTCCCGGCCGGCCTGGCGCCGAGCTCGCTCATGTCGCGGAACGTGTTGGAAACCAGCGGTGCGGCATCCGACTGCGGCACATGGCACATGGTGCAGAAGTAGCGGCGGGGCGACACATCGGCGAGCATCTGGCCCTCGCGGTCCATGTAGTGGGTGACGCTGATCATCGGCGCGCCGGAGCCTTGCGTGTATTCCCGCTTGTGACAGGACAGGCAGCGATTGGTGTTGACCGAGAGCTGGTAGCCCTCGATCGAGTGCGGAATGACCGGCGGCTGCTCGGGATAGGCGCGCATCTTGCGGACATCGTCCGTCACCCATTTGGCGACGGGGGGAGCTGCGGCGTTTTCCATCGGCTGGGGCGCTCCGCGCAGGCGCGGGGCATCCTGGGAGAAGGCCGGCAGCGCAAGGCCGACGGCGAACACGAGAAGGCCGGCAAGCAGCGCGGGCGCGGCTACGCGGTGGAGACCTTGACTGCGCATTTCTTGAAATCCGTCTGCTTGGAGATGGGATCGGTGGCGTCGAGCGTGACCTTGTTGATCAGCTGGCTGGCGTCGAACCACGGCACGAAGATCACGCCGCGCGGCATGCGGTTGCGCCCGCGCGTCTCGATGCGCGAGCGGATCTCGCCGCGCCGGGAGGTGACCGTCACCTCGGTGCCCTGGTTCAGGCCGCGGTCGCGGGCATCGTCGGGGTGCATGAAGACGCGGGCGCCGGGGAAGGCCTTGTAGAGCTCGGGCACGCGCATGGTCATGGACCCGGAATGCCAGTGCTCCAGCACCCGCCCGGTCACCAGCCACAGGTCGAACTCCTCGTCCGGCACTTCCGCCGGCGGCTCGTAAGGCACGGCGAGGATCACCGCCCGTCCATCCTTGCGGCCGTAGAAGCGCATGCCTTCGCCCGGCTTCACGTAAGGATCGTATCCCTCGCGGTAGCGCCAGCGGGTTTCCTCGCCGTCGACCACCGGCCAGCGCAGCCCCCGCACTTCGTGATAGCGGTCGTAGGGCGCCAGGTCGTGGCCGTGGCCGCGGCCGAACTCGGCATATTCTTCGAACAGTCCCTTGTGGACGTAGAAGCCGAAGTCCTTCGCCTCCTGGTTCTCGTAATCGGGATTGATCTCCGACAGAGGGAAGCGGTCGACATTGCCGTTGCGAAACAGCACGTCGAATAACGTCTTGCCGCGATAGCCGGGGTTGGCGTCGAGCATCTCGGCGGGCCACACCTCGTCCGTGGTGAAGCGCTTGGAGAACTCCATCAGCTGCCACAGGTCCGAACGGGCCTCGCCCTTGGCGGTGACCAGCTGGTGCCACACATGGGTGCGCCGCTCGGCATTGCCGTAGGCGCCTTCCTTCTCCACCCACATGGCGGCCGGCAGGATGACGTCGGCGGCGAGCGCCGTCACCGTCGGATAGGCATCGGAGACGACGATGAAATTGTCCGGGTTGCGATAGCCGGGATAGGTCTCCTGGCTGCTGTTGGGGGCGGCCTGGACGTTGTTGTTGACCTGGACCCAGTACCAGTTGAGCTTGCCGTCGCGCAGCATCCGGTCCTGCAGGACGGCATGGTAGCCCGGCTTGTCCGGCAGCAGGCCCTCGGGGAGTTTCCAGATCTCCTCCGCATGCTTGCGGTGCTCGGGGTTGGTCACCACCATGTCGGCCGGCAGGCGGTGGGCGAAGGTTCCGACCTCGCGTGCCGTGCCGCAGGCGGAGGGCTGGCCGGTCAGCGAGAAGGGGCTGTTGCCCGGCTCGGAGATCTTCCCGGTCAGAAGATGCAGGTTGTAGACCATGTGGTTGGCCCACACGCCGCGCACATGCTGGTTGAAGCCCATGGTCCACAGCGACATGACCTTGCGGTCCGGGTCGGCATAGAGCTCGGCGAGCTCGCGCAGGAAGTCGGGCTCGACACCGGACAGTTCCGACACCCGCTCCAGCGTGTATTCCGACACCAGCTTGCGGAAGGTCTCGAAGTCGGCCGGCTCCATCTTGCCCGGATCGCCGGCTCCAGTGGCCTTGAGTTCCAGCTCGTTGTCTGGGCGCAGGCCGTAGCCGATATCGGTCTGGCCGGTCATGAACACCGCATGGTCGCGCACGAAGTCCTCGTTCACGCGGCCGGTCTCGATGATGTGGTTGGCGATGTAGTTGAGGATCGCCAGATCGGTGCCCGGCTTGAACACGACCGGGATGTCGGCAAGGTCCATACTGCGATGGGTGAAGGTCGACAGCACCGCGACGCGGACATGCTCGTGGCCGAGCCGCCGGTCGGCGAGCCGGGTCCACAGAATCGGGTGCATCTCCGCCATGTTCGAGCCCCACAGCACGAAGGCATCGGCATGCTCGAAATCGTCGTAGCAGCCCATCGGTTCGTCCATGCCGAAGGCGCGCATGAAGGCGGTTGCGGCGGAGGCCATGCAGTGGCGGGCGTTGGGATCGAGGTTGTTGGAGCGGAAGCCCGCCCGCATCAGCTTGGTGGCGGCGTAGCCCTCGAAGATCGTCCACTGGCCGGAGCCGAACATGCCGAGCGCGGTCGGGCCCTTGGCCGCCAGCGTTTCCTTGGCCTTCTTCGCCATCAGGTCGAAGGCCTCGTCCCAGGATACCGGCTCGAATTCGCCGTCCTTGTGATAGCTGCCGCCGCGCTTGCGCATCAGGGGCGTGGTCAGGCGGTCCTCGCCATACATGATCTTCGACAGGAAGTAGCCCTTGATGCAGTTGAGGCCGCGATTGACCTCTGCCTGCATGTCGCCATGGGTGGCGACCACCTGTCCTTCCTTCACGCCGACCATGACGCCGCAGCCGGTGCCGCAGAAACGGCAGGGCGCCTTCGACCACTTGATGTCGAGTGTGCCGATGCCGCCGGGGACCGGCTGGGCGGCGGCGGGCAGGGCGATGCCGGCGGCTGCCGCCGCGACGGCTGCGGCCTGCGCCTTGATCATGTCGCGTCTGGAGAGCTCAAGCTCCATCGTCAGACCTCCTCGATATGTTCGAAAACCATGTTGGCGGACACCACGCCGTCGAGCAGGGCGATCTCGACCAGCTGCTTGCCGGTCTCGCCGCGCGGTGCCTCCAGGACGATGACGATCTTGCTGCCCTCGGCGGCGCGGACCTCTACCCCGGGAAGGTCGGAAAGGGTCGCGGCAATGCTGTCCAGCCGGCCCGGAAGGACCGAGACGACGGCGCTGGAAATGGCGAGGGGGACGGTGGGGGTGTCAGGCATCGCATGCCTCCGACATGGGGGCGAGTGTGATTGCCGAGACGGGACAGGGCGCGACGCAGGCGCCGCAGCCGGTACACAGCGAGGCCGTCACCTGCGGCAGGAACGGACCGCCGCGGCGAGGAGGAAAGCGGATCGCCTCCTGCGGACAGGCATCGCGGCAGGCCTGACAGTCGATGCCGGCCCGCGGCAGACAGTGCGCGGCGATCTGAGGCCTGTAGGGCAGAGCTTCCCGCGTGCGATCGAACAGGTTCTCCGGGCAAACCTCGGCGCAGGCGCCGCAAAAGGTGCATTCGCCTGAGGCGAAGGACAGGGCCGGGCGCTCGCGCGCCAGCTCCACAATGCCGGTCGGGCAGGCATCGATACAGGCGCCGCATCCGGTGCAGCGGGCCAGTGCGCCGGCCGACAGCCAAGGCGGGAGCAGCGTGCCCGGGGGTTCGGCTTCATGTGGGTGGCCGGTGAGAAAACGCCGTCTTGATGCATCGAAGGGCAGGGTCATGGTCCGCACCTCAATGCAGCGCTGTCGGCGGCCCGGGAGGGCCAAACAGCAGTTGCAGCATCCACACGGCAAAGCCGTAGGCGCCGACCACCGCGACGGCCACGAAAGGCCAGACGCCGAAGGCCAGCACCAGAAAGGCCAGAAATTCCGTGCGCCAGCGCCGCCGATCCGCGGTGCCGGCACCATTCTCCCCCGATCCGGTCATATCGACACGCGTCCTTTCGGATGGTGTTGCCGTGACTTGAAAAGTAGTCTGATCATAAAAAAGTGCCTTATCAATGCGCAAAACTCCGTAGTCAGGAATTGAGTGAAGGTTGCTGACCTATAAATATCCGTACTTTTGCCGTGCAACGGTAATTTTGATGAGATTTTTATTTCATAAAATCGTCGTAATTCCGAGATTAGTAGCCTTCATTCTATTGTCTCTAATATTTGAATATTGCGCGTGCTCAACGCGAGACGCTGCTGCGCAGCGGCTGGACTTGTGCGCTTGCGAAGAGGAGGTAGGCGAGGCTCCACAACGCGGCGCCGGCACCCAGCAGATGCAGGTAGTGTTCGGGGAGCAGCGGAGCCGCCACGCGCAGCAGCGCGCCGGCATTGACGAGCAGCAAGGCAACCGCGCAAAGCCGCTGTCCGGCATGGCCACCGGGGCCGCGCGTGGTTGCCAGGCGGCTCATGACCGCAAGCGTCATGCTGCCGATCGCGCCGGTGGTCAGTGCGTGAAGCGCGCTATCGGCGGGCACGCCGGAGTACGGCAATGCCGAGAGGGCCGCCAGCAGCAAACCGGCCACCAGCCAGGCATAGCCGGCATGAAGAGCGAGGATGTCGCCGCGCCGCAGCAGCCATCCGCGCCAGCGCAGCAGGCGGGCAAGCTGCAAGAGGCCGGCACCGGCCAGAAGCACTCCGGTCGCGAGCGCGCCCGGCGCCAGGACCCAGGCCGGCAGGGCAACGCTGGTCGCCAGCAGCACGAAGATGTCGAAGCGGCCATAGGGGGCGGGCACCCGCTCGGCACCGCGTCCGGCCAGGGCGTTGCGCGTCAGGCTGGGCACGAGGCGCCCGCCGACGGCGGAGATCAGCAGCGCTGCCACGGCGATCCCGGTTCGCGCCATGGTCGCGGCCATTTCCGGATCGTCGCCCAGCAGCCGATGGGCGAGAGCTGCGGCCGCCAGCACGGGAAACAGCATCAGTCCGTGCCGCGACTGGCCGCTGCGCCCCAGCCGCATTTCGCGGATCAGCAGCGCCGAGACGGCGAGCGGAAAGGCGGCATCGGCGGCAAGCGCGAGGGGCAAGGGGGCAGCAAGAGGCACCAAGCGCCCGGCGAGCCACAGACCGACCAGCAGGGCCAGCGGCCGGCCGGCAGTGGGCAGGCGGCCCGACCAGTTCGGCGTTGCCGACAGCAGGTAGCCGGCCATGATCGGCGGCAGGAAGCCGAAGACCATTTCATGCGCGTGCCAGGTCATCGCCGGCAGGCCGGCGACTTCGGCGATGCCGGACGTATAGATCCAGATCCATAGCGGCACGGCTGCCGCCGCCTGCAGCGCGGCTGCGAGGAACAGCGGGCGGAAGGCGACGGCGAGCCACCAGCCGTCCGTGATCCGCCTCGGTGCGGCGCCCATGGCAGGGCTGCGCGCGAGGGAGAGGGCGTTTGTGGGAAGGGGACGGGTGTGCGGTGCCATTGCCGGCGTCCTTGCAAGTTGGGGGACGCTTGCAGGACTAGCCGCGGAATTCGCCTGCTTCGTTGTTCCCGCGCAAAGACGCGGGCGTAAGGGAGGCCTAGACTTCTGTCTAACGTTGCAAGGGGAGTTCTCCCATGTCCAGCTATCAGGGTTCCAACGCCGGAGCGGCCAGACGGGTCGGGCCGGAAACGCTTGTCGGGGACTTGATGAGCGACTACCGCTCCACCATCGCCGTGTTCATCCGTCACAAGATGATGTGCATCGGCTGTCCGGTCGCGCGCATCCACGATGTCGAGGAAGCGTGCCGCGAGCACGGCATCGCGCTTGATGCCTTTCTTGGCGAGCTCGATGCCGCCATGACCGGCGCCGGGTGACGTCATGGCCGACAGCACGGATACGGCCGTCTCGGGCGACTTCGCCATCGATGCCGACGTGCTGGCCGAAGGGTTCGGCCTGTCGGCGGAGGACTTCCGCGAACGGCTTCGTGCCGGCGCGGTGACGGGCAGGGTCTATCGCGGCATCGACGAGGACGCCGGGACCTGGCGGCTGGAAGCCTTCCACGCCAATGCCCGGCTGACCGTCATAACCGATGAGGAAGGCCGCCCGCTCCGCCGGTCGCTGGTCGACTTTGGCGACCGGCCGCTGCCGCGCGAGATGCGCCTGCCGCCGGACGGCGGGATCAGTCGGTCGACCGCTCGGCGAGCATGAACAGCTTGTGTGCGTTGCACACGACCACCTTCTTGCGGGCGCTGGACACCAGCCCCTGGGCTTCCCATGAGGTCATCACCCGGCTCACCGTGTGAAGCGTCGTGCCGGTCATCTCGGCGATATCCTGCCGGGTCACCGGAAAGTCGATGAGGATGCCGTCCTCGGTCTTGCGGCCGGCCTGGTTGACGAGGCGCAGCAAGGCGTGCGCCACCCGCCGCTCCACTTCCTCCGTAGACAGTTCGCGGATGCGCGTGTGCGCGTCCTGCAGGCGCTGGCCCACGGTCTGCAGCGCATTCATCGCCAGCACGGGGCTGCGGGCGATGAACGAGTCCCATTGGCTGGACGGCCAGACGAGGGCCAGGCTGTCGACGACGGCCGAGGCGGTCGCCGGATAGTCGGTGCGCCGCATCGCCCGCGCGATGCCGAAAATATCGCCTGGGCTGACATGGCGCACCACCACCTGCTGCCCGTCCGGCGTTGTCTGCACCACCTTCAGCCGGCCGTGCAGAAGGGCGAAGAACTCGCTCGCCGGTTCTCCTTGCGCAAAGACGGTCGCGCCGATGGCGTATCTGCGGCTGACCGCCATGGCCAGCACTGCATCGAGGTCTTCTTCCGACATCGACTGGAAGATCGTCAGGTCCCGGATCAGGGAGCGGTCAAGTTGTGCAGGCGGCATTCCGTGGTTCCCTCCTCAGATGCCATTTTGTCGCAGGGGTGCCGGTCTTGGATGCCGGCCTTGTTTGCCTTTTCGCAAAAAGAAAACCTCCGAACGGGTGTTTCCTGAACTTGTCGAAAACGACGCACGACAGGAAAGGAATACATCATGATCACGAGACGTACCGCACTGATCGGGACCGCAATGGCCACTCTGATGGCGGTCGTCCCGGTCTTGGCTGACGAAACGGCAAACCCGACGCTGAATGCGCTGGACCTGCCGGATCAGACCGCGAACCTGGAGCGTGTGCAGGCGACCCTGGTGGCGCCGCCCGCCGTGATGGACCACGACCGGGTTGCCACCGGCGCCCCGAAGATCGTCGAATTCACCATGACCATCGAGGAGAAGACGGTCGTCGTTGATGATCAGGGAACAACGTTCCAAGCGATGACCTTCAACGGCACGATGCCCGGGCCGACCATGGTTGTCCATGAGGGCGATTACGTGGAGCTGACGCTGGTCAATCCCGAGACCAACGAGATGCCCCACAACATCGACTTCCACGCCGCCACCGGCGCGCTCGGCGGCGCCGCGCTGACCCTGATCAATCCGGGCGAGCAGGCGACGCTGCGCTTCAAGGCGACCCGCACCGGCACCTTCGTCTATCACTGCGCACCTCCGGGCATGGTGCCCTGGCATGTGGTGTCGGGCATGAGCGGCACGCTGATGGTGCTGCCGCGCGACGGACTGAAGGACGAGCGGGGCACCCCCGTCACCTACGACACGGCCTACACGATCGGCGAATTCGACCTCTACATCCCGAAGGACGAGCACGGCAATTACATGACCTTCGAGAGCGTCGGCGAATCGTATGCCGATACGCTGGAGGTGATGCGCGGGCTGATCCCGACCCACGTGGTCTTCAACGGCGCGAAGAACTCGCTGACAGGCGACAAGGCCATGACCGCGAAGGTCGGCGAGCGGGTGATGTTCATCCACAGCACCGCCAATCGCGACACCCGTCCGCATCTGATCGGCGGCCACGGCGACCTGGTCTGGGAGACCGGCAAGTTCGCCAACCCGCCCGAGCGCGACCTGGAGACCTGGTTCGTGCGCGGCGGCAGCGCGGCGGTGGCGATCTACGAGTTCCTGCAGCCGGGCATCTACGCCTACGTGAACCACAACCTCATCGAGGCGGCTGAGCTCGGCGCCACCGGCCACGTCAAGGTCGAGGGCGAGTGGAACAACGACCTGATGATGCAGGTCAGCGCTCCGGCCCCCATCGCGGTCCAGTAACCGCAAAGCCGAAACCGACAGCCCGCGACGGCGGGCTGTCGCCTTGCCAACCGGGGAGACGCTGCCATGCTCGCGAAACGGAAAACGACACTCCTGCCGCTCTTTGCGGTTTTGTCGCTGCCACTTGTGGCCGGTGCCGCGTTGCCGGGAGCAGCCGAACCGGTGGGCTTGCCGGAGGTGGTGCGGATCGAGGAAAGCACCATCACCTACCGTCTTCCGGGCGAATATCTCGTCGGGCGCACCGCGACCAACGCGCCGCTCGAGGCGATCTCGCTCAAGCGTCCCTTCGAGATCATGCGCCGTCAGGTGACGGCGGGCGAGTACGGGCGCTGCGTCGCCGCCGGGGGCTGTCTTGCTCTCGATACGCCCCAGGACGAGGAGATGCCGGTCGTCGGCATCAACTGGTACGACGCGGCCGCCTACGCCGCCTGGTTCAGCCGGGAAACCGGAGAGACCTGGCGCCTGCCGACCGACAGGGAATGGTCGCTCGCTGCCGGATCGCGCTATCGCGACGACGCCTTGACCGACATTGCCGATGCCCAGGATCCCTCGCGGCGCTGGATCGCGCTCTACGAGGCGGAGACCGCACGCGGCGCCGATGTCGATCCGACGCCCCGGCCGGTCGGCCACTTCGGCAGCAACGAGCATGGCCTTCTGGATATGGGCGGCAACGTCTGGGAATGGACCGAAAGTTGCTACCTGCGCCATCGCTTCGATCCGGTCACGGATGCGGAAAGTGTCGTCGAGAACTGCGGCATCCGCATCGCGCAAGGCAGCCACCGGGCCTATATGACCACCTTTTTTCGCGATCCCAAGGCCGGCGCCTGCTCGGTCGGCATTCCGCCCGCCAATCTCGGCATCCGGCTGGTGCGCGATGAACCCGGTGCCCTGCAATGGTTGAAGACATGGATCGGCCTTTAGGCGGCGTCGGGCCGGCCCTTCGCAACAGCGACGAGGACGTGCTGTCGCGGCTGGCCCATGTGCTGCATGAAATGGGGCTGCCCTGCGACTGCCAGGACCAGGTGGAGCGGGCGGTCTCGCTCTTTGCCGAGCTGGAGGCGCGGCGCGCGCGCCGGCGGCTGATGGAGGCCGCACGCACCCGTGCGATGCGGCTTGCCGGCTTCATCGCCTATCTCGACGACCTGCGCGAGGGGACGGGCGAGCAGCTCGGTCCGGACGACTGCCTGCTGATCGCCGACACGTTCCGCACCATCGGCCGTACGGCCTCGGAAGGTGCGGCCTGTCTGGAGATGCTGGCCGGGCGGCTCGAGGCCACCGGCGAGGGGGAGGCCGGCGGTCAGATCTGACATTCGCGCGGTCCTTGCCAATTCGCTCCGTTCTTTGTCCCGGCACAAAGAGCGCTCGCCGCCCGGTGCCTAGGGTCAGGCGTCGCCAGCAGCCAGGGGAGGGCTGACCGGTTGCTCCGGCGACGCCCTTGCCCTTGCTGGCGGACGGAGACCGGCGATGACTTTTCACCCCACCACCTTGCACCGCAAGCCCGCTATTGGCGCCGCGCCTGCTATCGGGCCCGGCCAGCCGGTCGTGCCGCAGTCGGTCAGCGGCCGGTTCCGCCGGCTGAAATGGGCGGCCGTCGGGCTCTGCCTTGCGCTCTACTACGTGCTGCCGTTCCTGCGCTACGACCGCGGCCCCGACCAGCCCGGCCAGGCGATCCTGTTCGATCTGGCGCAGCTGCGCTTCCATCTTGCTGGGTTGGAGCTCAGGCCGCAGGAGCTCTACCTGCTGACCGGCCTGCTGGTGCTCGCGACCATCGTTCTGGTCCTCTCCAATGTGGTGGCGGGCCGGATCTGGTGCGGCTTCTTCTGCCCGCAGACCGTGTGGACGGATCTCTTCCTGTGGGTCGAGCGGCAGCTGGAGGGCGACCGCCGCGAGCGGCTGCGCCAGCTCTACCTGCCGATGACGCCCGCGCGCGTCCTCCGGCGCGGGGTGAAGCACGCGATCTGGCTGGCGATCGCCGCCGGCACCGGCGGGGCCTTCGCGCTCTATTTCGCCGACGCGCCGACCCTTTTGCGCGACATCTTCACCGGCAATGCCTCCAGCGTCGCCTATGGCGCGGTGCTGACCCTGACGCTGACGACCTATGCGCTGGCCGGGTTCGCCCGCGAGAAGATGTGCACTTACATGTGCCCCTGGCCGCGCCTGCAGGGGGCCGTCTGGGACGCGGAAGCCTTCGGCGTCGCCTATCGCGACTATCGCGGCGAGGCGCGCATGTCGGCCAAGAAGGCGGCGACTGCCCGCGCAAGTGGCCTGCCGGCCGGCGACTGCGTCGACTGCATGGCCTGCGTCAATGTCTGCCCGATGGGCATCGACATCCGCGAGGGGCCGAACCTTGCCTGCATCAATTGCGGCCTGTGCGTCGATGCCTGCGACACGACCATGCAGAAGCTCGACCGGCCGCGCGGGCTGATCGACTACGAGAGCTGGACCAATATCGAGCGCGGCCGCAAGGGCGAGGCCAGGGTGCCGGTGCGGCTGGTGCGGGCGAAGACCGCCGCGCTGGCGCTGGCCGGCCTTGCGACGGCCGTCGCCATCGTGATGGTGGTTGCGACCAGGGCGACCCTGTCGCTCAGCGTGGCCCATGAGCGCAATCCGGTGGCGGTTGAGCTGTCGGACGGGCGGGTGCGTAACGCTTACGAGATCCGTGTCTCGCACGTCGCCGGGGCAGGGGGCACCTTGCTGCTCGGCATCGAGGGCGAGGCCGCCGGCCATGCCGAACTGCGCACGGCCGGCAATGTCGATCCGCAGGCTGAGGGGATTGCCGTCCTGCTCGACGAGCGGGGCAGCCGGCGGCTGCGCGTGACCGTGGCTGCCGAGCCGTCCGCTGCCGGGCCGATCACGTTCCGCCTTGCCGACCCGGTCAGCGGGGAGAGTGTCACGGCCTCGGATTTCTTCAAGATTCCATAAGTTTCTCCGACTTTGCGCTGGCACAACGTTGCAGCGCAGCAAGACGAATATTCCTTCAGACAACGGACCGCGGTGGTCCGCTCAATGGAGACCGAGATGAAACGCACACGGATGTTCGCCCTTGCTCTTGCCACCGTCGCCGCCCTGTCGGGGACCGTCGCCATGGCGGCAGAGCATGAGGTGAAGATGCTCAACAAGGGCGCCAAGGGCGTCATGGTGTTCGAGCCGGATCTCATCAGGATCGCTCCCGGCGATACCGTGCATTTCCGCGCCACCAATCCCAGCCACAACGCCGAGACCGTACCGGGCATGCTGCCCGAGGGCGCCGAAGCCTTCGCCGGCAAAATGAACAAGGACGTCTCCGTGACCTTCACCCAGGAAGGCGTCTACGGGATCAAGTGCAAGCCGCATTTCGCCATGGGCATGGTCGCTGCCGTCGTCGTCGGCGATCCGGTGAACCTCGACGACGCCAAGGCGGTCAAGACGCCGGGCAAGGCGAAGAAGGTCTTCGCGGAGCTGCTCGGCGGCCTGTGAGCTGCCGGCGGCAAGTACGGCCGGGCCGGACGGCGCGCGACTTCCCCCTCGCGCCGTCCGCTTGACGGGAGGGGTATCAGGAGGCGGGACATGAGCAGATCCCTTCGCGACACCTATTGGCTGACCGGGGGCTTTCGCCCCTTTTTCTTCCTCGGCGCGCTGTCGATGGCCCTGTCGGTACTGGCCTGGATCCCGATCCTCTCCGGTCATCTGGACCTCCCGTCCGCCTTCGCCCCCCGCGACTGGCACATCCACACCATGCTGTTCGGCGGGGTCTCGGCGATCATCGCCGGCTTTGCGCTGACGGCGGTTGCCAACTGGACCGGCCGCCCGCCCGTCGCCGGCGGCGAGCTGCTTGTGCTCGTGCTTGTCTGGCTCGCCGGGCGCATTGCCGTCACGCTCTCCGCGTTGACGGGAGCCTGGGCGGCGATGGCCGTTGATCTTGCCTTTCCGCTCGCGTTGGTCGCCGTCTTCGCCCGCGAGGTGGTCGCCGGCGGCAATCTGCGCAACCTGCGCATCGTCGCGATCGTGGCGCTCTACGGCTTTGCCAACGCAGCCTTCCACACGGAAGCTGCGCTGACCGGCCTTGCCGACCATGCCGCGCGTGCCGGGATCGCTGTGGTGCTTCTGCTGGTCATGCTGATCGGCGGGCGGATCATTCCCGCCTTCACCCGCAACTGGCTGATGCAGCGGCGTGCCCTCGCGCTTCCGGCCGGTTTCTCGCGGCTCGACGGGGCGACCATGCTGGTCTCCGCGGCAGCTCTAGGCGTCTGGATCGCGGTTCCCGATCATCTTGCGACCGCGCTGCTGATGCTGGCCGCGGGCCTGGCCAATGGGGTGCGCCTGTCGCGCTGGTGCGGGCTGGCGACGCGCAGCGATCCGCTGCTGCTGATCCTGCATCTGGGCTTTGCCACCGTGCCGCTTGGCTTCGTGCTGGAGGGCCTGTCGATCCTGCTTCCCGGCGTGCTGGAGCCTTCCGCCGCCGCCCATGTGTGGACCGCCGGTACTTTCGGCATGATGACGCTGGCGGTGATGACGCGGGCGAGCCGGGGCCATTCCGGCTATCCGCTGGCCGCCGGTCGGCTGGAAGTGGCGATCTACGCGCTCGTCGCGCTCGGCGCGGCGGCCCGGGTGCTTGCGCCCTATGCGACAGGTTGGGGCGGCCACTGGATGGTGCACCTCTTCGCCTGCGCCGCGCTGCTGTGGGCGCTGGCCTATCTGCTCTTTGCCGCCGGCTATGCGCGCATGCTGCTGTGGCGGCCGGGCCTGCCGGTGCGTCGGCCATGACCGCCACTACCGGTGACTCCGATGCGATCCGCGTGCTGCCGGCCATCACGCCCTGTGCCGCGCTGCGCCTTGCCGCCTGCCGCTTCTTCGCTATCCTGCTCGCCGCCTATCTTCTGTCCGGTTCGGCCCGCGCGGTGCTGGTCGATCCGGCTGCCGGCCCGCTGGCCGGCGCGCTGCTGGAGGCGATATGGCTGGTCTCGGCCGGGCTGCTTGCCACCGCATTGATGCCCTGGGGGCTGCTGACGCCGCGCCCTGCCCTCGCGCTCGCCGTGCTGACGGCACTGGCGCTCGTCGTCAGCGATGCGCTGGTGGCGGTGTTCCTGTGCGGGATCCCCGTGCCGCGCCATTTCGCCCGCTTCGCGCAGGCCGATGGCGCTATCCAGGCCGCCGCATTCCTCACGGCACTCTTCCTGCCGCTGGCGGTGTCCTTGCGAAGGCAGTGAGGGCGCGCGAAACCTCTCTTGAAACGACAAGGCCCCGGACATCGGGTGATGTCCGGGGCCTCGTTGTCTGGTTGGGCCGGGCGAGCCGGCCCTTGCCTCAGCTGCAGCCGCTGGTGCTGCCGCAGGTATCGCACTTCAGGCAGGTGCCGTTGCGCACCATCGTGAAGTTGGCGCATTCCGGGCAGCTCTCGCCCTCGTAGCCCTTCATGCGGGCCTGGGCGATCCGCTCGGCCGCGCTCGGTGCCTGCTGGGCAGGGGCGGTCGTGCTGATCTCGACCCGGGCGGCCGCTTCCGAGCCGCGGGCGAAGGCGGCAGCCACCGCCGTCGTCTGCGCGATCGGCGCATTGCCGAGCTCGGCAGCGATCGCCTTGGTCAGGCTGCCGGCCGGCTCGCCGCCGCCGACAAGGCGGAAGCGCTCGGTCTGGCCGCGGATCAGGCCGTGCGAGACGACGCCCTGGTGCCCCTTGCCGCCGCGCTCCTCGGCCTCAGCCGAGGCCTTGGCCGACTGGCCGAAGACCTCCGGCGGAACGTGGGCCAGCTCGTGGCGGTCCAGATAGGACACGGCCAGCTCGCGGAACACGTAGTCGAGCACCGAGGTGGCGTTCTTGATCGCGTCGTTGCCCTGCACCATGCCCGCCGGCTCGAACTTGGTGAAGATGAAGGCGTCGACATACTCCTCCAGCGGCACGCCGTATTGCAGGCCGAGCGACACCGAGATGGCGAAGTTGTTGATGAAGGCGCGCAGGGCCGAGCCTTCCTTGTTCATGTCGATGAAGATCTCGCCGAGGCGGCCGTCATCGTATTCGCCGGTGCGCAGGAAGATCGTGTGTCCGCCGATCTTGGCCTTCTGGGTGTAACCCTTGCGGCGGGTCGGCAGCTTCTCCTGCTGGCGAACGACACGCTCGACGATCCGCTCGACGATCTTCTCGGCGACGATCTCGGCGCGCGCAGCCTGCGGCTGGGCGACCAGGGCCTCGACCGCATCCTCCTCGTCCTCGTCCACATCGGACAGGAGCTGGGAGTTCAGCGGCTGCGACAGCTTGGAACCGTCGCGGTAGAGGGCGTTGGCCTTCAGCGCCAGGCGCCAGGAGAGCAGGTAGGCCTCCTTGCAGTCGGCGACGGTGGCGTCGTTCGGCATGTTGATCGTCTTGGAGATCGCGCCGGAGATGAACGGCTGGGCCGCCGCCATCATGCGGATGTGGCTCTCCACCGACAGGAAGCGCTTGCCCAGACGCCCGCACGGGTTGGCGCAGTCGAAGACCGGGTAGTGCTCGGTCTTCAGGAAGGGCGCGCCCTCCAGCGTCATGGCACCGCAGACATGGGTGTTGGCGGCCTCGATCTCCTGGCGGGAGAAGCCGAGATGCGCCAGCAGCTCGAAGTCCGGGTCGTCCAGCTTCTCGGCTGGCACGTTCAGCGCCTTGGTCAGGAAGTCGTCGCCCAGCGTCCAGCGGTTGAACACGAACTTGATGTCGAAGGCGGACTTGAGCGCACCGGCGACCTTGGCCAGCGCCTCATCGTCGAAGCCGCGCGAGCGAAGCGTCGACGGGTTGATCGCCGGCGCCTGGTCGAGCGAGCCGTGACCGACCGCATAGGCCTCGATCTCGGCGATTTCGCTCTCGGAATAGCCGAGGGTGCGAAGGGCTTCCGGCACCGCGCGGTTGATGATCTTGAAGTAGCCGCCGCCGGCCAGCTTCTTGAACTTCACCAGCGCGAAGTCGGGCTCGATGCCGGTCGTGTCGCAGTCCATGACGAGGCCGATCGTGCCGGTGGGCGCGATGACCGTCGACTGGGCGTTGCGGTAGCCGTGCTTTTCGCCGAGCTCCAGTGCGCGGTCCCAGGCGAGCTTTGCCCGCTCGATCAGGATCGGCTGCGTGCAGGAGGCATGGTCGAGCGGCACGGGCAGGGTGCTCAGGCCCTCGTAGCCGGAGGCCTCGCCGTAGGCGGCGCGGCGATGGTTGCGGATGACGCGCAGCATGTGCTGGGCATTGTCCGCATAGCCCGGGAAGGGGCCGAGCTCGCCGGCCATCTCGGCCGAGGTGGCGTAGGCGACGCCGGTCATGATCGCGGTCAGGGCACCGCAGATCGCGCGGCCCTCGTCGCTGTCATAGGGAATGCCCGAGGTCATCAGCAGGCCGCCGATATTGGCGTAGCCGAGGCCGAGCGTGCGGTAGCGGTAGGAGAGTTCCGCGATCTCCTTGGACGGGAACTGCGCCATCAGCACCGACACCTCGAGCACGACGGTCCAAAGGCGGACGCAGTGCTCGTAGGACTCGACGTCGAAATTGCCGTTGGCCTCACGGAACTGCAGCAGGTTCAGCGAGGCGAGGTTGCAGGCCGTGTCGTCGAGGAACATGTACTCGGAGCACGGGTTCGACGCACGGATCTCGCCGGAGGCCGGGCAGGTGTGCCAGTCGTTGATGGTGGTGTGGTACTGGATGCCGGGATCGGCCGAGGCCCAGGCGGCATAGCCGATCTGCTCCCACAGCTCGCGGGCCTTCAGCGTCTTGGTGACGCGGCCGTCCTTGCGGGCGGTCAGGCTCCAGTCGCCGTCATCCATCACGGCGGTGAGGAAGCCGTCCGTCACGCGCACCGAGTTGTTGGAATTCTGGCCGGAAACCGTGAGGTAGGCCTCCGAATCCCAGTCGGTGTTGTAGGTCGGGAACTCGATCTTGGTGAAGCCCTGGCGCGCGAACTGGATGACGCGCTGGATGTAGTTCTCCGGCACCATCATCTTCTTGGCGGCGCGAATCTCGCGCTTGAGCGCCGGGTTCTTGGCCGGGTCGAAGCAGTCGCCGTTGTCCGCCTCGCAGTTGACGCAGGCCTTCATGATGGCGGTCAGGTGCTTCTGGCAGATCTTCGAGCCGGTGACGAGGGCGGCGACCTTCTGCTCCTCGCGGACCTTCCAGTTGATGTAGTCCTCGATGTCCGGATGGTCGATGTCGACCACAACCATCTTGGCGGCGCGGCGCGTGGTGCCGCCCGACTTGATGGCGCCGGCGGCGCGGTCGCCGATCTTCAGGAAGCTCATCAGGCCGGAGGACTTGCCGCCGCCCGACAGCTTCTCGCCTTCGCCGCGAACGCGGGAGAAGTTGGAGCCGGTGCCGGAGCCGTACTTGAACAGGCGCGCCTCGCGGACCCACAGGTCCATGATGCCGTTCTCGTTGACGAGATCGTCCTCGACCGACTGGATGAAGCAGGCATGCGGCTGCGGATGCTCATAGGCGGTCGCCGAGCGGGTCAGCTCGCCGGTCTGGAAATCGACATAGAAGTGGCCTTGGCTCGGGCCGTCGATGCCATAGGCCCAGTGCAGGCCGGTGTTGAACCACTGCGGGCTGTTGGGGGCGACCTTCTGGGTCGCCAGCATGTAGCGCAGCTCGTCGTAGAAGGCCTGGGCGTCGGCCTCGCTGTCGAAGTAGCCGCCCTTCCAGCCCCAGTAGGTCCAGGTGCCGGCGAGACGGTCGAACACCTGGCGGGCGTCGGTCTCGGAGCCGTAGCGCTCCTCCTCGGGCAGCTTCTTCAGCGCCTTCTGGTCGGCTTCCTGGCGCCACAGCCAGGAGGGAACGGTGTTCTCCTCGACCGGCTTCAGGCGGGCCGGGACGCCGGCCTTGCGGAAGTACTTCTGTGCCAGGATGTCGGCCGCGACCTGCGAGAACTGGGCCGGAACGTCAATGTTTTCAAGCCGGAAGACGATCGAGCCGTCCGGATTGCGAATCTCGCTGGTGGCAACGCGAAACGCGATGTCGGCATAGGGAGACTGGCCCTCCCTCGTGTAGCGCCGCTCGATCTTCATCCAAAAGCCCCTTTCGTGTATCCGGCCATCGGGCCGGCCATGTCTGTCGCGGCCAAGCCGCATGAATTGATGTCGCGGCCAGGCCGCGTCGGTACCGATCGCGGATCGGCCGCGAGCGGGCAGGGCGGCCACGCCGCCGAACCTGCGCGTCTTGCGATGCGCCGGCCGTCGCCTGCCTGCCTGTTTGAATGCCGCAACCTGTAGCCGCGGTCGTTATCCTTGGATGATGCCTAGATATAGTAGGCCATCGCTTTTGTGTCACGATATATCGTCAACGCGAGGCGCAATTTTCCGACGTCGCGAACCGCCGCGGTCGTGACGCCGAAACCGGGAGACCCCGGATACGCTGCTGCAGTTGATGAGGACGCGGGGCACGCACGGCTTGTCGCCGGCCCCAACCTTGCTGCGATTACCTGACGCCCCAAAGGTAGGGTGAATCGTTGGTGAGCGTCAAGCGTTGTGAGCAACCTGTTGTGGTCACTTTTTGCCCGAACGCAAAATGTAGTGTGTCCGTGTGGATAACGAGGATGAGGGACGAATCGGCCTTTTGCCGGCAAATGCGGCCCGCCGCCAGCGGACGGGCAATACGGGCGGCTCTGTGCCTTATCCCCGCCAGCCAGCATGCCCCGCCGGGCCGGTTATCCCCGCAAAAGCGGGGGCGGGGATTGCAAGCCTCTTTCCCCGCTCAGGTAGAAACGGCGGAAAACCGCCATTTCCAGCGAGGCGATTTTCGCGAGTTCGCGTAGAATCGGCTCAATTTTTGAGAAAATAACACTGAACTCGCCGCAATTTTAGGAAGTTTGTCCGAAAATCGTCTTGTCCCGCTCAATCGCGGGGAAATCCGGGCGTGGTTCACTGGCATCCTGCGAGAGAAGGATGACGGCTTTGGCCCGGATGACGCGGCACTACGCATACGGACTGGATATGGACGACCTGGATGTCGTGGTCGTCGACGATTCGAAGCCGATGCAGGCGATCCTGCGCTCGACCCTGCTTTCGTTCCGCGTGCGCCGGGTACGCACCTTCGACACTGCGGAAGCGGCGCTGGAGATGATGCGGCTCGACCCGCCCAATTTCGTGATCACCGACTGGCTGATGAAACCGATGAGCGGCCTGGCGCTGCTGCGCACGCTGCGTCAGCGCAAGATGGCGCCGCTGTGCTTCCTGCCGGTGGTGGTGTGCACCGCCCATGGCACGCGGACGCTGATCGACCGGGTGCTGCGCGACGGGGCGCAACATGTGGTGGCCAAGCCGCTGTCGCCCTCCGGCCTGTACGACCGGCTGATGTGGACGCTGCGCGACGACCGCCAGCTGGTGATGAGCGACAGCGGGCGCTATGTCATCGAAGGCGTTGCCGACACGCTCGACGAGAAGGCGCGCAAGTGGCAGCAGATCGGCATCGAGCGCGAGATCGTCGCGCCGAAGTCCGGCCCTCGGCGGGACCTTGCCGCGCCGGTGCAGGCAGCGGAGACGAGCGACACCGGCTCCAAGCCGCGCAACGGCTTCGCTACGGTGCGCCCGAAGCGGTCCCAGCCGGCCGCCTGAGCTGCCTGCCCGGGCCCTTGGGCGCAGGAAACCCTTTCCCGGGACGCGCCGCCGCATTGCGAAACGGGCGAGGGTGCGCTATGCGAAAGCCAGACAGACAAACCGGGACGCCGCCTTCGATGAAAACGCTGCTGCAATTCTTCACCTGGTGGAACAGCGCGACCTGGGGTACGCGCTTCTTTACCTGGCGCAAGGGCGAGTTCGTCGGCAAGGACGAGTTCGGCAACGCCTACTATCGCGAGCGCGGCGGCAACCGCCGCTGGGTGATCTACAACGGCCTGGCCGAGGCCTCGATGATTCCTCCCGGCTGGCACGGCTGGATGCACCACCGCACTGACACGCCGCCGACCGAGGCCGACTACACGGCCCGTGCCTGGGAGGCGCCGCATCACGGAAACCGCACCGGCTCGCATGAGGCCTACCGTCCGAAGGGCTCGATCCTGACGGCGGAGAGCCGGCCGAAGGTTTCGGGCGACTACCAGGCCTGGACGCCGGAAGGCTGACATTGCTTCATGCAGCAGGTGAAGATCCTGCCGTAACGAATTGAAAGAACGCCGGCCTTCGTGGCCGGCGTTTTTGTTTTGGGCGCTCGGTCGGCTGACTGCGGTCGGCGTGGGGCGGAGGGAAGCGCCATCTCAACGGCTGTCATACCTGCGAAGGCAGGTATCCAGTATCCGCCGGGGTGGATGGTGGCGCGAAGGCAGAAGCCGCTAAAGTTCCGGCGGCAATGCCGAGGTCTGTCTCGAACCGCTCGGGTTACTGGATCCCGGTCTTCGGCTTCGCCGAAACCGGGATGACATCCTGTGGGTGGGGCGGACGACGTGCATTCCTTGCCGAGTTGACGACGAGGGGCGAAGGCGGTGCAAGAGACGCAACCGCTCTTGCACCCAATAGGCCCCGGCGCGCGCTTCGCTTGGCCGGGGTGACGGCAGAGGGGATGGGAGGCCGTGCCACTCTCGCAGGCCGTCATCCCGGCCGCAGGCAAAGCTGGAGAGCCGGGAGCCATTGGCACCCTCGGCGGGTGTGAGGTGGAATGCCTCTCCTGGCGTCATTCCGGGCAAGCGAAGCGCGACCCGGAACCGGAGAGGCACGGTGGTCGCGGGGTCGTGCCGGAATGCCGTCGATGGGCCCTCGGCTCTCCGATCCCGGCTCTGCGGCCGGGATGACGAAAGGAGAGGGCGGCGCGGGATGACAACGGCGAAGGCGGAGCAAGGGACGCAGCCGCTCTGGCAACCAATGGGCCCCGGCTCGCGCTTCGCTTGGCCGGGGTGACGGCAGAGGGGATGGGAGGCCGTGCCACTCCCTTCCGTCAGACCGTGCCGCCGAGATCGGCGCCGAGGTCCTGCAGCTCCTTGCCGCCGGCCATCAGGTTCTGCAGCTCGTCGATGGTGATCTCGCCGCGCGTGTGGGTGCCGAGCGTGCGCCCGCGGTTGAGCACGGTGAAGCGGTCGCCGACCGCATGGGCATGGCGGACATTGTGGGTGATGAAGATGACGCCGAGCCCCTTGGCCCGCACCTGATTGATGTATTTCAGCACCATCGAGGTCTGGGCGACGCCGAGCGCGGAGGTCGGCTCGTCGAGGATCAGCACCTTGGCGCCGAAATAGACCGCCCGGGCGATCGCCACGCATTGCCGCTCGCCGCCCGACAAGGTGCCGACCGCCTGCTGCGGGTCGCGCACGTCGATGCCGATGCGCCGCATCTCCTCGCGCGTCACCGTGTCGGCATGGACCATGTCCATGTGCCGGAACGGCCAGACGCCCTTGAGCGGCTCGCGGCCCATGAAGAAATTGCGGGTGATCGACATCAGCGGGATCATCGCCAGGTCCTGGTAGACGGTGGCGATGCCGGCATCGAGCGCGTCGCGCGGGCTGTCGAAGGCGACTTCCCGGCCACTGACGAGGAAGGTGCCCGCCGTCGGCCGATGCACGCCCGAGAGCGTCTTGATCAGCGTCGACTTGCCGGCGCCGTTGTCGCCGAGCAGGCACAGAACCTCGCCTGCATGCACCTTCATCGAGATGCCGCCGAGCGCGATGACCGAGCCGAAATGCTTGACGAGGTCGCGCACCTCGATCAGCGGAACGGACGGTGCCGGGTCCGAATGTGCAAGAGCTGTCGCGGCCATGGTCAGCGCTCCCCCGTCGCCCGCTTGCGGATGTAATTGTTGAACAGCACCGCGATCAGCAGCATCCCGCCGAGGAACACCAGGTACCAGTCCTGGTCGATGTCGGTATAGGTGAGCCCGATCAGCACCATGCCGAAGATGATGGCGCCGAAGAAGGCGCCGATGGCCGAGCCGTAGCCGCCGGTCAGCAGGCAGCCGCCGATCACCGCCGCGATGATCGCCTCGAACTCCTTCTGGAAGCCGCGGCGGGCATCGGTGGAGCCGGCATCAAGCACGGTGAGGATGGCGACCAGCGCCGCGCACATGGCGGTCACCATGAAAAGGATGGTCTTGACCCGCGTGACCGGAACGCCGGAATTGCGCGCGGCAGCCGCATCGCCGCCGGCGGCGAAGATCCAGTTGCCGAAGCGGGTGCGCAGCAGCACCCAGGTGGCCACGAGCGCGATGACCGCGAACCACAGGATCTCGACCGGAACGCCGGTGACCTTGGGCGTGCCGTTTCGGAAGGTCTCGATGTAGTCGTTGGCGGCGAGCCAGGCGAACAGGCCCTCGAAGGCATCGCCCGAGAACAGCTGCAGCACCGGCCCGTCGCCGGCCACCTCCTTGACGCCGCGCAGCTGGGTGGACCCGCCGGTCGCCCATTTCAGCCCGACCAGGGTGAGGCCACGCAGGATGAACAGGAAGGCCAGCGTGACGATGAAGGAGGGCAGACCGGTGCGCAGCACGATCTGGCCGTTGATCGCGCCGATGCCGGCGGCAAAGGCCAGCGTCGCGGCAATGGCGACGATGAGCGGCATGTCCCACACCACCAGCACCGTACCGAAGGCAAGGCCGGCAAAGGCGACCATCGAGCCGACCGACAGGTCGAACTCGCCGCCGACCATCAGCAGCGCCGCGCCGATGGCGAGAATGCCGAGCTGGGCGGCGGGGGCCATGAAGTTCATGACGCCGGCGAGCGAGAACATCGCCGGATTGGCCACCGTGACGAAGAAGAGGGTGACCAGAACGAGCCCCGCCAGCGCGCCGAGCTCCGGCCGGCGCAACAGCCTGGTCGCCAGACCCGTCTTTCTCAGCCGCTCGTCCGCGCTCTCGCCCCCGGTGTTGCCGGAAGGGGCGGTCGCCTGTGCTTCACTCATCGAACCTGTCCTCAAGATGCCGGATATCGAAAGCCGCAGCCGGGCCGGGCAGGGCGCAGCCGGGTGGCCGCGCCCCACCGGGCGAACCGGCAAGGTCTTGCGTCGGCGAATGCCGGATCAGCGCCGGATCAACGAATGCCCTGGGCGGACAGTTCGACGACCTGGCCGGCCTTTTCCTTGGTGATCAGGTTCGGGCCCGAGGCGACATTGCCGCCCGGCATCAGGCCGAAGCGGGCATGGTTGGCCAGGAACACCACCGGCAGGTAGCCCTGCAGGAACTGCTGCTGGTCGATGGCGAAGGCGGCCTCGCCATCGGCAACCGCCTGCAGGAAGTTCGCCGACATGTCGAAGGTGGCGACCTTGACCTGCTCCAGCATGCCGCTGTCCTTGACCGCCTGCAGGCTGGGCTCGCCGCCGAGCGAGGCGCTGAGCGCGATCACCGTGTCGACATCGCCGTCGGAGGCGAGGGCGGCCTTCACCTTGGCCAGGATCTCGGCCGGGTCGTTGGTGGTCGGCAGCACGGAGACCGAGCCGCCGAAGCCGTCGGCAAAGCCCTGGCAACGCTGGTCGAGCGAGACGTTGCCGACCTCGTGGTTGACGCAAAGGCCCTTCTTGCCGCCCATCTCGGCCAGCGCCTCGCCGGCCTTCTTGCCCGCGTCATACTCTTCCTGGCCGACATGGAGCGCCGCGCCGAGCGAGGCCGACACGTCGGAGCCGGAATTCATCGAGATGACCGGAATGCCGGCGGAGACCGCCTTGCGGATCGAATCGCCGAGCGCATCGCCGTCGGGGATCGAGACGATCAGCCCGGCCGGCTCCTGGTTGACGGCGGCATCGATGAGCTGCGCCATCGCTACCATGTCGAAGGTCTCCGGCGCGCGGTAATCGACCGTGACGCCCATGTCCTCGCCGGCCTTGGCGACGCCGTTCTTGACCACCGACCAGAACGGATCGGACGCCTGGCCGTGGCTAACCACGATAATGTTGATATCCTGCGCCGTTGCCGGCGCAGTGCCGGCAGAGGCTGCCAGACCGACGACGGCGGCAGCCGTCAGCAGACGAGCGACGAAACGTTTCATGTGTCTTCCTCCCATTGCCCCGCATGCGGGGCTCCTGACCTCTTCCGCTCCCGCCCGCCGACCGGTCGCCGGCCTCGCACGAGGCGTTTCCCGGCTGTCCGCGCCTCCCGCGCGCCCTCCGGAAAAATCAGAATGACGCATTCCAAAACGCATCATATGGAATTTTTATTCCATTTATGGTTTGACGGTGTCAAGCTGAAATCGGCCGCGCCGCAGCGTCAGACGACGCGAGGCGGCGTGCGCGCGAGGAAAACCGGGACCGGGGCGAGCAAGGGAGGACGCCGATGAGCGACAAGGATGCCGAGGCGGCCGAGGGGGCGGTGCCGCCGCGCGACTACGACGGATTGCGGGCGCTATTGATCGAGAAGAAGCCGGCGATGCCCAAGCGCCTGGCCCAGGTGGCGGCCTTTGCGGTCGACCGGCCGGACGACGTGACCTTCGGCACGGTGGCGGTGATCGCCGAGCAGGCCGGCGTGCAGCCCTCGACGCTGGTGCGCTTTGCCCAGTCGCTCGGCTATCAGGGCTTTTCGGAGCTGCAGGACGTGTTCCGCGCCCGGCTGCGCGAGCGCTGGCCGGACTATGACGAGCGGCTGGAAGTGCTGCGGCGGCGCAGCGGCGACAGCCATGGCGCCCATGCGCTGTTCGGCGATTTCGTCGACACGGCGGTCGCCTCGCTGCTGCGGATGCGCAATTCGCTCGCGCCCGACGTGATGGAGGAGGCGGCGCGTGCGATGGCCCGCGCAAGGGTGATCTATCTGGTGGCGCAGCGACGGGCCTTCCCGGTCTCCGCCTATATGGCCTATGCGCTGTCGAAACTCGGCATGGCGGCGGTGCTGGTCGACAATCTCGCCTCGCTCGGCCCCGAGCAGGCCTCGGCCGCCGGGCCGCAGGACCTGATGGTGGCGGTGAGCTTCACGCCTTACGCCTCGCTGACGGTGGATGTCGCCAATGCGGCGGCCGCGCGCGGGGTGCCGGTGCTGGCGCTAACGGATTCGCCGTTCTCGCCGCTGATCCAGTCGGCAAAGGTGGTGGTGGAAGTGGCGGAGGCGGATCTGGGCGCCTTCCGCTCGCTGTCCGGCACGCTGTGCCTTGCCATGGCGCTGTGCGTGGCGGCTGCCGAAATGCGCCGCGACGGGGTGTCCTAGCCGGCGACGGGCGCGCCCGGCGGCATCGTCGCCGGGCTGCGGTCGAACTTCGAGGCGAGCACGATCGAGGATTGCGAGCGGCGCACGCCGGGCACCACGGCGATCTCGTCCAGCGCCTCGTCGAGATCCTCCAGCTGCGGCGCCTCCACCACCAGGAAGATGTCGAATTCGCCGGCGATGGTCAGACAGGTGCGGATCTCGGGAAATGTCGCCAGCCGGCGGATCGTCTCGCGCATCTGCTGCTGCTCGACGGCGAGCATGACGAGGGCGCGGACCGTGCTGCCGGTGTCGGGGCGGGCAAGAACGGCCGTGTAGCCGGCAATCGCGCCGGTGCGCTCCAGCCGGGCGATGCGTTCATGCACGGTGGAACGGGCGACGCCGAGCCGGCGGGCGATGTCCGCCGTGGGCATGCGGGCATTCATCTGCAGAAGCGCGATCAGCTTGCGGTCCAGCGCATCCCGGCCTGTGGTCATGACGATCCGTCCGTTCTCCCGTCGATCCGTCGGTTATAGCGGCAGGACGTCGGCAGGTCAGGGGGAATCGCCGGGGGAAACGTTTGGAAAACGTCGGCGCGGGCGGTCAGGCGACGCGGGTGTCGTCGGCCTCGACGTCGGGATCGGTCTCGCAGCGCACGAGATTGCGCCCGGCGCCCTTGGCCGCATAGAGCGCGGTGTCGGCGCGGGCGATCATCGACTGCGGCGTGTCGTCGCCGCGGAAAGTCGAGACGCCGATGGAGATGGTGATGCGGCCGAGATTCTCGCCGGTGGAGCGCTTGACCAGCTCCTTCGACAGCACCGCGCGGCGGATGTGCTCGGCGACGGTGACGGCCTGGCGCAGCGAGGTGTGCGGCAGCAGGATGGCGAATTCCTCGCCGCCATAGCGGCAGGCGACGTCGTGGCCCTTGACGTTCTGCTTGACGGCGAGGGCGACGAGACGGAGCACCTGGTCGCCGGTCTGGTGGCCGAAGGTGTCGTTGAACTTCTTGAAGTGGTCGATGTCGGTGAGCAGCAGCGACAGCGGCTCCTGGCTCTGCGAGGCATCCTTCACCATGCGCTCGATCGTGTGATCGAAGTGCCGGCGATTGCTGAGCGTGGTGAGCTCGTCGGTGAGCGATTCGTAGCGGATCGCCTCAAGGCTCTCCTGCAACTCCTCGATCTGGCGGCGCGACTCGATGAGCTGGCCCTCGAGCTGGCGGTTGGAGCCGGCGGTGTTGCGGGTGGCGAGGAGCAGGTGGGCGACCAGCTGCTTGAGCTGCTGCGGGTCCTGCAGGGTTTCCAGCTGCGCCTGCGCGCCCTCCAGCGACTGGCCGTATTCGCTGACGGATTCGACGCTCTGGCCGAGCATGTCGACCATGTCGCGGATCTCGTCGGAGATCTTCTCGCCGACCTCGTCGATGCGGTCGCCGAGCTTCGTCGGCGACAGGAAGCTGTTGTAGATCTGTTGCAGCTGTTCGGTGGTGACGGTGCCCTTGGCGCCGACGATCTCGTTGACCGCGCGGTTCAGCGAATGGTTGAAGCCCGCCGCATAGGTGTACCAGAGCTCATAGAAACGCGGGTAAGCCGGCAAGATATTCTTGCGGATATATTTGAGGGCGGCATCACCGTAGACAATGGTGCGCTTGTGATCGTCTTCCTGGGCCATGCGATGTTCCACACGTCTCGGTTTTGTGCCAGGAGGATGCACGCGACCTCGATATATAATGTAGTTTCTATAATTGTCACTTAAGCCTTAAGGCACGGTTAAGCATATCTTAAAGTTCCGTCAACGGAATCCGGCGTCGAAAGGCGGATTATTCCGTAAAAACGGCCGGCGCAACTTTCACGCGCAGAATTTCGCCAATCACGCGAAGTTGCGCGGCAGGATGCGCGGAGCCGTTCTGCCGGTTTTCGGTTGCATTTTGCTGTGGTGGGAAAGAATGACCCGGCATCTTGTGCCGGATGGGCGGCACGCGGACGGCCCCGGCAAGGCCGCAAGAAAAAGGGTGGGGCCAAAAGAAAAGGGCAGGCGCGAGGCCTGCCCTGTGTCTGTCCGGCGGAGAAGATGCTGCAGAATCAGCCCTTGGAGGGACGGATCTCGCGCAGCAGGAAGGCCGGGACGTGATCGCCGAGGCCGATGACCGGCTCGTCGTCGTCCTGCCGGCGGCGGTTGCCGCCACGGCGGTTGTCGGAGCCGCCCTTGCCGCCGGAACGCTCACGCGAGGGAGCGGCATTCTGGTCGCGGCGCGGTGCGCGGTCGCGCGGCGCATTGCGCTGCTCGCCGCCGCCGGAGCGACCGGAGGACACGGGCTTTTCGGCTGCGGGCCTGGCCTCGGCCACCGGCTCGGCAGCGGGCTGCTTCGCCTCGGCCGTCTTGGCTTCGGCCTTGTCGGCGCCGCGTGCGGGCTTGCTCTCGGCCTTGGCGTCGTCCTTGGTCTCGCTCTTCGCAGCGCTACGACGCTTACGAGCGGGACGTTCGGTGGCTGCCTCGTCCGACGACGCTTCCGCCTCGGCCTTGCGGCCACGGCCGGAAGAGGAGGAGCGGCCGCCGCGGCGCGGACGATCGGCCGCCTCCGCGGAGAAGTCGATCTCCTCGTCGAGCCAGGGGATCTTGCGCTCGATCAGCTTCTCGATCGCCTGCAGGTACTTCTGGTCGCCGGGCGTCACCAGGGTGATGGCGACGCCGCTGCGGCCGGCGCGGCCGGTGCGGCCGATGCGGTGGACATAGTCCTCCGCATGGGTCGGAATGTCGTAGTTGTAGACGTGGCTGACGGCGGGAATGTCGAGGCCGCGGGCGGCCACGTCGCTGGCCACCAGCAGGGTCAGCTCGTTCTTGCGGAACTGCTCCAGCGTTGCCATGCGCGAGCGCTGGTCCATGTCGCCATGCAGCGCGCCGACCGAGTACTCGTGCCGCTGCAGCGAACGGAACACGGTCTGCACGTCGCGCTTGCGGTTGCAGAAGATGATCGCGTTGGTGAGGTTCTCGGCCTGGTCGATCATGCGGCGCAGCGTGGCGCGCTTGTCGAAGTCCTTGGAGCCCGAGGCGACGATGTTCTGCGTCACGGTCTCGGCGGTGGAGGAGGCGCGGGCCACCTCGACGCGGGCCGGATTGTGCAGGAACGTGTCGACGAGACGCTGGATCTCCGGCGGCATGGTGGCCGAGAAGAACAGGGTCTGGCGGGTGAAGGGGATCAGCTTGCAGATCCGCTCGATGTCCGGGATGAAGCCCATGTCGAGCATGCGGTCGGCCTCGTCGATGACGAGAATGTCGACGCCCTGCAGCAGCAGCTTGCCGCGCTCGGTATGGTCGAGCAGGCGGCCCGGCGTGGCGATCAGCACGTCGACGCCGCGGTCCAGCTTCTTGTCCTGGTCGCCGAACGAGGTGCCGCCGATCAGGAGCGCCACGTTGAGCTTGTGGTTGATGCCGTACTTGTTGAAGTTCTCTTCCACCTGGGCGGCGAGCTCGCGCGTCGGCTCGAGAATGAGCGTGCGCGGCATGCGAGCCCTGGCGCGGCCCTTTTCGAGCAGCGTCAGCATCGGCAGGGTGAAGGAGGCGGTCTTGCCTGTACCGGTCTGGGCGAGACCCAACACGTCGCGCTTCTGCAGCACGTGCGGGATGGCAGCAGCCTGAATGGCGGTGGGTTCGGTGTAGCCGGCCGCTTCAACGGCAGCGAGCACTTTCTCGCTCAGTCCAAGTGAGGAAAAGGACATATGACCTTGATGGTATGACAGGGACGAAAGCCAGGCCCCGACAGCGTCCTGAAGGGTTGGCACTTTGGCGCGCACACTACAGTTTCAAAATAAATTGTCAATGACACACAGTCGCAGCACCGTTCTTGCCAAGAATTTCGCTCAGGATCGCCCGACGCGGCGCGGGTCAGTTACTTGCCGGTTGAAACAGGTAACCAGCAGTATCGTCGTTTTCCAGAAACAGCTCATAAGTGGTGTCGCCCATGTCGACGAAGGCGACGACGCCGTGCGGGTCCGCCTCGCTGCGCAGTCCGGCCACGCGCGCGGCCAGCTCGCCCGCCTCGGAAACCTCGACCGGAGCCTTGCCTTCGCGCAGCACGAAAAGCCGGTCGCGCGAGGTCTCGCGGGCGACGACGAAAGAGGTGCCCGCGCCCTCCGGCCCGGGCAGGCGGGTCAGCCCCTGCAGCTCGCCCGGCAGGGCGGCGACGATGTCCGACACCGGGTCGGCGCGCACGGGAAGGACGGGCAGGACGATGAGCGAGGCGGCAAGGCCGGCAATAGCGAAGGCGAGACGTGCGGTCATGGTCGGGTCCTCCTGCGGTTTGACGTCCGGCCGTGCGGCCTGGCGGATGCGGGGCGGCACATGATGTCAGGCGTGCGCCGGAACGACCGGCAGGGCCAGCGTCGTGCCCTCATAGAAGTTTCGATAGTCGGCCGCATAGCGGCGGCGCACGGACAGGCGTAGCGCCGGCTCGATCTCGGCCACCAGGGCGGCAATCGCCCCGGCATGGGGATCGCGGATGCCCGGGAGCGGGCCGATGTCGACGCCGCAGGCCTGCGACAGCTCGGAGCGCAGGTCCTGCCAGTCGGCCTCGCCGGTCTCGTGGCGCAGCACGCGCGAGGGCAGCAGGCGGGCCTTGTGGGTGAGGATCGCGGTCTGCGAGCGGTAGGCGTTGGGGCTCTTCCAGTCCGGCATGGCGCACACGCGCGCAACGAAGCCGGCGAAATCGTCGCCGGGGCGGAAGGCGCGGTCGGCGCCGGGGGGCGGCGCGGTCTCGGTTCGCATGCGGTGGAAACAGGCGGCAAGCCGGGTCAGCGGATCGCGCACCACGGAAAAGACCAGCGCGCCGGGATGACGGCGTACGAGCTGACGCCCGGACAGGAGGTTGAGCCCGTCCGCCCAGGAGGCGAGGGTGCCGGTGGCATAGGCGGAGGCATCGCCGGCTTGCGCATCATGGCAGCCGTCTTCGCAGCCATCGTCCTCGAACTCGTCGTCAAAGCCATCGTCGAACCCGTCATCCTCGAACGGGTCCTGCTCGGTGTTCGATGTCAGGTGCAAAAGGGCGTGGCGAATATCTTCGCTCGCCGAGTTCGGGCAGCGGCCATAGGCCAGGCCCAGATGCGGAAGCACGAGAAAATTGTGATCCCGCAGCGGCCGGCGACGGCGAAGATAGGCGTGGAAGATCGCCTTCAGCACTGCTGCGACGTCCTGTGACTGGGCCCCGGAACGCCGGGGCGTCGAGGGGCCTGGTTGCGGGGCACCTGCCGGCGGTTCGCCGGGGCTGCTCTTTCACCAGCAATACTGGAGGAGCTGTATGGCCGAAAAACGATTTTTTACGTTTTCGGACGGTCGAGAGCTCCTTTAGAACCTTGCAACCCTAGATGTCGAGCTCCTCGGCGAAGCGCGCATTCTCCTGGATGAACTGGAAACGCGCCTCGGGCTTGTTGCCCATCAGCCGTTCCACGGCCGAGCCGGTCGCTTCCGGATCGAGACTGTCGATCTCGACGCGCAGCAGACTGCGCTTCTTCGGATCCATCGTCGTCTCCTTGAGCTGGGCGGGAAGCATCTCGCCGAGGCCCTTGAAGCGGCCGATGTCGACCTTGGCATTGCCCTTGAACTCGCGGGCGAGCAGCGCGTCCTTGTGGGCATCGTCGCGCGCATAGAGCGTGCGCCCGCCCTGGGTCAGCCGGTAGAGCGGCGGGTTGGCGAGGTACAGGTGGCCGTTGCGGATCAGCTCCGGCATCTCGCGGTAGAAGAAGGTGATCAGCAGCGAGGCGATATGGGCGCCGTCGACGTCGGCGTCGGTCATGATCACCACCTTCTCGTAGCGAAGGTCGGCATCGCGATAGGTCTTGCCCGTGCCGCAGCCGAGCGCCTGGATCAGGTCGGCGAGCTGCTGGTTGGCGACGAACTTGTCGCGCCCGGCGCTGGCGACGTTGAGGATCTTGCCGCGCAGGGGCAGGACGGCCTGGTTGAGCCGGTTGCGGGCCTGCTTGGCGGAGCCGCCGGCCGAATCGCCCTCGACGATGAACAGTTCCGAGCCGGCCGCCTGGTTGGAGGCGCAGTCGGCGAGCTTGCCCGGCAGGCGAAGCTTGCGCACCGCGGTCTTGCGGGCGACGTCCTTTTCCTGGCGGCGGCGCAGGCGCTCGTCGGCGCGGTCGATCACCCATTCCAGCAGCTTGTTGGCCTGGTTCGGCGAGGCGGTGAGCCAGTGGTCGAAGGCATCGCGCACGGCGGTCTCGACGATGCGGGTCGCCTCGGAGGTCGCCAGCTTGTCCTTGGTCTGGCCGACGAATTCCGGCTCGCGGATGAAGACGGACAGCATGGCGCCGGCCGAGGTGACGATGTCGTCGCCGGTGATGACGGCCGCCTTCTTGTTGCCGGTCAGCTCGGCATAGGCCTTGAGCCCGCGCAGCAGGGCATAGCGCAGGCCCGCCTCGTGCGTGCCGCCCTCGGGGGTCGGCACGGTGTTGCAATAGGAATTGATGAAGCCGTCGCCGGCGAACCAGGTCACGGCCCACTCGACGGCGCCGTGGCGGCCGGTCTCGCGGGTGCGCCCGGCGAAGGTGTCGTCGATGACGCGGCGCTCCTTGCCGAGTGCGTCCTGGAGATAGTCGCG
The DNA here is from genome assembly GCF_014252955.1 of Stappia sp. 28M-7. Classification (NCBI taxonomy): domain Bacteria; kingdom Pseudomonadati; phylum Pseudomonadota; class Alphaproteobacteria; order Hyphomicrobiales; family Stappiaceae; genus Stappia; species Stappia quadratibracata. The sequence continues at coordinate 2,562,139 of NZ_JACMIA010000001.1, read as the reverse complement.
AAGCCCGCCGGGAAAGTGGAAGGTGGCTTCCGCCTCGACGCCCTCCCGCTCGGCGACCGCCGGATCGCAGCGCCAGCGGATCTCGACGCCGGAGAAGAGATAGGCCTTGGAGCGCGCCATCTTGAACAGGCGCGCCGCCTTGAAGGCCGCGCCCTTGCCGAAGATCTGCTCGTCGGGAACGAAGCGCACCAGGGTGCCGCGCCGGTTCTGCACGTCGCCGACGCATTCCAGCGGGCCGGCCGGCACGCCGCGGCGGAACACCTGGCGGTAGAGCTTGCGGGCGCGGGCGACCTCCACGGTCAGTTCCTGCGACAGGGCGTTGACCACGGAGACGCCGACGCCGTGCAGGCCGCCGGACGTCTCGTAGACCTTGCTGTCGAACTTACCGCCCGCGTGCAGCGTGGTCATGATGACCTCGAGCGCGGACTTGTCGCGATGCTTGGGATGCGGGTCGACCGGAATGCCGCGGCCGTTGTCGACGACGGTCAGGCTGCCGTCGGCTGCCAGCATCACCTCGATCCAGCTGGCATGGCCGGCGACCGCCTCGTCCATCGAGTTGTCGATGACCTCGGCAAAGAGATGGTGCAGGGCGCGCTCGTCGGTGCCGCCGATATACATGCCGGGCCGCCGGCGCACCGGCTCCAGCCCTTCCAGCACCTCGATATGCTCTGCCGTGTAGTCGGAGCCGTCGCCCCGTTCGGCCCGGGCCGGCGCGCTGCGGCGGGCGGCCGGCGCGCTCGAGGCGGGGCGCACAGCCGGGTCGGCCTGCGGACCCTTGCTGACGGGGGCGGGCGCACCGCCGGCTTCGAAGAGATCGTTCTCGGTGGTCATGCTCTATCCGGTCGGGGGCGCCAGGCTGCGCCCGAATCAACTGTGATTCTGCCAAGTGCGATGGATTCGGCCAAGGATCAAGCCTTCAGGCCCCCGCAGACAACCGTTTTTCAACGGATCGCCGGCATGATGGGCACCGTGGTCGTCACGGGGCCTTGGCCCATGCACGAGGGAAAGCGTCATGAACATCATTTCGTCCAGTCATGTAGCGCGTCGGGCCGACCTGGTGGCAGCCGGTGCGCTGCTCGTCTCGGCCCTGCTCAACATTCTCGTGGCGTGAGGGGCAAAGCGGTGTCGGAGGCCGGCCTTGTCGTTTGTGACGAGTCTGCAACAGTGTTGCCGGACTCGTGCAAGGGGCGCTCAATCGGGGCGCTCATGCCGCGTTTCGGCCATCTTTTGACGGCCACCGTGGAGCGTGCCCGATGCCAGAGACCGCGATTGCGGCGACGGGGTGACGGACACGGTCCTACTCTTGCCCAGTTGCCGGTTTAGGCTCCGCAACAGTCAGGGAAGAGTGGCCCGCAAGGCGGCAGTTGGCGACTGGCAGGTTCGCCGCAGGCTGGAAGCGGGCAATCCGGGAGGGTCACCTTCCGGACAAGGATCAAGGGGCAAAACAACAGGGGGGACGTGGCGCCGAAATGCGCCGCGCAACCTGACGGACCCGCCCGGGTGCAAAGGCGTTGGAGCCTTGGTCGACCGGTCGACGGATCCGCGAAGAAAGGACAGGACGCTTGCGCGAAGGGCGGGCTTTCACGATGCGACACGGCCGCGGTTGCGGCCGGCTCATGAAGGCGTGCGACCCGGCGTGGGCGCGAGGTGGTCAATGATACGGATCATCGGTTCAGGCCTTGTGTGTGCTGTCATCCTGACCGCGCCGTTTGCGGCGCAGTCCCAGGAAACGGCCGCTGAAGCCGCCGCCAAGCTGTCGGGTGCGGCACCTGCCTCGCAGGATCTCTCGCCCGGCGAGGCGCTGCGCGTGGGCGCGCAGTTCTACTATGCCGGCGAGAAGGAGCGGGCGCTCGATTCCTTGCGCTTTGCGGCCGAGCAGGGCCACCCGCTCGCCGCATGGAAGCTCGGGCGGATGTATTCGCGCGGCGACGGCGTACAGGAAGACGACGTCAAGGCGTTCGAGTATTTCCGCCAGATCGCATCCAAATATGCCGACGACAGCCCGAGTTCGCCGCGTGCGCCGTTCATCGCGAGCGCCTTTGTCGAGCTCGGCTCCTACTATCTCACCGGCATCAACAACAGCGCGATCGAGCCCAACGTGGCCCGGGCGCGCGAGATCTTCACCTATGCCGCTTCCTATTTCGGCGACGCGGATGCCCAGTTCCATCTCGGCATGCTGTATCTCGACGAGCCCGAGCGCGACCCGCACATGGCCGCGCGCTGGCTGAAGCTGGCCGCCCAGAAGGGCCACCTGATGGCGCAGGCGCGGCTCGGCGAACTGCTGTCGAACGGCGAGTTCGGCGGCAACGAGAACCGCACCGCCGGGCTGATGTGGCTGACGGTCGCCCAGCGCCGGGCGCATGGCAATGATGCCGTGTGGATCGGCGAGGCGCAGGAGCGCAGCTTCGGTCTTGCCTCCGAAAAGGTCCGTCGCCGGGCCGCCGTATTGGCCGACAACTGGCTGTCGAAGAACGGCGCGGTGGTGGCCGACAGAACGCAGTAACGGCCGGGACCGCCGGTCGGCGGCTTTCATCGGCAGCATCTTGAGAGCGGGCAGGGGATTTCCCTGCCCGTTGTCGTTTGCGGCAGGGACCCGCCGGTCAGACGGTGCCGCGTTTGCCGAAGGTCCGTTGCCGCGGCAGGCCGGCGGGCGGGACGGCGCGTTTTTCGACGACCGTCGGCAGGCGGAACGCGGGAGCCGGGGTCGCGCGCTCGGCGGCGTGGCGGGCGAAGATCGCATCGACATCCGCGTCCGACAGGGACCGGTCCTCGTCCTGGCGGTCGCGCCCTCCGCCCTCGGCCCCGGGCGGATCCCCATAGGCATTGGGTCCGTCCTCGCCGGGGAACAAGCCGCAGATCATCCAGATGAACGGGCCGCCCACCACCGGAACCAGCAGCCAGAGCCACCACCAGGCGCTGCGCCCCAGATCGTGCAGGCGGCGAACCGTCACGCAGAAAGACGTCCAGAACAGAAACGGGAAGCTGGCGATCAGGAGCAGCAGTGCTGCGGGGGGAATGTCGGCCAGCGGGCCATCCTTGTAGGTCACGTAGACGACGGTGGAGGGCACCGATGCGCAGACCACGACTGCGTAGCGCCACCACCACTCGCGGCGGGCGATGCGCCCGCGCGGACTGAAAAAACCTGAAATCATGCCCGGCCCGATATCTATCGTCGCAATGGGCCGAGTGTAGCAGGGCGATGGTTGCAAAAGAGGTTGCAGGGGCGCGCCGGCTGCAATCCTGGTTAATCTTTCTCTGCCGTCGGGTAAGGAATGCTCGCGAAGGGCCGCCTTGCGTGCTAGGCTGGTGCATGCGCAGGACATGGCTGCCCCGCATCCGTATCAAACGGGCCCGTGACGGGCGGGCGGCGCCGGCTCTTTCGGGAGCCGCCGCTAAAAACCGGTTTGGCTGCGTTTCCTTTTTCCCTCTTCCAGGTTTGGTCTTGTCGGGCGTGGCATCGGCCGCGCTGTTGCTGCTGGCGTTTGCCGGTCCGTCCTCTGCCGTGGAGATCGCCTCCGACAGGGCGCAGGGCGCACGCGTGCTTGCCGTTGCCGAGACCAGCGCCCACGGCGGGCCGGACTGCACCTGCCGCTATTTCGGGGTGAACTACAGGCTCGGCGAGACCGTCTGCCTGCGCGGACCCGAAGGGCCGCGCCTTGCCCGCTGCTCGATGCTCCTCAACAACACCACATGGGAGTCGCTCGAGCGGTCGTGCCCGACCTCCGGCCGCGCGCCGCTGACGCTCGCCGCCGCCCCGCTCTGCCTGCCGGGCGGGTAGGGGCGGGTTTCAGGGCGCGCGTTGTCGCCACCGCTCTGGAAGCCAATAGGCCCCGGCTCTGCGCTTGCGCTTGGCCGGGGTGACGGCAGAGGGGATGTGAGGCGGCGCGTCATTCTCGAAAGGTCATCCCGGACGAGGCCGCAAGGCCGAAGATCCGGGACCCATTGGCAACTTCAGCGGGTGTGAGGCGGAAGCCCACCGCCACCTTCACCGCTGTCATACCTGCGAAGGCAGGTATCCAGTATCCGCCCGAGTGTGTGGGGTTGCGCAAGCGGTGGCCCCGAGGAGGGGCGCTTGCGGAAACGCTGAGGCCTGAGCAGGGCAGTTCGAGGTTACTGGATCCCGGTCTTCGGCTGCGCCGAAACCGGGATGACAGCCTGAGCGTTGCCGCAAGGCTGTCGTGAGTGGCGTTGAGGAGTGCCGCCGCAGACGCCCTTGGCTCTCCGGTCCCGGGTCGCGCTTCGCTTGCCCGGGATGACGAGAGGAGAGGATTGCGTCCTGGAGGACGCGGGGACAGCCGGGGCTGCCCTCAAGCGGCGAGGCGGACCCAGACGGGAACGTGGTCGGAGGGCTTTTCCCAGCCGCGAACATGGACATCGATCCCGGCGCCTTCGAAGGCGTCGGTCGCTTCCGGCGACATCAGCACATGGTCGATGCGGATGCCGTTGTTCTTCTGCCAGGCGCCGGCCTGGTAGTCCCAGAAAGTGTAGACGTCCTTGTCGGTGTTGACCGAGCGCACAGCCTCGGTGAAGCCGAGGCCGAGAAGCGCGCGGAAGGCCGAGCGGCTTTCCGGCTGGAACAGGGCGTCATCCGCCCAGTTCTGCGGATTGCGCGCGTCGACCGGCTGGGGAATGACGTTGTAGTCGCCCAGCAGCAGGAAGCGCTCCTCGTCGGCAAGGCGCGCACGGGCATGGGCGATGAGCCGCTGCATCCAGGCGAGCTTGTAGGGGAACTTCTCCGTGCCGAGCGGATTGCCGTTCGGCAGGTAGAGGCAGCCGACGCGCAAGGGGCGGGCACCGCCGTCTTCCGTCTCGATACGCGCCTCGATGTAGCGGGCCTGCTCGTCGCTGTCGTCTCCGGGAAGGCCGCGCAGGACCTCGCTCACCGGAGTGCGCGAGAGAATGGCGACGCCGTTGAAGCCCTTCTGGCCGTGGGTCTCGACATGGTAGCCGAGCTCTTCGAAGGCCGCGCGCGGGAAACCCTCGTCGACCGACTTGATCTCCTGCAGGCAGGCGACATCGGGCGTCGCCTCGCGCAGCCAGGCAAGCGTGGTGTCCAGGCGCGCCTTGACGCCGTTGATGTTCCAGGTGGCGATTTTCAACGGCGTGGTCCCGTGATGCGTGGCGAAAAGGATCGCCGTCAGATGGCGAAGCTGGTGCCACAGCCGCAGCCGGCGGTGGCGAGCGGATTGCGGATCTGGAACGACTGGCCCATCAGGTCGTCGACGAAATCGATCACCGCGCCTTCCATGTACTGGAGCGAGACGGGATCGATGAGCACGCTGGCACCGTCGCGGGCAAGGACGATGTCGCCCTCTTCCTGCTCGGTGACGAGGTCGTACTTGTACTGGAAGCCGGAGCAGCCGCCGCCTTCAACCGAGATGCGCAGGCTGGTGCCCGCCGGCTCGGAAGACAGGATGCGGGCGATGCGGCGCACGGCGGCGTCGCTGAGCTCCACTCCCTGTGCCGCCGCGGCGCCTTGCGCTGCGGGTGCCTGTGCTGCCGTGTCCTGTGCCGTCGATGCAGTGTGATCGGCCATGGTCGTCACTCTCTTTCGTGCCGCCGCGTCTTCCCCTCGGGAGCGCTGGCGGCGCTTGCGGTTGCGGAAGGCCGTGGGCGTCGAGGCCCGGCATTCCGGCCCGCACTGTCGACATATTCGGCGCGGAAGGGCGCCAAGCCTGCCGGCTTTCGCGCAAAATTCCGCAACTGCTGCATATGCCGCCCTGTGCAAGGCGTTACCGAATAGGTATGAACAGCGCGAGCATGCGTCAACACTCTCGCATGGATGGCGCTGCAGCGCGAGCCCGCGCCGGATGCCGCGGGACAGCCTGCGACGCGCCTGCGCAATGACCCGGGGAGCCCTCATGACCGCACCGCTTGGCTATGGAGCCCAGCCGCGCGCGCCCTACGCCACCGATCCCGACCAGAGCGTCGGCCGGCTCGTGCCCGAACCGGAAAGCCCGACGCGCACGCCGTTCCAGCGCGACCGCGACCGGATCATCCATTCGACGGCGTTTCGGCGGCTGAAGCACAAGACGCAGGTCTTCGTCTATCACGAGGGCGACCACTTCCGGACCCGGCTGACGCACACGATCGAGGTGTCGCAGATCGCCCGTTCGCTGGCGCGCGCGCTGCGGCTCGACGAGGATCTGGCCGAGTGCCTGGCGCTGGCGCACGATCTCGGACACACGCCGTTCGGCCACGAGGGCGAGGACGTGATGGACGTCTGCATGGCGCCCTATGGCGGCTTCGACCACAACGCCCAGTCCCTGCGCATCGTGACGCTGCTGGAGCGGCGCTACGCAGAGTTCGACGGGCTGAACCTGTCGTGGGAGACGCTGGAAGGCCTGGTCAAGCACAACGGCCCGCTGACGGGTGCCGACGGCACACCGCTCGGCAAGTTCGCCGAAACCGGGCTGCCCTTCGCCATCCGCCAGCATGCGCAGAAGCAGGACCTGCGGCTCGACACCTGGCCGAGCGCGGAAGCGCAGGCCGCCGCTATCGCCGACGACATCGCCTATGATGCGCACGATCTCGACGACGGCTTGCGCGCCGGACTGCTGTCGCTGGACCAGCTCGGCGAGGTGCCGTTCTTCGCCGACATCCTGGCCGAGGTCGATGCACGCTATCCGGGGCTGGAGGAGGCGCGGCGCATCCACGAGATCGTCCGCCGCTCGATCACCCGCATGGTCGAGGACGTGATCGGCGAGGCGGTGCGGCGGCTGGAGCGGCTTGCCCCGCAAAGCGTCGAGGACATTCGCGGGGCGGGCGAGCCGGTCGTCACGTTCTCGCCTGCCATGACGGCGCGCGAAAAGCAGGTGAAGGCGTTCCTCTTTGCGAATCTCTACCGGCATGAGTCGGTGCTGGCGGTGCGCCGGGAGGTCGCGACGGTGGTGCGCGAGCTGTTCGCCGCCTACATGGAGGACCCTGCGCGGATGCCGGAGGAGTGGCGACGCGGCCTCGACGAGGCCGACGAGGCGCGTCGGGCCCGGCGCGTGTGCGACTTCATCGCCGGCATGACCGACCGTTTCGCCATCGAGGAACATGCGCGGTTGTTTGACCGAACTCCCGATTTGGGATAGGTCGCCGCCGACCGTTTCGCCCGTTTTGCGCCCAAGACACCGAAAGACCGACATGAACATCTTCAGCCATTATGCCGACCTCGTCCGTACGGCGATCCGCGAGTTGCATCCGGGCGACGAGGTGAGCGCCGAGCTGCTGCAGCGCTGCGTGGTCGAGCCGCCGCGCGACAGCGCTCATGGCGATCTCGCCACCAATGCCGCGATGGTGCTGGCCAAGCCGCTGAAGACCAACCCGCGCGCGCTCGCCGAACAGCTGGCGGCACGGCTGGCGGAAAACGACGATATCGTCAGCGCCGAGGTGGCGGGGCCGGGCTTCATCAACCTGCGGCTCACCGAGGGCGTGTGGGCGAAGGTGGTGGCCGGGATCCTGGCGGCGGGCACGGATTACGGCCGCTCGACCATGGGCGGCGGGCTGAAGGTCAATGTCGAATACGTGTCGGCCAACCCGACCGGGCCGATGCATGTGGGCCATTGCCGCGGCGCGGTGGTGGGCGATGCGCTCGCCTCGCTGCTCGACTTCGCCGGCTACGACGTCACCCGCGAATACTACATCAACGATGCCGGCTCGCAGGTCGACACGCTGGCGAGCTCCGCGTTCCTGCGCTACCGCGAGGCGCTCGGCGAGGATATCGGCGCGATCCCGGAAGGGCTGTATCCGGGCGACTATCTGGTGCCGGTCGGGCAGATGCTGGTCGAGAAGTATGCCGACCGCCTGCTGGCGATGGACGAGCGCGAGCGGATGGTGCTGGTCAAGGACGCCACCATCGACGCGATGATGGACCTGATCCGCGCGGACCTGGCGCTGCTCAACGTGCGGCACGAAGTGTTCTTCTCCGAGCGCACGCTGCATGCGCGCGATGGGGCCAACAGCTCGCAGATCGACCGGATGCTGGAAGAACTGCGCTCGCGCGACCTCGTCTACGAGGGCACGCTGCCGCCGCCGAAGGGGCAGCTGCCGGACGACTGGGAAGACCGCGAGCAGACGCTGTTCCGCGCCACCGCGTTCGGCGACGACATCGACCGCGCGCTGAAGAAGTCCGACGGGTCCTACACGTATTTCGCGGCGGACGTTGCGTATTTCCTGTCGAAATACGAGCGCGGCTTCAAGGAAATGATCTTCATCCTGGGCGCCGACCATGGCGGCTACGTCAAGCGGCTGGAGGCCGTCGGGCGCGCCATCTCGAAGGGCGAGGCCAAGGTGATCGTGCGGCTGTGCCAGTTGGTGAAGCTGTTCCGCGGCGGCGAGCAGGTGACCATGTCGAAGCGCTCGGGCGAGTTCGTCACCCTGCGCGACGTGGTGGAAGAGGTGGGCCGCGACCCGGTGCGCTTCATGATGCTCTACCGCAAGAACGACGCGCCGCTCGACTTCGACTTCCAGAAGGTCACCGAGCAGTCGAAGGACAACCCGGTCTTCTACGTGCAGTACGGCCATGCCCGTTGCCGCTCGGTGTTGCGCCAGGCCGGCGAGGAATTCGGCGCGGAGGCGGTTTCGCCGCAAGCTCTTGAAGCGGCTGACTTCTCGCTGCTCACCGATTCGGGCGAGCGCGACATCGCCGCCAAGCTGGCCGCCTGGCCGCGTCTGGTGGAAAGCGCAGCGGAAGCACACGAGCCGCACCGGGTGTCGTTCTACCTGCACGAACTGGCCAGTGCCCTGCATTCGCAATGGAATAAAGGCAAGGATTCGCCGCAATTACGTTTTATTAACGCTGAAGATCGACAAACAACACTGGCCCGCCTGGGTCTCGTACATGCAATCTCCCTGGTTCTTGCCTCCGGCCTTGGCATTCTTGGCGTGGAGGCCCCGGAGGAGATGCGATAGGGCGGGATGGATCGCCGGTGCGCGAGGCGCGCCGCAGTCAGCGGAGAAGTCCCTAGCACCATGTCCAGTCGCTCGAACTATCCGGTCCAGGACCAGCGCGGCGATCGATACCAGGAGAATACTGGTCAGTCCGGGGACAATGCCGGGTTCGAAGAGGACCCGCTCGTCGAGCTGGCCCGTATCGTCAGCGAAGGCAATGCCCGCTACCGCCCGGTTGCTCTCGGCACCGAGGGCGAGGCGCCGGCTGCCCGCGGCAGCTACGATGCCTCCCGCGACCTGATCGATCATGAGGCGTGGGCCCGCGAGCTCGAGGCCGGGCTTTCCGACGATTTCGGCACCTATGCTCCCGAGGCCTACGAGACGCCGCAGCCGGCAGCTCATGGCTATCAGGGCCAGGGATACGACGATCGGGGCGAGGCCTATCCGCAGGACGAGGCGGAGGCCCTTGCCGACGACAGCTACCCGCAGGATCGCCGCGAGGCGGAGGCGCTGGCGCCCCAGCCCTATGTGGACGAGGTCTATGCCGACCGCGCGCTGGTCGACGAGGGGCTGGCCGATCCGAACGACCCGTACGCCCGGCAAGCCTATGCCGAGGACGATTACGCCACCGAATCCGCTGGCGGCTACGGCGAGCAGGCCTATGCCGAGGACGGCTACACGGACGAGGACTATGCCGAGCCGGAAGCGGCAGAGGCACAGCCGCTCGACGCCTATGCCCAGCGTGCGGGCGAGGTGCGTGCAGCGCCGGCCTATGCCCCCGCCCAGCTGTGGGCGGGCTCGGCAACGCGGGCGGACGAGGCCGCCTATTACGACGAGGGCGCGTCGGAAGAGTTTGCCGATGACTTCGCGGCCGAAGAGAGTGCTGAGCCGGCTGCAGCTCCCGCTGCAGATCCGCTTGCCTCGCTGGAGGACGAGCTTCTCGGGGCCCTGCGCGGTCCGCGTGCCGCCGAACCGGCCTGGGGCGCGGCAGCGCAGCCCGCACAGGCCGCACACGACGACTATGCCGATGAGGACTACGCCGACGAGACCTATGCCCGCGACGACTACGGGCAGGCCGGCGAAGCCGACGATGACGATCTGCTGGGCCTGGATGCCGCGCCCGGCGCGCGCCACTACGGCACTGCCGCAGCGGTTGGAGCGGCCGGGTATCGTGATGAATTCGACGAGGCGGTCGACGACATCTTCGCCGGAGAGGCGGAAGCCCCGCCGCCGCCGGGCGGCTACGACCTCGACGAGGTGGCGCAGGCCATGCGCGAGGGCGATCCGCAGCTCGGCGGCCACGGCGTGCTGCCGGCCCATTCCGAGCGCGAGCAGGAAGCAGCCGAGCCGGCCGCGAGATCGAAGCGTGGCCTCTACGCGGCTGCGGCCGTTCTCGGCGTCGTGGTGCTGGGCGGCGGCGTTTTCGCGCTCACCAACATGGGCGGCGATGAGATGAGCGGCCCGCCGCCGGTGATCACCGCCGACGGCGAGGGGCTGAAGGTCTATCCCGACAGCCAGACCTCCGCGAATGACGGCCAGAACAAGCTGATCTACGACCGCGTCGGCAGCGACAATGGCAGCGACGAGCGCCTGGTGCTGCAGGACGAGACACCGGTCGCCTCTCTTCCGCCGGCTCCGCTGAGCGGAAACGACGATACGGACGGCGCGCCGGGCGTTTCCTCCGGTCCGCGCAAGGTCCGCACGGTAGTCGTGCGTCCCGACGGGACGATCATTTCCGGCGATGCGCCGGGCCGGACTGCACCGGCGGCTGCTCCGGATTCGGCTCCGGCCGCGCCGGCAGGCGACACCGCCCGCATTCCCGGCACCGGACCCGAGGAGCCGACCGCAGCCAGCGGCCAGGCGACGACGGATGCGAACGGCGTGCGCCAGGTCTCGACGATGCCGATCACCAGCGGAACGGCCGAGGGCGCGCAGAACCAGCTGACCTCGACGCCGGATGCGGCCGGACAGGCGGCAGCCGGTGCGGCGAACCAGCTGTCGGGCGACAGGTCGGCCCAGGCGGGGACACCGGCGACTGCGAATGGCAGCACCGACCCGACCGGCCCGAATGTGCCGCGCACCAAGCCGGGCGACATCGACACGCTGGCGGCCAACGCGACCGCGCCGCGTCAGGCGGAGCCCGTCCGCAGCCCGCAGGCGCCGCTCGACCTGACGGCGCAGGCCCCGCGCACGACGCCCGCACCGGCAGCTCCGGCCCAACCGCAGCAGCCGGCCGCAACGCAGGCCTCCGCGCCGGCGACCGGCACCATCCCGGCCGGGACCTATATCGTGCAGGTGTCCTCGCAGCGGACCCAGGAACAGGCACAGGCGGCCTTCGGCGATCTGCAGCGGCGCTACGGCTCGGTGCTCGGCGGCGTGTCGCCGGTGATCGAGCGTGCAGATCTCGGCGATCGCGGCACCTTCTACCGGGTGCGCATCCCCACGTCCTCGCGCGACGATGCGATCTCGCTCTGCGAGCGGCTGAAGTCGGCCGGCGGCGACTGCTTCGTGCGCCGGAACTGACGGACCCGCCTTGCGGCGACAGACAAGACATTCAAGCGGGCGGACCGGACGACGGGCCGCCCGTTTTCGCGACATACAAGCCTTCCACATCATGACCGGCCCGACGAGACGGCCGGGGCGACACGGGATTTCCAGCCGATGACCAAGGCCTTCATCACCGGGTGTTCCGGCCTCTCCTTGAGCGAGGAGGAGCGGGCGTTCCTGGCGCGCGAGCAGCCCTGGGGGCTGATCCTGTTCGGCCGCAACTGCCAGTCCGGCGATCAGATCGCCGCGCTGTGTGCCGACTTCCGTGATTGCGTCGGCCAGCCGGACGCGCCGGTGCTGATCGATCAGGAGGGCGGCCGGGTGCGCCGCCTGCGCCCGCCGCTGGTCGGCGACTATCCGGCCGGCGCGGTCTACGGCCAGTTGCTGGCCATCGACCGCGAGGCGGGCCTCAGGGCCGCGCTTCTCGGGGGCCAGCTGATCGGCACGGACCTGCTCGACATGGGTATCACCGTCGACTGCGCGCCGATCCTCGATGTTCCGGTGGCCGGGACGAGCCAGGCGATCGGCGACCGCGCCTATGCCGCAAGCCCCGAGGGCGTCGCGGCCATCGGCCGGGCCTTCGCGGACGGGCTGCTGGCCGCCGGCGTGCTGCCGGTGATCAAGCACATGCCCGGCCATGGCCGGGCGACGGTGGACAGCCACTATCATCTGCCCGTGGTGGAGACGGGGCTTGCCGAGCTGGAGGAGACGGATTTTGCGCCGTTCCGCGCCCTTGCCGACCTGCCGCTCGGCATGAGCGCGCATGTCATCTTCACCGCGGTCGATCCCGCGCACCCGGCCACCCAGTCGGCGCGGGTGATCGAGGAGATCGTGCGCGGGGCCATCGGCTTCGACGGGCTGCTCATGAGCGACGACCTGTCGATGAAGGCGCTCGGCGGCGAGGTCGGCGAGCGGGTGGAGCTGCTGTTTGCCTCCGGGTGCGACATGGCGCTCCACTGCAACGGCGAGATGGCGGAGATGGTCGCTGTCGCCGGCGCGAGCCCGGACCTGTCGGGCAAGGCGCTGGAGCGGGCGCAGGCGGCGCTGCGGGCAAGGCCGCAGCCGGCGCCGCTCGACCGGCAGGCCGCACGCGCGGAATTCGATGCCTTGCTGGCGGAGGCGCGCGCTCTGTCCTAAAAGGAACCCTTGGCAATGTCTGTTGCGGAGGCTCGGGCGAGGGCCGTTGGGGGCAAGGGTGCAAGACACCTTTTTCGAGGATCCGGATCCGGCAAGCGTTGCGTCTGACCGCGCGACGACGGACCCGGCGCTGGTGGTGGATGTCGACGGCTTCGAAGGGCCGCTCGACCTGCTGCTGACGCTCGCCCGCAAGCAGAAGGTGGATCTGGCCCGGATCTCGATCCTGGCATTGGTCGAGCAGTATCTGGAATTCGTCGCCGAGGCGCGGCGGCTGCGGCTGGAACTGGCCGCCGACTATCTGGTGATGGCCGCCTGGCTCGCCTATCTGAAATCGCGCTTGCTGATCCCCGAGCAGAAGGAAGAGGATCAGCTCTCGGGCGAGGAGATGGCGGCAGCGCTCGCCTTCCGTCTGCGGCGGCTGGAGGCGATGCGCCAGGCGGCCGAAAAGCTGATGAACCGCAACCGCCTGGGGCGGGACATCTTTGCAAGGGGACGGCCCGAGGCGGTATCGATTGCCCGGCGCAGCGCATGGTCGGCGACGCTCTACGACCTGCTCATCGCCTATGCGGCGCAGCGCCAGCGCACCTCGGTCACATCCGTCCAGGTGCGCCGGCGCACCGTCTGGTCGCTGCAGGAAGCGCGCGACCTGCTGACGCGGATTGTCGGATTGCATATGGACTGGATGCCGCTGGATGCCTATCTGTCGAAGTATATCGGTGATGGCAGCAAGGCGAGCACCGTGCTGGCCAGCACCTTTTCGGCAAGTCTCGAACTCGTGCGCGAGGGCGAACTGGAATTGCGCCAGGCAGAGCCGTTCGCCCCGCTCTATCTGAGGCGCAGGCCCGATCCGGGCGATCGCGGACCCGCTGAGGGTTCGCCAGCGCCGGAAACCGGCGAAAAGGACGAGGCGTGACGTGACGAGCGGCCGGGAGCAGGCAGCACAGGGCGAAGGCGGGGTGCAGGACGGAACGGACGGCGAGCTGCCGCTCGACGACCTGCAGGCAATGCCGGAACCGTCGCCCGAAAGCGGGCTGCGCATGGCGGAGGCATTGCTGTTCGCTTCGCGGGACCTGCTCAGCGTCGAGGAGATCGCGGCCAGGTTGCCGGCCGGAACCAATGTTCCCGCCCTGATAGACACGCTTCGCCGCGCCTATGCGACCCGCGGCGTGAATGTTGTGGAAATCGGCGGAAAATTCGGCTTTCGCACGGCGGAAGATCTCGCCTATCTGCTGGCGCGCGAGCAGGTGGAAGAGCGCAAGCTTTCGCGCGCCGCGCTGGAGACGCTGGCGATCATCGCCTATCACCAGCCGGTGACGCGGGCGGAGATCGAGGAGATCCGCGGCGTCTCGACCTCGAAGGGCACGCTCGATGTGCTGCTGGAAACCGGCTGGATCCGCATGCGCGGACGACGCCGGACACCGGGACGGCCGGTGACCTATGGCACCACGGAAGGCTTCCTGGAGCATTTCATGCTGACTTCGGTCGGCGATCTGCCGGGGCTTGAGGAACTCAAGGGCTCCGGCCTGCTCGACAGCGCCGTACCTGCGGGGTTCACCGTGCCGGTGCCTGACGATTCCTCCGACCTCAGGGACGAGGAAGACCCGATCGACGAGGCTGAATTGTTCGATTTGATGCAAGACGACGACGAGCCGCGCCATGACCGCGACGATTGACGCAAGGCCGGCGGATGCGCCGGTCCGGCGCTGGGGTACGCGCGGCACGGCCGGCGCGACCATCGCGGCGCGGCTGAGCTTCGAGGCGGTGAGCCATTCCTACGGACAGCTGGCGGCCGTGCGCTCCGTCTCGCTGACGGTGGAGCCGGGCGAGGTGCTGTGCCTGCTCGGCCATTCGGGCTGCGGCAAGACCACCTTGCTGCGCATCGCCGCCGGCGTGGAGCGCCAGAGCTCCGGGCGCGTGCTGATCAACGAGCGCGAGGTGGCGGGGCCGCAGGTGTTCCTGCCGCCGGAGCGGCGCGGCGTCGGCCTGATGTTCCAGGATTATGCGCTGTTCCCGCATCTGACGATTGCCGAGAACGTCGCCTTCGGGCTGACGCATATGGGCCGCAATGAAGCACGCCAGACCGCGCTGACGGCGCTGACGCGGGTGGGGCTCGCCTCGCATGCGGGCGATCATCCGCACGCCCTGTCGGGCGGCGAGCAGCAGCGTGTGGCGCTGGCCCGGGCCATTGCGCCGCGGCCGGGTGTGCTGCTGATGGACGAGCCGTTCTCCGGCCTCGACCGGCGGCTGCGCGATACGGTGCGCGACGAGACGCTGGCGGTGCTGCGCGAGACGCGGGCGACCTGCGTGATGGTCACCCACGACCCGGAAGAGGCAATGCGCATGGGCGACCGCATCGCTCTGATGCGCAAGGGCCGCCTGGTGCAGCTGGGCAGTGCCGACGATCTCTACAACCGCCCCGTCGACATGTTCGCGGCGCGCTTCTTCTCCGAGCTGAACGAGCTGGAGGCGAGCGCGGGCGACAACGAGGTGGAGACCGTGTTCGGGCGCTTTGCCGCCCCTGGCATCGTCAGGGGCATGGACATCGATGTTTGCGTGCGCCCGCAAGGCATTCTCCTCGGCGAGGAGGGCGAGGGCCAGCGCGGGCGTGTGATGCGCCGCAGGTTCATCGGCGAGGTCGATCTCGTCGAGGTGGCGGTGGAGGGGCTGGACCTGCCGCTCCACGCAAGGATTCGCGATGGCGGACGCTTCGCCGTCGGCATGGATGTCGGGGTGCGCCTCGATGCCCGGGACGTGATCGCCTTCCCGCGCGAAAGCGGGGAATAGGGCCGCAAGGGTCCGGTTGCGGTGGCGACCGCTTTGTTGCAATAGTGCCGCGCCGGAGCGCGTGCACCGGAAGACCAGGGAGTTGGGCGTATGGGTATCAGCATTTGGCAGATCCTGATCATCGCGGTGATCGTTGTTCTGCTGTTCGGCCGCGGCAAGATCTCCGAGCTCATGGGCGATGTCGCCAAGGGCATCAAGAGCTTCAAGAAGGGGCTCAACGAGGACGACGAGAGCGAGACGGACACCGCCGCCAGCCGCAAGACGATCGATCACAAGGCCGACGAGACCGTGGTCACCAGCAAGTCCGAGGACAAGTCCCAGGCGGGCTGAGCGCCGGACGAGCCGGACGCCTGCGCCATGCCGCCCCTTCACGGGCGGCGTGCGGATGCGGACACTGACCCTTCGAACGCGGAAGACGGATCGACATGTTCGATATCGGCTGGACGGAACTGCTTGTTGTCGCGGTCGTCATGATCCTTGTCGTCGGGCCGAAGGACCTGCCGCGGATGCTGCGCACCTTCGGCCAGACGATCGGCAAGGTGCGGCGGATGGCGGGCGAGTTCCAGTCGACCTTCAACGAGGCGCTGCGCGAGGCCGAGCAGCAGGCCGACATCGCCGACATGAAGAAGCAGGTCGAGAAGGCGGCGAATTTCGATCCGCTCGGCGACCTCAAGAAATCCATCGAGACGGACCGCAAACCGCCCAAGCCGGCCGAGGCCAAGCCCGCCGACACGGCGGCGGCCAAGCCTGCGGACGAGGCGGGCGGAAAGGGCACGACGCCGGCGGGAGCATCCGAGACGGGCACCGGGCCGGCCGCGCAGGCGACCCAGGCTGCGGCGGCGGGAGATCCTGCGACGGGAACTCCGGCATCGAAGACCCCGGCGACGCCGGGTTCCGCAACGCCGGGCGAGAGCGGCACGGCCAACACGGCGAGTGACAGGACGGCATGAGCCAGGAAGACATCGACGCCTCGAAGGCGCCGCTCATCGAACACTTGATCGAACTGCGCAGCCGATTGCTGAAATCGGTGGTGGCGACGCTCCTTGCGTTCATCGTGTGCTTCTACTTCGCGCAGGACATCTACAACATCCTCGTCATCCCTTACGAGAATGCCGCCGGACACCCGGTGGAGATGATCTACACCGCGCCGCAGGAGCTGTTCTTCACCCAGCTGAAGCTCGCCTTTTTCGGCGCGCTGTTCATCGCCTTCCCGGTGATCGCCGGCCAGCTCTACATGTTCGTGGCGCCGGGGCTCTACAAGCATGAGCGCGGGGCGTTCCTGCCGTTCCTGTTCGCGACGCCGGTGCTGTTCGCCCTCGGCGCCTCGCTGGTCTTCTTCCTGGTGATGCCGCTGGCCATGGGCTTCTTCCTGTCGATGGAACAGGACGGGACGGGCGGGACGGCCAAGATCCAGCTGATGGCGCGGGTGAGCGAGTATCTCGGCCTCATCATGACGCTGATCTTCGCCTTCGGCCTGGTGTTCCAGCTGCCGGTGCTGCTGACGCTGCTCGGCCGGGTCGGGCTGGTCACGGCCGAGGGGCTGCGGACGAAGCGCAAATACGCCATCGTCATCGCCTTCATCGCGGCGGCGGTGCTGACGCCGCCGGATCCGATCAGCCAGATCGGCCTTGCACTTCCCACACTGCTTCTCTACGAAGTGTCGATCATCTGCGTCAGGCTGGTCGAGAAGAAGCGGGCCGAGCGGGAGGCCGCCGAGGCGGAGACCTGATCCGGGCCGCGACCGACGATCCGCCATTCCGGCGCGCCGGCAGCAATCCCGGGGTTTCTCATGTTCGACATCAAGTGGATCCGCGACAATGCCGCGGCTTTCGACCGCGCCATGGACCGGCGCGGACTGGAGCCGCAGGCGGCGCGGCTGATCGCCATCGACGACCGGCGGCGGGCGCTCGTCGCCGAGCTGCAGCAGGCGCAGGAGCGCCGTAACGCCGCCTCGCGCGAGATCGGCAAGGCCAAGGCCTCGGGTGACGAGCAGGCCGCGCAGGCGGTGATCGACGAGGTCGCGACCCTCAAGTCCCGTATCCAGCAGGGCGAGGAGCAGGAGCGGCAGATCGATGCCGAGCTGCAGGCCGCCCTGTCGGTGCTGCCCAACATGCCGCATGACGACGTGCCGGACGGCAAGGACGAGAGCGACAATGTCGAAGTGCGCCGCGTCGGGACGCCGCGCAGCCTCGACTTCACCCCGAAAGAGCATTTCGAGATCGCCGGCGCGCTGCCGGGCCTTGCCTTCGAGCGGGCCGCGCGCATTGCCGGCGCGCGCTTCGTCATGCTGCAGGGGCGTCTGGCGCGGCTGGAGCGGGCGCTCGGCCAGTTCATGATGGACCTGCAGACCGGCGAGCACGGCTACATGGAAGTCTCGCCGCCGCTCATGGTGCGCGACGAGGCGCTCTACGGCACCTCGCAGCTGCCGAAATTCGCCGAGGACCTGTTCAAGACCACCGACGGACGCTGGCTGATCCCGACCGCCGAAGTGCCGCTGACCAACATGGTGGCCGGCGAGACGCTGGACGAGGCGGAGCTTCCCTTGCGCGTGACGGCGCTGACCCCGTGCTTCCGCTCGGAAGCCGGGTCTGCCGGACGCGACGTGCGCGGCATGCTGCGCCAGCACCAGTTCTGGAAATGCGAGCTGGTGTCGGTGACGCATCCGGACGCGTCGCTCGACGAGCTGGAGCGGATGACCGGCTGCGCCGAGGAAGTGCTGAAGCGGCTCGCCCTTCCGTACCGGGTGATGGCGCTGTCGACCGGCGACATGGGCTTTGGTGCGCGCAAGACCTACGACATCGAGGTCTGGCTGCCGGGGCAGAACGCCTATCGCGAGATTTCCAGCTGCTCCGTCTGCGGCGACTTCCAGGCGCGGCGCATGAATGCGCGCTTCCGCCCGCAGGGCGAGAAGGGCCTGAAGTTCGTGCACACGCTGAACGGCTCGGGCATTGCGGTCGGCCGCGCGCTGATCGCGGTCCTTGAAAACTACCAGAACGCGGACGGCAGCATCACGGTGCCCGAGGCGCTGAGGCCCTATATGGGCGGCATCGAGACGATCGAGGGGCTTTGATGCGCATCCTGCTGACGAATGACGACGGCATCCACGCAGCCGGCTTTGCCGCGCTGGAGCAGATCGCCAGGGAACTGAGCGACGACGTGTGGGTGGTGGCGCCCGAGACCGACCAGAGCGGCGTGGCCCACTCGCTGACCCTGCACGACCCGCTGCGCCTGCGCGACATGGGCGAGCGCCGCTACTCCGTGCGCGGCACGCCGACCGACTGCGTCATCATGGGCGTGCGCGAGATCCTGACCGACAAGCGGCCGGACCTGATCCTGTCGGGCGTCAACCGGGGCCAGAACGCGGCCGACGACGTGACCTATTCCGGCACCATCGCCGGCGCGATGGAAGGCACGCTGATGGGCATCCGCTCCATCGCGTTGTCCCAGGGCGTTGCCTGGTCGAAAGGTGCGCGGGCCGACTATTCCTGCGCGATCACCCATGCGCCGAAGCTGATCCAGCGCCTGCTGGATTTCAGCTTCCCGCCGGACACGCTGCTCAACCTCAACTTCCCTCCTTGCGCGCCGGACGAGGTCGAGGGCATCGAGGTGACGCGCCAGGGCAAGCGCAAGGTGAGCGAGCTGGGCGTCGATGCGCGCACCGACGGGCGCGGCGTGCCCTATTACTGGCTCGGCTTCCGCAATGCGGACGAGGATCCGCCGCGCGACACCGACCTGTCGGCGCTGGTGCACAACCGCATTTCGGTGACGCCGCTGAAGCTGGACTTGACGGCGCACGACCTGCTCGGCGAACTGAAAGACCTGCTGGGCTGACGATGCATTTTGCGTCTTCGGCCAGCGATGGCCGGGGGAGGGGCTGGTGAGCGAGAACGGCAAGGGCCGAGACGATAGCTGGCCGGCCGACGGCGAGGACATGCGCAGTGCCGCCGAACGGCAGGCCGAGGCCGACCGCGAGGCGACGGCTGCGCTGATCCTGCGGCTGCGCTCGCAAGGCATTCGCAACACACGGCTGCTCTCGGCGATCGAGCGGGTGCCGCGGCGCATGTTCCTGTCCGCCGCGCTGCAGCGGCATGCGGGCGAGGACACGGCGCTGCCCATCGAGTGCGGCCAGACCATCTCCCAGCCGAGCCTCGTCGTCAGGATGACCGACGCGCTGGACATCGGCCCCAAGCACAAGGTGCTGGAAGTGGGCACCGGCTCCGGGTTCCAGGCGGCCATCCTTGGCCTGACGGCGGGGGAGGTGCACAGCATCGAGCGTTACCGCACCCTTGTGGATCTGGCGCGCGAGCGGCTGGCGTCGCTGCGCATCACGAGTGTACGCGTGCATCACGGCGACGGCCTGGAAGGCTTTGCCGAAAGCGCTCCCTACGACCGCATCATCGTCACCGCCGCCGCACCCGAGGTGCCCAAGGACCTGCTCGACCAGCTGGCGGACGGCGGCAAGCTGATCATGCCGCGCGGGCCCAAGGGCAGCCTCCAGCAGCTGGTGCTGATGGAAAAGCAGGGCGGGCGCTTTTCGGAGAAGGTGCTGGCGGAGGTGCGATTCGTGCCGCTGGTCGAGGGAACGGCGAGCCGGTTGTAGCCTTGCGCCCGGCGCAAGGGCCGGATGCAGACCGGCCGGAGATTTTCGGCACGAAAACGCAAATTGGTTTACGGGCGGGCCGCGACTTTAAGTCTTTATCAACGTTACCGGCATTTAATCGACATCATGATTTCAGGTGTCTTCAGTCCGAGTAGCGCCATGACAATGCAGGTTCTTCGCCCTTCCTCCCGACTGCTTACGCAGACTGCCGTCGTGATCGTGCTCGCCGCGCTCGCAGGAGCCTGCAGCGGCGGCGTCGAGCGGTTCGAGGACCCCATCTTCACCGGCAATACTGACAATCAGCGTGCGATGCTTGGCGGGAAGTCCCAGCCGAGCTTCGACAGTGTCGCGGCCGGGCCGCGCCAGACGACGGGTGCCGTGCAGCGCTCGACGCTGCCGCCGCCGACCGCCGCCAACAGGCCCGTGTCGACCGGTTCCATCGGCAATGCGCGGACCAGCACGCCGCCTGCCTCCGGCACCTATGCCGGCGTGCCGGCAGCGGCGAGCGTTCCGGCGGCAGCTTCCGGCCAGGTGCGTACGGTGCGCGGATGGACCACGGCCGGGGCAACCCAGATCACCGCACGCCAGGGCGACACCGTCGCCGGTCTGTCGCGGCGCTACGGCATCCCGCAGCATGTGCTCGGCGAGATCAACGGCACCGACGCCAATGGCAGCTTCACGGCCGGCCAGCGCGTGACGATCCCGACCTATTCGCATGGCGCCCCCAACATCGCGTCCGCCGCGCCGTCGCAGCCGACGACGCGCCTGCCGGATGCCGGCGGCTCGCCGAGCGTGACCGGCTCGATCCCGGCCGGAGCCGGACTTGCCAGCGCGCCGCGGCCGCAGGCAAAGCCGGGTGCCCAGACGCGACTCGCTTCCCTGACCACGCCGCAGCCGGGCAGGGGTGTCGTCACCTCGCCCAAGAGCAAGCCCGCGGCCCTGTCCAGCCGCCCGAGCCAGCCCGCGACCCCGGTCGCGACGAGCCCGGCACGGCCCGCGATCGCACGCGGCGAGACGGCGCCGACCGCACCGATCGCTGTGTCCCGCGACACCACCCCGGAGCCTGCGGCAACCGGCGACCGGCGTTTCCGCTGGCCGGCGCGCGGACGGATCATCTCCGAGTTCGGCCCCAAGCCGGGCGGCGCGCATAACGATGGAATCAACCTGGCCCTGCCGGAAGGCACCGAGATCAAGGCGGTCGAGGACGGCACGGTGATCTACTCGGGCAACGAGCTGAAGGGCTTCGGCAACCTGGTCCTGGTGCGCCATGACGATGGCTGGGTGTCCGCCTATGCCCATAACAGCTCGCTGCTGGTGAAGCGCGGCGATGCGGTGCAGCGCGGCCAGACCATCGCGAAGGCCGGCTCCAGCGGCTCGGTGAGCCAGCCGCAGCTTCATTTCGAGCTGCGCCGCGGCAACAAGCCGGTCGACCCGATGAAGTATCTCGCGAGCCTGTAAGGGGTTTCGCCTTCCGCGCGCCTTTCGGGCGGGCAGGAACCTTGCAGCGGACGCGCCCACCCGGCGCGTCCGTTTTCGTTTTCCACAAGCAACGGCGGCAGCAGGCAAAGTCTCTTTGCACAATCGTCACATGAGCGGCCGCTTGCGCTTGACTTGACGCGCGGCTCGCCGTACATCACCGCCACTCCCGGCGGCCAAGCGTCGCCATGAGGTGAGCGGGTGTAGCTCAGTTGGTTAGAGTGCCGGCCTGTCACGCCGGAGGTCGCGGGTTCGAGCCCCGTCACTCGCGCCACTCACCTTTACGGGAGCCTTTCGCAGCAATGCGAAGCGGGCGAGCGGGTGTAGCTCAGTTGGTTAGAGTGCCGGCCTGTCACGCCGGAGGTCGCGGGTTCGAGCCCCGTCACTCGCGCCACTCGCCCAAACTTCTTTCTCCTCGAGTTCAGACTTTCCAGACCGGACGCCGAGGCGACGGACGGGCCTTCGGGCCTCGTCTTCCGTTCGCCGCCGGCCGCGCCGCGCGTCTCCTGTGCAAAAGCCCGGCACCGACACATTGTCGCACCAATTGCATGGCGGGTTCTTCGCCTGCGTGCGGTTGCATGACCGGTCGGCGCGTTTCATCCGGGGAGGGGACATCGATGGCACGGATCACGGGCGGGGCGCTGGCGATTCTGGTTCTGGGGACATTGGCCCCAGGGGGCGCAGCGCCGGCGCAGGCGGGCGTGATGTGCACGATGGTGATCGAATCGGCGAGCCGCTCGGTACTCCTGGAGGAAGGCGACTGCACGCGCCGCGTGACGCCGGCCTCCACCTTCAAGGTGCCGCTCGCGGCCATCGGCTATGAGGAAGGCGTGCTGAGCGGCCCGCATTCCCCGGTCTGGACCTGGGCCAGGGGCGAGGTCGACTGGGGCGGCGATCCCTGGCGCGGCGACGTCGACCCCATGCACTGGATGAAACATTCCGTCGTCTGGTATTCGCAGCGCATGGCCAGGAAGCTCGGCCGTCCGCTGCTGGAGCAGCGCACGAGCGCGCTCGGCTTCGGCAATGCCGACTTTTCCGGCGACCCGGGCGAGGACAACGGGCTGGAGCGCGCCTGGATCGCGTCCTCCATGATGGTCTCTGCCCGCGAGCAGGCGCTGTTTCTGACAGGATTGCTCAATCGCACGCTGCCGCTGTCGGAAAGCGCGCAGGCGCAGGCCGAGGCCCTGCTGCCGTCGCTCGAGGCGGGCGAAGGCTGGACGCTGACCGGAAAGACGGGCGGAGCTTATCCGCGCTTTGCGGACGGCAGTTTCGACCGCTCGCGCGGCTTCGGCTGGTTCGTCGGCTGGGCCGAGGCGAAAGGGAGCCGCGAGGGTCAGCGGCTCGTCTTCGTGCGGCTGGTGCAGGACGAGACGCGCCAGCGCGGCTCGCCGGGGCGGCGCGCCCGGGCGGCCTTCCTGGAGGAATGGCCCGCCATCGCAAAGCGCCTGCCCGCCGATGGTCCGCCGCTTTCGGGCAAAAACTGACGCAGGGGCCTTTCGCGCCTGCAAAAAACCGCTTTCGATTACACCGTCGTCGGACTTGCGTTGCGTTTGTGCGTGGGCTAAGCGTGCCCCATGGGCACTGGCGGGAGCGTGCCTCCACGCGCATCCGCCGCAATCGCCGGGAAAGAGGGACCGGCTGCGCTTTGCGCGGCCGGACGCGTTGCATGGGGCACAGGGCTCCGCAGCGGAAATGGCCCGGCGGAAGGACATTAGGACATGGAAGAGCTCCTGAGAGATTACGTTCCGATCCTCGTCTTCATCGGGGTATCGCTCGTCATCGGCCTCGCGCTTTTGATTTCGCCGTTCCTGCTCGCCTACAAGAATCCCGATTCGGAAAAGCTGTCGGCCTATGAGTGCGGCTTCAACGCCTTCGACGATGCGCGCATGAAGTTCGACATCCGCTTCTATCTGGTCGCGCTGCTGTTCATCATCTTCGATCTCGAAGTGGCCTTCCTGTTCCCCTGGGCGGTCGCGTTCGGCGACCTCGGCTGGTACGGCTTCTGGTCGATGATGGCCTTCCTCGGCGTTCTGACCGTCGGCTTCATCTATGAATGGAAGAAGGGGGCCCTGGAATGGGACTGACGTCGCAGCAGCCGCTCATCGCCCAGGCTCCGAAGGGCATCCTGGATCCGGCCACCGGCAAGCCGGTCGGCGCCAATGATCCGTTCTTCATGGAAATCAACGACGAGCTGGCCGACAAGGGCTTCGTCGTCACCGCGACCGACAATCTGATCCAGTGGGCGCGCACCGGTTCGCTCATGTGGATGACCTTCGGTCTCGCCTGCTGCGCGGTCGAGATGATGCAGATGTCGATGCCGCGTTACGACGCCGAGCGC
The DNA here is from genome assembly GCF_014252955.1 of Stappia sp. 28M-7. Lineage (NCBI taxonomy): Bacteria > Pseudomonadati > Pseudomonadota > Alphaproteobacteria > Hyphomicrobiales > Stappiaceae > Stappia > Stappia quadratibracata. The sequence goes on along the minus strand of NZ_JACMIA010000001.1, from coordinate 2,538,380 downwards.
TTCGGCTTCGCGCCGCGCGCCTCACCGCGCCAGTCGGACGTGATGATCGTCGCCGGCACGCTGACCAACAAGATGGCTCCGGCCCTGCGCAAGGTCTACGACCAGATGCCGGAGCCGCGCTACGTCATCTCCATGGGCTCTTGCGCCAATGGCGGCGGCTACTACCACTACTCCTATTCGGTGGTGCGCGGCTGCGACCGGGTGGTTCCGGTCGACATCTACGTTCCCGGCTGTCCCCCGACGGCCGAGGCGCTGCTTTACGGCGTTCTTCTGCTTCAGAAGAAGATCCGCCGCACCGGAACGATCGAACGCTGAACGCCGCCCGCGGAGTGCCGGTCCGGCCGGCACGCCTCCCGCAAGCGACTAGACGGGTCAGGATCATGGACGAGACGCTCGCCGAGCTTGGCGAACACATTCAGGCGCATCTGGGCGATGCCCTCGACGGCTACAAGGTCGAGTACGGGGAGCTGACGCTTCTCGCGCGGGCCTCGGAGATCGTCCAGGTGGTGCGGTTCCTGCGCGACGACTCCAGCTGCCAGTTCGTCAACCTGACGGATCTGTGCGGCGTCGACTGGCCGAAGCGGGACAACCGCTTCGATGTGGTCTACCACTTCCTGTCGCCGAAGCAGAACCTGCGCATCCGCGTGAAGGTGGCCACCGACGAGGAAACGCCGGTTCCCTCCATCATCGACGTGTTCGCCGGTGCGGAGTGGTTCGAGCGTGAGACCTACGACATGTACGGCGTGCTGTTCTCCGGTCATCCGGACCTGCGCCGCATCCTGACCGACTACGGCTTCGACGGCTATCCGCTGCGCAAGGATTTCCCGCTGACGGGATATGTCGAGGTTCGCTACGACGACGAGAAGAAGCGGGTGGTCTATGAGCCGGTCCGGCTCAACCAGGAATTCCGTGACTTCGACTTCATGTCGCCTTGGGAGGGTGCGGAATACATCCTGCCCGGCGACGAAAAAGCCAAGACCAATTGAGGCAGCCGATGGCAGAGGCTCAGGTCCGCAACTTCAACATCAATTTCGGCCCGCAGCATCCGGCGGCGCACGGCGTGCTGCGCCTGGTGCTGGAGCTTGACGGCGAGGTGGTGACGCGTGTCGATCCGCATATCGGCCTGCTGCATCGCGGCACCGAAAAGCTGATCGAGCACAAGACCTACCTGCAGGCGGTGCCCTATTTCGACCGGCTCGACTATGTCGCGCCGATGAATCAGGAGCATGCCTTCGCGCTGGCGGTCGAGAAGATGCTCGGCATCACCGTGCCCAAGCGCGGCCAGCTGATCCGCGTGCTCTACTCGGAGATCGGCCGGATCCTGTCGCACCTGCTGAACGTGACGACGCAGGCGATGGACGTCGGTGCGCTGACCCCGCCGCTGTGGGGCTTCGAGCCGCGCGAAGAGCTGATGGTCTTCTACGAGCGGGCCTGCGGCGCGCGCATGCATGCCGCCTATGTGCGGCCGGGCGGCGTGCACCAGGACCTGCCGAAGGAACTGCTCGACGACATCTGGGACTTCTGCGATCCGTTCCTGCAGACGCTGGACGACATCGAGGGTCTCTTGACCGACAACCGCATCTTCAAGCAGCGCAACGTCGATATCGGCGTGGTGTCGCTGGAGGACGCCTGGGCGCGGGGCTTCTCCGGCGTCATGGTGCGCGGCTCGGGCGCTGCCTGGGACCTGCGCAAGTCGCAGCCCTATGAGTGCTATGCCGAACTCGATTTCGACATCCCGATCGGCAAGAACGGCGACTGCTACGACCGCTATCTCATCCGCATGGAAGAGATGCGCCAGTCGGTGCGCCTGATGAAGCAGTGCCTGGAGAAGCTGACGGTGGAGACTGGCCCGGTCTCGTCGATGGACGGCAAGGTGGTTCCGCCCAAGCGCGGCGAGATGAAGCGCTCGATGGAAGCGCTCATCCACCACTTCAAGCTCTACACCGAAGGTTACCGCGTGCCGGAAGGCGAGGTCTATGCGGCCGTCGAGGCGCCGAAGGGCGAATTCGGCGTCTATCTCGTCGCCGACGGCAGCAACAAGCCCTATCGCTGCAAGATCAAGGCTCCCGGCTTTGCCCATCTGCAGGCGATGGATTTCATGTGCCGTGGACATCAGCTGGCCGACGTGTCGGCGGTTCTCGGCTCCCTCGATATCGTGTTCGGAGAGGTGGACCGGTAATGGCCGTTCGTCGCCTTCACCCTGAGCAGCCCGAAAGCTTCGCCTTCACGGCGGCCAATCTGGACTGGGCAAACAAGGTCATCTCGCGCTACCCGGAAGGCCGCCAGGCCTCCGCGGTGATCCCGCTTCTGTGGCGGGCGCAGGAACAGCACGAGGGCTGGCTGCCCGAGCCGGCGATCCGTTATGTCGCCGAAATGCTCGGCATGCCGGATATCCGCGTGCTGGAGGTCGCGACCTTCTACACGATGTTCCAGCTGGCTCCGGTCGGCAAGAAGGCGCATATCCAGGTCTGCGGCACCACGCCCTGCCAGCTGCGCGGCTCGGAAGACCTGATCCGGGTCTGCAAGTCGAAGATCGCGGCCCATGCGCATGAGCTGTCGGCCGATGGCGACTTTTCGTGGGAAGAGGTCGAGTGCCTTGGCGCCTGCGTCAACGCGCCGATGGTGCAGATCTTCAAGGACACCTACGAGGACCTGACGCCGGAGAGCCTGGAAAAGCTCATCGACGACATTTCCGCCGGGCGCGAAGTGACCCCGGGCCCGCAGAACGGCCGTCGCTTCGGCGCGCCGGAAGGCGGTCCGACCACGCTGACCGGCCTGTCCGACAAGACCCGCGGCGGCGATCCGCTTCCCACAGTGGTCAACGGTGCGGAAGCGGCCTCGCATGCCTTTGCCGGCGCCTCGATCAATGCCGGCGGCAACGACTACAACGGCGTTCCGGGCGCGGCTGCGGCCGGTGCCGCCAAGACGGCGGCCCCCAAGGCCGAGGCCAAGCCGAAGGCCGCGAGCGCAGCTCCCGCTGCTGCCGCCAAGGCCGCTGCTGCCAAGGACGAGGCCGGCCCGGCGCCGACCGAGGCTGCAAAGCCGGCGGCTCCCAAGCGGACCAAGGAAAGCGCCCAGGCGAGCCTCGATCTTGCCGCGGCCGATACTTCGGCGGAGGAGAGCGAGCCCGAGCTGCTGACCGGCGCCCGCGGCGGCAAGGCGGACGACCTCAAGCGGATCAAGGGCGTCGGCCCGAAGCTCGAGGGCATCCTCAACGAGCTCGGCGTCTACCACTTCGACCAGATCGCCTCCTGGACCGACGAGAACAAGGCCTGGGTCGACACCCGGCTGAAGTTCAAGGGGCGTATCGATCGCGAAGACTGGATCGCACAGGCCAAGGTGCTGGCGTCCGGCGGCGAAACCGATTTCTCCAGGCGCGTCGACGGTGGCGACGTGCCCACGAGCAAGTCCTAAGGGAAGGGGATCGCGATGCTGCAGGATCAGGACCGGATCTTCACCAATATCTACGGCCTGCACGACTGGGGCCTGGATGGCGCGCGTCAGCGCGGCCATTGGGACGGCACCAAGGGCCTCATCGACAAGGGCCGCGACTGGATCATCAACGAGATGAAGACGTCGGGCCTGCGCGGGCGCGGCGGTGCGGGCTTCCCGACCGGCCTCAAGTGGTCGTTCATGCCGAAGGAGTCGGACGGTCGTCCGGCCTATCTCGTCGTGAATGCGGACGAGTCCGAGCCGGGCACCTGCAAGGACCGCGAGATCCTGCGCCATGACCCGCACACGCTGGTCGAGGGCTGCCTGATCGCCGGTTACGCGATGGGCGCGATCGCCGCATACATCTATGTGCGCGGCGAGTTCATCCGCGAGCGCGAGCGCCTGCAGGCGGCCATCGACCAGGCCTATGAGGCCGGGCTGATCGGCAAGAACAACAAGAACGGCTACGACTTCGACATCTATGTCCACCACGGCGCCGGCGCCTATATCTGCGGCGAGGAAACCGCGCTGCTGGAGAGCCTGGAAGGCAAGAAGGGCCAGCCGCGGCTGAAGCCGCCGTTCCCGGCGAATGTCGGCCTCTACGGTTGCCCGACGACGGTGAACAACGTGGAGTCCATCGCTGTTGCCCCGACCATCCTGCGCCGGGGCGCTGCGTGGTTCTCGGGCCTCGGCAAGCCGAACAATGCGGGCACCAAGCTGTTCTGCGTCTCCGGCCACGTGAACCGTCCCTGCACGGTCGAGGAAGAGATGGGCATTCCCTTCCGCGAGCTGATCGACCGCCATTGCGGCGGCATCCGCGGCGGCTGGGACAACCTGCTCGCCGTGATCCCGGGCGGCTCGTCCGTGCCGTGCGTGACGGCGGAGAACATCATCGACTGTCCGATGGACTTCGACAGCCTGCGCGGGCTGGGCTCGGGCCTCGGCACGGCGGCGGTGATCGTGATGGATCGCTCCACCGACATCATCAAGGCCATTGCCCGCCTGTCGTACTTCTACAAGCACGAGAGCTGCGGACAGTGCACGCCGTGCCGTGAGGGCACGGGCTGGATGTGGCGCGTGATGGAGCGCATGGTGGCGGGCAACGCCTCCAAGGAAGAGATCGACATGCTCTTCGACGTCACCAAGCAGGTGGAAGGCCACACGATCTGCGCCCTCGGCGACGCGGCTGCATGGCCGATCCAGGGCCTGATCCGCAACTTCCGGCCGGTGATCGAGGAACGCATCGACCAGTATGTGGCCAAGAGCCGCAAGCCGGCGCAGTCGCTGGCAGCGGCACAGTAAGGCGGCCGCAGAGATGGTCGCAGGAAACAGGACGACACGTTCGCGCGCGAAAAGGGCGCTGCGGGCAAGCCGCGAGGGCAGCAAGGCATGAACAAGACGATCTTTGTCGACGGCAAGGAGATCGAGGTTCCGCAGGACTACACGCTGCTGCAGGCTTGCGAGGCGGCGGGTGCCGAGGTGCCGCGCTTCTGTTTCCACGACCGGCTGTCGATTGCCGGCAACTGCCGCATGTGCCTCGTCGAGGTGAAGGGCGGACCGCCGAAGCCGGTGGCCTCCTGCGCCATGAACGTGCGCGACCTGCGCCCGGGCCCGAACGGCGAGCCGCCGGAGGTCTTCACCAAGACCCCGATGGTCAAGAAGGCCCGCGAGGGCGTGATGGAGTTCCTGCTGATCAACCATCCGCTCGACTGCCCGATCTGCGATCAGGGCGGCGAGTGCGATCTGCAGGACCAGGCCATGGCCTATGGCGTCGACGCGTCCCGCTATGCGGAGAACAAGCGCGCCGTCGAGGACAAGTATATCGGCCCGCTGGTGAAGACGATCATGACGCGCTGCATCCACTGCACGCGCTGCGTCCGCTTCACCACGGAAGTTTGCGGCGTCGCCGACCTCGGCCTGATCGGCCGCGGCGAGGATGCCGAGATCACCTCCTATCTGGAGAACGCGCTGTCCTCCGAGATGCAGGGCAACGTCGTTGACCTGTGCCCGGTCGGTGCGCTCACCCACAAGCCCTATGCCTTCCAGGCCCGTCCGTGGGAGCTGAAGAAGACCGAAACCATCGACGTGATGGACGCGGTCGGCTCGGCGATCCGCGTCGACACCCGTGGCCGCGAGGTCATGCGCGTGCTGCCGCGTCTCAACGAGGCGGTCAACGAGGAGTGGATCTCCGACAAGACCCGCTACATCTGGGACGGCCTGAAGACCCAGCGCCTCGACCGCCCCTATGTGCGCGTCGACGGCAAGCTGCGCCCGGCCAGCTGGGGTGAGGCCTTCGCGGCCATCGCCTCCAAGGTGAAGGCGTCGAGCCCGGAGAAGCTGGCGGCGATCGCCGGCGACTTGGCGAGCGTTGAGGAAATGTTCGCGCTGAAGAGCCTGATGACGGCCCTCGGCTCTTCGAACATCGACTGCCGCCAGGACGGGGCCGCGCTCGATCCGGCACTCGGCCGCTCCTCCTATCTGTTCAACGCGACCATCGAGGGGATCGAGGACGCGGATGCGGTGCTGATCATCGGCTCCAACCCGCGTCTCGAGGCTCCGGTGCTGAACGCGCGCATCCGCAAGCGCATGCGCATGGGCCCGCTGCCCGTCGGCGTCATCGGCCAGCAGGCCGATCTGACCTATCCGGCGACGTATCTCGGCGCCGGCGCCGAGACGCTGGCCGATCTTGCGGCCGGCAAGCACGGTTTCGCCGACGTTCTGAAGAATGCCGAGCGTCCGCTGATCATCGTCGGCCAGGGCGCGCTGTCGCGCGCTGACGGCTCGGCGGTCCTGTCGGCCGCTGCTGCGCTCGCCCGTTCGGTCGGCGCGACCGGTTCCGACTGGAACGGCTTCTCGGTGCTGCACACCGCGGCCTCGCGCGTCGGCGGCCTCGACATCGGTTTCGTGCCGGGCGAGGGCGGCAAGGGCACGGCCGAGATCCAGCAGGCGGCAGGCGAGGGCGCGATGGATGTCGTGTTCCTGCTCGGCGCCGACGAGATGGACATGAGCGCGTTCGGCTCGGCCTTCGTGGTCTATGTCGGCACCCATGGCGACCGCGGCGCGCACCGTGCCGACGTGATCCTGCCGGGTGCTGCCTATACCGAGAAGTCGGGCACCTGGGTCAACACTGAGGGCCGCGTGCAGCTCGGCGACCGTGCGGCCTTCCCCCCGGGCGAGGCCCGCGAGGACTGGGCGATCCTGCGTGCGCTGTCGGCGCAGCTGGGTTCGGCGCTGCCGTTCGACTCGCTGCAGGACCTGCGCAAGGCGCTCTATGCGGCGCATCCGCTGATGGCCGGCATCGACGCCATCGAGAATGACGGCGGCGAGGGCACCGCGAAGGCGGCGGACCTCGGCGGCAAGATGGCCGGCGAGGCGTTCCAGCCGGCGATCACCGACTTCTACCTGACCAATCCGATCGCGCGGGCCTCCGCGACGATGGCCGAGTGTTCGGCCCTCGCCAAGGCACGCGCGGCAGAGGCCGCGGAGTAAACGGGGGCAATGATGGCGGACTTCTGGGCGGATTATCTCTTCCCGCTGATCATCATGGTGGCACAGAGCGTGCTGCTGCTGGTCGCACTGCTGCTGATCGTGGCCTACATCCTGTACGCGGACCGCAAGGTCTGGGCGGCGGTGCAGATCCGTCGCGGCCCGAACGTCGTCGGGCCCTGGGGCCTGCTGCAGTCCTTTGCCGACCTTCTGAAATTCGTGCTGAAGGAGCCGGTGATCCCGGCCGGCGCCAACAAGGGCCTGTTCCTGCTGGCGCCGCTGGTCACCGTGACGCTGGCGCTGACCGCCTGGGCGGTGGTTCCGGTCGCCGACGGGTGGGTGATCGCCGACATCAATGTCGGCATCCTGTTCATCCTCGCGATCTCCTCGCTCGGCGTCTACGGCATCATCATCGGCGGCTGGGCTTCGAACTCGAAGTATCCGTTCCTGTCGGCGCTGCGCTCGGCGGCGCAGATGGTCTCCTACGAGGTGTCCATCGGCTTCGTCATCGTGACGGTGCTCTTGTGCGTCGGCTCTCTGAACCTCACGGACATCGTCCTGGCGCAGAAGACCGGCCTCGCCAGCGCGCTCGGGCTTCCGTGGCTGGCCTTCCTGAACTGGTACTGGCTGCCGCTGTTCCCGATGTTCGTGATCTTCTTCATCTCGGCGCTGGCGGAGACCAACCGTCCTCCGTTCGATCTGGCCGAGGCCGAGTCCGAGCTGGTCGCCGGTTTCATGGTCGAGTACGGCTCCACGCCCTACATGATGTTCATGCTCGGCGAGTATGTGTCGATCGCGCTGATGTGTGCGCTGACGACCATCCTGTTCATGGGTGGCTGGCTGCCCCCGCTGGACGTCGCACCCTTCACCTGGGTCCCGGGCTTCGTCTGGTTCCTGCTGAAGTCGCTGCTGGTGTTCTTCATGTTCGCGATGGTCAAGGCGATGGTCCCGCGCTACCGCTACGACCAGCTGATGCGCCTCGGCTGGAAGGTGTTCCTGCCGCTGTCGCTGGCCATGGTGTTCGTCGTCGCGGCCGTGCTGATGGCCATGGGCTGGGCGCCGACCGGCGCGTAAGGGCCGGGCAGGCGAGGGCCGGGCACATAAGGGGAGGGCGGCATGTCGGTCTCGATTGCAGGACTGATCGGTGCCGCCATCGGCCTGTATGTGGGCTGGATCGACTACAAGATCGTCGTCGGCGTCCTGAGGGCGGCGGCGGAACGGCAAAAGCAGCAGAGCGGGCGTGAAAGCCTGCTCGGGCGATACATGGGCCAGCTCCAGATCCTGGTGATGGCCTTCTCGCTGGTCGGGTTTCCGGTGGTCGGGTACCTGGCAGGCAGTTCGCTCGCCGGCTAGGCGGGCGGGGAATTCCGGGTCGGCGGCCGACGGGCGGCATGCCGGCACAGTTCAAGGATTTGGCCGCTCGCGGTCCGCGCCCTTGCCGGGGCTTGCGGGACCGGCGGGCGGGCCAGAGGAAAACGTAACCACGGGGCTAGACGCCATGGCACTGCAACAGGCGGCAAAATCGCTTCTGCTGAAGGAGTTCGTCTCCGCCTTCTTCCTGGCGATGCGCTACTTCTTCAAGCCGAAGCCGACGATCAACTACCCCTTCGAGAAGGGGCCGGTGAGCCCGCGGTTCCGCGGCGAGCACGCGCTGCGCCGTTATCCGAACGGCGAGGAGCGCTGCATCGCGTGCAAGCTGTGCGAGGCGATCTGTCCGGCTCAGGCGATCACCATCGAGGCCGGCCCGCGCCGCAACGACGGCACGCGGCGCACGACCCGTTACGACATCGACATGGTCAAGTGCATCTACTGCGGCTTCTGTCAGGAGGCTTGCCCGGTGGACGCGATCGTCGAGGGGCCGAACTTCGAGTTCGCCACCGAGACGCGCGAGGAGCTGTACTACGACAAGGAAAAGCTGCTGGCGAACGGCGACCGTTGGGAGCGGGAGATCGCCAGCAACATCGCCATGGACGCGCCTTATCGCTGAGGCGGCGGGAGTGGACGGCGCGCGGCCCGTGGTCTAAGACGAGGCCGCTGCGCGCCGGAAGCGCCCAATTCATCTGGAGCCGCGACGCGGCTGCGACTTAAACGGGGACGACGGGGGCACACCGCGACATGGTCCTGCAAGCCATCTTCTTCTATCTCTTCGCCGCTGTTGCGGTCGCGTCGGCCTTCATGGTCATCGCGTCCCGCAATCCGGTGCACTCCGTCCTGTTCCTGATTCTCGCCTTCTTCAACGCCGCGGGCCTGTTCATCCTGCTCGGGGCGGAGTTCCTGGCGATGCTGCTCGTCGTCGTCTATGTCGGCGCGGTGATGGTGCTGTTCCTGTTCGTGGTGATGATGCTCGACGTCGACTTCGTCGAGATGCGCCAGGGCTTCCTGCAGTACATGCCGGTGGGCGGCCTGATCGGCCTGATCCTCCTGGTCGAGCTGCTGTTCGTGCTCGGCGCCTGGGTGATATCGCCAGAGATCGCCGGAACGACGGCCGCGCCCGCGCCGCTGCCTGCGGACATGTCGAACATCCGCGCGCTCGGCGAGCTCGTCTACACCCGCTACATCCTGTTCTTCCAGACGGCCGGCCTCGTCCTGCTGGTGGCGATGATCGGCGCCATCGTGCTGACGCTGCGCCACAAGGAAGGCGTGCGGCGGCAGAACATCTCTGAGCAGGTCGGCCGCACGCGCGAAGCGTCGGTCGAGGTGCGCAAGGTCGAAACCGGCAAGGGTATCTGAGGATCCCGCCATTCACATGCCAGGTGCGCGCCCGCCCGGGCCGCGCGCCGCAAGGTCTCACTCGGGGGAGCATCACGAGGCGCCCATGGAAATCGGTCTGTCACACTATCTGGCGGTCGCCGCGATTCTGTTCACCATCGGAATCTTCGGCATCTTCCTGAACCGCAAGAACGTGATCGTCATCCTGATGTCGGTGGAGCTCTTGCTGCTCTCCGTCAACATCAACCTGGTCGCCTTCTCGGCGTTCCTCGGCGATCTGGTCGGGCAGGTCTTCGCGCTTCTGGTGCTGACCGTCGCGGCTGCCGAGGCGGCCATCGGCCTTGCGATCCTGGTGGTGTTCTACCGCAACCGCGGCTCGATCGCGGTTGAAGACGTCAACATGATGAAGGGGTAAGGGCAGGATGTACCAGCTTATCGTCTTTCTGCCCCTGATCGGCTTCCTGATCGCCGGCCTCTTCGGCCGGGTGATCGGCGCCAAGGCGAGCGAATACGTCACCTCCGGCCTGCTGATCGTGGCGGCCATCCTGTCGTGGATCGGGTTCTTCTCCATCGGCTTCGGCGACACTGCCGTGGTCAAGGAGCCGGTGATGCGCTGGATCACGTCCGGCACGTTCGATGTCGAGTGGACCATTCGCGTCGACACGCTGACCGCCGTCATGCTGGTGGTGGTCAACTCCGTGTCCGCGCTCGTGCATGTCTACTCCATCGGCTACATGCACCACGATCCGCACCGGCCGCGCTTCTTTGCCTATCTGTCGCTGTTCACCTTCGCCATGCTGACGCTGGTGACCTCCGACAACCTGCTGCAGATGTTCTTCGGCTGGGAGGGCGTCGGTCTCGCCTCGTATCTGCTGATCGGCTTCTGGTACCAGAAGCCCTCGGCGAACGCTGCGGCGATGAAGGCCTTCGTGGTCAACCGCGTCGGCGACTTCGGCTTCATCCTCGGCATCTTCGGCATCTTCGTGCTGTTCGGCTCGGCCGACTACGACGCGATCTTCGCCAATGCCCAGGCCTTTGCGGAAGGCGAGCCGAAGGTCGTGCTCGACTTCCTCGGCTACCAGCTGACCCAGGACGCGGCGCTGACCGTGACCTGCCTGCTGCTGTTCATGGGCGCCATGGGCAAGTCGGCGCAGTTTCTGCTGCACACCTGGCTGCCGGACGCGATGGAAGGCCCGACGCCGGTCTCCGCGCTGATCCACGCCGCCACCATGGTGACCGCGGGCGTGTTCATGGTCGCGCGTCTGTCGCCGGTCTTCGAGCTGTCGCACACCGCGCTGACCGTGGTGACGTTCTTCGGCGCGACGACGGCGTTCTTCGCGGCGACCGTCGGCCTGGTGCAGAACGACATCAAGCGCGTCATCGCCTACTCGACCTGCTCGCAGCTCGGCTACATGTTCGTCGCGCTCGGCGTCGGCGGCTACTCGATCGCGATCTTCCACCTGTTCACGCACGCCTTCTTCAAGGCGCTCTTGTTCCTCGGCGCCGGCTCGGTGATCCATGCCGTGTCGAACGAGCAGGACATGCGCAAGATGGGCGGGCTGCGCAAGCATATCCCGCTGACCTACTGGATGATGGTGATCGGCACGCTGGCCCTGACCGGCTTCCCGCTGACCGCCGGCTTCTTCTCCAAGGACGGCGTGATCGAGGCGGCCTATGTCGGCCACAACGCCTTCGCCATGTACGGCTTCTGGCTGACCGTGGCGGCTGCCGGCCTGACCTCGTTCTACTCCTGGCGCCTTGCCTTCATGACCTTCCACGGCAAGCCGCGTGCCTCCGTCGACGTGATGAAGCATGTGCACGAGAGCCCGCTGGTGATGACCGTGCCCCTGATGATCCTGTCGGTCGGCGCGCTGTTCGCGGGTCTCGCCTTTGCCGGCGTGTTCATGGGCGAGGGCTACGAGGGCTTCTGGAAGGGGGCGCTGTTCACCTCCGAGGAGAACCATATCCTGCACGACATCCACGAGGTGCCGCTGTGGGTGAAGGCATCGCCCTTCGTGATGATGGTGCTCGGCTTCGCGTTCGCCTGGCTGTTCTACATCCGTTCGCCCGAGATTCCGCGCCGCCTGGCGGAGCGTCACGACGGCCTGTACCGCTTCCTGTTGAACAAGTGGTACTTCGACGAGCTGTATGACGCGATCTTCGTCCGGCCCGCCATGTGGCTCGGCCGCCAGCTCTGGAAGAAGGGCGACGGGGCGACCATCGACCGGCTCGGACCGGACGGCATCGCCGCCCGCGTCCAGGACGTCAGCTCCTGGGCCGTGCGTCTGCAGACCGGATATCTCTATCACTACGCATTCGCCATGCTGATCGGCGTCGCCGCGCTGATCACCTGGTCCATGTTCTCCGTCGGGGGCGCTCACTGATGAGCAACTGGCCGCTTCTTTCGATCACGACCTTCCTTCCGCTGGTCGGCGTCTTCTTCATCCTGCTGGTCCGCGGCGAGGACGAGGGGGCGAAGGAGAACATGCGCCGCGTGGCGCTGATCACCACGGTGTTCACCTTCATCGTGTCGCTCTTCATCTGGGGCGGCTTCGATGCGGCAAATCCCGGCTTCCAGTTCCAGGAAAGCGGGGAGTGGCTGGGCGCCAACATGGGCTACCGGATGGGCGTCGACGGCATCTCCATGCTGTTTGTCATCCTGACCACGTTCCTGATGCCCTTCTGCATCCTCGCCAGCTGGCAGAGCGTGCAGCTGCGGGTGAAGGAATACATGATCGCCTTCCTGGTGCTGGAAACGCTGATGATCGGCGTGTTCTGCGCGCTGGACCTGGTCATGTTCTACGTGTTCTTCGAGGCCAGCCTGATCCCGATGTTCCTGATCATCGGCGTGTGGGGCGGCAAGCGGCGCGTCTATGCCAGCTACAAGTTCTTCCTCTACACGCTGCTCGGCTCGCTCCTGATGCTGATCGCGCTGATGGCGATGTACTGGAACGCGGGCACCACCGACATCCCGACGCTGATGTCGCACGGCTTCCCTGAGAACATGCAGACCTGGCTGTGGCTGGCCTTCTTCGCCTCCTTCGCGGTGAAGATGCCGATGTGGCCGGTGCATACCTGGCTGCCGGATGCGCACGTGGAGGCGCCGACGGCGGGCTCGGTCATCCTGGCGGCGATCCTGCTTAAGATGGGCGGCTATGGCTTCCTGCGCTTCTCGCTGCCGATGTTCCCGCTGGCGAGCGAGATGTTCGCGCCGCTGATCTTCACCCTCTCGGTGGTGGCCATCGTCTACACCTCGCTGGTGGCGCTCGCCCAGGAAGACATCAAGAAGCTGATCGCCTACTCCTCGGTGGCGCACATGGGCTACGTGACCATGGGCATCTTCACCATGACGGAGCAGGGCGTGCAGGGGGCTCTGTTCCAGATGCTCTCGCACGGCATCGTCTCCGGCGCGCTGTTCCTGTGCGTCGGCGTGATCTATGACCGCATGCACACTCGCGACATCGCCGCCTATGGCGGTCTGGTGAACCGGATGCCGTTCTATGCGGTGGCCTTCCTGATCTTCACCATGGCCAATGTCGGCCTTCCGGGCACCAGCGGCTTCGTCGGCGAGTTCCTGACGCTGATGGGCGCGTTCCAGGTGAACACCTGGGTGGCCCTGATCGCGACCTCGGGCGTCGTCCTGTCGGCCGCCTATGCGCTCTTCCTCTACCGGCGCGTCGTGTTCGGCGTGCTCGACAAGGAGAGCCTGAAGTCGATCACCGACCTCACGCTCCGCGAGAAGGTGATCCTGGTTCCGATGATCATCCTGACCATCCTGTTCGGCTTCTATCCGGCGCCGATCCTGGATGCCACAGCCGCCTCCGTGGGCGCGCTGGTCACGCAATACCAGGCCGCGATCGAGGCGGCCCAGTCGACCGCCATGCTGGCGCAGTAAGGTCCCGAGGACGAAAGACGCCATGAACGCCTATTCCCAACTCCCGGATCTCTCGCCCGCGCTGCCGGAGCTGTTCCTCGCCATCGGCGCGCTGGCGCTGCTGATGATCGGCGTGTTCGGCGGCCGCAAGATCACGCCCTACGTGACCGCGCTGTCGGTCGCGCTGCTGGCGGTGGCGGCGCTGCCGCTGCTGCTGCCCGCGCAGTTCGGTATCACCGAAACGCTGAGCTTCCACGGCGCCTTCGTGCTCGACGGCTTTGCCCGCTATCTCAAGCTGCTGACGCTGATCGGCTCTGGCTTCGCCATCGCCATGTCGGTCGCCTTCGCCCGCAACGAGAATTTCGAGCGGTTCGAGTATCCGGTGCTGATCGTGCTGTCGACGCTCGGCATGCTCCTGATGCTGTCGGCCAACGATCTGATCACGCTCTATCTCGGCCTCGAGCTGTCCTCTCTGGCGCTCTACGTCATCGCGGCGTTCAACCGCGACAGCGTGCGCTCCACCGAGGCGGGCCTGAAATATTTCGTCCTCGGCTCGGTGTCCTCCGGCATGCTGCTCTACGGCATGTCGCTGGTCTACGGCTTCACCGGCCAGACCGGCTTTGCGGCCATCGCCGCGGCGGTCACCGCGCAGGGCGGGTCTTCGCTCGGCCTGATCTTCGGTCTCGTGTTCATCCTCGCCGGCCTTGCCTTCAAGATCTCGGCCGTGCCGTTCCACATGTGGACGCCGGACGTCTATGAGGGCGCGCCGACCCCGGTCACGGCCTTCTTCGCCGCCGCGCCCAAGATCGCCGCCATGGGCCTCATGACCCGTGTCGTCATCGAGGCGTTCGAGCCGGTGACCCACGACTGGCAGCAGATTGTTGTCTTCATCTCCATCGCCTCGATGGCGCTCGGCGCCTTCGCCGCGATCGGACAGAAGAACATCAAGCGCCTGATGGCCTATTCGTCCATCGGCCACATGGGCTTTGCGCTGGTCGGCCTTGCCGCCGGCTCGAAGGCCGGTGTCGAAGGCGTCATGATCTACATGACCGCCTATCTGGCGATGACGCTGGGTGCCTTCGCCTGCATCCTGTCGATGCGCCGCAAGGACGGCATGGTCGAGGAGATTTCCGACCTCGCCGGCCTGTCGCGCACCAACCTGCCGATGGCGGTGTTGCTCGGCATCCTGATGTTCTCGCTGGCCGGCATTCCGCCCTTCGTCGGCTTCTTCGCCAAGTTCTACGTGTTCCTGGCGGCGGTCGAGGCGGGTCTCTATCCGCTGGCGGTGATCGGCATGCTGGCCTCGGTGGTCGGTGCCTACTATTACCTGCGCATCTGCAAGGTGATGTTCTTCGACGAGCCGGCACGCCAGTTCCTGCCGATGCCGGTGGAGCTGAAGTTCACCCTCGGCCTGTCCTCGGCCTTCGTGGTGTTCTTCGTGGTCTTCGCCGGGTCCATCGTCGAGATGGCCGGCACGGCAGCGGGGACGCTGTTCTGAGCACCTTCGCCTTCGACGGCCGGGTCCGCGAGGTTCCCGGCGTCGCTGGATACCGCGTTGCCGACCACGCGGAACTGGGGTCGACGAACAGCGCCGCCCTTGCCGCGGCTGCCGAGGGAGATCCCGGCAATCTGTGGATTGTCGCCGGCCGTCAGACCTCTGGGCGCGGCCGGCGCGCCCGCCCTTGGGTTTCCGAGCCGGGCAACCTATATACATCCTTGCTGACCATCGATCCGGTGCCGCCCGCCCGGATCGGACAGTTCCCGCTGATCGCCGCGCTTGCCCTTGCCGATGCCGTCGACACGATGACCGGCTCCTACGGACTTGTCCGGCTCAAGTGGCCGAACGACCTCCTGGTGGATGGCGCCAAGATTTCCGGCATCCTGCTGGAGGCCACCATGCTTGCCGATGGACGGCGGGCGGTGGTATGCGGCTTCGGGCTCAATCTTTCGCATCATCCGGAACTGCCGGATTACAAGGCGGCCGACCTTGCCGGGCTCGGCTATCAGATCAGCCCGGAGCAGGCCTTCACGGCGCTTGCCGCCAGCCTCGCGCGGCACATGCAGCGCTGGCGCGAGGCGCCGTTCTCGAGCTGTCTCGACGACTGGCGCAGCCGCGCCGTCGGGATCGGTGCGCCGATCCGGGTGCGGCTGGAGAACCGCGAACTGAACGGGATTTTCGCCGGGCTCGACCCGGAGGGGCGGCTGGTGCTGGAGACCGGCGACACGAGGCAGACCATCGCCGCGGGCGATGTCTTCTTCGATGGCGCGGCCCTGGGGACACCTGCTGCCGGCCATACGGCCGGCTGACGACGAGATTGCAGGCGGGCATGTCGCGGATGCCCTGCCGGTGACCACAAACGCGACGCGAGGCTGTCCGCATGCGGCGGACGGCCCATATTGGCATTCGAGACGACCGGCCCGGGGCGGGATCCGCAAGGATCGCTGCCGCCTGGTCGGTCCATACAGGAGCATTCAATGGCCACCAGAAAAAGAGCCGGCGGCAAGGGCACGGGCGAGAACGAGCTCGTGTTCGTCGCGCTCGGCGGCCTCGGCGAGATCGGCATGAACATGGCGCTCTACGGCTACGGCCCGGAGCATGATCGCCGCTGGCTGATGGTCGATTGCGGCGTGACCTTCGCCGGGCCGGACCTTCCCGGCGTCGACATCGTCGTTCCCGACATCCGTTTCATCGAGGAAGAGCTAGACCGGCTCGACGGCATCGTCATCACCCACGCGCACGAGGATCATTACGGCGCCATCGTGCATCTGTGGCCGCGGCTCAAGGCGCCGCTCTACATGACGCCGTTCACGGCGGCGCTGCTGGAGGCCAAGGCCGCCGGCGAGCCGGGCGTCGGCAAGATCCCGGTCACGGTGGTGGAGCAGGGCGCGCGCGTCGAGATCGGCCCGTTCGAGGTCGAGTTCGTCGCCATGTCGCATTCGATCCCCGAGCCGTGTGCGCTGGCGATCCGCAGCCCGGCCGGCACGGTGCTGCATTCGGGCGACTGGAAGATCGACCCCACGCCTGGCATCGGCAAGCCGATCGACACCCAGCGCCTGGCCGAGATCGGCGACGAGGGCGTCCTCGCCCTGATCTGCGACAGCACCAATGCCCCGCGCGAGGGCTCCAGCCCCAGCGAGGCGGACGTTTCCACCGGGCTCGCCAAGGTCATCCGCAAGGCCAAGCGCCGCGTCGCGGTGACCACCTTCGCCTCCAACGTGGCACGTATCCGCTCGGTCGCTCTGGCTGCGCAGGAGGCCGAGCGCGATGTGGTGGTGATGGGCCGTTCCATGCAGCGGACCATCGAGGTCGCCCGCGAGCTCGGCTATCTCGACGACCTTCCCGCGTTCCTGTCCGAGGATGCCTATGGCTACCTGCCGCCGGAGCGCGTGGTGTTGCTGCTGACCGGCAGCCAGGGCGAGGAGAGGGCGGCGCTGGCGCGCATCGCGTCCGGCGACCACCGCAATGTCGCGCTGTCGAAGGGCGACATGGTGATCTTTTCCTCCCGAACGATCCCCGGCAACGAGAAGGCGGTCGGCAGCATCATCAACAAGCTGGCCGAGTCCGAGGTCGAGATCGTCACCGACCGCGACGCACTCGTGCATGTGTCGGGCCACCCGCGCCAGGACGAGCTGGTGCAGCTTTACGAGCTGGTGAAGCCGAAGGCGCTGATCCCCGCTCATGGCG
The DNA here is from genome assembly GCF_014252955.1 of Stappia sp. 28M-7. Lineage (NCBI taxonomy): Bacteria > Pseudomonadati > Pseudomonadota > Alphaproteobacteria > Hyphomicrobiales > Stappiaceae > Stappia > Stappia quadratibracata. Next base: position 2,521,194 of record NZ_JACMIA010000001.1, on the reverse strand, counting down.
AGGCAATGCACCTGAAGGCGCATCGCGACCTTGCGGTGCGCCACGGCATCAAGGACACGCTGATCGCCCGCAACGGCGACGTGGTGCGGCTGGGGACGGGCAAGCTGACGGTGGTCGACGAGGTGCCGACCGGCATCACCGTCAAGGACGGGTTGCTCTACGGCGATCTGGAAGAGATGGGCGTCAACGAGCGGCGCAAGCTCTCCTTCGCCGGCGCGGTCACCGTGTGCGTCGTCATCGACGCCAAGGGCGCACTGATCGGAGAGCCGATGGCGTCGCTTTTCGGCCTGCCGGAAACCGACCGCGAGGGCGACGATCTGGAGGACATCGTCATCGACGAGGTGATCTCCGCGCTGGAAAGCATTCCCAAGAACCGGCGCAAGGACGACGACGTCGTCGCCGAGGCGGCCCGCCGCGCGGCGCGTGCGGCCGTGCGCGATTGCTGGGGCAAAAAGCCTCTGACCGAGGCGCTGGTCCAGCGCGTGTGACCAATTGACGGGTGGCGGGCGCGCTCGCCATGCGTCATGACTGTTGCGTCATGACGGGCGGGCCGGGCGCTGCGGCCCGGCCGTCGTCTCTTGTGGAGGGAAGCTGATGATCGGACGCCTGAACCATGTGGCCATCGCCGTGCCGGACCTTGAGGCTGCGACGGCGACCTATCGCGATACGCTGGGGGCGCGGGTTTCGCAGCCGCAGCCCGAGCCGGACCATGGCGTCACCGTCGTCTTCATCGAGCTGCCCAACACCAAGATCGAGCTGCTGGAAGCGCTCGGCGAGAATTCGCCGATCAATGCCTTCCTGGAGCGCAATCCCTCCGGCGGCATCCATCATGTCTGCTACGAGGTGGACGATATTCTCGCCGCCCGCGACCGGCTGGTGGAAAAGGGGGCGAGGGTGCTGGGAACGGGCGAGCCGAAGATCGGCGCGCATGGCAAGCCGGTGCTGTTCCTGCACCCGAAGGATTTCAACGGCACCCTGGTGGAGCTGGAGCAGGTCTGACGACCTGCCGTCCACCTGCGTGCAACGTTCTCGTTAAAAAGGCAAAGCGGTGTCTCTGGTCTCCTCGCTCGCGATCTATTTCGTCATCTGGTGGATCATCCTCTTCGCGATCCTGCCGATCGGCGTGGTAACGCAGGAAGAAGGCGGGGAGGTGGTTCCGGGCACCGAATCCAGCGCGCCCCAGCGGCCGCAGCTGCTGAAGAAGGCCTTGATCACCACCGTGGTGGCGGCGGTGGTCTTTGCCGGGGTCTACTGGCTGAAGGTCTATTCCGGGCTGACCCTCGACGACCTGCCCCTGAAGCCGCCCAGCAGCCGCTGACGGCGGCGGGGACGCAGGCGCGACAGGCGCTTGCCCGTCCGGCCCTCCTTCGCAGGTCCGTCCAGGGCGATGGCGATCGCCAGCTCCTGCTCGCAGTCGGAGATGAATTGCGCCTTCTGCTCTCCGGTGAGGAGAGACAGGTCGTCGCAACCGAACCGGCGCCCGGCAAGTCCGCGCGCCAGCGGCATCTGGTCGTAGCGTCCCAGCTTCATCAGGAGCTGGTCGAAGCGCCAGTCGACAGACCAGCCCGACTGGGCGGGCGTCTTGTCATTCGGATCGCCAAACAGCATTACGCACTCCCTCGGCGGGCTGGTGCCGCAACGACGCGTCGCCGGTGACGTTGTTTCACCGGGATCTTGCGTGGTTGCATTGGAAACAGCCTGCCATACCGTCCACCCCCGTTGCCATCCTCGAATGCACGCCGTGATTGCATCGTTATCTCGCAGTGCGGGCCTTGCAAGCTCTTGCGCGTGCGTGCGGCTTGTCAGGCGGGCCGGACCCCGGTAAGGAACCGGATGAGGGTTTGCAGGTCCGCTGCGGCGGGCCGGCGCGAGGCCGGGCCGGATGCTGCCGGACCGGCGCAAGAATGCAAAGAGGCGTGCAATGGGCGATTACGAGCAGGTCCGCACCCACATGGTGGACAACCAGCTGCGGACCAACGACGTCACGGACCTGAGGGTGCTGGACGCGATGGAAAGCGTGCCGCGCGAGCGGTTCGTGCCGACCTCCAAGCGCTGCATCGCCTATAGCGACCAGGACATCCTTGTGGCCGGCGGCGAGACCAGCCGCTACCTGATGAAGCCGCATGTCTTCGGCAAGCTGGTGCAGCTGGCCTCCGTCAAGCCGGGCGAGGTGGTTCTTTGCGTGGGCTGCGGCACCGGCTACAGCGTCGCGGTGTTCGCGCGGCTGGCCGGATCGGTCGTCGGCATCGAGTCGGATGCGCAGATCGCTGCGGCCGCTTCCGAGCTGCTGGTGGAACTCGGCATCGAGAACGCGGCCGTGATCGAGGGCGATCTCGCCAAGGGCGGGGCGTCGGAAGGTCCCTATGACGTGATCTTCGTCGATGGCGCCGTCGAGGAGCTGCCGTCGACGCTGACCGCGCAGCTCAAGGACGGCGGCCGGCTGGTCGTCGTGCGCGGTCTTGGCGGGGCAGGTCAGGCCGAGCTCTACGTGCGCTCGGGCGATGCGGTTTCCGGGCGCTTCGCGTTCAACGCGGCGGCGCATCTGCTGCCGGGCTTCGAGCGCCCGAAGGAATTCGTCTTCTGACGGTTTTCCAAGGTTTTTTGCAAGGTTCAGGGCCGCGCCGGACGAGTGTCTGCGCGGCCCTTTTCATGTTCCGCGACGTGACTTTCGGACACAGGTGTTGCCGAGAGGTCGCAGCCCCTCCCGAATGCGAGCGCCGTTACCTTTGAAAGGTTGTGTCGCGACCGGTGGGGGATAACAGTACGCATGCCGTGGACTGTCCGACGGAGGGCGGGCAACCGGCATGGCGCAGCGGCCAAGACTGCAGCGCTTTCCGAGGATCAAAAAGCGGCGGGCGCCCCTGGGGCGGACCGGAAAACCGCAGATCCGCACAGGCAGGATCATGGGTCACAGGGACCCGCGTCAAACAGAAGTCGGCCGCCGGTGATTCTGCCGTCGCGGCTGCTCCGGAGTTGTACAGGGGTGTTCAAGGTGAAGCGGACGGGTTCATGGCTCTTTGCGACCGCGCTTGCGGTGGCGGTCGCTGGCGTGCCCGCGACGGGACGCGCGCAGTCTATCGACCAGGCGCTGGCGCAGGCCTATTCCGACAATCCCACGCTGAACGCGGCCCGCGCGGCGCTGCGCTCGGTGAATGAGTCGGTGCCGCAGGCTCTGTCGGGCTGGCGCCCGCAGATCTTCGGCCGCATCGATGTGGGCTCGCAATATTCCAGGACCGATCCGGGTCGTTCGAACTACGGCAACACGGCCTCGGTCGGCCTGTCGCTGTCGCAGGCGCTCTTCCGCGGCTTCCGCACGGTGAACTCGGTTCGCCAGGCCGAGGCCGTGGTTCGGGCCGAGCGCGAGAGCCTGCGGGCGACCGAGCAGTCGGTGATGCTGGATGCCGCGACCGCCTATATGGACGTGATCAGCACCACGGCCATCGTCTCGCTGCGGCGCAGCAGCCTTGCCTTCCTTTCGGAGCAGGTGCGCGCCGCGCAGGATCGCTTCGAGGTGGGCGAGGGCACGCGGACCGACGTCTCGCAGGCACGGGCGCGCTACTCGGAGGCCCAGTCGGACCTCAACCTGGCGATGGCCAACGTGAACACCGCGCGGGCCATCTATCGCCAGGTGGTGGGCGCGGACCCGAAGTCCCTGTCCGCACGCACCTCGATCTACGGCCGGATGCCGCGCTCGCTGGATGAGGCGCTGAACCTCAGCGCGGCCAACCATCCGTCGATTCTTGCGGCACAGCATCTCGTCGATGCCGGCACGTTCGGCGTCAAGACCATCGAGGGCGAACTGCTGCCGACCGTCACCGTCGAGGCCGACCTGCAGCGCCAGTGGCGCCCGCCGTCCTCGCGGAACACCGACACGGTGGACAGCGCCAGCATCTTCGGCCGCGTGTCGATCCCGCTCTATCAGGGCGGCGCGGTGTCGTCCCGCGTGCGTCAGGCGAAGGAAGAACTCGGCCAGACCCAGATCCAGCTCGACGTGGCGCGCGACCAGATCCGCGCCAATGTCGTCTCGGCCTGGGGCCAGTACCAGGCGGCGCTGGCCTCGATCCAGGCCGGCGAGGATGCCGTTTCCGCCAACCAGCTGGCGCTGGAAGGTGTCATCGAGGAACAGCGCGTTGGCCAGCGCACCACGCTGGACGTGCTCAACGCCCAGTTCGACCTGGTCAACAGCCGCGTCAGCCTGATCAGCGCGCAGCGCAACCGCACGGTTGCCGCCTACACCCTGATTTCGGCCATCGGACGCCTGACCTCCGATCAGATCGGCCTTGCCGTGGCCCGCTACGACGAGACCGCGCATTACAAGAAGGTGCGCAACAGCTGGTACGGTCTGAAGACGCCGGACGGCCGCTGAGCGCAGGCGGACGGGCGCTGCCCGTTCGGCCTCGACTGCAACTTGAAAGGCCGCTCCTGAGGGTTCAGGGGCGGTTTTTCGTGCAAAACAGCCCGAATCGGGGAATTGTTGGCCCGTTCGGGTCGGCTTGGGTCATCGCGGCGCGGTGGTGCGTTTCCCCCAGCGGCTTAACACGTTATAGTTTTCCGTGATCGACTCGGTAGTTCCGCCAAGGGCTGCAGACGGTCAGAAGCTTTCCGGCCTCGACGCCGGACGCAGAGTTTTCGAGTGCGGGGATCGGTATGGCTAACGCCAGTCAAGCTCAAGAACCTTCAATGGAAGAAATCCTGGCGTCCATCCGCCGGATCATCTCCGATGAAGATACGCCCGCAGGCGGAAAGGCGGCAGCCGAGCCGGAGGAGGCGATGCCTGCCGCCGGCGAGGAGATGTCCCAGGACGATCTCGACAAGCTGTTCGATTCCGCCGGCGACGACGACATCGAGGTCGAGATCGAGGAGCCTGTGTCCGCGAAGGTCGAGATGGAGGCCGAGGCCGACATCGACGTCGATACCGACGACGTGCTGGAGCTGACCGAGGACCAGGCCGTCGAGGCCGATGACGAGATCGACGCCTTCGACATGGTCGAGGGACTGGGAACCGATGAAGACGAAGCGGGCGACGTCGCCTTCGTCGATCAGGAGCCCGATCCGGCACCGGCGCCCAAGGCCGCCCCGCGTGCGGCACCCCGTGCTTCGGCTGCGCCGGAGGGCGACGACCTTTTGTCGCCGGATGCCAACCAGGCGGTTCAGGCGGCCTTCCATAATCTTGCCGGAACCATCCTGTCCAACAACGCGCGTACGCTGGAGGATCTCGTCAAGGAGATGCTGCGGCCGATGCTGAAGGGCTGGCTCGACGAGAACCTACCGCCGCTGGTCGAGCGGCTCGTACGCCAGGAGATCGAGCGGGTATCGCGCGGGCGTTGACGCCGCGTCCCTGACCGCTCGAAACGCCGCCCACCGGGCGGCGTTTTCGTTTCCGGCGGCGCCCCTGCCGCCGCGCGATGGTTGACTTGGCGCCGCGCCAGCGAGTAACCACGCGATCAGTTCTCAAATCCCCGGGAAAACCGATGCTCGACAAGACCTACGACGCTGCCACAGTCGAACCCAGGATCGCCAAGACCTGGGACGAGGCGGATGCCTTCAAGGCGGGAGCCGGCGCCGAGCCGGGCGCAGCGTCCTATTCGATCGTCATCCCGCCGCCCAACGTGACGGGCTCCCTGCACATGGGCCACGCGCTCAACAACACGCTGCAGGACATTCTCATCCGCTTCGAGCGCATGCGCGGGCGCGACGTGCTGTGGCAGCCGGGCATGGACCATGCCGGCATCGCCACGCAGATGGTCGTCGAGCGCCAGCTGGCCGAGCGCCAGGAGCCGGGCCGCCGCGATATGGGCCGCGAGGCCTTCGTCGAGCGCGTGTGGGACTGGAAGGCCGAATCCGGCGGCATGATCATCAACCAGCTCAAGCGGCTGGGGGCCTCGTGCGACTGGTCGCGCGAGCGTTTCACCATGGACGAGGGCCTGTCCCGCGCCGTGCTGGAGGTTTTCGTCGGTCTCTACAGCGAGGGGCTGATCTACAAGGACAAGCGGCTGGTCAACTGGGACCCGAAGCTGCTGACCGCGATCTCGGACCTCGAGGTCGAGCAGATCGAGATCAAGGGCAATCTCTGGCACTTCCGCTATCCGCTGGAAGGCGGGGAGACGTTCCAGGCGCCGGTCGCCTGGGACGAGGATGGCAACCCGACAGAGTTCGAGACGCGCGACTACATCACCGTCGCCACGACCCGGCCGGAGACCATGCTCGGCGACACGGCGGTTGCCGTGAACCCGGAGGACCCGCGCTACAAGGGCCTGATCGGCAAGCATGTGGTGCTGCCGCTGGTCGGCCGCCGCATTCCCATCGTCGCCGACGACTATGCCGATCCGGATGCCGGCTCGGGCGCGGTCAAGATCACCCCGGCGCATGACTTCAACGACTTCGAGGTCGGCCGCCGCCACGACCTGCCGATGATCTCCGTCCTCGACCGCGAGGCGAAGGTCCGCCTTGCCGAGAACCCGGAGTTCCTGGAGGGCGTCGCGCAAAGCGCCGAGCTGTCCGAGACGATCTCGGCCTACGAGGGCTGCGACCGCTTCGACGTGCGCAAGCGTCTGGTTGCGCGCATGGAGGAGCTTGGCCTGCTCGACCGGATCGAGCCGCACACGCACATGGTCCCGCATGGCGACCGCGGCGGCGTGCCGATCGAGCCGCTCCTGACCGACCAGTGGTATGTCGATGCCAAGACGCTGGCCCAGCCGGCGATCGCCAGCGTGCGCGAGGGGCGGACCAACTTCGTCCCGCGCAACTGGGACAAGACCTATTACGAGTGGATGGAGAACATCCAGCCCTGGTGCATCTCGCGCCAGCTGTGGTGGGGGCACCGCATCCCGGCCTGGTACGGCCCGGACGGCAAGATCTTCGTCGAGCGCAGCGAGGACGAGGCGATGGCGGCCGCGCGCAGCCACTATGCCCGCGATGTCGAGGTGATCGACATGGAAGCGGCGCTTGCCCGCTGGGATGCCGGCGGGGAGGGCGCGGTCGCGCTCTACCGCGACGAGGACGTGCTCGACACGTGGTTCTCCTCGGCGCTGTGGCCGTTCTCCACGCTCGGCTGGCCGGACAAGACGCCGGAACTGGCCAACTACTACCCGACGAGCGTGCTGATCACCGGCTTCGACATCATCTTCTTCTGGGTCGCCCGGATGATGATGCTCGGCGATCACTACATGAAGACCGAGCCCTTCCACACGGTCTACATCCATGCCCTGGTCCGCGACGAGAGGGGCCAGAAGATGTCGAAGTCGAAGGGCAACGTCATCGACCCGCTCGCTCTGATCGACGAGTACGGTGCCGATGCGCTGCGCTTCACGCTGGCGGCGATGGCGGCGCAGGGCCGCGACATCAAGCTGGCGACTGGCCGCGTTGCCGGCTACCGCAACTTCGTCACCAAGCTGTGGAACGCTGCCCGCTTCGTGGAGATGAACGGCGGCAAGCGTCCCGCCGGCTTCGATCCGGTCGCGGTGCGCGAGACGGTCAACCGCTGGATCGTCACCGAGACCGGGCGCTGCATCGCCGAGGTGACCGAGGCGCTCGAGGGCTTCCGCTTCAACGAGGCGGCGGGCGCGGCCTATCGCTTCGTCTGGAACACCTATTGCGACTGGTATCTGGAACTGGCCAAGCCGATCTTCGGCGAGGGCAGCGAGGATGCGCGCGAGGAAACCCGCGCCACGGCCGCCTGGGTTCTCGACGAGGTCCTCAAGGTCCTGCACCCGTTCATGCCGTTCATGACCGAGGAGCTGTGGGCGCGTGCCGTCGAGGGCGACGCCGAGGCCACCCGCGAGCGGCTGCTCGTCCACACCCGCTGGCCGGTTTCCGCCGGCGGCGACCAGTCCTCGGCCTCCGAGATCAACTGGCTGGTGGACCTGATCACCTCGATCCGCTCGGTGCGGGCGGAGATGAACGTGCCGGCCGGCGCCCGCGTGCCGCTGGTCGTCACCGGCGCCAACGAGGTCACCCGCCAGCGGCTTGCCACCCACGAGGCGGCGATCCTGCGGCTGGCACGGGCCGAGAGCGTTTCGCTTGCCGATGCCCCGCCGCGCGGTTCGGTGCAGATTGTCAGTGGAGAGGCGGTTTTCTGCCTTCCTCTTGCCGATTTCATCGATCTTGGTGCCGAGGCGGCCCGGCTTGCCAAGGAAGAAGCCAGGCTGGACGGCGAGATCGCCCGGATCGACAAGAAGCTCGGCAATCCGGCTTTCGTCGCCAAGGCGCCGGAAGAGATCGTTGTCGCGGAACAGGAAAAGCGGGCGGAACTCGTCGAGTTGCGCGACAAGGTGGTCGATGCGCGCAAGCGTCTTGCCGATCTGTCGCATGCGTGATCCGGCAAGCTGAGCGAGGGAAGTGCGGATGAAGCTGGCTGCGGAGTTGCGAAGCTTCCTGCCCGGTGTGGCGGGCGCGGCGATGGTGCTGATGACGGGCCTGTCGCCGGCCCTTGCCGAAAAGATCGAGAACCCGGTCGCCGTGTTCTCGGGCCTCGACAAGATCACTGGCCGCATCATCAGCTTCGATGTCTATATCGGCGAGACGGTGCAGTTCGGCGCGCTGCAGGTGACCCCGCGCGAGTGCAACACCCGGCCCGAGACCGAGGCGCCGCAGACGACGGCCTTCGTCGAGGTGGACGAGATCACGCTGAACAACGAGGTTCGGCGGATCTTCACCGGGTGGATGTTTGCGGCGAGCCCTGGCCTGCATGCGGTCGAGCACGCCGTCTATGACGTGTGGCTGACCGACTGCAAGCAGTCCTCCACCGTTGCCCCGCCGCCCAACTACAGCGGCCCGCCGATCTCGGCGGAGGCGGCGGCCGGCGAGGATCCGTTGGCCGGCACCAAGCCGGAGCTCGGCCCCGAACAGGTGCTTCCGCGGCTCAAGCCGCCGATGTGAGGGAAGGGCGCGGACGAAGGCCTCAGGGGCCTCAGCTTGCGCCTTTCACCCTCTCTTCGATCCAGTCACCGATGAGGGGAATGGCGCGGTCCGCATAGGCCTTTCGGCCGAGCAGAAGGAAGGCGCCCTTGGCGTACCAGGGCATCTGGTCGGCGAGCTGGTAGCCGAAAAGGCTTGCCTTAAGCAGCCCGTGCGTCGAGCCGGGCAGCACCTCCACGCGGTGGTGCGGCGAGGGGGGAAGCAGCCGCCTGTAGTCGCCCGCATTCGCCTGCGGGTCGACATTGAGGTCCTCATTTCCCCACACGGCCAAAAACGGCGCATCCACTTGCGCGATGGCGTCGCTCGCGTCCGCATGGCGGTTGCGCCGGATGAACGCGAGACGCTCCGCCGTCATGCTCATCGCTCTTGCGGCCTCGGCCTCGGGTAGTGTGCCGGCGGTGAGGGCGGAGAACATCTCTTCCTCGCTCCGTTCGGTCTCGATTAGCTGCTGCGCGATCTCTTCCGGCGTGCGTCCTTCGGCCTCCAGCCGGCGCGCGGTGAAATAGTCGCCCTGCCGCTGCCAGCTGACCGCCCCGCCCACCAGCACGAAGAACGCCGGTTTGGGGCCGTCTTGCGCGGCCAAGGCCGGCAGCACCCATCCTGCCTGCGAGAAGCCGAGAAAGCCGATGCGCCCGCGCGCCTGCGGCAGCGTCTGCGCGACCGCCGCAAAGGCGGCGCGGGCTTCCTCGCTGCGGTCCGGCATCGACTGGTCCAGCCAGTCGCCGGTGCTGGAGCCGGTGCCCGGCTTGTCCCAGGTGTAGACGGCGATGCCACGATCGAGCAGCGCGTTGATCAGGGGGAGATAGCCGCCGTTCGACCAGCGGTCCTGCGGCCCGTCGCCATGCACCAGCAGGGCCACCGCCTGCGGGCGCTCTCCCGCGCCGTCCGGCAGGACCAGGGTTCCGGACAGCGTTGCGCCGGCACTCGTGAACGTCAGCTCCCGCTGGCTGCGCCCGTCCAGATCGAAGTCCGAAAGGCCCGAAACGAGGGCGAGGCCAGCGGCCACGAGGGCGAGAAGGGCAAGCATCGCGACCACGATGCGCCTGCGGTTCGTTCTTGCCGGCTTTTGCATCCCGTCCCCATTGGTTCCGCCGTCCGTGTCGGGCAGGTGGGGACGGGATGACTTCTGTTCAACCTGCGGTTTTGCGCAAGGCTGCCGTCAGGCGAGGCTGCGGCCCAGCCGGCCGGCCAGGTCCTGGATGAACTGGAAGGCGACGCGGCCCGAGCGGCTGCCGCGGGTGGTCGACCATTCTAGCGCCTCGGCCCGCAAGGTCGCCGGGTCGTAGTCGAGGCCGTAATGCGTCACATAGCCGTCGATCATCGCCAGGAACTCGTCCTGGCTGCACTTGTGGAAGCCGAGCCACAGGCCGAAACGGTCGGAGAGGGAGACCTTTTCCTCCACGGCTTCGCCCGGATTGATCGCGGTCGAGCGCTCGTTCTCGATCATGTCGCGCGGCAACAGGTGGCGGCGGTTGGAGGTGGCGTAGAACAGCACCGCGTCGGGCCGGCCCTCGATGCCGCCGTCGAGCGCTGCCTTCAGCGACTTGTAGGAGGCATCGCCGCTGTCGAAGCTGAGATCGTCGCAATAGACGATGGTGCGGTGGCCGCCGGCCTTCACCAGCTTCATCAAGGCCGGCAGGCTCTCGATGTCCTCGCGGTGGATCTCGATCAGTTTCAGCCGCTCGGGCACGCCGCGGCGCGCCAGTTCGGCGTTGACATGGGCGTGGGTCGCCTTGACCAGCGACGACTTGCCCATGCCGCGCGCGCCCCACAGCAGGACGTTGTTGGCGGCAAAGCCGCTGGCGAAGCGCATCGTGTTGTCGACCAGTTGATCGCGCGCCCGGTCGACGCCCTGCAGCAGGCCGATATCCACCCGGTTCACCTTCTCCACCGGCTCGAGCGAGCCCGTGTCGGCCTGCCAGACGAAGGCGTCGGCGGCGGTGAAGTCCGGGGCGGGGCGGGCCGGCGGCACCGCGCGGGAGATCAGCTCGATCAACGTGTCGAGGCGGCTGGCCAGTTGGTCGACCTGGGTCTTGTACTGCTGTGCGGGATCCATATCTGTGCCGTGGGTCTTTTGTGATGGGGGCCGCCGGGTCAAGATGTCCGGCAGCAGAAGTGCGGGAGGATTTCCTAGCACGGTCGAAGGCCGCGCCAAAGCCGGGAAAACACCGGCGGAAGCTGGCCGCGAACCGCTCGGTTCGTCTTGCAAAGACCGGCGCGACTTGTATAGTCCGCGCGACTTTCATTCAGGAGCCGGCCTCGTGGAGTGATCGCGAAAACGCGATACACGGGCGGCTAAGGGAGATGTACATGCTGATTTCGCCCGCCTATGCGCAGGGAGCCGGCGGCGCCGGCTCGACCGATATTCTGATGTCGCTGCTGCCGTTCGTTCTGATCTTCGTGATCATGTATTTCCTGATCATCCGTCCGCAGCGCCAGCGCATGAAGCAGCACCAGGAGATGGTCTCGAACCTGCGCCGCGGCGACACGGTCGTGACCGCCGGCGGGCTGATCGGCAAGGTCTCCAAGGTGGTGGACGACGGCGAAGTGCAGCTGGAACTCGCCGAAGGGCTCAAGGTGCGCGCTGTGCGCAGCATGATCACGGAAGTCCGGTCCAAGTCCGAGCCCGTCAAGGACAACGGCTGACCTTTCGGGTCTAACCTTTTCCCAGTTCGGCGGGGCGTCATCGGGCGGCCCGCCGTAACACCAGAAACGGCAACGTCATGCTCTATTTCGCACGCTGGAAGGTCACGCTGATCGTCCTCGTCATTCTCGCCGGGGCGCTCACCACCCTGCCGAACTTCCTGTCGCCTGCGGCATTGCGCGCGTTGCCCGACTGGTTGCCCTCCCGCCAGATCGTCCTGGGTCTGGACCTTCAGGGCGGCGCCTATCTCCTCTACGAGGTGGACCGCGCCGACTATGTGCAGAAGCGGCTGAAGACGCTGGAAGGCGACATTCGCCAGAAGCTGCGTGACGAGCCGCGCATCGGCTATACGGGCCTCGGCGTGCAGGGCAACGGCGTGCAGGTGCGCATCCGCGACACCGCTCGACTGGCCGATGCCCGCACCCGGCTGAGCGAGCTGACCAACCCGCTGGTGACCAACCTGTTCGGCGGCCAGACCGTCAACGAGTTCGCCATCGACGTGGCCGACGACGGCCTGGTGCGCTTCACCTATACCGAGGACGGGCTGACGCAGCGCATCAGCACCATCGTGCAGCAGTCGATCGAGGTGATTCGACTGCGTCTCGACGAGTTCGGAACGACGGAGCCGAGCATCCAGCGCCAGGGCGAGGACCGCATCCTCGTGGAAGCGCCGGGCGAGGGCGATCCCCAGCGCCTGAAGGAGCTGATCGGCCAGACCGCGCAGCTGACCTTCCACATGGTCGACCAGTCGATGTCGCCGGAGCAGGCGCTGCAGAGCCGCCCGCCGGTCGGGACCGTCGTCATGTACTCGATGGACGATCCGCCGTTCCCGTATCTCCTCGAGGAAGCTCCGCTTCTGTCGGGCGAGGACCTGGTGGACGCGCAGGTGACCTTCGATTCGCGCAACAACGAGCCGGTGGTCAATTTCCGCTTCAACACCTCTGGCGCGCGCACCTTCTCGGTCGCCACGCAGCGCAATGTCGGCCGGCCCTTCGCCATCGTGCTCGACAACGAGGTGATCTCGGCGCCGGTCATCCGCGAGCCGATCACCGGCGGTTCGGGCCAGATTTCCGGCAACTTCACCGTCGAGAGCGCCAACGACCTCGCCGTCCTGCTGCGGGCCGGCGCCCTGCCGGCCAAGCTGTCGGTGGTGGAGGAACGCTCCATCGGTCCGGGCCTCGGCCAGGATTCGGTCGATGCCGGCCGCATCGCCGCGCTCATCGGCGGCGCGCTGGTGATCGTCTTCATGATCCTCGCCTATGGCCGCTTCGGCGTCATCGCTGACATCGCGCTGGTGACGAACATCGTGATGATCTTCGGCGCCCTGACCACGCTGCAGGCGACGCTGACGCTGCCCGGCATCGCCGGCATCGTGCTGACCATCGGCATGGCGGTCGACGCCAACGTGCTCATCTTCGAGCGTATCCGCGAGGAATTGCGGGCCGGCCGGTCCGCCATCAGCGCCATCGACGCGGGCTATTCGCGGGCGCTGGGGACCATCCTCGACGCCAACATCACGACGCTCATTGCGGCGCTCATCCTCTTCCAGCTCGGCTCCGGCCCGATCCGCGGCTTCGCCGTGACGCTGGCCATCGGCATCTTCACGACGGTCTTCTCGGCCTTCACGGTGTCGCGCCTGCTCGTGTCCTTGTGGGTGCGCTGGAAGCGCCCGAGCAAACTGACGCTCTGAGCGCCGGGAGAAAAGACCATGCTCTTGAAGATTGTCCCGGAAAACACCCACATCGCCTTCATGCGGTTCAGGACGGTGTCCTATCCGCTGTCGGCGGTCATGTTCCTCGCCTCGATCGCGCTGTTCTTCTCGGTCGGCCTGAACTTCGGCATCGACTTCCGCGGCGGCACCGTTTTCGAGATGAAGACGATGGAATCGCCCGCCGACATCGCCTCGATCCGCACCCAGCTCGGTACGCTCAACCTCGGCGACGTCCAGGTGCAGCAGTTCGGCGGCCCGGATGAGGTCCTGGTGCGCGTACAGCAGCCGGAAGGCGGCGAGATGGCGCAGCAGGCGGTCGTGTCGCTGGTGCGCGAGAGCTTCGCCGAGAGCGTCGAGTTCCGCCGCGTCGAGGTCGTCGGTCCGCGCGTGTCCGGCGAACTCGCCCAGGCCGGCCTGATCGCCGTCGTCGCCTCGCTGCTCGTCATCCTGTTCTACATCTGGTTCCGCTTCGAGTGGCATTTCGCCGTCGGCGCGATCCTGACGACGATCAACGACATCGTCGTCACGATAGGATTGTTCGTGGTGCTGCAGCTCGACTTCTCGCTGTCGAGCATCGCGGCCATCCTGACGATCATCGGCTATTCGCTGAACGACACGGTCGTCGTCTACGACCGGGTGCGCGAGAACCTGCGCAAGTACAAGAAGCAGCCGCTGCCCGAACTCCTCGACCGCTCGATCAACGAGATGCTGTCGCGTACCGTGATGACCTCGCTGACCACGCTGCTGGCGCTCGCTGCGCTGTACTTCTTCGGCGGCGAGGTGATCCGCTCGTTCACGCTGGCGATGATCTTCGGCGTCGTTATCGGCACCTATTCGTCGGTCTTCCTGGCCGCGCCGTTCCTGATCCTGCTGAACCTGCGTCCGACGAGCGTCGCCGGCGAGGGCGGGGATACGCCGGACGGCGGCGAGGGCAAGACCTCGGCGGGCGGCTCCGCCGCCTCCGCCTGACCGCAGGCGAGGGAGTTCCGCACATGGCCGGCCGTGGACAGGGCATCGTCATTCGCGACGCGCATTTTCCCGGCCGGGCTCCCATCGAGGCCTATGGCAATGGCGGCTTCCGCTTTGCCGGCATGTCGCATCGCGGCTCGATCCTGTGCGTTCCCAGCGGCATATACGGCTTTGCCGACCTGCCGCCGAAGCAGCTCGACCGGCAGGCGCTGGAGCGCGTCTTCCAGGAGGTCGCGGATATCGAGGTGCTGCTGGTCGGCACCGGGGCGGATCTCGTGCCGCTGACCGCCGACCTGCGCGCGGCCGTGCGGGAAGCCGGCATCATGGCCGATCCGATGTCCACCGGCGCGGCAGTCAGGACCTACAATGTGCTTCTTTCCGAGGACCGGGCGGTTGCCGCGGTCCTGCTTGCGGTCGACTGACCGGCTCCGGCCGGCTGCCGTTCTGCTATCTTCTGCCGGTTCCGGCCTCCCCATTTCCCGTTCGCGCGCTAGGTGTCCCTGAATGTGGGCCAAGGATGGCACGGGGGACGGCCATTGCCTCTCCCTCGTGCGCAAGTTCGACTTCGACCGTTACCTGTCGCTGCTCTACACCGGTGGAGCGTCGCGGGACGGGCTTGCCGCGCTCTATGCGTTCAACATGGAGATCGCGCGGGCGCGCGAGATCGTCTCCGATCCCATGCCCGGCGAGATCCGCTTCCAGTGGTGGCGGGACACGCTGGAGGCGCCGGCGGGCGCCGATGTCGACCAGCATCCGGTCGCGGGCGCCATCCGGCAGACCATTGCCGCCAATTCCCTGCCGCTCGCACCCTTCATCAACCTGATCGATGCGCGGGTCTTCGATCTCTACGACGATCCGATGCCGACGCTCGGCGATCTGGAAGGCTATGCGGGGGAAACCTCGTCGGTGCTGATCCAGCTGGCCGCGATGATCCTGTGCCAGGGGCGCGATCCGGGCACGGCGGAGGCGGCCGGCCATGCGGGCGTCGCCTATGCCATCACCGGCCTTTTGCGCGCGCTGCCCTGGCATGCCCGCCGCCGCCAGCTCTACCTGCCGGGGGACCTGCTCGACGCGCATGGCGTCGACCGCGAGCGCGTGTTCGCGGGCGAGGCGACACCGGAGCTCAAGGCGGCCGTCGCCGATCTGGTCGCCATCGCCCGCCAGCATCTCGGCGCCCTGCGCGAGCGCATTGCCGAGTTGCCGCGCGAGGCGATCCCCGCCTTCCTGCCGGTGTGTCTGGCCGAGCCGCTGCTGTCGCGTATCGAGCGGCGCGGCGAGGATCCGCTCAACTCGGTGGTCGATCTGTCGCCGCTGGCCAAGCACTGGATCCTGTGGCGCTCGTGGCGCCGCGCGTGCAAGGGCAGCCGCACCTCCATCGGCTAGGGCTGGTCGGCGCCCGGCGCCCTTAACATCGACTTCAGCTTTCTCCTCCAGGCTCTCCGCCGGGTTCGGAAATCGGCGGCAGCCGGCTTGGGCGGGGACAATATTTTGCGAAGCGGTACAGACGGATTTCGGTCGGCATGCGGACGCCGGTTTGCCTGGCTTGGCGCCTTGGCGCTTCTGCTGGTCGTCGTGGGGCCGCTTGCCGGTCCTGCAGGGGCACAGGATGCCGGGCTTCAAACCCCGGCGCAGCAGGCCCCGCTGCAGCAGCAGGGCGCTCCGAGCGAGGCCGGCGAGAGCTCCTCCCTGGAGGTGGAGAGCGAGATCAGGAGCCGCATTCCCGATCTCCAGCGCCTGTTCCGCGACTATCCCATCGCCCCGCCGGACACATCCAGCCCGCGCGCTGCGCTGGAGAGTTTCCTCCTGCTCATGCACGAGGCCAGCCGGCTCTGGATCGAAGTGCGCGACGATTTCCAGGGCAGCGGCAACTTCTTCCTCTCCGAACAGCAGCACCGGCAGCTCGCCGTCGTGCGGATGTTCATCGACAAGGCGGGCGAGGTCTTCGACCTTTCGGATATCCCGCAGACGGCGCGTGCGAGCACCGCCGTGGAAATCACGCTCCAGTTCCAGGAGATCCTGGACCGCATCTATCTGCCCGATCTCGACAACGTTCCGGGAGAGGCGGCGGGCACTTTCCTGGATGCACAGGAGGCCGCCAACCTGCCGGCCCGCTGGACGCTGCCCGGCACGGATCTCGTCATCGCCCAGGTGGGGACCGAGAAGGGCGAGGTCCGCTACCTTGTCTCCCGCCAGACGGTTGCCCGGATCCCCGAGGACTACGAGGCGGTCAAGCTGTTTCCCTCGCGCTCGGATTCTGGTGAGGACCTTTATGCCTATTACATCTACACGCCCGGCACTCTCGTGGCGCCGCGCTGGTACGATCTCATTCTTGCCGGGCCGGACTGGCTTCGCGGCCAGTTCGGCAACCAGGCTGTCTGGCAGTGGATCGCGCTGGCGCTGCTTGTTGCCGTAGCCGTTTCCGTTCCGCTCGGGCTGCAGCGCTGGAACCGCTGGCGGGCGGTGCCTCTCTCCGACGTGCGCCGCCGCCTGCGGCGGATGCAGCATCCGCTCTGCCTGTTCCTGACGGCGCTCGCCTTCCGGTATCTGGCCGAGGTTCAGGTGAACATCACCGGCGACCCGATGATCGTCGTCGGCGCCGTCTGCGAGGCGTTGCAGTGGGCGAGTGTCGCCTGGTTCGCCTATCAGTCCGTCGATCTGCTGGCGAGCTGGGTGATGAAGAACCCGGCCGTGCCGGCCGCAAGCCTCGATTCCAGCCTGCTGCTCTCGGCCTTCCGCTTGGTCGGCTTCGCGCTCGCCGTCGTACTGCTCGGCTATGGCGCCACCCGGATCGGCATTCCGGTCTACGGCGTTATCGCCGGCCTCGGCGTTGGCGGCCTGGCCGTTGCGCTTGCCGCCCAGCCGACGCTGGAAAACCTCATCGGCGGCGTCATCCTCTATGCCGACCGGATGGTGCGGGTGGGGGAATATTGCGAGTTCGAGGGACTTGCCGGCACCGTCGAGGCCATCGGCATCCGCTCCACGCGCATTCGCGCGCTCGACCGCACGCTGATCACGGTCTCGAACTCCGATCTCGCCAGGCGCAAGATCGTCAACTTCAGCCGGCGGGACCGTCTGCTGTTCCGCCACACGCTCGGCCTGCGCTACGAGACCGAATCCACGGCGATGCTTGCCGTGATCGATGCGATCCGCAGCTACCTGATGGGGCATCCGAGGGTGATGGACCAGGTGGCGCTGCGGGTCTCGTTCGTGGGCTTCGGCGCCTATTCGCTCGATATCGAGCTGTTCACCTACATCTCGACGGCCGACCGGGTCGAGTTCCTCACGATCCAGGAAGAGCTGCTGGTCGAGATCGGCACCATCGTGCGGGCGCACGGCTCCGATTTCGCATTCCCCTCGACGACGACCTATTTCGGCCGCGACGGCGGGCTGCCCAAGGCCGAGGCGCGTTCGGGCGATCCGGCGGCGCAGGACAGCATGCAGGCCGCCCCGGCGGCCTGAGCGGCCGCCGGTCTGGTACTACATGCCTTGTTTGTGCGCGGCCGCTTTCGCCTATTCGGCGGCGTCGCGCACGGGTACGGTGCCGGCAATCCAGCGGCCGAAGTCCTCGCGCGCGCGGCGGGTCATCGCCAGCTTCTTGGCCTTGGTCTTGTCCTTGCCCTTCAGCCGGCGGCCGTCCTCGTCGGTCTTCGGCGCCTCGATGGGCGGGAACAGGCCGAAATTCACGTTCATCGGTTGGAACGAGCGCGGGCCCGGCTCCTCGCGTAGGATGTGGCCGCCGGTGATGTGGTCGATCAGGGCGCCCATCGCTGTGGTCGCCGGCGGCGGGGTGCAGGCCTCGCCGAGCCGCTCGGCGGCCGCGAACAGGCCCGCCATGCAGCCGACGCTCGCCGATTCCACATAGCCCTCGCAGCCCGTCACCTGGCCGGCAAAGCGCAGCGCCGGCCGCGCCTTCAGCCGCAGCGTGCCGTCCAGCAGCTTCGGCGAGTTGAGGAACGTGTTGCGGTGCAGGCCGCCGAGCCGCGCGAAGACGGCGTTTTCCAGCCCCGGAATCATCCGGAACACCTCGAGTTGGGCCCCGTGCTTCAGCTTGGTCTGGAAACCGACCATGTTGTAGAGCGTGCCGAGCGCGTTGTCCTGGCGCAGCTGGACGACCGCGTACGGCTTTTGATCCGGCTTGTGGGCATTGGTCAGGCCCATCGGCTTCATCGGCCCGTGGCGCAGGGTCTCGCGGCCGCGCTCTGCCATCACCTCGATGGGCAGGCAGCCGTCGAAATAGGGCGTGTTCTCCTCCCACTCCTTGAACTCCGCCTTGGGGGCGGCGATCAGGGCGTCGATGAAGGCGTCGTACTGTGCCTTGTCCATCGGGCAGTTGATGTAGTCCTTGCCCGATCCGCCGGGGCCGGGCTTGTCGTAGCGCGACTGGAACCAGCAGGTGTCGAGGTCGACGCTGTCGAAATGCAGGATCGGTGCGATGGCGTCGAAGAAGGCGAGGGCATCCTCGCCGGTTGCCTCCAGGATCGCCTGCGACAGGGCAGGCGAGGTCAGCGGCCCGGTGGCGATGATGACGCTGTCCCAGTTCTCGGGCGGCAGGCCGGCGATCTCCTCGCGCTGGATGGTGATCAGGGGATGGGCCTCCAGCGCGGCGGTGACGGCGGCGGCAAAGCCGTCGCGATCGACAGCGAGCGCCCCGCCGGCCGGCACCTGATGCGCATCGGCGCTGGCCATGATCAGCGAGCCGGCGGCGCGCAGCTCGGCATGCAGCAGGCCGACGGCGTTGTAGTCCGCATCGTCCGAGCGGAACGAGTTGGAACAGACCAGCTCGGCAAGGTCCTGCGTCTTGTGCGCATCGGTGCCGCGCACCGGGCGCATCTCGTGCAGCACCACCGGCACGCCGCGCCGGGCAAGCTGCCAGGCTGCCTCCGAACCGGCAAGGCCACCGCCGATGACATGAACTGGCTGCATCTCGCTTCACTCTCCGCGCTGTCGTTTCCCGCCGCAAATGCCGGCCGGGCGTGTCCGTTTCAAGGCGCTGACTTAGCGCGTCCCCTTCCATCAGGCAAACGCTGGAAGGATAACAGAGGGGACAACGGTCAGGGGAGCGCAATGATTCGGGATGCGGACGCGAAACGGCGGGGCATGGCGCCGCGCGGCAAGGTGCTGCTGGCGCTCGCCGGCCTGCTGCTGGCCGGCTGTGCCGGACAGGCCTCCGGCAATATCGGCGGCTGGTACTCGGCACGCGGGGCCGTCGCCCCGTCGGGCACCCGCATCTATGTCTGCCATGCCTTCGGCTGCGCGCGGAAGACGCCGTTCGATTTCTCGCCCGCCCATATGCGCCGGTTCAAGGCGATCCTGGCCAAGGGGCGCAAGTCGCCCGCGGCCGAGCGCGCCGCCATCGCCGAGGCCATCGCCTGGTCGGAACGGACCATCGGCCCGGTCGTCGGCTCGGACAAGGATGTCGGCGGCTACGATCTGCACAATGCCGGCGTGCCGGGACAGATGGACTGCATCGACGAGGCGACAAACACGACCAGCGTGCTGAGCGTGTTGGCCCGCGCCGGCTATCTCGCCCACCATCAGGTGGCGAGCCCGGTGGCGCGCGGCTTCTTCCTCGACGGCCGTTATCCGCATGCAACCGCGGTGGTGCGCGAGACCAAGGGCGGTGCGGCGTTCGCGGTCGATTCCTGGCCGGAGGCAAACGGCATCAAGCCGGTGATCATGCCGCTCGATGCCTGGTTCGCCGAGCGCAGCTGACGCCGCCCTCCCGATTTTCCGCAGGGCACCGGGACCAGTTTCCGCAAAGGGACCCTGCAAGATCTGCAGGCAGTCGCTTTCGCTTTTTTCCAGGCGAAAGCGGCCTCAAGCTTGCGCGCGGTGAGTAAGGCGCAAGCATGTTTTGAGGTCAAACAGGTTCGGAAAAGAAAAAAAGCAAGGCACTAGGCCTTGCTTTTCAGGTTTCGCGTATCGCACCTTCGTTCGCCAAAGGCAAAAAAGATCTGTTTCGGCGGGCAGCAGTCAGTTACGACGCGCCAGAAGGCTCTTCCTCCCAAGACTCAGACCGCGATGTCTGTTTTTTGGCAAAGTAAGCCTTGCGGCTTCTTGCCTTCTTATGAGGACGGACCATAACGCATCGTTATCCTCTTGTCACCATTTTGTGCAAGAGCAGCCCAATTTTTTTGCGGGGTGGGGGTTGAAGTCGCGCGGCTGAAAACGGGTCGCGCGATTTTCGCGGTTTCGCGCCATCTTCCGCGCCGGCGGGACTTGTGTTTTCCGGGCGCATGCGCTTTCACTGCGCAAACTTCAGGCGTTGCACTCGCGCGCCGTTCCTGCCAGCCAAAGAAGTCCGAGAAGCACGCCGATGCGCCTGTCCCGCACCTTTCTTCCCATTCTCAAGGAAACGCCGAAGGAGGCGGAGATCGTCTCGCACCGGCTGATGCTGCGCGCGGGTCTGATCCGTCAGGAAGCGGCCGGCATCTATGCCTGGCTGCCGTTCGGCCTGCGGGTCCTGCGCAAGATCGAGCAGATCGTGCGCGAGGAGCAGAACCGGGCCGGTGCCCAGGAACTCCTGATGCCGACGATCCAGCCGGCCGACCTGTGGCGCGAGAGCGGGCGCTATGATGCCTATGGCAAGGAGATGCTGCGCATCGCCGACCGGCACGAGCGCGAGATGCTGTACGGGCCGACCAACGAGGAGATGATCACCGACATCTTCCGGGCCTCGGTGCGCTCCTACAAAGACCTGCCGATGAACCTCTACCACATCCAGTGGAAGTTCCGCGACGAGGTGCGCCCGCGCTTTGGCATCATGCGCGGCCGCGAGTTCCTGATGAAGGACGCCTATTCCTTCGATCTGGACAAGGAAGGCGCGCGCCATGCCTACAACCGCATGTTCGTCGCCTACCTGCGCACCTTCGCCCGCATGGGCCTGCAGGCGATCCCGATGCGCGCCGATACCGGCCCCATCGGCGGCGACATGAGCCACGAGTTCATCATCCTGGCCTCCACCGGCGAGAGCGAGGTGTTCTGCGACAAGGCGATCCTCGACCTGCCGATTCCGGGCGAGGACACCGACTTCGACAGCGACCTGACCCCGGTCATCGATGCCTGGACCACGCCCTATGCAGCGACCGACGAGATGCACGACGCCAGCGCCTACGAGGCGATCGCGGAAGATGCGCGCATGTCGGCGCGCGGCATCGAGGTTGGCCATATCTTCTATTTCGGCACCAAGTATTCCGAGCCGATGGGCGCCAAGGTCGCCGGGCCCGACGGTGTCGAGGTGCCGGTGCATATGGGTTCCTATGGCGTCGGCGTGTCGCGTCTGCTGGGCGCGATCATCGAGGCGCATCACGACGAGGCGGGAATCAAGTGGCCGGCCTCGGTCGCCCCGTATCATGTGGGTCTGATCAACCTGAAGCCGGGCGATGCGGAGTCCGATGCGGCCTGTGCCGATCTGGAGCGCCAGCTGACGGCCGCCGGCATCGAGGTGCTTGTGGATGACGTCGACACCCGGGCGGGTGCGAAGTTCGCGACAATGGACCTCATCGGCCTGCCGTGGCAGCTTATTGTCGGACCGCGCGGCCTCAAGGAAGGCGTGGTCGAGCTCAAGAACCGGGCAAGCGGCGAGCGCAGCACGGTTTCGCCACAGGAGGCTGTCACTCGTCTCGTCGGCGAGCTGGCGTCCTGACCAGGGGCCGGCCCTGCGGGGCCGGCATCCCCTCAGGTGGCGGGCGCTCCGCCGCCGGACGAGACTGCCCGGGCAAGACCGCCCGGTTGTGACTGGCACAGGGAATCGGAATGAACGCAGCCGCAAAGCCTGGGGCCGGGTCGGCGAAGTCCGTCGACACGCCGGCCTTCGCCCGGTTCGAATGGATGCTGGCAGGGCGGTATCTCCGCTCGCGGCGCCGCGAGACGTTCATTTCCGTTATCGCCGGTTTCTCCTTTCTCGGCATCATGCTGGGCGTTGCGACGCTGATCATCGTCATGGCGGTGATGAACGGCTTCCGCGGCGAGCTCCTGTCCAAGATCCTCGGCATCAACGGTCATCTGCTGGTGCAACCCATCGGCAGCGAGCTCGACGACTATGATGCGGTCGCCGCCCGGATCGAGAATCTCGAGGGCGTCACCTTCACGCTGCCCTTCGTCGAGGGGCAGGCGTTGATTTCCGGTCCTTCGGGCGCGTTCGGCGCCTTGGTGCGCGGCGTGCGCGAGGCCGACATGGTCAAGCTGCCGCTGGTCGCCAGCACGGTCAGCGTCGGCACGCTAGAAGGCTTCGACACGGCCGGCGGCCTTGCCATCGGCACGCGCATGGCCCGCCAGCTCGGCGTCACCGTCGGCGATACCGTCACGCTGGTCGTGCCGCGCGGCAATGTCACCGCGCTCGGCGTCACTCCGCGGGTGAAAGGCTATCCGGTGCGCGCGATCTTCGAGATCGGCATGTCGGAATACGACGGCACCATCGCCTTCATGCCGCTGGAGGAGGCGCAGCTCTTCTTCAACCAGGAGGGCATCGTCACCGGTATCGAGGTCTTCACCGACGATCCCGACAGCGTCGGGCCGATGCGGACCGCCGTCGAGGAGGGGGCGGGACGGCCCGCCTTCGTCAGCGACTGGCGCGCGCGCAACATGACCTTCTTCTCCGCGCTCGAGGTCGAGCGCAACGTGATGTTCCTCATCCTCACGCTGATCGTGCTGGTGGCGGCGCTCAACATCATTTCCGGCATGACCATGCTGGTGAAGGACAAGGGCCGCGATATCGCCATCCTGCGCACGATGGGCGCAACGCGCGGCACCATCCTGCGCGTGTTCCTGATCACCGGCGCCAGCATCGGCATCGTCGGCACGCTGGCCGGCTTCCTGCTCGGCTTCATCGTCTGCCTGAATGTCGAGAGCATCCGCCAGGGCATTTCCTGGCTGACCAGCACCGAGCTGTTTTCGCCCGAGCTCTATTTCCTCAGCCGCCTGCCGGCCGACATGGACACGGGCGAGACCTTCACCGTCGTGGTGATGGCGATGGTGCTGTCGCTGCTGGCGACCCTCTATCCCGCCTGGCGGGCTGCCAGGCTCGACCCGGTCGAGGCGCTGAGATACGAATGACCATGGCTCCCGAACAGGAACAGGCCCAGATCGACGCACTCGGCGACCTGCCGCTGGTGCTTGCCGGCATCAACCGCAGCTTTCGCGAGGGCGAGGGCCAGCTGGATATTCTGATCGACGCCAACCTTGCGCTTCATCCGGGCGAACTCGTTGCGCTGGTCGCGCCGTCGGGCGCCGGCAAGTCGACCCTGCTGCACATCGCCGGGCTGCTGGAGCGGCCCGACAGCGGCGAGGTCTATGTCGGCGGGCGGCCCTGCGGCAGCATGGAAGACGCCGACCGCACGCGCATGCGCCGCACCGAGCTCGGCTTCGTCTACCAGTTCCACCACCTGCTGCCCGAGTTTACGGCGCTGGAAAACCTCGTCATCCCGCAGTTGATCCGCGGGCTCGACAAGCGCGAGGCCGAGGAGCGGGCGAGCCAGCTGCTCGACTACATGCGCCTCGGCAACCGGGCGAGCCATCGCCCGTCCGAGCTTTCGGGCGGCGAGCAGCAGCGCGTTGCCATTGCCCGCGCCGTCGCCAATGCGCCGCGCGTTCTGCTCGCCGACGAGCCGACCGGCAACCTCGACCCCGGCACCTCCAGCTACGTGTTCGATGCGCTGGTGGCGCTGGTGCGCGCCTCCG
This sequence comes from Stappia sp. 28M-7, assembly GCF_014252955.1. Taxonomy (NCBI): domain Bacteria; kingdom Pseudomonadati; phylum Pseudomonadota; class Alphaproteobacteria; order Hyphomicrobiales; family Stappiaceae; genus Stappia; species Stappia quadratibracata. The sequence goes on along the minus strand of NZ_JACMIA010000001.1, from coordinate 2,497,276 downwards.
GCCTTGCCGCGCTGATCGCCACCCACAACATGGAGCTGGCGGGCCGCATGGACCGCCGCATCACCCTGCGCGACCAGCAGATCATCGAGCTCTGACGCCGTCACGGCGATCCTTCCGCGGTCACCCCGCCCCCTCGGCCGTCACTCCGGCCAAGCGAAGCGCGTGCCGGGGTCCATTCGTTTCCATTGCGGTGGTGAGGAAACGTCGACGCGCACCCACACTCGGCCTGTCGTCCCGGTTTCGGCAAAGCCGAAGACCGGGACCCAGTAACCCCAGATCGTGCGACCCGAGCCTCTCCCGCGCCTATCCCGGTTGCATCCGGCACTCGCCTCTCTTTCATCCTCCCGGACGCACAGCCTTTCCTTTCGTCATCCCGGGCAAGGCGAAGCCGCGACCCGGGACCGGCGAGCCGAGGGCCCGTCGAAGGCACTCCCGAACAACACGGTTCTGGCTCCCTGATCCCGGCTCGGCGCTGCGCGCCGTCCGGGATGACGACCTGAGAGAGAGGCGCGACCCCGCATCCCCTCTGCCGTCAATTCGATCCCTCCGCCGTCACCCCGGACGAGCATCGCGAGATCCGGGGCCTATTGGCTTCCAGAGCGGTGGCGAGGGCACGCTGACGCGCACCCACACTCGGCCTGTCGTCCCGGTTTCGGCAAAGCCGAAGACCGGGACCCAGTAACCCCAGATCGCGCGACCTGAGCCGTGACGTTGCCGCGAGCGCCTCTCTCCGAGGGGCATCCGCTTTCGCAAACCCACACGCCCCAGCGGATACTGGATGCCTGCCTTCGCAGGCATGACAGCTGAGGGTGGGTGAGCGCCTCCCGCCTCATGCTCGCCAGGGGCACCTCTGGGCTCCGCCTCCGACCCTGCGCCCGGTTTAACCGTGCGCTAACCATGAGTCGTTCCGCCAGAATGACGGGGGTTGTGAAAAGAACAAAACGTGAACATACTCGAATTATCGAGAGTTCACCGAGAGTTCCTGGGCAAGGGAGGCTACTATGTTCGATGAGTTCCGCGACAGTTTTCAGGATCTGGCCGCATTGGCGGCGCTGACCCTGTTCGGCACCACGATGCTGCTCTGGAGCAGCGCCATTGCCGAGCTGCTGACCGCCTGACCATCTGACGGGCTCGCCGTCCGCCGGTGGTTCTCGCCGGTCCGCGAATTGGCAGTGCATGGCGTGCCCATATCTGGGGATCGGCGGGCAGGGCGGGTCGACATCGGGGAGCGGACGGGAAACACTGTCCGCTCGACCACAGGCGGCCGCCTTTCCCGATCGCGCAACAGCCCTGATCGCGTGCGCGCCGCCTGTCATTTTCGGCAGGCAGCAACGGCGGGCAAAAAGATGAGCGATCCCGGCTTCGTCCATCTCAGGGTCCATTCGGCCTATTCGCTTCTGGAAGGCGCGCTGCCGATCGGCAAGCTCGTCGGGCTTGCCAGCGGCGACGGCCAGCCGGCGCTCGCCATCACCGACACCTCCAATCTCTTCGGCGCGCTGGAGTTTTCCGACAAGGCCTGGGGCGCCGGCATCCAGCCGATCACCGGCGTGCAGCTTGCCGTCGATTTCGGCGATGGCGGTGTGCGCAAGGGGCGGGGCACCGAACATCTCGGCGACGTGGTTTTGCTGGCCGCGACGGACGAGGGCTACGGCAACCTGATGGACGTGGTCAGCCGCGCCTATCTCGACACCGACCCGTCCATGCGCGCCCACATCCCGATCTCGCGGCTGGAGGATCGCTCGGCCGGCGTCATCCTGCTCACCGGCGGCGTCGGCGGGCCGGTCGGCCAGGCGCTGGTCGCCGGCGAGCCGGACAAGGCCCGCGCGCGGCTGGAGCGGCTGGCGGCAGCCTTCGGCGACCGCCTTTATGTGGAGCTGCAGCGCCACGACATGCCGGAGGAGATTGCCAGTGAGGCCGAGACCATCCGGCTGGCCTACGATCTCGGGCTGCCGCTCGTCGCCACCAACGAGCCGTTCTTCGCCACCGCCGACGATTACGAGGCGCATGACGCGCTGATCGCGATCTCGGAAGGCCGGGTGATCATCGAGGACGACCGCCGCCGCCTGACGCCGGAGCATCGCTTTAAGACGCGCGCGGAAATTATTGAACTGTTTGCGGATTTGCCGGAGGCAACCGCCAATACGGTGGAGATCGCCCGGCGCTGCCATGCCCGGCCGATGAAGCGCTCGCCGATCCTGCCGCAGTTCGCCGGCGCCTCCGCCGATCCGGAAGCCGCCTTCATCGCCGAGGTCGAGGAGCTGCGCCGCCAGGCGCGCGAAGGCCTGACCGGCCGCCTCGAAGCGCATGGCCTTGCCGAGGGCGTCAGCGAGCAGGACTACTGGGACCGGCTCGACTACGAGCTCGGCGTCATCGAGCGCATGCGCTTTCCCGGCTACTTCCTGATCGTTGCCGACTTCATCAAGTGGGCGAAGGCGCAGGATATCCCGGTGGGGCCGGGCCGTGGTTCTGGTGCGGGCTCTTTGGTCGCTTGGTCACTGACCATTACCGACCTTGATCCAATGCGTTACGCGCTTCTGTTCGAGAGATTTCTTAATCCCGAGCGCGTGTCGATGCCGGACTTCGACATCGACTTCTGCCAGAACCGGCGCGAAGAGGTCATCCGCTACGTGCAGCGCAAGTACGGGCGCGAGCAGGTGGCGCAGATCATCACCTTCGGTACGCTGCAGGCACGCGCCGTGCTGCGCGACGTCGGCCGCGTGCTGCAGATGCCCTACGGCCAGGTCGACCGCCTGTCGAAGATGGTGCCGGCGGTGCCGGGCCAGCCGATCACGCTGGAACAGGCGATCCGCGACGAGCCGCGCCTGCAGGAGGCGCAGCGCGAGGAGGAGACGGTCGCGCGGCTGCTTGCCATGGCGCAGAAGCTGGAGGGGCTCTACCGCCACGCCTCGACCCACGCCGCCGGCGTCGTCATCGGCGACCGGCCGCTGGAGCAGTTGGTGCCGCTCTACCGCGACCCGCGCTCCGACATGCCGGTCGCCCAGTTCAACATGAAGTGGGTCGAGCAGGCGGGTCTGGTGAAGTTCGACTTCCTCGGCCTGAAGACGCTGACGGTGATCGACACGGCGGTGAAGCTGATCGCCGACAAGGGCATCACCGTCGACATGGCGGGCCTGCCGATGGACGACCCGGCGACCTACCGGCTGCTTGCGGCCGGCGAGACGGTCGGCGTGTTCCAGCTGGAAAGCCAGGGCATGCGCCGGGCCATCGCCGGCATGAAGCCGGATCGGTTCGAGGACATCATCGCGCTGGTGGCGCTGTACCGTCCCGGCCCGATGGACAACATCCCGGTCTACAATGCGGTCAAGCATGGCGAGCAGGAGCCGGACTATCTGCATCCGCTGCTCGAGCCGATCCTGAAAGAGACGAACGGCATCATCGTCTACCAGGAGCAGGTGATGCAGATCGCCCAGGTGCTCTCGGGCTACTCGCTCGGCGAAGCCGACCTGCTGCGCCGCGCCATGGGCAAGAAGATCGCCTCGGAGATGGAAGTGCAGCGCGCGCGCTTCGTCGAGGGTGCGGTCGAGCGCGGCGTCGACAAGGGGCAGGCGGGCACGATCTTCGACCTCGTCGCCAAGTTCGCGAATTACGGCTTCAACAAGTCGCACGCCGCCGCCTATGCGCTCGTCTCCTATCAGACGGCCTGGCTGAAGGCGAACCACCCGGTCGAGTTCATGGCCGCGTCGATGACGCTCGATCTCGGCAACACGGACAAGCTCAGCGACTTCTGCGTCGAGGCGCGGCGCATGGGCATCAAGGTGCTGCCGCCCTCGATCAACCGCTCCGGCGTGCATTTCACCGTCGAGGGCGAGAAGATCCGCTACGCTATGGGCGCGATCAAGGGCGTGGGCGAGGGGGTGATGGAGCACATCATCGCCATGCGCGAGGAACGCCCGTTCTCGAGCCTCGGCAATTTCTCCTCGCGGGTGAACGCGCGCCAGCTCAACAAGCGGACGCTGGAAAGCCTCGTCAATGCCGGCGCCTTCGACGAGCTGGAACCCAACCGCGCGCGGCTCGTTGCCGGTCTCGATCGCATTATCGGCGTTGCCCAGCGGACCGACGAGGAAAAGAGCAGCGGCCAGAACGACATGTTCGGCGGCGGCGAGGAGGGCGAGGAGGTGCATCTGCCCGACGCGCAGGCCTGGCTGCCGGAGGAGCAATTGCAGCGCGAGCAGGCGGCCATCGGCTTCTATCTCTCCGCCCATCCGCTCGATGCCTATCGCCCGCTGCTGGAGCGCATGCGCGTGCAGATGTGGAGCGAGTTCTCGCAGGCGGTGAAGCAGGGCGCCTCCGCCGGCCGTCTCGCCGGCACGGTGCTGGCGCGCCAGGAGCGCAAGACCCGCTCGGGCAACCGCATGGGCATCGTCCGCCTGTCCGATCCTTCCGGCCAGTTCGAGGCACTGCTGTTTTCCGAGGCGCTGGCGCAGTTCCGCGATGCGCTGGAGCCGGGCGTCTCGGTGGTGCTTCTGGTCGGGGCGGACATGCGCGACGACGAGCCGAGCCTGCGAATCCAGTCGGTGCGCCCGCTGGAGGAGGAGGCCTCGCGCGTGCAGAAGAGCCTCACCGTCTTCCTGCGCAACGAGCAGGCCGTGTCGCGCCTGTCGCGGCACCTGGGCGACCGGGGCGACGGCGAGGTCAGCGTCGTGGTGCTGTGCGGCGACGGCAACCGCGAGGTCGAGGTCAAGCTGCCGGGCGGCTACCGTCTGACGCCGCAGATGGCCGGCGCAGTCAAGACCATTCCGGGCGTTGTCGAGGTGCAGCTGGCCTGATCGGGCCGGGCGGGGGGGCGTCCGAAAAGGCGCGCCCACCCGCATCCCCTCGGTCGTCACCCCGGACGAGCATCGCGAGATCCGGGGCCTATTGGCTGCCAGAGCGGTAGCGAGGGTGCTCTGACTCGCGCTCACTCACTGCCTGTCGTCCCGGTTTCGGCGTAGCCGAAGACCGGGATCCAGTAACCACGAGCGGTCGCGACTGAATCCTCGACGCTGCTGCAGCAAGGCCGGAGGCTGCCGCCTTCGTGCCACTACACGCCCAGGCGGATACTGGATACCTGCCTTCACAGGTATGACAGCCCGAGACAATGGCGCGCCCTCGAGATGCGAACGGCTCTCTCCTTCGCACCTGCTGCCCGCCAGCCCTTCTCCTTCGTCATCCCGGGCAAGCATTGCGCGACCCGGGACCGGAGAGCCGAGGGCCTTTCGGATGCGCGCCGACAGCGACTCACGCCCCTTCGCGACAGCACCACACCCTCTCGCCAACCGCATCTTTCTGCGGCAGGCAAGGCAAAAGGCGGGCCGGCAGGGCTTGTCTTGTTGCGCGCGTGTCAGTATAAGGCGCGCATTCCACACGCAGGGTCGGTTTTCGTCACGGACGGGGTCCATCCGGTGTCGGTGCTTGAGCACTGCCACACCCTGCGGAGGTACAACCGGAAAATCAAGGAGTTGCAAGGCCATGGCCCTGCCCGATTTCACGATGCGCCAGCTGCTGGAAGCCGGTGTCCACTTCGGCCACCAGAAGCACCGCTGGAACCCCAAGATGGGGAACTACATTTTCGGCGTGCGCAACAACATCCATATCCTGGATCTCGCCCAGACCGTGCCGCTGCTGCACCAGGCGCTGAAGACCGTGTCCGACACGGTTGCCGCCGGCGGTCGCGTGCTGCTGGTCGGCACCAAGCGTCAGGCCCAGGAGTCGGTTGCCGACGCGGCCCGCCGTTCGGCCCAGTACCATGTCAACGCCCGCTGGCTCGGCGGCATGCTGACCAACTGGAAGACCATCTCCCAGTCGATCCAGCGTCTGCGCAAGCTTGAAGAGACCCTCGGCAACCCGAGCGGCCTCACCAAGAAGGAGCGCCTGTTCATGGACCGCGAGCGCGAGAAGCTCGAGCGGAACCTGGGCGGCATCAAGGACATGGGTGGCCTGCCGGACCTGATCTTCGTGATCGACACCAACCGCGAGGCCATCGCCATCCAGGAAGCCAAGCGTCTTGGCATCCCGGTCGCCGCGATCGTCGACAGCAACTGCGATCCGGACGGCATCGACTACCCGGTTCCGGGCAATGACGACGCCGGTCGTGCGATCACCCTGTACTGCGACCTGATCGCGCGCGCTGCCATCGACGGCATTTCCCGTGCCCAGGGCGGCATGGGCATCGACGTCGGCGCGGCCGAGGAGGCTCCGGTGGAGCCGGCTCTGGAAGCTGCCGAGGCGGCTCCCGCGGAAGCGTCCGCAGAAGCTCAGGCCTGACGGGATAGACCCGGGCCGGCGGAAACCATCCGCCGGCTGCCGCCTTTCCGGCGGCGCCTGTCATCATTCTTAAGTATGGCCTCGGCTACAGCTGCCGGGGTGACAACCCGTCAACGAGGCAATCTATGAGCATTACCGCTGCGATGGTGAAGGAGCTCCGCGAGAAGACCGGCGCGGGCATGATGGACTGCAAGGCAGCCCTCACCGAGAACAACGGCGACATGGAAGCGGCCATCGACTGGCTGCGGACCAAGGGTCTGGCCAAGGCCGCCAAGAAGGCCGGCCGCGTGGCCGCCGAGGGTCTGGTCGGCGTCGCCGCCGAAGGCACCAAGGCCGCTGTCGTCGAGCTGAACTCCGAGACCGACTTCGTCGCCCGTAACGATGCGTTCCAGGCGCTGGTCTCCGGCACCGCCAAGGCGGCCCTGTCGGTCGGCGGCGATGTCGAGGCTCTCGGCAACGCGACCTTCCCGGGCTCGTCCAAGTCCGTCTCCGATTCGATCAAGGACGCCATCGCGACCATCGGCGAGAACATGTCGCTGCGCCGCGCCGCCGTCCTGTCGGTTTCGGCCGGCGTCGTTGCGACCTATGTCCACAGCGCGATCGCCGACAACCTCGGCAAGATCGGCGTGCTGGTGGCGCTCGAGTCGGAGGCTGATGCCGCCGAGCTCGCCGCGTTCGGCCGCAAGGTCGCCATGCATGTTGCCGCGACCAACCCGCTGTCGCTGAGCGTCGAGGACCTCGATCCGGAGGTCGTGGAGCGCGAGCGTCAGATCTTCGCCGAGCAGGCGCGCGAGTCGGGCAAGCCGGAGAACATCATCGAGAAGATGGTCGAGGGCCGTCTGCGCAAGTTCTACGAGGAAGTCACCCTCGTGAAGCAGGCGTTCGTGATCGACCCGGACAAGACCGTCGAGCAGGCCGTCGAGGCGTGCGGCAAGGAGCTGGGCAAGCCGGTGAAGCTGGTCGGCTTCGTGCGCTATGCGCTCGGCGAAGGCATCGAGAAAGAAGAGACCGATTTCGCCGCGGAAGTCGCGGCGGCCGTCGGCAACTAAGTCCAGAGGGGCGCCGGTCATTCCGGCGCCCTTCTTCTATGCGCGCAAGCCCGTCCGACGGATCGGCTTGCGTTTTCGTGTCTAGTGAAGACACACTGCCCTGATCACGACGAGAAGAACAATGACGGGAAAACTCCGCTGGCGACGCGTGCTGGTCAAGCTCTCGGGCGAGGCACTGATGGGCTCGCAGGACTTCGGCATCGACCCTGAGACGGTCGGCCGGGTGGCAAAGGAAATTGCCGAGGCGGTGTCGCTCGGCGCCCAGGTCGGCGTCGTCGTCGGCGGCGGCAACATCTTTCGCGGCGTGGCCATCGCCGCCAAGGGCGGCAACCGGGTCACCGGCGACCACATGGGCATGCTGGCCACGGTCATGAACTCGCTGACGCTGGCCGACGCCCTGCGGCGCCTCGGCGTTCCGGCGCGCGTTCTGTCCGCCGTGCCGGTGCCCTCGATCTGCGAGACCTTCACCCAGCGCGGCGCCGAGCGCTACATGGAAGACGGCGACGTGATCGTCTTCGCCGGCGGCACGGGCAATCCGTTCTTCACCACCGACAGCGGCGCGGCACTGCGCGCGGCCGAGATGCGCTGCGATGCCTTCCTGAAGGGCACCAGCGTCGACGGCGTCTATTCGGACGATCCCAAGAAGGTGCCGGACGCCGAGCGCTACGACACCCTCACGCCCGGCGAGGTGCTCGGCCGCGACCTCAAGGTGATGGACGCGACCGCCATCGCGCTGGCCCGCGACAATGCCATTCCGGTCATCGTGTTCTCGATTCGCACGCCCGGCGCGCTGGTCGACGTGATGAACGGCTCCGGCCGCTACACGGTCATCGCCGACTAGCAGGACCGGCGGCGCCGCATCGCGGCAGCCCGAAGCACGCCCTGTGAGGGCCCGCAGGCGGTTGCGCCTGCGGGCCCTTCTTGCAAAAGCGCGTGCAGGGCCTTGCCTTTGTGGCCACCGTCATGGAAATAAGACGCGACGGTTTCGCGCCCCGAGGATTTGTCCGGGGCGTTGCTTCGACAAGAGAGGACAAGATGGCGGACCAGGGTATCGATTTTGGCGACCTCGAGCGTCGTATGAACGGCGCCATCGGCGTGCTGAAGACGGATCTCGCCGGCCTTCGCACCGGCCGCGCCTCTGCCAACATGATGGATCCGATCACGGTGAACGCCTACGGGTCCGAAATGCCGATCAACCAGGTGGCGACGGTGAGCGTGCCCGAGCCGCGCATGATCTCCGTGCAGGTGTGGGACAAGTCGATGGTCGGCGCCGTTGAGCGTGCCATCCGCGAATCCAACCTCGGCCTGAACCCGGTGGTCGACGGCACGACGCTGCGTCTGCCGATTCCGGAGCTCAACGAGGAGCGCCGCAAGGACCTTATCAAGATCGCGCACAAGTATGCCGAGCAGTCCAAGGTCGCCGTGCGCCACGTGCGCCGCGATGGCATGGACACGCTGAAGAAGCTGGAAAAGGACGGCTCGATCAGCGAGGACGACAGCCGCGTTCACGCCGACAAGGTCCAGAAGATGACCGACGAGATGATCGCGGAAATCGATTCCATGCTGGCGAAAAAGGAACAAGAAATCTCCCAGATCTGACCCCAGGATCCGGTTCGATCCAAGTGGCGGGGAGCATGAGATGACGGTGACGGCTGGCCTTGACGTGTCCGCCCCGGCCGAAGCCGGGGAGCGGATCGTTGTGCCGCGGCATGTCGCCGTGATCATGGACGGAAACGGTCGCTGGGCGGTCTCTCGCGGACTGCCCCGCACCGAAGGGCATCGGGCCGGCGTCTCGGCCCTGCGGCGCACCGTCAAGCACGCCGCCCGGCGCGGCGTCGAGGTGCTGACGATCTTCTCCTTCTCCTCGGAGAACTGGAGCCGGCCGGCCGCCGAGGTCGGCTTCCTGATGGCGCTTCTGGAGCGCTTCGTGCGGCGCGACCTTGCCGAGATCCACCGCGAGAACGTGCGGGTGCGGATGATCGGCGAGCGTAGCGGCCTGTCGTCCTCGATCCTGTCGCTGATCGAGGAGGGCGAGCAGCTCACCCGCGACAACACCGGCATGGTCCTCGTCGTCGCCTTCAACTACGGCGCCCGCAACGAGATGGTGCGCGCCATGCGCGCCCTGGCCTCGGATGTCGCTGCGGGCCTCATAGCGCCCGGCGACATCGACGAGGCGGCAGTGTCCGCCCGGCTCGATACGGCCAGCCTGCCGGATCCCGATCTCGTCATCCGCACCAGTGGCGAGCAGCGGCTGTCCAACTTCCTGTTGTGGCAGTCCGCCTACAGCGAATTCTACTTTCCCGACCTGCACTGGCCGGACTTCGACGAGGCGGCCTTCGACCGCGCGCTCGAAGCCTATTCGGCCCGCGAGCGCAGGTTCGGAGGCCTTTCGGCGAAAGCCGCCAGATGACCGGCGGGGCCGCGGGGGGAGGCAGGCCCAAGGCGAGCGAGCTGAAGCTGCGGGTGATTTCGGCCCTGCTGCTGGCTCCGGCCGTGCTTGCGATCGTCTGGCTGGGCGGCTGGTTCTTTGCCGCCGGCGCCGCGCTTTGCTCCATGATCCTCCTGCAGGAGTGGACGGTCATCGTCCGGGCGACGCGGCAGCGTGCGGCCATTGTCGTTGCCGTCGTCGGCATCGCCCTGATGCTGGTCGCAGCGGCGCTTTCGCTGACCCCGCTGGCGCTGGGGCTTGCCTTCGCCTTCGCCGCGCTGCTCTGGGTGTGGGGACAGGTGTCGGGCGAGGCGCCCGTCGGCTGGATGGGCACCGGCGTGCTCTATGCCGGCCTTACCGGCGTTGCGCTCATCGCCTTCCGGCTGGGGTCGGAAGGTTTCGTGATGATCCTGTTCTTGTTTGCCGTCGTATGGGCAACCGACATCCTGGCCTATTTCGTCGGCCGGCGGCTCGGCGGACCGAAGCTGTGGCCGCGCGTGTCGCCGAAGAAGACCTGGAGCGGGGCGCTCGGCGGGCTGGCTGCCGCGCTTGTCGTCGGCGCGGCGATGGGTGCCCTGGTCGGGCGCGTGCCGGTGTCGCTCTGGATCGTGTCGGCCGGCGTCCTGTCGGTCTTCTCCCAGGCCGGCGACCTGCTGGAATCGGCGCTGAAGCGTCATTTCGGCGTGAAGGATTCCGGCCATATCATTCCCGGCCATGGCGGCGTCATGGACCGGGTCGACGGCCTGACGGGCGCCGGCGTGGTCGGCTACCTGGTGGCGGCCGTCCTCGCCGGCTCGCTGGTCGATCCGGTCGGTGCGGTGATCGCCCTGCAAGGGTATTGAGATCTTGAAGATGCAAGTGGGAAGCATGGAGACCGCGACGGGCGGGCAGGGGGCAGGCGTGGGCGCGGGCACGGATCCGCTGCGCCTGACCGTGCTCGGCGCGACCGGCTCCATCGGCGGCTCGACGCTCGATCTCGTCTCCCGCAATCGCGAGCGTTTCCATGTGGTGGCGCTCACCGCCAACGACCGGGCGGAAGAGCTGGCGCGTGCCGCCATCGAGGTCGGCGCCGAGCATGCGGTGGTCGCAGATCCGGCCGCCTACCCGCGGCTGAAGGACGCGCTCGCCGGCACCGGCATCACCGCCGCGGCCGGACCGCAGGCGGTGCGCGAGGCGGCCTCGCGCCCGGCGGACATGGTGATCGCGGCCATCGTCGGGGCGGCGGGGCTGGAGCCGACCATCGCGGCGGCCGCGCGCGGCACCACCATCGGCCTTGCCAACAAGGAATGCCTTGTGTGCGCCGGCGATCTTTTCATGGCGGCGGCGCGGGCGGCATCGGCCACGATCCTGCCGGTCGATTCCGAACACAATGCCGTGTTCCAGGTGCTGGAGCGCGGCAATATCGATCAGGTGGAAAAGCTGACGCTGACCGCGTCCGGCGGTCCGTTCCGCACACTGTCGCTGGAGGAGATGCGCCATGTGTCGCCCGAGGCGGCGCTGCGCCATCCCAACTGGAGCATGGGCGCGCGCATTTCCATCGACAGCGCCACGATGATGAACAAGGGCTTCGAGATCATCGAGGCCTTCCACCTGTTTCCGCTGGGGCCGGACCAGCTCGACGTGCTGGTCCATCCGCAATCCGTCGTCCATGGCATGGTGCAGTATCGCGACGGTTCGCTGCTCGCCCAGCTCGGCGCGCCGGACATGCGAACGCCCATCGCGCACTGTCTCGCCTGGCCGCGCCGCATGGCAACGCCGGCACAACGCCTTGATCTCGCCGCATTGGCAACGCTCAGCTTCGAGGCACCGGACCCGGTGCGGTTCCCGGCCCTGCGCATCGCCCGCGAGGCGATGATCGCGGGCACGGCCGCGACGGCCGCTCTCAATGCTGCAGACGAAATTGCCGTCAGGGCCTTTCTGGATCGCGGGATCGGGTTTCTCGGGATCGCGGCGACGGTGGAGAGGGTGCTGGAGCGCATGGCCGCGTCCGGCGATCTCGTCGAGCCGGGCTGCGTCGACGACGTGTTGCGCATCGACGGCATCGCTCGTGCAATGGCACGCGAGGCGATCCTCGCACAGGCGGGCTGAGCCCCGCGAACGGCTTGTTAATATGCAGGGACGAAACTGCCGGTCCGGCAAGGAGATGACATGGAACTGATCGGATCGCTGTTTGGGTCTTTCGCAGGCTATGCCCTGCCGTTCCTGTTCGTGCTCACCGTGGTCGTGTTCTTCCACGAGCTCGGCCACTTCCTGGTGGCGCGCTGGTGCGGCGTGCGGGTGCAGGCCTTTTCGGTCGGATTCGGGCCGGAGCTGTTCGGCCGCAACGACCGCCACGGCACGCGCTGGAAGCTCTCGGCCATTCCGCTCGGCGGCTATGTCAAGTTCGCGGGCGACGAGAACGAGGCCAGCGTTCCCGATCAGGAGGCGCTTGCCCGCATGAGCGCGGAAGAGCGCGCTGGCGCCTTCCAGACCAAGCCGGTTTCGCGCCGCGCGGCCATCGTCGCGGCGGGTCCCATCGCCAATTTCATTCTCGCCATCGTCATCTTCGCGCTGCTGTTCGGCCTGTTCGGACGGCAGGAGATCTCGCCGCGCGTCGACACGATCCAGCCCGACAGCGCGGCCCAGGCCGCCGGCCTGATGGCGGGCGACATGGTGCTGGCCATCGACGGGCAGCCGATCCAGACCTTTTCCGACATGCAGCGCATCGTCAGCGTCAGCGCCGATCAGCCGCTCTCCATGCTGGTGGATCGCGGCGGCCAGCAGCTGACCATCGAAGTGACGCCGCAGCGGCGCGAGATCACCGACCCGTTCGGCAACGTCCAGTCGGTCGGCCTGCTTGGCGTCAGCCGCAGCGCCAGCAAGGAAGACGTGGTGACGCGCACCTTCGGTCCGGTGGAGGCCGTCGTCGAAGGCAGCCGCGAGACCTGGTTCGTGGTCACGCGCACCGCCGGCTATCTCGCCGGCATCGTCACGGGCCGCGAATCCGCCGACCAGCTCGGCGGGCCGATCCGCGTGGCGCAGATTTCCGGGCAGGTCGCGACCCTCGGTTTCGGCGCTTTGCTCAACCTGACGGCCGTGCTGTCGGTCAGCATCGGCCTCTTGAACCTGCTCCCCATCCCCATGCTCGACGGCGGACACCTGCTGTTCTACGCCGCCGAGGCCTTGCGGGGTAAGCCGCTCAGCGAGCGGGCGCAGGAGTACGGTTTCCGTATCGGGATCGCCATCGTGCTCTTCCTGATGGTGTTCGCGACTTGGAACGACGTGCTTCACCTGACATCCCTGTAGCGGGGCGGGGAAGAAGCGTGTCGAAGGTGCAACGATCCGGCGGGAAACGGGTTTTGGCGAGTTTGGGCGGTTGCGTCCGGTCCAAAAGCCTGTAAAACGACTGACGGATATAGAGAATCTCGACTGCCATGTCCGTTGCCACGGGCGACTTATCAAGGGCTTGGCGGAAAAGCGAAGGCGAAACGTCCTTATGCAGCGTGTGCAGAACCTGACGAGAACGATCCTGGTGGCGGCCGTGATGAGCGGTGTCGCGCCGATCATGCCGTGGAGCTTTGCCGGCCTGGGTGCCGATCAGGCGTCCGCTGCGGTGGTCAGCCGGATTGTCGTCCGCGGCAACACCCGTATCGAGGCCTCGACCGTCGAGAGCTACCTGACGATCCGCCCTGGTCGCGCTTTCGGGCCGGCTGAGATCGACGAGTCGCTCAAGACCCTTTACGCGACCGGCCTGTTCGAGGACGTGGCAATCAACCAGCAGGGCGGGTCCCTGGTGGTGACCGTGACCGAGAACCCGATGGTCAACCGCATTTCGTTCGAGGGCAATCGCCGTCTCGACGACAAGACGCTGGCCGGCGTCGTGCGGACCGAGGAGCGGTCGATGCTGACCCGCGCCAAGGTGCAGTCCGACGTCCAGAACGTGCTTGAGGCCTATCGGCGCTCCGGTCGCTACCGCGCGACCGTCGAGCCCAAGATCATCAGCCGTTCGAGCAACCGCGTTGATCTCGTGTTCGAGATCAACGAGGGCGACCGCACCGGCATCGAGCGCATCACCTTCATCGGCAACACCAAGTTCAGCGACGGGCGTCTCGCCGACGTGATCCGCACCCGCGAAAGCGGTCTGCTGAGCTTCCTGCGCACCACCGATTCCTTCGATCCCGACCGTCTCGACGCGGATCAGGAGCTGCTGCGCCAGTTCTACTACCGCCACGGCTATGCGGACTTCCGCATCGTGTCGGCCGTTGCCGACCTCGACCGCGAGGAGAACGTCTTCTACGTCACCTTCACGGTGGAAGAGGGCGAGCAGTACACCTATGGCGACATCGACCTGCAGACCACGCTGACCGATGTCGATCCGGAGGAGCTGCGCCGCAAGATCCGCACCAGCGCCGGCGACACCTATTCCTCGCTCGAGGTCGAGAAGACCCTCGAGGACATGACGCTCGACGTCTCGCGCCAGGGCTATGCCTTCGCGCAGATCCGTCCGCGCGCCACCCGCGATTACGAGAATCGCACGATCTCGCTGACCTACTTCATCGAGGAAGGCCCGCGCGTCTATGTCGAGCGGATCAACATCCGCGGCAACGACCGCACCCGCGAATATGTCATTCGCCGCGAGTTCGACATCGCCGAGGGCGATGCTTTCAACCGCGTGCTGCTCGACAAGGCCGAGCGCCGGCTGAAGGACCTGCAGTTCTTCAAGGACGTCCGCATCACCACCTCGCGCGGCAGCTCGCCGGACCGCATCGTGGTCAATGTGGACATCGAGGAGCAGCCGACCGGCGAGATCGGCTTCGGCGTCGGTTACTCGACCGCCGATGGCGTCATCGGCGACATCACGCTGCAGGAGCGCAACTTCCTCGGTCGCGGCCAGTTCGTCCGCGCCAAGGTCGGTGCCGGCGCCTCGAACCAGGTTTACGAGTTCGCATTCACCGAGCCGTATTTCCTCGGCCGCCGCATTTCGCTGTCGCTCGATGTCTATCGCCGCAATTTCGAGGCGAACGACTACCGCAGCTATGACAGCAAGACGACCGGCGGCTCCATTGCCTTCGGCCTGCCGCTGCGCGACGACGAGCTGCGCCTGAACCTGATCTACCGGATCTTCGACGAGGACCTGTCGTGGAAGCGCCCGCAGGACCTCTCCGGCGGTCTGCAGTCCTCGCTGGGCCGCAACCTGACGTCGTCCATCGGCTACTCGCTGGTTTATGACACCCGCGACAGCAAGCGCGATCCGCGCGATGGCCTGTACATCGCGTTCAGCCAGGAGTTCGCAGGCGTCGGCGGCGACAGCCGCTACCTGTCGACCACGATCGATGCCCGCGCCTACAAGGAGCTCCTGCCGGAGTGGGGCGTCATCGGTATCCTGCGCACCGGCGGTGGTTACCTGAACGGTCTCGGCGACGAGCTGCGCTCGTCCGAGCAGTTCCAGCACAGCGACACCTGGCTGCGCGGCTTCGAGATGCAGGGCATCGGCCCGCGCGACTCGCGCACCGGCGATTCCCTGGGCGGCCGCTGGTATGTCCATGCCAATGCGGAAGCGGAGTTCCCGATCCTCGGTCTGCCGCGCGAGCTCGGCCTGTCCGGCGCGGTCTTCACGGATTTCGGTGCCCTGTGGGATTCGGACTCGGCGATCAACAACTGCGTCGTCGCCGGCTGCGGCCCCGCTACGGCTGCCACCGTCCAGTCGAACGGCTTCGCGCCGCGCCTCTCGGCCGGTTTCGGCATCAAGTGGGCCTCGCCCTTCGGTCCGATCCGCGCCGACTTCGCTTGGCCGATCATCAAGGAAACCGGCGACCGGACCCAGTTCTTCCGCATCGGTGGCGGCACGCGCTTCTGATCCGGCGGACACTTCACGAATTAACGACCGGCCGCCGACATTCGGCGGCCGGATTCATTATGGGAAGACGATGAGCGACCCCTGTTTCTTTGCCCCGTTCGAGCCCGTAGCCCTTGCGACCGTGGCCGAATGGGTGACGGGAGACCTGCCGCGTGGCGGCGGGGAGGTGCAGGTGTCCGGCGTCGCGCCGCTCGAGGATGCCTCGACTGGCGATATCGTCTTCTTCGACAATCCCAAGTATCTGCCGGTTCTCGCTACCACCGCGGCGACTGCCTGCATCGTTGCCCGCAAGCATGCGGACAAGGTGCCGGACGGCGTCGTGCCGGTCGTGGCCGACCAGCCCTACAAGGCCTGGGCCCAGCTGCTCGCGCGTCTCTATCCCGCTTCCATGCGCCCCGTCGCACTCGACGGCACGGCCTCGGGCGTCTCGCCGCATGCGCGCATCGATGCCTCGGCCCGGCTTGAGGCCGGCGTCATTGTGGAGGCCGGTGCGGTCGTCGGGCCGGACGCGGAGATCGGCAGCGGTACGCGCATCCAGTCCAATGCGGTGATCGGTGCGGGGGTGCGCATCGGGCGCGACTGCACGGTCGGTGCCAATGCGGTGCTGCAGCACACTTTGGTCGGCGACCGGGTGATCCTGCATCCGGGCGTGTGCACGGGGCAGGACGGTTTCGGCTTCGCGATGGGGCCGGGCGGCCACCTCAAGGTGCCGCAGATCGGCCGCGTGATCATCCAGAACGATGTGGAGATCGGCGCCAACACGACGGTCGATCGCGGGGCCAACCGCGACACGATCATCGGCGAGGGCACCAAGATCGACAATCAGGTCCAGATCGGCCACAACGTGGTGATCGGACGTCACTGTGTGATCGTCTCGCAGGTCGGCATTTCCGGTAGCGCGACGCTCGAGGATTACGTCGCTCTCGGCGGCCAGACCGGCGTTCGCGGCCATGTCACCATCGGCATGGGCGCACAGATCGCCGCCGTCAGCGTGGTCGAGGCGGATGTGCCGGCCGGCGCGCGCTATGGCGGTGTTCCGGCCAAGCCGGTGAAGGTATGGTTCCGCGAGATCATGACGCTGGCGAAGCTTGCCGAGCGTGGAGCCGGTTCCGCGCGGGACAAGGACTGAGATTTTGAACCGGACTGGTTTTGGTTGCCTGGGGACAGAAGAATGAGCGAAGGCGAAAAGAAAGAACTGGGTAGCGCCGATATCATGCGGATCCTGGAGCTGTTGCCCCACCGCTACCCCTTCCTGATGGTGGACCGTATCGTCGACATGGATGGGGACAACTCCGCCGTCGGCATCAAGAACGTGACGGCCAACGAGCCGCATTTCATGGGGCATTTCCCCAATCAGCCGGTCATGCCGGGCGTCCTCATCATCGAGGGCATGGCCCAGACGGCGGGCGCGCTGTGCGTCTATTCGCGCGGCCAGTCGGACACGCCGAAGCTCGTCTACTTCATGACCATCGACAAGGTGAAGTTCCGCAAGCCGGTGCTGCCGGGCGACCAGCTTCGCTATCAGATGACCAAGATCCGCAACCGCACGAACATCTGGAAGTTCGAAGGCATTGCGACGGTCGACGGCGTCAAGGTCGCCGAGGCCGAGATCAGCGCCATGCTGGTCGACCACTGAGGCACGCATGATGGCAGCTCACTCCGCAATCCACCCTTCCGCGGTCATCGAGGACGGCGCCAGGCTCGGCGAGGGCGTGTCCATCGGGCCGTTCTGCCATGTCGGGCCGCAGGCCGTGCTGGGCGACGGCGTCGTGCTGAAGTCGCATGTGGTTGTTGCGGGCCGCACGAGCGTCGGGGCGCGGACGCAGATCTTTCCCTTCGCCTCGGTCGGGCATCAGGCGCAGGATCTCAAGTATCGCGGCGAGGAAGCGACGCTCACCGTCGGCACCGACTGCATCATCCGCGAGGGCGTGACGCTCAATCCGGGGACGGAGGGCGGCGGCCTGGAGACGGTGATCGGCAATCGCTGCGCCTTTCTCGCCAACTCGCATGTCGGCCATGATTCCCGTCTCGGCGACGGCGTGATCCTGTCGAACAACGTGATGATCGCCGGCCATGTCACCGTCGGCAACAATGTCATTTTCGGCGGCGGCGCGGCAGCGATCCAGTTTACCCGCGTCGGCGACCATGCCTTTGTCGGCGGTCTTGCGGGCCTTGAGAACGACCTCATTCCCTTCGGCATGGTGATGGGCAACCGCGCCCGGCTGATGGGCTTGAACCTTGTCGGGCTCAAGCGGCATGGGTTCTCCCGCGAGGACATCCACGCCCTGCGCAATGCCTACAAGGACCTGTTCGAGAGCTCCGAAGGCACGTTGCGCCAGCGCGCGGAAAAGGTGGCGGCCGCCTACGAGAGCGTTGCCCTTGTCCGCCGCGTCACGGATTTCATCCTGGTCGAAACCGACCGCCGCTTCTGCACGCCGGCCCAGGACGGGTGATCCGCCTGTCGGCGCCGGCCGGGGACGGGGCCATGAACGACGCATCCGACACAGCCACGACGAACGGTAGCGACGGCGCTGTCGCGGTCATCTGCGGCGGCGGCAAGCTGCCGGCAGAGGTGCTGCGCGCGGCCAGCGACCGCGGTCGCCGCGTCGTCGCCATCGCCATCAAGGGCGAGGCGGATCCCTCCGTCGAGGCTTTCTCTCCCGTGCATCTCGGCTGGGGCCAGATCGGCAAGCTTGCCAGCCATCTGGAGCGCGAAAAGGTGCGCGATCTGGTGATGATCGGCAGCATCACCCGCCGGCCGGAGCTGCGCGAAATCGTCAGCGATCTCGGCACCATGCGCCGGTTGCCGAAGATCATCGCTTCGCTTGCCGGCGGCGACGATTCCCTGCTCAAGAAGGTCATCCGCTTTTTCGAGGCCGAGGGCTTCCGGGTCGTCGGGGCCCATGAGGTTGCGCCGCAGCTTCTGGCTCAGCCCGGCTGCATGGCCGGCACCCCGCCGAAGGGCGAGGTGCTCGCCGATCTGGAGCTGGGCGCGGCCACCGTCGCCGAGCTCGGTCGCCTCGACATCGGCCAGGCTGCCGTCTGTTTCCACGGCCGCATCATTGCCGTCGAGGGGGCGGAGGGCACCGATTCCATGCTCGAGCGTTGCCGCGAGCTGCGCGAGCGCAGCCGGGTGCGCGGCAAGGGCGGGGTGCTGGTGAAATGCGCCAAGCCCGGCCAGGATCTTCGCGTCGACCTGCCGACCATCGGTCCGGGCACCGTGCAACGCGTGCGGGACGCCGGACTTTCCGGCATCGCCATCGAGGCGGGGCGGGTGCTGATTGCCGAGCGGGCCGAGACCGTCGCGCTCGCCGCGCGCTCGGGCGTCTTTCTCTTCGGCATTTCCGGCAAGACGGCCTCGGCGCAGGCGGAGACCGCGCGATGACAGAAGGTGCTGTTCGCCCGCTGCGGGTCTATGTGGTGGCGGGCGAGGAGTCCGGCGACCAGCTGGCCGCACCGATGATGGTGGCCATTGCCGCGCAGGCCGGCCGGCCGGTCGAGTTCATGGGCGTCGGCGGCGAGCGCATGGAAGCGCAGGGGCTGAAGAGCCTCTTTCCCATCGAGGATATCGCGGTGATGGGTCTTTCCGCCGTTCTGGCGCGGCTGCCCTCCATCGTCCGCCGGGTTTACCAGACCGTCGACGACGTGGTCGCGGCGGCGCCCGATGTCCTGATCATCGTCGACAGTCCCGATTTCACGCATAACGTTGCCAAGCGGGTGCGCAAGCGCGCGCCCTCCATTCCCATCGTCGATTACGTCTCGCCGTCGGTCTGGGCCTGGCGGCCGGGCCGCGCGCGCCGCATGGCCGCCTATGTCGACCGGCTGCTGGCGATCCTGCCCTTCGAACCCGGCGTGCACGAAAAGCTCGGCGGCCCGCCGACCAGCTATGTCGGCCACTCGCTGATCGAGCGGGTCGGCGACTTCCGTCCCGCCGCCGGCGAGAGGAGGGCGCTGGACGAGGGGCGGCCGGTGCTGCTGATGCTGCCGGGCAGCCGGCGCAGCGAGGTCACCCAGCTGCTGCAGGATTTCCGCGGCGCGGTCGAGATCCTGCGGCAGGCGCATCCGGATCTCGAGGTGGTGCTGCCGGCGGTGCTGCGCTTGAGGCCGATGATCGAGGAACAGCTTGCCGACTGGCCGCATCCGCCGCAGGTGGTGACCGGCGAGGCGGCCAAGCTCGCTGCCTTCCGCCGGGCGCATGCCGCTCTCGCCGCCTCGGGCACTGTCTCGCTGGAGCTGGCGATCTCGGGCGTGCCGTTGGTCGTTGCCTACAAGCTCGACTGGTTCTTTCGCCGGCTCAAGGACATCCACCGCATCGTGCCGGTCGCCCGCGTCAGCTCCATGGTCCTGCCCAACATCATCATCGGCGAGAATGTCGTGCCGGAGTTCCTGGACGACGACGCCAATCCGCGCGCGCTCGCCGATGCGGTCGCCCCGCTGCTGGCCGACACCCCGGCCCGAAAGCGGCAGGTCGACGCCTTCGCCCGGCTCGACGCGGTGATGCGGCTGGAGGGGAACGAGAGCCAGGCGGGCGCCGCCGCGCGCATCGTTTTGGAAGAGGTTCGCGGCCGGACTGCCTAGATGGGCGGACAACCGGCGTTTGGCGTGAATTGAGACGCCAGACGCAACTTCGCGCTGAAATTTTGCAAAATCCGTCTCGAAAATCTTTCAGTATTTTCAATGTCTTGCCGAAATATTGAGACAGTTGTGCAAATCGCGTGGGCCCGTCTCCGGCCATTTATCCCCGCTGTCGCAACGGGGGGGCGTTTTCTATCCCCGTTTGCCGTACCGGCGTGCGGAACGCGCGCCGCCCGCCCCACACCCGCTAAGGGCACCTCTGGGTCCCGGCTATCCGGCTTCGCCTCCGGCCAGGATGACAGCCGGCGGGACTGGCAGCGACCTCGCATCCCCTCTGGCGTCACCCCGGGCAAGCGCAGCGCGACCCGGGGCCTATTGGCTTCCAGAGCGGCGGTGAAAATCACCCGGACCTTTCCTCTCGTCATCCCGCACGAAGCGTAAGCGGAGATGCGGGATCGGAGAGCCGAGGGCGTATGAGTTGCGCTCCAGAACCATGCCACGACCGCCGTGCCTCTCCGGTCCCGGATCATCGGCCTTCGGCCTCGTCCGGGAAGACGCAAGGAGAGGCTGCAGCAAAACAACGCCCGCTAAGCGCACCTCCGCCTCCTGCCTCGCCCCCGCAGGTCGCCCCAAACGCAAAAAGGCCGCCCGGAGGCGGCCTTTTCTCAGCTTGGACGTGTCGATCCCGCTCAGCGACGCTGGGAGACCGGCAGATAGTCGCGCTGCGCGGCGCCGGTGTAGAGCTGGCGCGGGCGGCCGATCTTCTGGGACGGATCCTCGACCATCTCCTTCCACTGGGCGATCCAGCCGACGGTCCGCGCGAGGGCGAACAGCACGGTGAACATGGTGGTCGGGAAGCCGAGCGCACGCAGGGTGATGCCGGAGTAGAAGTCGATGTTCGGGTAGAGCTTCTTCTCGATGAAGTAGTCGTCGTTGAGAGCGATCTTCTCCAGCTCCATGGCGACGTCGAGAAGCGGATCGTCCCGGATGCCGAGCTCGGCCAGCACTTCATGCGTGGTCTTCTGCATGATGCGGGCGCGCGGGTCGTAGTTCTTGTAGACCCGATGACCGAAGCCCATCAGACGGAACGGATCGTTCTTGTCCTTGGCGCGGGCGATGTATTCCGGGATCCGGTCGACCGAGCCGATCTCCGACAGCATGTTGAGCGCTGCCTCGTTGGCGCCGCCATGCGCCGGGCCCCACAGGCAGGCGATGCCGGCCGCGATGCAGGCGAACGGGTTGGCGCCCGAGGAACCGGCGAGACGCACGGTCGAGGTCGAGGCGTTCTGCTCGTGGTCGGCATGGAGGATGAAGATCCGGTCCATGGCGCGGGCGAGAACGGGGTTGACCTTGTATTCCTCGCAAGGCACCGCGAAGCACATGTGCAGGAAGTTCGACGCGTAGTCGAGGTCGTTGCGCGGATAAACGAAGGGCTGGCCGACGTGATACTTGTAGGCCATGGCCGCAAGCGTCGGCATCTTCGCGATCATGCGCAGGCTCGCCACCATGCGCTGGTGCGGGTCCGAGATGTCGGTCGAGTCGTGGTAGAAGGCGGAGAGCGCGCCGACGGTGCCGACCATGATCGCCATCGGGTGGGCGTCGCGGCGGAAGCCGGTGAAGAAGCGGCTCATCTGCTCGTGGATCATCGTGTGATAGGTCACGCGATGCACGAAGTCGTCCTTCTGGGCCTTGGTCGGCAGCTCGCCGTAGAGCAGCAGGTAGCAGCTCTCCAGGAAGTCACCGTGCTCGGCCAGCTGCTCGATCGGATAGCCGCGATACAGCAGGGTACCCTCGTCGCCATCGATATAGGTGATGGCGGATTCGCACGAGGCGGTCGAGGTGAAGCCGGGGTCGTAGGTGAAACAGCCGGTCTGCGCATAGAGCGAGGCAATGTCGACCACATCGGGTCCGATGGACCCCGGACGCACCTTCAAGTCCCAGGACTTGTCACCCATCGTCAGCTTGGCAGTGTTGTCGCTCATTCAGGCTACCCCCTTGTATGAAGCGCGCCGCAGGATCGTCCGGGCCGGCTTCCAGGAGAGGCTGGGGCGTGCCGGACACACGGCGGGAGGAAAGGTCGAATGTTGCGTATCCCATTTGTCCGCTCCCCGCAAGCGCACCTCCCTAACGCTTTCGTCACAGGGTGACGGGGGATTCATGTGAACCGCGGGCGGCGGCCGGGGATCGGGCCGCCGCCTTGATTGGTACCTTTGGCCGGGCGGGCCCGGCCTTGCCTCAGCCGGCGGCCTGATCGGCGATGCGGGCGAGCGATTCCTCGCGGCCGAGCACGGCCAGCACGTCGAAGATGCCGGGCGAGGTGCCCCGGCCGGTCAGCGCCGCGCGCAGCGGCTGCGCCGCCTTGCCGAGCTTGAGATCGGTCTCCTCGGCATAGGCGCGCACGGCCTCCTCGGTCGCTTCCGCGCTCCAGGTTTCGAGCGCGGAAAGGCGTGCGTGCAGGTCGGCGAGCACCTTGCGCGCGTCGTCTGCCTCCAGCAGCTTTTCCGCCTTCTCGTCCATCGCGAGCGGGCGCTGCACCCACAGGTACTCGGCGCTGTCGGCCAGCTCCACCAGGGTCTTGGCACGCTCCTTCAGCCCCGGCAGGGCGGCGCGGAACATCTCGACATGCGCCGGGTCCTGCAGCCAGTCGCGCAGGCCTTCGGCGTTCTCCGCATGGGGCAGGAAGCTGGTGAAGTCGGCCAGCAACTCGTCCGTGCCGGCTGCACGCATGTAGTGGCCGTTGAGGTTCTCCAGCTTCTTGAAGTCGAAGCGCGAGGGCGACTTGCCGATGGCGTCGAGATCGAACCAGCCGGTCATCTCCTGCGTCGAGAAGATCTCGTCGTCGCCATGGCTCCAGCCGAGGCGCGCCAGATAGTTGCGCATGGCGGCGGGCAGATAGCCCATGGCCCGGTAGGCCTCGACGCCGAGCGCGCCATGGCGCTTCGACAGCTTGGCGCCGTCCGGACCGTGGATCAGCGGGATATGGGCCATCACCGGCACGTCCCAGCCGAGCGCCTGATAGATCAGCGTCTGGCGGGCGGCATTGGTCAGGTGATCGTCGCCGCGCACGATGTGGGTGACGCCCATGTCGTGGTCGTCGACGACGACGGCCAGCATGTAGGTCGGCGTGCCGTCGGAGCGCAGCAGGACCAGATCGTCCAGATCCTTGTTCGGGAAGACGACGCGGCCCTGCACCTTGTCCTCGATCACCGTCTCGCCGTCGACTGGCGCCTTGAGGCGGATCGCCGGCTTGACGCCGGCCGGGGCCTCGGACGGATCGCGGTCGCGCCAGCGCCCGTCATAGCGCGGCGGCAGGCCGTTGGCGCGCTGCTCCTCGCGCATCGCCGTCAGCTCTTCCGGCGTCGCATAGCAGCGATAGGCCATGCCCTTCTCGATCAGGCTCTCGGCCACCTCGCGGTGGCGCGCGGCGCGGGCGAACTGCGAGATCGCCTCGCCCTCCCAGTCGAGACCGAGCCAGGTCAGGCCGTCGAGGATCGCGGAGATGGCCGCATCGGTGCTGCGCTCGCGGTCGGTGTCCTCGATCCGCAGCAGCATCTTGCCGCCGAAACGCCGGGCATAAAGCCAGTTGAACAGCGCCGTGCGGGCGCCGCCGATATGCAGGTAGCCGGTCGGGGAGGGCGCAAAGCGCGTGACGACGGGAGAGCTCATTCAAAAGGCCTCGTGATCGGTGGCGGCACCGGCGCAGAGCGTCCGGCGTGCCTTCGGGAATATCCGGTGCCGTTTCGCGTCTTGCGCGAACCCGGGTTGCAATGCAACGCTTCGGTCCTGGCACGGTCGGCGACCGTGTAACACAGCGGCGCCGCGCCACCAATGCCCGAGCGAGGGGCACGCGCGCGCCGGCGAGGGGAAGGGGCGGCCAGGTGTCCCGGGCGGGCGAGGACGACGACGACAGGCGAGCGCTGCCGGATGCGGCGCCAAGGGCGGTGCCGGCAGCGGCGCCGGGACGAACGGGCAGCGGCAGTGGGGAACGCCGCTGGCTTGCGCTCGCCCCCTTGCTGCTTGCCGATCTGCTTGCCCGTCGTCGGCGAGCCCGCGCAGGATGGCACGAAACGCAAGGGGCGGGGACAAGGTTCGCAGCTGCCTGTGCCGAAAGCCTTGCGCAGGGGCGCGGGCTCGCCTTCGCCGCGCTCGCCTTCACCTTCGGCATCGCTGTCTATTTCCGCCTGCCGTCCGAGCCGTTGGTCCCCGTTCTGGCGCTTGCCGCCATTCTTGCCTGGGCCGGCTGGTTTTTCGCGGCGCGCCGCGGCGTGCGGGGCCTTGTGTTACTGGCTCTGGCGCTGGTGCTGTCGGGACTTTTCGCCGGGGCATTGCGCACCGCACTTGTTGCCGCCCCGGTGATCGATCGGGCGCGGAGCGTGACACTGACCGGCTTTGCGGAGGAGGTCGAGCGCACCGACCGCGGCACGCGGTTGCTGCTGCGCGTTGCGGGGATAGAGCGGCTGCCAGCGTCAGCAATGCCTTATCGGGTCCGCGTGTCGCTGCGCGGCGACCCCGAAGGCGAGAGGATCTCTGTCGGCGAGGCTGTACGGCTGCGCGCGAGGCTGATGCCGCCGTCGGCTGCCGTGATGCCCCGCGGCTACGACTTCGCCTTTCGTGCCTTCTTCGACGGCATCGGCGCCACCGGTTTTGCCTTCGGCGCGCCGAGCCGCATTGATCTCGGTCCCGCACCGCTGTCGCTACGGCTGAAAGCCGGGATCGCCAGTCTGCGTCAGGCGATTGCCGCGCGGATCATCGCCGCGCTCGGCGAGACGACGGCCGCCGCGCTTGCCATTGCGCTGATCACCGGCGACCGCTCTCTGATCCCAGAGCAGGTGACGGAGGCGCTGAGGACCGCCGGCCTTGCGCATATCCTGGCGATTTCCGGCCTGCATATGGCGCTGTTCGCCGGCTCGGTGTTCTTCGTCGTGCGGGCGCTTCTGGCGCTGTTCCCGCATCTGGTGCATGAGCGGCGGATCGATGCCTGGGCCGCCGTTGCGGCGATGTCGGCCGCCGTCTTCTATCTCGGCATTTCCGGTGCCTCCATCGCAACGCAGCGCGCCTTCCTGATGATCGTTCTGGTGTTTTCGGGGCGCATCTTCTCGCGGCGGGCCCTGACGCTGCGCAATGTCGCGATTGCCGTCCTGCTGATCCTTGCGATGCTGCCGGAGGCGTTGCTCGATCCCGGTTTCCAGATGTCCTTCGCCGCCGTGATCGCCCTGATCGCCGCCTATGAGGAAATAACCCGGCGGCGCGCCGCGCGCGAGCGCCAGGGGCCGATGGCGCCGCCGGGTCGTGGGGGGCTGCTGCAGGCCGCGACATCGGGCGCTGCGGGCTGGTTCTGGGGGCTTCTCCTGACCTCGCTGATCGCGGGCCTGGCGACGGGGGCCATCGGCGCCTATCACTTCCACCGAATCTCGCCGCTCGGTACGCTCGGCAACCTGCTGGCAATGCCGGTGGTGACACTCGTGGTCATGCCGTTCGCGGTGCTGGCGCTGGCCCTGCTGCCCTTCGGGCTGGAGGCCTTGCCGCTCGCGGCGATGGGCGCTGGCATCGATCTCGTGGTGGCGATGGCGACCTGGGTCAGCAACCTGACGCCGGAGGACGGGGTGATCGGCGCGCCCTCGCTTGGCGGCACGCTACTGGTGGTGGCGGCAGGGCTTGTCGCCTGCCTTGCGCCGCGGGGATATCGCCCAGTCGCCCTGCTGCCGCTTGCCGCCTCCGTCCTGCTTTATGCCCTGCATCGGCAGCCGGACATGCTGATCTCGGCCACCGGCACGACCATTGCCGTGCGCGATGCGGCCGGGGCCTTGCGCGTTTCATCGCGCCCGAGCGGGTTCCTGCCGGAGGTCTGGTTGCGGGCGGAAGGCATCAGTGTGCAGCACCACGGGAACCGGCGGATCGCGGCCGGCGACCTTCGCTGCGACAAGCTGGCCTGTCTAGTGCGCGCGCATGGTCCGCCGGGGGCGGGTGCCCGGCACGGTGCCTCCGCAAATGCACCGCCGGGACCGGTGGCAGGACCGGGGCCGGGGCCCTTTGCAGCGGGGCAAGGCCCGCCTGCGCTGCTGGTCTCGCTGGTGCGCGACAGCGCCGCCTTCGAAGAGGATTGCCGCAAGGCCGACATCATCGTCTCGGCGCTGATTGCCCCGCCCGATTGCCGGGCAAGGCAGGTGTTCGACGGGGCGCGGCTTGCCCGCGACGGCGCCGTTGCGCTCTATTTCAGTGCGCCGGCCGCCTCGGCCGCATCTCGATCAGCGCTCGCGCAAGCGTCATCGGCTTGGCAGTCGCCATCAGGCACAGGCGATGCTCTCGCTGTTGCCGTGGTCCCCAGCTACGGGCGTCGCCGACCCTGGACGCCGAAATGACCCGCCTGCCAGGAGCCCCGTCCGGCGCGCGGCCTCAATAGCGACGGAACAGCGAGACGAGCTTGCCCTGGATGCGCACGCGTCCCGGACCGAAGATGCGGGTTTCGTAGGCCGGGTTTGCGGCCTCCAGCGCAACGGACGCGCCCTTCTTGCGCAGGCGCTTCAACGTCGCTTCCTCGTCGTCGATCAGGGCGACGACGATGTCGCCGCTGTCGGCGCTGTCGGAACGGCGGATCACCACGGTGTCGCCGTCGAGAATGCCGGCCTCGATCATGGAATCGCCGCGCACTTCCAGCGCGTAGTGCTCGCCGTTGCCGAGCAGGTCGGCCGGCATGGCGATGGTGTGGCTGTGGGACTGGATCGCCTCGATCGGTACGCCGGCGGCAATGCGGCCCATGACCGGGATCTCGACGCTGTCATTGGCCGCGGGCGGTGGGGCTGGGGCTGTTTCCACCGGCGGCGTCTTGCCGAGAGATCCTTCGATGACGGAGGGCGAGAAGCCCTGGCCGCGCTGCGAGGCAAGGCCGAGCGCAACCGATTCCGGCAGCTTGACGATCTCCAGCGCCCGGGCGCGGTTCGGCAGGCGGCGAATGAACCCGCGCTCTTCCAGCGCGGTGATCAGCCGGTGGATGCCGGACTTGGACCGCAGATCGAGCGCGTCCTTCATCTCGTCGAACGAGGGAGGAACACCGGTTTCCTTCAGCCGTTCGTGGATGAACAGGAGCAATTCGTGCTGCTTGCGCGTCAACATGCGCTTGGGTCCCCCGCTCTGGCACGCAAGGCCTGGCCGATATCGGCCGGCTGCTGCCGATCGCTGCCTGCGACTCAGGCTATGTACAAATCATGAACATAGTCTAACCGTTCCTGCCTTGTTCCACAATGCCCATAGGGAACGAAACGGGAAGCGGTAGGGCGCGGGGTCGGCTCAGCCCTGCGGCAGGCGCAGGACCGGCACCGGCGTGCCGGCGGGCAGGGGGGGCGCATGGGGCGGGCGCACCACCAGCGCATCGGCGCGGGTGAGCGTTGCCAGCATGGAGGAGTCCTGCCGCTCGAACGGGGCGACACGCTCCGTGCCGTCGTCCTGGCGCAGGATGCGCGCCCGCAGATAGTCCTCGCGCTGGTCATTGCCGCCGATATCGGCGGTCAGCGGCAGCAGTTCGGCATCGCGCCGGCGCGGCGGGCGGCCGAGCAGGGCGTCGATCAGCGGACGCAGGAAGAGAACGCCGCAGACGAGGCTTGAGACCGGATTGCCCGGCAGGCCGAGCACGCGCATGCCCTCGATGCGGCCGGCCATCAGCGGCTTGCCCGGCCGCATGGCGATGCGCCAGAAGCCGAGTTCCATGCCTGAGGCGGCAAGCACTTCCTGCACCAGATCGTGGTCGCCGACGGAGGCCCCGCCAAGCGTGACGAGGATGTCGGCTCCGACGGCTCGCGCCTCGGCGATCTTCTCCGCGATATGCTCGCGCCGGTCGGAGGCGATGCCGAGCTGCAGCGGCTCGCCGCCGCAATCCTCGACCAGGGCGGCAATGCCCGCATGGTTGGAGGCGATGATCTGGTCGGGCCCCGGCTGCTCCCCCGGTTCGACCAGTTCGTCGCCCGTCGCCAGGATCGCCACCTTCGGTCGGCGGCGCAGCTCAAGCACGGGATGGTTCATGGCGGCCGCCAGCGCAAGGCGGCGATAGTCGAGCCGCGTACCGGCGCTCAGCAGCGTTTCGCCAACCTTGAAATCAAGCCCGGCGGGGCGCACGAAACGGCCGAGCGGTGCGCTTTCCAGCGCGGTGACGCGCTCGCCGTCGCGCTCGGCGTTTTCCTGGATCAGGATCGTGTCGCTGCCTTCGGGAAGCGGTGCGCCGGTGAAGATGCGCACGGTCTCGCCCGCTCCGATGGTGCCGGAGAAGGCGCGGCCCGCGGGGGCTTCGCCGATCAGCTTGAGCACGGCCGGAACGGTGGCGATATCGGCCGCGCGCACGGCATAGCCGTCCATGGCGGAGGCGGCGAAGGGCGGCTGGGTGCGGGTCGCGGCAAGGTCGGCAGCCAGCACGCGGCCATTGGCCAGTGCGAGCGGCACGGTCTCGGAGCCGAGCGGCTCGACGTCGCCGAGAAGTCGCGACAGGGCTTCGTCGACCGAGATCAGCGCCATGTCAGCAGTGCCTCATGTCAGTTGGCCTTGTGTCAGGCGGGGTTCGTTTCGCTCGCCGCGGTCCAGTCGCCGGACTTGCCGCCGGACTTGGCAAGGACGCGGATGCCGCCGATGGTCATGCCGCGGTCGACGGCCTTGGCCATGTCGTAGATCGTCAGGCAGGTGACCGAGCAGGCGGTCAGCGCCTCCATCTCGACGCCGGTCTGGCCCGAAACGCGGGCCATCGCGGTGACGCGCAGGCCCGGGAGCGCCTCGTCCGGCACGATGTCGACGGCGACCTTGGACAGCAGCAGGGGATGGCAGAGCGGCACCAGCTCGTGGGTGCGCTTGGCGGCCATGATGCCGGCGATGCGGGCGGTGGCGATGACGTCGCCCTTCTTGGCCGAACCGGACAGGATCAGCGCCAGCGTTTCCGGCTTCATGCGCACATGGCCTTCGGCCTGCGCCTCGCGGGAGGTGACCTCCTTGGTCGAGACGTCGACCATGTTGGCCGCGCCGCTCTCGTCCAGATGGGTCAAGCGCGGGGAAGCGTCTCCAGAAGATGTGCCAGCCATGTCCTACTCCGCCGCAAGTCCGGGACGCGCCAGCAGCGCGCGCGTTGCGCCGGCCACATCGTCCTGGCGCATCAGGCTCTCGCCGATCAGGAAGGTGGAGATGCCGCAGCGTTCCATCCGGGCAAGGTCCTGCGGGGTGAACAGGCCGGATTCGCCGACGACGAGACGGTCGTCCGGGATCAGTCCGGCCAGCGTCTCGCTGGTTTCCAGCCGCGTTTCGAATGTCTTCAGGTTGCGGTTGTTGATGCCGATCATCGGCGAGGTGAGGCGCAGCGCGCGCTCCAGCTCGTCCGCGTCGTGCACCTCGACCAGCACGTCCATGCCGAGGCCGAAGGCGGTCGCCTCCAGATCGGCGGCCAGCGCGTCGTCGACGGCGGCCATGATGATCAGGATGCAGTCGGCGCCCCAGGCGCGGGCCTCGAACACCTGATAGGTGTCGTAGAGGAAATCCTTGCGCAGGGCCGGAAGCGCGGTGGCTGCACGCGCCGCGACCAGGAACTCCGGCGCGCCCTGGAAGGACGGGGTGTCAGTCAGTACGGAGAGGCAGGCGGCGCCGCCGGCCTCATAGGCGCGGGCCAGCGCCGGCGGATCGAAGTCGGCGCGGATCAGGCCCTTGGACGGGCTTGCCTTCTTGATCTCGGCGATCAGGCCGAACTCGCCGGCGTCCTTGCGGGCGCGCAGCGCGTTCAGGAAGCCGCGCGGGGCGTCGGATTCGGCGGCGCGCCGCTCGATCTCGGCCTGCGGCACGGCGGCCTTGGCGGCGGCGATCTCCTCGCGCTTGTAGGCG
Organism: Stappia sp. 28M-7; assembly: GCF_014252955.1. NCBI lineage: Bacteria > Pseudomonadati > Pseudomonadota > Alphaproteobacteria > Hyphomicrobiales > Stappiaceae > Stappia > Stappia quadratibracata. The sequence continues at coordinate 2,467,284 of NZ_JACMIA010000001.1, read as the reverse complement.
CCGATCTTTTCCAGGATGTCAGCCATCGCCGCGCACCTCGTTCGACACCTCGACGAGACGCGACAGGCGCGCCAGCGCATTGCCGCTGTCGATGGCATTCGCGGCCATCGCGACGCCCTCGGCAAGGCTCGGTGCGCGGCCGGCGACCACCAGCGTCGCGCCGGCATTCATCAGCACCGTGTCGCGATAGGCGGACTTTTCGCCCTCCAGCACGGCCTTGAGCGCGACGGCGTTTTCCGGCGCCTCGCCGCCCTTCAGGTCGGCGGGGTCGTGGAACGCAAGGCCGACATCCTTCGGCGAGATCTCGAACAGGCGGATCTCGCCGTTCTCCAGCGCGGCAACGCTGGTCGGGCCGGTCGTGGTGATTTCGTCGAGCCCGTCGGAGCCGTGCACCACCCAGGCCGATTCCGAACCGAGCGCGGCAAGCACGCGGGCGATCGGCTCGACCCATTGCGGGGCGAAGACGCCGACCATCTGACGCTTGACGCCGGCCGGGTTGGACAGCGGGCCGAGCAGGTTGAAGATCGTGCGGGTGCCGAGCTCGGTGCGCGCCGGACCGACATGCTTCATCGCCGAATGATGGTTCGGCGCGAACATGAAGCCGAGGCCCGCCTCGCGGATGCAGCGGGAGATCTGCGCCGGGCTGATGTCGATGTCGACGCCGAGCGCGGCCAGCACGTCGGCTGCGCCCGACTTGGACGACAGCGAACGGTTGCCGTGCTTGGCGACATGGACGCCGCAGCCGGCGACCACGAAGGCCGAGCAGGTGGAGATGTTGTAGCTGCCGGAGGCATCGCCGCCGGTGCCCACCACGTCGACCGCATCGGCCGGAGCGGAGACCGGAACCATCTTGGAGCGCATGGTGGCGACGGCGCCGGCGATCTCGTCGACGGTCTCGCCGCGCACCCGCAGCGCCATCAGGAAGCCGCCGATCTGCGCAGGGGTCGCCGCGCCCGACATGATGATGTCGAAGGCGGACTGGGCTTCTGCGCGCGACAGGGCGTGCCCGTCGGCGGCCTTTGCGATCAGGCTCTTGAGGTTGCTCATATCAACGTCCTCCCGAAAGGGACCCGGGGCGGCATCAGCTGCCGCCCTGGCCGAGCACCCGGTTGATGTTGGCCTGGTTGACGCTGACGCCGAGCCGCGCCTCGCGCTCACCGACATACTGACCGATGATCGAGTTCTGCAGAGCCTCGGCCAGCCGCTGGTCGAGCGCGGCGATCTCGCCGGCCTCGCGGAAGAAGGCCGGAGCCGAGGCGCCCGTCACGCGGAAGACCAGGCGACGGTCGCCCTCGCGCGCGGCGCTGCCGAGCGTGCCGACCGGGCCGGAGAAGACGGCCGGGATGGCGGAGGCGGGCAGGGGGCCATTGGCGCCATTGCGCTTGATGCCGCTGGCCGAGGCAACCGTCAGGCCACGCTCGGTCGCCACGTCCTGCAGCGACTTGCCGCCGCGGACCTCTTCCACGATGGAGGAGGCAAGGGCGTCGAGACGCTCGGTGCGCTGCTGCGCGGTCCAGGCGTCGACGACCTGCTGGCGTACTTCGTCCAGCGTGCGGTCGCGGGCCGGAACGACTTCGCGCACCTCGAACCACAGGAACCCGTCGCGGCCGAGCTGCAGCATATCGGCCTCGATGCCGACATCGCTCTCGAAGACGTCGGAGATCAGGTCGTTGGCGTCCGGCAGCTCAACCGCGTTGCCGGCCTCGTCCTTGCCGGCGCTGTCGAAGGCGGCCGGCGTGTCGAGGGTCAGGGAGAATCGCTCGGCGACCTCCTGCAGCGTCGCGCCGCCGGCGCGGGCGTCCTCGATCTCGTCATGCAGGTCCAGCACCTCGCGCTGCGCCTGTCGCAGTGCGATTTCCTTGCGCAGCTCGGGAGCGACCTCCTCCACCGGCGACTGATGCGCCTCGGTGATCTCGGCGACCTTGAGCAGGACCGAGGTCAGGCGTCCCTCGACGATGTCGGAAGTCTGTCCCTCGGCGAGCGAGAAGGCTGCCTCGGCGATGGCCGGATCGAGCAGGTCCGTGCGGGCCATGTTGCCCAGCTCGACCTGCGTTTCCGTCAGGCCGCGCTCGGCCAGGATGTCGTCGAAGGTCTTGCCTTCCGAAAGTGCGGTGCGGACAGCCTCGACCGCGGCCGCGTCGGGCAGCGGAAGCTGCAGGATGCGGCGGCGCTCCGGCTCGCCGAAGCGGTCGCCGGAGGCCTGGTATTCCTGGCGCACGTCGTCTTCGCTGACCTCGTCCGGGCGCGCCAGGCGCTCGGGCGTCAGCGACAGCAGCGCGACCTTGCGGTATTCGGGCGCGCGGAACGTGTCCTTATTGGCCTCGAAATATGTGGCGAGCTCGCTGTCCGTCGGGGCGGGAATGTCGCCGGCCTGATCGGCGCCGAATTCCACGTAGTCCACGCTGCGCTCTTCATTGGCGTGCTGGTTGAACGCCTCCAGCATGGCCGCCGGGGTCGCAAGGCCGCCGCTGATCGCGTCGGCGATCTGGCGGCGCTCCTCGAGCAGGCGGCGCTCGGCGACGAAGGCGTCCTCGGTCAGGCCGTTGGCCTGCAATACGCGGGCGAGCTGGGCGCGGTCGAATCCGCCGCCCGGCGCCTGGAAGGCCGGAGCCTCCTGGATGAGACGGACCAGTTCCTGATCGGAAACGCCGATATTGTAGCTCTCGGCCGTCTCGTTCAGCGCGGCCTCGGCGATCATGCGGCCGAGCACCTGCGCCGGAATGCCGAGCGAGGCGCCTTCGACGGTGGACAGCGGCCGGCCGATGTTGCGGCCGATCGTGTCGAGCTCGCGCCGATAGGCATTGTCGAAGTCGACGATCGAGATCTTGCGGTCGCCCACGGTCGCGACCTGGTCGCCGCCGACATTGAGAAGATCACCCGAAATGCCCCAGATCGCGAAGCTGATGACGAGAAGACCGATCAGGAGTTTGGAAATCCATGACTTTGCGCCGCTGCGCAGAGTGTCGAGCATTGCAGGTTCCGTCGTTACTGAGGCAACAGGATACGGCCCGGACCTTGGGTAAAATCCGAGCGAGAGCGGGCGGATCATAGAGACGCGGGCCCGCAGGAGCAAGGCACAGGCAAAGGCTTGCGCCGTATCGTCTTGAACGAGGCGGAAATTCTGGTAGCACCGGCGCTGAACCTGCCTTTCGCGCAGAAGCCAACCGCCGACCGAATGCCAGCCGAGGATGTCGAAATGACCGAGAAGAACAAGCCGCTGATCGCCGGAAACTGGAAGATGAACGGGCTGGCGACCGCGCTCGGCGAACTGCGGTCGATGGCGGAGGCGGCGGCCGGCGGTCTGGCGGCAAGCGTGGACATGGCGATCTGCCCGCCCGCGACGCTGGTCGCGGCAGCGGCGGCGGCAGCCGGAGACAGCGGCTTGAGCATCGGCGGGCAGGACTGCCACACCGCCGCAAGCGGCGCCCATACCGGCGACATCTCGGCCGAGATGCTGGCCGATTCCGGTGCGCGCTGGATCATCGTCGGCCATTCCGAGCGCCGGGCCGACCACGGCGAGAGCGATGCCCTGGTGCGGGCCAAGGCGGAAGCGGCCTGGCGTGCGGGTCTTGTCGCCATCGTCTGCGTCGGCGAGACGGAAGCCGAGCGCAAGGCCGGCAAGGCTCTCGAGGTGGTCGGCGCACAGCTTGCCGGCTCGGTGCCGGACGGGGCGTACGGCGCCCGGCTGGTCGTTGCCTACGAGCCGGTCTGGGCCATCGGCACCGGCCTGACGCCGACGGTGGATGATGTTGCCGAGATGCATGCCTATATGCGCAAGGAACTGCAGGGACGGTTCGGACCCTCGGCTGCGTCGATCCGGCTGCTTTACGGCGGCTCGGTGAAGCCGGCCAATGCCGGCGAGCTGTTGTCGGTGGACAATGTCGACGGCGCGCTGGTCGGCGGCGCCAGCCTGAAGGCCCCGGATTTCCTTGCGATTGCAAAGGCTGCCGGCTGATCTGCCGGCATAGCTTTCGCCATGCGGGCAGCAGGTGGCTGCCATGAGCGGGGCCGGGGCCGATCAAGGGTGGAAACCATGACGGCATTGGTGTAGAACCCGCTCCAATCCGAACACGAAAGACTGGTTGTCGATGGAAACCGTTGTCATCGTTATTCACCTGATGGTCGTGCTTGCGCTCGTCCTCGTGGTTCTTCTGCAGCGTTCCGAGGGCGGTGCCCTGGGCATCGGCGGCGGCGGCGGCGGGATGATGTCCAGCCGCGGCAGCGGCAACGTGCTGACCCGCGCCACCGCCATCCTGGCTGCAGTCTTCTTCGCGACCTCGCTGGGACTTGCCATGCTGGCAAAGAACAGCGATCGCCCGGCGTCCATCCTGGATGCCGTGCCCGGTACGCAGACCGCGCCGGCAGGCGAGGGAACGTCGGGCTCCGGCAACGGCATTCTCGACCAGCTGCGTCCGCCCGAGACGCCCGCCGGACCTCAGGTTCCGGCGGCGCAGTAAGCCCAGGGCGGCAGGCGTCTTCATCCAATGCCCCGCGATACCCGTCGCGGGGCATTTTCTTGTGTGTTAACTCCGTGTCGGGCGTTCGAATCAGCGCCCGCAGCGATATGGTATTGGTCCATGGCGCGATACATCTTCATCACCGGCGGCGTGGTTTCTTCCCTTGGCAAGGGACTCGCCTCCGCGGCTCTTGGAGCCCTCCTGCAGGCGCGTGGATACCGGGTGCGGCTTCGCAAGCTCGACCCCTATCTCAACGTCGATCCCGGGACCATGAGCCCCTATCAGCACGGTGAGTGCTTCGTCACCGACGACGGTGCCGAAACGGACCTCGACCTTGGCCATTACGAGCGGTTCACCGGTCGTCCGGCCAACAAGATGGACAACATCACCACCGGCCGGATCTACCAGGATATCATCGCCAAGGAGCGCCGCGGCGACTACCTCGGCGGTACGGTCCAGGTGATTCCGCACGTCACCGACGCGATCAAGGCCTTCGTGCTCGACGGCAATGACGACTACGATTTCGTGCTGTGCGAGATCGGCGGCACCGTCGGCGACATCGAGGGCCTGCCGTTCTTCGAGGCGATCCGTCAGCTCGGCAACGAGCTGCCGCGCGGCCATGCGGTCTATATCCACCTGACCCTGATGCCGTTCATCGCCTCGGCAGGCGAGCTCAAGACCAAGCCGACCCAGCACTCGGTCAAGGAGCTCCGCTCCATCGGCATCCAGCCGGACATCCTGATGGTCCGCTGCGACCGCAAGATCCCGGAGAGCGAGCGGCGCAAGCTGTCGCTTTTCTGCAACGTGCGCGAAGGCGCCGTCATCCCGGCCTATGACGTCAAGTCGATCTACGACGTGCCGATCGCCTATCACAAGGAAGGCCTGGACGACGAGGTGCTGGCGGCGTTCGGCATCACCGGCGCGCCGGCGCTCGACCTGTCCCGCTGGACCGGCATTTCCGAGACGCTCGCCAACCCGGAAGGCGAGGTGACCATCGCCATCATCGGCAAGTACACGGTCCTCAAGGATGCGTACAAGTCGCTGATCGAGGCACTGGTGCATGGCGGCATCGCCAACAACGTGCGCGTCAACATCGAGTGGATCGAGTCCGAGATCTTCGAGAAGGAAGACGCGACCCCGTGGCTGGAAAGCGTGCACGGTATTCTCGTGCCGGGCGGCTTCGGCGAGCGCGGCGCGGAAGGCAAGATCGCGGCGGCCCGTTTCGCACGTCTGCACAAGGTGCCGTATTTCGGCATCTGCTTCGGCATGCAGATGGCGGTGATCGAGGCGGCGCGCAATCTCGCCGGCATCAAGGATGCCAACTCGACCGAGTTCGGCGAGGCCGCAGAGCCCGTCGTCGGCCTGATGACCGAATGGTCGAAGGGCAACCAGATCGAGGTCCGGCGCGCGGATGGCGAACTGGGCGGCACCATGCGTCTTGGCGCCTATCCGGCGCGGTTGCAGAAGGGCTCGCGCATTGCCGACATCTACGGGGCGGAGATGATCTCCGAGCGCCATCGCCACCGCTACGAGGTGAACATCGCCTATCGCGAGCGGCTGGAGCAGGCGGGCCTGCGCTTTGCCGGCACCTCGCCGGACGGCCAGCTGCCGGAGACGGTGGAGATCGACGACCATCCCTGGTTCATCGGCGTGCAGTACCATCCGGAACTGAAGTCGCGCCCGTTCGAGCCGCACCCGCTCTTCGCGTCCTTCGTGGCCGCGGCGATCGAGCAGAGCCGCCTGGTCTGAGGACGGCCGGGCCGGACATACCGGGGCAGGGGAGAGGACAATGACCGCACGCGGTTTCGATCACGTGGTCTGGACGGTGCGCGATCTTGCCGCTGCCGCCCGCTTCATGGAACAGGCGGGCTTTCGCGTGACGGCGCGCGCCCGCCATCCCTGGGGCACGGAAAACCATCTCGTCCAGCTCGACGGGTTCTTCATCGAGATCCTCGGAATCGGCGACGAGACGCTGATTCCGGAAGCAGCGGACAACAGCTTTTCCTTCGGTGCGTTCAACCGCGATTTCGTGAAATCGCGCGAGGGCGTGTCGATGCTGGTCATGGAAAGCCGCGACCCGGCTGCCGACCGCCGCGATTTCGAGCAGGCCGGCCTGCATGTCTATGCGCCGTTCTCTTTCGGCCGCGAGCAGACACTGCCCGACGGTGGCATCCGCAAGGTCGGCTTCGACCTGACCTTCGTGCGCAACGACAGCGATCCCGCGCACGGCTTCTTCACTTGCCTGAACCGCTATCCGGAGAACTTCTGGTCGGCCGAGTATCAGGCCCATCCCAATGGCGTTGCCGCGCTCGAATCGGTCGTGATCGTCTGCGACGAACCGGCCGAGCAGCACATCTTCTACGCAGCCTTCACGGGCCGGCGGGAGATGCGGGCGACGAGCCTTGGAATCACCATCGAGACGCCGCGCGGCCGGTTGCATCTGATGCCCCCGGCAGCGTTCTCCTCCCTCTATGGAATCGATGCGCCGCAGATTGGCCCTGGCGGTTCGGCAATTGCCGCGCTCGGCCTGCGCTCGCGCGATCGCGATCATCTGGCGCGGACCCTTCGGGACGCGTCGCTGGGTGTGGTGGACGCGCCCGAAGGGCTGGTTCTGCCAGCCGGGGACCACTTCGGATTGGCGCTTGTCTTTGACTGAAATGCCTGCGTAACCTTCCAAAAGTTGCAAAACGGTCGTGCGGGAAGGGGCGTCATCGCCCGTTCTCGTTCGTCCGCTAGACGGGTGCCTGGTAGCCAGGGCTCGGGGGAGGTTACAATCATGGCCCAGTTGCGTTCGTTCCTGCGCGTGAGCCTCGTTCCTGGTCTTGCCATCGCGCTGGCCGCCTGCAATCCGTCGCAGGACAGCGCAACACAGGAAGCGCCTCCTCCTTCCGTCACCGTCGCCGCGGCCGTCTCCAAGGAGGTGCGCCAGTCCGTCCGTTTCGTCGGGCGCGTGCAGGCGGTCGACGATGTGAATCTCATCGCCCGCGTTTCCGGCTTCCTCAACTCCAAGAATGTCGATGACGGCGCCACCGTTCAGGATGGCCAGCTGCTGTTCACCATCGAGCGGGCTCCCTACGAGGCGGCTCTTGCCTCGGCAAAGGCGGATGCGGCACGCGCGGCGGCCGACGCGGCGCTGAAGGCCTCGGATCTGGAGCGCGACAAGGACCTGCTCGACAAGGGCCATGTTTCCCAGGCCAAGTACCAGGCGACGCTCGCCGCCAAGGAGCAGGCCGATGCCTCGGTCGCGGCGGCCAATGCCGCAATCACCCAGGCCGAGCTCAACCTCGGCTACACCGACGTGACAGCGCCGTTTGCCGGCAAGATCGGCAAGAGCAATTTCAGCGTCGGCGATGTGGTGGGGCCGACGAGCGGGCCGATCGCGCGGCTGGTGCGCACCGATCCGATGTATGTGAGCTTCGCGATCAGCGAGAAGGACTATCTGGACGCGGTGCGCGGCGGGAATCCGGCGGAGGCAGTCAACGACAAGGCCGAGTTGCCGGGGATCCACGTGATCCTGCCCAACGGCACGCGCTACGAACAGGACGGCGAGATCGTCTTCATCGACAATGTCGTCGATCCGAAGACGGGAACGATCTCGGTTCGCGGGCGCTTCCGCAATCCCGACCTGCTCCTGGTTGCCGGTACCTTCGTCGAGGTCGTCGTGGAAGCGCCGGTGTCGATGAAGGAGATCCTCATTCCGCAGTCGGCGGTGCAGCGCGACCAGCGCGGCCCCTTCGTGCTGGTGGTGGGCAGCAACGAGACCGTCGAGCAGCGCTATGTCGAGCTCGGCCAGCAGGTCGACGCGGATTTCGCCGTGACGAAGGGACTGCAGGAGGGTGAGCGGGTGATCACGCTCGGCCTGCAGAAGGTGCGCCCGGGCGTGCCGGTCAACGCCGCGCTCGCCGCCGGCTCGGCGGAGTAACGCCGATGTTCTCGCGGATCTTCATCAACCGGCCGAAATTCGCGCTGGTCATCTCGATCGTCATCACGATCGCCGGCGCGCTTGGCTACATGTCGCTGCCGGTCGAGCAGTTCCCCAACATCACCCCGCCGGTGGTCAACGTCTCCGCCAGCTATACCGGCGCCAGCGCACAGGTGCTGGAAGAGACCGTCGCCGCGCCCATCGAGGCCGAGGTGAACGGCGTCGACAACATGCTCTACATGTCGTCGAACAGCTCCGACAACGGCAGCTACTCGCTGAACATCGTCTTCGATGTCGGCACGGATCCGGACATCGCTGCGGTCAACGTGCAGAACCGCGTCTCGCAGGCAACCAGCGTGCTGCCGGCCGACGTCACCCGCAGCGGCGTGACCGTGCAGAAGGCCAGCACCAACATGCTGCTGGTCGTGACGCTGTATTCGCCCAACCGCACCTATGACGAGCTGTTTCTCGCCAACTACGCCTCGATCAACCTCAAGGATTCGCTTGCCCGCGTGAAGGGCGTGGGCAAGGCCGACGTGCTGACCGACTTTGCCTATGGCATGCGGATCTGGCTCGATCCGAATCGGCTCGCGGCCCTGTCGATGACGCCGTCGGACTTCATCGCGGCGATCCAGGACCAGAACCTCCAGGTCGCGGCCGGCCAGATCGGCGCGCCGCCGGCGCCCGACGGGCAGCAGTTCCAGTACACCGTGCGGGCGCAGGGGCGCCTGTCGACGGTCGAGGAGTTCCGCAACATCGTGCTGCGGACCGGCGACGACGGGGCCCTGGTGCGCATCGGCGATGTGGCCCGGGTCGAGCTCGGGTCGCAGTTCTACGCGGCGAGCGGACGCTATGACGGCAATCCGGCGACCGTGCTTGCGGTCTACCAGGCGCCGGGCGCCAACGCGCTTGCCGTTGCCGAGGGCGTCAGGGCGCGGCTGGAGGAACTGTCCAAGGCCTTCCCGGAAGATGTCGCCTACGACATTCCCTTCGACACGACCGAGTTCGTCGAGCGCTCGCTCGACGATGTGGTCATGACCTTGATGATGACCTTCGCGCTCGTGGTCGCGGTGGTCTTCGTGTTTCTCGGCAACTGGCGGGCGACGATCATCCCGACCGTCGCCATTCCCGTCTCGCTGATCGGTACATTCGCGGTGCTGCTGCTGGCGGGCATGTCGCTCAACACGATCAGCCTGTTCGCGCTGGTGCTGGCCATCGGCATCGTCGTCGACGACGCCATCATCGTGGTGGAGAATGTCGAGCGCATCATCGCGGAGGAGGGCCTGTCGGCCAAGGAAGCGACCGAGAAGGCGATGGCGCAGATCACCACGCCGGTGATCGCGACCACCCTGGTGCTGCTCGCCGTATTCGTGCCGACGATCTTCATGCCCGGCATCACCGGACGGCTCTATTCGCAGTTCGCCGTGACGATCTCGGTCTCGGTGGTGATTTCCTCGATCAACGCGCTGACCCTGTCGCCGGCCCTGTGCGGCCTGGTGCTGAAGGCGCGCTCCGGCCCGCCGCGCGGGCTGCTGGCAGTCTTCGAAAAGGGAATTGGCCACGCCCGCGACGGCTATGTCGGCGTCGTGTCGCGCCTGCTTCCCCGGTCGTTCCTCGGTCTTGTCGGCGTTGCCGGTGCCATTGCGCTGATCGTGGTGATGAGCGGCCGCCTGCCGCAGGGCTTCCTGCCGCTGGAGGATCAGGGCTACCTGATGGTCGATGTGCAGTTGCCGGACGGTGCTGCGCTGCCGCGCACCACGGAGATCACCGACCGGATGGAGGAGATGCTGGAAGGTGTCGACGGCATCCAGCACATCATCATGGTCAACGGCTTCTCGATCCTCAATTCGGGCCTTTCGCCGAATGCGGGCATGGTCATCGTCAAGCTGAAGCCCTGGGGCGAGCGCACGACGCCGGAGCTGAGCGCCGACGGGATCCTCGCCAGGCTCTGGGCGACGTTCGCGACGATTCCCGGGGCCAATATCATCGCCTTCAACGCGCCGCCGATTCCCGGGCTCGGCACCACCGCCGGCGTCGAGATGAAAGTCCAGCAGACCGGCGGCGGCACGCCGCAGGACCTGTCCTCGGCGGTCGGCTCGCTGGTCTACACCGCCAACCAGCAGCCCTCCATCGCCCAGGCCTATTCCACCTTCCGGGCGAACGTGCCGCAGCTCTTCGTCAATCTCGACCGCGAGCGGGCGAAGCTGCTCGGCATCAGAATCTCGGATGTCTTCCAGACGCTTCAGGCCTATCTCGGCGGATACTACGTCAACGATTTCAACCTGTTCGGCCGTGTTTATCGTGTGATGATTCAGGCGGAAGGCGCGCTTCGCGACCGGGCCGACGATATCGCGCAGCTGCATGTGCGCAACGAGACGGGAGAGATGGTCCCGCTGCGCTCGATCGTCAGCGTAGAGAACGTGCTCGGTCCGCAGATTCTGAACCGCTACAACATGTTCCGCTCCGCCTCCGTCAATGCCGCTCCCAAAGCCGGCATGTCCACCGGCGACACGATCACGGAAATGGAGCGGGGCGCGGCCGAGGCGCTGCCGTCCGGCTACACCTACGAGTGGACCGGCTCGGCGCTGCAGCAGCAGGGGGCGGGGGCCGTGGTGGTCATCGTGCTGATGCTGTCGATCCTGTTCGCCTATCTCTTCCTGGTTGCCCAGTACGAGAGCTGGTCGATGCCGCTGGCGATTCTGATGTCGGTGACGGTGGCGTTGCTGGGGGCTTTCGCCGCGGTGGCGGCCACGGGGAGCGACGTCAATCTCTACACCCAGATCGGCATGATCATGCTTGTCGGCCTTGGTGCCAAGAACGCCATCCTGATCGTCGAGTTCGCGATGGAGGAGCGGGAAAAGGGCAAGTCGATCATTGCTGCGGCTCGCGAGGCTGCGCATCTGCGGTTCCGTGCGGTGATGATGACGGCGCTGGCCTTCCTGCTGGGCGTCGTTCCGCTGGTCACCGCGAGCGGCGCCGGTGCGGCCAGCCAGAAGGCCATCGGATTCGCGGTGTTCGGCGGCATGCTGTTCGCCACGACCTTGGGCGTTGTGCTGATCCCCGTGCTCTATGTGGTCATGCAGATCCTGCGCGAACGCCTCAAGGGGATCTATGCCGGAGCCGATGTCGCCCGGGACGAGACCAAGCCTGCGTGAGCGGCAAGGCGAGGGCGGTTATCCACCCTTGCCAATTCGCCTCTTGTCACGCCGGGCGCACATTGTTACAGGAACGCGCGTGTGAGCCTGTAGCTCAGTTGGTAGAGCAACTGACTTTTAATCAGTAGGTCCAGGGTTCGAGCCCCTGCGGGCTCACCAAAATCTTCCGCAGCGCGGCGGCCTCGAGAAACGGTCGAGACCGCCAAACGCGCGGGGGAATTCTGGTGGGCACCATTGCCGCCGGACTTGCTGTACCGCCTCGGCATTTCCTCTCTTTCCAAGCGCCTTGCCGCCATCTGACTCGGATCCGACATGCTGGATGCGGGGCTTGTTGAGCGTTTGCTCACCGGCTCGATTGGAAAACCCTTCCTTCATGATGTAGAGTTACGCTTGGGAATGACGGGAGCGATGTCCCGGCGCCGGCCTTGTCCGGACCGGCCACGCGCATCGTCTATCGACCATCCTGCCGATGCTGTGTACAACTGTTGGCAGGGGCAAGTGATCATCACAACGACGGAACGGACGCACGAGACGATGTCTGACACCTCCGGCGGAAACAGCACGGCAGAGTATGAGTTCCTGAGGGGGCACATCGCTGCGACCATGGCACTCATCCATGGGCTGATCGCGCAAGGTGCGCTCGACCGTCAGGCGCTCGACGACTACTTTACCGATTACCTCAGCCGTCTGCCGCACACGCGCGAAACGCTTGCCTTGCGTCTGGTCATAGATCAGTGGCGCCAGGGCCTTCGCGAGGGGCAGGACGAGGCGCAGCTGCGTCGCAATTTCCTCGAAGTGATCTCCGGCGGCAAAAGCGGCGACTGAAGTCTTGCTGCACTAGTGCCGCCGCGGCCGATGCGCGGACGCGCCGATTGTCTGCAAGATATCGCAAGAATGTCCTGCAATCTTCCAGACGGCCTCTCTCCATTTTTTCCAGAACCTCTACAGGGGGTTGGAAGACCGTCCACTTTCGGTCTAACCTGACTTTCCGCATTTTCGCGGGAAGGCTGTGGCAGTCCTGTCCAGCTCACGCGCCAGAAGCGAGGAGAGGAGGCGGTTGTTCGTGCGAAGGCAGCTTTCGAGACTGCCGGCAGGCGGCGCGATCCGATGCAGGATCGAGCCCTGTGCGCGAATGCCGGTCCCGTGTAACGGGCCCACGATCTTCCTGAACCGCTTTGAAACGGGAGGCCCGTCCTGACGGCTTTTCCCTGCGTGTCGCACGAAACCGCTGCCTATCACGGGAGGCACCATATGAAACTCTTCAAGTCATTGACCCTTGGTACGATGCTCGCCGGCGCCATGGCGCTGTCCGGCACGGCCCAGGCCGAGACCTTCATCACCATCGGCACCGGCGGCCAGACCGGCGTCTACTACCAGGTCGGTGGCGCTATCTGCCGTCTGGTCAACCGTGGTTCGGCCGAGCACGACATCAAGTGCACGCACACGACCGGCGGCTCGGTATCCAACATCAACGGCATCCGCGCCGGCGACCTCGACATGGGCGTCGCCCAGTCGGACTGGCAGTACCACGCCTATAACGGCACGGCCCCCGACACGTTCCCGGATGGCAAGTTCGAGGAGCTGCGTGCGGTCTTCTCCGTGCATCCGGAGCCGTTCACCGTGGTGGCGCGCGCCGATTCCGGCATCAAGACCTTCGACGACCTGAAGGGCAAGCGCGTCAACATGGGCGATCCGGGCTCGGGCGCCCGCGCCACCTTCGAGGTGGTGATGGACAAGATGGGCTGGAGCGCCTCGGACTTCTCGCTCGCCGCCGAGCTGAAGTCGGCCGAGCAGTCGGCCGCACTGTGCGACAACAAGATCGACGCCATCGTTTTCACCGTCGGCCACCCGGCGGGAACGATCAAGGAGGCCACCACCTCCTGCGACTCGCGCCTGATCAACGTCGACAATGACGTCATCCGCAAGCTCGTCGACGACAACCCGTTCTACTCCATGGCGACCATTCCGGCCGGCATGTATGCGGGCACCGACGAGGACACCACCACCTTCGGCGTGGGCGCGACCTTCGTCTCCTCGACCAAGACCTCGCCGGACGTCATCTACGCGGTGACCAAGGCGGTGTTCGAGAACTTCGGTCGCTTCAAGCAGATGCATCCCGCCTTCGAGAACCTGAAGGAAGAGGACATGATCAAGAACAACCTCTCGGCACCGCTGCACGAGGGGGCAGAGCGCTACTACAAGGAGCGCGGCTGGATGTAATCCAGGTTCCGGGCCGGCGCGGTTCCTTCGCGCCGGCCCATTTTCTTCCGGATTGCGCTCGGGCAACTCCGCCTGATGCGACAAGGTAAAGGTCGAACCTGTGGGGGGCTCATGAGCGAAGGCACGAACAAGGGACAACTGAGCGCGTCCGAGCTTGAGGACCTGGTTGCCTCGACCGATACGGGCGGACGCAACCCGGCCAACCGGCAGGTTGCGATGCTGATTGCCGGCGTCGCGCTGGCCTGGTCGCTGTTCCAGATCTGGATCGCCTCGCCGCTGCCCTACAGTCTGGGCATCGGCGTGTTCTCGAGCCGCGAGGCGCGGCCGATCCATCTCGCCTTCGCGCTTTTCCTCGCCTATCTCGTCTTTCCCGCCTTTCGCAATTCTCCGCGGCGCTCCGTGCCGATCGCCGACTGGGCGCTGGCCATCGGCGCCACGGCCTGTGCGCTGTATCTCTTCGTTTTCGACACCGCGTTGATCAAGAGCCTGATGGGCTCGCGACTCGCCGACCGCCCGAACAATCCGAACAGCACCGACGTCGTCGTCGCCGTGCTGGGCATCCTGTTCCTGCTGGAGGCAACGCGCCGCGCTCTCGGTCCGCCCCTGATGATCGTCGCGATCGTCTTCCTCGGCTACACGTTCCTGGGGCCCTATGCGCCCGGTCTGCTTGCCTGGAAGGGCGCGAGCTTCAACGCTGTCGCCTTCCACCAGTGGCTGTCGACGGAGGGCGTCTTCGGCATCGCGCTCGGCGTTTCCACCGATCTCGTCTTCCTGTTCGTGCTGTTCGGCGCCTTGCTCGACAAGGCGGGAGCGGGCAACTACTTCATCAAGGTGGCATTCTCGCTGATGGGCCATTTCAGCGGCGGTCCGGCAAAGGCTGCGGTCGTCGCTTCCGGCATGACAGGCCTCATTTCCGGCTCGTCCATCGCCAATGTGGTGACCACCGGCACCTTCACGATCCCCATGATGCGCCGTGTCGGCTTCTCGCCGGAAAAGGCCGGCGCCGTCGAGGTGGCCTCGTCGGTCAACGGCCAGATCATGCCGCCGGTGATGGGCGCCGCCGCCTTCCTGATGGTCGAATATATCGGCATCTCGTATTTCGAGGTGGTCAAGCACGCCTTCATCCCGGCGATCATCTCCTACATCGCTCTGGTCTACATCGTGCACCTGGAAGCGATGCGGAAGGGCATGGAGGGGCTGCCGCGGGCGAGCGAGCCCAAGCCGCTGAAATGGGCGTTGATCTCCTTCGGCGTGACGATTTCGGTGATGCTGGCGATCGCGGGAGGCATCTACTACCTGTTCGCCGCCTTCGAGGCGCTCGGCAGTTCGCAGAACCGTCTGTTCGCGATCCTGATCGTCCTCGGGCTCATTGCTTGCGTTCTGGCCCTGCTGCGCTCGCGGGCCGGCGAGGACACGCGCATGCGCGTCCTGTCGACCGGTGCGCTGGTGATCGGCGTTGCCGCCATCGCGTCCTTCGGCCTGTTCTTCTTCATGGACGTGCTGTCGCGACTGGCCGGCGATGCGACCCAATGGGCGGTCGCGGTGCTCCTCCTGGCCGTCTATGTGGGGCTCGTGCGGTATTGCGCGCAGTTTCCCGACCTGGAGATGGACGATCCGAACGTGCCGGTGGTGCGGCTGCCGGAGCCGGGGCCGACGGTCAAGTCTGGCCTGCACTTCCTGCTGCCGGTCTTCGTGCTGATCTGGTGCCTGATGGTTGAGCGGCTGTCGCCGTCGCTTTCGGCGTTCTGGGCGGCGATGCTGATGATCTTCATCCTGCTCACCCAGCGTCCGCTCTTCGCCTATTTCCGCAAGGAGCCGACGGAAGGAACGGTGGCGCGCGGCTGGTCGGAGCTGATCGACGGCATGATCGCCGGCGCGCGGAACATGATCGGCATCGGCATCGCCACGGCGGCGGCGGGCATCATCGTCGGTGCGGTGTCGCAGACGGGCGTCGGCGCGGTGCTGGCGGCGCTGGTGGAGTTCCTCAGCCAGGGGCAGATCCTGCTGATCCTGATCTTTACCGCGATCCTCAGCCTGATCCTGGGCATGGGCCTGCCGACGACGGCGAACTACATCGTCGTTTCCTCGCTGCTGGCGCCGGTTATCGTCGCGCTGGGGCAGCAGAACGGGCTGATCGTGCCGCTGGTGGCGGTGCATCTGTTCGTGTTCTATTTCGGCATCATGGCGGATGTGACGCCGCCGGTGGGGCTTGCCTCATTCGCGGCGGCGGCGGTCTCGGGCGGCGATCCGATCCGCACCGGTTTCGTGGCGTTCTTCTATTCGCTGCGCACCGCGCTGCTGCCGTTCCTGTTCATCTTCAACACCGACATCCTGCTGATCGACGTGACGCCGCTGGAGGGCGTCATCGTCTTCATCGTTGCAACCGCCGCGATCCTGATATTCACGGCCGGAGCGCAGGGGTATTTCATCGTCCGCTCGCGGCTTTGGGAATCGGCGGTGCTGATCCTGGTGGCGTTCACGCTGTTCCGTCCCGGCTTCTGGATGGATCTCACCGTCGCGCCCTATGAATCGGTCAATCCGACGAGCCTCGTCGAGACGCTCGAGCGGGCAGCGCCAGGTACGGAGCTGCGTGCGACCGTGGCGGGCATGAACGATGTCGGCGACCCGATCACTCTGACGATGATGATCCCTGTCGGCGATCAGCCGACAGGGATCGACCGGCTCGATGCCTTCGGGCTGCAGGTGCTGGAGCAGGACGGCAAGCTGATCGTCGACGGTGCGACCTACGATTCGCCCGCCCAGCAGGCCGGCTTCGACTTCGATCAGGTGTTCCAGACGCTCGACATGCCCAACAACCAGCCGCCGCGCGAGCTGTTCTACATCCCGGCGCTGCTGCTGCTGGGCCTGGTCTATATGCTGCAGCGTGGCCGCAAGCGGCATCAGATGGAAGACAAGCGGCAGAAGGCCGGCAAGGAGGCGACCGCATGAGCTCGATGTTCAAGCACATTCTTGCCTGTATCGATCTCGGCGACGTGCCGACTTCGGCCAAGGTGATCACTGCGGCGATGGAGACGGTGGGGGCGGACGACACGCTGCATGTCTTCACCGCCGTGCCGGATTTCGGCCGCAGCATCGTCGGCTCGTTCTTCCCGGACGACTACGAGAAGTCGGCGATCCAGAAGACGCGCGACGCGCTGCACGGCTTCATCGATACGCATGTGCCCAAGGGGACGCGGGTGCAGGCAGTGATCGGCCACGGCAATATCTACGAGGAGATCCTCGTTGCCGCCGACAAGGTGGGGGCCGACCTCATCGTCATCGGCTCGCACCGGCCGGAGCTGAAGGACTATCTCCTGGGTCCGAATGCGGCACGCGTGGTTCGCCACGCGCAGGTGTCGGTGCTGGTCGTGCGCGAGCGCTGAGGCGCGGCCAAGGCGAGCGCACGGAGTAGGAAGGCATAGGGCGGTGCGCGGTCACGCGTGCCGCCTTGTCGCATCCGGCGTCAGGTGCCGTGCGAGCCGCGCTGGCCGAACAGGCCCATGATGCTGCCCTCGATCAGCCAGGCGAGGCCGAGGCGGGCGCCGATTGCGATGGAAATCAGCACCAGCGGCGCGGAGAGGGCCAGCACCGAAGCGGCGGTGATGCCCTGGCCGATGGTGCAGCCGAAGGCGAGAATGCCGCCGGTTCCCATCAGGAACGCGCCGACCATGTGGCGCCGCAGTTCGCGCACATCGTCGCATGCCTCCCAGCGGAATTCGCGCTTGAACAGGGCGCCGGCAAGCGCACCGAAAGTGACACCGAAAACCGAGCCGATGCCGAAGGTCAGCGTCGCGCCGCTATAGGTCATCACGTAGACCAGCGCGTCGCCGAGCGGACGCACGAAGGTGAAGGATTCCAGTTTCTGCGGCTCGAACGGATTGCTGCCGAGTAGGCCGGTGGCGAGCCATCCGCCGGTGACTGCAAGGCCGACGGCGATGCCGCTGACGACCAGACGCGTTTCGGATCGGAAGGTGCCGTCGCGCAGGGCCCAGGCCGCCAGGAGGCCGGCGACGACGAGCCCCAGCGCCGCGCCCGTCTCGATGCCGAGCATCGTGTCGAGGATATCATCCAGCGCCGTGCCGCCCAGCGAGGCCAGCGACAGCGTGAACGGATCGATCAGGATCTGTCGCAGCACGCCGGTGACCCCGCGCATCGCCATGTAGGCGGAGACCGCCATGACGAGAAACGTCACGACAGAGCGCAGGTCGCCGCCGCCGATGCGGGCGAGGGTGCCGAACCCGCAGGTGCCGACGAGCGCCATGCCGATGCCGAACATCAAGCCGCCGGCAATCGCGCCGAGCCAGGGGAGGGTGGAGGGAAGGTAGATCGAGCGGGCCGGATCGATATGGCCGAAGGCGATGGCGATCTGGGTCAGCGCCAGCGCGACGGCTATTGCCAGCGCCCAGCTGCGCAGCCGGCGCAAGTCGCCGCCGAGAAACGCGTCCTCGAGCGCGCCCATGGTGCAGAACCGGCCGACACGCGCGGCAAGGCCCAGCACCACGCCGCCAGCAAAGCCGCACAGCGCCATGACCAAGGATGTCTGCATCTCCATCGGCCGCGCCTCCCCTTCGCGTACGACTGGATTTATCGATTGCTTTCCTTCGGCGGCCCGTCGCCCGCCGAAGGCCGTTCGGCCCGGATCAGTCCCGGCAGAAGACGGTGTAGACCGCCTCGATGATCTGGCGGGCATCGTCGTTTGCCAGACGGTAGTAGACGGTCTTTCCCTCGCGCCGGGTGGTCACCAGCTTGTCCATTCTCAACCGCGCAAGCTGCTGGGAAACGGTCGGCTGACGCAGCGAGAGCAGGGCCTCCAGCTCCGTGACGGATTTTTCCCCCTCCGCCAGGATGCACAGGATGAGCAAGCGGCTCTCGTGAGCGATCGCCTTCAGGAAGTCGCTCGCGGTCTTCGCGCGATCAACGATCCTGTCGAGATCGTCCGAACACTCGAGGTCCTTGATTCCCGGAAGTGCCAAATGCGTGTCCCTTGTCGTCGGCCCGCTCGCGCGTGGCGCGGGCGGAAAAGTTGTGCTGCTCAGTATACAGGGCTCGGGTGCGTATCGCATCCGCTCGCAGGTCAGCCGGCGGCGGGCCGCTCCTGCGTATCGTCTGCGGACGGTCGCAACTCCTCGATCATCCGGCCGAGAAGGCCCCAGAAGAAGTCTTCTCCCGGATAGCCGCGAATGCGGCCGATCTCGCGTCCGTCCTCGATCAACGCGAAGCTCGGTGTGAACCGCTCGCCCTTCATCCACGCCAGATCATCGGGCATCGGTTCGTGGATGTCGACGCGACGAAGTGGCGCCTGCCGGCCTTCCTCGGTCTTCGGGTAGATCGGCCCGATCTCCGCGTGCCAGCGGGCGCACCACTCGCAGCCCTTCTGTTCGAACATGACGAGTTCGGCCGCGCGCGCCTGCGGAGCGGCGAAAACAGCAAGGGCCGTCACCAGAATCAGGGTCAGTTTCATGGCCGGCCAGCGCATCGTCATTCTTCCTGCTCGCCAAAAGGTGAGGGGACACGTCTATCCCGCGAGCCTATACCAAAACAAGTGGATCATATGCGAAAAGGGGAATACGAGTTGAGGCAAGGGGTCACATTGCCGTGTAGCGTGTATCCGTTATGCCGGGCGATATCAGTTCGCCGCTCACCTCGGCGTCCCACCCGGTCCCAGACAGCAAGCAGGTAGGCTCATGTTTCAGGACGTCACAGTCATCGGCGCGTTTTTCGCAGGCCTCCTCTCCTTCGTCTCTCCCTGCGTGCTGCCGCTGGTTCCGCCCTATCTCGGCTTTCTCGCCGGCGTCTCCCTCGACGAGCTGACGGGCGAGGGCGAGGAGGAAAAGGCGGATCCGCGCAAGGTGTTCTTTGCATCGCTTGCTTTCGTCCTGGGCTTCTCGACGGTCTTCGTGGCGATGGGGGCCAGCGCCTCCTTCATCGGCCAGTTCGTCACGCAGCACATCCAGGTGCTCGGCTATGTCGCAGGCGCGGCGATCATCGTGATGGGCCTTCACTTCCTAGGCGTCTTCCGCATCGGCCTGCTGTACCGGGAGGCGCGCGTGCATGTGGAGCGAAAGCCCGCCGGCTTGCTCGGCGCCTATGTGATCGGCCTTGCCTTCGCCTTCGGCTGGACGCCCTGCGTCGGGCCGATACTGGCGGCGATCCTGTTCGTTGCCGGCACCGAGGAATCCGTATTGCAGGGAGCCGTCCTGCTCGGCTCCTATGCCTTGGGGATCGGCGTGCCGTTCCTGATTGCGGGCCTGTTTGCCGGCCCGTTCATGCGGTTCATGCGTCGCTTCCGCAAGCATATGGTGACGGTGGAGCGGGTGATGGGCGTGTTCATGATCGTCACCGGCGTTGCCTTCATGACCGGCCAGATGGCCCGTTTTTCCTTCTGGCTGCTCGAAACGTTTCCCGCTCTTGCCGTCATCGGCTAAGCTGGTGCCGCATCCTGGGGGGAATGCGGTCGCATCAATGTATTCTCATAAATGAATATGTGAATTGATTGCCTTTCCCGATGGTGCTACGGTTTCATCAGGTCGGTTGAATCGACCGCCAAGAAGACAAGGCCGGGAACGCGGCCTGACGCTGGCGCAAGCCGGTCAGAGGGAAGGAAAACAGCCCATGAGCCTCTTTCGTAGGGGTATGACGGCCGCGTGCGTCCTGCTTGCAGGCGTTGCAGCGGCTGCTGCCGAAGACATCGTGTCCTACGAAGTTGTCGACGGAACCATTCCGAAATCGCTGACAGGCGTTCCCGGTGATCCGGCCGCCGGCCGCAAGGCGGTGATTGACCGCCGGCTCGGCAACTGCGTCGCCTGCCATACGGCGACGGAACTGTCCGACCAGCAATTCCACGGCGAGGTCGGCCCGCCGCTCGACGGCGTAGCCGATCGCTGGGACGAAGCCACCCTGCGCATGATCATCGTCAACCCGAAGATGGTCTACGAGGGCACCGTGATGCCGGCCTTTTATCGCAATGACGGTTTCCACCGGGTGGCAGAGAAATTCGCCGGAAAGACCATCATGACCGCGCAGCAGGTCGAGGATGTGGTCGCCTATCTGATGACGCTCAAGGATTAAGCCGCGGACGCCGGACGGGCTGCCGCGACCAGTCGATCTTTCGCGAGGAACTCAAGATGAACATGACACGACGCCAGGCGCTGGCCCTGGGTGCGGGAGCCGCCGTTCTCGGAATGACCGGGCTGCCGCGCTTCGCATCGGCGGAAGACGCCAAGGTGCAGGCGGCGATCGACGCCTTTGCCGGCGGTGCCTCCATCGAGACGGGCACCGTTTCGCTGTCCGCGCCGGAGATCGCCGAGAACGGCAACACCGTGCCGATCGGCGTTTCCGTCGACAGTCCGATGACCGAGGCCGACCACGTGACCTCCGTCATGCTGCTGGCGGCCGGTAACCCGCAGCCGGGCGTGGCGACGTTCCACTTTACGTCCATGTCGGGTTCGGCGGATGCCACCACCCGTATGCGGCTTGCCAAGACGCAGGACGTGATCGCGCTGGCCAAGACGTCGACGGGCAAGGTCTTCATGGACCGCAAGACCGTCAAGGTGACGATCGGCGGCTGCGGCGGCTAAGCCCGCCGGCCTGCATCCATTCTTCTACATTCATCGCCAGCAGGAGCGCGAGATGTCCAGTTCCAAGCCCCGCGTCAAGGTGCCGAAGACGGCGTCCAAGGACGAGGTCATCCAGATCAAGACCCTCATTTCCCACAAGATGGAATCCGGCCAGCGCAAGGACGACCAGGGGAATGTCATTCCGCGGTCGATCATCAACAAGTTCACCTGCGAGTTCAACGGGAAGACCGTCTTCTCCTGCGATCTCGAGCCTGCGATCTCGGCCAATCCTTACCTGGAATTCAGCGCCAAGGTGCCGGAGACGGGCACGTTCAAGTTCACCTGGGTGGACGATGACGGCTCGGTCTATTCCAGCGAATCCAAGATCACCGTCGAGTAAGGCGGCCCCTGCCGGCGATGGGGGTCGCCGGTGGACATTCGAACGGCAGAAGGCGGGTTGGCAGCTCGCATCACAGGGGGAGGCATATGAAGAAACTTGCGGGCACACTTATCGCCGGCACGGCCGCTATCGCGGTCCTGGCGACGGGAGCCGCGATCGGTGACGAGACCGAGATGCCGAGCATCGACGGTACGACCATCGTCACGCGGGTGGCGCCGCCCGAGGGACACCCCCTGAGCGAGGTGATCTCCGGCTTCGAGTTCAGGACCAAGGAAACCCAGGACCTCGAACTCGACGACTTCAACAACCCCGGCTTCCTGATGGTCGAGCAGGGCGAGGCGCTCTGGTCGACGGTCGAGGGCAGCGCAGGCAAGTCCTGCGAAAGCTGCCATGGCGATGCCTCCGAAAGCATGAAGGGCGTGCGCGCCTCCATGCCGAAATGGAGCGAGGCTGCCGGCAAGCCGATGGCGCTGGAGCAGTATGTCAACGCCTGTCGGACCGAGCGCATGGGCGCGGATGCCTGGAAATGGGAATCCGACCAGATGCTGGGCATGACGGCTTATGTCGGCCTGCAGTCCCGCGGCATGCCTGTCGCGCTCGACCTCAAGGCGGGCGACATGCAGAGCTGGTGGGACAAGGGCAAGGAGATCTACTACACCCGCAGCGGTCAGTTGGATCTCGCCTGCGCCAGTTGCCACGAAAGCAACTACGGCAACTATATCCGCGCCGACCACCTCAGCCAGGGGCAGTCCAACGGCTTCCCGACCTACCGGCTGAAGTGGCAGAAGATGGGCTCGCTGCATCGTCGTCTCAAGGGCTGCATGGCGGATGTCCGTGCCGAGCCTTACGACGTGGGATCGGACGAGTTCGTCGCGCTGGAGACCTATCTCGCCTGGCGCGGGACGGGCCTTTCGGTCGAGACGCCCGCGGTGCGCAACTAGGCGCAACCCGGATCCGGGGCGGCGCGTGCCGCCCCGATCAGTGCCGAAAACAGACATGTCCCGTTCGCGCCCCCGCGGCGCAACTGCTCCGCTTTGCCCACAGCCGGGCGACAGCGGCGAACGACCCGGAGTGGATGAGCGAGCATGATTTCGCGGCGTGAGTTCCTGATGGCGGCGGTGGCCGCCGGTGCCCTGACCAGCGGTTCCGGCTTCGGCCAGTGGGCGCGGCTGGCGGCCCAGCAGAGCCTGAGCCAGGACGACCTCCTATCGTTCCGGCCGCTCGGCAATGTCACCCTCGTGCATCTGACGGACATCCATGCCCAGTTGATGCCGGTCTATTTCCGCGAGCCGTCGACCAATCTGGGCGTCGGCGAGGTGAAGGGCCTGCCGCCGCATGTGACCGGCGAGGATTTCCTCAAGCTCTACAACCTGCAGCCGGGCTCTCCGGAAGCCTATGCGCTGAGCTCGGTCGACTTCGATTCCCTGTCGCGCGCCTATGGCCGGATGGGCGGTGTCGACCGTATCGCCACCGTGCTGAAGTCGATCCGCGCCGAGCGCGAAGACCGGATGCTGTTCCTCGACGGCGGCGACACCTGGCAGGGCAGCTATACCTCGCTGAAGACCGGCGGCATGGACATGATCGAGGTCATGAACGCGCTGGCGCCCGACGCCATGACCGGCCATTGGGAGTTCACCTATGGCGCGGAGCGCGTCAAGGAACTGGTCGAGGGACTTCCCTATGCCTTCCTCGGCAGCAATATTCGCGACACCGAATGGGACGAGGCGGTCTTCGAGCCCTATCGCATCTTCGAGCGCGGCGGGATCAAGGTCGCCGTAATCGGCCAGGCCTTCCCCTACACGCCGGTCGCCAATCCGCGCTGGATGATGCCCGACTGGTCGTTCGGCATCCGCGAGGAGGAGGTTCAGGCCAATATCGACGCGGTGCGCGCGGAAGGTGCGGAGCTCGTCGTCCTGCTGTCGCATAACGGCTTCGACGTCGACCGCAAGCTGGCGAGCCGGGTCACCGGCCTCGACGTGATCCTCACCGGCCACACGCATGATGCGCTGCCCGAGCCGGTGAAGGTGGGCAAGACGCTCCTGGTCGCCACCGGCTCCAACGGCAAGTTCGTCTCGCGCCTCGATCTCGATGTGCAGGGCGGCGAGGTGAAGGACTTCCGCTACCGGCTGATCCCGATCTTCTCGGACGTCATCGCGCCGGACGCGGAGATGGCGGCGCTGGTGGAAAAGGTCCGCGCACCCTATGCGGACGAGCTTGCGCGCGAACTGGCGACGACCGAAACGCTGCTCTACCGGCGCGGCAACTTCAACGGCACGTTCGACGATCTCATCTGCGATGCCCTGCTGGAGCAGCGCGAGGCGCAGATCGCCCTGTCGCCGGGCTTCCGTTGGGGGACGTCGGTTCCGGCCGGCAAGCCGATCACCGTCGAGGACCTGCACAACGCAACCTCGATGACCTATCCGGCGGCCTACCGCTCTGAGATGACCGGCGCGATGCTGAAGGACATTCTCGAGGACGTGGCCGACAATCTCTTCAATGCCGATCCCTACTACCAGCAGGGCGGCGACATGGTGCGCGTCGGCGGCATGGCTTATTCGATCGATCCCACCAAGGAGATCGGCAGCCGGATTTCCGACATGACGATCATCGCCGACGGCTCAGCCGTCGAGGCCAGCAAGAGCTATGTGGTGACCGGCTGGGCCAGCGTAAACGAGGGGACGGAAGGCCCGGCGATCTGGGATGTGGTCGAGGCCCATCTGAAGGATCGCGGCACGGTCACGCTGGAGCCGAACCGCGCCGTGCGCGTCACCGGAATCTGAGAGAACGGATGCGGAGTACAGCTCCGCCCTTAATGTTCAATCATATGAAATCGCGTATCTGAAAAGATGCCTGCGGAGGACGAGATGAAAAAAACACCAGGACCTGAGGGCGTGCTGGCAAACCCGGGCCGCCGGTCGCTTCTGAAGGCGGGCCTTGCCGCCGGCGGACTGGTCGCGACAGGCGGTCTTGCCCGTGCCTCGGAGGTCAATCCCGACAACCTGCCGCCGAATGTCGCCGATTGGAGCCGCTATCTGGGCGCGGGCGTGGATGCGGCGCCCTACGGCATGCCTTCCGAGCATGAGGCGCATGTCGTGCGTCGCAGCGTCGAATGGCTGACGGCCTCGCGCGAGAGTTCGGTGAACTTCACGCCGCTGCACGAGCTGGACGGCATCATCACTCCGAACGGCCTGTGCTTCGAGCGTCATCACGGCGGCGTGGCCGATGTCAATCCGACCGACTACCGGCTGATGATCAACGGTCTGGTCGATACGCCGCTGGTCTTCACGCTGGACGACCTGAAGCGCTTCCCGCGCGAGAACCGGCTGTACTTCCTGGAATGCGCTGCCAATTCCGGCATGGAGTGGCGCGGTGCCCAGCTGAACGGCTGCCAGTTCACCCACGGCATGGTCCATTGCGTCATGTATACGGGCGTGCCGCTGAAATACCTGCTGGAAGAGGCGGGGGTGAAGACCAACGGCCGCTGGATCATGCCGGAGGGCGGAGATTCCGCCGGTATGAACCGCTCGATCCCGATGGAAAAGGCGCTCGACGACTGCATGGTCGCGTTCAAGATGAACGGCGAGGCGCTGCGCCCCGAACAGGGCTATCCCGCACGCCTGGTGGTGCCGGGCTGGGAAGGCAACATGTGGGTCAAGTGGCTGCGCCGCATCGAGGTGGGCGACGAGCCGTGGCATGCTCGCGAGGAGACGTCGAAATACACGGACCTGCTGGAAAGCGGCAAGGCGCGGCGCTTTACCTGGGTGATGGACACCAAGTCGGTGATCACCAATCCGAGCCCCCAGGCGCCGATCCTGCACGGCCGCGGCCAGACGGTCCTGACGGGCCTTGCCTGGTCGGGCAACGGGCGGATCACCCGGGTGGATGTGACCACCGACGGCGGGCGCAACTGGCACCAGGCACGGATCGACGGGCCGAGCCTGCCGAAGGCGCTGCATCGCTTCTACTACGAGTTCGATTGGGACGGGTCGCCGCTGCTGCTGCAGTCGCGCGCCTATGACGATGCGGGCTTCGTGCAGCCGACCAAGGACGAACTGCGCGCGGCGCGCGGCACCAACTCCATCTATCACAACAATGGTATCCAGACCTGGGAGGTCAAGGCCAACGGGAGCGTTGAAAATGTCGAGATCTCTTAAGTCCGCCGCTCTGATCCTGTCGCTTGTTCTTGCGGGAGCGATGCCCGCGAGCGCCGGGAAGCTCGGCCTTGGAACGCCGGCCACTCCCGAAGAGGTCGCCGGCTGGGACATCGACGTGCGCCCGGACGGGCAGGGGCTGCCGGAGGGACGGGGAACCGTTGCCGAGGGCGAAGCCATCTTCTCCGAGCAATGCGCGGTTTGCCATGGCGATTTCGGCGAGGGGGCGGGCCGTTGGCCGGTTCTGGCTGGCGGAAACGGGTCGCTGTCGTCGCACGATCCGGTGAAGACGATCGGCTCCTACTGGCCGTATCTGTCGACCGTCTACGACTACATCTACCGGGCCATGCCCTTCGGGAATGCGCAGAGCCTTTCGCCCGATGAAACCTATGCTATCGTCGCGTATCTTCTCTATCTGAACGACGTCGTGACGGATGAGGAGTTTGAGCTCTCGAAGGAGAATTTCAGCTCGATCAAGATGCCTAACGAGGATGGGTTCATCGACGATACGCGTTCGGAAGAGCCGATGAAGGCGACAGCCGAGCTGTGCATGACGGATTGCAAGACGGATGTGAAGGTCACCAAGCGGGCCCGCATCATCGACGTGACACCGGAGGACGAAGAGGCCGCCGGCATGTCCGTCGACTAGACGGTCTGCCCGGGCGGCGGGCCACGCGTATTTCTCGTCACCTTGGGAGGGGGAGTGCGAGAATGGGAATGAGCGGCGTTCGGCTCTGCGTGCTGGGCATTGCGCTGGCGGTTGCCTGGGCAGGGAGCCAGCTTTCGGCCCAGGCCCGAGACGAGCTGGTGGTGCAGGGAAGCAAGCTGTTCCGCCAATGCCAGTCCTGCCATCAGGTCGGGCCGAAGGCCCGGCACGCGGTCGGCCCCTATCTCAACAATATCTTCGGTCGCCGGGCCGGCACCCTCGAAGGGTTCCGCTATTCCGACGCCATGGAACAGGCCGGGCAGGGCGGTCTCGTCTGGGACGAGGGCGCCCTGTCCCGTTTCATCGCCGATCCGTCCGGCGTGGTGAAGGGGACGCGGATGAAGTTCCGCGGTCTCAAGGTCGAGGCCGATCGGAAGGCGCTCGTTGCTTTCATCCGGCAGCATTCGCCGGGTCCTGCCAACATTCCCGAAACGCCGCCGACCGCGCCTGTTCATGCCTCGGCAGGCGATCCCGATCTGCCCGAGCACATCCTGTCGATCGCGGGGGATCCAGCCTATGGCGAATACCTGTCCAGCGAGTGCGTGACCTGCCACCAGGCGAGCGGCGAGGACAAGGGCATTCCCTCCATCACCGGCTGGCCGGTGCGCCGCTTCGTGACGGTCCTGCATGCCTACAGGTCGAAGCACCGGGAAAACCCGGTGATGCGCTCCGTGGCCGCGAGCCTGACGGACGAGGAAATCGCCTCGCTTGCGGTCTATTTCGAAACGCTTGAGTGAGGAGCAAGGACGAGGGTAACTTTGGGTTGAAAATTCAAGGGAAGCCCGCAAAGCGGGAACGGGAGGAGCAAGACATGGGGATCACACGGCGAGGGTTTGCGAAAGGGACTGCGGCGATTGCCGGTGCGGGGCTGCTGACGGGAATGGGGCGTGCGGCCTATGGCCAGGCGCGGCCCAAGGTCGTGGTGATCGGCGGCGGCGCCGGCGGCGCGACGACAGCCCGCTATCTGGCGAAGGACAGCAAGGGGGCCATCGATGTCACCCTGATCGAGCCTACCAAAGCCTATTACACCTGCTTCTTCTCCAATCTCTATCTCGGCGGCTTCCGTTCGCTTGAGTCCATCGGCCACACCTACGACAAGCTGGCCTCCGACTTCGGCGTGAATGTCGTTCATGACTGGGCCGTCGGTATCGACCGCGACGCGAAGACCGTGTCGCTCGCCGGCGGGGGGACCGTTCCCTACGACAAGCTGGTAGTCGCGCCGGGTATCGACCTCATCTACGACAGCGTGCCGGGCTATTCGCTGGAAGCCGCTTCGCTGATGCCTCACGCCTGGAAGGCGGGAACCCAGACCGCGCTCCTGAAGAACAAGATCGCGGCGATGCGCGAGGGCGGAACCTTCGCCATGGTGGCGCCGCCCAATCCCTATCGCTGTCCGCCCGGGCCGTATGAGCGCATCTCCATGGTCGCGCACCTGCTCAAGACTTCCAATCCGACGGCAAAGCTCGTGGTGATCGATCCCAAGGAGGCGTTCTCCAAGCAGGCGCTGTTCATGGAGGGCTGGGAGAAGCACTATCCCGGTATGGTGGAGTGGCTGCCCGCGTCCATCCATGGCGGCATCGAGAGCGTCAATCCGGAAACGGGCGAGATCGTCACCGGCCTCGATACGATCAAGGCGGATGTGGCCAACGTCATTCCGGCGCAAAAGGCCGGGCGGATTGCCGAGGCGGCGGGTCTAACCAACGAGAATGGTTTCTGCGCCATCGAACCGGCGACGCTGCAGAGCAAGGTGGACCCGAACATCCATGTGATCGGCGATGCCTGCATCGCCGGCGATATGCCCAAGTCCGCTTTCTCCGCCAACAGCCAGGCGAAGGTCGCGGCCATGGCGATCCGGGCGGACCTGACCGGATCGAGCAAGTTCCCGCCGCGGTTCTCCAACACGTGCTGGAGCCTCATTGCGACCGACGACGGCGTGAAGGTGGGCGCGAGATACGAAGCCGGCGAAGACAAGATCGCCTCGGTCGACAGCTTCATCAGCCAGACCGGCGAGGATGCGGCTTTGAGGAAAACGACCTACGAGGAATCGGTCGGCTGGTACGAGGGCATCACCGCCGACATGTTCGGCTGAGCCTCGAGTGCTTGCAGTCAGGGAAGCTTCAGCCGCCGGGCCGAAAGCCCGGCGGCTTTTTCGTTTCAGTCCAGCCGGTTATTCGGCGCCGGGAAGCCGTTTGTGCGGCAACAGGCGCATGGTCGATGCGGGGAGCAACGCGGCGATCCTCCGCCACAATGCCGCGGGCGCGGTTGCGAGCAGAAGACCGGCCATCACCAAAAGAAAGCCGGCAAAATGATAGCCGTGCAGCTCCTCTCCAAGGAAGATCACGGCCATGAGCACACCGTAGGGGGGCAGCAGGTACATGAACAGTCCAGCGGTCGAGGGGCCGACCACCGCGATGCCATGCTGGAAACAGTAGAAGGCCAGCACGGAGGAGATGGAGGCGAGGCCGAAAATAGACAGCCAGGCGTCGAAAGAGGCGGGGAAATGCCCGGTGTCGGCGATCTCGACCAGCGTGAAGGGAGCAAGCGTCACGACGCCTGCGAAAGCCAGGGCCGCGAACAGCGACATCGTCGGGATGGAGGAGAGCGTGCTGCGCTTCAGCAGCACCGAATAGATCGCCCAGCTCAGGGCTGCGATGGCGAAGATCACATCGCCCGCATTGAAGCGGAGGGCAAACAGCTGGGCCAGAGATCCCTTCACCACGATGGCGACGACGCCGAGGATGGCGAGGACAATGCCGATGGCTTCGCGCCGACCGATGGCGCGACCGCGAAACAGCCACTCCAGCACCAGGATCAGAATCGGTGACGAGGTGTAGATCAGCGTTCCGTTGGTGGCGCTGGTGTAGCGCAGCGCGAAATAGACGCCGGCACCGCAAAACCACATCCCGAGCAGGCCCATCAGGCCGATCAGGTCCCAGTTCCTGACGATGTCGCGGCCATGTGTCTTGAGGCCGGGCCATGCGAAGGGCAGGAGGATCAAAAGGGCGACGAGCCAGCGAAGGAAGGCGAGCGTCCACGGTTCCACCGTATCGGCGGCGGCGCGGCCGATGACGATGTTGGACGCGAAGAACAGCGGCATGACGAGAAGCAGGGCAAAAGCCCGCTGCCGGACATTCGTGGGATCAAACATGGAAAGCCTGAGCTGGGGAGGGGCAGCCGCTCGAAACGCGCCGCAGGCACGTCTCTAACGTTGCTCGGCGCGGTCCTGTGGGAACGGCACGGGCCGGCAACTGATACCCTCGTCAGCGATGTGGACGCAAGTCGCCGCTGCATCGGCGGCGTTGGGGTAGGGACCGACATAAAGCCTTACGCCCTTGCCGTCCTCTTCGGGCACGATCCGGCTGACCAGCTGCGCCGGCAGATCCTTGCGCGCCGCGCGCAGGCCCGTCCAGGCTTCCTCGGCCGCGCTCTGCGAGGCATGCAGGCCGAGATCTATGCCGAAATCCGTGCGCTGGATCCGGTCTCCGCTGTCGGAGGCGATGTGACCGGCCGCGTTCCGCACCGAAAGACCGGGTTCCTCGGCGGCGGGAGCCTGTTCTTCGGGAGCGGGAATGGATGCGGTGGTAACCGCTTCGCCGGGTACCGGCAAGGCGACGATGCGAACCGGCTCGCGCAAGGTTTCGGGCAGCACCGCTTCAATCAGATTTTTGGATTCAGCACCCTCTTTTGCCGGCAAATCATCTGCGATGGGGGCGGAGGGCCGCGGCTCGGCCAGCCTTGCGTTTGGTGCCGGCACTGTCTCGACGGGCGTTGCCGCTCCGGCGCGGGCGTCGACCGCCGCATCCATGTCCTGGCGGAAGTTGCGGGAGGAGGTGTTCGTCTCCGCGTCCTCCCTGCGCTCGGCAAGGATTTCGCCGCGTTCGTGCATGATGGACATGGCGCGGCGCAACGCGGCGACCTCGCGGCGCAGCGTCTCGAGTTCGGCCTGCATCAGGCGGCGTGCTTGTGCGCTCTCGACACCACCGTCCGACGGGTAGACCTCGATCTCGCCAGGCTTGCGCGGGGTGATCGAGGCGGTCCGCCCGACCTCACCCGGCGGGGGCAGCAACGTCGCGCCGGCGTGGCGGCCGTCAAAGGGCGATTCCTGTGCAAGGAAAACCGATGCAGCGCCAACAACAGCAAAAAGCATCGCGCCGCCGCCCCACAGGGCAACTGATCGCGTGTCGCCGGATATCCGAACCGGCCTTTTTCCCTTGCTCGCCTTCAGCGGTTTCACGCCGCGTATCCTGCGCCTGCCTCGTCTCTCACCAGAGAACGCCGAACATGGTTAACAAGGCCTGAAGTTTCTGTCGACACAAAGGGTTTTGGGCAACTTTGCCGAGATCGCGTGGCAGGTGTTTTGTCTTTGTTTGCAAATCCGTGTCACGAATTGAAACAGGTTTTGATTGTGCGGAAAGAGGCTGCGTTCGCTAAGGGTGTGGCCAGACACCACGGGCGCGATGCCAAAACGGCGCGCACCTGCAGCGGCCTTTGGAGACACTCACATATGTGCGGAATCGTCGGTATCTTGGGAAAGCAGCCGGTCGCAAGCCTGCTTGTCGATGCGCTGAAGCGGCTGGAATATCGTGGCTACGATTCGGCCGGCGTTGCAACGCTCGATGATGGCCGGCTGCTGCGCTGCCGTGCGCCCGGCAAGCTGCGCAACCTTCAGGAAAAGCTGGAGCGCGCACCGCTCGCCGGCCTTGCCGGCATCGGCCACACCCGGTGGGCGACGCACGGCGCGGCGACCGAGGCCAATGCCCATCCGCATTCGGCGCCGGGCGTGACAGTCGTTCATAACGGCATCATCGAAAATTATCTGGAGCTGCGCGGCGAACTGCAGGCGGATGGTGCGCAACTTTCCAGCGACACGGATACGGAAGTCGTCGCGCATATGGTCTCGCGGGAGCTTGCCCGCGGCGCCAGCCCGCGCGATGCAGTGGCCGTGACGCTGCCCAAGCTCAAGGGAGCATTCGCGCTGGCGTTTCTCTTCGAGGGGCAGGGCGACCTGCTGATCGGCGCAAGGCGCGGATCGCCGCTCGCCATCGGCTATGGCGAGGGCGAGATGTTCCTCGGCTCGGACGCCATCGCACTGTCGCCCTTTACCGACCGCATCTCGTATCTGGAGGAAGGCGACTGGGTGGTCCTCACCCGTCACAGCTGCGAGATCATGGATGCCTCGAATACGCCGGTCGAGCGGCCGGTGATCGCCTCGCAGGCCGTCTCCCTTACCATCGATAAGGGCAACTATCGCCACTTCATGGCCAAGGAGATCCACGAGCAGCCGGAGGTCATCGGCCATACGCTGTCGCGCTATCTCGACCTGTCGAAGATGCAGACGACCTTTGCCAACGGCACGTCGATGGACTTCGCACCGCTTGACCGTCTGATCATCTCCGCTTGCGGGACCGCCTATTACGCGGGTCTCGTGGCGAAGTACTGGTTCGAGCGCTACGCAAGGCTGCCCGTCGACATCGACGTGGCCTCCGAGTTCCGCTACCGCGAAATGCCGATCCGCAAGGGCGACATGGCGCTGTTCATCTCGCAGTCCGGCGAGACGGCGGACACGCTGGCGGGCCTTCGCTACTGCAAGTCGCAGGGCATCAAGGTCGCGGCGGTGGTCAACGTGCCGGAATCGACCATCGCCCGCGAGGCGGATCTCGTGTTCCCGACGATTGCGGGTCGCGAGATCGGCGTTGCCTCGACCAAGGCCTTCACCTGCCAGCTCGCTGTCCTTGCCTCGCTCGCGGTGCATGCGGGTGTGCAGCGTGGCCATCTGTCCGCCGGCGAGGCCGCAGGGCTGGTCCGTGCCCTTGCCGAGGTGCCGGGCACGGTCAATCGCGCGCTGTCGCTCGAGGCCGAGGTGGAAGCGCTGGCGCAGCCGCTGTCGCGGGCCCGCGACGTGCTCTATCTGGGGCGCGGCACCAGCTTCCCGCTTGCCATGGAAGGTGCGCTCAAGCTCAAGGAAATCTCGTACATCCACGCAGAAGGCTATCCGGCCGGAGAGCTGAAGCATGGCCCGATCGCGCTGATCGACGAGGATGTTCCGGTCATCGTCATCGCACCGTTCGACCAGGTGTTCGAGAAGACCGTCTCGAACATGGAGGAAGTTGCGGCACGCGGCGGCAAGGTGGTGCTGATCACCGACGAGAAGGGCGCTGCGGCCTGCGGGGCGCCGACCTGGCGCACGGTCGTCGTGCCGGATGTGCCGGAGTTCATCGCGCCGATCGTCTTCGCCCTGCCGGTGCAGCTGCTGGCCTATCACACCGCCGTCTTCATGGGCACGGATGTGGACCAGCCGCGCAATCTCGCGAAATCCGTGACGGTGGAATAAGCGGCAACCGTCCGTATTTTTGATCTGAAGCGAAAAGGCCGCCCGGAGGACCTCCGGGCGGCCTTGTTTTTGCGGGCGTGGAGGGGCGATCAGTTCGCCGGCTTCTGCTCGTCCGTTGCAGCCTCATCGTCGTCGTTTGCGGCAGGGCAGAGCATGCCCAGCGCCCCGACGGTGACGCAGGAGCGGCACCAGGTGATGCCCTGACGCTCCTGCTGCTCCAGCAGTTCCTCCTCGCTCATGCCTTCCGGCGCCGGGATGCAGCTGCGGCCGCAGGGCTCCAGGCTTTCGTCCTCCGCGCTGAGCAGGCTGTAGAGCCGGCCGCTGGCGCAAAGGGCCGGGGCCGCGGCAAACGGGCCGGCCGAGGGAACCTCACCGGCATCGCCGGTGTCGGTGCCGCCCGTATCCGTATCCTCGCCGGTGCCCGTGTCGGGTTCGGTTCCGCCGGTTCCGTTCTCACCGGCCGGGTTGCAGGCGGCAAAGAGCTTGGCCAGCGTCTCGGGGTCGGTATACGGAGCTTCCTCGGTGCCAAGATCGCTGTCCTTACGGAAGCTGGCCCAGGCATCGCGGGTGCGGCGGCCGGTCAGGCCGTCGACCGGGCCGGCATCGTAACCGGCCGAGTTCAGGCAGGCCTGGATCCAGGAGATGTTCTCCTGCGGGGTCGGTGCCGGACGCTCCGGTGCGCAGCCTGCGCCGAAGGGGCGATAGCCCTGCGCGCAGACGCAGCGGTTCTGGTTCGAGGAATAGACGAACGGGAACGTGCAGGCCTGGCTGTCGCGGCGCACGCATTCGCCGCGGTCGACCACATAGCCGCTCGGGCAGATGCAACCGCCTGCGGACCGCGAATACTGCCAGGGAGCGACGCAGGCCGGCGGGGTGACGATCGGCGGGACCGGAACCGGCAGGATGCAGCGGCGCTCGCGGGCGGAGTAGATGTAGGGCAGACGGCAGACCGGCGGGCGGTCCGGCATCACGCAACGGTCGCCGCGGCGCACTTCCGGCGGGCGGCAGACAACAGGGGGCAGCACGCAGCGGCCTGCGCGCATGACACGCGGCGGACGGCACACCTCGGGACGCTCCGGCATGACGCAGCGATTGCCGCGGCGGACCTGCGGCGGCGGGCAGACGATGGGCGGCATGATGCAGCGGCCGTTCTGCATGACCCGCGGAGGTGCGCAGATCACCGGGGCCGGCAGCACGCACCGACCGTTGCGCATGACCCTCGGCGGCAGGCAGACGGCGGGACGCTCAGGCATCTCGCAACGCCCCCCGCGCATCACGCGCGGCGGCGGGCACAGAACCGGCCGGTCGGGACGCACGCAGCGGCCGTTCTGCATCACCCGCGGCGGGGCGCACAGGATTGGCCGTTCGGGCAGGACGATGGGCCTGTCGCGACCAAGGTCCAGCGGCTGGGCAGCAGCCTGGGTCTGCAGCAGGGCGAAAAACGCCAGCGTCATCGCCATCAGCAACCAGACGGCGCCCCTCACGCTTGCGGCCAGGAGTGGCGGGTCGGCGCAGGTGGCGCCCGCAAAGGCATGTGATCTCTTGGTCATTGCCAAATCCTCGCATTCTCTGGTTTGACCGTCGGCCAGTCCTGGCGGGATCGGATGACGGGATGAGGCAAGTCTGCGCGCGCGGTTGTCCTCTCGCCGTGATCGGCATCACATGGTGCGACGCCTTGTCACACGATGGTAAACCACTGGTGAGGAAGAGGCATCAGGCTTCTTCAGTCCGGCTCCGAGCCGGACGGGCGCGAGGCGACATAGGTCGCGCATCCCATCAGGAAGACGCCGACGAAGACTGCCAGCTGCAGCGTCGGCTTCGCCGACAGCAGAAAGACCGCATAACCGAAGGCCATGCCGCTAAGCGCGGCGATCTTGGCACGCGGGCGGATCGCCCGTTCATCGCGCCAGGCGCGGATACCGGGGCCGAACTGCGGATGCTCCAGCAGCCAGGCCTCGAGCGCCGGCGAGGAGCGGGCAAAACAGGCGGTGGCGCCGATGAAGAAGATGGTGGAAGGGAGCAAGGGCAGGAACGCGCCGACGATGCCGATCACCACCAGCGTTGCACCGAGCAGCCGGTAACCGAGACGCAGGGCCCAGGACGTGCCGGGCGTGGGTGCATTCTGGTCCATGAAAGCGGTTTGTCTCCATGGCGACTTGCTCAATCGCTCAGGCTGACTATCAAATGTTCGGGCAGGGGGCTAGTTCGGCGGTGCAACATCGCGATATGCGAGGGTGGGCAGCGCACGAGAGCGGAACGGCCATAGCCGCACCGCCGTATGGCAGGACGTGAAGCGATCATGAGCGGAAGCAGCAATCCCGAAGAGCTGGAGCCAATCTCCGCGCCGGTGGCACGGCCAAGGGCAATGACCCGTTTGCGGAACTATTTCCTGACCGGGCTGATCATTGCCGGTCCGCTCGGCATCACGGCCTATCTGACCTGGTCGATCATCCAGTGGGTGGACGGCTGGATCAAGCCGCTCATCCCGCATGTCTATAATCCGGACACCTATCTTCCGATCCCTGTTCCCGGCGTCGGCCTGATCGTCGCGTTCCTGGCGCTCGTCGTCATCGGCTTCCTGACGGCGAACATCGCCGGCAAGACGTTGCTGTCCTATGGCGAATTGCTGCTGGGCCGCATGCCGGTGGTGCGCAATCTCTACAGTGGCCTGAAGCAGATCTTCGAAACGGTGCTGGCAGAGCGCTCCAACAGTTTCAAGAAGGCCGCGATCATCCAGTATCCGCGCCCGGGCCTGTGGGCGATCGTGTTCATCGCCACGGATGCGCGCGGCGAGGTTGCCCATCGCCTCGATGCGGAAGGGGCGGACGTGACGGCGGTCTTCCTGCCGACCACCCCCAACCCCACCTCCGGCTTTCTGCTCTACGTGCCGAAGAGCGAGATTATCGAGCTGGACATGACGGTCGAGGAAGCGGCGAAGCTGGTGATCTCGGCCGGCCTGGTCAGCCCGGAGTACGAGGCGTTGGCGCCGAGCCTGCCAAAGATGAGCGAGCCGCAACCGGCGGTCACGGACGCCTAAGATCGGCCCGGCTGCTGTTCCGGGAGGTCAACCCGCGCGGAGCAGGCGGACCGCTTCGTCACGGCCGAAGAGATAGAGCAACATACGCAGATGCGGACCGCGCTTGCCGTCCAGCGCCGGCTCGGTCTCCAGCACCAGCCGGGCATCGTCGCGTGCGGTTTCCAGCAGGTCGCCTTGTGTGCCTGCATCGGCAATACGGAAGCCCGGCGTTCCGGACTGGCGGGTACCTAGGATCTCGCCCTCGCCGCGCAGCCGCAGGTCCTCTTCGGCGATCAGGAAGCCGTCATTGGTCTCGCGCATGATCGACAGTCGCGCACGGGCCGTCTCGCCGATTGGCGTCTTGTAGAGCAGCAGGCAGGTCGAGGCTTCCTTGCCGCGCCCGACCCGTCCACGCAGCTGGTGCAGCTGCGACAGGCCGAACCGTTCGGCGTGCTCGATGACGATGATGGAGGCTTCCGGCACGTCGACGCCGACCTCGATCACCGTGGTGGCGACGAGCAGCTGGACTGGCCCGTCCTTGAAGGCGCGCATCGCGGCGTCCTTCTCGTCGCTGCTCTGGCGCCCGTGCACCAGGGCGACGCGCGGTCCCAGGAGCTGAGTCAGGACCGCGTGTCGTTCCTCGGCGGCGGCGAGGTCCGACTTTTCAGACTCCTCGACGAGCGGGCACACCCAATACGCCTTCTTGCCCTCCTGGAGCGCGACGCGCAGGCGCTCGACCACCTCGTCCATCCGGTCGAGCGGCACGGCAACTGTCGTGATCGGCTGGCGGCCGGCGGGCTTCTCCGTCAGGCGAGAGACTTCCATGTCGCCGAAATAGGTGAGCACCAGCGTGCGCGGGATGGGCGTGGCCGTCATCACCAGCATGTCGACGCCCTGTCCCTTGGAGGCGAGCATCAGGCGCTGGTGAACGCCGAAGCGGTGCTGCTCGTCGACGATGGCAAGTCCGAGATTGGCAAAGGCAATGTCCGACTGGAAGAGCGCATGGGTGCCGACCAGCAGGTCGATCTCTCCGGCCTCCAGCGCTGCCCGCGTCTCGCGCTTGTGCCGGGCACCGTCCCGCCCGGTGAGGATGGCAAGGCGAATGCCGGCGGCCTCGCACAGCGGGGCAAGAGAGGCGTGATGCTGGCGGGCAAGGATCTCGGTCGGCGCCATCAATACGGTCTGCGCGCCCGACTCGATGGCCGCCGCAGCCGCCAGCAGGCCGACCACGGTCTTGCCGGCGCCGACATCACCCTGCAGCAGGCGCAACATTCGAATCGGCGAGGCAAGATCCTCCTCGATTTCGGTGACCGCTTGCGCCTGTCCATTGGTGAGAGAGTAGGGAAGGGCGGCCAGGATCCTCGCCTTCAAAACCCCTTCGAACTTGCGGCCAATGCCCCGTGTCTGGCGCAGGGAACGGCGCACGAGGGCCAGCGCCAGCTGGTTGGCGAGAAACTCGTCGTAGCTGAGGCGCGCAAGGGCCGCGCTGTCCTCGCCCTGCTCGGCGAGCCGTGCCTCGTCGGGCCGATGCAGCGCGGTCAGCGCCTCGCGGAACGAAGGCCAGTTGGCCCGCTTGCCATGGGCCGCGTCCAGCCATTCGGGCAGATCCGGCACACGCTCGAGCCCGGCCGCGATAGCCTTTTGCAGCACCTTGCCCGACAGGCCCTGCGTCAGCGGGTAGACGGGCTCGACCAGCGGCAGTGTGTCTGCCTCTTCCGCCGGCACCACATGGTCGGGGTGGACCATCTGCGGGCGGCCATTGAACCACTCGACCCGGCCGGAGACGATGAGATCGGCGCCCACCGGCATGGACTTCTCCAGCCAGCTGGAATTGGCATGGAAAAACACGAAGGCGATCTCGCCGCTGTCGTCGTGGCCGAAGATGCGGTAGGGCGCGCGGCTGGCGCGGGGAGGCGCCTGATGACGGTCGATCCGCACTTCGAGCGTAACGATGGCTCCCTCCGGTGCGCGGGCGATGCCAGGGCGCAAGCGGCGGTCGATGATGCCGCTCGGCATGTGCATCAGCAGGTCGATGACATGCGGCTCGCGTTCCGGATCCGTTCCAAGCAAGCTGGCAAGCCGCACGGCCAACCTGGAGCCGACGCCCGGCAGGGAGGAAACAGGAGCAAACAGCGGGTCGAGGATCGAAGGGCGCATGGACGGAAGGCGGGCCGGTCTTCTGGCTGGTTGACATGCTGCCAAGGGTGCGGTCGCTGGAACCGGCGGCAGCCCCACGCATTGAGTTTCACGCGGGGACCGCTATAACCCGCGCACGATCAGGGTTCTGTCAAGGCCGCACCCATACGGCCGGGCAGAGGCGTCCCCAGGGATGCAGGCGAAGGCAAAGGAAACGGCATGGCAGACCGCACGGTCACCTCCGAAAGCGAACGCGACGATGACAGCGCGCGGCGCAAGCGCATTCTCTATCGCTGCCAGCATCGCGGCATGAAGGAGATGGACATTCTCCTCGGCGGATATGTGGGCGAGAACATCGCCACGATGAGCGAGGCGGATCTTGCCACGCTGGAAGTGCTGATGGACGTTTCCGACCAGGAACTGTTCGCCTGGATGATCGGACGCAAGCCGGTGCCGGCCGAGCACGATACCGGTCTTTACCGCGCCATCGCCGCCTATCGCAGCAAGAACAGCTAAACCTTCCGTCAGCCGCATGGGGCGTGGCTGGCCGGGTCAGGAACGAATCGTGGTCGACAAACTCTCCCTCAAGACAGGCAATGCCGTCATTACGGGCGTGCCGGACGGCGCGGAAGCCTATGTGCTGGCGGCTCTCGTCAAGGATGCAGGACCGGGCCTGGCCCTCGTCTTCGTGGCGCGCGATGCCAGCCATGCCCGCAGCGTGCAGGATGCGCTCGCCTATTTCGCGCCTGATTGCGATGTGCTCGACCTGCCGGCCTGGGATTGTCTCCCCTACGATCGGGTATCGCCGACATCCGCGCTGGTTGCCCGGCGCCTGACCTCGCTGAGCCGGCTTGCCGGCGGGGGCGGGGCCTTCGAGCGGCCGACCATTCTGCTGACCACCGCCAATGCCGCCTTGCAGCGCGTGCCGGTGCCCGATTTCGCCCGCAGTCAGAGCTGGAGCGCCCGTCCGGGCAACCGGGTCGATCTCGGCGGGTTGGTGTCGTGGCTGGAGACCAACGGCTTCGTGCGCTCCTCGACCGTGCAGGATACGGGCGAGTACGCCGTGCGCGGTGGCATCGTCGACGTCTTCGCCCCGGGAATGGAAGCGCCTGTCCGCCTCGATTTCTTCGGCGACACGCTGGAGTCGCTGCGTACCTTCGATACCGAGACCCAGCGCACGACGCGGCAGATCAAGCATCTCGATCTTGTCGCGATGAGCGAGGTCGTGCTGACGGAAGAGGCGATCTCCCGTTTCCGCAAGGGCTATGTGGCGGGCTTCGGCGCGACGGACCGGGACGACATCCTCTACCAGTCGATCAGCGAAGGCCGGCGCTATGCCGGCATGGAGCATTGGCTGCCGCTGTTCCACGAGCGGCTCGCGACCTTGTTCGACTATTGCGCGGGCGTGCCTTTCGTCCTGTCGTCGTCCATCGACGACGTGGTGCGCGAGCGCCAGGACCAGATCTCCGAGCACTATCAGGCGCGTGTCGATGCGCTGGGCAAGGCAGGCGGCTCCGGCTCGGTGCCGTACAAGCCGCTGGCGCCGGACGCGCTCTACCTGACGGGGGAGGAATGGGCGACCTCCCTTGCCGATGGTGCGAGCCTGCGCCTGTCGGCCTTCGACGTGCCGCCCGGAACGGGGCAGCAGGTGCTGGAGCTCGGCGGCCGGCAGGGCCGCAGCTTCGCGGCCGAACGCTCGGCGGGCGATGTCAACGTCTTCGACGCGCTGGCGGCGCATGCCAGCGCTCGCCGCAAGGCAGGCGACCGCATCGTCATCGCCTGCTGGAGCGAGGGATCGCGCGAGCGCCTGTCGCATGTGCTGGCCGACCACGGGCTTGATCGTGCCGCGCCCGTTGCGACCGACCGTGATGCGCTGGGCCTGCCCAAGGGCATGGCTGCGCTCGCCGTGCTCGGCATCGAGCAGGGCTTCGAGGTCGACGGCCTGACCGTCATCTGCGAGCAGGACATTCTCGGCGATCGCCTGGTGCGCCAGCGCCGCCGCAAGGCATCGGGCGCCAATGTCCTGACCGAAGCGGCAAGCCTTGCCCAGAACGATCTTGTGGTCCACGTCGACCACGGCATCGGCCGCTTCATCGGCCTGCGCACCATCGAGGCGGCCGGCGCGCCGCACGATTGTCTCGAGCTGCAATATGCCGGCGGCGACAAGCTGTTCCTGCCGGTCGAGAACATCGAGCTTCTGACCCGCTACGGATCGGAAGACACCGAGGCGCAGCTCGACAAGCTGGGCGGCGGGGCCTGGCAGGCCCGCAAGGCCCGGATGAAGAAGCGGATCCTCGAGATCGCCGACGGGTTGATCAAGACCGCTGCCGCCCGGGCCCTGCGCACTGCTCCGCCCATCGTTCCGCCGGAAGGCGTCTACGACGAGTTTGCGACGCGCTTCCCCTATGACGAGACCGAGGACCAGCTCAACGCCATCGATGCGGTGTTCGAGGATCTCGCATCCGGACGCCCGATGGACCGGCTGGTTTGCGGCGACGTCGGTTTCGGCAAGACTGAGGTTGCCCTGCGCGCTGCCTTCATCGCCGCGATGACGGGGCGCCAGGTTGCGCTGGTCGTGCCGACGACACTGCTGGCCCGCCAGCACTTCAAGACGTTCTCCGAGCGCTTCCAGGGCCTGCCGATCAATGTTGCCCATGCCTCGCGGCTGGTGCCGGCCAAAGACCTTGCGGCGACCAAGAAGGGCCTCGCCGACGGTTCGGTCGATATCGTCGTGGGCACGCACGCCCTGCTCGGCAAGGGCGTCACCTTCCGCGATCTCGGCCTGCTGATCATCGACGAGGAGCAGCATTTCGGCGTGAAGCACAAGGAGAAGCTCAAGGAGCTGAAATCCGAGGTGCATGTGCTGACCCTGTCGGCAACGCCGATCCCGCGCACCCTGCAGCTGGCGCTGACCGGCGTGCGGGAATTGTCGCTGATCGCGACGCCGCCGGTGGACCGGCTTGCCGTGCGCACGTTCATCTCGCCGTTCGATCCGGTGGTGGTGCGCGAGGCGCTGCTGCGCGAGCGCTATCGCGGCGGGCAGAGCTTCTATGTCTGCCCGCGCGTCTCGGATCTCGCCGACCAGAAGGCTTTCCTCGAGCAGAGCGTGCCGGAGGTGAAGGTCGCGGTGGCGCATGGCCAGATGGCGCCGAGCGAGCTGGAAGACGTCATGAACGCCTTCTACGAGGGCAAATACGACGTGCTGCTGTCGACGACCATCGTTGAGTCGGGCCTCGATATTCCGACCGCCAACACGCTGATCGTCCACCGGGCGGACATGTTCGGCCTTGCCCAGCTCTACCAGCTGCGCGGGCGTGTCGGCCGGTCGAAGACGCGGGCCTATGCGCTGTTCACGGTGCCGGCCAACAAGTCGCTGACGACCACCGCCGACCGCCGTCTCAAGGTGCTGCAGTCGCTCGACAGCCTCGGTGCCGGCTTCCAGCTCGCCAGCCACGATCTCGACATTCGCGGTGCGGGCAACCTGCTCGGCGAGGAGCAGTCGGGCCACATCAAGGAAGTCGGTTTCGAACTCTACCAACAGATGCTGGAGGAGGCGGTGGCGCAGCTGCGCACCGGCGACGACACGGAAGCGGAAGAGACCTGGTCTCCGCAGATCCAGGTCGGCACGCCGGTTCTCATTCCGGAGAGCTATGTCGCCGACCTGCCGCTGCGCCTGTCGCTCTATCGGCGTCTGGCGGACCTTTCGGCGCCGGAAGATATCGATGCGTTCGGCGCCGAGCTCATCGACCGTTTCGGTCCGCTGCCGGAAGAGGTGGAGCACCTGTTGAAGATCGTCTTCATCAAGGGGCTGTGCCGCCGGGCCAATGTGGAGAAGATCGATGCCGGACCGAAGGGCGTGGTCATCGCCTTCCGCAACAGCTCCTTCGCCAATCCGGCTGGCCTGGTCTCCTACATCGCCGAGCAGGGTGTGCTGGCGAAGATCCGCCCCGATCAGAAGGTGGTTCTGGTGCGCGACTGGGACAGCGCCGAGCAGCGGCTCAAGGGCAGTGCCGCCGTCCTGCTCAAGCTGGTGCGCCTTGCTGAGGCCGAAACTGCTGCCGCCTGAGCCTTTCGCTCGGGCGGCAACCAACCATTAAGGCTGTTGGCCGATAGTGGTCCCGTCGAACTGTTCGTATCGAGTCGGGTCGCTTCCGTGCCGTTCAATTCCACCCGTTACCGCCGCCGCACCCTTCGCCAGCGCCTCACGGTGCCCGCGATTGCCGTGGGGCTTGTCGCCTACTTCGCCTTTCACGCGCTGAATGGCGAACTCGGTCTCGTGGGCAAAGCCCGGATCGAGCACCGCTACGCCGAGCTGGAAAAAGAGCTTGCCGTGGTGCGGGGGGAGCGCGAAGAATTGCTGAGGCGCGTGATGTTGCTGCGCCCCGAGAGCCTCGATCCGGACATGATCGACGAGCGCGCGCGCGCGAGCCTCAATCTGGTGAACCCGCAGGAGCTTGCAATCCTGCGACCGAGCCATGCCTCGGCAAAATAACCAAAATTCAGTTCATAATGTATATTGAACCGAATTTCTGTTAAAATTCGAAAAGTCTATATATATCAATTATTTGATCTGTTTTTCGACTCGGTAACTTCCGGCTTTCATTGACTTTTCGCCTCGCGTACCTTCCGCTAGATTGTTGAAGGGGAAACGCCGTCCCGCAAGGGGCGCAAAACCGAGACGAGGGACATGGCTGGAACGTCTGGCAAGGCCTCCGGTGCACGCTCGAAGAGCGCTGCCCGGTCGAAGGGAGGGGCGGCCAAATCGTCGCCCGCGATCGTAGAGTTCACCAAGGAGCAGGAACTGGGTGCCTATCGGCACATGCTGCTCATTCGCCGCTTTGAGGAAAAGGCCGGCCAGCTTTATGGCATGGGCCTGATCGGTGGCTTCTGTCACCTTTATATCGGCCAGGAAGCAGTCGTCGTCGGCATGCGCATGGCATCCAAGGACGGCGACCAGATGATCACCGGCTATCGTGATCACGGCCATATGCTCGCCATGGACATGGACCCGAAGGGCGTCATGGCCGAGCTGACCGGACGTCGGGGCGGCTATTCCAAGGGGAAGGGCGGCTCCATGCACATGTTCTCCAAGGAAAAGCAGTTCTACGGCGGCCACGGCATCGTCGGCGCCCAGGTCTCGCTCGGCACCGGCCTTGGCTTCGCCAACCGCTACCGCGAGAACGGTGCGGTCGCGATGACCTTCTTCGGCGACGGCGCCTCCAACCAGGGCCAGGTCTACGAGAGCTTCAACATGGCGCAGCTCTGGAAGCTGCCCGTGGTCTATGTCATCGAGAACAACAAGTACGGCATGGGCACCAGCATCGAGCGTGCCTCCGCGACGACGGACCTGTCCCAGCGCGGCGCCTCGTTCGGCATTCCCGGCGAGCAGGTCGACGGCATGGACGTGCGCGCCGTCATGGCGGCCAGCGAGAAGGCGCTCGAGCATTGCCGCTCGGGCAAGGGCCCGTACATCCTCGAAATGATCACCTATCGCTATCGCGGCCACTCCATGTCCGACCCGGCCAAGTACCGGTCGAAGGAGGAGGTCCAGAAGATGCGCACCGAGCACGATCCGATCGAGC
The DNA here is from genome assembly GCF_014252955.1 of Stappia sp. 28M-7. NCBI lineage: Bacteria > Pseudomonadati > Pseudomonadota > Alphaproteobacteria > Hyphomicrobiales > Stappiaceae > Stappia > Stappia quadratibracata. The sequence goes on along the minus strand of NZ_JACMIA010000001.1, from coordinate 2,423,652 downwards.
AGGTCCGCAAGCGTCTGCTGGAGAACGGGTGGGCGAGCGAGGATGACCTCAAGGCCATCGACAAGGAGGTGCGCGAGATCGTGGCGGAGTCCGCCGAGTTCGCGCAGACGGATCCGGAGCCGGATGTATCCGAGCTCTACACCGACATTCTTCTTTGATCGCGGGAGCGTACGATGCCGATTGAGATTCTGATGCCGGCCCTCTCCCCGACGATGGAAGAGGGCACCCTGGCCAAATGGGTGAAGAAGGAAGGCGACAGCGTCGCCGCCGGCGATGTGATCGCCGAAATCGAGACCGACAAGGCGACCATGGAAGTCGAGGCGGTCGACGAGGGCGTGCTCGGCAAGATCCTCGTTGCTGAGGGGACCGAGAACGTCAAGGTCAACACGCCGATCGCCATGCTGCTGGGCGAGGACGAGGACGCATCCGCCCTCGACGCCGCGCCGAAGACCGCCGCAGCGCCTGCGCCGCAGGAAAAGGAAGCCGAGGCTCCGGCGGAGAAGCCGGCTCCGGTTGCCGCAGCGCCCGTTGCTCCGGCCCCTGACGACGTGAGCGATCCGGATGTGCCGGAAGGCACGCCGATGGTGAAGACCACCGTTCGCGAAGCGCTGCGCGATGCGATGGCGGAAGAGATGCGCCGTGACGGCGATGTCTTCCTGATGGGCGAGGAAGTCGCCGAGTACCAGGGAGCGTACAAGATCTCGCAAGGCTTGCTCGAGGAGTTCGGTGCCAAGCGCGTCATCGACACCCCGATTACCGAGCACGGCTTCACGGGTCTTGGCGTGGGTGCAGCGATGGCCGGCCTCAAGCCGATCGTCGAGTTCATGACCTTCAACTTCGCCATGCAGGCGATCGACCAGATCATCAACTCCGCCGCCAAGACGCTCTACATGTCCGGCGGCCAGATGGGCGCGCCGATCGTGTTCCGCGGCGCCAACGGTGCGGCGGCCCGCGTCGCAGCCCAGCACAGCCAGGACTATGCGGCCTGGTACGCCCACGTTCCGGGCCTCAAGGTCGTGCAGCCCTGGTCGGCGGCCGACGCCAAGGGTCTGCTCAAGGCCGCGATCCGCGACCCGAACCCGGTCGTCTTCCTCGAGAACGAGATCCTCTACGGCCAGACCTTCGAGATCCCGGATGTCGAGGACTTCGTCCTGCCGATCGGCAAGGCCAAGGTCGAGCGCAAGGGCAGCGATGTGACCATCGTCTCATGGGGCATCGGCATGACCTACGTCATGAAGGCAGTCGAGGAACTGGCGGCTGCGGGCATTTCCGCGGAAGTGGTCAACCTGCGCTCGATCCGTCCGCTCGACATCGACACGGTCATCGCGTCGGTGAAGAAGACCGGCCGTCTGGTCACGGTCGAGGAAGCCTACCCGATGTGCTCGGTTTCCGCGGAAATCGGCTATCAGGTCCAGGAGAAGGCGTTCGACTGGCTCGACGCGCCGATCCTGCGGGTCACCGGCAAGGATGTGCCGATGCCCTATGCGGCCAACCTCGAAAAGCTGGCTCTGCCTTCGGTGAAGGAAGTCATCGACGCGGTCAAAGCCGTCACCTACACGGCCTGAGGCGGGGAAGAGACGATGCCAATCAAGATTTTGATGCCGGCCCTCTCGCCGACGATGGAAGAGGGCAATCTCGCCAGGTGGCTGGTCAAGGAGGGCGACACCGTCTCCTCCGGCGACGTCATCGCGGAAATCGAGACCGACAAGGCGACCATGGAAGTCGAAGCGGTCGACGAGGGCACGGTCGGCAAGATCCTCGTTGCGGAAGGCACCGAGGGTGTGAAGGTCAACGAGGTCATCGCGCTGCTGCTGGAAGAGGGGGAGGATGCCTCCTCCCTCGACGGCGCCGCGAAGGCCGACGCCGCGCCGGCCAAGGCGGAGGCTCCGGCAAAGTCCGAGGCCCCGGCCAAGTCGGAACCGTCCGCTCCGGCAGCCGCCCAGCAGGCGGCCCCCGCCAAGGCGCCGCCGGCGCCGGCCAGCGACAAGGGCGAGCGCATCTTTGCCTCGCCGCTCGCGCGCCGGCTTGCGGCGCAGGACGGTCTCGATCTTGCCGCGATCTCCGGCTCCGGTCCGCATGGCCGCATCGTCAAGCGCGATGTGGACGAAGCGCTGAAGTCCGGTACCGGCCGCAAGGGTGCGGATACACCGAAGGCCGCTGCGGCCGAAAAGCCCGCTGCTGCCGAGGCTCCCAAGGCTGCCGCGCCGTCTGGCATGGCGGATTCCCAGGTGCTCAAGCTCTTCGAGGAGGGTAGCTACGAGGTCGTGCCGCATGACAACATGCGCAAGACCATCGCCAAGCGCCTGACGGAGTCCAAGCAGACCGTGCCGCATTTCTACCTGACGGTGGATTGCGAGCTCGACGCGCTGCTGGCCCTTCGTGCCCAGCTCAACGACGCGGCGCCGAAGGACAAGGACGGCAAGCCGGCCTACAAGCTCTCGGTCAACGACATGGTCATCAAGGCCCATGCGCTGGCGCTGAAGGCGGTGCCGGCGGCCAATGCCAGCTGGACCGACGGCGGCATGCTGGTCCACAAGCACGCCGATGTCGGCGTTGCCGTGGCCATCGAGGGCGGCCTGATCACCCCGATCATCCGCCGTGCCGACGAGAAGACCCTGTCAGCGATCTCCAACGAGATGAAGGACCTGGCTGGCCGCGCCCGCAGCCGCAAGCTGCAGCCGCAGGAATACCAGGGCGGCACCACCTCCGTGTCCAATCTCGGCATGTTCGGGATCAAGGACTTCGCTGCGGTGATCAATCCGCCGCACGCGACCATTCTCGCGGTCGGTGCCGGCGAGCAGCGCGCCGTGGTCAAGAACGGCGCCTTGGCAATTGCCACCGTCATGTCGGTGACCCTGTCGACCGACCACCGCGCGGTCGACGGCGCCCTCGGCGCGGAATTGATGTCTGCGTTCCGGCAGTTCATCGAAAACCCGATGAGCATGCTGGTGTGATAGGACGGCCGGCGCCCTGCTGTGGCGCCGGCCGTCTTGCCATCTATTCCGTTTCCGCCGGGCGCAGCCTTCCGGCGCGCCCGCCGTCCTATCTGGAGGACTTTTCATGAGCGGTACGTCCTACGACGTCATCATCATCGGCTCGGGCCCGGGAGGCTATGTCACGGCCATCCGTGCGGCGCAGCTCGGACTCAAGACCGCGATCGTCGAGCGCGAGCATCTTGGCGGCATCTGCCTTAACTGGGGCTGCATTCCCACCAAGGCGCTGCTCCGGTCCGCGGAGATCCTCGATCACGCCAACCATGCCAAGAGCTACGGCCTCAAGCTCGAGGGCAAGATGACCGCCGACGTCAAGGACGTGGTCGCCCGCTCGCGCGGCGTCTCGGCCCGTCTCAACGGCGGCGTCGCCTTCCTGATGAAGAAGAACAAGATCGACGTGATCTGGGGCGAGGCGAAGCTGACCAAGCCCGGCGAGATCAGCGTCGGCAAGTCGACGAAGCCGGTGGTCGAGCCGCAGAACCCTGTGCCGAAGGGCGTCAAGGGCGAGGGCACCTACACCGCCAAGCACATCATCGTTGCGACCGGCGCGCGTCCGCGCGCCCTGCCGGGCATCGAGCCGGACGGCAAGCTGATCTGGACCTATTTCGAGGCGATGAAGCCGGACGTCATGCCCAAGTCGCTGGTCGTGATGGGCTCGGGCGCCATCGGCATCGAGTTCGCCTCCTTCTACCGTTCGATGGGCGCCGAGGTGACCGTCGTCGAGGTGATGCCGCAGGTCATGCCGGTGGAAGACGCCGAGATCTCCGCCTTCGCCCGCAAGCAGCTGGAAAAGCGCGGCCTCAAGATCCTCACCGAGGCCAAGGTCGCCAAGGTTGAGAAGGGCGCGAATTCCGTCACCGCGCATGTGGAGACCAAGGATGGCAAGGTCGAGAAGATCACGGCCGACCGTCTGATCTCCGCCGTTGGCGTCCAGGGCAATATCGAAGGCCTCGGCCTCGAGTCGCTCGGCGTCAAAACCGACCGCGGCTGCATCGTCATCGACGGCTACGGCAAGACCAACGTGCCGGGCATCTACGCCATTGGTGACGTCGCCGGTCCGCCGATGCTGGCTCACAAGGCCGAGCACGAGGGCGTCATCTGCATCGAGAAGATCGCCGGCGTTCCGGGTGTCCACCCGATGGAGAAGGGCCGCATTCCGGGCTGCACCTACTGCAACCCGCAGGTCGCCTCCGTCGGCCTCACAGAAGCCAAGGCCAAGGAGCAGGGCCGCGACATCCGCGTCGGCCGCTACAGCTTCGCGGCCAACGGCAAGGCGATCGCGCTCGGCGAGGACCAGGGCATGATCAAGACGATCTTCGACAAGAAGACCGGCGAGCTGATCGGCGCCCACATGGTCGGCGCTGAAGTGACCGAGCTGATCCAGGGCTTCGTGGTCGCCATGAACCTGGAGACCACCGAGGAAGAGCTGATGCACACGATCTTCCCGCATCCGACCCTGTCGGAAATGATGAAGGAAAGCGTGCTCGACGCCTATGGCCGGGTACTGAACGCGTAGAGCGTCCCAAGTACAGCTTCTGTACAGGGGGCTTCCTTCGATGTCATCTTTGTATTTTAGAATCTCGGCCGTTTATTCAACGGCGCGCAAGGTTTAATGGTTTCAAAGGTGGTTGGATGCGAGAAGAACAAAAAATCGTCATAGAAAGAACTGAAAAAGCGCTTGATCGTAATAATGCGCGTTATATCGCATGCATGCAGCATTCTGCAAGTTACGGAATGCTTGCAGTTAGGAGTGCGTTTATTCTTAATGGCGCGGCTTTATTTGCACTTCCTCCTGTCTACATTTCGTTGTTGCGGGAGGCTCCACAGCAGGAGCCGTCACTTCTATATTTACCCGCCACAATGTTCGTTTTGGGAATCGTTTTTGCGGCCCTGTGTGCAGGAGGCGCTTACATAAACTTCCAAATCGGAGCTTTATCGGAACGATTCGAAAAGAATACTGAGAGTATTAATATTATAAAATATAATGATAATCAATACTATGAAAGAAATGAAAAGATATATGATGATTACATTAAAGAAATTCAACCATCTATTGCCAAAATCAGTCGTTGGGTGACGGGAACTGCGTGGGTATCTTTATTATTTGGAATTTTGTCTTTTGTTTTGTTTTTCATCGGGTGTTATTTTGCAGGAGGGGCTCTATTCTATACCTAGTGATGGGGGATTCGCTATGGAACTCGAAAACATTCTGATCTGGTGTGTGATCGGTCTGGTCGCGGGCTGGTTGGCAAGCTTCGTGCTCGGCGGAGGTGGTTTGATCCGCTATCTGGTCTCCGGCCTGATCGGCGCGTTCGTCGGCGGTTTCCTGTTCAACCTGCTCGGCATCGACATCAATCTCGGCAATGCCATCGTCAACCAGATCGTGGTCGCGACCGTCGGTGCGATTGTCGTCGTTTTCGTCGCGCGACGGATCAGTTGACGGACGCCGTCCGGTTCTCGCGAGTGTCGAAAGCTCCTTCTTTCCAAGGCTGAATTTTCCGAAAGGGACTATGCAATGGGTCTGATCATGTGGATCATCATCGGCCTGATCGCCGGCGCGGTGGCTTATCGCGTGCTCGGCAGTCGTGGCGGGTTTCTGGGAAGCCTGATGGTCGGTCTGATCGGTGCGCTCGTCGGCGGCAAGCTCGCGGAGATCCTCAGGCTCAACATCAGCGGCGGCTTCATCGATCAGTTGGTGCTGGCGACGGTGGGCGCGATCCTGCTTCTGTTCGTCTGGCGGAAGATCCGGAGTTGAACGAGTTAGCCCCAATCGAGGCCTACCCGCTGCGCACGAGCGACAAGCTGCGCTACAGCGACACGGACCGGCAGGGACACGTCAACAACGCGGTCTACTCGACGTTTCTGGAGACCGGCCGGGTGGAGCTCCTGTTCCATGTGGCCGGGGAGCTGGCAGAACCGGGCGCGGCCTTTGTGATCGCCCGGCTGGAGCTTGACTTCCTTGCCGAAGGCCTGTGGCCCGGCACGGTGGAGATCGGCACCGCGGTGGCGAACGTCGGGCGCAGTTCCATAACCCTGGAACAGGTGATCTGCCAGGACGGGCGGCATCTGGCGAAGGCGCGCAGCGTGATCGTGCAGATGAACGAGAGCACACGACGCTCCCAGCCGCTGGGGGAGGCTGCCGTTGCGCAGTTGAAGAGCTACATGAGACCTGCTGCGGCGGTATAGCAGACCGGCGCGGAACCGCTTGACCTTTCACCCCAACAGCGACACTTAGGTGCCATGGTTACACTCCTCGACACGGTTACCCAGGGCAGCTCGCAGGCCGAGCGGCCCCGCCATCCGGAAAAGGCCCACCGGCCGGACAACCCGATTCAGCGCAAGCCTGCCTGGATCCGGGTCAAGGCGCCGACGTCTCCCGTCTACCGGGAAACGCAGCAGGTGGTGCGCTCCAACAATCTCGTGACCGTCTGCGAGGAAGCGGGCTGTCCGAATATCGGCGAGTGCTGGTCGAAGAAGCATGCCAGCTTCATGATCCTCGGCGACACCTGCACCCGCGCCTGCGCCTTCTGCAACGTGCGCACGGGCATGCCCGGTCCGGTCGACCCGAAGGAACCGACCGGCGTTGCCGAGGCCGTCGCGACGATGGGCCTGCAGCATGTCGTCATCACCTCGGTGGACCGCGACGACCTTGCCGACGGTGGTGCCGGCCATTTCGCCGAAGTGATCCAGGCGATCCGCGAGCGCGCGCCCTCGACCACCATCGAGGTGCTGACGCCCGATTTCCTGCGCAAGCCCGGCGCCCTGGAAACGGTGGTTCGCGCGCGGCCCGACGTCTTCAACCACAATCTGGAGACGGTGCCGTCCAAGTATCTGACCGTGCGTCCCGGCGCGCGCTATTTCCACTCCATCCGCCTGCTTCAGCAGGTGAAGGAGATCGACCCGAGCATGTTCACCAAGTCGGGCATCATGGTCGGTCTCGGCGAGGAGCGGAACGAGGTGCTGCAGCTGATGGACGATCTGCGCACCGCAGAGGTCGACTTCCTGACAATCGGCCAGTATCTGCAGCCGAGCTCCAAGCACCACGCGGTGGCGCGCTTCGTGACGCCGGACGAGTTCACGGCATTCGAGAAGATCGCCTATGCCAAGGGTTTCCTGAAGGTTTCGGCCAGCCCGCTGACCCGTTCGTCGCATCACGCGGGCGAGGACTTCGCGGACCTGAAGCGTGCGCGCGCGGCCAAGCTGGGCCAGGCTGCTTCCGTCTGATATTCCGGCCCGGCCGCGTGCCGGGCCGTCGACACGAGAAAGACGCAGGACCGAACGTCACATGCCGTCATTCCAGACCGTCCACAAGGTGGCGCACAGCAGCGAGGACATGTTCGCTCTGGTCGCCGATGTGGAGAAGTATCCCGAATTCGTACCGCTTTGCGAGAAGCTGCAGGTGAGGGGGCGCAAGGACCTCGGCGAGGGGCGCGAGGTCCTGGTGGCCGACATGACGGTCGCCTACAAGCTGTTCCGCGAGACCTTCACCAGCCGCGTGACGCTGGAACCTGCCGCAGGCCGGATTCTTGTCGAATATCTCGATGGCCCGTTCCGGCATCTTGAAAATGTATGGACGTTCAAGCCGCTCGGCGAGGATGCCTGCGAGGTCGGTTTCGACATTACCTACGAGTTCAAGAGCCGCACGCTCAGCGCGTTGATGTCGGCAATGTTCGACCGGGCGTTCCGCAAGTTCTCGGACGCGTTCGAGGCGCGGGCCGACGTGGTCTACGGCGCTTCGGGCTGACCTCTAAGCGCCTCAGCGTGCGTGATAGGACGATGAGGCGGCGCCGGAATTTCCGACCTTGGAAAAGATCTGGCGGATGTAGATGAAGCGCATGCGGCGGTTCACCGCCTCGTCGCTCGCACGCATCACCTCCGCATTCGTGCCGGTGACGCCGATATCGGCGAGCTTGACCTGCTTGCTCGGGTCCTGGCAGATCCGGTACCAGCCCTTGCCCTGGTTCATTTCCAAACCGACGTCGCGGCCTTCTTCTGCCTCGTAGTTCATCCAGGCGACTGTTGCCGCACGGGCAAAGTAGGCCCGTCCGCAGAGCGAGATCTCGTGGAGATTGTCTCCGGCGCGGGTGAACACCTTGTGGCTGCCATAGAAAGACCCGTCGGAGTGCCGGGAGATCATGTGGATGTCGCCGGCAAGAGCGCTCGCCGGGAGTGCTGCTGCGAGTAAAATGGTCAGGCAGGTTTTACGCATGTAACATGTCCCTGTTTGCAAAGGACTTTGGGTGCATGCCCCAGAAAAAACAATTAACTGGGGAGAAACTTTGCCGAACTGGTCACTCGTTCGTTGTGCGGGCCGCTAAAACTTTAGCGATGGTCTGTGACAGGGCCGCCAGCGCGCGCTCCACGGTCGCAAGGCGCACGCCGCTTCGCCCGATGTCGCCGAACCGCAATTCCTTATGATGCGTGGAAAGGCCCTTTGCCGCCAGCGCCATATGAACGAGGCCGACCGGCTTTTCGGCCGAACCGCCGCCCGGTCCGGCAATACCGGTGACGGCGACGGTCACATCGGCGCGCGATGCGGCGAGCGCGCCTTCCGCCATCGCGATAGCGACTTCGCGGCTGACTGCGCCGACGCGGGCGATCAGATCGGCCGGAACGCCCAGCATGTCGCTTTTCGCTTCGTTCGAATAGGTCACGAACCCGCGCTCGACCGCCGAGGACGAGCCGGCAATCTCCGTCAGCGCCCCGGCGATCAGTCCGCCGGTGCAGGATTCGGCCGTGGCCAGCATCAGCCCTGCTTCGCTCGCCTCGCGGATCACCCGGGCGGCGCTGTCCTCGATGCGGGCAAGATCGGTCACGCTCTGGCTCCTTGCGCGGGCAACTCGTCGTCTTCGGCCGGCAGGCGGACCGTGGCGGTCGCCAGTGCCGCGATGCCTTCCTCGCGGCCCGTGAAGCCGAGCCGTTCGGAGGTCGTTGCCTTCACCGATACCCGGTGCAGGGGCGTGCCGCAAATCTCGGCGATGCGGGCGCGCATGGTTTCGCGGTGGGGGCCGATCTTCGGGCGCTCGCAGACGATCGTCACGTCGAGATGGGAGATGCGGCCGCCGCGCTGGCGCAGCCGATCCACCGCATAGGCAAGGAACTGATCGGAGGGCGCACCGCGCCACTGCGGATCGCTCGGCGGGAAGTGATGGCCGATGTCGCCGTCGCAGATGGTCGCCAGGACCGCGTCGGTGAGTGCGTGCAGCACCACGTCCGCGTCGGAGTGCCCCTTCAGCGCGCGGTCGTGGGGAATGGGGATGCCGCCGAGAATGACCCCGCTGCCCGCTTCGAAGGCGTGCACGTCGTAGGCGGTGGCGACACGCGTTTCCATGTCCATGCGCTGCTCCCTGGTGGCGCTTTCGCTGTCGAGGCGGCGCAGGTCCTCCGCCGTCGTGATCTTGATATTGCCGGTTTCGCCGGGCGTCAGCACGACCGTGTGGCCGGCCCATTCGGCAACGGCCGCGTCATCGGTGAAGGAGGCAAGCCCTTCGCTCGCCGCCCGTTCATGCGCGGCCAGAATGTCGCTATAGCGGAAGGCCTGCGGCGTCTGCGCGGCATAAAGTCCGCTGCGCTCCACCGTCCCGAGGATCGCGCCGCTTTCGCCATCCGCGCGCTTGAGCGTGTCGGAGACCGGGATCGCCGCAATCGCAGCGCGGTGACCGGTCACAATCGCGTCGATGGACGCAGCTATGACCTTTGCCGAGACGAAGGGGCGGGCCCCGTCGTGGACAAGAACGATGTCGGGGGCGAAGTCGTCCAGCGCACGCAATCCGTTCAGAACCGTTTGCTGGCGCGTGTCGCCGCCGGTGGCCGGCGGCCGAAGGCGCGGATCTGCAAGACCGGCGATGCAGTCGGCATAATGGGTGCCGTCGTCTTCGCCGATAAGCACCACGACGCAGGATACGCGCTCGCAGGCGAGGGCGGCCTCGATTGTGCGTCGCAGCACGGGCGTGCCGCCGATCTTGCGATACTGCTTGGGCAGGCCGCCGCCCGCGCGCAGGCCCTTGCCTGCCGCGACGATCAGCATGGCCACCCGATCGGCGGCGCCCGGCGGGAAACTGGCAGGCGAGGTCATCGTCATGTCCGGTCGTCAATGCGGATGCGGCGGTTTTGACGGTTTCGCCACGCATCCACAAGGCTTATGTCGGAGCCGTGAATTTCGCACTTGCAGCGTAAACGGCATTGTCTATTCTGTAGGCACACAGGAAAGTGCACATCATATGAGCATTCATCAGGACGGCGCAGGCTGCCGCGGCATCAGGATCGGGACTGTCGAGAGCGCCAATCGCGTGTTCCTCGCCCCCATGTCCGGCGTCACCGATGTGGCTTTCCGGCGTTTGGCGCATCGCTTCGGCGCCGGGCTCGTGGTCTCCGAAATGGTGGCGTGCGAGCAGCTGGCCGAGGGCCATCCGGAAACCCGTCTTCGCAGCGAGGGAATCGCCGGCGCGCCGCATGTGGTGCAGCTCGCCGGCCGCGAGGCCCGCTGGATGGCGGAGGGCGCGCGTCTGGCGGAGGCTGCCGGAGCCGATGTCATCGACATCAACATGGGCTGCCCGGCCAAGAAGGTGACGTCCGGTTATTCCGGGTCGGCGCTCATGCGCGATCTCGACCATGCCCTGACGCTGGTAGAGGCGACCGTCGGCGCGGTGTCCGTGCCGGTGACGCTGAAGATGCGCCTTGGCTGGGATCACGATTCTCTCAACGCGCCGGAGCTTGCCGCTAGAGCCGAGGCGGCCGGTGTTGCAATGATCACCGTCCATGGCCGTACCCGTTGCCAGTTCTACAAGGGGCAGGCGGACTGGGATGCGATCCGGGCGGTGCGCGAACGCATTGCCGTTCCGCTGGTCGCCAATGGCGATTGTTCCTCGGCGGACGATGCACGCGAGATGATGACCCGTTCCGGCGCCGATGCGGTGATGGTCGGGCGCGCGGCCTATGGCCGGCCGTGGCTGCCGGGGGCAATCGCCGCCGAGCTGGACGGCCTGCCCAGCCCTCAGGTTCCGTCCGGTGCCGAGCTCGGCGAGCTGGTGTGCGAGCATATCGAGATGATGCAAGAGCTCTACGGCCCGCAGAAGGGGCTGCGGCTCGCCCGCAAGCATATCGCCTGGTATCTGGACGCGGGCGCGCCCGATGCGCCCGGTGCCCTGCGCCAGAAGATCCTGACCTCGGAAGATGCCGGCTTTGTCGCTGCCAGCCTCATGGCCTGTTTTTCGGGCATGCCGGAGACCGGAACCAGCCTGGAGGCCGCCGCATGAGAGGCGCACGCGAAGCCGCTGCCAGTCCCATCCCCGGCACCAACGGCCAGATCCTCGATGCCTTGCCGCATCCGCTGATCCTGGTCGACCCGCAAGGGCGCATCGTCGAGGCCAACATGGCGGCGGAAAGCTTCTTCCGCGCCAGCGCGCAGGTGCTGCGCCGGCATCCGGTGTCCCATTTCGTACCCTTCGGAAGTCCGCTCCTGATGCTGATCTCGCAGGTCAGGGAGCGCGGTGCGCCAGTCAACGAATACAAGGTGGACATCAGCTCGCCCCGCATCGGCGCGGAGAAGATCGTCGACATCATCGCCGCGCCGGTAACCGACCGGCCGGGGGCCGTTGTCCTGATGCTGCAGGAACGGGGCATGGCGGAAAAGATCGACCGCCAGCTGACGTCCCGCGGGGCGGCGCGCACGGTCTCGGGTCTTGCCACGATGCTGGCGCACGAGATCAAGAACCCGCTGTCCGGCATTCGCGGCGCGGCGCAGCTGCTGGAGGCCTCGGCCGCCGAGGACGACCGTCCGCTCACGCGGCTGATCATGGATGAGACCGACCGGATCGTGAAGCTGGTCGACCGGATGGAGGTGTTCTCCGACGAGCGGCCCGTGGAGCGCGAGCCGGTCAACATCCATGTGGTGCTCGACCATGTGCAGCGCCTCGCCAATTCCGGCTTTGCGCGCAACATCCCGATCAATGTCGAATACGACCCGTCGCTGCCGCTGGTCCTGGCCAATCGCGACCAGCTGGTGCAGGTGTTCCTCAATCTGGTGAAGAACGCCAGCGAGGCGGTGGCGGGCGAACCGGCGGGCGAGATCACGCTGACCACGGCCTATCGCCCCGGCATCCGTTTGTCGGTGCCGGGCTCGCGGGAGCGGGTGAGCCTGCCGCTCGAATTCTGCGTGCGAGACAATGGTCCGGGCGTTCCCGAGGACCTGCTGCCGCATCTCTTCGACCCCTTCGTGACGACCAAGGCCAACGGCTCCGGCCTGGGGCTTGCCCTGGTCGCCAAGATCATCGGCGACCATGGCGGCGTCATCGAATGTGACAGCCAGCCCGGCCGAACCGTTTTCCGAATCCTGATGCCCGCCTACGCGACGCAGGACGAAATCTGACATCTGGGACACCGACCATGCCGACCGGGACCATCCTCGTTGCCGATGACGACGCCGCAATCCGCACGGTGCTGAACCAGGCGCTGTCACGCGCTGGCTACACCGTCCGGCTCACCTCCAACGCGACCACGCTCTGGCGCTGGGTCAGCTCCGGCGACGGCGACCTCGTCGTCACCGACGTGATGATGCCGGACGAGAACGCATTCGACGTCCTGCCGCGCATCAAGAAGCTGCGGCCGGACCTGCCGGTCATCGTCATGAGCGCGCAGAACACGTTCATGACGGCGATCCGAGCCTCGGAGAAGGGGGCTTACGAGTATCTGCCCAAGCCCTTCGACCTGAAGGAGCTGACCAGCATCGTCGGCCGCGCTCTTTCGGAGCCGCGCCGGATCAAGATGGACGAGCCGGAGGAGGCAGGCGAGAACATCCCGCTGGTCGGGCGCTCGCCGGCCATGCAGGAAATCTACCGGGTGCTCGCCCGTCTGATGCAGACCGACCTGTCGGTGATGATCAACGGCGAGTCGGGAACCGGTAAGGAGCTCGTCGCCCGCGCCCTGCACGACTACGGCAAGCGCCGCAACGGCCCCTTCGTTGCCATCAACATGGCGGCAATCCCGCGCGACCTGATCGAGGCCGAGCTGTTCGGCCACGAAAAGGGCGCCTTCACCGGTGCGCAGCAGCGCTCTGCCGGCCGCTTCGAGCAGGCCGACGGCGGCACGCTGTTCCTCGACGAAATCGGCGACATGCCGATGGAGGCGCAGACGCGGCTCCTGCGCGTCCTGCAACAGGGCGAATACACCACCGTCGGCGGGCGCGTGCCGATCCGCACGGACGTGCGCATCGTCGCGGCCACCAACAAGGACCTGCGTCAGCTGATCAATCAGGGCCTCTTCCGCGAGGACCTTTATTACCGGCTGAACGTGGTGCCGATCCGGCTCCCGCCGCTGCGCGAACGCATCGAGGACATTCCGGATCTGGTGCGGCACTTCTTCACGCTGGCCGAGAAGGAGGGGCTTCCGGCCAAGCAGATCGAGACGGCCGCCATCGACCGGCTGCGCCGCTATCGCTGGCCAGGCAACGTGCGCGAGCTGGAAAACCTCGTCCGGCGGCTTTCGGCGCTTTATCCGCAGGATGTGATCTCCGCGGCGTTGATCGATCAGGAACTCAGCCAGCCTGCGCCCAGCGTCGAGGAAGAGGAGAACGCCCAGATCGATCTCTCCGGATCGGTCGAGCGCTATCTCAACACCTACTTCCAGGCCTTTGGCGAGGCGCTGCCGCCTCCCGGGCTCTATCACCGCATCCTGCGCGAGGTTGAGTATCCGTTGATCGGTGCGGCGCTTGCCGCAACGCGAGGCAACCAGATCAAGGCGGCGGAGCTGCTCGGCGTGAACCGCAACACGTTGCGCAAGAAAATCCGCGATCTCGACGTCCAGGTGATCCGGTCCAACCGCTGACGCTGGCTTCACGCGGCGGCATCTCTGTCGTAATTTGGCAACATTGTGTGGTAAGGGTGCCGCATTCCCAGCAACGGACCCGCCTGGGCCGATTCTAGCGACGGTTGCCGACTGTGCTTGCCGAGAGAACCAGCGGAGCAGATTCCCCATCCGACAGCGGTCGGAGCGGATTGCGCGTGCGCCGCATCGGCCTCGTGCTGGTCATCGTCTCGCTGATCTCCATCACGCTGACCTTTTTCGTGCTGATGGGCGTGACGCCGATCGCGCCGGACGGTCCCGTCGCGCAGGTCGCGATGGTGATCAACGGCGTGCTGGTGGCCATCCTGCTGCTGCTGATCGGGCTCGAGTTCGCAGCGCTTCTGCAGGCTCGGCGACGAGGGCGCGCGGCCGCCCGCCTGCACGGGCGCATCGTCACGCTGTTCAGCGTCGTGGCGGCGGTGCCGGCCGTTCTTGTCGCCATTCTCGCGACCATCACCCTCGACCGCGGCCTCGACCGCTGGTTCGAGGACCGCACGCGGCTGATCATCGACAATGCGCTCACCGTGGCGCAGGCCTACCTGCAGGAACACGCCCGCGTGCTGCGGGGCGACCTTATCGCGATGGCCAGCGATATCGACCGGGCCAAGGCGGTCTACGACTTCGAGCCGACCCGCTTCGACAGTTTCTTCCAGACGCAGACCACCTTGCGCGCGCTCGGCGGCGCCTATCTGATGAAGCCGGACGGCACGGTGATTACCCGCGCCGTCGTCAATCCGGACGTGGAGGTGATCCTGCCGCCGGTGGAGGCGTTCGGGCAGGCGGCGGCGGGCGAGCCGGTGCTGATCGCGCCGGGCGTATCCAACCTCGTCGGCGGCGTGATGAAGCTCTCCGCCTATGAGGACATGTACCTCTATGTCACCCGTGCGATGGACAAGCGCGTGGTCGACTACATGCGTCTGGCCGAGGACGGGGCCAGCCAGTACGGCCGCATGGAGCAGAGCCGGTTCGGCGTGCAGGTGGCCTTCGCGCTCGTCTATACCGGCGTCACCCTGGTGCTGTTGCTGTCCTCGATCTGGATCGGCTTCGGCTTTGCCAACATGCTGGTGGCGCCGATCCGCCGGCTCATCGGCGCTGCCGACCAGGTTTCCAAGGGCAATCTCTATGTCCAGGTGGAGACCGACAAGTCGGCTGGGGACCTTGCCAATCTGGGTGCCACCTTCAACAACATGACGGCGCAGCTGCGCGGTCAGCGCGATGCGTTGCTGGCGGCCAACGACCAGATCGACCGTCGCCGCCGCTTTACCGAGGCCGTGCTTTCGGGCGTCACCGCCGGCGTCATCGGCATCGACGATACCGGGCGCATCACGCTGGTGAACCGATCGGCGCTGTCTCTGCTCGATGTCAGCGAAAGCGCGCTGCTGGACGAACCTTTGGGGCGCGTGGTTCCGGAGCTTGCCTCGGTGGTGGAGGATGTGCTGGCGCGCGCCGACGACCGGATGACCGAGACGCAGGTCTCGCTGCACCGGCATGGACGCGAGCGCAGCGTGAACGTGCGCGTGACCAGCGAGCAGTCGACCCGCAGCGAGCACGGTTTCGTGGTCACGCTGGACGACATCACCGATCTCGTCACCGCCCAGCGCACCTCGGCCTGGGCCGACGTTGCGCGCCGTATCGCGCATGAGATCAAGAACCCGTTGACGCCGATCCAGCTGTCGGCGGAGCGTATCCGCCGGCGCTACGGCAAGACGATCGTCGACGACGACCGCACCGTGTTCGACCAGTGCATCGACACGATCATCCGCCAGGTTGGCGACATCGGGCGGATGGTCGACGAGTTCTCGTCCTTCGCGCGCATGCCGAAGCCGACGATGAGCACCAGCGACCTGCGTACCACGGTGCGCGAGGCAGCCTTCCTGCAGAGCGTCGCCAATCCGGACATCTCGATCCGCACCGACCTGCCGGAGGTGGCCGTCAAGGCGCGGTTCGACCAGAGGCTGGTCGGGCAGGCGCTGACCAACGTCATCAAGAACGCGACGGAATCCGTACTGGCGGTGCCGGCCGGCAGCGGCAGCAAGGGGCGGATCGACGTCACCGTGCACCAGGACGGCGAGACCATCGCCATCGAGGTGGTGGACAATGGCATCGGCCTGCCGGTGGAGAACCGCCAGCGGTTGCTGGAGCCGTACATGACGACGCGGGACAAGGGCACCGGCCTTGGTCTCGCAATCGTCAAGAAGATCATGGAAGAGCACGGCGGCGGCATCGAGCTTCTCGATGCGCCGGTGCGAGACGAGAGCATTGGAGGCGGACGAGGGGCCATGGTCCGCCTTACGATGGTACGAAACACGGCGGATCTTCCGCCAGACGCAGGCGAGGCGTCCGTGACCCCGGAGACGGTTGCTACAGATGGCGTATGATATCCTGATCGTTGACGACGAGGCCGACATTCGCGACCTCATCGCCGGCATCCTCGACGACGAGGGCTACAAGACGCGCACGGCCGGCGACAGCGATAGCGCGCTCGCCGCAATCCAGGAGCGTCGACCGTCCATGGTCGTGCTGGACATCTGGCTCCAGGGCAGTCGTCTGGACGGGCTGGAGCTGCTGGATGCCATCAAGGCGCAGGACCCCGACCTGCCGGTGGTGATCATTTCCGGTCACGGCAATGTCGAGACGGCGGTGTCGGCCATCAAGCGCGGCGCCTACGACTATATCGAGAAGCCGTTCAAGGCCGACCGGCTGGTGCTGATCACCGAGCGCGCGCTGGAGGCCACTTCGCTCAAGCGCGAGATCAAGCAGCTGCGCCAGCGCAGCGGCGATGCGCCGGAGCTGCTGGGCGCCAGCAGCGCGATGAACAACCTGCGCCACATGATCGAGCGTGTCGCCCCGACCAACAGCCGGGTGCTGATCATCGGTCCCTCGGGCGCCGGCAAGGAGCTGACCGCCCGCACGATCCACGCCATGTCGCAGCGCGCGCGCAATCCCTTCGTGGTGATCAACGCGGCGACGATCACGCCCGAACGCATGGAAGAGGAGCTCTTCGGCATCGAGGATTCCGACGGGCGGATCCGCAAGGTCGGCGCGATGGAAGAGGCCCATGGCGGCACGCTCTACATCGATGAAGTCGCCGACATGCCCTACGAGACCCAGGGCAAGATCCTGCGCGTGCTTGTCGACCAGACCTTCACCCGCGTCGGCGGTGTCGGCAAGGTCAGCGTCGATATCCGGATCCTGTCCTCGAGCGCGCGCAACCTGGAGGGCGAGATCTCCGAGGCGCGCTTCCGCGAGGACCTGTTCCACCGGCTGGGCGTGGTGCCGCTGCAGGTGCCGCCGTTGGCCGAGCGGCGCGACGACATTCCCGACCTGGTCCATTTCTTCATGGAGCAGATTTCGGCTGCATCCGGCCTGCCGATCCGCAAGATCGGCGAGGATGCGATGGCGGTGCTGCAGGCCCATGACTGGCCGGGCAACGTGCGCCAGCTGCGCAACAACGTCGAACGGCTGATGATCCTGACCCGCGGCGATTCGGAGGCCGTGATCACCGCCGACCTGCTTCCGGGCGAGATCGGTGCCGACGTGCCGAGCCTGCCGACCAATGGCGGCGGCGAGCACTTGATGGCGCTGCCGCTTCGGGATGCGCGCGAGATGTTCGAGCGGGATTACCTGCAGGCCCAGATTAAGCGGTTCGGAGGCAACGTGTCGCGTACGGCGGAGTTCGTCGGCATGGAACGTTCCGCCCTGCACCGGAAGCTGAAGTCGCTTGGTCTTTCATAGCCGTTGCGACGTGGTAGGTTCCGGATTGACCGGACACCTTGAAGGGACTTCGATCCGATGAGAGTGGTGATTTGCGGCGCCGGCCAGGTGGGCTACGGCATTGCCGAGAAGCTTGCGGCCGAACAGAACGATGTCTCTGTCATCGATTCCTCGCCGCGGCTGATCAACGCGATCCGCGACACGCTCGACGTGCGCGGGTTCGTCGGCCATGGCGCGCATCCGGATGTGCTGGCGCAGGCCGGCGCGGACCAGGCCGACATGCTGATCGCCGTCACCCTCTACGACGAGGTCAACATGGTCGCCTGCCAGGTGGCCCATTCCCTGTTCAAGGTGCCGACCAAGGTGGCGCGCGTGCGGGCCCAGAGCTATCTGAAGCCGCATTGGAGCGACCTCTTCTCCCGGGACAACATGCCCATCGACGTCATCATCTCGCCGGAGATCGAGGTGGGCGAGATGGTGCTGCGCCGCCTTGCGCTGCCCGGGGCGGTGGAGACCGTGCGCTTTGCCGACGACCAGGTGGTTGTGGTCGGCCTGATCTGCCGGGAGGATTGCCCGGTGGTGAACACGCCGCTGCGCCAGCTCACCGAGCTGTTTCCCGATCTCGGCGCTGTGGTCACCGGCGTGTTTCGCGGCAACCATCTCTTCGTTCCCAAGAGTTCCGACACGCTGTTCGTCGGCGATCTGGTCTATGTGGTCGCGCGGCGCGACCAGGTGCGGCGGACGCTGGCGATCTTCGGTCACGAGGAGCCGGAGGCGACCCGCGTCGTCATCGCCGGCGGCGGCAATATCGGCCATTATGTCGCGCGCACGCTGGAACAGCGCCAGTCGGCGGCCAAGGTCAAGATCATCGAGCATTCGCGCGAGCGCGCGCTCAGCATCGCCGACACCTTGAAGCGCGCCGTGATCCTGCATGGCAGCGCGCTGGACCAGACCATCCTCAAGGAAGCCGACATTCAGGACGCGGACACCTTGATCGCGCTGACCAACGAGGACGAGGTCAACATCCTGTCCTGCGTGATGGCCAAGAAGCTCGGCTGCAAGCGCAACCTGTCGCTGCTCAACAATCCGAGCTATCCGACCTTCGCCCATGCGCTCGGCATTGACGCCTTCGTCAATCCAAGGCAAGTGACGATCTCCAAGATCCTGCAGCATGTGCGGCGCGGCCGTATCCGCGGTGTCCATGCTCTGCAGAACGGCGCGGCCGAGGTCATCGAGGCCGAAGCACTGGAAACCTCGCCGCTCGTCGGCAAGCCCTTGCGGGAGGTCGATCTGCCCGACGGCATTCGCGTCGGCGCGGTCTTCCGCGACGGGACCGTGATTACGCCGGACGGCTCCACCGTGATCCGCGCCCATGACCGCTGTGTGCTGTTTGCCATTGCGGAGCGGGTGCGGCAGGTGGAGCAGATGTTCCGCGTCAGCCTGGAATTCTTCTGATACGCGGCCGGGCTGCCGCGTTCCGCAATCGACTGGAGGAAGCATGAGCCGCATCGCATATGTGAACGGGCGCTATGTCCGGCACGCGGAGGCCGCCATTCATATCGAGGACCGGGGCTACCAGTTCGCCGATGGCGTTTACGAGGTTTGCGAGATCTGGCACGGCCATCTCGTCGACGAGCGGCGCCATCTCGACCGCCTGGAGCGTTCGCTCGGCGAACTGTCGATCCGCATGCCGATGGGCCGTGCCGCCCTGTCGCAGGTTCTGCACGAGGTCGTTCGCCGCAACAAGGTGCGCGACGGGCTCGTCTACATGCAGGTGACCCGCGGCGTGTCGCGTCGCGACCACGTCTTTCCGCCCGCATACGTCGAGCCGGCGCTCGTGGTGACGGCCCGTTCCTCCCAGCCGGCAGCCGCTGCCGCCCTGGCCGAAAAGGGCGTTTCGGTGATCTCCGTGCCGGAGAACCGCTGGGAGCGTGTCGACATCAAGACCGTCGGCCTTCTGCCCAATGTGCTGGCCAAGCAGAAGGCGAAGGAAGCGGGCGCCAAGGAAGCCTGGTTCGTCGACCGCGACGGGATGGTGACCGAGGGCGGTTCGACCAATGCCTGGATCGTCACCAAGGACAATTGCCTGGTAACCCGGCCGGCGGTGAGCGGCATCCTGAAGGGCATTACCCGTCAGGTCGTCCTCGACATGATCGAGCGCAACGGCCTCACTTTCGAGGAGCGTGCCTTCAGCCTGGAAGAGGCGAAGCAGGCCAAGGAAGCCTTCATGACCGCCGCGACGACGGTGGTGATGCCGGTGGTGCAGATCGACGGCCAGTCCATCGGCAACGGCCATCCCGGAGAGTTGACGCGGGAACTGCGACGCATGTTCCATGAGACCGCCGAAGTCAGTGCGGTGTGACTTGAGGCAGGCTGTGGCATATAAACGGGCAGAAATGGCAACGAGGATGCGCTAAACTGGCGTCGTGCGTCCGAGGGTCTTCCTCCGGGCTCTTGACGCCGGGTCTGCCGGGCGCAATGCTGCGGGCAGCAGAACTGCATGGTGACAGATTTTGTTTCCGGCTGGGCGCACCAATAAACGACAATGCGAATGCAGGAAAAAATAAAACATGGCTGACCGCGCTCAAAACCTTCAAGATACTTTCCTCAACCATGTACGCAAGCAGAAGACCCCGCTGACGATCTTTTTGATCAATGGCGTGAAGTTGCAAGGCGTCGTGACCTGGTTCGACAACTTCTGCGTTCTTCTGCGCCGTGACGGACACTCGCAGCTTGTCTACAAGCACGCGATCTCCACCGTGATGCCGAATGCTCCGGTGCAGCTGTTCGAGCCGGACGAGACCGGCGAAAAGACGGCGGGCTGATTGAAGAACCAACCCCGCTCGAATCGGAAGGACAAACCCGCGCAGGAACCGGACAATCCGTTCGAGGGCCCGCGCGGGGCCGCTGGCGCACGAGCCGCCGTCATCGTTCCGGTGCTGACCGGCCGGCAGCGCGGCGAAAGTGCCGCCCAGCTTCGCCGCTCGCCGGAGGCGCGGCTTGAAGAGGCGATCGGCCTTGCCGCCGCCATCGACCTCGAGATCGTCTCCAGCGGCATCGCCACGGTCGCAACGCCCAAGCCCGGAACGCTGTTCGGCAGCGGCAAGGTCGAGGAACTCGCCGCCATCGTGAAGGCGGAGGAGATCGAGCTCGTCGTCGTCGATCATCCGCTGACGCCGATCCAGCAGCGCAATCTGGAAAAGGCGCTGCATTGCAAGGTGCTCGACCGTACCGGCCTCATCCTGGAAATCTTCGGCGACCGCGCCAGTACGGCGGAAGGCACGCTGCAGGTGGAGCTTGCCCACCTGAAGTGGCAGAAAAGCCGGCTCGTGCGCTCGTGGACCCACCTTGAGCGCCAGCGCGGCGGTCTCGGCTTCGTCGGCGGTCCCGGCGAAACCCAGATCGAGGCCGACCGGCGCCTCATCCAGGAGCGGATCAACCGGCTGGAAAAGGATCTCGAGCAGGTCACGCGCACCCGCGAGCTGCACCGCGCCAAGCGCAAGAAGGTGCCGCAGCCCGTCGTGGCGCTGGTCGGCTATACCAATGCCGGCAAGTCGACGCTGTTCAACCGGCTGACCCAGGCCGAGGTCTTCGCCAAGGATCTCCTGTTCGCAACGCTCGACCCGACGCTTCGGCGGGTGACGCTGCCGCACGGGCGCGACGTCATCCTGTCGGATACGGTGGGGTTCATCTCCGACCTGCCGACGCACCTCATCGCCGCGTTCCGCGCGACGCTGGAGGAGGTGACGGAGGCCGATCTCATCCTGCATGTGCGCGACATCTCGCACGAGGATACCGAAGCACAGGCAGCGGACGTGGCCGCAACGCTTGATGCGCTGGGTCTCGAACAGGCGCAGAGCAGTCGCCTGATCGAGGTCTGGAACAAGGTCGACAAGCTCTCCGACGAGCATCGCCAGACGTTGCTTGCCG
Organism: Stappia sp. 28M-7; assembly: GCF_014252955.1. Classification (NCBI taxonomy): domain Bacteria; kingdom Pseudomonadati; phylum Pseudomonadota; class Alphaproteobacteria; order Hyphomicrobiales; family Stappiaceae; genus Stappia; species Stappia quadratibracata. The sequence continues at coordinate 2,402,176 of NZ_JACMIA010000001.1, read as the reverse complement.
CCAATCGCATCGACGAGGGACCCGTTGCCGTTTCAGCCGTCACCGGCGAGGGCGTTGCGGATCTTCTGGCGCGGGTGGAATTGCGGCTGGCCGAGGACAGTCTCGTCTACGAGCTGTGGTTGGCGCCGGAGGACGGCGAGGGGCTTGCCTGGCTCTATCGCAACACGGACGTGCTGCGGCGGACGGACGGCGAGGAGGGCATCTCCCTTCGCGTGCGTGTCGGCGAGCGGCGCAAGGGCGAGTTCACCACCCGCTATCGCGGTGTGTTCACCGAGATAGACGAGGGCTCGGCGGACTGAGCGCCGCTCCGGCGGGCTCAGGCGTCGTTCGACTTCGCCGCCTGCCAGACCGCTTCCATCTCGTCGAGGCTCATGTCGGCGAGCGTACGGCCTTCGCCTTCAGCCGCATCTTCGATGGCTGCGAACCGCCGCCGGAACTTGCGGTTGGTGCGCTTCAGCGCTTCCTCCGGGTCGATGTCCAGATGCCGCGCCAGGTTGGCCACGGCGAAGATCAGGTCGCCGATCTCGCCGGCGATGCGCTCGCGGTCGGGTGTCTTGCCGTCCTCTGCCGCGATCTCGCTGGCGAGCTCCTCGGTCTCCTCGCGGATCTTGTCGAGCACGGGCCCGGCGCTGCCCCAGTCGAAGCCGACGCGCGCTGCGCGCCGCTGCAGCTTTTCCGCTTCGGTCAGGGCAGGGAAGATCGGCGGCACGTCGTCGAGGAACCGCCGGCGCTCTTCGCCAAGGCCAGCCGCGGCCCGGGCGCTGGCGCGCTCCAGCTTCTCCTGCTGCTTGATCTTCTCCCACATGCCCTTGGCGATGCCGGCGGAGCGGGCATTGTCGTCGCCGAAGACGTGCGGATGCCGGCGGATCATCTTGGTGGTGATCGCCTCCACCACGTCGGGAAAGGCGAAAGCCCCCTGTTCCTGGGAAAGGCGGGCGTGATAGACCACCTGCAGGAGCAGATCGCCCAGTTCCTCGCGCAGCTCGACCATGTCGCCGCGCTGGATCGCATCGGCGACCTCGTAGGCTTCCTCGATCGTATATGGGGCGATCGTTGCGAAGTCCTGCTCCAGATCCCAGGGGCAGCCGGTCCCGGGCGTGCGCAGGGCGGCCATGATCTCGATCAGTCGCTGGATGTCGCGGTCCGGTGTCACGCTGCTGCCCCTCATCTTAGGTCCTGGCGACCGACATAGCATTGCACCGGGGGCGTTCCAAGCGGCCCTCGGAAAGCGACAGGGAAACGGAACGGGACGGCGATGGCGTCAGTGGCGGACATGGATCTGGAGGTGGCGCCGGGGGTGAGCATCCCGGCTGCGGACCTGTCGGAGAGCTTCGTGCGCGCTTCGGGACCAGGCGGGCAGAACGTCAACAAGGTGGCGACGGCGGTTCAGCTCCGCTTTCACCTTTCCGCCAACCGGACGCTTGCCGAGGACGTCAAGGAGCGGCTTGCCCGCCTTGCCGGCAGCCGGCTGACGCTTGCGGGCGAGATCCTGATCCAGGCCGACCGGTTCCGCACCCAGGAGCGCAACCGGCTGGACGCGCTGGAGCGTCTTGCCGCGCTGGTGAGGAAGGCGCTGGAGCGACCGAAGCCGCGCAAGGCGACGCGGCCGACAAAGGCCTCCAAGGAGCGTAGGCTCGCTGCCAAGAAGCAGCGCGGGGCGATCAAGCGGATGCGCTCCGGCTCCGACGACTGATCACCCAGCCGGGGACTTCTCGGCAAGGCCTGCGCTGAGTTCTGCCATCGCCGCTGCGGTCGTCTCGTCTGCGGGGAAAAAGCTCTCGATCACCAGTTCCGACAGGAAGATGTCGAGCGCGGTTCCGAACACTGTGGTCGTGCTGAGGAACGAAAGGACGATATCGCCGGCCAGAAGTTCCAGCGGAACGGCGATGCCTGCATGCCTGTCTCGTCCTGCCACCGGCTGCGCTTTCGCCGAAGCCGGCACGGGATAGCTGCCCAGTTCCTCCACCAGAGCTGCGATCTGCGCGTCTCCCGACAGATCGGCCTGCCGGCCCAGCCGCTCCAGCAGATGCGCCCGCCATTCGCGGTAGTTGCGGATGCGCGGGGCAAGGCCCTCGGGATGCAGGCTCACTTTCAGCACGTTGACCGGAGGCTCCAGCAGGTGCGGCGCGATGCCCGTCAGCAGCGCCAGCGCCGGGGCATTGGCGCGCACCAGGTT